>NZ_BPRE01000002.1 GCF_022179765.1 Methylorubrum suomiense | reverse complement strand
GGACGGGCTGAACGCCGATCGCATCCCCTCGCCGAGCGGCGGAACGTGGCGGGTCTCCTCCGTCTCGTACCTGCTCGACAATCCGAAATACCGCGGCGCCGTCGAGTACCTATTCCGATGGAACGGGGCCGAGACGCACGTCCTCCAGCCTGGTTCGCACGAGGCCATCGTCGGATGAGCGCTTCCCCCATGTCGCGCGCGGAGGCGATCGCCCTCGGCCGCACCGAGCCGGCCGCATCCGCCTACGGCGCGCACATGCGCGATCCCAGCGCGATCCGCCGTGAGGCCGAACGCGTCCGCATCCTGATGGCGGTGTGCCGCCTGCCGGCCGCGACGCCCGTGCTCGTCACCACGCCCGCCGACGACGTCGCCACCGATCCGGTGGAGCTGCGTCGGCTCGCCCTTTCGAGGTTCAGCCTGTGACTGCCTTCGCCATCTACTTCGGCGCCGGCGCTCGCCGTCGCTACCTCACCCACGCCGAGACCGAAGGCGACACCGCCAACGGCTGGCGTCCGCTGGTGTGGACCCGGGATGCGGCGCGCGCCGAGAAGTTCGGCTCCGCCGATGCTGCCCGCTCCTTCGCCGTCGAGCGCCTCGGACATTCGCTGTTCAGCGTCGGCGTCGTGCCTGGCGGCGGCCTGCCGACCGGCGATCTCGGGGGCACGCCGGCCGCCATGCGGGCCGCCGCCTGATGTCGGTCGCCGAGCAACGCCTCGAGGCCGCTCGCCGCGCGCTCGACGTGGCCCGCGACGCCCGCGAGGCTAACCACAACGCCGAGACCGCCTTGGCCGTCGCCAGCGCGCAACTGCGGTTCGACGAGGCCCGCCGGGCGCTCGTTCGGGAGGAGTGGTTCTGATGCACACCGCCGATCCCCGCCCGCCCCGGCTTGACCCGCTGTGGCTCGCCTTCGGCCTCGTGCCGCTGCTGTTCGTACTCGGCTCGTCCGCCCCGGTGAAGGCGGAGGTCCTGGGCTTCCGCGTCGAGGCTCGCGCCTGCCGCGGTGAGGTCTGTCGCCCGCTGCTCGGGTCGGGTCGGATGATCGGCGGTCGTTACGCCTGCGACGGTCGCGCCGCTCGCCTC
Source organism: Methylorubrum suomiense (assembly GCF_022179765.1). Lineage (GTDB taxonomy): Bacteria > Pseudomonadota > Alphaproteobacteria > Rhizobiales > Beijerinckiaceae > Methylobacterium > Methylobacterium suomiense. The sequence goes on along the minus strand of NZ_BPRE01000002.1, from coordinate 421,914 downwards.
CAGGATCTCGCGGCCGTCCTGCCGCCCGCCGCGCTCGGCCTGCCGGTCGGTCGGCTGCCGTGGCGCGTCACCGCTCGATGCGTCGGCGTCGAGGGGATGGCGCGCGCATGATGGGCGTCGGCTCCCGTGTCCGGCTCAACTCCGGCAAACGTCAGATGCTCGTCGTCGACTTGGAGCTCTATCCGCGCCGCTTCCTGTGCGCGTGGCCCGGTGGCGAGCGCTGGTTCCCGGCGGCCTGCCTGACGCTGGTGGCATGATGCTGTCTCGCCCGCGGCCTCCGGAAAGCCTGCTCGGCACTGAGGGCGCGCTCACGCTCACGCCCGTCGAGCCGGCACACGACCTGGAGGCTTGGGCCCGCGCGACCTTCATCGACGAAGGTGCGCTGCTCCTGAACGAGGAACACACGTACCTCCGCGACGCCCGGCTCGGGATGCTCTGGTGCGCGCTCCCGAATGAGCGACAGGGCAACGCCGTCGTCGGCCTGTGCGAGGAAGCGACCTTCATCGGCAATCGCTGGGCGAAGGCGCGCTGGACGCAGCAAATCATGGCCTGGTTCGGCGACGTGCCAGACTTCCTGCTCACCTTCGATGCCGGATTCGCGGACCAAGCTGACGACGCCACGTTTTGCGCCCTCGTCGAGCACGAGCTGTTGCACGCTGGCCAGAAGAAGGACGCTTGGGGCGCGCCGCGCTTCAACAGCCAGACCGGCCGCCCCGTGTTCGGCATCCGTGGCCATGACGTCGAAGAGTTCGTCGGCATCGTCGAGCGGTACGGCGTCGGCCCGGCGGCGGGTCGGACGCGGGCGCTCGTCGAAGCCGCCGCACGGGCCCCGCTGATCTGCTCGGCGGACATCAGCAGCGTGTGCGGCACCTGCCGGCGGCCTTGACGGGACCTTGACGCTTCCGATGAGCGCGAACGCACTGTCTGACGAGGTGAAACGCTTCGTCGTTCAACAACTTGCGATGTTCGAAACCCCCTCCGAGGTGGCGAAGGCCGTCAAAGAAGAGTTCGGCATCGAGACGACGCGCCAGGCCGTCGAAGCCTACGACCCGGGCAAGCGCGCGGGGGCGGCGCTGTCGCAAGAATTCCGCGACCTGTTCGAGGCCACGCGCGCAAATTTCCTCGCCGATACGGCGGCGATCGCGGTCTCGCACAAGGTGGTGCGCCTGCGGACGCTCTCCCGCCTGATTGAGACGGCCGAGAAGCGCGGTAACGCCGTCCTCGTGGCTTCGCTGCTGGAGCAGGTCGCGAAGGAATGCGGGGACGCCTTCACGAACAAGCGACAGGTTGAGGCGAGCGGCAAGGATGGCTCACCCCTCGTCGCCGGCATCGCCGTCACCTTCATCGACGGCCCTGGCAAACCCGGCTGAGTTCCCGCGCAAGCTGGCGTTCCTGTTCCGGCCGAAGCGGTACAAGATCGCCAAGGGTGGGCGCGGGGGCGGGAAATCCTGGGCCTTTGCTCGGGCGCTCCTGATCCTCGGTGCGGAGCGGAAACTCCGGATTCTTTGCGCCCGCGAGTTCCAGAATTCGACTGCGGACAGCGTGCACGCGCTGCTGAAGGACCAAGCCGAGAAGCTCGGGCTGGGCCACTTCTATCAGGTCCAGCAAACGCGGATCATCGGGGCGAACGGCACCGAATTCTCGTTCGAGGGCCTTCGGCATAACGTCACGAAGATCAAGTCTTACGAGGGCGTCGACATCTGTTGGGTCGAAGAGGCCCGCACCGTCTCGAAGTCGTCCTGGGACACGCTGATTCCGACGATCCGCAAACCGGGTTCGGAAATCTGGATCAGCTTCAACCCGGAGCTTGCAGAGGACGAAACGTACAAGCGTTTCATTGCGCACCCGCCGACAAATTCGGAAGTCGCGACCATCAATTGGTATGACAATCCGTGGTTTCCGGTGGAGCTACAGCAGGAAGCGAAAGACCTGCTGGCCCGCGACCCGATCGCCTATGAGACGGTCTGGGAGGGGCACTGCAAGCAGGTCCTCGACGGCGCGATCTACTCGAACGAGATCCTGGCGGCGACGCGGGACGGGCGCTTCACCAGCGTTCCGTTCGATCCTTCGAAGCCGGTGCACACGTTCTGGGATCTGGGTCGGGCGGACAAAACCTCGATCTGGTTTGCCCAGATGGTCGGCTTCGAGTTCCGGCTGATCGACTATTACGAGAACCGCGGCTTCGCGCTCGAGCACTACCTCGACAAGCTCAAGGCGCTCTCCGAGGAACGCGCCTACGTCTACGGGGAGAACTGGCTCCCTCACGACGCGCAGAACGAGCTTCTGGCCTCGAAGCGCACCATCGAGCAGCAACTCTGGGACGCCAAGTACCGGGTCCGCATCGTGCCTCGCCTGACCGTCGCCGCCGGCATCGACGCCGCGCGCCAGGTGTTCGGGCGGTGCTTCTTCGATGAGACCCGCTGCGCCGATGGGCTCCAGGCGCTGCGGAACTATCGCTACGACGTGGATCCCGACACGCAGCAGTTTTCGAAGAACCCGCTGCACGATTGGGCCAGCCACGGCGCCGACGCCTTCCGCTACTTCGCGGTCGGCATCGCTAAGCCGCGCGCGCCCGATGAGACGGTGGCGGGCCCCAACGACGTTTATGCGCGCCGCCGTCGCGAGCGCGCCAGCACCTCACAAGGATCGGGTTGGGCGGCATGACGGACACCCACGCCGATCGCGAGCCCGCGTCCGCTGAGGAGCGGGCCGCCCTCGAAGATGCCGCGCTGCTGCGCAAGTTGCAGGGGTGGTTCCGCGCCGATCGCGATGCCTCCTCGAAGTGGAGGTCTGAGGCTCGGATCGATTACGATTTCGTGGCGGGTGAGCAGTGGGCGCCGGAGGATGCGGCCGCGCTGCGGGAGCAGGGTCGGCCCCCGATCACGTTCAACCGCGTCCTGCCGGTCATCAAGGCGGTTGCGGGCTCCGAGGTCAACGCGCGCCAGGACATCCAATACCTGCCGCGCGAGGTCGGTGACGGCGCCCTGAACGAGCTGCTCACCGAAGGCTCGCGCTACCTCGCGGACGAGGCTGAGGCGGAGGACGAGGAATCCGACGCCTTCGTCGACTGCGCGATCTGCGGGCTCGGCGTCGTCGAGATGCGGCTCGATTACGAGATCGATCCGGACGGCGCGTACTGCGAAGATCGAGTCAACCCGCTGGAGATGTTTTGGGACGCCTCCGCGGCGAAGCGGAACCTCTCGGATGCCCGCCGGATCTTTCGCGCGAAGAGCATGGATCGCCTCGAAGCGGAGGGGCTGTTCCCCGATACCGATCCGTCCGTGCTCGATGCGGCATGGGCTGAGGATCGCGACGGTGGGAAGCCGCACCGCGAGATCGGGGCCGGCGAGCGTCGCATCGATCGGCCCGGCACCGCCGACGAGGGCACGTCCCGCGTCACGATCGTCGAATGCCAGTGGTGGGAACGGGTCCGCATCGCGGTGGCCATCAACCCGGCCACGGGCGAGACGACCGAGATGGAGCCGGAGCAGGCTGCGGTGCTGGAGCGGCGCGCCAACGTGCTCGCCATGCCGGTTCAGATCGTCCACCGAATGAAGCGGCGCTATCGGCGCGCCTTCCTCGGGACGGAGGTCCTGGAGCAGGGTCCGGCCCCGGCCGGTGACCGTTTCAGCTACGCGTTCCTGACCGGCGACCGCGACCAGAACCGGAATTCGTGGTTCGGCATCGTGCGGCCGATGCGCGATCCGCAGCGCTTCGCCAACAAGTGGCTGAGCCAGACCCTCGACATGCTCAACCGCCAGGCCAAGGGCGGGATGATGATGGAAGAGGGCGCGGTGCCGGACCAAGCCGCGTTCGAAGCCTCCTACGCCAAGCCCGGCGCTATCTCTTGGATGACCGACGGTGCGCTGATGGGCGGCCGGATGAAGGAAAAGCCGCTGCCGGTCCTGCCGTCGGGGCACTGGCAGCTCATGGAGTTCGCCATCGGGTCGATCCGCGACTCGTCCGGTGTGAACCTCGAACTGCTGGGGGCGAAGCAGCAGGAGCAGGCCGGCGTGCTGGAGTACCAGCGCAAGCAAGCGGCCATGACGATCCTGGCCTCGCTGTTCGATGCCCTGCGGCGCGCCCGCAAGCACATTGGCCGCGTGCGCCTCTACTTCATCCAGACGTACCTCTCCGACGGGCGCCTGATCCGCATCGTCGGCGATAAGGGCACCCGCGTCGTGCCGCTCGTGCGAGACAAGACGGCGGGTCAGTACGACGTCGTCATCGACGAGGCGCCGAATTCGCCGAACCAGCAGGAGCGGGTTTGGGCGACGTTCGTGCAAGTCCTGCCGATCATCAAGGACATGATTACCCCTCAGGTCCTCCTTGAGGTGCTGCCCTACTCGCCGTTCCCCGACAGCTTCGTCGCCAAGCTGCGCGAGCTGCTGGCCAACGCGCCGACCGATCCGCATGCCGAGGAACAGCGTCAGATCGCGGTGCGCACCGCGGTGGCGAAAATCGAGGACATGACGGCGGGCGCCGGTCTCAAGGCCGCGAAAGCCGATCGCGAGCGCGGGCTGGCCGAACAGGACCGGATCGACGGCTTCGCGAAGGTGGCGGCCATGGCTGCACCGCCCCAGCCCGCCGCGGCATTCGCGGCCTAACCCTTCCGCACGGTCGGCGCGTCAGTCCGGCCTTCGTCTCCATCACGTTACGAGGAATCGACCATGAACGACGACGCGAACAGCGGCGGCGATGATGCTTTCACGGCTGAGGAACAGGCCGCGTTCGACGCCTATGCGAGCGGCGCTGAGGCCTCTGCCGCGCTCGTAGGCGGCGGTGAGCCGGCGCCGGGTGGCGCTGCTGCTCTCGAGGCGGCCGCGGCTGCTCCTGCTGCCCCTGCTGCCCCTGCGGCGAGCGGTGAGGCTGCCGCGCCCGGCGACGTGGTCGATCCCGACGCGGAAGACGGATCGCCCGAGGAGAACAAGGGCAAGTTCGTCCGTCATGGCGCGTTCCATCAGGAGCGCGAGCGCCGCAAGAACGCTGAGCGCCAACTCGCCGAGTTGCAGGAGCGCTATGCCCGCGGCGACGAGCGCCTGAAGCTCCTGACACAGGCGATGCAGGCCGGTCCGCAGGGCCAGCAGGCCGCCCAGCCGGTGGCGGCTGAGCCCGAGCCCATCCCGGATCCGAACCAGGACATCTTCGGGTACGTGCAGCACCTCGAGAAGCGGCTCGCCGAAATCGCCTCCGGTCAGCAGCAGATGACGGAGGCGCAGAAGCAGCAGGCGGAGGCCGATCGCGAGACCCAGGAGCGCAACAGCATCGTCTCCGCGTTCCAGCGCGATCACGCCCGCCTCGTCCAGGCCGAACCGACCTACGGCGATGCCTACGCCTACCTGATCCACGGTCGCGTTGCCGAGCTGAAGATGTTCGGCCTCAACGACCAGGAGGCCATCGCGCAGGCCAACGCCGACGAGCTGTCCTTCGTCCGCGCCTGCTTCGCCCGCAACGTCTCGCCCGCCGAGCAGGCCTTCGCCCTCGCCAAGTCGCGCGGCTTCACCCCGAAGGCTTTGGAGCCCGCCGCCCCGGCCGCTGCGCACGCCGAGACCGCAGCGGAGCGCCAGACCCGCCTCGCTGCCGGGCAGGCTGCCTCAAAGTCGCTTTCGTCCGCCGGTGGCGCTCCGGCCGGCGAGGTCACGCTCGAAATGCTCGCCTCCATGTCGGAGAGCGAGTTCGAGGCCTTCCAGGCGAAGAACCCGGGCAAGGTCGCCCGCCTCATGGGGGAGGCCGCCTAAGGGCGGTCACCTCGATCGAACGCTGAACGGAGCCCGGCACGATGCCCGCACCCATGGTCACCACGCAGCTCGTGGATCGCTCCGGCAATCCGCTGGGCGTCGCCGCGGCTCCGCTCGTCACCTCGAACGCCCCCGGTGAGGCCCACATCGGGCAGGTCGGCGGCACCACGATCATCTCGACGGGCGTGCTGATCCGCCCGGCCGATACCGCGGACTATGCGGTCGGTGACCTGATCGGCGCCTCGACCGCGCCCGGCGTCGGCAACGTCATGGTCCTGCCGGGCGTGGCCCGCATTCCGGGCGGGACGGGCCGCGTGATCCGGGTTCGGGCGGCGACCAACCAGGCCGCCTTCGTCGGCACCCTGCGGCTTCACCTGTTCAAGACGCTGGTCGCACCGGCCGTCGGCGATAATGGCGTGCTCGCCGCCGCGGTCGCGAACTACGTAAATTATTACGGCTCCGCCGATGTGACGCTCGCGCAGGGCATCCTCTCCGACGGCTCGAAGGGCTTCATGGCCTTCTCGCCGCCGATCGCCTTCGACGTGCCTGCGGGCGCATCGGACATCTACGCCCTGCTCGAGGCCCGCACCGCCTTCACCCCCGCGAGCGGGCAGCGTTTCTCGGTCACGGTCGAGGCGGACGTCGACTGATGCCCGCCAACGTCGGGTATCGCCGCTGGGACCTGCTTGAGCCCGAGGCCATGATCCCGGCCAACATGTACGTCGCCCCGGCGAAGCGCTGGGCGATCCTCGCGCTTGGCGTCGTCGTCGCCATCGTCCTCCTGCCACCCGGCGTGCGCCCAACGCTCCTGAGCGGCCAGACCGCCGTGCTGAGCACCACGCTGCGGGTCGGCGACCGCCCCTAAGCCCCTCCTCCCTCCCCGAACGACCCCACGGAGCGCACCATGCGTCTTGTCCGAACCCTTGCGCTTGCCTGCGCTCTACTCGCCCCGCTGCCCGCCCTGGCGCAGTCGGTGGTGCCGGCCTATCGCTCCGCCGCGCCGATCACGCCCGGCACGCCGGTCTCTTCCGGTGACGGCGTCGCGCTGGCCTGCTCGGTCGGCGGCACCCTCCGTCTCGTGATGCACGATGGCTCGCTGCTCGACTTCTACGCGCAGCAGGGCACCGCCATCGTCGATAACCTCGCGGTCAAGGACGTCTCGGCCGCCGGCACCTCGGCGACCTGCTCCGTCACCGTCCTGCGTCGGGGCTGAACCATGGCCCAGCGCAACCCCTTCAACCTGTTCGGCGGCGGCAACTCGCCCGCTGCCTCGGTCGGCAGGGTCGCCGTTGGCGCCATGCTCGTCACCGGCACCGTGCCGGCCGGCGCAACCGCCGTCTGCCGCAAGAAGGTCGGCAGCACGGTGACCACACTCGGCACCGCCACCGTCACGGCGACCGGGGCGGCGAGCTACACCCTCAGCGCCGCAGCGGCCGGCGGTGAAAGCTACGGCTTCGCCTGGACTCTGCCGGGCGAGAGCGTGTTCACGGCCGTCATCGTCGGTCTCGGCCCGGCGGCCACCAAGTTCACGGTCGGCGCGTCTGAGGGCTCGCTGGTCGCGGCGATCACGGGCCTCGATGCCGGTGTGACCGCGAAGTCGATCGCACCGAACGACGGCCGTCTGACGCTCAACGCCGCCGGCAACGCGATCCTCGTCGGTCTCACCGCCTCCTCGGTCGGCACGAAGGCCTACACGGTCACGCTGACCACGGGCGAGACGTTCAACATCACGGTGACGGTGGAGGCCCCGGCGGCGGGCGATCCGACCCGCTGGATGTTCGCTGCCACGCGACTGCGCTTCCCAACGACGACGGGCACTTTCCCGGCGGCCGGCATCTATCAGGTCCAGAGCTTCTTCATCGGCACCCCGGACTATCCGACGACGGAGCCGCGGTTCTTCCTGCCAACCTTTACCCAGACTACTGGCGGCGCCGCGAATGCCGAAGTCGCTGGTGCCAACGTCATCAATTACGAGGGCCTCAGCATCAAGGTCGGTGGGCAGTGGTATTCCTGCCCGACGGCTGCCTTCGCGATCGACCCGTCAACGGAATCGTGCGGCTACCTGCTGGACGCCATTCCCGGTGTCACCTTGCCGGCCAATTCGCTGATCGAGTGCCGCATCGCCTTCAACGCGGCGAGCGGTGCGCAGGTCTGGGGGTCGGTGCGTGCCAACGATCTCGGCGAGGTCTCGATGGGCGCAACGAGCAGCCTCGCCGCAGCCCTGACCGATGGTCGGACGCTCACCGGCTCGAATGGCCTCGCCCGCCAGTTCATCCCTGGTTACATGATCGCCAAGGGCTGGGATGGTCGCCCAGTCGGCCTGATGTCGGGCGATTCAATCCAGGCCGGGGCGAATGAAAATTCGCTCACCGGCTTCCTCTCCCCGCGCGGCTGCATGGGCTATTGGCAGCGCGGCCTCGACGACAACACCCAGAGCAAGCGCATCCCCTTCGGCACGATTGCCCTCGAGGGGTCGCGTCCGTCGGATATGGCCAACCGGGCCAATTGGCCTCGCAAGCTCGATGCGGTGAAGAAGGCCACCGACGCCAACGGCGGCAAGGTGCCGATGACCTTCATCGGCACGAACCACGGCACGAACTCCGCGACCGTCGCCGATCCGTACTCGTGGCTCACCGGGTTCTACCAGCGGTGCCACGACGAGTGGCCGAACACCCCGATCTATCACTCGGAGCTGCTTCAGCGCCCGGCGTCCACGGACGGCTATCAGAGCCTCGCCAATCAAACGACGACCGCCCCCGACTCCTACAACGGCGGCACGTCTTCCGGCATCCGTTGGGCCGCCAACGAGATCATCGGCAAGGGGGCGCCCAACGGCGATCCGACTGCTCGGGCTCGCGTGGATCTGGCGACGGACGGCAAGCCGTATATCGCCGGATCGTTCGCGGCATGGCGGCCGATTGCTTTCGACACGGGCAACAACCGCGACAAGCTCGGGGTCGTGGCGCTCAACACGACGCTCTCGGCCGACATCGCGTCCGGTGCGACCACCCTTCCGCTGTCAGACCTCGGCTCGGTCCAGGTCGGCGACATCGTGATCGTGAACCCCGGCGGCACCGGGGCTTACGACAGCGCCGTGCGCAGCATCAGCGGCAACAACGTCACCTTGGCGGGCGGCGGCTCTCAAGCGTTCACCGCCGGAACGAAGGTGACGGCCGCCTACAATGATCGCAGCGGCCTCCATCCTGGCCCGCGTACTCACATCAAGATCGCGATGGAGGCCGTGGTCCCGTGGAAGCAGTTTATGGGATGGGTCAACGCGGCCGTCGATCCGGCGCCGCTGAGCCTCGCGAACGTGCCCTGGGCGAGCGACGTGCCAGGCTCCGACGCCTACGAGGGCAGCGCCTACCTGACCGGGCGCCGCAAGGTCGGCCGTACCTCGACCGCTCCGCTCAAGGATGCCGCGACGGCAACCCTGCCGACGGGTTGGACGCGCGACACGAGCAACAGGACGATCATCCTCACCAGTTCGATCCCGGCCGGCGAGACCCTCATCTCCGACTGGCTGTTTCAGGATGATTGGAGCATCCGCATCCCGGCCTCCGGGGGCACGCCGCTCAACCTCACCTTCGATCAGAACGTCTTCAAGCCGACCAAAACCAAGTCGTATTTGATCGACAACCGGCAGAACGGAAACACGACGGTCACCAACAACACCGTGGGCGGCAGCATCGCCGACGCGGCGGGCAGCCCGATGACGTTCCTGATGCACCCTGGCGGGACGGGGTCGGGGACGTATCGGTTCAACGCCTTCTGGAACATGCCGGAGGACCATATCCGGTTGTCAGAGGGCGGGGGTACTGTCGAATACAATTTCTGCTTCGGCGGTGGTCAGTCTCAGCTCGAAGATCCGCACTACGACACGATCCAGGTCCTCCCGAACGTCGTTCCGCGCACGCTCAAGGGCTCGATCGTCATTCGCTACAATTACTTCGACATGCGTCGCGGTATTGGCCATACGCAGGGTGTCCGCTTGGCGGATATTGCCGCGATCGATGCGGGAGTGACGATCACGATCGAAAACAATGTCATCGTCGATCCGAACTATGACATCTCGTTTTCTTCTGCCGATACCGGCACTGTGGTTCGGAATAACTACTTCGCTTCGCAGCCCTCCCCGTCGTACCAGAAGAGCGGCGCGGCTGACTTCGGCGAGTACCTCGGCCCGATCCCATCCACTGTGACCGTCTACGACAACTTCCGTCTGGAAACGGGCGCGAAGCTGGCGTTCGAGCGAAACCGACCTGCGTAACTCCAAGCCACATGCCTATTGTCCCGAGATGCCTTGATCTGTCTCGGGACCAGCTGCCTGGCCAGCCTCACGGTCGTCCTCGATTTGGTAGTGCAGTCATCCCTCATCAAGGACAGGTCTCACCGTAGTTAAGCGATCAGACGATGAGAATGTCGCCTTGGTGAAGTTGCTCGATATTCACACCCTTAAGGATGATGGTATCGTAATCGACGTTGCCAACGATGATGATGCTGTCGTTGCCGTTGTAGTACCAGCTGTTTACCTCGCGATCGGTATCGAGCACGATCGTGTCGTGGTTAGCCCCACCGGTGTGAAAATTGCGTATCACGTCATCCCCGAAGCCGTCCTTGAAGACGAAAGTTGCGCCGCCCTCGGTGCTGGTGAAAACATCGTCGTGAGACGTGCTTTCGACGGACGCGCCATTACCGAGCTTGGTGACGAACAGAGACCCGTCGTTGCGGACTGTTTCTTGTATGCGGATTGAACCATCTGTTTCGGTGATCTGAATGTGCTGGCCATCAGGGGCCATACTCATCGCGTAATGAGCGCCATCATCAAGTGTTTTTGTCTGGTAGGTGAGATTGTCGCCTGCATCGAAGCGTTCTTCCAAGACGATCTTGCCGTCTCTATTGTATTCTAAATGTCGATGCGGAATGCGTGCTCCTTCAGCATCGTTCCACTGATCGACTATTTTAGATGTATTTCCGAATACGTAGGTTTGGGCCAAGTTGCTGACGAGCCCGGACGCGTCGTAGCTGATACGTAGCGTTCCGAATTCTGAGCCAAGAACAGTGAACGATGGAGATTCCGTCGGCCCGTAGTAAACGTCTTTAGTAGTATAGAAAAACTCTGGAGTTCGCTCAGTTTCTCTTTCGATTTGGGGCCCTGTAGCTATATCTGTCGTAGAATATGAAGTTTGCGATATGAAGCCTAGAGCATCATAGCTCCACGTCTTGCGGAAACCAATCAACGTATCCTCTTGGGATACAATCCATCCCTGTTCATTGTACAAATTGTTAATTCCAAACTGACCATCAAAACTTGTTGAATACGACGATGTGCCGTCTGGATAGTATTGTAAGATGGTTTCAAATCCCAAGTTAAAATCGAGGGTTCGCCGATAAATTTCTCGGCCTTCGTCGTCGATTTTGACTGTCGAGAAAATGGAGGCGTCATCTTGGATGACGTGTTCGCCAGGCGGCAAGCTGCTCTGCGGTGGCGTAGGCGAGTTCACAATTGGCGCGGGCATGTGATTCGATCGCTCCCGTTGAGAGGGGAGGCAAGCAACCATGAATTATTATTCATTGCAACCCATCGCAAAGAGTTATTATTCCTGCTAAGCCGTCAGGGGAAAGCGTTGCAATGTACACGGATTCGACCTGTGATGAGCCCGGCATCGTTCGAATGATCTTTGACTGATGTGTGCCTCTATCATCGTACGGATAGTGAACACCTACCGCTACGCCTGCTGACGCTCTGCTTGAGCGCTAGATCGACGAAGCCTGAGCGCACATTTCGCCTTTCCACGGTGCATCTTCGGGCACAGCCCCTATCGCAGGCGCTTCGTGATCGCGAACCGCTGACAGTACTGAATGTGGCAGATGCGGTGGGATCTTCCCGCTGCGGCAGCCAGCGAACCCCCTTGACCCGACGGGCAAAACGGCCCCAAGGACTATCCGTCGCGAGACGTGCGGGCACAGGCCCCGTCTGCGGCATCTCTCCGAGTTTCGGCATCCTCGACACGCTGCCCGCGATCCGCGGACCGGCGCGCCGTCGCATGCCGCTTCGCCTGATCGCACGTCACGCGATCCGCCCAAGCCGCGTCAGCGCCTCCGCCTGAGCCCCGTTACGGCTCCCGTCCGACCACCGTCCCCAACGGCACATGGGGCCCGGCTTCCGTCCGCGGCGCGACGCACGCCCGCAACGCCCCTTCCCACGGAATCCCAAGCCTCAGAGGCACCCCCATGTCCTATACCGCCTTCGGTCAGAACGACCCGATGGCCGTGAAGCTCTGGTCGAAGAAGCTCGCGGTCGAAGCCAACAAGTCCATCGACATCGATCCCCTGATCGGCACCTCCGACGCCTCGGTCGTCCAAGAGAAGACCGAGACCAAGAAGGGCAACGGCGACCAGGTCACCTTCGGCCTGCGCATGCAGCTCAAGGGCCCCGGCTTCTCGTCCTCGGACGTCGCTGAGGGCAACGGCGAGCAGCTCGGCACCAACTCCGACAAGGTCACGATCGACGAGCTCGGTCACGTCGTCGGCGTGAAGTCCGAGAACACGATCGACCAGCAGCGCGTGCCGTTCGATCTCCGTGAGCAGGCCCGTGCCGGCCTCGCCGACTGGTTCCAGACCCGCAAGACGGTCTGCTTCTTCAACCACGTCTGCGGCTTCACCCCGGCCAACGAGCTGGGCAAGAAGTTTACCGCCAACAACGTCGTCACCGCGCCGTCGGCCGGTCGCATCATGCGTCCGAACGGCCGTGCCAACGACGCCGCCCTCGTGGCAGGCGACATCTTCACCCTCGACCTGATCGACCGCTCCGTCGAGCTGGCGAAGACAGGCGGCCAGGGCCGCAAGGTGATGATCCGCCCCGTCGTGGTGAACGGGAAGAAGTATTACATCCTCTACCTCGCCTCGGAGCAGATCACCTCGCTGCGCACCAACACCTCGGCGGGCCAGTGGCTGGACATCCAGAAGGCGGCCATGGCCGGCGCCAAGTCGAGCGAGAGCCCGATCTTCACCGGCGCGCTCGGTGAGTACAACGGCGTCATCCTGCGCGAGGCCCAGGACATCACCGCGGGCGTCTCGGCCGATGGCAAGTCCGCGGTCCCCAACACCCGCCGCGCCGTGCTGCTCGGCGCGCAGGCGGCGACCATCGCCTACGGCAAGGCGGGCGGGGACACCCGTTACCGCTGGAACGAGGAGCTGCTCGACCACAAGCGCAACCTCGAGGTCTCGGCCTGGGCGATCTGGGGCATGAAGAAGACGACCTACAACGGCGACGACTTCGGCACGATCGTCATCCCGACCTACGCCAAGCCCGCCGACGCGGCCTGAGGCATCGCCCTCCCCTGAGTGATCAGCGCGCGGGGCCACGGGCTCCGCGCGTCCTCCTCCCCCCATCCTGAAGAGGGCCCGCCATGGCCACCGACTTCCCCCCGTCCAACCCGCCCGCGCGCGAGTACCGCGAGCAGGAAATTCACTATGTCCGCCGCTCCGTCACCTTCGCGAACGGCACCTTCGTGATGCCCGCCGCGCTCCCGGCCGGCGCGCTCATCACCCGTACCCTGGTGCTCGTCTCGACCGCGTTCTCGGCCGGCGCGGCGCTGATCGTCGGCACCACGCCGGGCGGCAACGACATCGTCGCGGCTGGCGACTCGGCCGTGACCGCGGCGGGCGTGAAGCGCCCAGACACCGGCACCCTCAAGGGTCCGCTGGCGGCCGATACCCCGCTCTACGGCACGATCACGGGCGGCCCGGTCGCCGGCGCCGCGACGCTCACGTTCGAGTTCGCGCCGAACAACGACGGCTGATGTCGCTGGTCTGGCTGCACTTCGCGGCCGCCGCGCTCCTGACGGCGGAGCCACCGGCCCCGCCGCCCCCTCCTCCCGAACCGAGCGATGCCGATGCCGGACGCGCAGAACCGCCCGACGCTGGCCGAACTCGTCGCGGAGATCGAGGACGACATCGAGCGGGCCGACCTGGAGCCGCAGGTCCTCCGCGCCGTTGAGCGGGCGATTCGGCACTACCAGCCGGTCCGCTTCTTCTTCAACGAGCAGATCCTAACGTTCGTGACCCTGCCGGGGACGGACGTCTACGGCTCCGGCGACGCCTCGGCGATCCCGAACCTGATGGCGATCGACAGCGCCGTTCTCATCGAGAATGGCCAGGTCTTGACGCTCCGGCGCATCCCCGAAACGTCGATCGAGGCGCTCGACGATCCCGCGGCGCCGTCCCGGCCCTGCGGGTTCTCCTACTTCGACCGGTCGCTCCGGCTCTGGCCGATGCCGTCCGGGGAATGGACGGTGCGCCTGACCGCGCATGTCCTGCTGCCGGTGCCGCCGCTCGACGAAGGCAACGCCTGGACCGACGAGGCCGGCAGCCTGATCGCGGCGTCGGCCAAGCGGCACCTCGCGCTGAACAGCCTGAAGGACGCCAAGCTCGCGCAGGCGCAGGGCGTTCTCGTGAGCGAGGAAGAGGGCCGCCTGCGGGCGCGCTCGAACGTCATCGCTTCGTCCGGCCGGATCGCCGCGCACGACCTCTGACGGCCCCTCCCATCCCGATCGTCCCGTTGCCGGCGCCACACAGCGCAGGGGACCGGGCTGGCCTGCCCGGAGAACACCATGGCCGATCCGGCAACGATCACGTCGTACGACACGCTCCTCGACGCCGTGGGCGCGTATCTCGCCCGTAGCGACATCGACGAGCATTTCCCGACCTTCGTGCAGCTCACCGAAAACCGGTTCAACTCGGCCCTGAAGGCGCCGGGTATGGAGCAGGTTGCCACCATCGCGCTCGACGCGACGCTCAAGGGGGCTCCTGTCCCGGCCGACTATGTCGAGTGGATCAGCGCGGAATGGACCGGCGCCACCGGAGGCTTGCGCCCGCGCTCCCTGCGCTTCTTCGAGCCGAACAGCCCGGAATTCACCTTCCGCTACCGCCCGAACGGCCCGCCGCAGTATTTCACGGTCCTGGCGGGCGCGGTCCGGATCAAGCCCTTCGTCGCCGGATCGATCGACCTCGCCTTCTACCGGCAGATCCCCCCGCTGTCGGCGAGCGCCCAGACCAATTGGCTGATCGCGAAGGCGCCGCACCTCTACCTCTACGGGGTGCTGGCTGAGGCCTACAAATTCCAGAAGGACGAGGCGAACGCCGCGAAGTGGCGCGCCGACGCTGACGAGCGGCTCAAGCTGCTCGTGGGCGGCTCGAGCCAAGGCAAGGTCGGGCGCCGTCCCGAGAAGACGGCCGAGATGGAGGCGGACGTCGCCGCCAAGGCGCTGAGCTGATCCGTGCCCGCCACCCCGCTCGCCCCATACGCGCCGGACGTCGCCTCGGTCGATGCCACCGTGTCGGCTGTCGCCCGTAACGTCGTGCCGCGCGCCGACGGCTACGCGCCGATCCTGTCGCCGGTCCCGATCACGATAGCGCTGCCCGCGGCCTGTCGCGGCGCGGTCGCGGTCATCTCCCCGCGCTTCGGCACGCCGGTCTACTTCGCCGGGACCGGCACCAAGCTCTATCGCTCCCTCGGACGGGGCGAGTGGGTCGACGTGTCGAACGCGGCCCGCACGTACTCGATGCCGACGGACGATTCCTGGCAGTTCGCGCTCTACGGCATGCAGCTCGTTGCGGTGCATCTCGGCGCCCCGCCCCAAGTCATCGACGTCGACATCGAGAAGCAATTCCGGGATCTCGGCGCGGGGGGCGCGTTTCCGCCGCCGCGTGCCCGCCTCGTCGCCGTGGTGCGCGAGTACCTAGTGCTTGGGAACCTCGCCTCCGACCCGAACGCGGTGCAGTGGTCGGACATCGGCGATCCCGCCTCCTGGCCGCTCGGCGTCCAGGATGGCCACGACGGGGACATTCAGAGCTTCCCCGACGGCGGTGCCGTCACCGGGTTGGCCGGCGGCGATGGCGGTCTCCTCCTCCAGGAGCGCACCACGCGCCGAATGGACTTCGCGGGCGGTGAGGCGGTGTTCGGCTTCACCGTGCTCGAAGAGAACCGCGGTGCGGTCTCGCCCTCGGCGGTCGCCCGGGTCGGTGGTCGGGTGTTCTTCGTCGATCGCGACGGCTTCCACGCCTTCCCGTTCGCCGGCTCGAGCTCCACGCCGATCGGTGCGGAGCGCGTGAATCGGTTCTTCCTGTCCAGGGTGGACCCGAACCGCATCGCCGCGACGCTGGCGATCCGCGACGCGACCGGCCCGCGCATGTTCTTCGCCTATCGCCTCAAGGGCGCGCCGGCCGCCGATCCGACGGTGCTGGGCGAAGCCGTGGTCTACGATTGGCTGCTCGACCGGTGGGCGGGTCCGGTCACGCTCTCGATCCGCGCCGGCCTCGTCGCGGCCACGCCCGCCACGTCGATCGACGACATCGCGGGTTCGCTCGATGACGAGGGGCAGCTCTCGCTCGACGATGCCACCTATGCCGGCGGCGTACCCGCGCTCGGCATGGTCACCTCCGACAATCGGCTCGCGCTGTTCAACGGCGATCCGCTCGAGGCGGAGTTCGAGACGCCGGACCTTCGTCCGTTCCTGCCGAACCGCGCCTTCGCGCGCGGCGTCCGCCTGTCTTCGGATGCCGACGATTGGCGCGCCGCCGTCGGCGGTCGGGAAAGTTTGAAGGCTTCGGACGCGCCGGTCTATGCGAGGGAGCGGCCCCCGAACGTCGAGGGCTGGTCGCCGTGCCGCGTCTCGGCGCGAGTGCACCGGGCCCGCTTCCGCATCCCGGCCGGCACGACCTGGTCCTACGCAACGGGCGTCGAGGCCGACGTCGTCGAGGAGGGCGGCCGATGATCGTCCCCGGCGAATTCGAGACCTCGTTCGCGAAGATCACCCGCGCGATCCGCGATCTCGCGCAGGGCAGTTCGAACGCCATCGGTGAGGCAACGCTCGCGGCGGCCTCCACCACGCAGGTTCTGGATCCGCGGTGTGGTCCGAACAGCCTCGTGCTGCTCTCCCCGCTCGATGCCGGTGCGGCACTGGCCGGGATCCACGTCCTTTCAACGGGCCGCGGTTCGTTCACGCTCGGCCACGCTGCCGGAGCGGAGGGGCGACGGGTCCGCTTCGAGGTGCGGAAGCCATGATCCGCTTCTACGCCATCCCGCCTGTCGAGGCGGTGCGATACTGGCCCGCCGTCGAGGGGCATCTCCGCCGGGCCTGCGAGCGGAGCGTCGGTGACATCTCGACCGACACGCTGCTTGCCGATTGCCGGGCCGGCGCGGCGCATCTCCTGCTGACCTGCCGGGACGACACGATCCTCGCCGCCGCGGTCGCCCGGTTCTGTCTCCAGGCCGATGGCACCGTGGCCTGCGAACTCGTCGCGGCGGGCGGCGGCTCGCTGCGAGCGTGGCAGCACGTCATCCCCGATTTCGAGGCTTGGGCGCGGCACCTCGGCGCCATGAGCGTGCGCCTGTGCGGTCGTCCGGGCTGGGAACGCATCTTCCGCGGCTACCACCGCCGCCCCCTGATTTCTCTGTCCAAGGACCTCTGACCATGCCCGGCGGCGGATCGAAGACGCAGACCACCAACACGAAGCAGGAATCGACGCCTTGGGCCCCCGCCATCCCGGCGGCCACCAACATCGTCAACCGTGCGAACGGGCTGCTCGACTCCGGTGCGGGCTCGGCGGTCTACGGAGGCCAGCGCACCGCCGGGCTCGGATCCGACACGCAAGCCGGGCTCGACATGCTGAAGTCCGGCGCTCAGGCCGGGGTCGGTGTCGCGCAGTCCGGTGCGGGCTTCGTCAACGGTCTCACCGCCTCCGGCGGCACGACCGCGGCGACGCGGGACGCGACCGCAGGGCTCGCCGGGATCGACACGACAGTCAACAGGGGCGGCACCTCGGCCATCGTCGGCAAGCTGTCCGATCCGAACAACGTCGCGGCCACCACGGGCGCCGCGCTGGCAGGCGGCTCCTACGCGACGGATACTAAGCCGGTCGCGGGCCTTGCCGCCGGGCTGGCCTCGGGCTCGTCCCAGACCCAGCGCTCCCTCCAGGACGTCGCCGACGGCAAGTACCTCGACGCCGGCAATCCCTATCTGGAATCGATCATCTCCCGCGGAGCGAACGAGGCCGGCACCGCCGTCGCGCAGCGTTTCGCCGCCTCCGGTCGCTACGGCTCCGGCCGGTTCGCCGGGGCCATCGCCGACTCCGCCAACCGGATCGGCACCGAAGCGCGGTATGCCGATTACAGCGCTGAGCGGGGTCGCCAGGCCTCGGCGGCGTCCGCCATCGACGCGGCCGAAAACGCCCGCGCAGGCCTCGCCGGCTCGCTGATGGGGCAGGTCGCGGGCGTGAACCAGGGCAACGCCTCGATCGCCGCCACCGGCGCCGGGCTGGCGCAGGGCGCGCTCAAGGACGCGCTGACGGGCGAGACCGCACTGGCCGGGCTCGATGCCGACAACATCACCCGCCGCCTCCAGCAGTCGAGCGCGCTGCTCTCGGGGGCGCAGGGCGACAGGGCGGCGGGGCTCGCCGCTGCCGGCATGGTGCCGACGATGCAGGCCGCCCTCACTCAAGGCGGTCGCGATGTCACCACCGTCGGCGCGGCGCGCGATGCCGCCCGCCAGGAGGAAATCGACGCCAGCCGCGAGCTGTTCGACGAAACGCAGGCCGCGCCGTGGAAGTCGCTCGGGCTCGCCAGCAGCATCGTATTCCCGGCCGCCGGGCTCGGCGGAACGGTCGTCGGGCAGGAGACGAAGAAGATCCCGCAGCCGAGCGCCTTGCAGCAGTTCATCGGCCTCGCGTTGGCCGGCGCGGACACCGCCTCGAAGTTCTACGGGAAGGTTTAAGCCGTGAGCGCATCCCCCTTCGGTTTCGGCGCGGCCTCGATGCGTCCGGAAGACATGGCGAGGCTGTTCAACCGTATGCCGCTCAGCGGGCCGGTCGGCGGTGCACCGTTCGCCCCCGCGGTTGCAGAAACCGAGGACGATGTGCGCCGTCTTAAGGGGACGGTGAGCGCATCCCCCGTCGGTCTCGGGACGGCGTCCATGCGCCCGGAAGACGTCGCGCGACTGTTCAGTCCCATGCCGATGAGCGGGTCGATGGGCGGCTCCCAGAGCGCCGCCCCCGCGATCGCAGAGACTGAAAACGATGTTCGCCGCCTTGAAGGCTCGGCGAGCGCATCCCCTGTCGGTCGTGGAACGGCTTCCGTAAGCCCGAACGACGTCGCTCGGCTATTCAACCCTGCGCCGATGAGCGGATCGGTGGCTGGCCCTCAGGCTGCTCCACCCGCGATCGCGGAGACCGAGAACGACGTGCGCCGCCTCGAAGGATCGGCGTCAGCCGGCCCGGCTCCTCACGGGTTTCCGGGCCTTGCTCCCAAGGCAGCGGCCCCGCAGGCGGCCACGGCCTCGATGCGCATGCCGATGCCGCCGACCCGTCCTCCCGAGTTCTCGGGCAACCCTGAGGCCGACCTGCCGGCGGAGGGCGCGAAGCCGATCATGGCCGCGCCTCAGCCCCAGGCTGGCCTCGCCACCGCGCCGACCCGCGAGGAACCCGGCTTCCTCGACAAGGCTGCCGGCGCCATCCGCTCGACCGACGGGCTGCTCACCTCGATCGGCATGGGCCTGATGACCACGCCGGGGTTCGGCCCTGCCGTCGGCGTGGGGCTCAATCATCACCAGACCGCCCAGAAAGCTCGGGTCGCAACCGATCTGGCGCAGGCCGAACTCGCGCTGAAGCAGCGCAAGCTTCAGCAGGAGACGGGCGCCCTACAGGGCAACGCCCAGATCCTGAAACGCGCCTTCCCGGACCTGTCCGACGCCGAAGCGCTGGCGGCGGGCTCGAACACCTCCCTCGTCACCGAAGCGCTGAAGATCGTGCGCGACCCGAACCATGGGCGCGAAAACGATCCCAGCATCATCCGGGCCCGTGCCCAAGCGCAGGCAGAGGGGGCCGCAGCGGGCCAACCGCAGGACGTCTACGGCACCGAGACGGACGAAGCCGGCAACACCTGGAGCGTCAATCGCCGCACCGGACAGCGCACCGTCGCGCTCCAGCGGCAGGAGGACAAATCCGTGTCGATGGTGCCGGAGGATCAGCGGGTCCGGCTCGGGCTGCCGTCCGGCTCGTACCAGCGCGATGCGAACGGCAAGGTCTCGGCGGTGAACCAGGCCGGCACCACGATCAACATGGGTGCCGAGAAGGCGCAGGACGCCACGGTCGGCAAAGGATACGGCGAGTATCAGCTCGACCTCGCCACGAAGGGCCGGAATGCCGGATTTACCCTCAATACCCTGGCGCTGATGGAGCAGGCGATGAAGACGCCGGGCTTCTACTCCGGTGTCGGCGGTGAGGGCATCAAGCGGGCGAACCAGTTCCTCGGTGCGCTCGGTGTGAAGGATCCCCGCGCCGCCTCCGCTGCGGAAGTGTTCGACGCCCTTTCGAACAAGGTGGTGCTCGACGGCCTCGGCGGTTCGCTCGGCCCCGGCATCTCGAACACCGATCGCGATTACATCAGCCGCACCGCGCCGACGCTCGCGCAGTCTGAGCAGGGCAACCGGGACCTGATCGGCGTGGCTCGGAAGCTGGCGCAGCGCCAGCAGGATGTTGCGCGTCTCGCGCGCGAGTATGCCGGCAAGAACCAGGGCCGGCTCGATGCCGGGTTCGACCAGGTGCTCGACGAGTACGCGACCGCGAATCCGCTGTTCCCGCTGGCCCGCGAAGGCGCCTCGGCGTCGGCCCCGAAAGAGCCGCCACAGGGCGCTCCGGCAGGCGCCCGGCAGGCCGGCGACGGCATGTGGTACGTCCCTGACCCGAAACGGCCCGGCAAGTACCTGAAGGTGCAGTGATGAAGCTGGTCCCCGTCGATCACGATCCATTCGCCGATGCGCCGGCGGCTTCGTCGTCCGGCCCGAAGCTCGTGCCGGTTGATCATGACCCGTTCGCCGACGGGCAGGTGGGTGATGCTTCTGCCGCCGTCGGCCGCGGGCTCATCAACGGTGTGCCGGTGGTCGGTCCGTACCTCCTGGGCGGCGTGAATCGCGTCGCAGCCGGTATCCGGTCCCTCAAGAACGATACCCGGTTCTCGGATGAACTCGCGAACGTCGAGCGCTTCGGCGAGAACACCGCGGCCGAGCATCCTATCGCGAGCGTTGCGGGCGAAATCGGCGGCGGGGTGGTGGGATCCGCTCCTCTCGTCGCCGCGGCTCCGGCCGCCTTCGGAGTAGGCGCTGGAGGACTTGGGGTCCGGACGCTCGCCGCAACAGCCTCAGGCGCCGCCCTCGGTGGCGCCGACTCTGCGGTGCGCAGCGGCGGTAAACTCGACGACATCGAATTTGGTGCGTGGACCGGTGGCGCGCTCGGTGGCGCCGGCCCGGTGGTCGGCCGCGGAATTGGCAAGCTCGTGACGGCTGTGCGCGGTGAGGCTCCGGGCATGCCGCTGCTGCGCGAGGCCACCGAAGGGTTGAGCGAGGCCGAACTCGCGTCGGCACAGTTCATCCGCGACCAAGCGCTTTCCTCGCCCGGTGGTCCGGTTGCGCTGTCGGTCGGCGAGGCGCTCAACGCCGCCACCGGCGGACGGGCGGGGCGTGTCTCGCAACTGGAGCGCGTCGCGGCGAACTCCGGCGGTGAAGGCGGACGCATCGCCTCCGAACTCTATGCCGCGCGCCCGGCCGCCATCGACAATGCCGCTCGCGCCGCTTTCGACGGCGTGACGCCGACCCTGAGCACGCCGACCGGGTTGGGCTTCGACGTCCAGGCCGCGGCCCGTTCCGGCATCGCCCAAACGCCCGAAGGCATGGCCCTGACCCAGGCGCGCGAAGCCGTCGGGCCGCGCACTTCGGCCGATCGCGCCGGGCAGGTGATTCAGCGCGAGATGACGACCGTGCGCGACGCCCGCGAGGCGACCCGTGCAGAGCAAGCCGCCCGGGATTACGGTGCCGCCCGCGACGCGCCGGATCGGATCGGCATCGAGCGGACCGTGACCGTCGAGCGGCCCGGCGAGCCGATGCTCCAGACCCTCAACAACAATGCGGGTGCGCCGCTGCGCTACGATCCGCCTCCGCAGGGGCCGGACACGCTCGGGTCTTTGGCGCCGACCCGGCCGGAGGCGCCTCCGGTGCCGCCCGGCGCGAAATCGCTGGCGCGCTACATCGCCGAGAACGGTGGTATCGGCCTCGAGCGTGGTGACGTGAAGGCCGCCGGGCTCGACCGCTTTCATCAGCCTGGCGTCGCCAACCTCGTGCGCGAGAACGGCAAAGGTATCGACGCGTACTGGCGCACGAAGCTGATCGAAGAGGGCTACCTTCCGCCGGATCGCGGCGGCGGGATGGAGCGCAACATTCACGACGAGCTGATCGGCCTGCTGGAGCAGGAGCAGCGCGGTCGCCGAACCTATCCGTGGGACTGGCAGGGCAGCGACGACCGCTCCGGCTTCAGTCAGATGCGCGATGAGTTCCAGGCCGCGTCCAGCACCGCCCTGGCCGATGTCCGCAAGGCGCTCGCCGAGGCCGGCGTCGATCCCAGGACCGTCGATAAGGGCGTGTTGGACCGTACCGCGGCGGCGCTGGTGCGCGGGGAGCATTCCGATCCCCTCACCGCCTTTGAACGCGTCGTCATGGCAGCCAAAGAGCCGATGAGCGGGCCGTCTTCGCGCATGGTGCCGACGACGGTGACGGAAGAGATTTCCGCGCCGCGGTTCGGGCAGGTGAACCCACAGGCTGCGGTCGATGCGCTCGACAGGCAGGCGCTCACCGCCAAGGGCGATGTCCGTTCCTCGCTCGACCAGGTCCGCCGCGATCTGTTCGAGGTCGGCACCGATCCGGTCTCCGGCGTCCGCGAGACCGATCTGAGCGTCGAAGGCCTGCTGCATGCCCGCGAGCGGCTGGATCAGCGCATCGGTCTAGCGCGGCGCGATGGCGACGCGACGAAGGTGCGCGATCTCCAGACCGTGCGCGCGAGCCTGGACGAGCAGCTTAAGGGTGCTCCGGAGGTCGCGACGGCGGACGCGAACTTCGCCCGTAACAGCCGCCCGCTCGATGTCTTCGGCGGCGACACGCCTCTCGGACGGGTGACGCAGCAGGATCCGCTCACCGGCCGCATGGCGACCCCGTCGGAAGAGGTGCCGTCGCACCTCCGGGGCGCTACCGCAGCGCGCGAGCTGCTCGCCAATGCCACGCCGGAGGCGCGGACCGCCTACGGCAATCGGCTGGCGACGCAGATCCTTGACGGGGCGACGGACAAGCGCGGCGCGATCGATCCCGACCGGCTGAACGGGCTTCTTCGCGACAACGCCGACGTGCTGGAGATGCTGCCGGAGGTCTATGGTCGCCTCGACGGCGTGGTCCGGGCTCGTGACGGGCTCGACCGCGTCCTCGCTTCTCCGCTCGGCCGTATCGCGGAGCAGCCCAACGTGAAGCGCGCGATCGGCGCCGTGTTCAGCCCCAACCCGCTGCCTGGGAGCGCGGACGAGGTTGCCGATGCGATGGCGGCTCTCGCCCGCAACCGTCCGACCGCGGCGCGCGAACTGGCCCGGGTCCACCTCGAGGGGGTGTTCAACGAAGCGACACAACAGCAGCGGGGTCTCGCCGCTCAGTACGGCGGTGCCGGTTTCGCCTCGGCCGTCCGGGGAAACCCGCAGCAGCGGCGGAACCTCGAGGCGGTGCTACGGGCCCTGCCCGACGGCGAAACGATATGGAAGGGTGTCGATCGCCTCATGACGACGCTGGAGGCGACCGGCTACCGGCCGCAGAAGGGGTCGGATACCGCGTTCAATCAGGCGATCCAGAAGCGCCTCGACAGCGGAAACACCCGGATCGGGCATGCTATCTCGGACGTCACCACGGGCGCCGCCGCTGGCGCATCTGTCGGCGGTGCAACAGGTGGAGCGGCGGGCGCCCTGGTCGGTCTGCGACGGACGGCGAGCGACGCGATGACCCGGGCGAGCATGCTGGGTCAGAGCGAGGCGTTGTCACGCCTGATGTTCGATCCGCGCGCGCTTCCCGATCTACGGGCGCTCGCGAAATCGCCCGTCGGGTCGCCGAACGCCGAACTCTTCACCCGGCGCCTGATGACGCTGGCCAACGGCGGAGCCGCGCCGCTTCGCCAACCAGGCGCGAAGTGATGGCCCCCAACCAAAATATGCGCAGGCACAGAACACCACGACCATGATGACGGTGACGGTGTTTTCACCGATCGCCGCATCGGCCCACCGGATGCCGTCCGGCACCGTGGCGTGCAGCACCCAGCGCAGGGCCAGCATAACGGCGGCGAACAGGGCGAGGCTGAGGGTGATCTGAAGCCAGCGGGGCATCAGCGACAGTAACTCTGGTGATTTAAGACCGCCGACTCAAAATCGTTCTGTGCGTTACGAAGGCGGCGAAACTCTGAGCTACAGTCATCGCTGCCCTGGCTTCCCGCCACGCACCGCGCGTAACGCCTTAAGTAGTCTGAGATTTCTGATAACGCCGAATTGTAGCTGCTTACAGCAGAGCGACAATCGGCAACGGCAGGCGTTGCGAACACGATCATCGCGACGATGGCAAATGTGTGCTGGCGGTAGTGGCTGCGGGCCTTGGAACGTTTCATGTTCGCGCCAATTTCTCGAAATCGTCCAGTTCTTCGCTTAACTCGAAGCTTTGATTTCCAAATGGTTTTACGTCCCGGCTATACATTGTCATTCCGCATGTTATTGCGCCAACGACGTTCGCCCCTGCTTTTTCAAGAGCTTCTTTACAGGCGAGGATAGTACCACCCCGCGTTAGAAGATCATCAACGAGAACGATATTGCGCCCCGATACGTCCTGCACAACGCGCAAGAATGAAGCGATTTCGGTCTTCCGTCGCTCCCCACCTTTATGAGCGGCGCCTAGAGGTTCCGTCTAACGGATCGCATCACACAGAGCATTAGCCAAACTGTTTTCGGCAACTGCTTCTTCCAGCATCAACAAAGAGCGAGGAGCTACCTCGCCAATCACGGCACACTTGGATGGCACATGCACTAGAAGCGCGTCCTCCCATCCATTTTCAACCATCCGAAGTCGAATAAATCGCCCGAAACGCCTCCGAACCTGATTGAAATTGTTCGGATTTATATGTTCACGAGATCCATCAGCAAATATCAACGAAAATGGAACCTTGAAAGATCCGTGCTTGACACCCCAAACATACCGATATGCGCTTCTATAGTCTGAAGGCCGCCGTCCGAGGATCTGATCTGTTAGCTGAGACCAGTATCCGCATATAAAGCAGACCTTCATAATCAGATCCTAGAAAGAATGTCGTCCATATTTTCAACAACGACAGTTCTATTCTCTTTCAAAAACCGCTGTGGCCAAGATATTCCGGGATCCTCAACGACTGACTTCAGAATGAACAACCATCGGCCCTGCCTAATGCATTCCGCGGCCTGATGAAGGGTTCCCGATGTGTCAGACGCCTCCACGATGACAGTTGCGTCGCTAAGCAGTGCCATTACGCGATTACGCTTTGGAAAGTTGCCTTTGAAGACGGCTTCCCCCTCCGCGAAAGGTGATAGCAGCAGGTGCTTATCGGCGATTTCCGTCTGCAGCTCGGAATTTTCAATCGGATATGCCTTTTGCAGGGGCGTGCCGATTACTGCTGCGAGGCTGCCGCCAGCGGACCGCGCTGACGAGAGTGCAGCCGTATCTACGCCTTTGGCTAGACCGCTCATCACGATGACGCCAGCGCCGACCAGTTCGCGCGCGAGACGTGCAGCGCGACGCGCTCCATCCTCGGAGACATCCCGCGTCCCGACAATCGAGACAGCTTTTTTCTTGAGTAACCCAATGTCTCCCGCGAAGTGCACGTAGGCATCTTTGGAGCCATAGGAGCGCAGCAGGTCGAATTGCTTGTCGTTTCCGACAGTTCTGCCGGTCTCTCGGATGAGAGCTTGGAGTTCAATACGATCAACTGGAACAGACAGGCGGTATCGCGGGCGCGCTGGCCCTCCTCGCTCCCGGTGCTGTGCCGCTTTCGCTGACATGACCATCATCACGCGCCGCCCGACTGCGGCGCAAATGCATCGCTCTCGGATACGGCCAAGGTTGCCACGGCCGCCTTAATAATTACCCACATGTTTTTTCGAGGGGTCGCATTAGTTC
Organism: Methylorubrum suomiense; assembly: GCF_022179765.1. Classification (GTDB taxonomy): domain Bacteria; phylum Pseudomonadota; class Alphaproteobacteria; order Rhizobiales; family Beijerinckiaceae; genus Methylobacterium; species Methylobacterium suomiense. Next base: position 396,128 of record NZ_BPRE01000002.1, on the reverse strand, counting down.
GCCCCATCCGGGTCTTCCCTGTGTCGCTTCAGCCCTTGCCCGGCGAGCCAGTCATCAAGAATTTGGCGCACAGCTTCGGGCCGTGATGGGTGCCGCGCCGGCTTGGAGATGATCCAAACGTCCAGGCGATCCAGCAGGTCGGCGTGGCCCCGTACGTTGAGAGACGTTCCGGCGCCAGTTGCGGGTCGCCCGCCAGGCGCTTTGAGCAAGCCCGATTCCATGGATTTATGGTGCCACAGACGCACCCCGGCGGATAGATGGCGGTGCCCCTTGACCCGTCGGGCGAAACCCGCGAATTCATCACCGTCCGCAGCGCTACGCGCCGGACCCGACAGCCCCGTCCCTGCGCGGGGCTTCGTCGTTTCAGGATACCGCCATGAACGCTGCCGACCGCGATGCCCTGATCGCCTCGGCGCGGCGCATCGGCGCCGATCCGACCGACTATGGGACGGTGATCTCATACGAGACCGGCGGCACCTTCTCCCCCTCGATCCGGGGCGGGTCCGGCAACCGCCATATCGGCCTGATTCAGTTCGGCATTCCGGAGCAGAAGCAGTACGGCGCGAGCCAGGACCAGAGCTTCGCGGAGCAGCTGCCGGCCGTCGAGCGCTACCTCGTGGATCGCGGCTTCAAGCCCGGCATGGGCATTCTCGACCTCTACTCGACGATCAACGCGGGCAGCCCCGGCCGGTACAATGCCAGCGATGCCGGGAACGGCGGCGCGCCGGGCACTGTGGCCGACAAGGTCAATTCCCAGATGGCGGGGCATCGGGCCAAGGCCGCGGCGTTCCTCGGCGGCGATGCGGCGATGACGATGCCGGCGGAGGCTGGTTCTCCTTCCGCCTCCGGCCGCTTCGGGTTCGCCGGTATCGAGTCATCGGCCGCGTCCGCGCCGACGATGACGGCGCCGACCCAGACTGAGGACAAGCCGACCGATTACGGCGCGCTGCTGAAGCTCGTGGCGGGCGACAAGGGTCTCGCCGCCCTGGCATCCCCGCAGGCCGGGGCCGCCGAACCCTCGCGGATGCCGGCGCCGCCCCCGCGCCGCGCGATCCCCTTCGATCTCAACGCCTACCTCGCGCGCCTGCCGCGCTGAGCTGATCCCCTTCCAGCCGAGTTGATCGATCCGGACGCCCCTGGCGTCGCCGGAGCCGGACGCTTGCGCGCTTCGCGGACCTGCCGATGACCGGATTGTTCCACTTCAGCCAGGACTCGTCCTCGAACGATGTCGCGGCGCCGCCGATCTATTGGCCCGAGGGGCAATCGGCCCGGTCGATCAACGACTCGGCGCGGCAGATGATGGCGGCGCTGGCCAATTGGTACGCCGACAATACCGACGTCATCGCTGGTTCGGGTCCGACCCGCGGAACGATCACGCTCGCCACCGCGCAGGGCGTCAATCTCACCAAAGCCTTCGAATTCAATTTTACGGTCGACAGCCAAAACACCGGGCCCGTCGAGATGGTGGTGGATGGCGCGCCCTCACGTCCGCTCCACCGGCCCGGCAATATCGCCATGGGGCCGGGCGATCTGACCCCCAACGTCGTCTATCGCGCGCGATGGGTGAGGGTTCTCGGTCGCTACATTCTGGTCTCGCCGGTCCCCGACGCCCCCGGCAAAATCGAGATGTTCGGGACCGAGACGGCGATTCCCAAGGGTTGGGTCGTCTGCGACGGGCGAACGCTGTCTCGAACGAATTACGACGCGTTGTTCGGCGCCATCGGCACCGCCCACGGCTCGACCAGCGACACAGACTTCCGCGTGCCGGACCTGCGGGGACGGGCGCCGTTCGGCGCCGACGCGATGGGCGGTTCGGCGGCAGGCCGCCTGAACGGTGACGGCGGCCTGAATGGTGCCGTCGGAAGCACCGGCGGCACGGCGACGGTGACGCTGACCGACGGGCAGATGCCGACCCACAAGCACACCGGTTCGACCGGCTCGGCCGGGGCGCAGCCAGCGACGACGACGGGCGCAGGCGGGGCGGTCGCGGCCAGCACGACGGGTGCGGGTGGCGCTCACAGCCACACCGGAACGACCCAGACCGCAGGCGGCCACAGCCACAGCGGCAACACCGGCGTCGCAGGCGAGCACGTCCACGGCCAGCGATACGAGCGACAGACCATCTACGAGAAGGGCAGCGCACTCTTCGCGGTGACCCAGCTTTACCCGCCCGGCACCAACTCGACGGCACAGACCGATCCGGCAGGCGAACACGCTCACCCCTTCACCACCGATCCGGTCGACGGTCACGCCCACAGCCTGACGACCGACGGCGTGTCTGCGCACTCGCACTCGATCCCGGGCGCGCCCGATCACACGCACTCCGTTCCGGAAGTCCCGGCGCACAGTCACACGGTCAGCGTCGATAACGCGGGCGGTGGCGGTGCTCACCCGAACATCCCGCCGGGCCTCGTCGTCGTCTTCGCCATCAAGGCCTGAGCGCCTTCGGCTCCTCAAAAATCGGACATCTCGCATGAGCGTCATCGACTGGTCCCCCCAGCCGAGCGGCAACGCCGTGGCCGACCGCAGCATTCCGGCTCACGACGGTGCGTCGGGACGGGAAATCCCGTCGCTGATCCGCGGCGTCATGGCCGCGATCCGTCGAATGAGCGACGCGCAGGGCGGCGCGCTGACGACCGCGGGTGTCGGTGACGCCTACACCGTCACGACCGGCGTCGGCCTGACCGGCCTACGGGCCGGCCTGCAATTCATGGTGCGAGCCAACCGCGACAGCGTGATCGCCCCGACGCTGCGCCTCGACGGTCTGCCAGCGGTCGACTGGCTTTCGGCCGGCGCCGATGTCCCGGTCGTGCTCCGAGCGGGCCGGATCTACAGTGTCGTCTATGACGCGGCGTCCGACGTCGTCCGATCGATTATTCCCGAGATGTCCGTCGATGCGAGCGCCCCCCTGCGCACCCTCGACTATTTCGGGGCGCTGGGCAGCGGTCGCGACAAGGATGCCGCTTTCGCTCAGGCCATCGAGTATATGGCCAGTTCCGGCCGGAAGGTCGGTCTCAAGGGCGGTGGCGTCTACGGGTGCAACACCAAGATCGTGATCCCGGCGGGTGGCGGTCTCCTCGGCGCGGGCGGGTCGAAGATCCTGGCCCGTCGCGGCTCGTTCAACAACCAGGACCTGACGCCCGACGGGCGCAAGGGCAATAACGCGGTCGTCATCGACCTGTCGGGGCATCCCACCGATCCGGCGAAAGCCTCGCTCGCGCCGAGCCTGGAGAACGTGCGCGTCGTCTACGGAGGGCCGTCGGGGTCCGGCACCGACCTGATCCGCGCCGTGTCGGCCGTGCGCGCCTTCAACGTCCTCGACGCCCTCATCGCCGACAATGAGATCGTCGGCTTCCCGCTGGGCAAGGGCATCGTCGCCGGCACGTTGCAGGGCAACGGGCGGATCGTTCGCAACCACATCCACGACTTCCTCGACAACTCGACGGGATGGCTGGCCGCGAACGTTCCCCAGATCACCGGCATCGAGATCGACAACGATCGCGTCGGCGGCATCTTCAGCGACGGCGTGCTGATCGAAGGTAACCGCATCGTCGGCCTGAAGGTCGGCGCCGACTTCCTGGCCGCCTACGGCTACCAGACCGACGGCATCAATCTCTGCGGCACGCTCTATGCCCGCGTGATCGGCAATTACATCCGCTTCGTCGGCGAAGGCATCGACAGCTTCGGTTCTCATGGGACCTTCTCCGGCAACGAGCTGCTCGATTGCTACATCTTCGGCCTCAAGTTCATCCACGGGGCCAAGAACAACGCCGCCTTCGGCAATGTCATCATGCGCTTCGGCCTCGCCGGGATCACGCTGGCGGGCTCAACCGAGAAGGACGTCGGCAACACCACCGGCAATCGGGTCAGCGGCAACCTGGTGAAGGACTACGCCGCCAATCCGAGTTTCAGCACGGCGACCTCCGCTTGCGTGCTGATGCAGGACAACGGTGGCGCGAACGGCTCCGGCAACACCGGCGGCGCGACGCAGCTGCCGACCGGCAACGTCATCGAGAACAACACCCTCGATCCGAATGGCGCGAGCTACGGGATCGTTCGGAGCAATGCCGGCTCGAACGACTATGCCGACAACAAGCTCGTGCAGCCCGGACGGTCCGGAGAGGTGGCCCACATGACGGATGGGGGCAAATTCGTCCCCTACGTGAAGACCAACGTGCGCGTCTCGGCCGCCGCTGCGGTGCCGCTCACGGCCGGCGGGGTCGCCCTCGGCCTGGATACGGTTTCCACCGATCGCCGCTCCGAGTTCAGCACGGCGACGCAGCGGCTCACGATCAAGTCGCCGGGCGATTATGACGTCGCGCTTCGCTCGGTCGTCTCCGGCCTGAACAGTGGCGACCGGGTGCTGCTCGACATTCGCGTCAACGGCAACACGGTCGCGACGGTCTTCGCCTACTGCCCGAACGGCGCGTTCCTGACGCCGGTGCAGGTCGGCGAGCGCCTCACGCTCAAGGCCGGCGATTACGTCGAGTTTCAAGGTCGGATCACCGGCACCGGATCGGTTGCGACCGTGGCGGCCGCAGGCGGCATCCCGAGCACGGTCATGACCGCCCGGTTCGTCGAATAGCGGCTTCAGGCCCTCGCCCTTATCGGAGAAGACAATGGATCTGTCCCCCATCGGACGCGCGGCCCTCGTGGCGCGCGAAGGCGAGCGGCTGACCGCCTACAAGGATTCGGTCGGCGTTCTCACCATCGGCGTCGGGATCACCACGGCGTCGGGGCTCATCAAGGTCACACCTGGGCTCAAGATCACGAAGGCCCAGAGCGAGGCGCTGTTCGCGCAGGCTGTCGCGAAATACGTCGACCCGGTCCGCAAGGCGCTGCGCTCCGACCGGGCGTGGCCACAGGAGTTCTTCGACGCCTGCGTGTCGCTGGCCTACAACATCGGCCCGGTCGGCTTCGAACAGAGCTCCATCGTGCGCCGCGCCAATGCGGGCGACATGGCGGGCGCGATCGAGGCGTTCCTGATGTGGAACAAGCCTGCCGTCATTATCCCGCGCCGGCAAGGCGAGCGGGACCAGGCCGCGACGCCCTACAGCCGAGCGCTGCCGCGTGCGCGCCGCGGGGACCCGAACCCGGTCTGGGCCTCATCCGGTCCCGTACCGGTGGCGAAGCCGGTGCCCGATCCCTTGGCCCCGATGACGACCGCGCCGACCGCTCCCGCTCCCCAGCCCGCCACCTCCGGCGGGCTTTCTTCTGCGCCCTCTCCGGCGCCGGCCGTCGGCTGGCTCGCCACCATTCTCGGCAGGCTTCGTGCCGCCTACCCCGTGAAAGGCTGATCCCATGGCAGGTGGTATTATCGGCAGTATCGTCGGCGGCGTCCTGACCGGAGGCGCGGGCCCGGCAATCGGTCAGGGTATCGGCGCCGCCCTGCCGTCCGTGGCTGACATCGCGAAGGTCGTCGTTGATCGGCTCGTGCCGGACCCGGCCGCACGCGAAGCCGCGGCGCGCGACATTGAGGCGGTCATCTCGACGCGCGAAGTCGCCGTCATCCAGGCGACGGCCGAAATCGCCAAGGCACAGATCGGCGTGAACGCGGTGGAGGCGCAGGGCAACGATCGGTTCTCCGCCCGCTGGCGTCCGGCCTGCGGCTGGGTCTGCGTCGCCGGCCTCGCCTATCAATTCGTCGTCGGCCCGGTGATGTCCTGGGTGACCGGCATTGTCGGCGTGATGATCGGCGCCGCCATTCCGGCCGCGCCGTCCCTGCCGATGGAAGCGCTGATGACGCTGCTGTTCGGAATGCTCGGCCTGGGCGCGCAACGCACCATCGAGCGGACGCAGGGCGTGCCCGGGGCGATGCCCGGCGGCGTGAAGCCCTAACCCGTCTGCAACGACCCTCCTCCGCTGGGGATGAGGGCAATCTTCCGCGCCCTTACCGAGGCTCGCATGTCATGACCACCAACCCCGTCGAGGCCCGCATCGGCGTGCTCGAAACCCGCGTCACCGGGATCGAGGAGGGCATCAAGTCGATCGTGACGAAGCTCGATGCCCGATCGGGCATCAATTGGGCACCGATCTCGATCCTGGTGACCGTGCTCGCCATCGTCGGCGGCATGGGGTTCTCGTGGATCAACGCGGGCCAGGGCCGGCTCGAGGGGCTGATCGCAAAGGTGGAGGGCCGCACCGAGTCGTTCGTGCCGCGTGTCGATCTCGATGCCCGCTTCAATGTCATCACGCAGCGGCGCGACGACCTCCAGCGGCTTACCGATGCTCGAATTGAGCGCGTCGAGCGGGACGTCGACACCGTGCAGAAGACGCTCGTTCCCCGCGGCGAGCATGACGAGCGCGCCGCTGCCCAGCGCCAGAAGGACGAGGGAATACAGCGTCAAATCGACAGCCTGCGCAAGGACCTGTCCGACCTGAACACGCCGCGCGACACGATCCAGGCGATGCAGCGCCGGATTGACGAATTGGAGCGCGGACGGCGACCGTCAGGCTGACTCTCGGCCGTTGACACCTGTTCACGCTCCAGGCGCCTCGGCTTCGGCCGGGGCGCCTTTTTTCATGCGCTATGGCGTCAGAAGCATGAGCGCGATGTCCGACGGCGTACTGGTCCTGCGATACGGCTACGTATAGAGTGCTCCTATCCTCCCAAGGATAAGGACTGCGCCCCGCCCGGCTCGCCGCGGCGGGGTTTTTCGTCTTGGGCGCTCACGCCGCCTCCAACAACGTGGCGCACCGCCGGCACAAAGCCATGGCGATTACAACGCTCACACACACTGTCGAAATCGTACATTTCCGCGGCACGATCTATGGTTGGGGCTGGTTGACCTAAGGCATTCACTAGAAGCTGAGTTTCGCCTATGTCACCGGCAATCCTGCCCTATACGGTCTCGGCTCCCCTATGGGCGTGCTCCGCAAAGCTACCCGCTGCAATCCGTCGAGTGCCATGTGCCTAGCAGACGATTGGGCTGGCTACGGACACACCAACATCGTCCTCACGGACGCCCTTGGCATTGAGGTCGACCGGGGAGGCCTTCTGCACCGTGCGATCGTTTGTTCGACGGACGGCTGAGCGACGTAGGTAGGAGCAGGGGCGCTGTTACCCATATGCCTTCCTCCTGCTGCCGTCGCTTCGAACGTAAGCTGCAGAGCTGCAAACGTAAGCCACATTGTCAACAAGTCGCAGCTCATTGATGGCATTGCCGTCTTTATGGAAAGAACCGACGATCGCGCCACATGACTTAAATTCTGCCACTGAGGTAGTCTTCTCGGAGAACTACTTTCACCTCAGAAATCGTCTCAGCAGCCAATGCAGATGCTTTGACTAACGGCCTTCATTTTCTGATCCCAGCGGCGCTCGCGGGTCTCCGCCAGTCGTTGCGCATGTTCAGCCCGCGCCTTCATATCAGTGGCACGCTTGGCTTCAGAACGATCAACCTCGACCTTTGATGCGAGCAGTTCTGCCCGAGCCCTAGAGTTTGTTACCAAAGATACTGATAGAACGCATGCGACGAGCAATGTTGTTGTTCGCGCCGACATTCGCAACATAATTATCACCTTTCAAATGAGCAGGCATCTAAGAGATTTCCTGCGGAAGCCGACGTTGGATCACAACCTCGACCGCCGAATTGCCGTTCGGATCATCGAGAACAATCTCGACGGATCGATTCTTTGACAAAAAAATCTAAGCGGTGCCGGCTTCGAAAGCTCTTGTTAGATGCACAGTATTACCTTCGATTTGACCGTCTGCAAAATATGACTTTCGGTCGAAGTAACTATCGATCTCATAGCTGACGATGCCGAGGTCAATCTGACCATCTGAAATCGATAAATTCCCTCGCCCACGTACCGTGCCGAGATATTTGAGCGATTGGTGCTTGCTGAGATTAGTTATGATCTGACTCCGTGAATGCCATAAAGTGCAATTATCGTGGCAATATATAGAAAATAGCTGATTTTAAACTTTAGTGTGCATTTTCGCCATCTGAAGCTCGTCGGCTGTGGTGAGAAAGCGTGATGATAAACAGCGCATGGCTTGCACGCGACGTCCAGATTCAACATGCTTCTCATCGTCCAGCACAGACAGGGCTTCCATAAACGTAGCGTCGGCAGCTTCGTTATTTAAGCGCTCAGCGAGCCGCCGCAGCGACTGTGGACCCGTATAGCAGGACTTTGCATCATTTTTTATCGCCAGAACTAAATCTGCGACAGCTGGATCGAGTTCCATTTGTTGGTGGTGCGAGTAGATTGATGCAACCGATTGGCTTTTTCCGAACCAATAATATTCCAGGCCAGTCAGCCGTGGGAGGGTCATAACATGCTCCATATCTTCAGTATGCAACGTCCGTTCCCCGTTTTGCGCTAAATCTTGCAATTGATGGCGCCACACGAGGTGTTTTAGCGTTTCATCCCTGGAAAACTTTCAAGCTCTTCGCGAATAGCAGCATCATAATACCAAGCTGAACTTGGAGCTACAGATAGGCTTGGTTTGAGCCCATCTATCTTGTGTGGTTGTTTCCGATTGGGGCTATTAACCAGCTGATTTTTATTTGCCGCGCCGACTTTGCTGCCGCGACTCAGAAAATTCAAGACGGTCATTGGAACACGTTTATCCTCAAAATCGTTTTTTGAATGTACTTCAACATACATATTGGTTGCCATAATCACATATTCAAGTGCCTTTTAAAATATTATTTTCTAAATATTATTGTACATTAACTTTCATAATCAGGATCTCATATTACAAGATTTCTACAATAGATTTCTGTAAATACTTTTATTAATATAACAAGCATTGATATTGTAAAGCAATTATGTAACTTGTATTTGTCTAAAATCATATTACGATAGTTACTCATTCATGTCTAATAATGACATTTATATTGTCTAATTTAATCGTATAAATTAATGAGTAAAAGGGGCTTGAGCTCAACATACATGCCCTCTAGCCCTCTCCGAAGTCATTCCCGTAGCTTACCATGCATTTTCAATCGAGTTATTGGTGCTTCCCTTGACATAATATTAGATATGTTATTTTATAATATTTAGAGAATGTCGCCGGAACATAAATGCTGCAAAATTAGTTACCTTTTGTAGGTGCCAATGAATCAATGAATGTTTTTTAATCTGCGTCGTCTTCGGATAACAAATTAACTAATAGAAGGTTTGCGGCTATGACTACAATGCTACGCTTCGGACGAAGAATCCGGCTTCCTTCGACAATCGAAATCAAGCGCGATCTTAAGATGATGGCTACGGCGGACACTCTTGCTGCCGCACTGAAAGGGCAGGAATGCAGCGCAAGTGATTTTGCTGAAATAATGGAAGAGCTGAATGGAAAATACCACGTTTCTCGTGACAGGGTGAACATGCTTCGCAGTCGCTTCGGCCCAATCCAATCTGCTATACTGGACGCCGCGAAAAGCCTTAATGCGCGAAAACATCAGTACAATTTCCGGAATACTGGCCCTGAAGATCTTGCATAGCGGCGCCTGGATTCGGGAGAAGTGAACGTCCCGAGTCGGCAAGACCCTTCTTTCCAGGGGGGCCTGGCCTCTGCGGAGTTTACTAAGCTGAGATTACAGGATCCGCGCTTTGCCTAGTCGAGGCGCGGAGGCGCTGGTATTAGAGGTGATGCATTCCGACATTGCTACGATAAGAGATGCTCACCTGTCCGTTTGTGCGAGCTTCGCGCTCGAGAAGAGCAAGCCTGATGCGTGGTGTCTGCTCCCCTCCGTTGCAATCGCATTAAGTCCCGCGCCCGATATTGAACCACACACTTTCCAACACCATTGCGCGCCAATCCGAATGCTGTGGGTCCATTTGAACAATATGCATATTTGCTTCATCCAACGCATCAAGGCCTCCAGCTGCATAAAGGCCTTCGCCTAAGAGAATGAGCTTTCCCCAATAGGCGTCTCCATCCGGGTCTGCGCCGACACAGCCAAGATCCGGCCCAAGCTGAGCCCTCCCGGGCACCTGCCAGGTCGTGAGTACCCCTCCATCGCATACCGCACTGAAGGTTGCGCCAACGCGCTCACTCTCAAAGATGCACCGTAGCAGAGCATCGGTGGCGGCCTCGACGTCAGAGCCTTCACGTTTTTGCACGGTAGCCTCCTTGAGCAGATTTACGAAAACGTTCATCGCCATTATCGCGAGATCCGCCGGCTGGCTGTTAGGGAATGCGCAGTCTGACTGGTGCATTCGCTCATTTCCTGCCGTTTACAACCGGAGCCGGGTCGTTGAATGGCACCGTCAGAGCGCGCTTGACCACCTAGTCCTTGATCTCGAATGAGCATACGCACCCATCGCCGACGATGTCCGTCTGCATTCTTGTAATTAGGCTGCGTCGCGTCCGAGGCTCGCTCAAGCGCAGCGTCCAGAACCGGCCCTAGGTTTCTATGCTGGGGTGGACGGCAAACAACTGCGTTGCCGTTCAACCGCGAGCTGACGCCTCTGTACCGAAGCAATCAACGAGATCTGCAGCGTCCTCATGCATCATCGCCCATATCACTGCGGCTGGGCGAGGATCCGGCGATCGGTCCCCGCGACGAGTCGGGAGCTGTAGCTTCCACTCGGCCGCTTGGGGAAAAAGCTTGGTGGAAGTCGTCTCGGATACCAGCATCGGACACAGTCTTCGCGAAGGGTACCGCGGGCCACAGAATCGAAGTTTTACCTCACCCTGAAGGCCACAGCCGCCGTACGGCCAGAGCGAACGCTCAGCCGACCAGAACCAGCGTCGGCGGGAACTGCCACTAGCGCATAGGTCTCGGCTGTTCCTGTATGCGCACCGGGTTCGTGCGATCGCCCTCGGCGAGGTAGCGCTTCAAGGCGTGGCCCAGTGGGTCTTTGAACATTCGCTGCCCTCCTCACGTGCAGCGAACCATTCAGAAAGGTACGCGGCGCCGGCTTCCCGATTCAGATGCCGACCCATCATGCGCCCGGTCGGATCCTTGATTGCCTGGGCCGGAATACTCAGCATTGGGGGAGCCGGTGCCAGCCACCTCATGTCCAACCATCACGACGGCGTGGCCATCAGGCTCTGCCTCGACAAGATGACCAGGGGCGCTCACGCCTTCACCACCCGCGCCAGCAAGGATCGCCGTCCGCGACGCGCTGCGACTGGTCGCCGGTGCGCTGTCCTTCTTACCGAGCACCGACCCGACGAAAGCGCTTGCCTCCACGGTCGCGGACAGGTCGACCGCGTAGCCGTCAGAGAGCGAAGCGCGATGCGTTTTGCCGTCGAGTTTCGCCGTCACCAGGCAGTTCACATCCTCGTTGATGACGGCCTTCGCCGTGAACAGCTCGGAAACGGTACGGGCGGTTTCGGCAAGGTGCTTACTATGTGCTTACCGGAGAGCGTTTCCAGTAAGCAGAGTAGAGCTAAGTAGTGGTGCCGCAAGAGGGATTCGAACCCCCGACCCCCTCATTACGAATGAGGTGCTCTACCAGCTGAGCTATTGCGGCGTCGATGCCGGAACAGGCCCGTTTGGGCGGTCCGCGATCGTGGCCGGGTCTTAGACGGATGGGTCGGTTTTGGCAAGCCTAAGGCTGCGTGTCGACGAATGCGAAACGGCACCGAAACCGCTGCGCGCTCGGCGCAGTGGGTGGACGGATCAGGGCAGAGTGCGGCGTTGGTCGGCCGTATCCGCTTCGACGATGAGCCACGGCTCATCGAAGACGTGCTCTTCGAGATTGGGGCCGACGCCGCCGCGGTCGATGACCAGGAAGTCTTGAGCCGCGCCGAGCGGGGTCAGGACACCGTGCCAGATGCCGATCCGGTAGCAGATCCCCTGCCCCGGTGCGGTGAGGAACGCCAATGGCGTCCCCGGTCGCCCGCCTTCGTCGGGGCAGACCACGACCAGGAACGGCGCCGCGTTTAACGGCACGAAGGCCTGGGCACCGAGGGGATGGCGCTCGACGAGGCTGAGACGCAGGGGCAAGGCGTAGGGCTCGGCCTCGACATGACCGATGACCACATGGCTGTCGTCGCCCGCCACCAACACCTGCGCGAGATCATGGTAGCGGCGCGCCTTACCGGCATTCATCGGGCGCGGCGCGGCGGCGGATTTGTCGATGACCGTGCCGAACGCCGCGAATGCGGACGGCGTCAGGGGCGCGACGCGGATCGTACGCGCGCTCATCGGGCCGAACGGAAGGGCGTCAGCGCGGCGTGGCGATTCACGTCCTTGTAGAGCAGGTAGCGAAACGGGCCGGGGCCGCCCGCGTAACAGGCCTGAGGGCAGAACGCGCGCAGCCAGAGGAAGTCGCCGGCCTGCACCTCGACCCAATCCCGGTTGAGCCGGTAGACCGCCTTGCCCTCCAGCACGAACAGGCCGTGCTCCATCACATGCGTCTCTTCGAATGGAATCGAGGCGCCAGGCTGCAAGGTGACGATGTTGACGTGCATGTCGTGTCGCAGATCGTCGGGCGATACGAAGCGTGTCGTCGCCCACGCTCCCTGTGTGTCCGGCATGGAGACCGGGTCGATGTCGGGCTCGAACGCGACGAAGGCTGCGGGCGGTTCGATCCCGGAAACGCGCTCATAGGCTTTCCGAATCCAATGGAAGCGCGCCGGCTCCGCTCCGTCGTTGCGCAGGCTCCATGTCACGCCGGGCGGACAATAGACGTAGCTGCCGGAGCGCAGGCTGTGCGTGATGCCGTCGAGCGTGAGGCGCAGCCCGCCACCGACCACGAACAGCACGCCCTCGGCACCCGGATCGGGCTCCGGCTGATCGCTGCCACCGCCGGGCGCCACCTCCATCAGATATTGCGCGAAGGTCTCGGAAAATCCCGAGAGCGGACGTGACAGCATCCAGGCCCGCGTGCCCTCCCAGAACGGCAATAGGCTGGTGACGATGTCGCTCATGACGCCGCGCGGAATCACGGCATAGGCCTCTGTGAACACGGCCCGGCCCGTCATCAAGGCACTCTGTGGTGGCAGGCCGCCGCAGGCTGGATTGTAGGACGAGGCGGTCATCGAAGCGGCTCCGGAATTGGATAAGGCTGCTGCTCAGCGGGATCACGCCTCGCCGCGTACGAGGTCGGCCGCCAGCTTGTTGTGGCGGGCGGCCAATGCGCGGCTGTCGACGGTGGTGAGGCGTCCTTCGCGCACGATCACGCGGCCGTTGATGATGCTCCAGGCCACCCGCTGGGGCGCGCAGAAGACGAGCGCGGCAACGGGATCGTGCAGGGCGCCCGCGGTTTCCAGGCCACGCAGATCGAAGGCGACCACGTCCGCCGCCATGCCGGGCTCCAGAGCCCCGATATCGTCGCGATCGAGCACCTGGGCGCCACCACGGGTGGCGATTTCGAGCGCCTCCCGGCCGGTCATGGCGGTGGGACCGAACCCGACCCGGGCCAGCAGCATGGCCTGGCGCGCCTCACCCAGCATATGCGAACCGTCATTGGAGGCGGAGCCGTCGACGCCGAGGCCGACGCTGACCCCCTCGCAACGCATCCGGCCGATCGGCGCGATGCCCGAGGCGAGGCGCATGTTCGAACACGGGCAGTGCGCGACGCCAGTGCGGGTCCGTCCGAACAGGCGGATGCCGGCCTCGTCGAGCTTCACGCAGTGTGCGTGCCACACGTCCTGCCCGACCCAGCCGAGTTCGGCCGCGTACTCGGCCGGCGTCATCCCGAACCGCTCGCGGCTATAGGCGACGTCGTCGGCCGTCTCGGCAAGATGGGTGTGCAGACCGACACCGTAGGCTCGGGCGAGTCCGGCCGATTCCCGCATCAGATCGCGGCTGACCGAGAAGGGCGAGCAGGGCGCCACCACGATCCGGCGCATGGCGTAGCGATCCGGATCATGCCAGCGCTCGATCAGACGGCGGGTCTCGGCGAGGATCGCGCCCTCATCCTCGACGAGGGCGTCCGGCGGCAGGCCGCCCTCGCTCTCGCCGACGCTCATGGCGCCACGGGCGGCGTGGAAGCGCATGCCGATGCCGTCCGCCGCCTCGATCGAATCGTCGAGGCGGCAGCCGTTCGGATAAAGGTAGAGGTGATCGCTGGAGGTCGTGCAGCCGGACAGGATCAGTTCGGCCATCGCAGTCTGGGTCGAGACGTAAATCATCTCCGGCGTCAGCCGTGCCCAGATCGGATAGAGCGCCCTGAGCCAGCCGAACAGCTCAGCATCCTGCGCCCCCGGCAAGGCGCGGGTCAGGGTCTGGAACATGTGATGGTGGGTGTTGACGAGCCCGGGCAGCACGACATGCCCGGCCATGTCGATCACCTCGTCCGCCCTGTCCGGCACAGTCTCGGCGGGCCCGACCGCGACGATCCGATTGTCCTCGATATAGACGCCGCCGCCGCGGATCTCGCGACGGGCACTGTCCATGGTGACGAGGACATCGGCGTTTCGCAGCAGCAGCGAGGTCATTGCGTCCCCTCCTCAAGCCGGGCCGCGACCTTCGCGCTACCCACGCCGGTCATCACGGCGATGATCCGCAACATCGCGCAAGCAGGCACCGGGTGCGACGCGACCCAGCGGTTCATTACGGGCCCCTGTCATGCCGTGCGCCATTCGTCAGGGCTTCGCCGCCACGACACAACACCAGGGCATCGGACGGTTCACCCATTCTCAGACGAAGCCCGCCACGGTCGATCCTTCCGCGTCATGATGCTGTTGCGACCGATCTCAAGACAGATGCCAACGGCTTTGCCGACCGGATCTCGACCCGTGATGGGAGGGACGGAAGGCAAGGACCACGCCGTCGCACCGGAAAGGCCGCCTGGATTGATCTGCCCCCCAGAACGCCTCATCCGCCACGGCCTCCGCGTTCCCCCATGAGCCCTAAGCGGACAGCTCGACCGGGTCAGTTCGACGCCGTGTATCCGCCTGAGTTCCCCCGCCGGCCCGCGAGCGCCTCACGATGTCCGTGCGTTCAGAGCTTCATCGATCCGCGCGCGAAGATCTCGCGCCCTGCCCTCGGTGTCCCCGCCCTTGAACAGGGCCCCGATCAGGGCGACACCATCGGCCCCGGCACGGATCACGGAGGCCGCGTTACCGGCATCGATGCCGGCAATGGCGCCGAGCGGCAGAGCCTGCCCACGGGCGAGGCGGGCACGGAACACGATCCGCTGCAGGCCATCGAGGCCGACCGGTGGGTCGGGATTGTCCTTGCTCGTCGTGGCGAAGACGCCGCCGATGCAGGCATAGTCGATCGGCAGGCGGTAGAGCTCGTCCGCCTGTGCACCGGACTTCACTGTCAGACCGATGATCGCCTTGGGGCCGAGGAGACGCCGGGCCTCTTCCGGGTGGAGGTCCGATTGTCCGAGATGCACGCCCTCGGCGCCCGCCGCGAGCGCCAGATCCACCCGATCGTTGATCAGCACCGGAACGCGGCCGGCGACCGCGGCGCGGATCGCTCGGATCCGGGCGAGCGCGGCCCGGGCATCGCCGATGTCCTTCTCGCGGTACTGCAGGAGGGTCACCCCGCCGGCGACCGAGGCCGCCGCGAGTTCGGCCAGAACCGCGGCGTCGCCCCCCAAGACCCCGACATCGAGAAGACCGTAGAGCCGCAGATCGACCGCGACGGGGGGAGCCGGCCGTGTGAGGCCGAAACCTGCGCCGGTTCCGCTCGCGATCCCGAGGCTCATGCCCTTGTCCTCACGCCGTTCTTCCCTCGCAGCCGGTCCTATGACGGCGCACCAATGGGTCTAGAGCGGAGGCCAAGGACCTTGCAATCGGTTGTGGGAGCGATCCGGCCCCTTCCCCGCGCATATCGACCCCGTCGGTCCATCGAAATGCGCCGCAAAAACCCAGGTGGATGGCCGATTTCGGAACCTCCGGCCGCGCGGAGGCAGGTCGTGTCACTCTGCCTGCGCCGTGACATGGGCGAAAGATCCCTCGGGGAAGAAGAGCGGGCGCAGCGCCCGTGCGGCTTCGGGCGAGGGGTGAGCGAGGGCGGCGCTAAAGGCGCGGCGCAGGTCGGCACAGTCGCGCGAGGCGAGCGGCGAGGTTTCCGGTGATGGGTCGAGGACGGGATGTCGCGGAAAGATCGCCCGGGCGATGGCCAATTCGGACTCGCCGATGCCGCTGCGGGTCAGCACGGCACCCAAACCCTCGCTTGCGGCGGCGCAGGTGCCGTCCCGTTCGGGCCCGACACGGTTGAGCATGCGCAGGGTCGTACGCCCGAGGGCGAGGAGCGTCGTCGGTTCCGCCTCTCGAAAAGCTCCCGCAACGACGCGGGCGGCTCTGCGCCGGAGACCATCGATCGCTTCGCCTTCTGATCGGCCCTGTGCGTAGCCGTCGAGATACCATGCGACGAGGTCCCGAACGATGTCCGGGGCCGCCCTCTCGATCTCCGTGAGGATCGGAACGCTGCGCAGGACCAAGGCCCTGGCCTGGATGGGGTCCGGGCCGTCATCGAGGGTGGAATCGGGGAAGCGGTAGACATCCACCACGCCGGTGGCGACGCGGGCCGCGATGAGGCGGGCTGCGTCGGGGACCATCAGATCGTCGGGGCGCACCTTCAGCGCGGCATCGACGAAGGCCGGCTCGATCCCGGCGGCAAGGTAGGCCGCCCGCTCAGGTGCGCTGTCGGCCTCGATCTCGATGCCGAAGGGTCCCGCTTCATAGGGGGCGTGGAAACCGAGCCGTGCTCCCTCCAGAACGAGACGCTCCCGTCCGCGCACGAAGGCCAGGGTGCAGGCGGACACGCAATAATCCGGGACGTATGTCACGAGGCCGCGCCGCGCTACGAGCGCACCGACGGCAGCCCCTTCGTCCACGAGGCCGCCCTCGCTCGTCAAATGGATGCGCTCGACATCGGGATGCGCGTCGAGGAGGCGGGCCAAGCGATCCGCCACGCCTTCGGTCAGTTCCCCCGACAGTCGGACGTCGCGCCCCTGCGGTCCGAGCGCGACGCGGGCGGGCATTGCGTCGGACGGACCGAGGAGGGGGTCCGTGAACCGCGTCGGTGGGACGATTTCGGAAGCATCGACCGCCCCGCGCACCGGACCGTGTGTCGTCAACAGCCCGGCGAACAGGCAAAGACCGAACCCGGCCGACCGGCCGGACCATGATCCCCGCAAGCTCCGCCCGACGCCGCGGAAGAAACGCCGCGAACCAGCCGCCATCTTCGCCCCCACAAGGTCCGGAAATTTGTTCGATCCGGCCAGTGTCCCTCGGGGATTCGACGAAGCAAGGCCTCTGCCAGGGTGAAAGCGAGGCCGGGGATAGGCCGTCTCGCGGCGGCGGGATTCGGCGGAAGGAAACGACTGCGACGGCGTCGAAACGTCGGAATTGCTTTCCTGGGCTGACATTGTGTCGCGGCCGGGTGCACCGGTACTCCGAGATCATCCAGCGTCACGACAGGGGTTCCGGGGTGCCACCGGACGTCCCTAGGGCCGGACACCCATCCCTGTATTTCAGATTCTTCGCCGGCTCATCGTTGCACAAACGCGCTCGGACGCTTCACCGAACGCGAAAGGGGCGCCGATCCGGCCGGATCAGCGCCCCTTTGTTTCGTCAGACCGTTCGGATCAGGCGCTGCGGGCTTCGCGGCGGCGGGCGCTCTGCTGGAAGAACAGCGCTTGGCTGATGACCGCCGAGACGTTGGCGGGCTGGAACGGCTTCGCGATGAGGAAGGCCGGCTCCGGCCGCTCGCCGGTGAGGAAGCGCTCCGGATAGGCGGTGATGAAGATCACCGGCACCTCGAAGGTCTTGAGAAGGTCGTTCACCGCGTCGAGGCCGGACGAGCCGTCGGCGAGCTGAATGTCCGCCAGGATCAGGCCGGGACGCTTGCCGTCGGACGCGATCTTGATCGCCTCGGTGCGGGTGCGGGCGACGCCGATGACGTTGTGACCCAGACCTTCGACCAGGGCCTCCAGGTCCATCGCGATCAGCGGTTCGTCCTCGATGATGAGGATCTCCGTGGCCATGTCGGCGGCCAGCTCGCGGCCCGCCTCGTCGACGAGGTCGCGCACCTTGGCGACGTCCACATCGAGAATGACGCCGGCATCCTCCTCAGAGAAGCCTTCGAGACAGGAGAGCAGGAAGGCCTGACGCGGCAGCGGCGTGATCTGGCCGAGGCGGACTTCCGCCGGGAGATCGTGCTGCACCTGCTCGCTGTGGCCATTCACGGAGAGCGAGTTCCAGATCCGGGTGAAGACACGGAACAGATCGGCCTTGACGTTGGTCGAGCGGCCGAGGGTCTCCGGCTCATTGACCAGCGTCTCCAGCGTGGCCGCAACATAAGCATCGCCGGCCACTTGGCTGCCCGTGAGGGCTCGGGCGTAGCGGCGCAGGTAAGGCAGGTGCTGCACGACCAATTGTGCTGTCGACATGGATTCCCCTGAGCCTCTGCGCTCTTCGTCGTTATCAATGCGCCGCTAACGCGGCGGGGCCCCGTCCGTTCCTGAAGCCTCGCGGAACCGAACCCGTATGGCGGCGTTGCTGCTGCAGCCATGACTCATGTCAAGCCGCAACACAATCGCGGCGAGTCATCGCGAGCCGAAGCGGCGGCAAGGGGATCGACCGAGAATGACAGAGGACGTGCCGGCCGGCGAGAGTTCCGGCGACCGGCCCAGTGCAATGCGCGGCAAGCTGAACGACCAGAGCCAGCAGCGGATCGGCAATCATCTGCGAGCGCTCTACGATTCCGTCGTACAGCAACCGATTCCCGACCGCTTTCGCGAGCTGATCGCGCGGCTCGACGATACCCCTGAGACGGACACCGCCGACAAGACCTGAGCGGCCCCCTCAGTCGCGACCGAGCATGGACCGACCGATGGCGAAGACGCGTCCGTCACCGAGCAGGTAGGCGGTGAAACCGTTGGCAAACAGCGGCTCGAAGGCGACGTCGCGCACGTTCAGACCACCGGTATAGGCCCCGAAGGCCGGCATGACGAGGCGGCGACCGTCGCTCACGAAACACCGGCGACGCACCGAACGCCCGCGCATGCTGACCTTGCCGCAGGGATGCAGGTGGCCGGCGATCTCTCCGTCGCCTGCGCCCACCAACGGCTCGTGGCGCAGGGTCAGGCCGCCGAGGGTCAAGGTCTCGCAATAGCGCCCGCCGACCCCCTCACTCACCGCGGCATCGTGGTTGCCCGCGATCCAGACCCAGTCACGCCCTTCCTGCAAGGCCGCGATCATCGCCCGGTCGCCCGGCTCCATCCGCTCAGGCCCTCGGGCATCGTGGAAGGAATCGCCGAGCGCGACGACGCAGGCCGGATCGAGCCGCTGGATCGCCTCGTGCAGGCAGGACAGCGTCTCCCGCGTGTCAAAGGGCGGCAGGAACTGACCGGACCGGGCGGCGTAGGCCGACCCCTTCTCCAGATGAAGGTCGGACACGACCAGCGTGCGGTGTTCGGGCAGCCACAGGGCACCGCTGCGGTCGAGGCTCAATGCCTCCCCGGCGAGCGACAGGTCGGTGCCCTTCACGGTTTTCTCAAGTCGTTTGGCCAGTGCCAAGGTCGCATCCTCAACGGGTCGTCGGGTTGAGGGGCGCTTCTCGATCAGCCGAGTGCCTCTTCGAGCAACGCGGCTTCCGCCTCGGCCAGGATATCGTCGGCCCCCTCTCCGTAGACCCGCTCGCGCCCAATTTCGAGCATGACGGATACGGAGAGCGGCGAGACCCGGTCGAGGGATCGGTGGATGATTCGCCCCCGGATGCGCCTCAGCATCATGCCGAGGCGGGTCACGTCGAGGAGTCCGGTTGCCGCATCCTGCCGCGCAGCGCGCAGCAGAAGGTGGTCGGGCTGGTGGCGGCGCAGCACGTCGTAGATCAGATCGGTGGAGATCGTGACCTGCCGACCCGTTTTCTTCTGGCCGGGAAACCGCCGCTCGATCAGGCCGGCGATGACGGCGCATTGCCGGAACGTCCGCTTCATCATCGCGGACTCGTCGAGCCACGCCTCCAGATCGTCGCCGAGCATGTCCTCATCGAACAAGGCCTCGACGAAGCTGGGCGAGAGGGCAATGCGCTCGCTCACATCCTTCGTCATCCAGATCGCGATGCCGTAATCGTTCGCGGCAAAGCCCAGGGGACGCAGCCGCGCCCGCTCGAGGCGGCGCGTCAGCAACATGCCGAGGGTCTGGTGCGCGAGCCGCCCCTCGAACGGGAAGGCCGTGAGGTAGTATCGCCCCGACCGCGGAAACGTCTCGACCAACAGGTCGCGCTCGCCCGGCAGCAGCGAATGGCGACGCTGCTGCGCCAGGTAGGTCGCGAGTTGGGGCGGCAGCCGGTCCCACTCGAACGGGTCGGCGATGATGGCTCGCACCCGTGCGGCGAGGAAGGTCGAGAGCGGGAATTTCGATCCGGCATAGGAGGGAATGGCCGGATCGGTGCCGGGACCGGCCCGGGTCGCCATGCACTCGTCCTCCGCCAGCCCCTCGAAGCGCAGAACCTCGCCCGCGAACAGGAAGGTGTCGCCGACCGTCAGGGTCTCGCAGAAGTCCTCCTCGATCTCGCCGAGCACCTTGCCGGTCTTCGGGATCACCGTGCCGGGCTTGCCGCGCAGGTGCCGGGCGAGCCGAACCTTCACGTGGGTCGATTCCACGATGGTGCCGACATTCATGCGGTATTGCTGCGCCACGCGCGCGTCGCGCACCCGCCACTTGCCGTCCGCCCCTCTGAGGATCTTGGCGAAGCGCTCGTAGGCGCGCAGGGCGTAGCCGCCGGTGGCGACGTAATCGACCACCGCCTCGAACTCCTCCCAGGTCAGTCCGGCATAGGGAGCGGCGGAGACGATCTCGTCGTAGAGGTCGAGGGGATCGAAGGCGTCGGCGCAGGCCATGCCGAGGACGTGCTGGGCAAGCACGTCGGGAGCCCCGATGCGCGCATCCGGCGTGTCCTGCGCCGCCTCTTCCACGGCATCGAGGGCGGCGCGGCATTCGAGCATCTCGAAGCGATTGCCGGGGACCAGATAGGCCTTCGAGGGCTCGTCCATGCGGTGGTTGGCCCGGCCGATCCGCTGCATGATCCGGCTCGCGCCCTTCGGCGCGCCGACATTGACCACGAGGTCGACATCGCCCCAATCGATCCCGAGGTCGAGCGTCGCGGTGCAGACGATGGCCCGCAACTGCCCCGCCGCCATCGCGGCCTCGACCCGGCGGCGCTGCGAGGCGTCGAGCGAGCCGTGGTGAAGCGCGATCGGCAGCGTGTCCTCGTTCAGCCGCCACAGCTCCTGAAAGGTGTATTCGGCCTGAAGCCTGGTGTTGACGAAGACCAGTACCGTGCGATGCGCGCGGATCAGGTCGTAGATCGCCGGCATGGCGTGCCGGGCGGTGTGGCCGGCGAGCGGCAACGTGCGCCCGATGTCGAGCATGTGCAGGTCGGGTTTGGCGCCGCCGCCGGCCACGACGAGGTCGGCCATCGCAGGGGCCGCGGCCGGCGCCGCGACCGCCTGCTCCGCCGCTTGCGACCGCGAGGGCGTTTGCGACACCAGATACTTTCGAAGCTCGTCCGGCTCGCGCACGGTCGCCGACAGGCCGATCGCCCGCAGGCCCGGCGCCAACCGGCGCAGCCGGGCCAGCGCCAGGGCGAGGAGATCGCCGCGTTTCGAGGTCACGAGCGCGTGCAACTCGTCGAGCACCACCGTCCGCAATCCGGCGAACAGACCCTCCGCCTCGCGATGGGCAAGAAGCAGCGAGAGCTGCTCCGGCGTCGTCAGCAGAATGTCCGGCGGCCGGGCGATCTGGCGGGTCCGCTTGTGGGCGGGGGTGTCACCGGTACGGGTCTCGACCGTGACCGGAAGGTTCATCCCGGCAATCGGGGCGTCGAGGTTGCGGGCGATATCGACGGCGAGCGCCTTGAGCGGGGAGACGTAGAGGGTGTGCAGCCCCCGTCGACCTTTGCCCGCCTCCGATAGCTCGACGAGGCTCGGCAGGAATCCGGCCAGCGTCTTACCGGCACCCGTGGGGGCGACGAGCAGGGCGGAGCGTCCCCCCCGTACCGTGGCGAGCAGTTCGAGCTGATGCGGACGGGGCTGCCAGCCACGGTCGGAGAACCACTCGGCGAAGAGCGGCGGGAGATGGGAAGGGGGCACGCCGCTCAGGTAAGGCGCGGGGCGCGCCCCGTCATCCGCGTCACGCCAGCGCCATCAGGAAGCGGTCGATCAACTCGAGTGCCCGCTCGGTCAGGGGGCCGGGATAGCGCACGAAGACGTGGCAGCCTCCGGCATAGACCGCCGTGTGGCCGCCATTGCCGGCGGCGGCCCAGCGGGCCGACATGTAGAGCGTGTCGTCGAGCAGCGGATCGGCGGTGCCGACCGTGAACAGAGCCGGAGGCAGACCCTTCAGATCGGCGTAGAGCGGCGACACATCGGGCCGGCGGCGATCGATGCCCTCGCGGACATAGCCGTCGGCGAAGCGCTCGAGGTCGGTGCAGTTGATGACGAGGCGCTCCTCACCCCAGAGCCGCACGCTCGGCGTCAGGCCGAGATCGTAGAAGCCGGCATTGAGATTGGCGCCGCGAAAGGCGCGGGTGAGGCCGTGCCGGTCACGCAGGCGCAAGAGCACCATGACGGCGAGATGCGCGCCGACCGATTCCCCGCCGATGGTCAGGGCGGTAACGCCGAGTTCGCGGCGGCCGGGCCCGGCGAGCCAGAGAGCGGCAGCCTCACAATCCTCCAGCGCCGCGGGATAAGGATGCTCGGGCGCCAGACGATACTCGACCGACAGGCAGATGAAGCCACAGGCATCGGCGATCCGCTCCAGCCAGGGGTCCTGCTCGTCGGCCGCGCCCCAGACCCAGCCGCCGCGATGGATATGGAGATAGGCGCCGCGCGCCTTGCCCTTCGGTCGGATCACCCGCAGCGAGAGGGGCCCGCCGGGACCGTCGATCGTCAGGGTCTCGGCCCGGGCGCTGCGCGGCATGGCCGGGGAGGCCTTGGTGCCCTCGCGACGACGGGCGCGCACCTCCGCGATCGGCAGCGACCACGGGTCGGGCTGCGCGGCATGGGCAGCCACGATCTCGGCGTTGAGCGTCTTGGTCTCCGGATCGATCGTCGCCGGATCGAACAAGGCGTGGTCGATCATGGGGCCTTTCTCGGGTTCCCGTATGGGCCGCTCGTCGGCAGCCCGCCATCTTGAGCGGAACGCGTCCCGGTGCCATCTGCCAGAAGCCGCGAATGCGTCCAACGACGGGAAGGGGCGCGCGGTTTCACACGGCTGTGGCGGCGAAGCAACGTCGCTGTGGATCGTTGGGCGTGGATGAGGGACCGGACGGCATGATCGGCGATCACGATACGCGGCGCGGCTTACCGCCGGGGCAGAGCGGCTACGCCGATCCGCGTTACGGCGCACCGCGCCAACGCTCGGGACTGAACCGCTTTCTCGGTGGCTCGCCCGCCGCGGTGGCGGTGAAGCTGCTCTTCCTGTCGGTGCTGGTCGGCGCCGTGATGGCGATGCTCGGCCTGACGCCGGGCCTGCTGTTCTGGCAGATCTACGATCTGTCGCGACACCTAATCGATCTGGGCTTCGAGACCTTCCACGATTTCGGCCGCTGGATTCTGGCGGGCGCCGCGGTCGTGGTGCCGATCTGGTTCATCGCCCGCCTTCTCACCGTCTCACGGGATCGGTGAGGGCATCGTCGGGCCTGTCGGCGTCGCGCCGCAGGCCCGAAATCGCGGTCTCGATCCTGCTCAACCGGTTCGGAGCGCATCGGCGGTTGCAGCATCCGTCGAACAGCGACGTCGCGGACGATATTCACGCTGTCCTCGAACGGCACTGCGGACGACCGCTGATCCACGACCCTGCGACGCGGAACGCATTGCGCAGGCATCTGGTACAGTTCTAAGAACGCCTCCAGACCAAGCTGCCAGTCTCAAAGAACAATCAGGCCGAGGACGCGCCGTGCAGACCAGCTTCTCCCCCGGGCAGCTCGCCGATCCCGCGATGGCGGCTTCGGAAAAGATCCTGCGCACGTGTGTGCATTGCGGATTCTGTACCGCGACCTGCCCGACCTATCTTCTCCTGGGCGACGAACTCGATTCCCCGCGAGGACGCATCTACCTCATCAAGGACATGCTGGAAGGCGGCAAGGCGGCCAGCCGCGAGGTGGTGAAGCATGTCGATCGCTGTCTCTCCTGCCTGTCCTGCATGACGACCTGCCCGTCGGGCGTGCATTATATGCACCTCGTCGATCATGCCCGCACCCATATCGAGAAGACCTACAAGCGCCCCCTGACCGACCGGCTGCTGCGGCAGGTGCTCGCCCTCGTGCTTCCCTACCCGAACCGCTTTCGCCTCGCTCTGCTCGCGGCGAAGATCGGCGCGCCGTTGCGGCCGCTGGTCGCCCGCGTGCCCCGCGTCGGCAACCGCCTCGCGGCCATGCTCGACCTCGCACCGGCCCAGCTGCCCAACCGCAATCCCACCGACAGGCCGGGAATCTTCCCCGCCGATACCTCGGCGCAGGAGGTGAGCGATCTCTTCCAGACGGGTCGCGATGCCGGGCCGGGCAAGCGCCGCGGCCGGGTCGCGCTCTTGCGGGGCTGTGCCCAGAGCGTGCTGCGCCCCGATTTCAACGAGGCAGCGATCCGTCTTCTCAACCGCCATGGCGTCGAGGTGGTCCAGCCGAAGGGCGAGGGCTGCTGCGGAGCGCTGACCCATCACATGGGCAAGGAGGATTCCGCCCATGCCCATGCCAAGCGCACCATCGATGCCTGGATCGCAGAGATGGATGGAGAGGGTCTCGACGCGATCGTCGTCACCGCCTCCGGCTGCGGCACGACGATCAAGGATTACGGCTTCATGTTCCGCGATGATCCCGCCTATGCCGAGAAGGCGAAGCGGGTCTCGGCCATCGCCAAGGACGTGACCGAGTACATGGCCCTGATCGGTCTGCTGCCCCCGGTGGAGGATACCGACCTCGTGGTTGCCTACCACTCCGCCTGCTCGATGCAGCACGGGCAAGCCATCCGCACCGAGCCGAAGACTTTGCTCAAGGCGGCGGGCTTCACGGTGAAGGACGTGCCCGAGGGCCATATCTGCTGCGGCTCGGCCGGCACCTACAACATCCTCCAGCCCGAAATCGCCGGACGCCTTCGCGAACGCAAGGTCGCCAATATCGAGCGGATGCGGCCCGACCTGATCGCCACCGGCAATATCGGCTGCGCCACGCAGATCGGGAAGGGAACGGAGATTCCGATCCTGCACACCGTCGAGCTGCTCGATTGGGCGACCGGCGGCCCCCGTCCGGAGGCCCTCGACCGCGTCCGAACGACCCCGATTCCGGCAGCCCATCCAGTCTCGAAACCGGCGCCCCTGCACGCATAACGGTGGGGCCGGCGCGGCGCTATCGCCCAGGGATAGCAGCGAGGGGTTCCTTGACCTTGCTGCAGGTGCGAATTAGGCCGCAACTCTCCCGGGCCCGAGATCGTTTGCATCCGCGATGACAGAAGACACCACAGCGCAACCCGTCGTCCTCCTCGTCGAAGACGATGGCCTGCTGCTGATGGAAGCGTCCGACACCCTGGCCGAGGCCGGCTTCTCCGTCCTGGAGGCGCCGCATGCCGACCGGGCGCTCGATGTGTTGAAGGACCGGCCGGACGTCGGGATTCTGATGACCGACGTCGATATGCCGATGGGATCGATGGACGGCTTTGCCCTCGCCCGTCTCGTGGCCCATCGGTGGCCCGAGATTCCGGTCCTGATCGTTTCGGGCATGGGCACGCCCGGCCCGGGGGATATGCCGGAGGGCGCGCGCTTCATTCCCAAGCCCTACGCGCCGACCATGCTGGTCCGCACCCTCAAGGCCTGCCTCAAGCGCGCCGCCTGAGGCCGCGAACGTTCACGTCCGCTAACGACCGGCTGGCATCGCCTCGACAACACCATCCTATCGGGGCCGCACACGAACGACCCCGATCCAGGCGTGATGCGTGGTTCACGCAGGATGTCTGGTCGTCTCCCGAGTCGCCGCGCTCGCAACATTCTGACAGGACGGTGCCGAGCCGGTCCGAAGTCCTGACGCTGCCACGCTCGCGATGCATCCCAGCGTCGCAGACCCGTTCCGCACCGGCGGGGTTCCACCGGGAGGCTTTTCGCGGCAGAAGACCGGCCACACCGTTCTTGTCAGGTCGCACCATGAGCCCGGAGCCGAAAACCTACCGTCTTGCCACGCAGGCGGTCCATGCCGGGGCCGCTCCCGATCCCGCCACGGGCGCGCGCGTGCAGCCGATCTACTTCACCAACGGCTTCGTCTTCGACTCCACCGAGCAGGCCGCCGACATCTTCGCGATGCGCAAGACCGGCTTCTCGTACTCGCGCGGCTCGAACCCGACCGTGGCCGCGCTGGAGCGCCGGGTGGCGGCGTTGGAAGGCGCCAAGGCGGCCGTCGCCGTCTCCTCGGGCCAGTCGGCCGTGCTCCTCGTGATGATGACGCTGATGCAGTCGGGCGATGCCTACGTCGCCTCGCCGCGCCTGTTCGGCGGCTCCCTCGGCCTGATGCGCCGGCTCGACGGTCGCTACGATCTGAAGCCGCAATTCGCCACCGACCTGACGCCCGAAGCTTTCGAGCGGGCGATCACGCCGGAGACCAAGGCGATCATCTGCGAGTCGATCGTCAATCCCTGCGCCACCGTGATGGACATCGAGGGGATCGCCGCGGTCGCCAAGCGGCACGGCCTACCCCTCGTCATCGACAACACCCTCGCCTCCCCGGCCCTCATCCGCCCGATCGCGTATGGCGCGGATATCGTCGTGCACTCGACCTCGAAGTTCCTCGGCGGCTCGGGGCAGGTGATTGGCGGCATGATCTGCGACGGCGGCACGTTCGATTGGGCATCGAAGGGCTCGCGCTACAATCTCATCAACGATCCCTGGCCCGATTATGACGGGTTGATCGTCAGCGAGCGCTTCCCCGAGACGCCCTTCGCCGTGGCCTGCCGCCTGTTCGGCCTGCGCGATCTCGGCCCCGGCCTCTCGCCCATGAACGCCTTCCTGACGCTGACCGGCATCGAGACCCTGCCGCTGCGCATGGAACGTCACTGCGCCAACGCCAAGCGGATCGCGGCCTTCCTCAAGGACCATCCTGCGGTGGAATGGGTCAGCTATCCGGCCCTGCCGGGCCAGACCGGTGAGGAACTGGCCAACCGATACTGTCCGCAGGGTCCGGGCTCGATCTTCACCTTCGCGCTGAAGGGCGGCGAGCCGGCGGCGCTCGCCTTCATCGCCGCGCTCGAACTCGTCTCGCACCTCGTGAATATCGGGGAGATCAAGACGCTGGCGATCCACCCGGCCACCACCACCCACCGGCAGCTGCGCCCCGAGGAGCGTGCGGCGGCCTGCGTCGGTCCCGAGACCGTGCGGCTATCGATCGGCCTCGAAGATCCCGAGGACCTGATCGCCGATATCGAGCAGGCTCTGGCGAAGATCGGCTGATTCCGATGCGCCGTCGCATCGTCGTCGCCGTCACCCTGATCGGGCTCGGCGCGGGTGGTGTCGCCGTGGCGGAGTTTCTCCAGATCGGCCGCACCGAGCCCCCGCTGCTGCCCGAACCGGAGCGGGCCGACCGAATTTTGGTCGAGAAGGCGGCTCGCCGCCTGACGCTTCTTCGGGGCGAGCAGGTGCTGGCCACCTATCCGGTTTCCCTCGGCTTCACGCCGGCCGGCCCAAAGACCCGCGAGGGCGACGGGCGTACGCCCGAGGGGATCTATTCAATCGCCTTCCGCAATCCGAAAAGCGTCGCCCATCTCTCCCTCAAGGTGTCCTACCCCTCCCCTGCCGATGCGGCGGCGGCACAGGCTCGCGGTGAGGCGCCCGGCGGCGACATCATGGTCCACGGCCTGATGAACGGATTCTCCTGGGCCGGTCGCCTCCACCGCATGATGGACTGGACGCAGGGCTGCATCGGCGTGACCAATGCCGAGATGCGGGAGATCTATGCCCGCGTCGATGTCGGCACGCCCATCGAGATCAGACCCTGATCTGCGTTCACCGTTCTAGAAATGCGTGCCCACGCGTAGCCGCACCTGATGCCGGTCGAAATTGGTCAGGTCGCGATCCTCACCCGCGCGCGCCTCACTTCCCGAAATCTGCGTGCCCCAGGTGAACGACATCCAGGTCTCCTCCGTCAGTTCCTTGTAGACGGTCGGCCCGAGATAGACGGCTTGGCCGACGAAACGGTCGAGGCCCAGCCCGGAATAGGCACGGAGATACCGAGCCTCCATGCCGAGGAAGAGGCCCGGCACGATGCGCTTGGCCAAGGCACCCGAAATTTCGAGATTTGAGGCCTGTTGATCGCCCGCGATCCCGTCGATCCGTGACCGGCCCAACGCGTAGACGATGTTCAAGCCGGCGACGACGTCACCGGGTACGATCTCCCGGTCCATCAGCAAACCCGCCTCGATCGATAAGCCGCGGGCGCCGAGACCGGTGGCCGCGTCGAGCCGGCTCGCACCGACGACCGTGTTGAGCGTGAGCCCGAACGGCGCTTCCGCCCGGGTCCAGAGCCGCGCCCGGGTCTCGACGAACCCACCCGCCAAGGCGGCAACCTCCCGATCGTCCAGACCCGGTACGCCGCGCATCCGGTAGCCGGCGAAGGCGAGACCGGGCGCGAGGCGGAAACGGTCGCTCAACGGCACCTTCAGGACCAGCGCGGAATCCACCGCTCGGAAGGAGCCGCCGCGCTTGCCGAGCCGCGCCGTGGTCTCGGATTCGAGCTCCTTCTCCGGCGGCGCACCGATATCCGATCCCTCCGTGAAGCCGAACAGATGCTCGGTATCAACGCCATGATCCGAGGCTGCGCCGGGCCCGGCGAAAAGGCAAACCCAAGCCATAAGAAGGGTGGACCGGACGAACGGGCGGTTCACGGCGACCTCGCTGCGGATAAATATGCATCTTGCTATAACTGATAGATCACACAAAAAGATACAGTCAACGCTGATTACGTGCGGATGCGGTTGGCGAGCGACGCGCCTGGGGTTAGCCGGACGTGCGCATACGTCTCCCACACGCGACTCTGGCCACAGGACCTCCGACTTCGCGTATTTTCCACATGATCGAATTCAGCGTAAGCATTCATTCGAATACGAATAATGATATGTGTTAATTGTGGGCCAAATAGAAACTGCCATGACCGAATCTTTGAGGCTATTGATCTCAGATATTTAGCGTCAAAGATATCCCAAGCGATCGTATCCGCTTCTTCGCCGATGATGGCGGCGCGGGGTACATCGATGCGGCGGTGGCGGAAAGGTCGCCAAGGAGGCGCTTTTTCCCCATATGCGATCGCGACGCCAAGCAGGGAACAGATGCGATGCGCGCTTACGAGATGTCCGCCGCCAAGGGGCTCGACAGTTGGAGCCTCGTCGAGCGGCCCGCGCCCGAGCCCGGCCGTGGGCAGGTGCTGGTGCGCATGCGCGCCGCCTCGCTCAATTATCGCGATCTGCTGATCGCGCAGAATCGCTATCCTTTCGCGATCAATCTCGACCGGTTGATTCCCGTCTCGGACGGAGCGGGCGAGGTCGTCGGGGTCGGCGAGGGCGTGCGCCGCTTCAAGGGTGGCGAGCGGGTCGCCGGGATCTTCTCGCAGAGCTGGCTCGGCGGGGCGCAGGTCGATGACATGTGGCAGACCGCCCTGGGCGGCGCGGTCGACGGAGTGCTGACAGAGTATCATGTGTTCGATGCCGACGGGCTCGTGCGGTTGCCGGATGGATTGAGCTTCGAGGAGGGAGCGACGCTCCCCTGTGCGGCGGTGACCGCCTGGAATTCCCTCTACGGCTGCAAGCCGTTGAAAGCGGGCGAGACCGTGCTGGCCCTCGGTACAGGCGGCGTGTCGGTGTTCGCGATCCAATTCGCGAAGGCTGCGGGTGCGCGGGTGATCGCCACCTCATCCAGCGACGCCAAGCTCGCGAAAGCGAAGGCCCTCGGCGCCCACGAGACGATCAATTACACTGCGCATCCCGATTGGGAGCTGGAGGTGCGCCGCCTGACCGGCGGCGCGGGTGTCGATCATGTGGTGGAAGTCGGCGGAACCGGCACGTTGCCCCGCTCCATCGCCTCGACCAGGGCCGGCGGCCATATCGGTCTCATCGGTCTTCTGGCGGAAGGCGAAGCGATCGATCCCCTGGCGATCCTCGGCGCGAGCTGCCTCGTGCGCGGCGTCGCCGTCGGCTCGCGGGAAATGTTCGAGGACATGAACCGGGCCATCGCCCTGCACGACATCAAGCCGGTTGTCGATCGGACCTTCGCTTTCGAAGAGGCACCGGCGGCTCTGGCCGCGCTCGCCGAGGCGAGCCATGTCGGCAAGATCGTGATCCGCATCGGGTGATCGCCGAAGGCGACCGATGACGGGGCTTACTCGCCGCGGGTGCCGCCCGACCGGGCGAGCGCCCGCAGCGCACCGCGGAACGTCCGCACGTCCTGCTCGGTCATGCTCATGCGATGGAGCATGTCCCGCATGTTGCGGGCGATGATGTCGCGCTTCTCCGGCGGGTAGAAGCCGACCCCGTCCAACGTCGCCTCGAGGCTCGCAAACAGCGACAGCAGCGCTTCCCGCGTGGCCGGGGGCGACAGCATCTCCCCGGAGAACCGCAGGGTGGCCAGCCCTGCGGCACGGCGCCATTCGTAGCCCATCAGCAGCACGGCCTGGGCGAGATTGAGCGAGGGGAATTCTTCCGTCACCGGGAAGGTCACGATGGCATCCGCGAGCGACACCTCGTCGTTGGTCAGCCCGACCCGCTCGCGCCCGAACATCAGCCCGACCCGCTCACCGGCGGAGATCCGCCCGGCGACCTCCGCCATGGCCGGCTCCGGCGCGAAGACACGCTTCATCTGCCCGCGCTCGCGGGCGGTGGTCGCGAGCAGGCACTGCAAGTCGGCGATGGCGTCGGGCAAAGTGGCGAAAACCTTCGCCTCGTCGAGCACATGCGTCGCGCCGGAGGCAGCCTCCCGCACGCCCTTCTTCGGCCAACCGTTCTTGGGCGCGACCAACCGCAGCTCGGAGAGGCCAAAATTCGCCATGGCGCGGGCGGTCATGCCGATGTTCTCGGCAAGCTGCGGCTCGACCAGGATGATGATGGGGGCGGTCATGGGGCTTCGTTCGCGCGGCGTGTTCGAGGGCGGTGCACGCGCGTGATGTCATCAATCCGTGGCGAGAGCCATAGTATCCCAGTCCTGCGCACCATTCAGAATATGAAGGATCTCAATCCGACATTCCCGAATTCGATAGAAAATCAGGTAGGATTTGTGGACACGCTTGCGGATCCCGCGGGAGCGATAACGTTCGACGAGGGGAAAACCTTCGGGAGCGTCTACGATTTGCTCGGCACAGTCGACGAGTTCATCGACAAAGGCCATGGCCCGACGTGGATTGTCACGAGCGATGTAATCGCCAATCGACTCGAGGTCAGCCTGAGCCGCCTGTGAGAAGACGACCTTCATCCCCTCCGCGCCGATGTCGTATCCAGGGCAGCGTATTTGGTGATCAGGCGCGCGCGCACCTCATCTGCATCGATGACACGGCCGGCATCGATATCCGAGATTCCGCGATCGAGGGCGGCGTCGAGCGCGGCCAAGCGCTTCTCTCGCTCCTCAATCAGCCTCACACCTTCACGCAGGACATCGGATCGGGAGCTGTAACGGCCCTCGCGTACGAGGGACGCAACATAACCTTCGAGATGGGGACCGAGATCGGCGCTGCTGGGCATGGGCCTCTCGCTGAGACGGTGAGTTCCGACGATACCCGTGATCGATGCGCTGTCCAAGCCGCGCGCACCGCCGGCCAAGCCGGCGGCGCAACAGTTCAAAAAGATCAGATCTTACCGTCGAGGCCCATCTGGTAATATTTGTGGACGATCTTATCCTGGTTCTCCAGGAGCCAGTCGATCGACGGCTCGTTGGTCATGGCCTTGCGGATCGCCTCGGTCATGCCGCGGCGCTGAATGTCGAACAGGGCCTTGTGATCGATGTTTTGGTCCTGAATCACGCCGGGGCTCAGCCAGACCGAGCAGATGATGCCGAGATCGTTGGCCTTTTCCTTGGGAATGTAACCGGCGCGCACGGCATCGAGCACGCCGTTGGCGATGGCGTATTGGACCGTGCCCATCAGGATCGAGGTGTACTTGTTCTCGGTCACGCTCACCTTGGACACGCAGAGCGTGACCGGGCGAACCATGATATCCGTGTTCAGGAGCGCGAAGACGCGGGAGTGACCCACCACCTGATCGCCGGTCAGCGTTGCGAGCGCGGTTCCGACCGGTCCGTCGAGCTCGCCGATGATGACCTCCGGCTCGGAGGCCGTGTTGGGCGGGCCGCCGGCGACGAGGGCTTCGCCGGCGCGCAGGATGATGCGGTCGCTCATGGTGTCTCCTTCAGGTCTTGAACCGGCCCGGGTCGTCGCAGCGCCGGATAGGTTTGTCCAGGCCGGGTAAAGCGAGGCCGGTCTGTGCGCTTGTCCGGGAGCGACACCGGTTTGAATCCCGTCGTCCGAATTGGCGCGGTTCTCGCGTGCCCCGTGCAGAGCCGCCCGGAAGCGGGACGGTGACAGAATCGCGCCTCCGAAACAGGTGATCGCAGCCCGGCTTTGTCGAGGTGGTGCGGTGCGTTATAGGGGCGCCGACGAGGTTCCGGGAACGCGCGGGACGGCAACCGGCCGGGCACGCGGCACCGGGTCACTGAGGGACCGACATGGCGAAGATCAAGGTGGCCAATCCGGTCGTCGAGCTCGACGGCGATGAGATGACCCGGATCATCTGGGCGGAGATCAAGAACAAGCTCATCCACCCCTACCTCGATCTCGATCTCGATTATTACGATCTCGGCGTCGAACACCGCGACGCGACGAACGATCAGGTCACGGTCGATGCCGCGGAGGCGATCAAGCGCCACGGCGTCGGTGTGAAATGCGCCACGATCACGCCGGACGAGGCCCGCGTCGAGGAGTTCAAGCTCAAGGAGATGTGGCGGTCGCCCAACGGCACGATCCGCAACATCCTCGGCGGCGTAATCTTCCGTGAGCCGATCATCTGCTCGAACGTGCCGCGCCTCGTTCCGGGTTGGACCCAGCCCTTCGTCATCGGCCGCCACGCCTACGGCGACCAGTACCGCGCCACCGACTTCAAGGTGCCGGGCAAGGGCCGGCTAACGATCAAGTTCGAGGGCGATGACGGCACCGTCATCGAGAAGGAAGTGTTCAAGTTCCCCGAGGCCGGCGTCGCGATGTCGATGTACAACCTCGATCAATCGATCATCGATTTTGCCCGTGCGTCGTTCAACTACGGCCTGGCGCGCAAGTACCCGGTCTACCTGTCCACCAAGAACACCATCCTCAAGGTCTATGATGGGCGCTTCAAGGATCTGTTCCAGAAGGTGTTCGACGAGGAGTTCAAGTCGAAATTCCAGAGCCTCGGCCTCGTCTACGAGCACCGTCTGATCGATGACATGGTGGCGTCCTGCCTCAAATGGTCGGGCGGGTATGTCTGGGCGTGTAAGAACTACGACGGCGACGTGCAGTCGGACACCGCGGCGCAGGGCTTCGGCTCGCTGGGCCTGATGACCTCGGTTCTGATGACGCCGGACGGCCAGACCGTGGAGGCCGAGGCCGCCCACGGCACGGTGACCCGCCATTACCGCGAGCACCAGAAGGGCAAGGCGACCTCGACCAACTCCATCGCCTCGATCTTCGCCTGGACCCGCGGCTTGTCGCACCGGGCCAAGCTCGACGACAACGGCGAATTGGCCAAGTTCGCCGCGACGCTGGAGAAGGTCTGCGTCGACACCGTCGAGGCCGGTCACATGACGAAGGATCTCGCGCTGCTCGTCGGCCCGGACCAGAAGTGGCTCACCACCAACGGCTTCCTCGACAAGGTCGACGAGAACCTCAAGGCCGCGATGGCCTGAAGACAGATGCCCGAACCCTCCCCCATGCCGGGGAGGGCTCGGGCCGGTCTTAGCCGGCCTTCTCTGCAGCGTTGCGCTTGCGCGTCTCGGCGGCTTTCTTCGCTGAGGCCGAGCGTTGTTCGGGCGTCCGCGAGGCTGATGCCGTGCCGCCGCTTCGGCCGCCCTTGTGGGCCGCCGGATGTCCCGTCGACTTGCCACGGCCGGAGCCGCCGGGCTTCTTGCCGCCGCCGTCATCCTTGTTGACCGTGGCCCAGGCACGGGACTCGGCCTCCTTCTCAGGCACGCCGCGCGCCTCGTAGGATTCGGCGATATGTTCGGCCTTGCGGACCTGCTTGTCGGTGTATTTCCCTTTGTCGCCGCGGGCCATCGATCTCTCCCGTCAGTCGGCGCCGCTCACGTCGTCGGCGCGTCGAGGATTGTCCGTATCCGCCGGATCAAGTCGGCGCGGCGGTACGGCTTGTTCAAGATCTCGAACTCCGGGCGGGGCAATCCGGTTCGTTCCAGGCTGGCCTCAGCGTAGCCCGTCGCGAGCAGGACCCGCAGCGAGGGGCGGCGACGGCGGGCCTCGCGGGCCAGCGTCAACCCGTCCATTCCCGGCATGATCAGATCGGAGAACAGAAGATCGATCTCGGGGTGATCGTCGAGAATCTCCAGCGCCTCGCGTCCATGGCGGGCCAGGAGCGTGCCGTAGCCGTAATCGCGCAGGATGGCGCGGGCGAGTTCGGCGACGTCGGCGCGATCGTCCACGACGAGGACCGTCTCGCTGCCCCCCTGTGGCTCGGGCGACGCGACGTTGGACGCCGAACGCTCCTCGGTGCGGGTTTCTTCGCTTGCCGGAAACAGAAGGCGGACGGTGGTGCCCTCGCCGACGACGGATTCGATCTGGACGGTGCCGCCGGACTGCTTGGCGAAGCCGTAGACCATGGACAACCCGAGCCCTGTACCCTTCCCCTCCTCCTTGGTGGTGAAGAACGGATCCATCACCCGGGCGAGCACATCCGAGGGTATGCCCGATCCCGTATCGGAGATCTCGACGGCAACGCACCGCGACCCGCCGGGGGCAGACGGTTCGCAATTGCGGGTCGCGATGCCGACGCGCCCTCCCTCCGGCATGGCATCGCGGGCATTGATGAGGATGTTGAGGAGAGCGACTTCCGCCTGGGTGGGATCGAGGCGGCAGGGCCAGAGGCCGGGGGCGAGATCCGTCCTGATGGTGATCGTCTCGCCGAGGGTGCGCTCCGCGAGTTGGCGCATTTCCTCGACCAAAGCATTCAGATTGATGGTTCGCCCCTCGAGCCGCTGCTTACGGGCAAAGGATAGAAGCTGTTGCGTCAGCGTCGAGGCACGCTCCGCAGCCTCGCGGATATTGCCGACGGCGCGGGTCATCCGGCCGCGGTCGGCATCGGGGCGGTCGAGATTCGTCGCCAGCGAATCCGCGTAGCCAAGAATGACTTGCAGCAGATTGTTGAAATCGTGGGCGATGCCGCCGGTCAGCTGGCCGATCGCTTCCATCTTCTGCGCCTGATGCAGCGATTCCTCCGCTTGCCGGCGGCGGGTGATGTCGAGCTGCGAGCCGAAGAAGTATACGAGGTCGCCGGCGGCATTGTAGACCGGGCTGACGAACAACGCGTTCCAGAAGGTCGAGCCGTCCTTCCGATAATTCTGGAGTTCGAGGGCGATATCCGTCTGGTCCGCAATCGCTGCTTTCAGCCGCGCCTTGGCCTCGGGATCGGTGTTCGGTCCCTGCAGGAAGCGGCAATTGCGGCCGATGACCTCGGACTTGTCGTAGCCCGTCATCGTCAGGAAGGCTTGGTTGACGAAGACGATCGGCTGGTCGGGCAGGTTCGGATCGACCACCGTCATCGGCATGCGCGTCATCTCGACGGCGGCGAAGAAAATGCTGCTGCCGGACTCGAATTCACGACCGCGGATGCTGGCCTCGACGCGCGGATGAGCGCCGTGGGACGGCTTCTCGGGAATGTCGGTCATCGGAAAGCCGTTCTCCCACGGGATCGTTCACGGGTATCGCCGCGCTCGTCCCTCGCAAGTCGCTTGGCATACCTTACTGCCAAACCCTCTTGGCATGCCGGGCGGGGCGCCGTGAGTCCCCCCACCCGGCAAACCGGACTTACTCCTCCGTATCGATGCCGAAACGCACGCTCTCGACATTCGCGCGCTCGAACGCCTGCATCACGAACTGGTACGAACGCTCGGTCGCGCTGTGCTCGCCGTCCGGGCTCTCGTCGGGCTTGAGCACGAACATCAGCATCGACCGTCCCGTCACCGAGTAGGTCTCGCCGACCTTAAAGCTCGCCACGTCCTGGTCATCGGGCAGGTTGGTGTCGAGGAGCCGCGTCCAGGCGGTCCCGCCCGGCGTGTCCGGGAAGGTGAAGCCGACGACGTCGTGATAGGCGTTGTAGAACAGGAGCAGGGTCGCATCCTCTCCGCGCCGGTGGATGCCCGAGGCCTGGGCGCGACCGTCGAGTAGCACCGCGAGCGAACGGGAATTGCCGTCGTTCCAGTTCTCCGGCGCCATCTCGGTGCCCGCAGGCGTCAGCCACGTCACGTCCTTGACGCCGAACTCCTCGTCGTAGGCGCCCGTCACGAAGCGTCCGCGCGAGAGCATCGGCAGGGCGTTGCGCAGGAGGATCAGGCGCTGGGTGAACTCGGCGAGATCCCGCTCCTCCTCGCCGATCGCGCCCCAATCCACCCAGGACACCTCGTTGTCCTGACAATAGGCGTTGTTGTTCCCCTGCTGCGTCCGAGCGAACTCGTCGCCCGCAAGCAACATCGGCGTGCCCTTCGAGAGGAACAGCGTCGCGAGGAGATTGCGCATCTGGCGCAGACGGACCGAACGGATCGCCGGATCGTCAGTCGGACCTTCAACGCCGTAATTGTAGGAGAGGTTGTGACCGTGGCCGTCACGGTTATCCTCGCCATTGGCCATGTTGTGCTTCTCGTTGTACGAGACCGTGTCGTTCAACGTGAAGCCGTCATGGGCCGTGATGAAGTTGACCGAGGCCCAGGGCCGGCGGCCGCGCTTGTTGAACTTGTCGGCCGACGCGGTGATGCGCGAGGCGAGACCCGGCAGAAGACCTCCGTCGCCCTTCCAGTACCCCCGGACGTCGTCGCGAAAACGGTCGTTCCACTCGGCCCAGCCGGGAGGGAAGCCGCCGACCTGATAACCGCCGGGACCGCAATCCCACGGCTCGGCGATGAGCTTGACGTCGTTGAGCACCGGGTCCTGGCGGCAGGTATCGAGGAAGCCGCCGCCCTCGTCGAAGCCGTAGGGTTCCCGGCCCAGGATCGTCGCGAGATCGAAGCGGAAACCGTCGACCCGCATCTCGGTCGCCCAGTAGCGCAGGGAGTCGGTCACGAGCTGCAACACCCGCGGATGGGACAGGTTGAAGGTGTTCCCGGTGCCGGTGTCGTTGATGTAGTAGCGCGGCTGGTTCGGCAGCAGGCG
The DNA here is from genome assembly GCF_022179765.1 of Methylorubrum suomiense. Classification (GTDB taxonomy): domain Bacteria; phylum Pseudomonadota; class Alphaproteobacteria; order Rhizobiales; family Beijerinckiaceae; genus Methylobacterium; species Methylobacterium suomiense. The sequence goes on along the minus strand of NZ_BPRE01000002.1, from coordinate 358,914 downwards.
GTAATAGGAGGCGTTGTCGACGCCCTTGAAAGAGAGGGTCGGGCCCTTCTCATTGCCCTCGGCCGTGTGGTTGTAGACCACGTCGAGGATCACCTCGAGGCCGGCGCCGTGCATGCGCGCCACCATCTCCTTGAACTCGGAGAAGGCGAAGTCCGCCACCGCCGCGTAGCGCCGGGCGGGGGTGAAAAACGAGATCGTGTTGTAGCCCCAGTAATTGATGAGGTCCTTCTGCTGCAGGTAATCGTCCTGCACGAAGGAGTGAACCGGCAGGAGCTCGACCGACGTGACGCCGAGACTTTTGATGTAGTCGAGGACCGCCGGGTGACCCATGCCGGCATAGGTACCGCGATGCTTCTCCGGCACCGCCGGATGCAGCTTGGTGAAGCCCTTCACATGGGTTTCATAGATGATCGTGCGCTCCCACGGCACGCGGGGCTTCTCGTCGCGACCCCAGGTGAAGGCCGGGTCGATCACTCGTGAGCGGCGGGTGTAGGGCGCGGAATCGCGATCATCGAAGGTCAGGTCGTCGCCCGTCTCCATCTTGTAGCCGAAGAGGGCCGGGTTCCACTGGATCGTGCCGACCAAGCCCTTGGCATAGGGGTCGATCAGCAACTTGTTCGGGTTGAAGCGATGACCGGCCTCCGGCTCGTAGGGGCCGTGAACCCGGTAGCCGTAGATCGTGCCCGGCCGCGCGTCCGGCAGGTAACCGTGCCACACCTCGTCCGTATATTCGGGCAGCTCGATCCGCTCGATCTCCTTCTCGCCCGCATCGTCGAACAGGCAGAGCTCGACCTTGGTGGCGTGGGCCGAGAACAGCGCGAAATTCACACCGCGTCCGTCCCAGGTGGCGCCGCGGGGGTGAGGCGAGCCTTCGCGAATGCGCGAGCGCGCGACGCGGGGCTTGGGGCTCGCAGTCCTGTCCTGATCGGCCATCGTCATTCCAATTGTCACCGTGGCGGGCCCTGAGCGGCGGCCCCGTCGCGTCAGTGAACGTTCACGCCACGGCGAAGCTCCCCCGTGGCGTGGCGTTGCAGCAATTATTTCCGTCCTTGCCGCGTCGGCGAACCGATGCGTCACCGCTTCGCCGGACGGGCCAGAGCGAAACTCCTGATGCGCGAGGGCGTTTCACGCTGCGGTCGAAGATCGACGCGGCGCGGCCGGGCGTCGGACGAGAAGCGGGGACCATCATGCGTGACGACGCGTCCGAGCGGCGGACGAACCTTTCGACGATCGCGGACCGCCACGGCGTGAGCATCGAGGCGGTGCAGCATCTCATCCGTGCCTTGGAAGCCGGTCACGGCACGATGGCCCAGTTCGACCATCCCGAACTGGGCGGACTCGGCCAGTGGTCGCGCGGCGGCATGATCATGGTCGGCCGCATGAACGACCACGCGCTCCGGGCGAAAATCGATGCCCTCTGTACCGAACTCGCTGCGACGCTTCCGCTGCCGGAAACGCATGGCGTGCCCGGGGCCGGGAATTGGTGGCCGGACGGCCTCGGCGTGCCGTCGAGCGTCGGCGCGCAAGGCGGCACGCGTTACGCCTTCTTTCCGGCCAGCCGCCGGCTCGCGGTCGAGACCAACGGCCGCGTCGCACTCTACGATCTGGGCGACCGGGAAGTGACCGGCGTTTCCCAGCAGCAGGGTGGCAGCGCCTCGTTCCGCTTCAGCGGACCGACCGGGAGCTTCGCGCTGCAGGACCTCAAGCCGATCGACTCGGAACCCGTCAGCCCGCCCCCGGAGGGCTCGCCGCGAGCGAAACCGGATGAGGCCGTCGGATCGCCCGGCGGAGCGGTTGCGGTCCCGGCGCGATCGGAGCCGATCCCGGCGCGTCAGCCGACCACGGATTCCGAAGAAATCCTGACGATTCTAGAGCGGCTCGCGGAGCTCCACCGCAAGGGCGTCCTCACCGACGCAGAGTTCGCCGACAAGAAGACGCAGATGCTGGCGCGGATCTGACCGAAGGCGATCGTTCGACGCTCGACATCTCTTCGAGCGCTCGCCCTGTTCGCGGCCCGGAACGAAGGCTGGGCACATTTGCGCACAGCCTCTTCGCCGCAGCACCGGACCCGCAACGCCCGAAGCGCCATATCACCATCATGGCCGACCGCGCGCTTCTCGATATCGATCGTATCTTCCTCGAACCCGCCGTCCCGAGCTTCCCGCGTGGCCGGGAGATCCTGGCTCGGTACCCCGAGGCCGAGCGCGTCGAAGTCCCCTCGCACTGGAACATTCCCTCGCTGCACGGGAACGAGGGCTCGGTCGAGGACTGGGTCCGGATCAAGCGCTCGACGCTGGTGCTCGGCGTCAAGAAGGGGCTCACGATGCGCCCGAACGGACGCTCGGCCCACTTCATCGCGCCGTCGATCTCCAACGGCTGCGCCATGGCCTGCGCCTATTGCTACGTGCCGCGCCGCAAAGGTTTCTCGAACCCGATCTCCCTGTTCGTCAATATCGAGGCGGTCGCCGCCGCGATCACGCGTCATGCGGCCAAGCAGGGGCCGTTGGCGGAGCCTGATCTATTCGATGAGGCGGCCTGGGTCTACGATCTCGGCGAGAACGGCGACCTCTCCGTCGATGCCATGATCTGCGACAATGTCCGCGACCTCGTCGCCCTGTTCCGGGGTCTGCCGAATGCCAAAGCCTCGTTCGCCACCAAATGGGTCAACCGAGAGCTTCTGGATTATGACCCGCAAGGACGCACCCGGATCCGCTTCTCGCTGATGCCAGCCCGGATCGCCAAGATCGTCGACGTCCGAACGGCGCCGATCGCGGAGCGGATCGCGGCCATCGACGACTTTCTCGCCGCCGGCTACGAGGTCCACGTCAATTTTTCGCCCGTCATCCTCTACGAAGGCTGGGAGGCGGATTGGGCGGAGCTCTTCGCCGAGATCGACGACCGCTTGTCGGAGGCCGCCAAACGCCAGCTCAAATGCGAGATCATCATGCTGACCCACAATGCGGGTCTGCACGCGGTCAATCTCGGCTGGCACCCGAAGGCGGAGGCCCTGCTGTGGCGTCCGGACATCCAGGAGACCAAGCGCTCCGAGGGCGGGGGCGACAATCTGCGCTACCGCACCGGCTGGAAGGGGAAGTGGCTCACGCGCTTCCGCGCGTTGCTTGCCGAGCGGCTGCCATATTGCACGGTGCGCTACGCGTTCTGAGCCACGGATAGGATGACGACATGAGCGAGGACGGGAACGATCACGCGGCCTATCTGCGTGAGGCGGTCGAGATCGCACGGGCGAACGTGGCGGAGGGGGGACGGCCCTACGGGGCCGTGATCGTGCGCGACGGGGAGGTGGTGGCCCGGGCCGCGAATGGCATCCACAAAAGCCACGATCCAACCGATCATGCCGAGATGGCGGCCCTTCGCGCGGCGAGCCAACGGCTCGGACGACCGAAGCTCGATGGCAGCATCGTCTATGCCAGCGGGCAGCCCTGCCCGATGTGCCACGCGGCGATGCGGCTCGCGGGCGTCGAGCGCGGCTATTACGCCTTCACGGCGAAGGAGGCGGAGGCGGAGGGCCTGCTGAGTGCCGGAATCTACGCCGAACTGTGCCGACCGGCCGACGAGCAGCCGATGCGGGTATCGTATCTGCAGCTGCCGGGCGAGGCGAACGTGTTCCGCGAATGGGCGGAGCGAAACCGCAACGGGTGAGACGCTCGGAACGGACCGCGCCCGACCCTCAGTGGGTCCAGGGCGCGGTGCGGTTGAATTTGAAATTGTCAGAATAGGAGAGGCCCTTCCGGATGACCGGGGGCTTCGATTCCTCGACGCGGTACGCGATGCCCTGGGCTTTGGCGTAGGCCACTGCCTCCTCGGCCGTGTCGAATTCCAGCCGCACCTGCTGCAGCATGTCCGACGAGCCGGTCCAGCCCATGAGCGGATCGGTCTCGCGCGGGGCGGTCTGATCGAACTCCAAAAGCCATTGCTTGGTGCGCGCCAGCCCGGATTGCGACGGATCCTTGGCGGGGCGATAGATGCGGGCGCTCGACATCGGACGGTTCGACGACTCCGGGAAGGGCATGGTCGGGGCGATAGGATTCGAACCTACGACCCTCTGCTCCCAAAGCAGATGCGCTACCAGACTGCGCTACACCCCGACACCCTGACGGGCCCGATGGAGATACCGCCTCGGCTCCTTCCGGGCAAGCAAGGCCTGATCTCGATTCGTCCTTACACGAGAATATCGAGGAGGCGCTTCTCCGCTTCGAGGGAGGATTTCAGCACGGCGGTGTTGATCGCCACGTCGATCTTCGCCTCGACCGTGCCCACCACCGCAGCGGTGGGATCGGTCGCGGATTGGGGGGATGCGACGCGCGCCGCCGCGCCGTCGAAGCGCTGAAAGGCCGCGCTCAGGCCCGCCATGCTCGTGGATACCGCCGAGACCATTGCTCCCTCACCTCCTGCGCCGGATCGAGAGAGACACGGGGTGCTTGAAGCTTCCCTTACCCGCGAGCGGACAAGTCGCGCTTTCATTCGAGCTTGACCGGGCCTGCAGGCGTTCCCACTTCGCCGCCACCCCTGCCGCCGCCCCGTTCCCTGGGGCGCGGACTGACGAGGCTTCCCATGATCGATCTACATTACTGGCCGACCCCGAACGGCCATAAGGTGACGCTGTTTCTGGAAGAGGTCGGCCTACCCTACCGAATCCATCCGGTGGATATCGGCAAGGGTGCGCAATTCGAGCCGGCATTCCTGAAGATCGCGCCGAACAACCGCATGCCGGCCATCGTCGATCACGAGCCGGTCGATGGCGGCGCGCCGGTCTCCCTGTTCGAGTCCGGGGCGATCCTGCTCTACCTCGCCGAGAAGACGGGCCGTTTCCTTCCCGGCGACCTGCGCGGCCGAGCCGAAGTGCTGCAATGGCTGTTCTGGCAGATGGGCGGCCTGGGGCCGATGCTCGGCCAGAACCACCATTTCTCGCAATATGCCCCGGAGAAGATTCCCTACGCCATCGACCGGTACGTCAAGGAAACCAATCGACTCTACGGCGTCCTCGACCGGCACCTCGCCGACCGCGCCTTCGTGGCCGGCTCCGACTACACGATTGCCGACATGGCGGCCTATCCCTGGATCGTGCCGTGGGAGAAGCAGGGTCAGTCCCTCGACGATCACCCCCACCTGAAGCGGTGGTTCGAGGCCATCGCCGCGCGCCCGGCGACGAAAGCGGCCTACGCCAAGGCCGTTGAGGCCAATCCGAACCACGGTCAGCCGATGAGCGAGGATGCCAAGAAGGTGATGTTCGGCCAGACGGCGGCCAACACGAAACGGTAGCCGCGGGGATTAGCGGGTCGACATCGTCACCGAATGTCGCTGACCCATGGGGAGACGGCAGGGCGCGCGATGGCCTGCCGTCATGGAGAAGCCGAGCCTGAGCGGTTCCTACCGTCCCGCTCGGGCTCGCAACGGAAGTCCAGCGAAAGGACGCGCAGCCAGACGATTACGGGCCCTCCCGGAATTTTACGAACGTCGGGCTAGTAACTCACCGCCCGCTGCGCCGCGCCGCCACGGTCGCCAAAGCGGCAAAATCCCGGTCGCCGTCGCCGTGGGCGATGGCATCCAGCAGATTGTCGCGCAGGACGCTGGCGAAGGGCATCGGTACGGCGGCCGCCTCGCCCGCTTCGAGGGCAAGGCGCACGTCCTTGAGACCGAGGCGCATCGTGAAGCCCGGCGGCTCGTAGCGCCCTTCCATGATCATCGCGCCGTAGTTCTTGTAGACCGGCGAGGCGAACAGCGTGCTCGTCAGCATGCCGAGAACGTCGGCCCCGGCAACGCCGTGGCCCTCGGCGAAGGCCGCGGCCTCACCCATCGCCTCGATGGCCGAAATCAGCAGGAAATTGCCGGCGAGCTTGACCGCATTGGCCTTCTCGGGCTCGGACCCGAAGCGCCAGGTTTTCGTGCCCATGGCGTCGAAGAGGGGCTGCACCGGGGTGATCGCGTCGTCCGCACCTGCGGCGATGATGTTGAGCGCGCCGTTCGCCGCCGCATCCGGTCGACCGAAGACCGGGGCGGACACGTAGGCAACGCCCGCCCGCTCATGCACCGCCGCCAACTCCTTGGCGAGAGCCACCGAGATCGTTGACATGCCGACATGCACCGCAGGACGCGCCGCACCGTCGAGCAATCCGCCCTCGATGACCACGGCGCGCAGGGCCGCATCATCGGCCAGCATGGTGATCGCGGCATCGCCCGAGAAAGCCTCGGCGGGGCTGCCCACAACCTCCGCTCCCTCGACGGCGCGGGCCGCCTCGGGGGAGCGGTTCCACACCCTGACGCGATGACCGGCGCCGACGAGCCGCGCCGCCATGGCCCGGCCCATTCGGCCAAGCCCGATGAAACCGACATCCATCTCCGTCTCCCGCGTCAGTTCCGGTCCAGGAAATCGAGCACCAGCCCGTTGAACATGTCGGTCGCCTCCATGTGGACGAGGTGGCCGACATTGGCGATGACCTCCGCGCGGCCATTGGGCATCCGCGCGGCGAGCGCCCGGGCATGGGCCGTGTTGTCACCCATCCCCGCCCGCAACTCCGGCGGCGCGAAGGGTTTGCCGGGCGCGTTGCGGTCGTTGGCGCCCATCACGAACAGCGTCGGCGCCTTGACGAGGGGGATCTCGTGGACGACCGGCTGGCCCCAGATCGCCTGATAGGATTGCACGAAGGAGCGCAGCCAGCGGGGATACTCGCCCGAGCCCTTCACCCGTTCGCGGATCTGAACGAAGGGTTCGATGGCCGAGGCCGGGAGCGAGAGGCTGTAGCTCGTCATGAGCTGCTTGCGGTAGGCGTCCGCGGTCAGCTCGCCCTCGCGGGTAAGGAGCAGGTCGTCGGAGACCGGAGGCACCGTGAAGCGGTAATCCTCCAGACCGATCGGCGCCTCGAGCACCAGGGCATTGACCCGCTGCGGGTAATTTCGCGCCATGCGCACGCCCAGCATCCCACCCATGGAATGGGCGACGACGTCGAAGCGCTGGAGGCCGAGAGAATCGGCCAGTGCGACGGTTTCGGCGGCCATCCGGTCGAAGGTGAAGGGCTTGACCGGCTTGGACGACTTGCCGAATCCGAGCTGATCCGGAACGACGACCCGATAGCCGCCTTCCGCCAGGGCGCGGATCACCGGCTCCCAGTAGCTGGAAGGGAAGTTGCGGCCGTGCAGCAGAAAAACCGTGCGGCCATTGGCGTTCCCCGTCGGGGCGACGTCCATGTAGGCAAGGCGCTGCGCCTCGTGATCGCGGCTCAGCGGCAAGTACTTCACCGGATGGGGATAGGCGAAGCCTTCGAGCGCGATGCCGAGCGGGACATCCGTCCCCTCCTGGGCGGAGGCCGGCGACGCGGTCAGGGCCAGCGCCAGCAGCGCCAGGGCGGAAATGGAACGCATGAGGACTCCTTGGTCGATTGGATACAGATAGGGCGGCGCCCGTGCCCGCGCCTCCCCGACCGCGCTTCTGGTGGGGCAAGACGCTGATGCGGCCGGTCGGTTCGGACGGATTGCCGCCTCGGGAACGCCTCCTGGCGTTCTCGGCGATGGCGCTTGCCATGACCATGGCGGTTCTCGACGGTGCCATCGTCAATGTCGCGCTGCCCGTCATCGCCCGCGATCTCGGCGTCGCCGCGCCGGAGGCCATCTTTCTGGTCAACGCCTACCAGATCGCGGTCACCGCGGCGCTCCTTCCGCTGGCGACCCTGGGCGAGAGCCTGGGCTACCGCCGGATCTACCTCATCGGTCTCGCGACCTTCACGGCGGCCTCGCTGGCCTGCGCCGTGGCGCCCGATCTCACGAGTCTCACGGCGGCGCGCGTGGTCCAGGGATTGGGGGCGGCCGGGATCATGAGCGTCAACACCGCCCTCGTGCGCTTCATCTATCCGCATCGGCTGCTCGGGCGGGGTGTCGGCAACGTGGCCCTGGTGGTCGCCGTCGCCTCCGCAGCCGGACCGACGATCGCCGCGGCGGTGCTCTCCGTTGCGGACTGGCCCTGGCTGTTCCTCATCAATCTCCCGGTGGGCCTCCTGGCCCTGGCTCTCGGTTCGCGGACGCTGCCGGACACGCAGCGCTCGCCGCACATCTTCGATCTAAAGGGCGCGGCGCTGAACGCCCTGACCGTCGGTCTGCTGATCGTCGGCCTGGACGGGCTCGGCGATCCGAACCGACGCAGTCTTGCCCTGGCAAGCGTCGCCGCATCCCTCATCGTCGGCGCCGTGTTCGTGCGCAGCCAATTGCAGCTCACCCGGCCGCTCCTGCCCCTGGACCTGCTGCGGATTCCCGCCTTCGCCCTCTCAATGGTTGCCTCGATCTGTGCCTTCGCGGCGCAGATGGTCGCTTACGTCGCCCTGCCCTTCTACTTCCATGACGGTCTCGGCCTGTCGGTGGCGCAGACCGGATTCCTGCTGACGCCATGGCCCTGTGCCATCGCCATCGCCGCCCCGCTTTCCGGACGGCTCGCCGACCGCTACCCCCCGGGGCTGCTCGGCGCTCTCGGCCTCGTCCTTTTGGCCTTCGGCATCACGTCGCTGGCGCTGCTGCCGTCCCAGCCGGCGACCCTCGACATCGTCTGGCGGTTGACGCTCGCGGGCATCGGGTTCGGACTGTTTCAGTCGCCCAACAACAAGATCATCATCACCAGCGCGCCGCGGGAACGGAGCGGCGGGGCAAGCGGCATGCAATCGAGCGCCCGCCTTGTCGGCCAGTCGCTGGGCGCCGCGCTGGTGGCGGTCGCCTTCGGCCTGACGGCCGGAGGACCGTCCGCCGCCTTCACGCCGACGCTCTGGTGCGCGGTCGCTCTGGCCCTGATAGGCGCCGTCGCCAGCGGTCTGCGGCGGACCAAGAGCTGACCCATCGCCGCCGCGCACCCGAACCCCGCTTCACGCGTTGCCCTCGGGGGGTGGAAAGCCACGGAGCGGAGCCATGGATATCGACCTGAAAGGCCGCAGCGCCCTCGTCACCGGTTCGACCGGCGGCATCGGCTACGCCATCGCCAAGACGCTCGGCAGCCTCGGTGCCGCGGTCGCCATCAACGGACGCACGGGGGAACGGGTAAACGCCACCATCGAGCGGCTGCGCGGGGAGATGCCCGGGGCAGCGTTCATGGCGGGCGTCGGTGACGTCGGAACGGAAGAGGGTGCGGCCGAACTCGTCGCATCGCTGCCGAAGGTCGATATCCTGATCAACAATGCAGGCATCTTCGAGCCGAAGCCGTTCTTCGACATCGCCGATCAGGAGTGGCGACGGTTCTTCGAAGTCAACGTGATGAGCGGGATCCGCCTCGCCCGCGCCTACGGACCGGGCATGGTCGAGCGCGGCTGGGGCCGGATCGTCTTCATCGCCAGCGAATCCGCGATCAACATCCCCGTGGAGATGGTCCATTACGGCGTGACCAAGACGGCGCAGCTCGCCGTGTCCCGCGGCTTGGCCGAGACGGTCGGCGGCAGCGGCGTCACCGTCAACAGCGTGCTGCCGGGCCCGACCCTGACCGAGGGCGTGGCCGACTTTCTCGAATCCATGGGGAGCGGCGAAGGCGATCTCGACGCGAAGGGACGCGCCTTCATCGCTGAGAACCGGCCGACCTCTCTTCTGAAGCGTCTGGCCCAGCCCGAAGAGGTGGCCAATATGGTGGCCTATCTCTGCACACCCGCAGCGAGCGCGACCACGGGTGCCGCCCTACGGGTAGATGGCGGCGTCTTGCGCAACATCGCATGACAAAAACCCGGCCCACCCACGCGGACCGGGTTCCTCGTCTGCTCGAAGCAAGGCACGAGCTGGTCCTGATCGGCAAAAGCAACACCGAGCAGGACCGTTTGCTAGATACAATCAGCCCTTCAGATGGGCTGCGAGGTGCTTGTTCATCTCGAACATCGAGCACTTGTCCTTGCCGAAGATCTTCTTCAGCTTGTCGTCGGCCAGAATCTCACGCTTGTTCTCGGGATTCTGGAGGTTGTTCTTCTTGATGTGCTCCCACACCTTGCTGACGACCTCGCCGCGCGGCAGCGGCTTGTCGCCGACAATGGCGGCCAGATCGGCGGAGGGCTTCAGGGGCTGCTGAAGTGCGTTCGGCTTGGCACCGGCCTCGGCCTTGGTGGCCGTGGATTTCGCGGCGGTCTTCTTCGGAGCGGCGGCCTTCTTCTCCGTCGTCTTCGTTGCCATGGTGTCCCTCCGTTCTGCGATCCGGCTGCAGATTCGAAACGAGCCCGGGGGTTCCGGGGCGCTAGGGTGCAACAACTAAGCGGTGCCGCGCCCGTTCCAAGAGCGTGAGGGCCCCATTCAGCCACCCATCCACAGATCAGGTAGGTTTTCGCCAGCTTCTTCGAGCTTCGCAAGGGCCGACACCCCCGCCGCGCATCACGCCGAGGGGGTCAGGAACCGGTGGCACGCCTGTTTCCCGAGGGGAACTGCCCGCGCTGCACCGCATTCAAGAATGGTCCCCCTACGAGGGAGCCAGCGAGGAGAGGTGAATGCCGACGGACCTGCCCGCAGAGCGCAGCGTGCGAAAGCCCGGGAGCCTGGAACTCGATCCGAGCGCCGGCGAGGGCATTGCCATCGACGAGACGCCTAAGCTCATCGCCTCTGACAAGGTGGAGGGGACGCCCGTCTATGACGGTACCGGGCGTCACCTCGGCACTGTTCACAACTTCATGGTCGACAAGGTGTCGGGACAGGTGGCCTACGCCGTCCTGTCCTTCGGCGGCTTCCTCGGCCTGGGCGAGACCTATCATCCCCTACCCTGGCGATCGCTGACATATTCGGTCGAGCTCGGCGGCTACGTGGTCGACATCGACCCGGCCGAGCTGGAAGGCGCTCCGACGCAGGGACCGGGCGAGGATCCGTTCTCCGACCCGTCCTTCGGCGGCCGCCTCGACGACCATTGGGGTGGTCGCAAAGCGCCGACCGTCTGAAGGACGGCCGGCGATGGCGTCAGAACTTGCCGCCGAGGCCGACGCCGCCCGGGGTGACCGAAGGCGAGAGGCCGCCCGAGGAGCCGCCTCCGCTCTGAGTGCCCTCGAGTTCGTCGCGGCTGATGCGCCGAGAGCCGGCATCGGCCGTGCGGCCCTCACCACGCACGTTCTTCGGCAGGTCGAGACGACGGGTCGGCGTCGAAGGCAACGGTGCCCCGTCGTCATCGACCTGCGCGTTGCGGATCGTCTTGCCCGGGACGGTGCCGCGAGCCGAGGGCGGCGGCCCGATATCGGTTTCCGGCATCACGCCGGCACCGCCGCTGAAGGCCTGACAGCCACCGAGACTCGCCGCGAGGAGGGCGAGGGCGCAGAATCGGGGGAAGGCCGCTCTACGAGCGATCGGCGGAACGGGCATGGGATTCGTCCTTGTCACGACCGCGTCCAGCGGCGGCCGCGCGTGTCTCTCGTCTTCTCCTGCACGGCTCTAAGGCAGGGATGGGGCGAAGACCAGAGATCCGACCCTCGCGTCCACGACGGGTCTTGCGCCGCCTCACGAGATTCGAGGCGGAAGGGCGGGTTCTGCGGATCGCCGCGACCGGTCCATAACTTCGCCGTGGTTGCCGCGCATCGCTACGACATCCGCGCGCTTCGCTCCGACCGGCCGTGGACCGTCCGCGGCCTCGGGCGTGTGACATTTCCAGGCGGTGAAAGGACTCAAGGGGTGCGCAGACTGATCCGGACGATCGTGACATCGGCGATCGCCCTCTTGTCCACGGCGGCCTTCGCCGGCGATGCGACCCCCACCGGTTCCGCCGATGCGCCCGCTGCGACGCCTCCCATCGCCGCGCCTCCCGCGGCGCCCGCTGCCGCGCCACCGGCTGCCGCGCCGACTCAGAGCGGCGGCACGCCGGCGCTCGTTCTCGACACGCAGGATTACGAGAGCCTCCTGGGCAAGAGCGTGCGTGCGATGAACGGCGATGATCTCGGCCGGATCATCGATGTGATCATCGATCGGGACGGCCGCCCGCGCGCGGCCGTGATCGATTTCGGCGGCTTCCTCGGTGTCGGATCGCGCAAGATCGCCGTCGATTGGCGGGTGCTGAAGTTCACGACCGAGGGGAAGGTCGGTCGCCTCGTGCTTCAGCTCAACCGCAATCAGGTCCGCGTTTCGCCGGAATACAAGGCCGGTGAGCCGATCGTGGTCCTCGGCGCCTCCAGCCCGGCCCTGTCGGCCGCCCCGGCCGAAACCGATTCGGCGGCCGCGGCGCCGACGGCGCCGGCCGCCGTGCCCGCGGCCGAGAAGCCTGCTGCGGAGAAGCCCGCCGATGCGGCCCCGCCACGGCCGCAGGACAAGACGCCGGACAAATGACGGCACTCCCGGTGACGGAAAGGCGGGCTGTCCTGCCGCGCGAACGCGATATATCCAGGCCCGATCCGCGGGACCGGTCCGGCTGGCGCGCCGCACGTCGACCCGGCCGGGGAACGGGCGAGCCCGGCCCCGCCGCTCCCCCGTCGAGCGCCGCCCGCGGCCTCGACGCCTTCACCTTCTTCATCGCCAACCTGCAAACCGGCTTCGGACCGTTTCTGGCCGTCTACTTCACCCAACAGAAGTGGACCCAGTCCGATATCGGCCTCGCGCTGACCGTGGGGAGCCTCGTCAGCCTGCTCGGGCAGATGCCCGGCGGCGCTTTCGTCGATGCCTCGCGCTCCAAGCGCTTCGCCGCAGCCTTCTCGGCCTTCTGGGTCGGGGCCAGCGCCGTGATGCTCGCCGCCTTCCCGACCTACCTCATCGTCATGCTCGCCATGGCGATCCATTCGGCGGCGAGCTGCGTGCTGACGCCGGCCATCGCGGCGATCTCGATCGGCCTCGTCGGCCATGCCCGGGCGGGCGCGCGGCTCGGCCGCAACGCGAGTTTCTCGGCCATCGGCAACGCCCTCGGTGCCGCCAGCATGGGCGCGGTCGGCTACTACCTTTCCAACGACGCGGTGTTCTACCTCGCGGGGGCCCTGGTTGTGCCGGCCCTGATCTCGCTGCGGTTCATCCCGTCGCGGCGCGCCGACCTTTCCCGTCCCGCAGTTGCGGACGAGCCGGCAACGACCCCGTCGGCCGGCGGGATGGTCGCACTTCTGAAGAACCGGGCGCTCCTGTGCTTTGCCGCCTGCATGGTGCTGTTCTTCCTGGCCAATGCCGCCATGCTTCCCCTAGTCGGCTCCGTCATGACGCTGCGGGCGAGCGAGACCGCTACCGCGCTGGTCGCGGCCTGCATCATGGTCCCTCAGGCGGTTCTAGCGGTCACGGCCCCGTTCGTCGGACGGCTTGCCCAGAGCTGGGGTCGCAAGCCACTCCTCGTCATCGGCTTCGCGGCCCTGCCCGTGCGCGGCCTGCTTTTCGCGTTCGTCAGCGACCCCTACTGGATGGTGGCCATCCAAGTGTTCGACGGCATCTCCGCCTCGGTGCTCGGCGTCATGGTTCCGCTGATCGTGTCCGATCTCACCCGCGGCACCGGCCGTTTCAACACCGCTCTGGGAGCGGTCGGAACCGGGATGGGCATCGGCGCAGCGCTCTCCACGGCTCTGGCGGGCTTCATGGCCGACCATCTCGGCAGCCAGAGCACCTTTTTGGGGCTGGCCGTCGTCGGCGCTGCCGGTCTCGTCCTCGTCCTCGTCATCATGCCCGAAACGCGGGGCCCTCCCGAGGAGCGCGTCGCCGGGACGTGACCTCGTTGCCGCACGGCGATGACGGCAGAATCGACCCCGTCCTTGCCCCTGCCCGGCGGCCCTGATACTCGGACAGCAAATTCTTTACCCGTGAGCGGAAGGCGCCCGCGCGGCTCGGTCCCGAGAGGGGGCCGTCCTCGCGCGGGGCGGCGCGCACCCGGCCCGACCGGCACGGCCCCCCTTCGCAAGGACGAGCGCACATGGCCCGCGAATTTATCTACCACATGCGGGGTCTCAACAAGACCTACCAAGGTGGCAAGAAGGTCCTCGATAACGTCAACCTGTCGTTCTACCCCGACGCCAAAATCGGCGTGCTCGGTATCAACGGATCGGGCAAGTCGACGCTGCTCAAGATCATGGCCGGCATCGACAAGGACTTCACCGGCGACGGTTGGGTCGCGCAGGGTGCGCGCGTCGGCTACCTGCCGCAGGAGCCGCAGCTCGATCCGGACAAGTCGGTCCGCGAGAACGTGATGGAGGGCGTGGCCGAGAAGCAGGCGCTGCTCGATCGCTATAACGAACTCGCCATGAACTATTCCGATGAGACCGCGGATGAGATGACCGCGCTCCAGGACAAGATCGAGGCGCAGAACCTCTGGGAGCTCGACTCGAAGGTCGATCAGGCCATGGAAGCCATGGGCTGCCCCAGCGATGAGCAGCCCGTCGCCACGCTGTCGGGCGGTGAGCGCCGCCGCATCGCCCTGTGCCGTCTGCTGCTGTGGGAGCCGGAACTCCTGCTCCTCGACGAGCCGACCAACCACCTGGACGCCGAGACGGTGAACTGGCTCGAGGGGCATCTGCGGCAATATCCGGGTGCGATCCTGATCGTCACCCACGATCGCTACTTCCTCGACAACGTCACCGGCTGGATCCTCGAGCTGGATCGCGGCAAGGGCATTCCCTACGAGGGCAATTACTCGTCCTGGCTGGTGCAGAAGCAGAAGCGCCTGGAGCAGGAGGGCCGCGAGGACATGGCCCGCCAGCGCTCGATTGCCCGCGAGCAGGAGTGGATCTCGGCTTCGCCGAAGGCCCGTCAGACCAAGTCGAAGGCGCGTATCACCCGCTACGAGGAACTGGTCGCCAAGCAGCAACAGAAGGTCGACGCCACCGCGCAGATCGTCATTCCGATCACCGAGCGCCTGGGCCAGAACGTCATCGAGTTCACAAACCTCAACAAGGCCTACGGCGACCGCCTGCTGATCGAGGATCTCTCGTTCAAGCTGCCACCGGGCGGCATCGTGGGGGTGATCGGCCCGAACGGCGCCGGCAAGACGACGTTGTTCAAAATGATCACCGGCAACGAGAAGCCGGATGCCGGCACGATCGCGATCGGCGAAAGCGTGCATCTCGGCTATGTCGATCAGTCCCGCGATGCGCTCGACCCGAATTCGACCGTCTGGCAGGAAATCTCGGGCGGCAACGACATCCTCTACTTCAACAAGCGCGAGATCAATTCGCGCGCCTATTGCGCGGCCTTCGCCTTCAAGGGCGGCGATCAGCAGAAGAAGGTCGGGGTGCTCTCGGGTGGGGAGCGCAACCGCGTTCATCTCGCGGCGACGCTCCGCAAGGGCGGCAACGTCCTGCTCCTCGACGAGCCGACCAACGACCTCGACATGGAGACCCTGCGGGCACTCGAAGAGGGGCTGGAGGATTATGCCGGCTGCGCCGTCATCATCAGCCACGATCGCTGGTTCCTGAACCGCATCGCGACACATATCCTCGCCTTCGAAGGCGACAGCCATGTCGAGTGGTTCGAGGGCAACTTCTCGGATTACGAGGCCGACAAGAAGCGCCGTCTCGGCACCGACTCGATCATCCCCAAGAAGCTGAAGTACAAGAAGTTTTCGCGCTAACGATGCGTGACCCGGCGAGTTCCTTCGGGGCCTCGCCGGGATCTCCGCCCCATCAGAACGCGCTGATCAGGCCGACACCGGCTATCAGCAGCACGGCCCCGACGATCCGGGGTACGTTGGCCTCATGAACGGGTACGCCCAACAGGCCGAAATGGTCGAAAACCAATGACGTGAGCATCTGACCCACCAGGATCAGCGCAATCAGAGCGGCCGCGCCGATGCGCGGCAGCAGGAACACCGAACCGACGATGTAGAGCGCGCCGAGAAGGCCGCCGATCCAGGCATACCAAGGGGCCCGTCCCGCTGCGGCGAGAGGCGGGACGCTCTCGCGCAGGAGCGCGATGAGGACGAGCACCGCCACCCCGCCGACCGCGAAATTGGTGAAGCCCGCCCAGAGACCGGAGCCGAGCGCACCGCGCAGCTTCGCATTGGCGGCCTGCTGAACCACGAAGGCGACACCGGCGACCGCCGCCGCGGCATAGAATGCGATGGATGAGGACAAGGAACAGGGCTCCTACCGCCACGGCGCCCGCACCGACCTTTGGACGCAATCAACCCGTGTCGGCTGCGCGGTGGGACTTGTATGGGATCCGCTCGATGAGACGCGGGAAAGCTGCATCGGCGGATAGCGCTTACGATCCTGGACCGAATCAAACCGGGGGCAGCAATCGGCCCAGGGCTGCCAGGACGGGGCCGAGCCCGACCGGTTTCTCGAGGCAAGGCAGCGCGGCGTAGGCCGGCGACAACGTGGCCGTCTCGTAGCCGGTCACGAGCAGGACCGGCACGCCCAGTTCGAGGAGTCGGTCGGCCACCGGATCGGCGCGCTCGCCCCGAAGATTCATATCGATCACCGCCGCGTCGAGATCGGGTTCCGGCGCGAGCAGGTCCAGGGCCGACGTGATGGTACCCGTGGGGCCCAGCACCGCGACGCCGACGCGGCGCAGGCCCGCGCTCAGCTCGTCCGCCCAAAAGTAATCGTCCTCGACCACGAGCACGCGGCGCCCCTGGAGGGCGCTTTCTCGGACGTGGCTCTCGGACAACGGCACTCTCCCGCCAGCGACGCCGGCCCGAAAGGCGGCAAGCGTGATCGCACCTTGTTGTAGAGAGTTTGTGTCGGGAAGGGAAAACCGGGTCGTCCGGTACGGAGGCGGCACCCATGCGCCCCGGCCGTCTGGTCAAGGCCGCTCGGTTCGGGCACAGGAACCACGATCTCCGACACCGCCTCGCCATGACCGTGCCTCAACCGCCTGCCCTCGAAGAGTTCCGCCGCGTCGTCGTCAAGGTCGGCTCCGCCCTGCTCGTCGACAGTGCCCGGGGCCGTCTGCGTCACGCCTGGCTCGCCGCCCTGGCCGAGGACATCGCCGACCTGCATGCCCGCGGGGTCGATGTCCTTGTCGTCTCATCCGGCGCCATCGCCCTGGGCCGCACGGTGCTGGGGCTGCCCCCGGGACCGCTGCGCCTGGAGGAGAGCCAAGCTTCCGCCGCCGTCGGGCAGATCGCGCTCGCACGCCACTGGACCGAGGTTCTAGGCCATCACGGCATCATCGCGGGCCAAGTGCTGGTGACGCCGAAGGATACGGAGGAGCGCCGCCGCTATCTCAACGCCCGCGCCACCGTGCAGAAGCTGCTGGAAGTGCGCGCCGTCCCCGTGGTCAACGAGAACGACACGGTCGCGACCATCGAGATCCGCTACGGCGACAATGACCGCCTCGCGGCACGCGTCGCCACCATGATCGGCGCCGACGTGCTGGTGCTATTCTCCGACATCGACGGGCTCTACACCGCCCCGCCCCATACCGATCCGACGGCACGGCATCTGCCCGTGGTCGACCGCGTCACCCCCGAGATCGAGGCGATGGCCGGCGGCCCCGCCTCGGAACTGTCGCGCGGCGGGATGCGGACGAAGGTCGAGGCGGCCAAGATCGCGGCCAGCGGCGGCACCCACATGGTCATCGCCGACGGGCGCGGAAAGAATCCCCTGCGCAGCATCCGGGAGGGCGGGCGCTGCACGTGGTTCCTCTCGGGCTCGACCCCGACCGCCGCGCGCAAGACCTGGATCGCCGGAGCGCTCGAACCGTCGGGGACGCTCGTCGTCGATGCGGGGGCGGCTCAGGCTCTACAGGGCGGCGCCAGCCTTCTGCCGGTCGGCGTCACCGCCGTCGAGGGCCGCTTCGCCAAGGGCGACGCCGTACTGATCCGCGGGCCGGAGGGGCGTGTCCTCGGCCGGGGCCTCGTCAATTACGACAGCGCCGAAGCTGCGGCCATCATCGGACGATCGAGCCGCGAAATCGCGCTGAACACGCTTCAGCCCGGCCGTACCGAAATGATTCATCGGGACGATCTTGCCATGGCCGGGGCCTGAGAGGCGGTCGCGCACCGTCACTCTGGGCATCCCCCTGCCATGCGGCGCGATGAACTATCGTGCCTGAGATCTGTCTTACGCGCTTGTTCGTACCCCTGAGGTTGTGCAAAGGGGCGGTTCGAGATCCATATGGACCTCATGGAATGATCATCGGGGAAGCGGGAAGGTGCCGGTCCTGAATCTCAAATCCGATTTTGCGGATGCCGACGACCTCGCGACCCAGATGGCCGAGATCGGTCGACGCGCCCGCGCCGCGAGCCGCGGCATCGCGCTGGCCTCGGCGCAAGCCAAGGATCTGGCTCTGCGCGCTGTCGCCGAGAGCATCCGGAGCGCCGCACCGGCGATCCTGCGCGAGAATGCCCGCGACGTCAGCGCCGCCAAGGCGGCGGGTCAGACCGCCGCGATCATCGACCGTTTGACCCTCGACGAGGCCCGCGTCACGGCCATCGCCGATGCAGTGGAGAAGGTCGCGGCCCTTCCGGATCCGGTCGGTCGCCAGCTGGCCGCCTTCGAGCGGCCCAATGGCCTCTTGATCGAGCGGATCTCGGTGCCGCTCGGTGTCGTCGGCGTGATCTTCGAGAGCCGCCCCAACGTCACGGCGGATGCCGGTGCCCTCTGCCTCAAGGCCGGAAACGCGGCGATCCTACGGGCGGGCTCCGATTCCCATCGGACCGCAACCGCCCTTGCCCGCGCGATGAGCGAGGGACTGGCCCGCTCCGGCCTGCCCGCCGACGCGATCCAGTTGGTGCCGACGCGGGACCGCGCGGCGGTCGGCCTGATGCTGACGGGCCTGAATGGCTGCGTCGACGTGATCGTGCCCCGCGGTGGTCGCAGCTTGGTCGAGCGCGTCCAGTCCGAGGCCAAGGTGCCGGTCTTCGCCCATCTCGACGGGATCTGCCACGTCTACGTGGCGGAAAACGCCGATCTGGACATGGCCCGGACGGTCCTGCTGAACAGCAAGATGCGCCGCACCGGCATCTGCGGTGCTGCCGAGACGCTGCTGGTCGATGCAGCGGTCGCCGAAACCCACCTGAAGCCGCTGGTCGAGGCGCTGCTCGAATCCGGTTGCGCCGTGCGCGGCGACGAGGCCGTCCGGGCGGTCGATCCGAGGGTGACGCCGGCGAACGACGCCGATTGGCGGACCGAGTATCTCGATGCCATCATCTCGGCCCGCGTGGTCGATGGGCTGGATGCCGCCATCGCCCATATCGAGGCCCATGGATCGCACCACACCGATGCGATCATCACCGACGATACCGAAGCGGCGACCCGCTTCCTCAACGAGGTCGATTCGGCCATCGTTGCCCACAACGCCTCGACCCAATTCGCCGATGGCGGCGAGTTCGGTTTCGGCGCGGAGATCGGCATTGCCACGGGTCGGATGCATGCCCGTGGCCCTGTCGGCGTCGAGCAGCTCACGACCTTCAAGTATCGCGTCCACGGCAGCGGCCAGACCCGCCCGTGAGCCGGCACTGACGGCAGGCGACGCTGCGCACGGACGTCCCTCCCCCGGCGCCGGGGGGATTGCGGATCGGCCTCTACGGCGGTTCGTTCAACCCGGCCCATGCGGGACACCTCCATGTCAGCCGCACCGCCCTACGGCGTTTGCGGCTCGACCGGGTGTGGTGGCTCGTCAGCCCCGGCAATCCGCTCAAGGATCCCGGCCAGCTGGCGCCGCTGCATGAACGCATCGCCCAAGCGCGCGCCATCGCCACCGATCCGCGCATTGATGTGACCGGCTTCGAGGCCGCCATCGGTAGCCGCTACACCGTCGATCTCCTGCGCTGGCTGCGCCGCCGACGTCCCAATCTCCGCTTCGTCTGGATCATGGGCGCAGATTCCCTCGGGAGCTTCCACCGCTGGCGCCACTTCGAGGCGATTGCGACCTTGATGCCGATCGCGGTGATCGATCGTCCCGGTCACACGATGACGCCGCTGAGTGCCCGTGCCGCGCATCGCCTCGCCGCCGCTCGTGTTCGCGAATCCGACGCGGCGACGCTCCCGTTCCGTGAACCGCCCGCGTGGGTCTTCCTTCACGGCCCCCGTTCCGAGCTTTCCTCGACAGCCCTGCGGGCCGAACGCGCCCGTTCAGCGTCACGCGCGTGTTGACGCCGTCCCGTCACACGGGGCACTAGGGCATTCTGCAAACTTGAAAAGCTCCGCGAAAGCCGCCAATTTCATTGGGGTGGCGATGTCGCCACGGGCCGTCCTTGCGCGGGAACCGAGACACTGACTTCAACGCTTCAACAGGGAGCCGCAGGCTCCGATGCCCAGGCCGCCGTGTCCGGCGCCCTCAAGGCCCTTGCCCTCGGCTGTCTCGACGAGATGAAGGCGGAAGAGACCGTCGAAATCGACCTCGTCGGCAAGACCTCGCTCGCCGACACGATGATCATCGCTTCAGGTCGCTCGCAGCGTCATGTCGGTTCGATCGCCGACAAGATCATCCAAGAGATGAAGAACCAGGGTTTCGGCAATGCCCGCGTCGAAGGCTTGCCGGCCTGCGATTGGGTGCTCATCGACGCGGGCGATGTGCTGGTCCACATCTTCCGCCCCGAAGTACGCGGCTTCTACAATCTCGAGAAGATTTGGGGCGCCGACCGCCCGACCGGGGCACTGCTCGCGGGCTGAGCCCCGCGGGTCGCTCGCGTCTATCGCACCGGCAAGTAGCGAACGATGCCGGCGCCGAGCCGGATCAGCTTGGCCAAGGTGTTGTGGGGTATCCGCAGCATCTGCGCGTACCAGCCGTCGAGCGTCTCGGTGAACTCCAGCATGACCTTGAGACGCCGTCCGGCCACCGCCCCGACCGTCGGATCGCCCTCCGCTTCGGCCACGCAGGCACGGAGCGCCGCGATAGCCGGATCGATTTCCCGCTCCTTCCGTCCTGCGGCGATGCGCGTGACCATCTCCCAGAGATCCGTCTCAGCGACGTAGAAATCGCGCCGCTCGCCCAGGACCGGCACGCGCCGTATCAAGTTCCAGCCAGCCAATTCCTTGAGAGAGGTCGAGACGTTCGAACGGGCGATGCCGAGCGTTCCGGCGATATCCTCGGCTGCCAGCGGACGGTCGGATAGGTACAGCAGGGCATGGATCTGCGCGACGGAGCGATTCACGCCCCATTGCCCGCCTAGATCGCCCCAGTGCAACACGAAGCGCTCGACCGCAGCGGGCAATGTCGTCGGCCGATCCGGAATTTCTGGCATGACTGAAATGTCAGAATTCGACAGCTGTTTGTCAAGCAGTTTCCCGCTTGAGCTGCTCGTCAAGCCACGGAGAAACGATAAGTCGTACTCGACACGAAGCGCTGTCCCGGTCGCAGGATCGCGCTGGGGAAACCGGGCTGGTTGGGCGCGTCGGGAAATCCCTGCGTCTCGAAACAGACGCCGTCCCCGGAGCGGTAGGTCTGTCCGGATGGACCGACCAGCGTGCCGTCGAGATTGTTGCCGGTATAGAGCTGCAGACCGGGCTGCGTCGTGGCGATGTCGAGCCGTCTCCCACTCGCCGGATGCGTGCAGCGTGCCGCCGGACGCAAGGTGTCGACGGGACCGCGCAGCACGAAATTGTGGTCGTAGCCCTTGGCGATCACGATCTGAGGGTCGCCCGTCCGGATCCGGGCGCCGAGCGGTGTCGGTGTGCGGAAGTCGAACGGCGTGCCCTCGACCGGTCGGATCTCGCCGGTCGGCACCTGCGTCCCGTTGGTCGGCGTGAAGGCGTCGGCGGCGATCTCGACTTCGTGGTCGAACACGTCGCCTGCGCCCTCACCCGCGAGATTGAAGTAGCTGTGGTTGGTCAGGTTCAGAATGGTGGGACGGTCGCTCCAAGCCCGATAATCGAGACGGAGAAGGCCCTCGTCCAATAGGCTGTAGATCACCTCGACGTCGAGATTGCCCGGAAAACCCTCTTCGCCGTCCGGGGAGCGGCGGGCGAGCGCCAATCGGGTGGGCTCCTCGGCCACCACGCGCCAATTGCGCTTACCGAACCCGTTCGGTCCGCCATGCAACGTGTTCGGCGCCGCATTGATGGGCAGGGTGTAGCGATGCCCGTCGATCGTGAAGGTCCCGCCAGCGATGCGGTTGGCGTAGCGGCCCGCCACCGCACCGAAATGCGGGCTGAGGGTCTCGTAGGCTTCGACCGAGCCGAGCGCGAGCACGACGTTCGCCCTCGTCCCGTCGCGCGCCGGCACCTCGACGGCCGTGATGGCGGCGCCGTAGGTGATGATCTCGACGCGCATTGTCCCCCGGGTGAGCGCATGGCGCGTCACCGGTTCGCCTGCGGCGGTCCGTCCGAAGAGTTCCGATGTCATGCAGCGTGTCCTCGTCCGCGAGGGATACGCGCGAGACTCCGGCCGGTGGCAGAGGCGGCATCATTTTCTGCGACCGGAAACCTGCCGGGCCCAGTCGTCTTACGCCTGAGCGGTTCAGGCCGACGCCGCGTCGTGCGGGTCGTGACCCGTGTCGTCCGACAATTGCAGCCGGTGGAGCCGCGCATAGGCGCCGCCGGCCGCGACCAGATCTCGGTGTCGGCCGATCTCGACCACGCGGCCCGCTTCCAACACGGCAATGCGGCCCGCCTCCCGCACGGTCGAGAGACGATGGGCGATGACGAGGGTGGTGCGGCCCCGCATCAGGCGTTCCAACGCCTCCTGCACCAGATGCTCCGACTCCGAATCGAGCGCCGAGGTCGCCTCGTCGAGGAGCAGGATCGGCGCGTCCTTGAGAAAGGCGCGGGCCAGGGAGATGCGCTGGCGCTCCCCGCCGGACAGACGCCCCCCGCCCGGACCGACGCGGAACGCGTAGCCCTCGGTCAGCCGCTCGATGAAACCGTGAGCCGCGGCGGCACGGGCGGCGGCCTCGATCTCCGCCTGGGAAGCGTTGGGACGACCGAAGCCGATATTGGCCGCGATCGTGTCATCGAACAGCACCACCTCTTGCGACACCACGGCGACATTGGCCCGAAGCGAGGCCAGCGTCACGTCGCGCAGATCGACCCCGTCGATCAGCACCCGGCCGGCACTGACGTCGTGGAGCCGCGGCACGAGGTTGAGGAGCGAGGATTTGCCGGAGCCCGAGCGCCCGACCAAAGCCGTGGTATCACCGGCGGGGACGACGAGATCGATACCCTCCAGCGCCGGGGCGTCCGCCCGATAGCGGAACTGCACGGCCTCGAAGCGGATCTCGCCGTGGGTGACGGTCAGCGGCTTCGCGTCGGGCTTCTCACGGATCGTGGGCGCCTCGTCCATCAGGGCGAAGTAGCGGCTGAGCGCGGCCGCCGCTTCCTGAAGGATCGCGTTGAGGGTGCCGAGGGCCCGTGCCGGCTGCGCCGCGAGGAGCAGCGCGGTCACGTAGCCGGTGAAATCGCCGACCGTCCGGTCCCCCGACATGACCCGCTGACCGACGAGCACCAGCACGCCGGCGACGGCGACGCCGCCGCCGACTTCGAGCAGCGGGTCGAGCCGTCCGCGGGCATTGGCGGCCTTCATCTTGAGGCGGCGTACCTCGTCGAGGGCGCCCGCCGCACGGTCCTTGAGATAGCCTTCAAGCGCATAGGTCTTGGCCACGCGCGCACCCTGAAGACTTTCGGTGATGAGGCTGGCGGTTCGGCCCATCTGTTCCTGGGTCGTGGTCGAAACCCGGCGCAGCTTCTTGCCGACCTTGCCGATCGGCCCGGCGACGAAGGGCACGGTGACGGCGGCCGCGAGCGTTAGCAGCGGGTCCATCCAGACCAGCGCGATCACCAGCGCGATCAGCATGGCGAGATCGCGCAGGAGCACGGTCGAGATACGGGTGAGCGCCTCCTTGATGAAGGCGAAGTCGGTGGTGAAGCGCTGGGTGAAGGCGGCGGGACTCTCTCGGCCCAACTGCGCCAGATCGGCGTCGATCAGATGGGCGTAGAGGGCGGCCTGCATGTCCGCCTCCACCCGCGTGACGACCCGGTTCGTCAGCACGGTCTGGCCGAACAGGGCGAACCCGCGCACCGACGTCACCGCGATGACGACGAGGGGACCATAGGCCAAGCCCGATGCGTCCTTGTGGTCGAATGCGTCGAAGGCCGCCTTGATGAGGACCGGGTAGAGACCGGTGGCTGCGCCGACCAAGGCGATCAGCACCAGCACGACGGCGAGCGTGCCGCGATGCGGGGAGAGCCATTCGCGCCAGACCCGGCCGAGCAGGGGAAGGGTGTCGCCCCTCAGGAGCGGCCGGCGCGCCATTTCGATCCGTATCGTGTCCGCGGGGCGTTCGCCCGACTCCCCGCGGTGTTTGCCGCCGCAGCGGCTGCGGATCAAGCGCGGTGCGACCTAGTCGCGGTCATGACCGTGGCGGTGATGCCAGCCGCGGCCCTCGCCGCCGGGTCGGAGAGGCCGGGCCAGCACCATGGCGCGACGCTTCTGGCTGTCGTCGAGGGTGGCGAAGAGCGGCGCGGTGGCATCGGCCAGCTTGCGGAGCGCCTCGCCGCGGGCCGTAGCCGCGTCGGCCATGCCGCGCAGGGTCCCCGGAGCGTCGTCCACCATGCGTCCGCGCTCGCGTCGGGCCGCTCGTTGCGCGTCGCGCTGCTTGGCGAGATCGCGAATCGCGGCCTCCACCGGCGGCCACAACTTCTCTTGGTCAGGCGTGAGCTTCAAACCGGCGCGCAAGGCGGCGATACGGGCATCGGCGAAGGCCGCCCGATCCTCGGGCGACAAGGCATTCCAGCGTCCCTGCCAATGGCCACGGGCAAACGGATCCGACCGTCCACCGGGCTGAGGGAAAGTCTGTGCCAGAGCCGCCGTACCGATCCCGGCGAAGGCCAGGGCGACAATGCCCACCAACCTACGTTTTAGCATGGATCTCCTCCATCCCGTCAGTGCCTTCCCCCGAACCGACAAGAATGGACAAGCTCGCCTCACCGCAGCGTGTCCGTCATATGACAGGTTGTCCATGTTCACCGAACCGGTGCCGGGCTCGGAGGGTCCACGCTCACTTCGATCGGCGCGGCGACTCAGGATTTGCACGCCGCCTCCGAGCCCTCGCCGCCGTTTCGGTTCCGACGTCCGCTCTGCGCGATTGCCGTGCACATCGGGCTTTGCGCCTTGGCGATGTGATAATGTTACATTATGGCGAACCCACCTTGATCGGGGGTGGATGGAATGAGTCGGGCGCTGTTGAGGATCCTCGTCGTGCTGGCGGCACTGGTGCCGGTTGCCGCGGCGGCCGGCGAAGCCAAGCTGAAAGTGGTGGCGACCTTCTCGATCCTGGCCGATCTCGTCACTCAGGTCGGCGGCGAGCGGGTTGCGGTGACGAGTCTCGTCGGACCGGACGCCGACGCACACGGCTACAGCCCGGCGCCCGGTGATGCGCGCCGCGTGGCCGAGGCCGATCTCGTGGTCGTCAACGGGCTCGGCTTCGAGGGCTGGATCGAGCGTCTGATCCGAGCCTCCGGCACCAGGGCGCCGGTCGTCACGGCGTCGAACGGCATCACGACGATCCCGGCCAGTGAAGATCACGACCACGATCATACCCATGGCGCTGAAGCCGGCGAGCATCCTGACCCGCATGCGTGGCAGAGCGTGGCCAACGTGAAGATCTACGTCACCAACATCCGTGATGCCCTGGCCAAGGCCGATCCGGATCACGCCGCGGATTACGCTGCGCGGGCCGAAGCCTATCGCGCGCAGCTGGACGCTCTCGAGAACGAGATTCGCACGGCATTGTCGCAGATTCCCGAGAGTCAGCGCCGCGTGATCACGACCCACGATTCCTTCGGCTACTACGCGGCGGCCTACGGTCTTCGCTTCCTGGCACCGCAAGGCATCTCGACCAACAGCGAGGCCGGGCCGAAGGACGTCGCCCGCATCATTCGTCAGATCCGCCGTGACAAAATTCCGGCCGTCTTCGTCGAGAGCATCGCCGATCCACGCCTGATGCAGCAGATCGCCCGTGAGAGCGGCGCCAAGGTCGGCGGCCGATTGTTCTCGGACGCTCTCAGTGGTCCGACCAGCACGGCGCCGACCTATCTGGACATGATGCGCTCGAACCTGAGGGCGTTTCGTGAGGCGCTCAGCTGACGATCGGTTGGGCCCGTTCGGTCGCCGCGACGAGAGGGCCCCGCCGAGACCTGGCAATGTGAACCGGCGGTGTCCTGCCCATGCCGCGGGCGAGCCGCTCGATCCGGTATTCGCGCAACGACGACGAGTTCAGTTCGTCTCACGCATCAGGTGCTCGGCCACCATCTTGACCGGCTTGCGGCGGCCGACCAGCACCGCGAAATGCGATTGCTCCGGGTCGGACTCGACCTTCGTGCGCAGCCAAGCGACCAGGAACTTCAGATACTCGGCCCCGACGAGCCGAGCTGCGGCCGGGTCGGCCCACCAGCGCGAGATGTCGAAGCCGTCGGACACGACGGGATAGGGGATGACCGTCTCATCCTCGTCGAGCGCATGGTGCAGTTCCACCAGGGTGCGCGGCATGTGGTAGTTCGAGGTCACCACGGCGATGCTGCCGAAGCGGTGACGTCGCATCCAGCGCCGTGTCTCGATCGCGTTGCCGATGGTGTTGCGCGCCCGGTAGTCGAGATCGATGCAGCAATCGATCCAGTGCTGCTGGTTCGGATTGAGGCGGGCGATCTCGTCGCGACTGGTGCGCTCGTTGACCCCGGAGATCAGCAGCCGTCGGCCGTGGCCGCTCGCCAGCAGATCGATGGCATCGCCGATGCGTTGAGATCCACCGGTCATGACGACGATGGCGTCGGCCCGGCCGGTCGGTGGGCGTTCGGCCCGTTCGATCGCGGTGACGAAGGCGAGAAAGCCGCCGGTGAGTGCCAGCGCGCCCAGAAAACCGAGCCCCAGTGTCAGCCGCAGGAGGACACGGCGCCAAGCCGGTTTGCGCGCGTCAGACATCCGCTTCGCGGCCGGCGCTGGCGGCGACCAAGACCAGCCGAGAGCGTCCCGGGGTTTCAGGACCAGGGCGTCGGCCGACGTCGGACGTGGCGTTCGCGCGGACATGGGCGATAGGACAACGTCTCATTGCGGTATCACGGTGACGGAGATTCGACCCTCAATGCTTGACGAAAGGTTAATGCCATCGGTCTGATCAGCGCAGGAAGTGCCGCACCGTCACCCGCGAGACGAGCGCGGTGACGACGGACGCGATGGCACCGATCATCACGATGACGGCGTAGCCCTGCCAACCGATCTGGAACGTGCCGAACAGGGCCGCGATCTCCTCTCCCGCCGGGCCGGAGCGCCACATGCGGGCCGCGAGTCCGGCCGCCCCGCAGACGAGAAGCGCCGCGCCCGCCCCGAGCGCACCGCCACGAAGGCCCAGGCGAAAGAAGCGGCTCTGGAAAGCCTTGGCGATATAGGCATCGTCGGCGCCGACGAAGTGCAGCACCTCGACCACCTCTCGATTTCCGGCCATGGCGCCGCGGGTGGCGAAAACGACGGCGAGACCGGTGGCGATCAACACCAGGGCGACGACGCCGATGCCGATCCCCGCCAGCGTGTTGGCCATGACGGACAGTCGTTGAAGCCAGAGAGCATGGTCGTCGAGGCTCGCCACGCCGGGCAGAGCCTCGGTCAGCGCGCTCCTCAGTGTCGCGAGGTCGGGACGCGCATCCGGCGGAAGCGTCAGCGCGATCAGGCGCGGCACCGGCAGATCCGACAGGTCGAGCCCGCTGCCGAGCCAGGGCTCGAGCAGCCGCTCGGACTCCGTCTTGGAGAAAACGCGGGCGCCGACGATGCCTGTATGGGCGCGGGCGATCGCCTCGGCGCGCTTCACATCCGCCTCGATGTCGCGGCCGGCGCTCGGACGGACCTGAATTGTCACCTCCTGGGCGACGCTGCCCTGCCACTGCCCCGCACTCGAAACGGCGATCTCGGCGGCTCCCGCGCAGAGGGCGGCGAGGAAGGTCAGGATGGCGATGACGGCGGCGAGCGCACGACTCGCCGCGGAATCGGTCGGCACCAGGGGAGCGTTGCGCCGGAGATTCGCCGGCAACGGGGGCTCGGCGGCCTCGGCCGGGCGCGAGGACGCGGGGGGGCGGGCCTCGTTCATCAGTTCTCGATCCGCAGGCGGCCCTCGCCGAGCACCATGCGGCGCGCATCGACGAGGTCCATCAGGCCGTAATCGTGGGTGGCTATCAGCACCGAGGTGCCCAGCCGATTCAACTCCATGAACAGGCGAAGGAGGCGGCGGGCAAGGCTCGGATCGACGTTGCCGGTCGGTTCGTCGGCGAGCAGCAGCTCGGGCCGGGCGATCAGCGCACGGGCGATGGCGGCGCGCTGCTTCTCACCGCCCGACAGGAGCGGCGGCAGCACATGCATGCGCTCGCCGAGTCCCACCCAGCGCAGCAATTCGACGACCTCGGCCCGGTAGCTCGCCTCGGCCCGCTCCTGCACCCGCAGGGGCAAAGCCACATTCTCGTAGGTGGTCAGGTGATCGAGCAGGCGAAAATCCTGGAAGACCACACCCATCCGGCGCCGAAGACCGGTCAGGGCTTCGTTCGAGATGCCGCTCACTTCCTCGCCGAAGACCGAGACGAGGCCCCGGGTCGGCTTCACCGAGAGCAGGATCAGCCGCAGGAGCGTGGTCTTGCCCGCGCCCGATGGACCGGTGAGAAACTGGAAGGAATGGGGGGCGATCTCGAAGCTCACATCGGAGAGCACCTCCGGTCCGAGACCGTAGCGCATGCCGACACTCTCGAACCGGACGACGGGCTCCTCCGCGCCGGACAGCAGGCTGCCCGTGTTCTTCCCAGCCGACAAGGCGCGCACGCTCCACCGAATGTTGTCACGGATCGTCCCGAGATGGTTCGCCCGGGACGGACGAGGCGGGGTGCCCCAAATCGGCTTCATGGCCGGTTAACCCTACTGGGGGAGAACGTTTGTGTCCTTTTCGAGCGCGCGGCAACCCGCCGCCCCGGCCTCGAGCGTTATCCCATGCTGATCGTCTGCCCGGCCTGCGCCAGCGAGTACCGCATCGATACCGATCGGGTCGGCGCATCCGGCCGCTCCGTCCGCTGCGCCGCGTGCCGCGAGACGTGGTTCATCGGTCCCGACGACGTCGCCGCTGCGATACTGGCCGAGTTGTCGCCCGCAGCCGAATCCGTCGAACCGGCTACGGTCGCCGAACAGCCCGCTCCCGAGCCACCCGCCGACGCGGCGCGAGCCGAGGAGCCGGCACCGCGCCGACGCCCGCCACCGAAGCCCTCACGCCCGGCGAGACCCGCGGGCCCACGCCGACTCTCGCCCGCGCTAGCGGCGGGTCTGGCCGTTGCCGCGCTGCTGCCGCTGGCGCTCCTCGGGCGAGCGACGGTGGTGCGGGCCATGCCTCAGACGGCGGCGCTCTATGCCGGTATCGGCTTGGCGGTGAACCTGCGCGGCATCGATTTCTCGGATGTCGCCACCTTCCAGACCGCGGCCGACGGCGCCAATCCGGCCCAGCTCGTGGTGGAGGGTGATCTCGTCGCCGTGGCCCGCACCCGCGTCGCGGTCCCGCCGGTCGAAGTCGAGATTCGCGACGAGCACGGACAATCGCTCTATCGCTGGACGGTCCCCGGCCCCCGCGTCGCCCTGGAGCCCGGCGAGCGCGCCCGCTTCAAGGCGAGCCTGTCGGCGCCTCCGGCGCAGGGCCGAAGCGTCGAGGTGCACTTCGCCGAAGCGAGTGCGGCAGCCCCCACCGCGGATCACTGACCGAACCGGAATGTGGCGGAGCGGGCCACACATGCTATGTTGCTCTGCAACGTCGCCCATCCGCGGCAGCCGCAAGCGTCCCAGGTTCTTCCGTCCGCATGAGCACTGCATCCAAACGCGTCCGCGTCCTGTTCGATGAGGCTACGATCGCCCAGAGGAACGATGAGCTCGCGAGCGATATCGTCGCGGCCAAGCCCGACAATCTGCTGGTCGTGGCCGTGCTCAAGGGCAGCTTCATGTTCGCCGCCGACCTGCTGCGGGCGCTGCACCGGGCCGGTTTGTCGCCGCAGGTCGAGTTCGTGCACCTGTCGAGCTATCGCACCTCCACCGTCTCGTCGGGGCAGGTCGAGATCCTGCGCGATGTGCAGAGCGAGGTGCGCGGCCGCGACGTCCTCCTCGTCGACGACATCCTCGAATCGGGCCGCACGATCGTCTTCGCCAAGGATCTGCTGATGGCCCGCGGGGCCCGTCGGGTCCTTACCGCGGTGCTGCTGGAGAAGCCCGGCAAGCGAGCGGTGACGATCGACGCGGATTTCGTCGGTTTCACCTGCCCCGATGTATTCGTGGTGGGCTACGGCATGGACGCGGCCCATGCCTTCCGCCAACTCCCCTTCGTCGGACTGGTCGATTACGAGAGCACCGATCCGGATCTCTTCGGCGGCGCCTGACGACGTCTGAATTATCCCGACAAATCAGCGACACTTCCGCTCATAAGGGATGCGGAGGGAACCTGAACGCGTGCAAGGGCTTGACAGGCCACGGTCGCGCTTGATCAGTCGGGAAACGCGACGACGATCCGAGGAAGGGCAGAGGACAGCCGATCATGGCGCGCATCCTACTCGTGGATGACGAGGACACGCTGCGCGGCTTCCTCAAAAGGGGTCTCGAGCTCGACGGTCATTCCGTCGTGACTGCCATCGACGGAAGCGACGGTCTCGATCGCCTGAGTGAGGCGGGCGGCGGGTTCGACCTGATGCTCACCGATATCCGTATGCCGCTGATGGACGGCATTGCCCTGGCGCTCGCGGCCAAGCGCGACTACCCCGATCTGACGATCCTGCTGATGACCGGCTTCGCCGACCAGCGTGAGCGCGCCCGCGGCCTGGACGCCATCGTCACCGACGTGCTGACCAAGCCGTTCTCGCTCGCCGATCTGCGCTCCACGGTGTCGCGGGCGCTGGCGGCCTGACCCGTCAGTTCATCTGCCAGATGACGCCGTTCAACAGGCAGGCGAAGCTGACCCAGGCGGCGTAGGGCACGAGCAGCAGGGCGGCGGCACGGTCGAACCGCCAGGAGAGGCGGATCGTCCAGAGGATCATGGCGAGCATCGCCAGCGCCACGACGAGGGCGAGCCCGAGTTCGTGGGCAGCGAAAAAGATCGGGGTCCAGGCGGCGTTGAGGGCGAGTTGGCCCCCGAACGCGGCGAGCGTCAGCCACCAGGCCCGCCGCGACGGCCCCACCACTGGCCGCGCCCCGAGGAGCCGCCAGAGCGAGACGGCGATCATCGCGTAGAGCACCGTCCACGCCACTGGGAACAGCCAGTTCGGCGGGTTGAAGGCGGGCTTCCGGATCGTCTCGTACCACGTCTCGATATTCGAGCCGGTGGCCAACGAGCCGATCGCCGCGGTCAGCACCACCGGCAGGATCGCGGCAGCGATGCGGGGCAGCGGCGGCAGGGCCGGCCGCTCGGGAACCTCAAGGGTGGTCATGCGCCGTGCGATGCTCCGTCCATCGATGATCTGCCTTGCCCGGAAGCGGGGTTTCCCTCAAGGCGGCAGGCACGGATTCCCCAACCAGCCGCACCGGACGAGGATGCCATGAGCCGGACCAACGCGCCCGAGACCGATCCGGATGCGGGACATGCACGCGGTGCGTTGAACGTCGCCGACTGGTCACAGCGCACGCTCGCCGCGCAGGCAATGGGGCATATCGATCCCGTGACCCGCGCGGTGGTGCCGCCGCTCCACCTCTCGACCACCTATCTCCGCGACGCCGACAACGGCTACCGTTCGGGCTTCTCCTATGCCCGGCCCGACAACGCCACGATCCGCGAGGCCGAAGGCGTCATCGCCGCGCTGGAAGGGGCGGAGGCCGGCGCGCTGTTGTTCGGCTCCGGCATGGCGGCGGCGGCGGCGGTGTTCAGTGCGCTCGCTCCGGGCGACCACGTGATCGCGCCGGAGGTGATGTATTGGGGCCTGAAGCGCTGGCTGCGGCAGGAAGCGCCCCGGCTCGGCCTCACGGTCGATTTCGTGGCGATGGACAATCGCGACGCCGTCCGCGCCGCTTTCGTACCCGGCCGCACCCGCCTTGTCTGGGCCGAGACCCCGGGCAACCCGCTCTGCACCATCGTCGACCTCGCCGCTATCGCGGAGCTGGCGCATGCGGCCAGTGCGCGGCTCGTCGTCGATTCCACCGCGTCGAGTCCGATCCTCACCCGGCCGCTGGAGCACGGGGCCGACCTCGTGATGCATTCGGCCACCAAGATCCTGAACGGTCATTCGGACGTGGTGGCCGGGGTGCTGGCCGCCGCGCGGCCCGATGCCTTCTGGGAGCGCCTGATCGCCATCCGGGCGACATGGGGGGCGATCCTCGGCCCGTTCGAGGCCTATCTGCTGATGCGGGGCCTGCGCACCCTTCCCCTCCGGGTGAGCGCCCAGAGCGCCGGAGCGCTGCATCTCGCCGAGCGCCTGTCGGGTCATCCCTTGGTGGGAACCGTGCTCTATCCCGGCCTTGCGGACCATCCGGGCCACGCGGTGGCGGCGCGGCAGATGCAGGGAGGCTTCGGCTTCATGCTGTCGATCCGCGTCGCTGGCGGTGAGGCCGCAGCGATCGCGACCGCGGCGCGGGTACGATTGTGGAAAAGGGCGACCTCACTCGGCGGCGTCGAGAGCCTGATCGAACACCGCGCCTCGGTCGAGGGCACCGGCACCCCCTGCCCGCCCGACCTGCTGCGCCTCTCGGTGGGGATCGAGGATCCGGAAGACCTGTTTCGCGATCTCGACGAGGCGCTGCACGGCGCGGCTTCGTCCTGACGATAGCGGCGGGATTTTTGCGCTCGGCCACGTCCGACGTCGCTTCCGGTGCGTTGTCGTTGCGAACGACCTGCCCTCCCGCGAACCTCGCACGAGCCGTCATGACGACACGCATCCTTCTCGCCGCCCTAGGTTTCGCCGTGCTGTCCGGGCCGGCTCTTGCGGAGGATGGGCCGCCCCGGCTCGACGTCGAATCCACCTGCAAGTCGGCTCAGCGGGCGCAGGTGAGCATCAGCGAGAATGCGAGCCTCGATGGCTGCCTCCGCTCCGAACGCGGCGCCCATGACGAGTTGAAGAAGAACTGGGGCAAGTTCCCCGAAGCCGCCAAGACTCAGTGCTCACAACAATTCAAGGCGGGCGGATCGCCCTCCTATGTCGAGCTGGTGACCTGCCTCGAGCTCGCGAGCGGTACCGTGCCGTCGCAGGGCAAGGATCAAGGTGCGGAGAGTGCCGTCGGTGGCGGCCGCGCGCCTGTCGAGGGACGTAGCGGCACGGGGCTGACCCGAGAGCCCTCGCCCGCCCAGCGCACGAACCCGATCGATGTGCTGAAGGATAAGTAAGGCTTCCGTCGCGAGCGTCGCTGCGTCGCCGTCACGGTTCACACGATCGAACCGGGACTGTTCGTCGCCCTGCCCACGGCCCCCGCGACCGAGCCGATGCGGCGGGAGCCTGTCGCTGAGCCGCATCGGCTTAACCTCCTGCAATGAGCAGAATGACTTGGACCGGCGTGCTCACCGTAAGGGGGGCGCGGAGCCTCTGTTGTCGCGAAAAACGACCCACAACGTCCAGGCGAGAGCAGTTAATTCCTCTCAACTTATATAATTATGCGGGAGAAGGTTACCGAACCTTTAC
This sequence comes from Methylorubrum suomiense, assembly GCF_022179765.1. Classification (GTDB taxonomy): domain Bacteria; phylum Pseudomonadota; class Alphaproteobacteria; order Rhizobiales; family Beijerinckiaceae; genus Methylobacterium; species Methylobacterium suomiense. The sequence continues at coordinate 325,549 of NZ_BPRE01000002.1, read as the reverse complement.
CACGATAGGCAACCCAAAGCATTCGCATGCAACTTGGTGTTATAATGCGCATTGCATGAACACGAATAGCCATGGGAGCTTCGATCGTGACGTCGAACAATTTCCCTGAAACGGTGGTTGTCTGGCTCGATCCGCAACGTCCGGATTTCGGCGTGAAACTCGTCGACAACGTGCCCGACGCCTTGTCGGCCCTGCATCGCCATGGGCTCGAGGAAGCCCTGCACGGGCCGCAATCGCAACTCTGGAAATCGGCGGCCGGCGCCTTGGTCAAAGCCGATGTCGAGCCGAACTCGAACAATCTCCGGTCGGCCTACGAGACGTTTCTGCGGCTGGTGAAACGCGCCGCGCCAGTCCCGACGAATATCAGGCTGAGGACATCACCCCGCGGACTGCGCGAGAAGGTCGAGGCCTTCTTCGTCATCTAGGGGTCGGTCGGGCAGGACCGAAGGATAGCGCTCGGTCCTGCTTGCCAAATGGCGTTGATGACCCTTCTCGGTCGAACCATCAATGGCGTCTCAAGCCATCGTCCAACGGATCCAGACACGCCTTCCGGGACCAATGACGGGTCGCAGCGCAAGGTCTGTTCGACCCGAAGACCTTCCGACGACCACAGGCAGGGCCAAAGCGGCGCTCGGAACAAACCGCCTCGTTTCGTCCCGCCCCTCACTTTAGGACTACGCGGGTAAAGACCTTAGACGAAGTAGCTGAAGGTCGCCGCCAGAGCCGTCGCAACGGTCGCCAGCGCGATGCTCGACGAGGCGGAGAGGAGATATCGCGGCGCCACCGGCTCGATGTCTTCCGCGTAGCCGAAGGCCTGACCGGCCACCCGTTCCAGGCGCGCGAGGGAGAGGTGGCGGGCCTGCGCAGCAGCGGTCATCGGCGGATCTCCCAATGGTCAAGCTGACGTTTCCGGGACAACGTGCGCCAACGCACATCGGTTCCCTCCGGCCCCGAAGGCACTCCTTAACCATCCCCTTGCATCACTGTCGTGACAGGATCCGGCCTACGATGGGCGGTCCCACGAATTGAACGGGCCGCCGACGGCATGCGATGCTGCGGCGCCGGAGGGCCGACAGGACGCTTTTTGTTTCCTGTTTGTTCCTGTATCAAGAAGGTATGAAGAGCCATGCAGCCCGTCTCCGTCCCGACTCGAGGAGTCGTCGCGTGAGCGATCCGGCGCGCGATCTGTTCGGTCCGGGTGCGAAGCCTCCGTCCGAGGCCAAGCCGGTGCGCGCGGAAGCGGAGCGCCGTCGCCTCGCGGCGGTGCCGACAGCCGTGCCGGAGACGGCGGAGGCCGGCTACGACGCGTCGGCGATCGAGGTCCTGGAAGGTCTGGAGCCGGTCCGGCGCCGGCCCGGCATGTATATCGGCGGCACCGATGAGCGGGCTCTGCACCACCTCTTCGCCGAGGTGATCGACAATTCGATGGACGAGGCCGTCGCGGGCCATGCGAGCTTCATCGAGGTCGAGCTTGAAGAGACCGGGTCTCTCGTCATCACCGACAATGGCCGCGGCATCCCGGTCGATCCGCATCCGAAATTCCCGGGCAAATCCGCGCTCGAGGTCATCATGACCACGCTGCACGCGGGCGGAAAGTTCGATTCGAAGGTCTACGAGACCTCCGGCGGCCTGCACGGCGTCGGCATCTCGGTGGTCAACGCGCTGTCCGACGTTCTGGAGGTCGAAGTCGCCCGCAATCAGACCCTCTACCGCCAGACCTTCTCGCGCGGTCACGCGCAGGGTTCGCTGGAGACGGTCGGGCGCGTGCAGAACCGGCGCGGCACGCGGGTGCGCTTCCATCCCGACGCGCAGATCTTCGGCTCGCTGAAATTCGACCCGCGGCGCCTGTTCAAGATGGCCCGCTCCAAGGCCTATCTCTTCGGCGGCGTCGAGATCCGCTGGCGCTGCGCGCCCTCTCTCCTCGAAGGCATGGAAGATGTTCCGGCGGAGGCCGTACATCGCTTCCCCGGCGGCCTGTCTGATTATCTCGCCCGCGACATCGAGGGGAAAGAGCTCGTCCTCGACGCGATGTTCTCCGGCAAGGTGACGAAGCCCGGCTCCCACGGCTCGCTCGAATGGGCGGTGGCCTGGACGGTGGCCGATGACGGCGTCTCGCATTCCTACTGCAACACCATCCCGACGCCGGAGGGCGGCACCCACGAATCGGGCCTGCGCGTCGCGCTGCTGCGCGGCCTGCGCGAGCATGCCGAGCGGGTGAATCAGGCCAAGCGCATGACGGCGGTGACCACCGACGACGTGATGGCGACCTGTGCCTCCATGCTGTCGGTCTTCATCCGCGAGCCGGAATTCCAGGGACAGACCAAGGACAAGCTCGCCACGGTGGAGGCTTCCCGCATCGTCGAGACGGCGGTGCGCGACGCCTTCGATCACTGGCTCGCCGCTTCGCCGGCCCAGGCCAATAAGCTGCTCGACTGGGTGATCGACCGGGCCGAAGAGCGCCTGCGCCGCCGCCAGGAGAAGGAGGTCGCCCGCAAATCCGCCACGCGCAAGCTGCGGCTTCCCGGCAAGCTCGCCGATTGCTCGGCGGCCGGCACTGCGGGGTCCGAGATCTTCATCGTCGAGGGCGACTCGGCCGGCGGCTCGGCCAAGCAGGCGCGCGACCGCGCCACGCAGGCCGTGCTCCCCCTGCGGGGCAAGATCCTGAACGTAGCCTCGGCCAGCCGCGACAAGCTCGGCGCCAACCAGCTCATCTCGGACCTGACGCTGGCGCTGGGCTGCGGCACCGGCGCGAATTTTCGCGAGGGCGACCTTCGCTACGACAAGGTCATCATCATGACCGACGCGGACGTGGACGGCGCCCACATCGCCTCGCTCCTGATCACCTTCTTCTATCGGCAGATGCCCAAGCTCATCGACAAGGGCCACCTGTATCTGGCGATCCCGCCGCTCTATCGGATCAGCCAGGGCGCCAAATCGGCCTATGCCCGCGACGATGCCGACAAGGAGCGGGTCATCAAGACCGTGTTCAAGAACGGCAAGGTCGAGATCGGCCGCTTCAAAGGTCTCGGCGAGATGATGCCGGCGCAGTTGAAGGAGACCACGATGGACCCGCGCAAGCGCACGCTCCTGCGCGTCGCGGTGCTCGACGAGGCGCGGGAATCGACCGGGGACACCGTGGAACGGCTGATGGGCAACAAGCCGGAAGCGCGCTTCGCGTTCATCACGGAGCGTGCGGCCTTCGCCGATGGGGCCGAGTTGGACATCTGATTGGGAGAGGGACCTCATCGTCTTGAGGGACGAGTTCCACGAACGGGTAAGCGTCTGGGAGAACTTCCCCGAAGTGCTGCGGAAAGCATTGCTGACGCCGGCAGGCTGACGTCGCGAACGCGGCGGTTCTCCCGGATCACGGTGCAGTCAATCGGGTCCGGCTCGGCCTACCTGTCCCCATCCGCGAGTCCGACGATGCGGCGATGGGCGATCCACGCCATATCGTGCGGGGCGACAGGCTCGAGCCGGAGGCAGGCATGGGGAACGCGACCAGCAAAAAACTCCACCTCGGCGCGTTCATGCGCCCCATCGGCATTCACACCGCGTGGTGGCGCTATCCGGGCGGCTTTCCGGATGCGAACTTCAATCTCGATCACCTCGTACGCTTCATCCGCACGCTGGAGGCGGCGAAGTTCGACGCTTTCTTCATGGCCGATCATCTGGCGGTGATGAACATGCCGATGGAGGCGCTCAAGCGCTCGGCCACCGTCACCTCGTTCGATCCGCTGACCCTGCTTCCGGCGCTCGCCATGGTGACGGAACGGATCGGGCTGATCGCCACCGCCTCGACCACCTATAACGAGCCCTATCACGTCGCCCGAAAATTCGCCTCGCTCGACCACATCTCCAAGGGTCGGGCGGCCTGGAATCTCGTCACGTCGGGCAATCCCGACGAGGCCCTGAATTTCGGGCGCGACGCCCATCTCGACCACGCCACCCGCTATGCGCGGGCCCGCGAGTTCTACGAAGTCGTCACCGGACTCTGGGATTCCTGGGCGGACGATGCCTTCGTGCGCGATGTCGAAGCCGGTCTGTTCTTCGATCCCGACAAGCTGCACACCCTGAACCACAGGGGGGAGTTCTTGAAGGTGAAGGGCCCGCTGAACGTGGCTCGGCCGGTCCAGGGTTGGCCGGTGATCGTGCAGGCGGGCGCTTCGGAGGCGGGCCGGCAGATCGCGGCGGAGACCGCCGAGGTGGTGTTCGGCTCATCCTCGACGCTCGAGGCCGGCCAAAGGTTCTATGCCGACGTGAAGGGCCGGATGCGGGCGGCGGGCCGCGACCCGGACGCCCTGAAGATCCTGCCCGGTGCCTTCGTGGTGGTCGGTGGCACCGAGGAGGAGGCGAAGGCGAAGAAGGCGCGGCTCGACGCCCTGGTGCCGGTCGAAAGCGGCCTCGCCAATCTCTCGGTCCGGCTCGGCACCGACGCCTCGGGTTTCGAGCTCGACGCGCCGCTGCCGGAGATTCCGGAATCGAACGCCAGCAAGAGCGGGCAGGCGCAGATCGTCGACTATGCCCGCCGTACCGGCGCGACCGTCCGCGAACTCGCGCAGAAGGTCGGCGGCTATAGCGGGCTGACCTTCGTCGGCACGCCGGAGCAGATCGCCGACCGGATGGCCGAATGGCTTCACGGCGAGGGCTGCGACGGCTTCAACGTCATGTTCCCCTTCGTGCCCGAGGGACTCGACGATGTCTGCCGCGGGGTCGTGCCCGAATTGCAGCGCCGCGGCCTCTTCCGCACCGAGTATGAAGGCACGACGCTGCGTGACCATCTCGGGCTGAAGCGGCCGGGCAACCGCTACTTCGAGAAAGGCTGAAGCGGACTCAGCGCCGGTTGGTCAGCCCGTAGATCGCGAAGCCCGCCAGCGCCGCGATGCCCAGCGCCAGAAGCGGTTGGCTGCCGACCCGGTCGGCGGCGGCCCAGCCGCTGTGCTTGGCGCGCTCGACCAACGCGGTGCCCTTCAGCAGGCGGGCGGCGCGCGCCCGGTTCTCCTCGCGGATCGGCAGACGGACGACGAAGCCGTCGCCGTCGCGGAAGATGTCGATGCTGTTGCGGGCAAAGCCCGCCCGCACGAGGCGGTTCTTGGCCGCGTGGGCGGATTCGCGGGTGGCGAAGTCGGCCTCAATGCCGACGGTATCATGGGACATGGTTCCTCCTCGACGGGTCGTTGATCGGGAGGAGGAATCCAGCTCTCGTCGCGTGGGTTCCGGATCGCGTTCAGGCTGCGGCGTCCGCCTCGCAGGCATCGACGCGCACGGCCCCGTCCGCGGTGAGCGAGCAGATCACTGCGGTACCGTCATCGAGGGCGAAGGCATGAAACAGCCGCCGCTCCAATTCTTCCAGGCCATCGCCGGGAAGATCTGCGATCTCGCCCCGCGCCCGCTCTTCGAGATCTGGCAAGACACCACGACTCTCGCCGAGTTCCTGGGCTGATCTCGTCAGGATGACGTCGAAAGACATGTCGCCTCCTCGCAACGACCCCGTCCGGAGGCGCGGAAGACAGGCCTCTGTTGCGACTTTTTTGGGGCAGAACGCGGACGGGCCTTGAGCGCACCCCTTGCCGGTCGCGGCCTCTGAGCGTTTTGAGATGCCGACGTCGGGATTTCGATGCCCCCAGGTCCCGGCGCAACCGAGCCGGGGCATCGTTCCTAGGCTTCCGGCGGACATCCCATCGGCGGGACGACGCGTGCGCGTCCGCGTGCGACTGTGACGCAGCCGGATCACGGGATTTTTCGGGAGCGTCGGGCCGCCGGGCCGTTCTAACTTCCGAGCCCGATCGCTGCCGGTCGGACCCCATCGGAGGCCGGACCCGCATGAACCCGATCCTCGTCGTTGCCCTCGTCTGCGCTTCCACGGTTCAGGTGCCCGATTGCTCGCGCGAGACGGCGCTGGACGTGATCGTCGGCCCGGCGCACACCCTTCAGGAATGCCTGATCCAAGGGCCGGTTCTCGCTGCCAGTGCAGGGCATACCGAAACCGACTCCAAGACCTACGTGAAGACGCGCTGCGAGCAGCGCCGCTGAGGCGAAACGGGGATCCACGATGGCCGAAAACGACGAGGGAGCGGTCGATCCGGCCCGCGCGGTGGAGATGCGCTTGCGCGCCCGCCTCGCGGTGGTGGAACGCGCGGCATGGTTCGGTTTCGTCGCTGCGATGCGGGCGGACCCGGCCGGAACCGAAGCCGCCATCGAGTCCGAGCGCGCCCGCTGCCGTGAGGGTTTCGGGGGCGGCGCCTGGGCCAAGGATCTCACGAATGCGGAGCGGGCGCTGCTCGGCTCCGAGGTCGATGCCGGCCTTGCGGGGCTCGTCGAGGACGCCAAGGCGGAGATCGCGGGGGATTCTTGAACGGCCAAAACGCCTCTCCCCCGCGCCATCCTTTCGCCTTGCGGTCATGGCGGAAGGAGTTCAGTGTCCCCCGCCGAACCGGTGCCGGTCGACAAGAGGGGCAACCCTCGCGCGGCGCCGCATGGAGCCGCGTCTGGTGATCATGAACGGAACCACCGCCCGCCGGAGCGCTGCCGCGCTCGCCCTGATGCTCTTGGGCTCCGTGGCCGGCACTCTGCCGGCCGCCGCGCTGCAGCCGCGGGAATCCTCGCCGATCTCCGAATACGAGCCGGCGGAATCGCTGGAGGGCAACTTCCTCTCCGCCTATATCGCCGGCGCCTCGAAGGACACCGCCGCCGCGGCCAGCTTTTACCGTGAGGCGGTGAAGGGTGATCCGCGCAACGCCGAACTCCTGGAGCGCGCCTTCGTCTCGCTCCTGGCCGACGGCGCCATGACCGACGCGTTCCGCGCCGCCGAGCGGCTCGCGACCCGCGAAGGCTCGAACGGGCTTGCCCAGCTGGCGCTGGGTGTGCGTCAGCTGAAAGCCGGGCAGTACGGACCTGCGCGTCAGAGCTTCGCCCGCAGCGGCAAGGGTGCCGCCGCCGACCTGACCGCCACGCTCCTGACTGCCTGGGCCTATGCCGGCGCGGGTGACGGCAAGCGCGCCAACGAAACGCTGAACCGCCTGCGCGGCGAGCGCTACTTCAACGTCTTCCGCGACTACCATGCCGGGCTGATCGCAGCCCTCGTGGGCGATAAGGCCGAGGCGGAGCGCAAGTTGAAAGCGGCCTTCGACGCCGATCAGAGCACCCTGCGCATCGTCGATGCCTATGCGCGCTTCGAGGCGGGTATCGGCCGCACCGATCTCGCGATCGACGCCTATAGCCAGTTCGAGAAGACGATGCCGCGTCACCCGATGGTGGTGGATGCGTTGGACAAGCTCAAGGCCGGCAAGCCGTTGCCGCCGCTGATCGCCTCGGCGCAGGAAGGTGCGGCGGAGGTGCTGTACGGCCTCGGCTCCGCCGGCTCGACGCAGGGCGACGAACTGCCCGCCGTCGTCTATCTTCGCTTGGCCCTTTACCTCGCCCCCGAGCACGCGGTCGCGCGCCTGACGCTCGCCGACACTCTCGATCGGATGAAGCAGACCGAGCGGTCGAACGAGGCCTACGCCCAGATCCCGGCGAGCTCCCCGCTCAAGCTCAATGCCGATATCCAGATCGGCCTCAACCTCGAGCAGATGGGCCGGGGCGACGAGGCACTCGAGCATCTCAACACCGTGCTCAAGGCCAACCCCGACAACATCGACGTCATCTCCGCCGTCGGCAACGTGCAGCGCTCGCGCAAGAAGTTCGCCGAAGCTGCCGAGACCTATACCCGCGCGATCAAGCTGATCCCGGCGGGCGTCGAGGCCAATCACTGGACGCTGTTCTACTTCCGCGGCACCGCCTACGAGCGGGCCGGCAAGTGGAACGAGGCGGAGGCCGACCTGAAGAAGGCCCTGACCCTGCTCCCCCCGACCCAGCCCAACGCCAAGGCGCAGGTTCTCAATTACCTCGCCTATTCCTGGGTCGATCGGAACATGAACATCGACGAAAGCTTCAAGATGCTGAAGCAGGCCGTCGATCTCTCGCCCCGCGACGGCATGATCATCGACTCGCTCGGCTGGGCCTATTTCCGCCTCGGCCGCTGGGACGACGCGGTGCGCGAGCTGGAGAAGGCCGTCGAGCTGAAGCCCGGCGATCCGACCATCAACGACCATCTCGGCGATGCGTATTGGCGCACCGGGCGGCGGCTGGAGGGAAAGTTCCAGTGGCAGCATGCCAAGGACCTCAATCCCGAGCCGGATGATCTCGAAAAGATCAACGCGAAGCTCAAGGATGGCCTGCCCGAGCCGGACAAGCCGACCGCCACCGCCGAGAACCCGCCCGCCCCGGCGGAACAAGTCCCCGCACCCGTGGCCGCCCCGCACAATCCGGCGAACCCGGAACTGCCCAAGGGGGCTCCCGCGCCGGGGGATGCGCCGGGCTCGGCCGATAAGAAGCCGGGCGGTTAGGACCGTCTTCGGACGGACATCCTGCAAGCGCAGCGACGGACTCAGGCGCGCGCATCCGGAATTCGGGTGCGCGGCTAGGCGATATCGGTTCTCGCAAGAGAGCGTGTGGTGGTCCGTGGACCGCCTCTAGGCTTTCCCCGCTATTCCCGTCCAAAGCGGGAGATCCGGCCGGCCGTCCGGGGTCGGCCGACAGTATATCCCAACTCAGACCCTTTCTTCCGCGCAGCGCCTTGACTGTGGCGGGTGTCGAGCCATGGCTCAGGTCCGTACCGACGAATGCCCGCATTCCTCCCCCCGGATCGCTCCCGAGGGTCGATCACCCAGGCCGCAGGGATGTCGGGCCTATCCGCACGACGGTGCGCGCCATTCTCTGCCACTCGGACGGCCGCTGGAAGCACTTGACCGGCGCGATGCCGCGCCCGAACACGCCATTGCGCGAAGTCTCACAAAACAAGATCGGGCTGGTTTGACGAGAACAATGGGCCTTGGGACGGCGGCGCATGGATCACGACCGCGAGTCCCGAGATCTCACCATATCTTGATCCGACTCAAGCGACTCAGACATAGACCAGCAACAGAACGCGATCGGCACTTCACGACTCGCTGTATTGTTCCGGCCGGAATATTAAACTTTCGTAATCCAGCAACGATCGCTTTCTCGACGTCGTTCCGGAGCGTCACCCATGACCGAAGGAGGACAATCATGCGATTGAAGCTTGCCGCGGCAACGCTGCTCACCCTCGGCACCATCGCCGCCACGGCGACGACCGCCGAAGCCCGCGACGGGTGCGGACCCGGTTTCCACCGCGGCTGGTCCGGTTGGTGCAAGCCGAACTGGCGGCCCTACGCCTACCGTCCGGTCTATTACGCCCGCCCGGTCGTGTACGGCTACGGCTATGGTTGGCGGCGCCCTTGGGGTTACCGCCATGTCGGCTGGGGCCGTCCGTGGGGGTATCGCCATGTCGGCTGGCATCGCCCCTGGGGCCATCACGGCGGCTGGGGCTGGCACCGCGCGGGCTGGCATCACCGCTGGTGACGGAACGGCTTCGGCGTGGGTCACGCACCCGCGCCGGGCCCTTCGCACGAGCGACGGCTTGCCCGCACCGCCCGTCACCCCTAAGGCAGGCGTCATCGTCTTCCGTCCGGCCGAGAGCCCGTGTCCCGCCTTACCACCCGTGCTCCGGCCAAGATCAACCTGACTCTGCACGTGCTCGGCCGTCGGCCCGAGGACGGCTACCACGTGCTCGAAAGTCTCGTGGCCTTCGCCGATGTTGCGGACACTCTCTCGCTCGATCCTGGACCAGGTCTGACCCTCGACATCTCTGGTCCGACCGCCGGACCGGCGGGACCCCTCGACGACAATCTCGTCTTGCGTGCCGCCCGCCATCTCCTGGCCGGCCTACCGGATCTGACGGCCGGGGCCTTCCATCTGCACAAGGAATTGCCGGTGGCAGCCGGTATTGGAGGCGGCTCCTCGGACGCCGCTGCAGCCCTGCGGTTGCTGGCGGAACGGAACGGCCTGCCTTTGGACCACCCCGCAATCATGGCGGCGGCGCGGGCCACGGGTGCCGATGTACCGGTTTGCCTCGATCCGCGCGCCCGAATGATGACGGGCGCGGGCGAAGCCGTCGGCCCTGTCCTCAATCTTGCCGCCCTCCCTGCGGTTCTGGTCAATCCCGGCGTTCCCGTCGCGACCGCACCGGTCTTCAAAGCTCTCGGGCTGGCGATCGGCCAATCTCTGGACGGGGAAAAACATCCCTCCATCGCCGCCGGTCTCGATGCCGACAGCGTGCTCGCGGCCATCACCCCGGCCCGCAACGATCTCGAAAAGCCGGCCCTCACCGTGGCCCCTGTCGTCGGGGACGCTCTGGAACTGTTGCGGGCTCAGCCCGGCTGCCGCCTGGCCCGGATGTCGGGCTCGGGCGCGACGGTGTTCGCTCTGTTCACCGATGGGGAATGCGCCGAGACGGCGACGCGTGCGGTGCGTTCCGCACAACCGGGTTGGTGGGTCGAGCCGACCCACCTCGCGTAACGCAGTCCGCGTCTCGTCGTTCGGCTCGCCTGATCGTCTCGGACGATGGATGCGAGAGACCGATCGCTCTGATGGGACGAACCGTCAGTGTTCCGTGCCCGGCCGGTTCGGGCGCGGTGCTTCTCCGTGAGCCTGGGTGAAGCTCGAGCGTTGCGGATCCTTCTTGGACTGGGCGACCCGGCCCCGCTGCCAGACCGCGAACCCCGCGACCGCGACGATCGTGAAAACGGCGAGCAATGGAATCAGCACGTCGTTGGACATGGGCGCTACCTCCGAAGATTGTGTTCGGGGGCAAGCGATACAGATGGCGAAGGTTCCGCAGGCTTGGCAGCCGCAACAAGATACAATGTGTTCAGATTTCGCTACCGCACGCTGCGTGATATCGGGCACAAGCGATCGCCGAGGTTTGGTTTGTCGCACCCAGCCCTTCGCCCAAGGGTGGTCGATCCGCGATCATCGAAGTATCGGTCATGCGAGCGACCCGCCCCGGGTCACAGGCTGCGTGAGAGGATCAGCGGTCCGCTGTTGGCGCCAGCCCGGCCATAGGGCGAGGGACTGTGCGAGGGGCGACCATAGACGGTGGGCGTGTGGGCTTTCCCGACTTCTTCGGCGAGCGCCTTGATGAGCTCTTCGGACACGGTGCGGGCGGTGGCCAGAACCTGCTGATTGGTCTCCAGCACGGCCGCGAAGCGTCGCTGAGCCGTCTTCAGCGCCTCCAATCCTTCCGGTGCGAAACGGGCCAGCGCGATGGCATTGGCCTTCGCGGTCTCCAGCCCGGTCGTGTAGGCGGCGGCCAGGTCCGCCTTGGCGGCGGCGCCCGTCATTGCCTCGGCGATGCGCCCGGCACGCACGCCGTCGCTCTCACGGCCAAGCGCCGATTCGAGCTCGCTCATCACGGCGAGCAGGTTCTGGACGAAGGCCTGCGCTCCGGCACGGTCGCTGAGGCGGAGGGGGGTCTCACTTGCCGCCACGACCGGCCTCCTGCATCCGCATCATCTCGGAATAGACTTGGTTGCTGATCCCGACGCCACCGCTCTTCACGATGGCATTGGCGTATTCCTTGGTCAGCATCGAGCGCCAGACCCCGCCGCCCGAGCCGTTCTCGCCAAGGGGGCCTTCCGTGCCCTCGCTCTGTGTGAGACGTTCCAGGCTATCCTCCAGGAACATCTTCTCGAAATCGTCGGCGGTCTTGCGAGCTTTGACCGCCGCCTTGGACGTGTCCATCGTGTCGGTGTCGGTCTTCGACAGCGATTGCAGCAGGTTCTTGCCCACACCGACGGCCGCCGAGGCCGCGAAGGTCGCGAGGGGGAACATGACTTCGGTCCTCCGAAATGTCGGGGTCACATCAGTTCGATATCGGCCTGGAGCGCGCCGGCGGTCTTGATCGCCTGAAGGATCGAGATCAGGTCGCGGGGGCCGACGCCGAGGGCATTGAGGCCGTCCACCAGTTCGCGCAGGGTCACGCCTTCCTTCACCAGGGCCAGCTTGTTGCCGTCACCCGTATCGACCTTCACGCCGGTCCGTGGCACCACCGCCGTCTGTCCGTTCGAGAGCGGGCCGGGCTGGCTCACCATTGGCTGCTCGGTGATCGTGACCGTGAGGTTGCCCTGGGCGATGGCCACGGTGGAGACCCGCACGTCGCGGCCCATCACGATGATGCCGGAGCGCTCGTCCACCACCACGCGGGCGGTCTGGTCCGGTTCGACCCTCAACTGCTCCACCTCGGTGATGAGGCGGATCATGTTGCCGCGATACTTGGCGGGAATCTGAAGGGTGATGGTGGCCGGATCGATCGGCTCGGCGGTGTCGGCCCCCATGAAATCGTTGATGGCCGCAGCGATCCGCTTCGATGTGGTGAAGTCCGGGTTTCGCAGCGACAGGCGGAGCGTGCGCGCCTCATTAAGCTTGAACGCCATTTCGCGCTCGATCAGGGCTCCGTTGGAGATGCGCCCATTGGTCGGCACGCCGCGGGTGATCTTGGCGGCCTCGCCTTCCGCGGAGAAGCCCGCAATGGCGACCGAGCCCTGGGCCAGGGCGTAGACCTCTCCGTCGGCCCCGAGCAACGGCGTCACCAACAGGGTCCCGCCCTGCAGGGATTTCGCGTCACCCAGGGAGGACACCGTCACATCGATATGGGTGCCCTGGGTCGCGAAAGGCGGAAGGCTCGCGGTCACCATCACGGCGGCGAGGTTCTGCGTGCGCATCGTGGCGCCGCGGGTGTTGACGCCCAGGCGCTCCAGCATCGCCTGCAGGGATTGCTTGGTGAAGGGTATGTTGTTGAGCGTATCGCCGGTGCCGTTGAGGCCCACGACGATGCCGTAGCCGACGAGCTGGTTCGCGCGCACACCCTCGATGGAAGCAAGGTCCTTGACCCGCGACAGGGCCAAGGCTCCTCCAGGAATGGCCGTGAGCAGGCAGGCCAGAACGGCCAGCAGGCGGAACGGCAGGAGGCGCTTCGGGAGCGGCATCGGAGGGACTTCGACCGGGTTCGGCGTCATGCCCTCTGCACAGCCAGGATCATGCCAGCCGGAACCTCGCACTAAGCTGTTGTTCGATTTGATTTATTTCAGAGCGACGCGACGGCAGCACCACTCCAGGACCGGGCGGCTTTCTGCCGGGGCGGCAGGAACTGCCGGGACGTTTACCGGCGCTTAACCGTGGCGGCCGATTCTCGCCCCTCTTTTTCAAGGGCCGGATTGATGCGCGTCGACCCACGCTTTGCCGCCGCCGCCGCGGGCTCCGTGTCGGGCTCGCGCCGCGCCACCGCGCCGGGCGGCTTCACGGCGGGAGAGACCGAACCGCAACGCGCGAGCACGGCCGGCACGGCGCAGACCGGCATGCTCGCCGGACTCGACGCGATCCTGACGCTTCAGGGGCAGGATGGTTCTGATACCCCGCAGGAGCGCCGTCGTCGCTCGGTGCAACGCGGTCACGACCTCCTCGACGGGCTCGATCGGCTCAAGGCGGCGCTGATCGGCGGCAGGGTGGCAACGTCGGATCTGCGTGCCATTGCCGGGCGCCTCGCGGAGCGGACTCCCGAGAGCGGCGATCCGCGCCTCGATGGGCTCCTGGCCGAGATCGAAGTGCGGGCGGCGGTGGAACTCGCCAAGCTGGATATGGCGCGGAGCGCCTGAGGGCGGCACCCGGCCGAGGGACCGGATGCCGCCATCGTCTCAATAATAGTCAGGGCGCGGACGGTAGAACGGCCGCGGGCCGTCATAGTCGTAGGGCCGGTAGACCGGCCGGGGGCGATAATAGCCGTAGGGCCCGCCATAGACCGGGCGCCCCCAATACGGCCGAGGGCCGTACAGGTTCGGGCGGCAGATGCCCCAGGGGTTCGGATGGAAACCGGGACCGCAGCCCCCGGCCGTGCGCTCCACCAACGCCCCCTCCCCGGCGCCGAGCGGCGCGGGGGTAAGCGGTAGGGCCTGGGCGCTTCCCGCCCATCCGAGGCTGCCGGCGACCACCGCAGCCAATGCGAACGCCTTCGCGTGCATCATCGTACGATATCCTCTCCGTTCGGGCCGCTCGGCCCGCTCGTACAGCAAGGCTTAGAACGGGCAAGGTGAACGGTGGCTGACGTGATCGGGATCGACCCGGAAGTCGTCGCCACCATTGACGGTCCCGTAGCGATCCATGACAACGCGGCGCCCGTGAGCGGACACACCGGTCTCGCCAGGAGAGACGATCTCACCCGCCCGCGATGCTGTTCAATTCCTTCGTTTTCCTTCTGGCTTTTCTACCCGCGGCATTCCTGCTGCACGCGGCCATCGAGCGCTACCGGCCCGCGCTGCGGCTGCCCCTGCTGCTCGGCCTCTCCCTCGTGTTCTACGGCTGGTGGGACTGGCGCTTCCTGCCGCTGCTCGGCGCTTCCATCACGCTCAATTGGCTGATCGCGCGCATTCTGGCGAAGCGGCCGTATCCCTGGCTGTTCCCGGCCGCCATCGCTGCCAATCTCGCTCTTCTCGCCGCCTTCAAATATCTAGGATTTTTCGCCGATGTGGCCGCTCTGATCCCCGGCCTCAGCCCACCGCATCTCGATCTGGTGCTGCCGCTCGGAATCTCGTTCTTCACCTTCCACCACATCATGTACCTGACCGACCTGAGGGCGGGGCGCGCGCCCTGCCTCGGGTTCACCAAATACGCGCTCTACATCGCCTTCTTCCCGCAAGTTCTCGCCGGCCCGCTCGTGCGCTGGAGCGAGATCGTGCATCAGTTCGACGAGCGTCCTTACCAGCGGCCCGACGCCGCCGAGCGGATCGGGCGCGGTCTGATGCTGCTCACCGTTGGGCTCGCCAAGAAGGTTCTCCTGGGTGATCCGCTGGCGGCGATGGTCAACCCGGTGTTCCAGGCCGCCGCCGACGGCGCGGCGGTGACGACGGCGCAGGCGTGGCAGGCGACGCTCGGCTTCGGCCTTCAGATCTATTTCGACTTCTCCGGCTATACTGACATGGCGCTCGGTATCGCGCTCCTGTTCGGCGTGGTGTTGCCGCAGAATTTCGACGTTCCGTATCGCGCGGGCTCCCTGCGCGATTTCTGGCGTCGCTGGCACATGACGCTCTCGCGCTTCCTGCGCGACTATCTCTACATCCCCCTCGGTGGGAACCGCCGCGGCCTCGCGATGCAAGTCGGCGCCCTGTTCACCACCATGACGCTCGGCGGCCTGTGGCATGGCGCGGGACTGACCTTCGTCGCCTGGGGCGCCGCGCACGGCATCGGCCTTGGCGCGGGCGTCCTGTGGCGGCGCGCGGGATGGCCGATGCCGATCCTGCTCGGCTGGGCGCTCACGACCCTGTTCGTCATGCTGACCTGGGTGCTGTTCCGCGCGACCTCGTTTACGGCGGCGGGGGCGATCTATGCGGGGCTCTTCGGCCTCGGCGAGCTCGGCTCGGGCTTCAAATGGCGCACGCTTCTGATGGCCGCCGCAGTCGCGACCCTGGGTCCGAGCGCCTGGGCCGCCGTACACCGGCTTTCGCCGCGCCGCCGGCTCGCCGCCCTCTTCGCCGTCCTGTTCGTCGTCGTCCTTCTCAAGATCGGGGACGACGCGAACTACGAGTTCATCTACTTCCGGTTCTGATCATGAGGAGTTCCGCATCCGACCGGGCAAGGGTGGGCGATTGGGCAGGGTTCGCCCGCCTGTTCCTACACGTCGCCCTCGGCCTCTTCGCCGGTTTCCTCGCGCTGGCCTACCTGATCGATCCTTACGACAGCGGGCGGTCGACCCTGTTCTCGGTGGGCGCGGTTCGCCCGCAGGGCCCGCGCACGGCCGCCGCCTCGCGCGGACGCGATCCCGCCTTCACCGGAGCGATCTTCGGCAATTCGCGCATTCAACTGATCGAGCCGACACGGCTCAGTGCGGCGACCAACATCCCGTTCGTGCAGCTGTCGGTCACGGCGACCCGCCCGGCGGAGCAGCTCGCCCTGATGGGCTGGTTCCTGCGCCATCATCCCAAGCCCGAGGCGCTGGTGCTCGGCATCGACGATTTCTGGTGCGTCGGCGACCCGGCTCTTCCCAACGACAAGCCGTTCCCGTTCTGGCTCTATAGCCCCGACATCCTGTCCTATCTGCGCGGCCTGCTGCGCTGGCCGGTGGCCCAGGAGGTCGTCGGTCGCATCGGCTGGCTGCGTTCCAGGAACCGCAAGGTCGCGCGGGCGGATGGCTTCTGGGATTACGAGCCCGAGTACATCCGGCTCGGCGAGAGGGATGCCGCGTTCCTGACCAGGGTACGGGAGACACCGGTCCCGGACGATCCCGACCCCGCCACCTCTGGCCCCGGCTTTCCCGCTGCCGACCGCCTTGCCGCCTTCTTGGCGGCTCTGCCGGCCGAGGTACCGGTCGTGATGGTCTTTCCGCCCGTCTATGTCGCTGGCACAGGGCGGGCGGGCACCGAACGAGCGAAGGCCGAAAATGCTTGCCGCGCCGCGATGATCGGGGCTCTGGCGCGCCATCCTCTCGGTCGCGTCGTCGATGCGCGTCGCGACCGCCCGGCCTCGCACGATCCGACCCTGTTTTTCGACCACACGCATTACCGCCACAACCTGGCGCGGCCGCTCGCCGACGAGATCGCCGCAACTCTGAATGGGCTTCTTGAGCGCCGGGATCGCCCCTCCGCACCCTGAGATCCATCAACACCGTGACGTGTTTGCCGCAACGGCACAGCCAATGCACGTCGCGGTGCATGAGGCGGCCTCCGTGCGTTGTGGAGCTTGCTCGGCTCGATTATAGCCCTGCCGAGATCGCCGCTGACCGGCAGGGAGCGCGAGGGCGAATACGATGGCGAAGGTCACGATCGAGGACGGCTACAGGCCCTCCGACGACGAGCCCTTCATGAACGAGCGGCAACGGGAGTATTTCCGGCGCAAGCTGCTCAACTGGAAGAGCGAAATCTTGCGCGAAGCGCAGGATACCCTCAGTGCGCTCCAAAGCGAGAACGAGAACCATCCCGATATCGCCGACCGCGCTTCCTCGGAAACGGATCGCGCCATCGAGCTCAGAGCCCGCGACCGGCAACGCAAGCTGACCAGCAAGATCGACTCGGCGCTTGCCCGCCTGGAGGACGGCTCCTACGGCTTCTGCGAGGAAACCGGCGAGCCGATTTCCCTCAAGCGCCTCGATGCCCGCCCTATCGCCACGCTCTCGCTCGAAGCGCAGGAGCGTCACGAGCGCCGTGAGCGGGTGTATCGCGACGATTAGTCCGAACTATCGGGCGGCTTGCCGGGCAAACCCTCAGTGGCGTCCCGCGTCGAGCCGGAGGAACGAGCGCACCGGCCCGAGATCGGTGTCGGAGCGCGTATCGACCGAGAAGCGACCCCGCACCGGTGCCGCGCTTCCGTGTGTTCCCGCATCGATTCCAGCGGCGACGCGCCCTGAAACGCGCAGGCAGGTCGAGGTCCCGGGAATCCGCGCGAATCCCGCACCCTGCTCAGGGCACGCCTCCATCGGCGCTTCGGACGGCAGCGCCGCGCGATCCAAGGCGAGTGCCGCGCTCGACGTGAGAGCGAGGGCAACGGCCAGGGGCATACGCCGAACCGAACCCTTCATGGCGTACCCGTCCCCGAATCTGAGTCCGGCATCACCGGCCCCGCAAGATCTTGAATCGGCTCATCCCGAAGGGCGAGCGGCCGCCAACACGACGGGCGGAATATCGCATCCGAAACCTGTCTCAGTAATGCGGCGGGGGCGGTTCAGGGCCGCCGCTGGCGGTCCGGAAGGCACTCTCCTCGACCTGTTCCTGCAGGCGTGACAGCTGCCGGGTCAGCCGATCGATCACTTTCCATTGCGCCGTGATGGTCGCATTCAGATCGTCGATCACCGCTTCCTGCTCGGTGAGGCGGATCTCGAGGCGCGCCAAGCGCTCGATCTCGGAAGGCACATCGTTCATGCCGGAAACCATGCCCACCGCCCGCGAGGCCTGACAAGAGCCACCTGCACGGGGCGAGGCGCAAGAGCGACCTGCGTCCCCGATCCCCTCGCCTCCCGCAACGCAACAGGCTAAACCGACGTCCTTCCCCATCGCGCGTTCGACGGTCTCTCGGCAGACGCGCTCACGCGATCAGAGGGCCGGAGATCCTCTTCGGCCCGCAGCTGCGGCCGGATGCCTGCCCCGTGACCGATTACGTCAAGAAGATCCTGTCCGCCCGCGTCTACGACGTGGCGATCGAGAGCCCGCTCCTTCCGATGCCGCGGCTCACCCAGCGGTTGGGTCGCTCGGTGCTGCTCAAGCGCGAGGATCTCCAGCCCGTCTTCTCATTCAAATTGCGCGGCGCCTACAACAAGATGGCATCGCTCCCCGCCGACCAGCTGGCTCGGGGGGTGATCTGTGCCTCCGCCGGCAATCACGCGCAGGGCGTGGCCCTGGCCGCAGCCAAGCTCGGGGTCCGCGCGGTGATCGTGATGCCGCGCACGACACCGGCCATCAAGGTCGATGCCTGCCGGGCCCGGGGGGCGGAGGTCGTGCTGCACGGCGACGCCTTCGACGAGGCCCTGACCGAGGCCCGCCGCCTCGAAACGCAATGGGGCCTGACCTTCCTGCATCCGTTCGACGACCCGGAGGTCATCGCCGGCCAGGGCACCATCGGGATGGAGATCCTGCATCAGCATTCCGGGCCGATCGAGGCGATCTTCGTACCGATCGGCGGCGGCGGCTTGGCCGCGGGCATCGCGGTCTACGTGAAATATCTGAGGCCCGAGACCAAGGTGATCGGCGTCGAACCGGACGACGCCGCCTGTATGGCCGCCGCCCTCGAGGCGGGCGAGCGCGTGACCCTCCCCACCGTCGGCCTGTTCGCCGATGGCGTCGCCGTGCGGCAAGCGGGAGAAGAAACGTTCCGGCTCTGCCGCGAGCATCTCGATGGGGTGATCACGGTCGACACCGATGCGATGTGCGCGGCCGTGAAGGACGTGTTCGATGACACCCGCGCCGTGTCCGAACCCTCCGGCGCGCTGAGCCTCGCGGGCGCGAAGGCCTGGGCCGCACAAAATCCCGGGGCGGGCACGCTGGTGGCGATCTCGTCCGGCGCCAATCTCAATTTCGATCGATTGCGCCATATCGCCGAGCGGGCGGAAATCGGCGAGCAGCGAGAGGTGCTGCTCGGCGTCACCATTCCCGAGCGGGCGGGCGCCTATCGGGCCTTCATCGCGGCCTTGGGCCCGCGGGCCATCACGGAATTCAACTATCGCTATGCCAAGGGTTCGGAGGCGCGCATCTTTGTGGGCGTCAACCTCCCCGGCGGCCTGCCGGAAAAGCGCGATCTGATCGCCGCTTTGGAGAAGGACGGCTACGCCGTCACCGACATGAGCGACAATGAGATGGCCAAGGTCCATGTCCGCTACATGGTCGGCGGGCGGGCCACCGGCCTCCCGCACGAGCGGCTGTACCGCTTCCAGTTCCCGGAGCGGCCGGGCGCCCTGATGAAGTTTCTCGATGCCCTCGGTGACGGGTTCAACATCAGCCTCTTCCACTACCGCAATCACGGGGCCGATTACGGCCGGGTGCTCGCCGGTATCGAGGTGCCTCCGGCCGAGCGCGACCGGTTCGACGCCGTCCTCGACGCGCTCGGCTATCCCTGCATCGACGAGACCGACAACCCGGCCTACCGACTGTTCCTGGAGAATGGCGGCCAGGATTGAATCCGCTCCGGGATCGATCCGAAACCTTCAGAGCGATCGCTTCTGCTCGTGGGCCGGCGGCACCAGCCGGCAGAGATTCGACGTGGCGATGCCGTCGAGCCGTCAATCCGCGTTCCGTGAGGTAACGGGGACTTCCGGCGGGCGGTCGGATCGGTCACGCCGCCGGGTACCCGGTCCAAGCGCGCGGAATCTGGATTATCCCGCGAATCCAGCCGCAGTGCCCCTTGACTGCCATAGCCTGCCGGAACCGACCTCAGGCCGCCGTGGCCGGCTTCGCGCGGAACAGGGCGGCGCATCCCGTGTCGCGATGCATGCTGAGGATCGAAGCACGATCGATTTCAGGGTGAGCGGCCAGCACACGCCGCACATCTTCCACCACCCGCTCGTAGCGCTCCGCGTCGTAGTTCTTCTCCAGCGGGCTCACGGCAATGTAGGCTTCGACCACGAGCACGCGCTCGGCCCGCTCCTTGGTGACATCGACGGCGATCCAGGCAGCTTTGACGAGGCGATTGGCGGCAAGCATGGGACGACCCTCCGACGCCGCCGCGTGATCGGGCGGCTTATCGGGATCGATCATGAACCTGCCCGGAGGCCATGCCAAGTTGTTTGACCGGCCTCATCAAGACAGTCGTTCATGATCTTTGAGGACGAGCATTCGTCTCGCCTGTTATCCACCCGTCCAAGGCCGTTTTCGACCGGCGCCGGCACAGCATTTGGGCTGCTGGATCATCACCGATATCCGCCAGCGCTGAGTGCCATGCTGTAGGCCAGATCCGAAATCGATTTGAGATCTTCGCGATAGACCACGCGGCCGATCAGCATGCCGGTCGCGTGGCTAGGTCAGAGGTCCCGGATCCGTGGCGTTCTCGTCCGATCGCGGGCGTCCGTCCCCCGAGACGCTCGATCCCGACGGCTCGACCATTCCGGCCGAACTTCAGTTGTCAGAGACCAGACGAAGTCCGTTGTAATTCGACAGGCGTGACCATTCGGCCGGCGCGGCAACCTCGCCGGGCGAAGCCGGATCGCGCATCTTGAGGTTTCTTCGCGCGATCCAACGCACGACCTTGTCGCCGTCGTAGCGACCGGAGCGTCGATTTTCCCGGCGCTGGAGCCAGCGGGGCAACCCCTCGCTTTCTCGAATCATTATCTGTCCCCCTCGTCATCGTCCGCCACGAACCCAATGCGTCCGTGGCCGTTCAGCGGATGCCGCGCTGTGGCAACTTGAACGATAGGAACAAGAGGCATCGCGGGCTGCGACGATGCATCCTCCAAATTGGGTATGTCCGCCACAAATCGATCAGCGTTTCAGACGACAATTTTTGCGAAGATTGTGCATCCTCAGATTTGGAGGCCGCATTGGGCCGCCGGATCAATACGGCGAGGTGTGCATTCGCGGCGCGTCAGCCTATCCGGAAACGGAGCTTGACCGTCGTGCCATGGCTGGGCGACGACAAAGCGATGCTGATCCTCGTACGCTTCGCAGCCTGGACCGTCGCGGCGATCCTCGTTTTCGTGACGCTCTCGCCGATCGAGGCACGCCCGGTCATCGCCTCGCCGCATCTCGAGCGTGCGATCGCCTATGCCTTGTTCGGCTTCCTGCTCGCCACGTCCTATCCCCGCCGTTGGTTGCTGGCGATGGTGGGAAGCGTCGCCATGGCGGGACTTCTCGAAATCGCGCAGGGCCTCACCGTGAGTCGGCACGGAAGGATGTTCGATTTCTCGGTCAAGGGGACCGCGGCGGTGCTGGGCGTGATCGCCGCCCAAGTGCTCTATACCATGCTGTCTCGCCGAACCGCCCGCTGACAGCGAAGGTCCCGCCCCGGATCCGATCCGGGACGGGAATCACATCAGCCGTTGGACGGTGTGGTGCCGATGCCCACATATTGGAAACCGTGCTTCACGGCGTCGGTCGGCGAGTAGACATTGCGCAGATCGACGAGCACGGGGGCGTTCATCAGGGTCTTCAGACGCGGCAGGTCGAGGGCGCGGAACGCGCTCCACTCCGTCACGATGACCAGGATGTCGGCGCCGGAGGCGCAGCTATAAGCGTCGTCGGCATAGGTCACGCCTTCGAGAAGCGGACGCGCCTGTTCGATACCCTCGGGATCGTAGGCCACCACTTTGGCGCCCCCATCCTGTAGTCCGGCGATGATCGAGAGCGACGGCGCATCGCGCATGTCGTCCGTGTCCGGCTTGAACGTCAGGCCGAGCAAGGCCACGGTCTTGCCGCGTACCGAGCCTCCCGCCGCCGCCACGACCTTGCGCGCCATGGCGCGCTTGCGCTGATCGTTGACCGAGACCACCGTTTCCACGATCCGGATCGGCGTCGCGTAATCCTGAGCCGTCTTAACCAGGGCGAGCGTGTCCTTGGGGAAGCAGGAGCCACCGTAGCCGGGGCCTGCATGCAGGAACTTCGAGCCGATGCGGTTATCGAGGCCGATACCGCGCGCGACCTCCTGAACATTCGCGCCGACCCGCTCGCAGAGATCCGCGATCTCGTTGATGAAGGTGATCTTGGTCGCCAGGAATGCGTTGGCGGCGTACTTGGTCAGTTCCGCCGTGCGGCGGCCCGTGACGATGATCGGCGCGGCATTGAGATAGAGCGGGCGGTAGACCTCCTGCATGACGGCGGCCGCGCGCTCATCCTCGGCGCCGATGACGATGCGGTCGGGACGCTTGAAGTCGCCGATGGCGGCGCCCTCGCGCAGGAATTCGGGGTTGGAGGCAACCCCCACTTCGGCGTCGGGCCGGGCTTCGCGGATGATGCGCTCGACTTCATCACCGGTGCCAACCGGCACCGTGGATTTGGTCACCACGACCGTGTAGCCGGTCACCGCTTGGGCGATTTCGCGGGCGGCGGCGTAGACGTAGGAAAGATCGGCGAAGCCATCACCACGGCGCGAGGGCGTGCCGACCGCGATGAAAACGGCGTCCGCGCCCGCGACGGCGGGCTTGAGATCGGTGGTGAAGGAGAGGCGCTTCTGGCGCACATTGTCGGCCACCAAGGCTTCCAGACCCGGCTCGTAGATCGGCATACGGCCGGCTTCCAGAGCTTCGATCTTCTTCGGATCGTTGTCGACGCACACCACGTCATGGCCGAAATCGGCGAAGCAGGCACCCGACACCAGGCCGACATAGCCTGAACCAATCATCGCAATCCGCATCGAATACCCTCTCTGGCGTGTCCGTCGAGCCCGTGACGGGCCCTGAGCCGACCGCAGCCGGGTGCGATCAGTGACGTCTCGAGTCAGACCGTTCTATCAAACACTTTTCGCACATGCGAACACCGTTCTACGTATACCGGGGTTTCCGAACCGGAACTCCACATCAATAGGAGCGCAACAAGATCGAATCCCGATCATGCGTCGGGGTAGTAAGAGCGATACCACTCGACGAAAGCCGGAATACCGACCTCCAACGGAGTTTCCGGAACCTTACCGATCAGCGCATCGAGCAGGGCGGTGCTGGCATGGGTGCGAATGACATCGCCCGGCGGGAGGGGCTTGAGGATCCGTAAAGCCTCCCGACCTAAGGCGGCCTCCAGAGCACCGATCATCGCATCGAGCCGCACCGGACGACCGCCGCCGATGTTCACCAGGCGGTAGGGCGCCACGTTGCTGAGCGTATCGGCGTCCGAGACCGGCCCGCCTTCGGACGGGAGCGGCGGGGGATGATCCGAGAGCCGCACGATGGCATCGACCAGATCGTCGATATAGGTGAAGTCGCGCTCGGCCGCCCCCTCGCCGAAGACTTCGATCGGCTCCCCCGACAAAATCTTACGGGTAAACAAGAACAGCGCCATGTCCGGCCGCCCCCAGGGTCCGTAGACCGTGAAGAACCGGAACGCCGTGGTCGGCACCGAGAAGAGATGTGCGTAGGAATGCGCCATGGCCTCCCCCGCGATCTTCGACGCGGCGTACAACGTCAGGGGCGTGACGGCACGGTCGGTTTCGCGGAAGGGAAGGCTGATATTGCCGCCATAGGCCGAACTGGTCGATGCCAGCATCAGGTGCCGCACCGGATGCGCCCGCACCGCTTCGAGGATATTGGCGACACCGACGAGATTGGCGTCGACATAGGCCTGTGGATTGACGAGGCTGTAGCGGACGCCCGCCTGCGCAGCGAGGTGGAACACGATGTCGGGCTTGGCCGCTTCCATCACATCGCGCACCGCACCCGGCGTCTCGAGCCGCGCCTCGACCGCGGTGAAGCCCGAGTATTGCGCGAGATCGCGGTGGCGGGCTCGCTTCAGTTCGACGTCGTAGTAATCCGACATGGCGTCGAAGCCGGTCACGCGATGCCCCTGGGCCAGCAAGCGACGGCTGAGAGCGTGACCGATGAAGCCTGCCGAGCCGGTGATGAGAGCGTGCATACCGAGCCGGTGACCTTGTTCTAGGGAGAGCCGACACCATTGCACTCTCAGGGTCACAAGGAAACGGGCCTGCTGGCCATCACTCCATGATCGTTAAAAGGCGTGGTTTTCGACATTTGCTCTGTGTGCAGGGGGCCTGCGACTGACGCGGGGCTTGCCTGTTGCGCAAAGCGGATTACTTACGATCGATCAACGGCCGACCTGATTCTTCGCTTCCTCCGCGATTGCGCGGTCCCGGCCCATGGCCTGCGGGCCCCGGTGTAGCGGAAAAGCCGGGTCGGACCTGATCTTCCCCTCCCGCGGGCACCGCCCCGCCCTCGCACCGACGTCAGCGAGACTGAAATTTCGAGTGTCGAACCGATGAACCAACTCTTCCGCCTGCCGCAGGTCGGCGAGGCCAATCCGATTGCGGAGCCCTCGGCCGAGTTCCGGGTGCCCTTCGCGCAGTCCGGCGCCTTCGTCTGCAAGTTCATCATCGGCGAGCCGAGCGACCAAGCGGTGTGCTGCGGCGCGCCGGTGGCCGACGGCAAGAGCTGGTGCGCCTATCACCGCCGCATCGTGTTCGAGCCGAGCCGGCCGGGCCGTATCCGCTGAAGATCCGTCACGGCGCGATCTGACGACCCGAATAACAATCCAGGGTGCTGCGTCCTCTCGCGGCACCCTTTTTCGTGCGCGAAACCTCGAGCGTATCGTTCAGGATCTAGAATCCGGAACGCCTCGTAGGGCGACCATTCGGTATCAATCGTCGAAATCGTCGCCGTCGATCGGCGCGAGCCGGCGGACCACGGTGCCGTCCGGATAAGCGTAACTCCGCGAGCGCATGACGAGGTAGCCCGCCGACCGAGCCTGGGCGAGGCGGCGCGCCCTGTCATCGAATTCTCCTTCGCCCTGCCAGATTGGCGAAGACCGCATCGCGGCCCTGCCCTCGGAACGCCCATAGCCGGGATCATACGGCACGGGATCGGCGTAGCCGTAAACGGGACGGCGCATGCTCCGGGCGAACGAAGTCCGACGCTCGTATGGGCGCGGGGCCAACCGATCGCTGAAACGCTGCGATGGCTCGGCCGAACGCCGCTTCGGTTCCGCACGCTCGACGACGCTGCGTCGTGCAACGCGGGCGGCTCTCGCGTCCCTGGCCGCCGCCTCGGCTTCGCGTTGCGCGGTCGAGCGTGCCACCGCACGGCGGATCGCGTCCTGGCGCAGTTCGGCCGCTGTCGGCTCGGCCGGCGGTGTCGCCCTCTCCGAGATTGCCGGGTCGGCCTTGGACGGAACAGGATTGGCGCGGACCGGTGCAGTCTGGCGCTGCTCGGCTTGTCGAGGCTCGCTCCGCGGCGGCTCCGGCGAGGGGGCCGATGTCCTGGCGGGCTCCGACGGTGCTGTACGAGCCGGTGGGTCGGTCCAGCTCGAGGCCTCGCCGCCAGCCGGCTCTTGGGCCCAGCTCGGTCCGCAGGTCAGCACAAAGCCGAAGACGGCGAGTCGTGTGAGGCGGCCGATCGACATGGACACGCCCCTGACTGGCGGAAGAACGGAATCCGTCGGTGACGGCCCTATGGTCCTGCGATGAAGCGACCGAAAAATTAACCCCGAACCGGCGCGCCGTCCACGGGAAACACCGCCTCGAGACCGTTCCTCACGCCCGCCCCGGGGTGACATCGTCCGCGTCCGCTGCCGGCGGCATGATGCGATAGCGTCGTCCGGCATAGAGCAGGCTGCCGTCCGGCTCATCGTGGGCCGGCGCGATCGTCAAGGCGACGACCTCGCAGATCAGGATTTCGTGGGTGCCGACGATCGAGCGATCGGCGATGCGGCAATCGAAGGCGGCGAGCGCTCCTGACAGCACTGGCGCGCCTGTAACGAGGCGATCCCAGCGCGCGACGGAGAACCGCTCCGAGCGCGGCAGGGCGCCGCCGAAGGCTTCGGCCAGGGGTTGCTGCGATGCCGCCAGCGTGTTGACGCACAAGCTGTCATTCGCCTGAAACACCGGATAGGCGGAAGCGGACCGGTTGAGACACACCAAGAGGGTCGGGGGCGCGTCGCTCACACTGCACACGGCCGTCGCCGTGAAACCGGACCTCCCGCCCGGTCCATCGCTGGTCACGAGATGCACCGCGCTCGCGACCTGTGCCATCGCCTCGCGATAGGCCGCCGCATCGATCGCGGGCTCGGGTGAGATCATGGACGGGCGCCTCTCGGCCGATAGTCGGGAGAAGGACATGTCGGAACGCCTCCTCAGATCGGCGAAGCTGTGAGCGCGCCGGTCCTCCGAGGCAAGGCCGAGCAACGCAAAGACGCGGCAAGCTTGCCCGCCGATGGCGCATCCGCCTTGCACGGAAGCGGCATCCGCTTGTCTCGGATGCCGTCATGGGGGGAAACGACCGACGAACGGGGCAAGGCCGCCGCTCAAGACCGCGATCAGTCGGAACGCAACGCCGTGCCTCCGGCGCAGCGTTCGATGACCGCCATCAATCCTTCAGCGGATCGTGACCCCAATTCATCAGCGACAGACGCCAGGGCGAGTCCTTGACCTTTTCCTTCTCGTCCGGCCCGCCCTGTTTCAGGTGGCGGTGGATATAGCCGACGACCTTCTTCATATGAGAATAGTCGTCATCGGAGAGATCGGCCTTCTTCTTGTGAAGGATCTCGACGATCCGCCTTCCCTCTTTGTGGCCGGTTGCCTCGCCGCCCCCCTTCTTCTGGCCGACGGATTGGCTCTCGTCGCTTTCCAGAAACTTCTCCAGGGACGAGGCCGTCATGTTCACGGCTTCCTTGAACTCCGTCCAGATTTCTGCGTGATCGTCCTTGCCCGCCATCGCGTCCTGCCGCTGTCAGAAATGGGTCCGGTTCGGAACCGGATGGCACCGGCCCGGTTCCGCGCGCGCAGATGCTGCGCGGTTCAGACGCGGGGTCGCGCGCTCAACCGCAGCCAGCGGGTCACGAGCAGGATCGAGACGGTGAGCAGTCCGGCGCAGAATCCGGCCCAGATGCCTTGCCCGCCCCATCCGGCTCCCCAGGCGAGGGCTGCCCCGAGGGGCACACCGATGCCCCAATAGCCCGTGAGGGCGATGACCATCGGCACGGCGGTGTCCTGCAGGCCGCGTAGCGCGCCCAGCGCCACCGATTGCACACCGTCCGACATCGCGAACAGCGCCGAGAAGGCAAGGAACCCGACAGCGACCGGCAGCACGTCGGCGGCACCGGGAGCCTCCGCGTCGAGGAACAGGCCGATCAGCGAGCGTGGCGCGGCGAGCTGGAGGACGGCGCAGGCCGCCATGAAGGTGAAGCCGAGCCCGATCGCCACGGCACCGGCCCGTCTCAATCCGGCGGTGTCCCTTGCGCCGAGTGCGCGCCCGACGCGCACCGTCGCGGCCTGCCCGATGCCGTTGGGGACCATGAAACAGGTCGCAGCAATCTGAAGCGTGACCGCGTGGGCGGCGAGCGGCACGGTCCCGAAGGTGCCCATCGCCACCGTCGCCGCCTCGAACAGGCCGGCCTCCGCGACACCCGCGACGCCCATCGGCGCGCCGACCCTCAGGATCCGAACAAGCGTCTCGGCGTCGAAGCGCCAGAGACTAGTGAAGAAGCGATGACGGCGCAGCACCGGATCGCGTCCGATGACGATCACCAGACCGACGAGCGCCAAGCATTCGGTGAGAACCGTGCCGAGTGCCACGCCGACGATGCCGAGTTTCGGCAGTCCGAAGGCGAAGAACGCGCCGAGGGCGATGTTGAGCGGTAGAGCGCCGACGCTCACAACGAGGGGAGCGGCGGGCCGCTGGAGCGCGGCGAGTGTACCCTTCAAGACCATGAAGGCGAGCGCGGGCAGCATCCACCATTGCAACACCCGCATATAGGTGCCGGCATCGCGCAAAACCGACGGATCCTGGCCGAGCGGCGCCAGCAGCGCCTCCATGTGCCACAGAAGGGGCATCAAGGCCGCCCCGAGGAGGAAGCCCAACCACAGACCGGCCCGGACGATGCGGCGCACGGCGCCCTCCCCGCCGGCGCGGCCGCTGCCCGCCGCTTCCGCCACCAGGGGTGCCACCGCGGAGGTGAGCCCGATCCCACCGATGAAGAGAAGCAGGTAGAGGCTGGTCGCCAGGGCGCCGGCGGCGACCGGCTCGGCGCCCAGGCGCCCCAGCAGCACTGCATTCGAGGCGACGAGCCCGTGCTGAGCGAGGTTGATGAGGACGAGCGGTGCGGACAGGCGCAAGGTCGCCCGCACTTCGTCCCACCAGGGCGAGGCCGGCTGCGGAGGTGAGGCCGTCTCGGCAAGTCCGCTCGGGCGGATCACGGTCGCTGTTCCTTCAAACCTGTCGGAGCCGGGCGGGCCGCCCTCGCACGTCACCCCCTGCCAATGGACCCCGTGAGGCGGCGCGAATGTCTGCGAGGGGATTACGGAGGAGTGTCGACGCCAACCGGCTCCCTCTTTTGCAGGGGTCTGTGCGTGCCCTCGTGGCGAAACGCTCGCCGAATAAGGGCACTCCCTTCGGAATGGTGCCTACGAGACCGGCGCCTCCGCCCTGTCCCCCAGAAAGCCACCGGATTGGCGCCGCCACAAATCGGCATAGAGGCCGCCGCGGCGGATCAGTTCGGCGTGGGTGCCCTCCTCCACGATCCGACCCCGGTCGATCACGATCAGCCGGTCGAGCGCCGCGATGGTCGAGAGGCGGTGGGCGATGGCGAGCACCGTCTTGTCGCCCATCAGCGCGTCGAGCGCCTCCTGGATCGCCGCCTCGACCTGCGAGTCCAGGGCGCTGGTCGCCTCGTCGAGGATCAGGATCGGCGCATCCTTGAGGATGACGCGGGCGATGGCGATACGCTGGCGCTGGCCGCCGGACAGCTTCACGCCCCGCTCGCCGACATGGGCCTCGTAGCCGCGCCGCCCCCTATGGTCGACGAGATCGAGGATGAAGTCGTGCGCGTGCGCCCGGCGGGCCGCCGCCTCGATCTCCTCCTGCGTCGCGTCGGGCCGGCCATAGGCGATGTTGTCCCGGATCGAGCGATGCAGCAGCGAGGTATCCTGGCTGACCATGGCGATGCTCTGGCGCAGCGAGTCCTGCGTGACGCCGGCAATGTCCTGGCCATCGACGAGAATGCGCCCGCCCTCGACGTCGTGCAGACGCAGGAGGAGCGAGACGATGGTGCTCTTGCCCGCGCCGCTGACCCCGACGAGGCCGACCTTCTCGCCCGGACGGATGCGGAAGTTGAGCGCCTCGATGATGCTGGCATCGCCGCGCCCGTAGTGGAAATCGACATCCTCGAAGGCGACCTCGCCGCCGCGGACAACCAGCATCTTGGCATCCGGCGCATCGACCAGCCCGTGCGGGCGGGCGATGGTCTGCATGCTTTCCTGGATCACGCCGACATTCTCGAACACCCCGCGCACGGTCTGCATCACCCACCCCGACATCGCCATCAGGCGCAGGATCAGGGCGAGACCGGCGGAGGCCTCGCCGGTCGTCATCGCGCCCCGCTGCCAGAGCATCAGGCACGCAGTCGCGGTGGAAAGGATCAGCAAGGAGTTCAATCCGCCGAGCAGGCTGGTCGTCAGCGTGGTGAGGCGGAACTGGTGCAGATAGGCCTTGGTGTGGGTATCGACCGAGTCGCGCACCGCCGCCCGCTCCTCGCGGTCTCGGGCGAAGAGCTTCACGGTCTGGATGTTGGTGTAGCTGTCGACCACGCGGCCGATCAGGGCCGAGCGGGTCTCGGCGGTGCGGTGCGAGCGGGTGCGGGCGCGGGGCACGAACCACGCCGTGAGCCCGGCATAGCCCGCGACCCACACCACCACCGGTAAGGCCAGCCAGGGCGAGATCGACGAGAACAGGCCGATCGCCGTCACCGCGTAGATCGCCACGTAGAGGAGCGTGTCGATGAACACGACCGCGAGTTCGCGCACCGCCGGCCCGACCTGCACCACGCGATTGGCCAGCCGCCCGGCGAAGTCGGCCTGGAAATACGAGAGCGAGTGACCCAGCGTGTAGAGATGCGTGCGCCAGCGGATTTGGTTGGTCGATTGCGGCACCACGAGCTGGTTCGAGGCGATCTCGTGCAGCCAGATCGTGAATGGGCGCACGACCAGCAGCAGCCCTCCGGCAAGGGCCAGCGGCAGCGCGTGATCGGAGACGACGCTCGCCCGGTCCGCGGTGTTCATCAGATCGATGAACCAGCGCATCAGGAGATAGAGCGAGGCTTCGATGCTGCCCGCGATCACGGCGACGATGAACAGGAAGAACAGCGCGCCGCGGATCGGCCGCAGGTAGAAGGCGGCGAAGCCGAGGACGGTGTTGGGCGGCATGCGTCGTTCGTCGAAGGGCGCGAACGGGTCGATGCGGCGCTCGAGCCAATCGAGGAACATCTGTAACAGTCAACCGAGCGGTGGGTGCCGGCCTGAGGTAAGGCCGCAAAGCCCGGGGCCAACCCCGCCCTCCATGCGGCATGCCCGCCCCAGCCCTGCGGACGACCTCATTTCCGATGCTGCGCCTCGCCCTCTACCAGCCCGACATTCCCCAGAACACCGGTACCCTCCTGCGCATGGCGGCGTGCCTCGGGCTCGCGGTCGAGATCATCGAGCCGGCGGGGTTCGACGTGTCCGACCGGCATCTGCGCCGCTCCGGCCTCGACTATCTGGACCACGTGCCGATCACCCGCCACCGCTCGTGGAACGCCTTCGAGGCGTGGCGGCAGGAGCACCGCATTCGTCTCGTGCTCGCGACCACAACGGGTGCCCTGCCCTACACCGAGTTCGCCTTCCGCGACGGCGATTGCGTGATGATGGGGCGCGAGTCGGCGGGCGTGCCCGAAGCGGTCCATGCAGCCGCCGACGCCCGGGTGTTCGTCCCGATGCGGGCGGGGATGCGCTCGCTCAACGTCGCGGTCTCCGCGGCGATGATCATGGGCGAGGCGCTGCGGCAAGGAGGCTGACCGGTCGAACTGTGCGCGATCGGCTGACAATCGCCCTCCACCATCACATCCCCTGCGTGCATTTCGATTGAAAACACCGGTCTGGTGTCTTACACCTAGGCCGTGCCGCGATCCGAATCACTCCCGTCCAGATTGACCTATCGACTCCTGCCCGAAACGGCGGATCTCGACGCGGTTCGTGCGCTGCTCGCCGCCTACCGGCGCATGCTGGCGATCCTCGCGGAGATCCGACGGAGCCACGGCTTGCGGTCGAACGTCGTCGCCCTGATCGAGCATGGCTACCAGCGCGTGCGCGACGAGACCGGGTTGCCGGCCCGATTGGTGACGCTCGGCATCCGCGATTTCGCGCAGATGCCGAGCGATTTCGACCCCGAGACGGTCACGGCGATGCCGCTCGACGACAAGCTGTTCAGCGTGAAGAGCGCGTCCGAGATCGCACTCACGACGCTCGGTGGCCGCCGCACCATGCCCTACCGCGTCGAAGGCTATGACGGCCCCTGGCGCGACACCTCCCCCGCCCGCCTCACCATCGCGGGCGACGTGCTCACCATTCAGGTGGGCGTGACCGTCACCGTTCCGAAGGAGGAAGCCCGAACCATGCCCGAGACCATCCTCACCCGTGTCGGCCGGATCATCGGCGGACTCTCCAACGCCGCCCTCGGCGCGATGGAGGATCGCAACGGCCTCGCCGTCGCCGAGCAGGCCCTGCGCGAGGTCGATCAAGTCGTCGACGAGATCCGGCTCGATCTCGGAAAGATCAAGGCGGAAGAGCATCGGCTGAATGCGCGCCGCAACCAACTCGACGGCGAACTGACGGCCCTGCCGGAGAAGCTGACCATCGCCCTCTCGACCGGGCGCGAGGATCTCGCCCGCTCCGGCATCGCACGCCAGCTCGATCTGGAGAGCCAGATCGAGGCCATCGATTCGAGCCTCGCCGAGGTCTCCGAACGCCACGCCGCGACCGCCAAGGCGATCCAGGCGGCCCAGGCGGCGCGGCGCGATGCCGAACATCGGATCGCCCTTCTGCGCCGCCCCGCCCCGAAGACCGCCGACCCGCTCGACGGCTACGGTCGCGAGGATGCGGAGCGCGCCGGTCGGCTCGACCGGTCGCTGCGGGCCGTCGACCGGCTCACCGGGACGGCCTCCGCCGCGGCCGATCCCTCGATCGAGGATCTCGACCGCCTGCACCGCGACCACACCATCGAGATGCGATTGGCGGCGCTGAAGCAGGGCCGACCCTCTTGAGCGCGCTGGTCGCCCCCGCCCTCTTCCCGTTCTCCCTGGCCGCGGCGGTGATGGGAGGCCTCGTCCTCGTCGAGGCCCTGTCGCTGCTCGCCGGACAATCGGCCTCGGCGTTGCTCGATGGCGCGTTGGGGCATGACGGGATCGATGCCGTCGAGCCCCCCGACGGGCTCTCCCCGGCGGCCCTGCTGTCCTGGATCAATCTCGGCCGCGTGCCGTTCCTGGTCCTGCTCATCCTCGGGCTCGCCTTCTTCGCCCTGGCAGGCTTCGTCCTGCAGGGGCTCGCCACGGCGCTGATCGCGCCGCTTCCCGCCCCGGCCGCCGTCCCGCTCGCGGCCCTGGCGAGCCTGCCGGCTCTGCGGCTCATGAGCGGAGCGGTCGCGCGCCTCATTCCGCGGGACGAGAGCTACGCCGTCACCACCGACGAGTTGGTCGGCGCGACCGCGGAGGTGACGCTCGGCCCCCTCGACCAAGGGCTTCCGGGTCAGGTCCGCGTGCGGGATCGGCACGGCAACCTCCATTCCCTGCGCGCCCGGGCCGCCGCCGACGCGCCGCCGATGGCGACTGGCACCCGGGTGCTGCTCGTGGACCAGGTGGAGGCCGTCTACGTCGCGATCCCGGCCCCCGCCGACCTTTGAGTTTCTTTGATCGCCTCATCCAGACGAAGGATGTTTCGCAACAATGGATATGATCAGTTCCGGCCTCATCAGTTTATTTGTCATTGCCGGCGTCATCGTCGTCGCCCTGCTCGGTATCGGCTTCGTGTTCAGCCGGCTCTATCGGCGCACCACCCGCGACACCGCTTTCGTGCGCACCGGTCTCGGTGGCCGCAAGGTCGTCGTCGATGGCGGCGCGGTGCTGCTGCCGGTGTTCCATTCCATCGCCATGGTGAACCTCAACACCCTTCGGCTCGAGGTGAAGCGCTCGGGCAACGAATCGCTGATCACCAAGGATCGCCTGCGCGCCGATATCACGGTCGAGTTCTACGTGCGGGTCGAGCCGAAGGAGGAATCGATCGCGCTCGCGGCGCAGACGCTGGGCGACCGCACCAACGATGCCATGTCGCTGCGCGAGCTGATCGAGGCGAAATTCGTCGATGCCCTGCGCGCGGTTGCCGCCGGCATGACCTTGCCCGATCTTCAGGAGCAGCGCGCCACCTTCGTGAAGGGGGTTCAGGAGGCGGTCTCCGGCGATCTGCGCCATAACGGCCTCGAACTCGAATCCGCCTCGCTCACACGCCTCGACCAGACCTCGATCGAGCATTTCAATCCGGACAACTCGTTCGACGCCGAAGGCCTCGCGCGGCTCAAGGAGATCACCGAGCAGCGGCGGAAGGAGCGCAACGCCACGGTGCGCGACGCCGAGGTCGCGGTGGCTGAGAAGGATCGCGAGACGGCCCTGAAGCAGCTCGAAATCCACCGCGCCACCCGCGAGGCCGAACTGGCGCAGGAGCGCGATATCGCCAACAAGACCGCCGAGACCCGCGCCGAGACGGCGCAGGCCGTCCAGCGCGCCCAGCAGAGCGAAGAGACCGCCCGCATCGAGCGCGAACAGGCGGTGCGCCTGCGCGAGGCAGAGGCGCGCAAGAACTCCGAGACCGCCCGGATCGAGGCCGATCTCGCCATCGCCCAGCGCAATGCCGAATCCGAGCGCGAGCGCCAGCTGATGATGCAGGACAACGCCATCCGGATCGCCGAGCGGTCGCAGAAGGAATCGGAGGCGCGCGCCGCGGCCAAGGCGGCAGAGGCGCTGGCGGTCGCCGCCGAAGAGCGCGTCGCCACGGCCAAGGCCAAGGAGATCGCCGAGCGTGAGCGCGAAGTGACAGTGATCGCGGCCAAGCGGGAGGCGGAACGGGAGGCGACCGGCATCACCGTCACGGCGGAAGCCGAGCGCCGTGCGGCGGAAGACCGGGCCCAGGCCATCACCACGCTGGCAGAAGCCGAGGCGGTCGCGGCCGCCTCCAAGGCCGAGGCCATCGTCAAGCTCGGCCAGGCCGAAGCCGAGAGCGAGACCATGATGAACCAGGCCCGCAACGCGCTCTCGGTGGAGGCGCGCGCCTACGAGGCCGACCTGCGCCGTCTCGCCATGATTCCCGAAGCGCTCCGCGAGAGCATGAAGGCGGTGGAGAAGATCGACTCGATCAAGATCTTCGACGCGGGTGGAATGATCGGCGCCAACGGAGCCGGACCGAACACGGCCAACCTCGGCGACAACCTGTCCGGCCATCTCCTGCGCTACCAATACAACAGTCCGATCCTCGGAGCGCTGCTGGCGGAGGCGGGATTCGGCGAGGGGCATGGCAGCCTCGACAGGCTGGTTGGCGGCCTTCGCAATCAGGGGGCGTCCTCTTCCGCGACCGGAACAGCCCGGCCCGCCGGACCGAATTGACGGAACCGCACGCGGGTGGGAAAGCCTTCGCATGAGCGATGCGTCCGCCTCCCCCCCGCCCTCGACCCTGCCCGCCCCCGACGATCTCGCCGCGCTGAAGGCCGAGGCGCAGAGCTGGTTCGCGACGCTGCGCGACAAGATCGTCACCGCCCTGGAGACCCTGGAGGATCAGGCCGCCGGCCCGTTCCATCCGGATGCCCCGGCGGAGGCCGGCACCTTCGTGAAGACGCCGTGGCAGCGCACCGACCACAGCGGCGTGCCGGGCGGCGGCGGTGTGATGGCGATGCTCAAAGGGCGCGTGTTCGAGAAGGCCGGCGTCCATATCTCCACCGTTCATGGCGAGTTCGCCCCCGAATTCCGGACGCAGATGCCGGGCGCGGCCGAGGATCCGCGCTTCTTCGCCACGGGCATCTCGCTGATCGCCCATCCCTGGAACCCGAACGTGCCGACGGTGCACATGAACACCCGCTTCGTCGTAACGACGAAGGCGTGGTTCGGCGGCGGCGCCGACCTGACCCCGGTGCTCGACCGGCGCCGCACTCAGGAAGACCCGGACACGCAGCATTTCCACGCCTGTTTGCGGGAGGCGTGCGAGGCGCATGCGCCGGCCGCGAACTACGATAAGTACAAGGCGTGGTGCGACGAGTATTTCCACCTCAAGCACCGCAACGAGCCCCGCGGCATCGGCGGGATCTTCTACGATTATCACTGGACCGGCGATCCGAAGGCGGACCTCGCCTTCACCCGCGATGTGGGCGAGGCCTTCCTGAAAGCCTATCCCGAGATCGTCTGGCGCAATCTCGCCCAAGACTGGACCGAGGCCGACCGGCTGGAACAGCAGGTGCGGCGGGGCCGCTACGTCGAGTTCAACCTGCTCTACGACCGTGGCACCATCTTCGGCCTCAAGACCGGCGGCAACGTCGCCTCGATCCTGTCGTCGCTGCCCCCGACCGTGCGCTGGCCTTAAGACCGAGTCGAGATGGCCGAGACCTCGCTTCCCACGCGCTTCGCCCCGCAGCAGGACGCCGCGCTGAAGGCCATCGCCGCGTGGCGGCGGGACGGCGGCTCCCAGGTGTTCCGCCTGTTCGGCTATGCCGGCACCGGCAAGACCACGTTGGCCCGACGCATCGCCGACGATGTCGACGGTTCGGTCGCCTTCGGCGCCTTCACCGGCAAGGCGGCCTCGGTGATGCGGCAGAAGGGCTGCCACGACGCCGCGACGATCCACTCGCTAATCTACCGCACCAAGGAGGGTGACGAGGGCGGGCCGACCTTCACCCTCAACCGCTCCGGCCCTGCGGCCAAGGCCGATCTTATCGTCATCGACGAGTGCTCGATGGTCGATTCCGATCTCGGCAACGATCTCCTGTCCTTCGAGAAGCCGGTGCTGGTGCTGGGCGATCCGGCCCAATTGCCGCCGGTGCGCGGCGGCGGCTTCTTCACCGAGGCCGAACCCGACGTGATGCTGACCGAGGTTCACCGTCAGGCCGCCGACGACCCGATCGTGCGCATGGCGATGACGATCCGCGAGGGCGGACGGCTCGAGGTCGGTGAGTACGGCGAGAGCCGGGTGGTGCGCCGTCGCGACATCGACCCGGCGCAGGTGCTCGATTGCGACCAAGTCTTGGTCGGCCTCAACCGCACGCGCCGTCTCTACAACAACCGTCTGCGGGAGCTCGCCGGGCATACCGATCCGATGCCCTCCGTCGGCGAGAAGCTGGTCTGCCTGCGCAACGACCGGACCAAGGGCCTGCTCAACGGCTCCACTTGGACGGTGCAGGCGCTCCGCGCTCCGCCGCGGCCCGACACGATCCGCCTCGACGTGGTGCCGGAGGACGATCCGGCCGTGCGCCGCCGCGCGGTCGACATCAAGGTGCTGCGGCAGGTGATCGAGGGTTCGGAGGAGGAGATCCCGCTTTTCCTGAAGCGTGAGACCGACGAATTCACCTACGGCTACGCCCTGACGGTCCACAAGGCGCAGGGCTCGCAATGGGACAAGGTCGTCCTGTTCGACGAATCCTACGCCTTCCGGGAGCACCGGTCGCGCTGGCTCTATACGGGCCTGACCCGGGCGGCGCAGGCCATCACTGTTGTGATGTAGGCGGGCCCGCCCGAATGGTCCCCCTCCCTCTGTCGAGAGGGGGAACGCGGGGTCGTCAGCGCGCCTCCGCCGCCGCCAGCAGCGTGCAGAGCGCGACCGCCTCGGCGGCCTTGCGCACGGCGTCGAGGCTCGGGAAGGTCGGGGCGATGCGCAGGGTCCGGTCGTGCGGATCCTGGCCGTAGGGATGCGTCGCACCGGCCGGGGTCAACGCGATTCCGGCCTCGCCCGCGAGGCGCACGACCTGCGCGGCGGTGCCGTCCGTCACGTCGAGGGTGATGAAGTAGCCGCCGAGGGGGCGGCTCCAGCGGGCCACATCCCAGCCGTCGAGCCGGGCGGCGAACGCCTCCTCCACCGCCGCGAATTTCGGGGCGATCAGGGCGCGGTGGCGCTCCATATGGGCGTCGATGCCGGCCGCGTCGCGCAGGAAGCGGACATGCCGGAGCTGGTTGAGCTTGTCCGGCCCGATGCTGCGGCGGCCGGACTGAGCGAGATACCATTTGACGTTGGCCGGCGAAGCGGCCAGCAGCGCGAGCCCGGCTCCAGCCAGCGTCACCTTCGAGGTCGAGGCGAACACGATTGGCCGGTCGGCATGGCCGGCCCCGGCGCAGGTTTCCAAGATGTTGAGGAGCGCCGGGCGCGCATCGGCGAGGTGATGCACGACGTAGGCATTGTCCCACAGGATGCGGAAATCGGGCGCCGCCGTCGTCATCGCGGCGAGCCGACGGACGGTCTCGTCCGAATAGGTTTCACCGCTCGGGTTGGAGTATTGCGGCACGCACCAGATGCCCTTCACCGACGGATCGGCGACGGCTTCCTCGACCACGGCCATGTCCGGCCCCTCCCCGGTCATCGGTACGGGGATCATGCGGATGCCGAAGCCCTCGCAGAGCGCGAAATGCCGGTCGTAGCCCGGAACGGGGCAGAGGATCGTGATCGGCTCCTGCTTGCTCCAGGGCCGCTCGCCGCCGGGCACGCCCTTGAGCAGAGCGTAGACCAGCACATCGTGCATCAGCGCGAGGCTCGAATTGTTGGCGACCACGATCTGATCCGGCGGCGCGCCGAGCACGGGCGCGAACAGGGCGCGGGTCTCGGGCAGGCCCTGGAGATTGCCGTAATTGCGCGCGTCGGTGCCGTCCTCGGCGGTCGTGTCGCGATTGCCGGGCAATGCCAGCATCTCGGCGGCCAGATCGAGCTGGTCCGAGGCCGGCTTGCCGCGGGTCATGTCGAGCTTGAGGCCGCGGGCCTTCAGGGCCGCGTACTCGTCGCGCAGGGTGGAGCGCAGATCCGCCAGTTGCTCCGGCGACAGGTTTGACAGGGACGGCATGGATTTCCTCGTACCGGGACGCGTCCTTCTTCGATCCTGCCGCGCCGCCGCGGTCAAGCGCCGTATTGCGGCGCAGCAGGCTTCGATCGAACCGTCATTCGCGGCCCGACACCAGCCGGCTGTGGCCGAAATGGCACTCACGAAGCGGGCCGGCAAACAATCTTTTGATACTTTTGTGCGCCGTTAACCACTCGTTAACCATTACGACCAAAAGCTAAGAACATACAAATGATGCATCGGACGCAGCGCGAAACACCCGCATAAGGTCGCGGTTCAAGTTCTCGCACAGTTCATCGGCATCACACCGACCGAAAATCAATCACGGGCCACCACGGCGCGAAGCTGCTTCGCATCGGCGGACGGACTGTGCCATTTCATGGAGATTGCAGGTGTATATCGTCGTCGATGAGCGTCGGTCCGTCGCCGACCAATACGTTGCCGGGTTCGATGCGGAGGGTGCCGCCGCCCGTTTCGTCACGGCGGAGACGATGCAGCTTTGGCTCGGCACGGCGTCGCGTCAGGATGTCGAGGCGATCGAGGGCGTTCTGATCGGGGATTGCGACGACCGGGCCTCCTGCACCGTGGCGATCCGTTCCGCCACCCAGGCGCCGATCATCGCCCTCAACGAGACGCGCTCCCTGGAGCAGACGCTGGACCTGTTCACCGTCGGGATCGACGACGTGGTGCGCAAGCCCGTCCATGTCCGTGAGATCATCGCCCGGGCGAGCGCGATCCGGCGGCGGATGAATCGCGGCGTCGAGAAGGCGCCGGCCCCCGACCGGGACGGCCGCCTCACGGTCTTCGTTGATGGGCGCGATCCCGAGATCGATGGCAAGAGCCTGATCCTGCCGCGGCGCGAGCGCCACATCCTCGAATATCTCGCCAAGCATCGCGGCCGGCAGGTAACCAAGGGCCAGATCTTCGCCGCCGTCTACGGCGACCTCGACACCGAGGTCGAAGAGAGCGTGGTCGAGGGCCATATCAGCAAGCTGCGCAAGAAGCTGCGGACGCAGCTCGGCTACGACCCGATCGAGGCCAAGCGCATGGCCGGCTACACCTTCATCGGCTGAGCCAAAGCGCGTCCACGGCACGAAGAAGGGCCGCACCCATTGTCGGGTGCGGCCCTTCTTTCTTTAGGGTCCACGCCAACGGCTCGCGGAGGACGGGACGATTTGGTGGTCTGTCCCCATCGTCTGCGCGCGACAGCGAGAGGGCGTTCTGACCGTGCGAGTCGACGAACGACCGCGACGGGACCACCAGTTGCCATCGTGTCTGCCGCGCCTTCAGCTGCGTCGAGTTCTCCTCGATCTTCCGCTGACGCGGACCGCGTCCCCGGACAGGAAGAAGGGCCGCCCCCGATATGGGAGCGGCCCTTCTTCGTTCGAGGCGGAGACCGGCCGCATGGGCGGCCGGTCCGGATCGGCTTAGCGGAACAGCGAGAGAACGTTCTGACCGTTCGAGTTGGCGATCGACAGCGACTGCACCGCCAGCTGCTGCTGCGTCTGCAGCGCCTTCAGCTTCGTCGATTCCTCCTCGATGTCGGCATCCACCAGGGTGCCGATCGTGCGGTCGTTGGCCTTCATCAGGGTGTCGACGAACGCCTTCTGACCGTCGATCTGCGTCTTGTTGGCGCCAAGCTTGGTTCCGGCATCCGCGATCTTGGCGAGCGCCCGCTCCACCTGAGTGATAATCTTGCTCAGTTCGGTGTCACCCGTCGTACCGACTAAGTTCGAAATATCGATCGTCGAAATGGAGAAGGTTCCGTCTTTTGTGTCGAGGATGCCTCGACCGGCCGCGGTACCTGCATCGGTGCCCTTGCCGACCCGGGCGTCGGTGGTAGCGGTACCGACGCCGAAACCGATATCCACCAAGACGTTGCCGGTGCTTGGTGGCTCGTTCACGATTGTCACTTGGCCCGTAGCGCCCTTGGTCGCAGCAGTCGTGGAGAAAGTCAGGCGGCCCGTGCTGTCGAGCGAGGCCTTGACCTTGTCGGCGAGCGGCGTGGCACTCGTGTCTGCCGAGATCTGGTTGTTGATCGCATTAATGAGCTCAGTCGTCGTCACCCGCTTCAGGTTCACCGCCGCCGAGGACAAGGTATCCTTGTTGAGGAGGATTTTTGCGGTCGAGCCATCGCCCAGCGTCAGGGAGAAGCTGACCTCGTTTGCGCCACTGAAATCCGCGGTTCCTGCGTCGGTGGCAGAGGTTGGCCGGAATGCTGCCGTACCGGTCAGCGACGTCGAGCCGTACACTTGGCCGGCGGTCGCCGCCGTCGTGATGCTGGACTCGTTGAGGTCGTAGAGCTTGATCGCGTTCACGTCGATGGCGATGGTCGAGAACGTCACCAAGCCGTCCGCCGCGCGCGAGAAGCCGGCGACCACGTTCGGCTTTGACTGAAACGACGTGTTGGTCGCCGCGGAATTGACCGAGAGCCAGTTCTGGCCGGACGAGGTCGATGAATCGGCCGTCGCCTTCATCTTGTCCTGGATCGCTTTGATTTCGACCTGAACCTTGGCGCGGTCGACGCCCGGCTGCAGGGCGGTCTGCAGCTTGGCGCGCAGGTTCTGCATGTCGGACAGGATCGAGTTCAGGCCGTTATAGGCGGTGTCGACCGCCGAGGCGCCGATGCCGAGGGAGTCCTTCACGGCGCCGAGCGAGGCGTTGTCCGTGCGCACGGTGGTGGCGATCGACCAGTAAGCGGCGTTGTCGGCGGCGCTGGAGACGCGCTGGCCGGTCGAGACGCGGTTGGAGGTGGCGTCGAGCTGGGCGTTGATGCTCTTCAACGTCGTGAGCGCCGTCATGGCGGAGGTGTTGGTCAGCAGGCTGGACACGGAGAGGCTTCCGATCAAAGAGAACAGGAGGATTTGTGGAACCGGGCTCACACCGGTGCGGCCTCGACGGTCCGGGAGGGACCGGGGCGAGCCCGAAAGGCCCGTCCGCGCCGCGCATCACACCTCCGGCCTCGCACCGGATCGGCAGGACGGACATCATGTCCCTGAATCCGCGAGGATCCACCCACCGGCCTGTCATCGGAGGGCGCCGCGGTCTGGCCGGGCCGCCTCTCGATGTGCCGAGGATGGCGGCGATCCGTTACAAAATGCTTAAGCAGTCCAGTTTTCCGATGCGGCGGCGCGGTGCTTGAACAGGCAGAGGCTCAACAGATCAGATCGGACGCAGCGCCCCGCTCATCTGATCCTCGCGGATGCGGATTGTGAGGAAGGCGCGCCGCGCGCCGACTCACGGCTCGAAGGTCACGCCCGCAAAGTCCCCCCGGCGCCAGCGCAGGCGGACCGTGAGCGTCCGCAGATCATGCGCGGCGATGACGAGAGGGAAGGTTTCCGGCAGCGCGATTTCCGGCGCCACGCGGAGCTTGGCGCCGGTCCGCGACAGGTCGCGGACCTCGCAGCCGACCAGCCGCTCGGGCCCCAGCACGATCCGGCCCTGCTGTGCGACACGGCGGCGTTTGGCCAGCCGCGCGACCGGCGGCGCATCGCTCCCCCCTTCCCGCACGTCATCCCGAAGATCGGCCATCGGCGTCGCCCCCTGTCGCGAGGCTTATACAATCCTGCGCGTGGCTGTCATTTCGAATGGACCGATTAAGATTTGATTCACCCTGATCAGACGTTTTGTTAGACTGGCTCAGGCCCGCGCCCGCGGGATGAGGCTGGCGAGACGGATATGACGACAGACCCCCGGCGCCCCGTTCCCCGCTCGATGGCCCGGCCCGTGGCCCGGCCGGTTGCTCCCCCCACGGAACGCGCCCTCGCCAGCGTGATCATGGCGCGGCGCGCCCGGGAGGCGGCCCTGGAACGGGTGTTGCTCGGCGGACTCGTCCTCTTCGCCCTCACGGCCAGCGGCTTCGCCGGCTACGGCATCGCCACGGGCAGCCACGCCTACGACGTGCGCGCCGTGCTGCCCGAGATCGCCGCCCCCTTCGCCTGGAAGAAGACCTTGGCCGAGGGTCGGGTCGCCAGCGCCGATTTGGATCCGTCCACGACGGGGTCTCTGCCGGATCCGGCAGTGCCGCCCCGGATTGGCGGGCCCGCCCCGATGGAGCGGCCGGCTCCGCCGGCGGCGAGCGGCTACCTCCTGCGCCGGGTCGCCGACGGCATCGCCACACTGGAGAGCCGGGACGGATCACGTCAGGTCGGGATCGGCAGCAATCTGCCGGGTGCCGGCCGCGTGCTGTCCATCCGGCGGACCGCCGCAGGCTGGGTCGTGATCACCACCGAAACGATCATCGGCCCCCAGGCGCTCTGACCGGTCCTTCTCGTCCGGGTGAGCAAGCCTGGGACAAGCGAGACGCCGTAAGCCTCGGGATGCAGAGAGGCCCCGGATCGCCGGGCCCGCCCGAGAGGTCCGCTCGTGACCGACACCCTCACGCGCTACCGCCTGATCGTCCAGGATCTCCCCAACTCCCTGAAGCGAAAGGCGGCCGAGCCCACCGTCTCCCGCGACACCGCCTATTACGAGGCGAATATCGGCAAGGTGCGCACGGTCGACGACCTGATGGCCGACCGGCGGCTCTACACCTACGCGATGAAGGCCTACGGCCTGG
Organism: Methylorubrum suomiense; assembly: GCF_022179765.1. Classification (GTDB taxonomy): domain Bacteria; phylum Pseudomonadota; class Alphaproteobacteria; order Rhizobiales; family Beijerinckiaceae; genus Methylobacterium; species Methylobacterium suomiense. The sequence continues at coordinate 283,100 of NZ_BPRE01000002.1, read as the reverse complement.
AGGACATGACCTACGCCAAGGCCTTCATGCGCAAGGTCATGACGGAGGGGGCGGGCAGCCGAACGAGCTTCGCCAACCGATTGTCGGATGACCGCTACGTCGCCATCGCCCGCGCCTTCAACTTTGCCACGGCCCTCTCGGCGGCGGGCACCGACCCGGAGAGCTTCGGCAAGGCCGCCGTCCCGGCGAGACTGAGCGCGCGAACCGAATTGGCTGAAACGACGGATTTCAGTGGATCGCGGGAAGCACGCTTCGTCATCGAATCGCGCATCGACGCGACCACGGTGAAATCCGTCACCATCACGCTGAACGCCAAGACCCTCACGGGCACGGCCTCGGATCTCAAGAAGGTCACTCGAGACGAGATCGCCCAGGCAATCAACGCACAGATCTCGGCCACCGGCGATACCGGCCTGAAGGACAAAGTCCAAGTCGGCATCGGCGTGAACAAGACCCTTTTCTTCGAGACCAAGGCCTTCCAGAGCCTCGGGGCCGACGAAGTACCCGGCGGCACGGGGCGGAATGCCGACATCACCGTCTATGCCGGAGGCAAGAACCGGACGATTGCGATCCGCAACGTTGCCCTTACGGAGGCGGACCGGACCGCCGTCAATGTCGGATTCGGCACGGATCTCGGTCCCGAGGCCTCGGCCAAGATCGTCACCGCCGCCTATTTGCGGCAAACGCTGGAGAACGACGCGGGCAGCGAGGATACCGGCGTCCGCCTCGCCCTCTACTTCGCCCGCATGGCGCCGACCCTTTCCAGCGCTTACCAGATCCTCGGCGATCGTGCGCTCAGCAAAGTCGCCAACACGGTCGTCGGGCTGCCACCCGCCAGCGGCGCGCCGACCAAGGGCGCGCTGGCAGCGCGCGCGAAGCTGATCACCGCGAAGATCGACTTCGCGAGCTTCAGCGACCCGAAGAAGGTCGACGCCTTCGTGCAGCGCTTCGCGGCGATCTGGGACGCGCAGAACGACACGCAGACCGCGCCGGTGCTGGCCCTTTTCTCCTCGCGCGGGATCGACGCGGAACTGCTGGGCCAGATGCAGACGACGCGGCGCGGACGATAGGCCATGCAGAGCAGTCTCTACGTTTCCCTGTCGAGTCAGATCGCCCTCGAAAAGCGTCTGACCACCACGGCCAGCAACGTCGCCAACATGGCGACGGCGGGCTACCGCGCCGAAGAGGTGAAGTTCGCCGAACTCGTGGCGCGCTCGACCCGCGGCGAGGTCGCCTTCGTCAGTCCGGGCACGACCGGGATCTCCCGTGCGACCGGCCCCATCACGAAGACCGATTCGCCCCTCGACGTGGCTATCCAGGGCGATGCGTGGCTCGGAATCTCCGGTCCGAACGGCGTCACCTATACGCGGGACGGACGGCTGACGATGGATGCCAACGGGCAGTTGCGCACCGTCACCGGACGGGCCGTGGTCGATCCCGGCGGCGGCCCCGTCACCCTCGACCCGCAGGCCGGTCCACCGACGATCGGGCGCGACGGCAGCCTTACCCAGAACCGCCAGCAGGTCGGCGCACTCGGCCTCTTCACCCTCGAACCGCAGGCGAAAATTTCGCGCGCGGCCGATAACGCGGTCGCGTCGAGCCTCCCCGGTCGGCCCGTCCAGGATTTCACCCGGCACGGGATCGTCCAGGGCTACGTCGAGGGCGCGAACGTCAAGCCGATCCTCGAGATGACCCGCCTCATCGCGATCCAGCGCGCCTTCGAGAGTGCCGCCACCCAGACCTCGGAGGCCGAGAACACCCTGACCGGCGCGATCAAGACGCTGGGGCCGCAGGGCTGAGCCGATGACGAACGCCATCGAGCGCCTGGAACAGGCAATGGAGGCCGGCCGCCGCGACCTCGCTCTGGCGCGAGTCAGCGGGCCGGTGCACGAGATCACCGCGAGCACGGCGCGCGTCTGCGGCATCTCGGCGTTCCTGCGCCTCGGCGACCGCGTCGGCTTCACCGCCGAGGGTCGTACCCAGATCGGCGAGGTCGTCTGCATCGACGCCGGGGACGCGACCGTGAAGCCGTTCGAGGCCCGCATCGCGGTCGGCATCGGCGCCCGCGCCCACCGCATCGGCGCCGCCCGCCTGCGGCCCTCGCCCGCGTGGAAGGGCCGAATGATCGACGCCCTCGGACGGCCCGCTGACGGGCGCGGCCCCCTCATCGAAGGTGACGTCGAACGGCCCCTCGACGCCGATCCGCCCGCCGCGATGACCCGCGCCCGGGTGGACAAGTCCCTGCCCACGGGGGTTCGGGCGATGGACCTGTTCACACCGCTCTGCGCCGGGCAGCGCATTGGCATCTTCGCCGGGTCCGGCGTCGGCAAATCGACCCTGCTCGCCATGTTAGCCGGGGCCCAGGGCTTCGACAGCGTCGTGGTGGCTTTGGTGGGCGAACGCGGACGCGAGGTGCGCGAGTTTCTCGAAGGGCCGATCGCCGCCGCCCGCGACCGGGCCGTCATCGTCGTCTCGACCGGGGACGAGAGCCCGATGATGCGTCGCCAAGCCCCGAAAGTCGCCCTCGCGGTCGCCGAAGCGTTCCGCGATCAGGGCGAATCGGTGCTGCTGATCATCGATTCGGTGACCCGCTACGCCCATGCCGCCCGCGACGTCGCCCTCGCGGCCGGTGAACCGGCGGTGGCGCGCGGCTACCCGCCGAGCGTCTTCTCCGATCTCCCTCGGCTGTTGGAGCGGGCCGGTCCCGGCGCCGAGGGGTCCGGAACGATCACCGGCATCTTCTCGGTTCTCGTCGATGGCGACGATCACAACGATCCGGTCGCCGATTCCATCCGCGGCACGCTGGACGGCCACATCGTGCTCGACCGGGCCATCGCCGAGCAGGGCCGCTATCCGGCGATGGACCTGCTCGCGTCGATTTCCCGGCTCTCGGGCGAGGTCTGGACCGGGGATCAGCGCGAATTGGTGCGCAAGCTCAAGGGCATGATGGCCCGGTACGAGGAGACCCGGGATCTGCGGCTGATGGGCGGCTACCGCGCCGGCAGCGATCCCGAACTCGATCAGGCCATCACCCTGGTGCCGCGCATCTACGAGGCGATGCGCCAGGAACCCGGTCAGGAGCCGAGCCGGGACGCCTTCCTGGAACTCGCCCAATCACTGCGGGGATGAGCGCGGCCCGCCCGTCCAGCCCCACGCAAGCGACCGGGTGTCAACTGCACCGAACAGCATCGATCACCGAGGTGTCCGTATGAGTCTCAACGGCGTGCTCCGCACCAGCGTCTCTGGAATGAACGCCCAGTCGAACCGCATCGCGACGGTGGCGGAGAACATCCAGAATGCCAGCACCACCGGCTACAAGCGCACCTCGACGGAGTTCTCGTCGCTGCTCCTCGAATCCGCGGATCGCGGCGCGTACAATTCCGGCGCGGTCGAAACAACGATCCGGCGCTCCATCAGCGAGAACGGAGCGCACGCCGGCACGTCATCGGACAGCGACCTCGCCATCACCGGAAACGGCTTCTTCGTCGTTCGAGATCAGGGCGGGTTGCCGTACCTGACACGCGCCGGGAGCTTCATGATCGACGGTCCGACCGGCAATCTCGTCAATAAGGGCGGCTTCACCCTGATGGGCTACAGCCTCGCCGACGGCGAGCCGGCCCCGATGCTCAACGGCATCACCGATCTTCAAACCATCAACATCAAACGCATGGGGCAGGAAGCGCAGCCGTCCTCCGCCGGCTCGGTCTCGGGCAACCTCTCCGACGAGACTCCGGTGGCCGCCAGCGCACCGCCCGCCGTCGCGACCTATTCCAAGAAGAGTTCGCTCAAAGTCTACGACAATGTCGGTCAAGCCAAGGTCCTCGACGTCGTGATGACCAAGACCGGCACCAAGGAATGGTCGGTCAGCTTCTACGACCAGGCAAACCCCGCGACCTACCCGGCCACGCCGCTGACGACGACGACGGTCAAATTCGACAGCATGGGCCAGACCTTGGGAACGCCGATCGCCACCGTGACCGTCCCGAACGGCCAAGCAATGAAAATCGACCTGTCGGGCATCACCCAGCTCTCGGGCGATTTCAACCTGTCCGGCACCGCCAACGGCTCGTCACCGATCTCCGTCACCGGCACCACCTTCGGGAGCGACGGCACCGTCTACGCACTCTACTCCAACAACACCAAGAAGGCGGTCTTCAAAGTACCGCTCGCCGACGTCGCGAGTCCGGACAATCTCAGTCCCCGTGCCGGCAACGTCTTCACCACCAGCGTCGATTCCGGCGAGATTCAAGTCGGGTTCGCCGGGCAGAGCGGCCGGGGTACCATTAAGTCTCGCGCCCTTGAGCAGTCGAACGTCGATGTCGGTGCCGAACTGACGTCGATGATCGAATCGCAGACGGTCTACACTGCCAATTCCAAGGTGTTCATGACCGGAAACGAGATGATCGAGACCTTGGTGAACCTCAAGCGCTGACGGGTCTCGCACGTCCGCTGACGAAGCGCGCCGACGGCGATCGGCGGCGCGCGCCCCTGCCGAAGAACGATCCGGATACGACCGATGGGTCTCTCCCTCGCCCTCAACACCGCGCGCGCCTCGTTGGCTGCCACGTCGACCCAGATCGCGGTATCGGCCCGAAACGTCGCGGGCGCGAGCGATCCGGGGTACTCGCGCAAGATCGCCGCCCTCGTGGCCAGCGGGAATGGCGGCGCGACGGTGAGCATCACGCGCGCCACCGATGCGGCGCTCTACGCCCGGACCTTGGCGGCCCAATCGGCCGCGGGCCGCGGCGAGGCCCTGCTCGAGGGCGTGACGAATCTCTCCCGCACGATCGGCGACACGGAAGACGCCGATTCGCCTGCCGCGCGCTTCGCGAGCCTGGAGGCGGCTCTGCAGGCGGCCGCCAATCAGCCGGATTCCGACGCCCTCGCTCGCGCCGCCATCGAGGCCGCCAAGGCCCTAGCGGGCAGCCTGAACGCGGCGGCGAACACCGTACACGCGGCCCGGGCCCAGGCCGATGCCGGCATGGCGGAAGCGGTCAGCCGCATCAACGATCTCCTGGGCCAGTTCGACCGTGCCAACGCGGCGGTCCGGCGGAATCTCGCCATCGGTGCCGACGCCACCGATGCCCTGGACGATCGCGACCGCATCCTCCCCGCCCTGTCGGCGGATATCGGCGTCACCGCCATCGTCCGTGACGGCGGAGACGTCGCCCTCTACACCGATAGCGGCGTGCCCCTCTACGACCGCGGCGCGCGCACGGTCAGCTTCTCCCCCACCCACACCTTTGCCGCCGATACGGTCGGTGCCGTCGTCGTGATCGACGGCGTAGCGGTGACGGGGGTCGGCTCGCCCATGCCGCTGGCCTCGGGTCGGCTCGCCGGGCTCGCGGCTTTCCGCGACGGGGTGGCGCCTTCCTACGAGGCGCAGCTCGACGCCATGGCCGGCGGCCTGATCGCCGCCTTCGCCGAGGCCGATCTCGTCGGCGTCGATGGCGGCCCGCGCGCCGGTCTGTTCACAATCGGCACCAGCGCCACCCTTCCGGATGGCACGGCGGCCAGCCGGCTCGGCCTCGCCGCGCGGATCTCGGTCAACGTCGCGGTCGATCCCGCACAGGGCGGCCAGCTCGCCCTCCTCCGCACCGGGGGGATGAACGGCGCCGATTACCGCGACCCGAGCGCGGGCAGCGATGCGGCCTATGCGGGCCGCCTGCGGGCCCTCGTCTCAGCCCTGACCGCACGGCAGACCGTCGATCCGGCCATCGGATTGGGGGCGGCGCTCAGCCTGCCCGATCTAGCCGAGGCCTCGGCCGGCTGGATCGAGGGACAGCGCAAGGACATCAAGGAAGCCGCCGCCTACCAGAAGACCCTGCTGTCCCGGGCGAACGAGGCGCTCTCGAATGTGGCGGGCGTGAACGGCGACGATGCGACCGAGCTGACGCTGCGATTGGAACGCTCCTTCGCCGCATCGGCCAAGCTCATCGCGGTCGTGAACGAACTTCTGAAGACCCTTCTCGACGCGGTTCGATGAGCCTGTGCCGCCTTCCTGATCATCCGATCGCGTGAGCCGGCCGTCCCGCCCGTCCGTCCTCTCCTCTCGCTGAAGCGGCGACCAATCCAAGGGATTTCACGCGCGCCATGATGACCACCGGCTTCATCTCCAGCCTCAACCTGTGGAACGCACCGCGCGCTGGCGTCTCACGGCTCCAGAACGAGCTGGCCGACGCTCTCCGTGAAACCAACACCCAACGCCACGCCGATATCGGCGCGACCCTCGGCGGCGGGGTCGCCGAGGCGTTCAGTTTGCGCCGCCAGAATGCGGTTTTAGCAGCTTTGACCGAGAGCAATGGGACCGCCTCGCTCCGGCTCGAAACGAGTCAGGCCGCGCTCAAGGCGATCCAGACCGATGCCGATGCGATGCTGGAGGAGCTTTTGGCTCTGTCCGTCGACAAGCGCGCGGCGGCCATCGTCACGCCCGCCGCGACCCGGCTCGCCACGCTCGCCGCCTCGCTCAACACGAGCGCCGCCGGTCAATTCGTGTTCGGCGGAATCGACACGGAGGCGCCGCCGCTGGTCCCTTACGGGGGTAGCCCGGCCTCGGCCACCAGGACGGCGGTACAGACGGCTTTGGCTGCGGCCTTCCCCTCGGGGAAGATCAATGCCACCGCGGCGGAGATGACGGCGTTCCTCGATGCGCTGCAGGCCGGGCCGTTCAGTGCAACCGGCTGGAGCCAATCCTCGGGTGCGTCGGACCAAACCTTTGAAAGCCGGATCTCGCTCTCGGAAACCGCGACGACCTCGGCCTCGGCCAATGCCGCACCGCTGCGGGACCTCGCCCTGGCCTACGTGATCGGTTCGGATATCGACCTCTCCGATTTCCCCGCGGAGGTGCAGGCCGCGGCCAGCGCCCGGATGATCGATCTCCTCGGCCGCGCCAGCCGGGGCCTCGTGCAGATGCAGGCAGATCTCGGCATCAGCCAAAGCCGCATCACCGAGGCCAACCTGCGCATGGACAAGCAATCCAAAATCCTCACCAATCAGATTTTCTCGCGGGAAAATGTTGATCCGGTCGAGGCAAAGTCCCGCGTCGATGCACTGAATACGCAAATTCAGATGTCCTACGGACTGACGGCCCAAATGCGCAACCTCAACCTCATAAATTACCTTTCGTAGCTACGTCACGCACGCGATTTACGAAAGATGACGGAGTATCGGCCCCGATGTATCGCCTGTCCTATTCGGAAATCCTGGAGGACGCACCCGATCTCGGCCGTGAGCGGGAGCGCGAGGCCTTCAATCGCGCCCTCGATCTCCTCCGCTCCGCCGAGGCGCGCGGACCGCAGGCCGTCGCCGAGCGCTCGGAGGCGGTCGGCTACGTCCAGAACCTGTGGAACCTGCTGGTCTCGGACCTGCTCGATCCGGAGAACGGTCTGCCTGACGGCCTACGGTCGGACCTCGTCTCGATCGGGATGTGGACCATGCGTGAGGCCGGCGCGGTCCTGACCACCCCCGAGCGCAGCCTTTCGGCGTTGATCGAGGTCAACACCTCGATCCGCGACGGTCTCAGGTGAGGTCGGCCATGCCACGGGGGAACGGCAAGACGGAGAAACCGTCGCAGCGATCGACGGCCCGGACCATGCACCTCAATCTGCGGGCCGGGGAGCGCGTCTACATCAACGGCGCCGTGGTGCGGACCGATCGCAAAGTCACCCTCGAACTGATGAACGACGCGACCTTCCTGCTCGAAGGCCATGTCCTGCAGGCCGAGGAAGCGACGACCCCCCTGCGCCAGCTCTACTTCGCGGCCCAGACGATGCTGATCGATCCGGCCCAGGCCGCGCTCGCCCGTACGATCTTCGAGACCTTGCGAGGCGGCATTCTCGCCGCAACGTCGGAGTCCATGATCGTGTCCGGACTGACGACGGCGCACACCTTCGTCGAGGCCGGTCGTCCGTTCGAAGCGCTCAAGGTGATCCGCGCCCTTTACAAGGCGGAAGCCGCGCTGATCGACGGCGCGCAACCCGCGCCGATCCTTCCGGCCACCCTCCAGCCCTCCGACCGGATCGAACCCCGCCGACCAGCCAGTCGGACCCACCGCACGGTGCCCAACCCCGACCTGAAGGTCTCCAGAATGGCGGAAGAAGTCAGCCCATGAACATTCTGAACAGCACCGACAGCGCCACCGCCTCCTCTGGAACCAGCACCGCGGCAGCGGCCAAGGCCGCCACATCGGTCGCGTCCAAGCTGAATGCGGACACGTTTCTGCGCCTGCTGATGGCTCAATTGCAGAACCAGGACCCGACCAAGCCGATGGATTCGACCGAGTATGTCGGTCAGCTCGCGGCCTTCTCGCAGGTCGAGCAGGCGACCAAGACCAATCAGAAGCTCGACTCGCTGCTCTCGGCAAGCTTCCTCGATCAGGCGGACGCCATCATCGGCCGCACCATCACGTCGAGCGACGGAACGATCTCGGGCGTCGTCGGCTCGGTGCGCGTTACGAGCGATGGGGCCATCGCCAAGCTCGCCGATGGCCGGGAAATGCTCGTCGCCTCCGGCATCTCGATCCGCTGAGTCCGGGACGGATGAACGAGGTCGATGCACTGGAACTGGTCCGTTCGGCGATCTGGACCGTGCTGATCGGTGCCGGTCCCTGCGTCGGCGCCGCCATGCTGGTCGGCATCGTCGTGGCCCTCCTGCAGGCGCTCACGCAGATCCAGGAAGTGACGCTCACGTTCATCCCGAAGATCGTCGCCATCCTGCTGGTCTTGCTCGTGACCGGCACCTTCGTCGGGGGACAGATCCACGCCTTCGCGGAGATGACCTACGGGCGGATCGCGACAGGATTTTGAGCGGACAATCGAGCAGGGGCGGGACCGGGCATCTGAAGCTGTCGAGACTTGCCGCCCGGTCCCTCAAAGCCTCGACCTTGGGAAGGACAAAAGCTTCGACTTAAGTTCATATCACAATATCGATATCGCCGTGAGGGCGAAAACCGATTTGGACCACTCGCGCGTGGCCCTGTTCACCGCTTTCAATCGCCAAGCTTCCCGATGGTTCCCTTCGCAGCGGCATCCGGGACGGTGCGAGCGGGGAATTTTGTTGTAAATGCAGACTATTCAGCCCTCGGTGGAACTCATCCTGGCGGCTGCGCCCCCGGAACATCGGCCCGCGTGCCCGGCGCCTCACTGCCGCGCTCCGGGACGGCGGTTTCGGGATAACGCTTGCGGTACTCGGCGAGGAAGGCGGCCAACGTCTTGGCCTTCGTCGCCTTGAGCGCGGCGTCGCGGAAGGCGAGGCTGCGGACGGCATCGGGACGTGTCAGCATCGCGAAGGTGCGGGCATCCGCGCTTTCGGCCATGGGGCCCGAGAATTTGGCCTTCAACCGCTCGAGACCCAAGCCCTCGCCCGCGAGGCCGTAGGCGATGGCGGCGCGGATCACGTCCCCCTGCGCCGCTTCGTCGAGCGGCTTCCCGGCCCGCCATACGGGTCCGAGCAACAATTCATGCGCCTCTCCGGCCTCGCGCCAACGCCGAGACGCCCACAGAATGTCGGCGCGGAGGCGCTCCGCATCGGTGCCGGTCTCACCCTCGATCGTCTCGAGCGCCAGATCGGTGCGCGACAGATCGGACAAGGCGCGCGCGCGCAGCAGGGCACGGGCCCGACGCAGATCCTCGGGCAGGCCCGGCACATGCGTGGCGTCCAGCGTCGCCAGAGCCTCCAACGGCTTGTTGGCCATCAGCCGGATCGTCGCCAAGCGTGCGGACACGGACGACCGGGCTGGGCCGCTCAAACGGTGATCGATCTGGTATTGCAGCAGCTCATCGGCCGAATCGAGCAGATCGAGCGCCACCAGCCGGTCGGCGAGCTTCCGCACGATCTCGTCGGCCCGCCGTCCGGGGGGCGCGAATTCCTTGAAATCGAAATAGAGCGCCAAGCCCTCGATCCCACCGAGCTTCTCGGCACGGGCACCGAGGAACAGATCCTCGAACACGGTCTGGACGCGTTCCCGGAGAGCTCGGATCGGGGAGGCGTCGGGGGCCAGGGCGACGCCGCGGCGCGCAATGCTGAACATCTTACGCCAGCGGCCCGCCTCCTCGTAGAGCGTACCCAGGGCGGCGATGGTGCCGATCTCGGTCGGGCCCCCGTGCCATGTGAGCTGCAAGCCTTCTAGACGGTCGATCGTGTCGGGTTCGGCCGTCTTGCTGAGCGCATGGCCGAGCGAGCTCGCCCGCAAGGTCGCCGCCGCCGCCACGGGCCAGATGGCCTGCTGGCTCAGGGTTTCGTAGGTCGCGAGCGCGGCGGTGACGCGGCCGGTGGCCTCGTCGATCCGGGCCCGCAACAGGGCGATCCGGTCACGCATCGCATCGCTCGCCCCACGGCTCGCGGCGGACGAGGCGCGGGACGCCTCTTCCCAGTCGCCCAGTTCGATCGCGGTTTCCGCCGCGACGACGTTGAACTGAGAGACGATCTCATCGGGATAGCGCCGCAGCACGGCGGCGGCGGCCTGGAATGCGGTTCGCGCGTCCTTCCATCGCCCGGCCTCCGCATCGAGCAGACCGCGCCACAACCGCGCCTCCGGGTTGTTGGCGAGCGGGCTCGCCGTCAACAGCGGGCGGGCTTCCTGAAACCGCCCCATCCGCGTGAGCAGGATGCCGCGCATCAATCCGGTCAGCGGATCGCCCTCGATCACCACGTCGTCGCGGGCCGCCGTGCTCAGGGCTCCCAGAGCCTCGGCGTCGAGCCCGTTGGTCATCAGGATCTTGGCCAGCGCGAGATGGCGTTCACCCCGTTCGCGACGGCTCGCTTCACTGACACGATCGAGGGCGTCGCGGAGTTCCGTGCGGACGTCACCGCGCCGGTCCCGCTCCCAGGCATCGTTGTCGATCACCAGCCGGGACACGGCACCGACCGGCAGATCGGCAGGGCGCAGGCTCGCGGCAGCCGCCATGACATTGTCCGTGCCGGACAGAGCCATGCCGCCCTCACGGCCGATGATGACGCCGTCGAGATCCGGGTGGACCGTCACATCGTCGGCAATGGCGAGCACCGCGAGGCCGACCCGGCTCGGGATCAATTCGAAGTCGACGAAGCGCTGAGCCTTCGCGACCCCCGCCCGCGGCAGGCCCTCGGCGGTGACGACGGCGATGCGCTCGCCGTCGAGATCGAGCCAGCCCGCCGGGCCGACGCCGGGCAGCGGGACGGCGATGTCGAGCCGCTCGCGCTGGGCCTGGCGCCGCTGCGCGGTCAGGCTCTCGCTCGGCATGGTGCTCTCACCCGAGACCAGTTCCCACCCATCCGGCTCGGCAACTGGGAAGAGATCGACGAGGCGACCGGCGGGCTTGGTGAAGCGCAGAACGGTGAAGCCGTCGCTGACCACGGGCGCACCGAGGGCGACGAGGTCGGCCGGGCCCTTGGTCGGCAGCGCGACCGGATCGGTCGTGGCGAAGACCAGCGTGACGATACCGGCCCGCTCGAACAGGGCGGCCCCGACCCGCTTGGTGAAGGGGAAGACGAAGCCCGACCCCGCCTTGGGATAGGTGGGCTCGACGGTTCGGGCCGGTGCGGCGGAGGAAACGGGCTTCACCGACGCGGCGGGTTCCGGGGTTTGCGCCGAAGCTGCAGCCGCCGGAGAAGCCGCGACCGGAGCGGCCGGCACGGCCGGGAGTTCGGCCGGCTTGATCGGTTTCGTCAGGAAATCGATGGTCAGAAGGTCGCCGTCTCGGGCCGTGGCGATCGAGACACCCTCGGCCGGCATGGCGAGGATGCGGGCTTCTCCGCCCTCGGCCGCGACGGACACGCGGCCGAGCTTCGGATCGAACCGTCCCCGAAGGCTGCGGTCGTCGATGCGCCAAGCGCCGGGCAGCGTCAGCCGCGTGCCCGAACCTTGCGGCGTGAAGGCCGCCGCGCTGCCTTCGGGCAGGTTCAGGCTGAGCCGGGTCCGCACCGCATTGTGCGACAGCTCAAGTTCCAGGGGACGGTAGACCGGCGGGGGCGTCTGCGCCTTCAGACGCGCTTCCGCAGCGGCGGCCCGACGGGCGAGATCCGCCACCACTTCCGGCGGCAGCGGTGGTGGGAAGCCGCTCCAATTGTCGGGCAGAAGATCGACGAAGACCTGCTCGGCGGCATCTTGGACGTTGATCCGGTAGCCTTTCTGAAGCGCGAGGCGCATCGCCGAGCCGTCCGGGTCGCGCCGCACCGCTGCGACGTAATCCGGCATTCCGGCAGCGATCCGCTCCGGACCGGCGGTGACCGCCTCGCTGAACCCCAGCACCAGGACCGCGCCGGACAGCTTCGCCTTGACGGCGACGGGGGCATCGAAGGTGAGAACGATGCGGCCGTAGCCCTCTGACTGGCTGCCCTTGGCGGCGACGAGCTTGGCGGCTTCGGCCGCGGCGGCGGACAAGCAGAGGCCGAGCGCGAAACCGGCCCGCAATGCGGTCCGAACCGGCCGTAGACGCGGCGCTCGCCCGGACCCTCCCTCCATCGCCCCCGCCCAACCTCACGGCGGTACGGACCGAACCGGGCCCGCACCGCCATACGCCACTCGTGCCGGGCACTCTCGCGCAACGCGGTGAATGGGCGCTTAAGGCGCACGAACCTCGTGGCAGCGCTCGCGAGGAACCTTGGCTGGGCTTTTGGAAGGCTCGAGCGAACGAGACTTCAGAAGCAGCGGGGCCGATCAGGAGGCCTTGCGCAGGACGAGGCCGGGAATGCTGGTTCCCTTCTCGCCGAACAATTCGGCCGCCTTTCGGCAGCTCTCGTCGACGTTCTTCCGATAGGCCTCGGTGTAGCTCATGCTGCGCATCAGCAATTCGCCCTTGGAAATCGCATCGATGTCGACCCCCATGGCAGCGACGACAGCCTTGAAGCGCTCGTAATCGGGCCGGACCTCCTGGCAGGATTCACCGACGAAGCGGATGAGTCCGGCGAGCTTCGCCGCATTGGCATGCTGACGGTCGGGCTCAGGCTTGGCCGCCGGCGCCTCCGTCGTGGAATTCTTGGGGGCCTCCTGAGCGCTCACCGCCAGCGGCAGCACGAAAAGAAAAGCCGCGGCGGCGGTGCGATGCTTCATGGGCGCGTTCCTCTCTCACGACGGACTTATTATTCCGCCTTTATTGTCGATAGCCGCAACGTAGCAGAGATCGTCCGAGATTTCCGCACGATCATCGCGTCGGGTGTCGATGCAGGCTGCGCATCGATCACGCCATGACTTGGCAGCGTCTTTTTCCGATCGCGCGTCGTCGACCGACCCCCATCACGCGCATCCCCCCCCGCGCGGGAGATGGTCTGGCCGACCGGGCTACCGAATTGGAATTGAAGCGCGGGACTGTCCGGGACCGTGGAGAGGGCCCCGGACAGGCAACACGTCAATGTCCGGCCTGCACGCCGTCCTTGGCCGCCGCCGACGCCATCAGGGCGAAGGCGTAGATCAGCCCCACCTCCTCCAAGCGGTCGAAGCGGCCGGCGGCGCCGCCATGGCCGGCCTCCATGTTGATCTTGCACAGGATCGGGCCACCCCCGGTCATGGTGGCGCGCAGGCGTGCGACCCACTTCGCCGGCTCCCAGTAGGTCACGCGGGGATCGGTCAGGCCGCCCAGCGCCAGGATCGCCGGGTAGTGCTTGGCGGCGACGTTGTCGTAGGGCGAGTAGGACAGGATCGTCGAGAACGCCGCCTCGCTCTCACCCGGATTGCCCCATTCGGGCCATTCCGGAGGGGTCAGCGGAAGGTCGGCATCCAGCATGGTGTTGAGCACGTCGACGAAGGGCACGTCGGCGACGATGCCGGCGAACAATTCGGGCGCGAGATTGGCCGCCGCCCCCATCAACATCCCGCCCGCACTGCCGCCATGGGCCACGATGCGCCCCTGGGCGGTGTAGCCCGCCTCGATCAGGGCGCGCCCGCAGGCGACGAAATCCGTGAAGGTGTTGGGCTTCTTCTCGCGCTTGCCGTCGAGATACCAATTCCAGCCCTTCTCGGTGCCTCCCCGGACATGGGCGATGGCGTAGACGAAACCACGGTCGACGAGGCTTAGGAGATTGGTGCGGAAGGCGGCCGGCATCAGCGTGCCGTAGGAGCCGTAGCCGTAGAGCAGCAGGGGCGCCGAACCGTCCAAGGCGAGATCCCGACGGTGGATCAGCGAGATCGGGACCGTCTGGCCATCCTCCGCGGTAGCGAACAGGCGACGTGTCACGTAGTCGGCGGGTTCGTGGCCGCTCGGGACGCTCTGGCGCTTGCGCAGGATACGGGCCCGCGTGACGCAATCGTAATCGTACGTCTCGGAGGGCGTCGTCATCGACGAGTAGACGAAGCGGATGCGGTTGGTCTCGAACTCGTAGCCCGGTAGCAGGCCGAGCGAGTAGGCCTCCTCGGCGAACGACACCGTGTGCTCCTCACCCTTGAGGTCGCGCACGACGATGCGCGGGAGGGCGTTCTCCAGTTCGAGGCGGACGAGGTGGTTTCCGAGCACGTGAAGGTGTCGGATCATGACACCGGGGCGGTAGGGCACCGCGTCGACCCAGTGGGCGCGCGCGGGCGTCTCGAGCGGACAGGTGACGATCTTGAAATCCACGGCCCCGTCCGCATTCGTCAGGATGACGAGATGCGAGGCCCAGTGTTCGACGGAGTAGATCAGGCGATTCTCGCGGGGCGCGACGACGGTGAGCGCAGCCTCGTCGTTGGCACGGTCGAGGAGGTGGACTTCAGCGGTCTCGTGATCGCTCGCCGTGATCGTGAGATAGGTGCCCGACTGGGTCCGACCGATATTCACGAAGAAACCCGGATCGGCCTCCTCGTAGACGATCGTGTCCTCGGCCTGATCGGTGCCGAGGCGATGGCGCATCACCCGGGCCGGACGGTGGTTCTCGTCGAGGGCCACGTAGAAGAACGCGGTACCGGCGGCGTTCCACACCGCGTCGCCGGCGGTGTTCTCGACGCGCTCAGGGCGATCCGTCAGGGTGTCGAGGTCGCGCACGCGCAGCGTGTGGAGTTCCGAGCCCTTCGTGTCGGCCCCCCAGGCGAGCAGACGGTGATCGTCGGAATGGGCGGCGCCCGAGATCTCGAAGAAGGCGAGCCCTTCACCTTCGCGATCACCGTCGAGCAGGATCTCCTCTCCGGTCTCTCCGTCGCCCGCCTCCTCGGCGATGCGATGGACGGTGCGCGGGCGACGGCAGATCAGCGGGTGCTGCCCGCCCTGACGATGCCGGGTGTAATAGGCGAAGGGGCCGTCCGGATCGGGCACCGAGCCGTCATCTTCGCGGATCCGCCCCCGCATCTCCGCCACCAGAGCCTTGCGCAGGTCGCCCGCCCAGCTCAAAGCCGCCTCGGCATAGGCGTTCTCGGCTTCCAGATAGGCGCGGATATCGGCGGGCAGCGTCGAAGGATCCTTCAGGACGTCGCGCCAATTCTCGGCCTTCAACCACGCGAAGAGATCCTCGATCTGTCGGCCGTGCACCGTGAAGGTGTGGGGACGCGCCTCCGCCTTCGGGGCGTCGGCGGGCAGGGTGAACGGGGGGATCGCGAGGGTCATATCCAGGCCTGAGCATCGTGTGCGCCGGGTGTGCCGCGCGCGACGCTCGCCCGCAAGACGCCAACGGTCGCGGACTCGCTTCGCAAGACCAGCGAATATCGATTCGGCGCACTCGCCAATGCGTGCAAAAAACCGAACTCCGCAGGCATTGCGAATGTCAATCGATCGTCTCCCCAAGGCGATGACCGTGTTGGGGAAACCATGCGCATGACACATCCTGCATACCCGGCCTGTCTTGCAGGTCTAATTTAAGTGCTCTAATTGGAGCGCGTGATTGCGGGGGGCGTCACACTCAATCGAAGACGTGCGGGCCGCGCGCACAGAGCCGCCCTTTCCTGCTCGAACTCAGCGTCGTTCTTGGGAGACGGTCGCGCTGCGTCGTGTGCGGGCACCGCATCAAGGGACAGTATCGAACCATGAACGAAACCGAGACGCCGGTCGACTTCGTCGTCCTCACGGCCGACATCGTCGCTGCCTACGTCAGCAAGAACCCGGTGCCGGCGGGAGAGCTTGGCCACCTGATCGGCGCGGTCCACGGCGCGCTGCTGCAGATCGGCACCGGTCAGGTTGCGGCCAAGATCGAGCCCAGCGAGCCGCAGCAGCCGGCGGTGCCGATCAAGAAGTCGGTCCAGCCCGATTACATCGTCTGTCTGGAGGACGGACGGACCTTCAAGTCGCTCAAGCGCCATCTCCGGGCGAAGTACAACATGTCGCCGGAGCAGTACCGCGCCAAGTGGGGCCTGCCGCCCGAGTACCCGATGGTCGCGCCGAATTACGCGAAGGCTCGCTCCGACCTTGCGAAGGCGATCGGGCTCGGCCAGCCCCGGCCGGGCAGTTACGACGAGGCGGCTTGACCCCGAAAACCTCGGTCACCTCCGGGCCTGCGCTGACCGATAGACCGAAGCATTTCTGAGCATCGAACAGCCCGTCGCACCGAGATCCGGGGCGGCGGGTTTCTTCTTGGGCCGGGCCGACTCACGTTATCAACAGCGAAGTCCGCGGCCATCGCTCAAGGCATTTTGCAGTCCGACGGAGCTTTGCCGGCCAATGCCAGTGTGATTTCCACTCGTCCTTGCGTCGTCGCGTGCGCCCTGTACGGCAGCGCGTGCATCATTGCTCGATCCCCCGTTGCGAACGACGGTTTTGGCCGGCAGAACACAGCGTGACGCTGCAACCCAGAGGCGCAGCGCAAGTGTGTCAAGGCTTGTATTAGGATCATTGTCCTTTAGCCTTCGGATGTCGGTGTCTCTCGGGTGGCGCGATGGCTATAGAACAAAACACGAACAATCTTGATGACGCGGTGGGGCGCGGGCTTGGTCGCGAAGCGGAACGGTTGCTGGCGGCTCTGGCACCGGAGGGGGCCTATGCCTTCCCGGATCCATCGATGCCGGAGACGCTGATCGTGCGCGGGGGCGGTCGAGGCGTCTCCCTCGGGGCCGGACGATTTCCCGCGAAGGCTGGGGAAGCGCTGGTCGCCGCAGACCTCGTTGCCCGCGACGACGGACGCCGCAACCGTCTCGTCATCGGCGCCGCCGGCCGTGCCCGGCTTCGGCGGGCGATGGAGCCGCGGGACGAGGCGTTCCGATGGCAGCACCTCGCCCCGATCAGGGAAGGGTCGGGCTCCGAGGAGCGGCTGCGCGATGCCGCCGAGAGCCCCCTTGCCTGGATGGCGCGCCGACGTGGCCGCGACGGCGAACCGATGATCGATGCGGCTGCCTTCGCGGCAGGCGAGCGGCTGCGCGATGACCTCGCCGCAGCGCAGATGCTGCCGAGCGTCACTGCCGATTGGTCGGCCCAGCGGGTCGATGGCGGAGGTCCGCGCGACCCATCGGCGGCGACCGACCGAACCATCGCGGCGCGCCAGCGCGTCGACCAAGCCCTCGCCGCCGTCGGGGCCGATCTTTCAGGCCTGTTGATCGATCTCTGCGGCTTCCTGAAAGGGTTGGAGCGGATCGAGGCGGAGCGCAAATGGCCAGCCCGGTCGGCAAAGGTCGTCGCGCGCATCGCCCTTCGGCGGCTGGCGGAGCATTATGGAATCGAGGTGCAGGCCCGTGGCCCCGAGCGCGGGCGGACGCGGCTGTGGCGTGCCCGAACCGAGACGGGGGATCGAGAAGACTGAGCTGTTGCGACGGTGAGGGTCGGCCGCTTGTCAGGCCTGCGCCGAGGAGAGGCGTCCCGCATCCCGATGAATCCGCTCCACCATGGCACGCACGCCGTTGGAGCGCTTGGAGGTGATGTGGGCGCCGAAATCCAGCCGCTTCAGCAGCTCGAATCCATCGGCGGAGAGCGCCTCTTGGGGGGTCCGGCCGCTGTAGAGGGCGACCATCAAAGCGACGAAGCCCTTGACGATATGGCTATCGCTGTCGCCTGCGAGGGTCAGGCGCGGCGCATCCGCCGCCCGGTCGACGGAGACGTCGAGCCAGACTTGGCTCTCGCAGCCATGGACGCGATACTGATCGACATGCCGATCGGCCGGCAGGGCCGGCAAAGTCTTGCCGAGTTCAATCACGTACTCGTAACGATCCATCGGATCGTCAAGAATTTCGAAGTTTTCGATAATCGTGTCGAGGTTCGGCAGCATGGCTCACGGAGGATGCGAGGGGACCCGCCCGATATAGGCCTGATGCCCGCTGGAGCCTAGATCGCCCCCCTGCGTGACAAAAGCCGCCCCGAACCTGGAACGAGGCGGCGCGCCGGTCACATGCGTCCCGCCGGTGACCTCGTCCCAAAGGATTGGCTCGCGACGGGCCGTTACGACCCCGAGGGTGCCGTGACGGGTCGAACCTCGGGGAGTTGCAGAATGAGCGGGTCGGCGGTGGTGGCGGTGCCGCTCACCGCGATCTCCGCCTGGGCGGCATAGGCGGCGATCAGCCGGGGGCCGAGCATCGGTACACCGGGCTTTCCCGCCGCCGCGGCCTCACCACTTCCCGAGATGATGGTGAGGCGCACGGGTGCGCCGACATCGGCCTCGACGGCGATGGCAATGGAGCAGCTCACCGTCTCAGTGGTGGCATCGAGACATTCGGCGACCACTTCCGCCACGATCATGCCGAGGGCATTGGCCGTCCGGGGCTCCACGAGACTCGTGCCTGCCCCCTCAACCATCACCCCGATGCGGCCAGGCCGACGGAGGCTGCCGAGCCCGGAGGCGAGTCGGCGAAGGTAATCCCTGAGATCGATGGAGGCGATATGGGGCGCCTCGTGCAAGTGCTGCTGCACCAGGGCGATCGCCCGCACGCGCTGTCCGAGCGCATCGAAGCTCCCGCGACAGGCTTCCGGCGCCGCACGACCGTAGAGGCCGATCAGGCTGACCATCACCTGAAGGTTGTTGCGGACCCGGTGATAAATCTCGGCGAGCAGCGTCTCCTTCTCGATGAGCGCGCGCGCCGACTCTTCCTCGGCGTTCTTGCGGTCCGTGATGTCGAAGCAAGAACCGAGATAGCCGTGAAATTCGCCACCATCCTGGAGCGGTCGCCCGGTATCGAGCAACCACCGATAGGCTCCGTCATGTCGCCGGAGCCGGTACTCGATGGTGAAGGGGATACGGGCCTCGAACGCCGCCGCGACGATGCGGGCATGACGCTCGAAATCATCAGGGTGAAGCCCCCGACGCCAGCCATCATCGAGTTCGTCGTCCAGCGAACGCCCGGTGAACTGAAGCCAGGACTCGTTGTGATAGACGCTCCGGCCGTGATGGTCCGTGCGCCACATCATCAGCGGCACGTGGTCCGCGAACCGGCGAAAGCCGTCGCCCAAGTCGAACGGACCCGACCCGTGTGTCGCCTCCGATGGAATCTCCGCTGCCATCCGGTGTGTTCGCTCTGCCTGACGCCTCGAACGCGCCGTTTCGCGGGTTACGCGCCGTTCAACGTACGCGAACAAGGCCCGTTCCGACCTGTCCACAAGTCGACCGAGCTTGGCCGCAAGATTGATCCGGTCGCACCCTTTCACGGTGCATCTTTTTTTTCACGATAGCTCGATCATCGTGCGGATGCGGGCGGCGAGCACCTCTACCGGGAAGGGCTTCGTGATCATCTGCATTCCCGGATCGAGGCGGTCGCCGCCGAACAGGGCATTTTCGGCGTAACCTGTGATGAAAAGGACCTTCAAGTCCGGTCGACCGGCCCGGGCCTGTTCGGCAAGCTGACGCCCGTTGAGACCGGGCAGGCCAACATCGGTGATGAGGAGGTCAATGCGGGTGACCGAGCGCAGGATGCGCAGGCCCGACGGCCCGTCCGGGGCCTCGATCGCGCGATATCCGAGTTCCCGCAGCGTCTCGATGACGAGGTCGCGCACCACCGGCTCGTCCTCGACCACCAGCACCGTCTCGCCTCGCCCCGGAGCAGGCGCTGCGGCCACCGCGGGCGCAGCCGCAGCCGTAGCTGGAAGTTGCCCGAGGTAGCGGGGAAGATAGAGCCGCACGACAGTCCCCCGGCCCGGCGCGGATTCGAGTTGCGCATGGCCGCCGGATTGGCGGGCGAACCCGTAGATCATCGACAACCCGAGGCCGGTGCCCTGCCCCATCGGCTTGGTGGTGAAGAACGGCTCGAAGGCGCGGGCCACCACCTCCGGCTCCATGCCGAAGCCGGTGTCGCCCACGCTCAGGCACACGAAGTCCCCCGGCACGACATCCGCCGGTACTCCCGCTCCCGTGCCGTCGAGGGTCGCGTTGTCGGCGCGGATCACGAGCCTGCCGCCCTCCGGCATCGCGTCGCGGGCATTGATGGCAAGGTTGAGGATCGCGTTCTCGAGCTGGTGGGGATCGCACAGGGTCGGCCAGAGATCCGGCACGGCATCGATCGCGAGGCGCACGCCCTCCGAGAGAGTGCTGCGGAGAATCGCCTCCATCCCGGAAATGAGCGCGGTGACATCGACTGGCGTCTGCTCGAGAGGCTGCCGGCGGGCGAAGGCGAGCAGGCGATGGGTCAGCGCCGCCGCCCGGTGGGCCGAGGAGAGAGCGGCCTCGATGTAGCGGTCGATGGCCTCGATGCGACCCTGGCCGATACGGGTGCGCATGAGGTCGAGGGAGCCGACGATGCCCGTGAGCAGATTGTTGAAGTCGTGGGCGATTCCACCGGTGAGCTGTCCCACCGCCTCCATCTTCTGGGCCTGACGCAGCTGTTCCTCGGCGAGGCGCTGCTGGGTGATGTCGCGGCCGACCATGTGGAACCGATCTCCCTCGGGCACCGCCGTCCACATCACCGTGAGCTGCTGCCCGTCCTTGCGCAGGACGCGATCGACGAAGTCGGTCACGGGTTCGTGGGCGGCGAGACGGTGCAGAACGGCGCCGGTCCGGTCCCGGTCGTCCGGGGCGATCAGGTCGAGGAACGGGCGGGCCAGGAGTTCGGCCTCGCTCCAACCGAGCAGGCGTGTCCAGGCCGGGTTGACGCTGCGCAGATAGCCGTCGAGCCCGGCGGTGCCCATCAGGTCGGTGGTCGTCTGCCACAGCCGGTCGCGCTCGCGCGTGCGGGCATCGACCTCGCGCGCGAGCACCTCCTCCATGCGCTTGCGATCGGTCACGTCGAGGGCGAACAGGTAGGCGCCGTCGGTGGTGCCATCGGGCCTCGACCGGGGGCGGTAGCGGATCTCGGCGACGCGTCGCCGCCCGTCCCGATGCGGCCAAGCCCGCTCGAACCGGGCCTCCACACCCGCGAGCGCGCCCTCGAAGCGCAAACGATCCAGCTCGTAGTCGTCGCCGATCAAGTCGGCGAGGCTGCGCCCGTCCGGCGTCGCGTCGTCCGTCCCGAACCAGTCCGCCCCGGCGGCATTGGCGAAGCGGCAGCGGCCCTCATCGTCGAACAGGGCGATCAGCACCGGCAGGGAATCGGCGATCAGGCGCAGCTCGCCGGCACGGGCCCGCTCGGCGAGTTCCGCCTTGGCGCGTTCCACGGCATCCCAGACTCGCTGCGCCACATCCTCGACGAGGGAAACTTCCTCGGGCGACCAGGATCGCGGCGCCGGCTCGTGCAGATAGACGATCGCCTGCAATCGCCCGTCGCGGATCAACGGCACGACGATCAGCGCATGGCAGCCGATCGACTCCCAGGCGGCGGCGTATGGGGGGCCGGCGCGGGGGTCGACGCGCTGATCCTCCACCACCACGGTGCGGCCCGCCCGCGCTTCGGCGACCAGCTCCGGCCCGAAGCCGTCGAGGATGCGCGATTCCCCCGCAAGGCTCGCCATCGCACCGTCGCGGGCCCAGTCGCGCTCGACCCGAACGACCTCGCCGGATTCGTCGACCGCACCGTAGCCGACCCGCGCCGCGTTCAATCGGGTGCCGAGCGCCGCGGCGGCGGCGAGCGTGACGGCGACGGGATCCGGAGCCTCGCGGAGCAGATCGTTGAGGGACAGGAGGAAGGCCTGCCGCTCCTCCCCCAACTTCCGGTCGTGGATGTCGGTGCAGGTGCCGAACCAGCGCATGATGCGGCCGGTCCCGTCGCGCAGGGGCTTGGCCAAGCCGAGCACCCATCGGTACCGGCCGGAGCGGTGGCGGAGCCGGTACTCGATCCGATAGGTCTCACCGGTCGCGAGGCTGTGGCGCCAAGTCGCCCAGGCGCGCTCCTGGTCTTCCGGGTGGAACATACCGTTCCAGGCCTCGCCATCGGTCGAGCCGGTCGGCATCCCGGTATATTCGTACCAGCGAGCGTTGTAATAATCGTGAAAGCCGTCCGGCCTCGTCGACCAGATCATCTGCTCGACGGTGTCGGCGATGCCGCGGAAACGGTCATCGCTCTCGCGCAAGGCCGCTTCGGTGCGCTTGCGCTCGGTGATGTCGAAGCTGACCCCGGGAAACCGCGTCGGGCGCCCCTGTGCGTCATGGGCACAGCGCCCCTCGGCGGCGGCCCAGCGCACGCTGCCATCGGCCTGGATCAGACGATACTCGGCAGAGAAGGGTTCGCCCGTGCGCAGGGCCTCCTCGATCCTGTGCCGAACCTCCGGCAGGTCGTCCCCGTGGATGCCGCCGAAAAAGGTGGCGATCGGCGCACCGGCTTCGGCCAGGGCGGGATCGACGCCGTAGAGGCGGGCGAAGCGGGCATCCGCCGTGATCCGGTCGGCGGCCACATCCCAATCCCAGATCCCGATGCTGCCACCGGCCGCGAGCGCCATGTCGAGGCGCTCGTCGCTGCGCTGACGGGCACGCTCGGACAGAACCTCGGCGGTGGTTTCGGCGGTGATGCAGATCAATCCGGCGATGGCGCCCGCGTCGTCCCGCACCGGAGAGTAGGTGAAGCTCCACCACGTCTCTTCGGGGCGGCCGTAGCGATGCATCGTCAGCGGCAGGTTGCGCTGGGAAACGCTGCGGCCGGACAGGGTCGTCTCGACCAGCGGGCCGATATCGTCCCAGAGATCGGCCCAAATTTCCCGGAAGCGTGCCCCGAGCGCCCGTTCCTGTCGGTAGCCGAAGATCGGGCGATAGGCATCGTTGAAGAACACTGTGCCGTCCGGCCCCCAGGACAGGAACATCGGCGCCGGACAAGCCAACATCGTGGCCAAGGTGCTGCGCAGGCTGATCGGCCAAGTCGCGAGCGGGCCGAGGCTGTGCCCGGACCAATCGTAGTCCAGGATCTCACGACCGGTCTGCCCACCCTCGGTGAGGAAGGCGAGGGAAAGGGGCACACCCTCCGGCGACGGAACGCTCATTGGCTGTCCCAGCGGGCGGGACCGAAGATGGGAACGGACAAGGCAACCGGACGGGGTCGAGGCACGGGGCGAGCTATATCGAATTCCCATGGCCTGCGTAAGCGCGGCCAGGCCGGCACCGCCATCCCCAATGCTTTCGATTGTCCACAAGTCGACCGGCGCCGCACAATGCTCAGGCCGCACAATTCGCAACATGTGCGATGCCGAATGTGCCCATTCTCGGCCAAATTACCCGGCCATATCTCACATTAGAATTGTTTTGCATTGCAAAATAGTCAGTCAACCGCCGCTCCAACCAGCGCGGAAGAGCACCAAAACTGAGAAAAAACTTGCATCCAAGGATACGGCGTGCTTTTGATTTCGCCTGTTGGCCGCAGCTGTTGAAACGACGAGACACCGCGAAGTCGAACGTTTGCCGTGTCGAAGAATCTTCGTTTGCGGGATTCACGGCGCGATGACGCAATGGTGTGCGGATGCCACCGGGACATCGGTCCATCCGCCCTGCCTGGACGATCTCCGTCCGGTGGGCCTCGGAGCCCGGTGCAGTGAGGAAGCGTCATGCTGGCAGCGGGCATGACGGCATGAAGGGGAGCACGGATGGTGAGAGACGATTTCGCCTACGATTTCGACGCCCCCGATTCGGATTGGAACTACGAACCGTCGCGGGCCGACCTGTTCCGGCAGGTCAGCGCGCCGCTCTACACCACCGATGTCCAGGGCTGGCTGACCTACTACAACGACGCGGCGGCGGAGTTGTGGGGGTTTCGGCCGATCCTCGGCAAGGCACGGTGGTGTGGCGCGTGGCGCCTCTACGACACGGACGGGCTGGAGCTGCCCCACGATCGTTGCGCGCTGGCGATCGCCCTGCGCGAAGGCGCGGCTCTCCGTGGCGCACAGGCGGTTCTGGAAAGACCGGACGGGAACCGGGCCGCCTTCATGCCCTATCCGACCCTGCTGCGTGACAGGACCGGCATGCTGGTCGGCGGTTCGAACATTCTGCTGAAAATCGAGCGGGCACCGCGACGCAACGTGGCGACCCGCGGTGGTGGGGCCGGATTGCGGGTCGCGTCGAATGCCCGCCCTGCTCGTTTCGCAGGCATGCACGGATAATCGGCGCGAGCGTTGTCACCGCATCGTCGGCGATCCACCTCGATCCGGACCGGTGCATCGTCCGGATCGTACCGGTGTCACGTCGAACGACAGGAGAACACCGATGTCGATCGAAACGAACTGGAGCCTCGACGCCGTCCAGAGCCTGCGCACCATGGCGCGCGAGGGCGTATCGGTTTCCGTCATCAGCCTGCGGTTGAAGCGGCCGGTCGAGGCCGTGAGTGCCAAACTTACGGAACTCGGCATCACGCCCAAGGTGGAAGCCTGATCGGTCTTTCCGTCCGAGATCAGGCTTTGAGCCTAGGCCCTCTCCCCGCACGCGGAGAGAGGGCGCGAGCCGAGTCGCATTCGCCACGCGATCGACCGAACCGACGCTCGGCGCTCAGACATGAGCGACTGGCTGCAGCGCCGTCCGTCCGAGAGCGGAGCGCGGCAACTACCACGTTCCCGTATTCTCCATCGACGCCCAGGGTTCCTGCTGCGGCTTGGCGGGTCCCTTCTGCAGGATCTCGATCGAGATACCGTCCGGCGAGCGGACGAAAGCCATATGCCCATCGCGCGGGGGACGGTTGATGGTGATCCCCGCGTTCTTCAGCTTCTCGCAGAACGCGTAGATATCTTCGACCTGATAGGCGAGGTGGCCGAAATTGCGCCCACCCGAATATTCCTCCGGGTCCCAATTGTAGGTCAGTTCGACCATCGGCGATTTTTCCGACTTCGCGCGATCGACGTCACCGGGGGCGGCGAGAAAGACGAGGGTGAACCGTCCCTTCTCGTTCTCGATGCGCCGAACCTCCTCGAGTCCGAACGCATCGACGTAGAAGGCCAGCGCTCGATCGAGATCGGCCACGCGGACCATCGTGTGCAGGTATTCCATGGCGGCTCCGGAGGCATTGTCGTGAGGATGGCGCCTATCTGGCCCAGGGCGTGACAGCGTCAACGGGGTCGCCGGCATCGGGCAGACGAGGTTTCGGCGGCGGCGAAAAGTTCTAGAAGACGGGACGAAGCCCTGGCCGAGCCCCGTACGAATCCATGCGCACCGACACGCCCCCGACTGTCCGCCTGGAAGATTATCGCCCGAGCGACCACCTGATCGACCGCGTCGAGCTCGACGTCCGCCTCGATCCCCACGACACCCGCGTGACCGCCCGCCTCGCGGTCCGGCCGAACCCCGCCGGACGGCCGGGCGCCCCCCTCATCCTCGACGGAGACGATCTGCGGCTTCTCGCCCTCGACCTCGACGGACAATCGCTCGCCCCCGCCGCTTTCCGCGTGGCCCCCTCGGCCCTGACCCTGCCGGAACCGCCGCAGCGGCCCTTCACCCTCACCATCGAGACGCGCCTCGATCCGACCGCCAACACGAAGCTGATGGGGCTCTATCGCTCGAACGGCGTCTACTGCACCCAATGCGAGGCCGACGGTTTCCGGCGTATCACCTATTTCCTCGATCGGCCCGACGTGATGTCGATCTACACGACCCGGATCGAGGCGGAGGAAGCCGCGGCCCCCGTGCTTCTCGGCAACGGCAATCCGGTCGAGGCGGGCCGCATCGAGGGGACCGGGCGTCACTTCGCGGTCTGGCACGACCCGCACCCGAAGCCTGCCTATCTCTTCGCCCTCGTCGGCGGACGGCTCGACCGGGTGTCGAGCACCTTCACCACCATGGACGGACGGGCGGTCGAGCTCGCGGTCTATGTCGAGCCGGGCAAGGGCGACCGGGCCGCCTACGCGCTCGACGCGGTCGAGCGATCCATGGCCTGGGACGAGCGGACCTTCGGCCGCGCCTACGATCTCGATGTGTTCAACGTCGTCGCCGTGTCCGATTTCAACATGGGCGCGATGGAGAACAAGGGCCTCAACATCTTCAACGACAAGTACGTTCTGGCCTCGCCCGACACGGCGACCGACGCCGACTACGCCGCCATCGAGGCGATCATCGCCCATGAATATTTCCACAATTGGTCGGGCAATCGCGTCACCTGCCGCGACTGGTTCCAGCTCTGCCTGAAGGAAGGCCTCACGGTCTTCCGCGACCAGGAATTCTCGTCCGACATGCGCTCGCGCGATGTCCACCGCATCGGCGAGGTACGCACCCTGCGCGCCCGCCAGTTCCCGGAGGATGCGGGCCCGCTGGCCCATCCGGTGCGGCCGAAGCGCTATGCCGAGATCAACAACTTCTACACGGCCACCGTCTACGAGAAGGGCGCCGAGATCGTGCGGATGCTGCGCACGCTCATCGGCGAACGCGCCTTCCGCGCCGGCATGGATCGCTACTTCGCGGAGAATGACGGGACGGCGGCGACCGTCGAAGACTTCCTCCGCGCCTTCGAGGCGGAGACGGGTCGCGATCTGTCACGGTTCGCGGAATGGTACGAGCGCCCCGGCACGCCGCGGGTCGCCATCTCCGGTCATTACGATGCGGGCGCGCAGACCTACAGCCTCGAACTGCGCCAGACCCGTCCCGGAGCCGGAAGTGACGCCCCCCCGGTCGTCATCCCGATCCGTCTCGGATTGATTGGCCAGGATGGCCCCCTCGACGATGCCCGTTCCTCACGGGTGACGGACGGCGTGTTCGTCTTCGATCGATGGGACGACGTCCTGACCATCGAGAACGTCGCCACCGCCCCGGTGCCCTCCCTGTTTCGCGGCTTCTCGGCCCCGGTACGGGTCGATATGGCGATGGACGATACGGAGCGCCTCACGCTGCTTCGTCACGACACCGATGGTTTCAATCGCTGGGAGGCAGCCCAGCGCGTCGCCGCGCGGCTGATGATCGGCGCCCTGCGCGGAGAAGCGACCGAGGTGGGGGCCGACGCCTTCGCGGCGGCGCTCGATTCCTTCCTCGACGCGCGTGCCCTGGCCGATCCCGCCTTCGCCGCCCTGGTTCTGTCTCTGCCGAGCGAGAGCGATCTCGCCGATGACATCGGCAGCGAGATCGACCCCGATGCGATCCACGCGGCGCGGTACGACCTGCGCACCCGCCTCGGCACCGCGCTTACGGATCGGCTGCACGCCCTGCGGGACGCCTTGTCCGAACCTGCCGGCACGCCGTTCTCACCCGACGCCGCCTCCGCCGGACGCCGGGCCCTGCGCAATGCAGCCCTCGATCTGATCGCGGCGGCGGACCCGACCGGAGGAGCCGCCTGTGCCGACGCGCAGATCCACTCCGCCGGCAACATGACCGACCGGCTTGCCGGCCTCTCCACCCTCGCCCTCCTGCCGGGGGAGACCCGAGAAGCCGCCTTCGCGTCCTTTGCGGAACGATACGCCGACGAGCCCCTCGTGCTCGACAAATGGTTCGCGATCCAGGCGATGATTCCCGAGGACGGCACCGTCGAGCGCGTGCGCCGCCTCCAGGAACACCCGGCCTTCGCGATGACCAACCCGAACCGCGTCCGCGCCCTCGTCGGCAGCTTCGCCCTGGCCAACCCGACCCAGTTCAACCGGAGCGACGGGGCCGGCTTCACCCTGGTCGCCGACACCGTTCTCGCCCTCGATCGCGCCAATCCGCAGATCGCGGCGCGGCTGATGACGGCGTTCGGTTCGTGGCGCCGCCTCGAGCCGGTGCGGCGCGGTATGGCCGAGTCTGCCCTGCGTCGCATCCTTGCCACGCCCGGCCTCTCTCGTGACGTCACCGACATTGCCGGGCGGAGCCTCGGCGAATCAGTAACCGCCTGACGCAGAACGCATTTCGAGAATCGATACCCTCGGCGCAGGGACTCCGATCGCGGCTTTCGTCAACGCCCTCCCCCAAATTGGGCGTGGACAAACAGCCCCTCCGAATGCTCAATATGAATACGATTCGAGAGCAGCCGGTACGGCACCGACCGGGTCGGATTCAGTCTGAAACGCGAGGTTCCGATATGCCGGGGGCGGTTTCCGCGTCCCTGTCCGCGCGTGCGCGCGCGGACACGATTCTCGGGGTCCAGCGTCCCACCGGAACCGCGCAGGTCCGCCTCGTGCAGGCGGAAGTCTGGCTGCGCTATGCCCTGCCGGCGCTTCTTCTCGTCTTTCTGCTCGGCTTCGGCACGCTGTCGGCCCTGCAGTTGCGCGGGCCCTACGAGGCGGCGATCGCGGCCGCCCAACGGGAGGTCGAAACGTTCGCTCGGCTGGCGGCCTCCCTCCCGTCGCAACACATCGGAGTGCCTCCGGATCAAGGCCTGCCGCTGCATCTCCTGCCGGTGGGTGGTCGCCTCCTCGTGATCGACGGCGCCGGCGCGATCCGTTCCGCCCATCCGGCCCTGCCGCACGGAGCGGATTCGTTCGGGGCCCTCCTCGCCAGCGGCGACCCCCTCGCCATTCTCGGGGCGAGCACCGGCGCCATGACCGTGGGGTTGCATGGCGGCGGGCAGGCCATCGCCGCCGTGATGCGACGTCCCGGATCCGATCTGCAGATCGCCGTGATCCAACCGCTGGCCCCGATCGATGCCGCGTGGTGGCGCTCGTTCTGGAGCCACGCCGTGGTGCTCTGCGCCGTCACCCTCATGCTGACGGGGATCGCCGCCGCCTACATCATCCAGACCCGCCGGGCCCGGGCAGCCGACCAAGTCTGCGACCTCGTCAGGCAACGCCTCGACACGGCCCTGGGCCGAGGACGCTGCGGCCTGTGGGATTGGGACATCGCCCGCGGAACGATCTTCTGGTCCGACTCGATGTATGTCCTGCTCGGCTACACGCCGGAGAAGGATCTTCTGTCGTTCGGCGACGTGAACGCCCTCCTCCATCCCGATGATGGCGACCTCTATCAGTTGGCCCACCAGCTGGCCGCGAGCCATGCCACCCTCGACCACGAGTTCCGCATCCGTGACGCGTCCGGGGGATGGATTTGGCTGCGCACCCGCGCCGAGGTCGTCGAGGATAGCGCCGATGGCAGCCGCCACCTCGTGGGCATCGCCATGGATGTCACGGATCAGCGTCGCCTCGCCGAGACCAATGCCACCGCCGATATGCGCCTGCGCGACGCGGTCGAAGCGGTCTCCGAGGCGTTCGTTCTCTGGGACGCGGGCAACCGTCTGGTTCTCTGCAATTCCAAGTTCCGCGATCTTCACGCCCTCAGCAGCGACGATGCGGTGCCGGGTCGGCGCTATGACGAGATCATGGGCCAAGGTGCGCTGCCCCCGGTACGCCGGGGCATTCCCGGACCGGAGCGCGGCCCGGCCCGCACCTTCGAACTCGAACTGACCGATGGCCGCTGGCTTCAGGTCAGCGAGCGGCGCACCAAGGATGGCGGCTATGTGTCGGTCGGGACCGACATCACCAGCCTCAAGCGGCATCAGGAGCAGCTCGTCGCCTCGGAGCGCGAGCTGATCGAGACGGTCAAGGATCTCAAGCGCTCCCGCCGCACCCTCGAACTCCAGACGCAGCAGCTCGCCGACTTGGCCGAGCGTCATCTGGATCAGAAAGCCCAGGCCGAGATCGCGAACCAAGCGAAGTCCGAGTTCCTGGCCAATATGAGCCACGAGCTGCGCACGCCGCTCAACGCCATCATGGGCTTCGCCGAATTGATGGAGAGCGAGGTCTACGGAACCCTGGGTTCACCGCGCTACGGGGATTACTGCCGCGATATCCAGCAGAGTGGGACCTACCTGCTCTCCGTGATCGACGACATCCTCCACATGTCGCGGATCGAGGCGAAGCGCGTGAAGCTGGTTCCCCGCGAGATCGCCCTCGATGCTGCGATCTCGGCGGCCGTGGTGATGGTCGCCAAGGAAGCGGCCAGCAAATCGGTGACGATCCATATCGAGGTGCCGGCCAGCCTTCGGGTCTTCGCCGACGAGCGCGCTCTGCAACAGATCCTGCTCAACATCGTCCAGAACGCCGTGAAGTTCACGCCGGAGGGCGGTCGGGTGGGGCTGCGCGGGCGCCCCTGCGGGGCCTTCGTGCACCTGTTCGTCACTGATACCGGCATCGGCATTCCGAAATCGGCCATCACCAAGCTCGGGCGGCCGTTCGAGCAGGTCGAGACCAATCTGACCCGGAGCTACAAGGGTTCCGGCCTCGGCCTCGCCATCGCCCGTTCCACCGCCGAACTGCATGGGGGCGGTCTGCGCATACGGTCCGAGGAAGGCCAAGGCACGATCGTGCTCGTACGCCTTCCCCAGCCCACACCGAAAGACGGCGTGACGGTGATGCCTGAGCCGCAGCGCGAGATGTCGCGTCCGCAAGACCGAAGCCGCGCCACCAGCCGCCCCGGCGAGCCGATCCATGGGCTCACCGGGCCGCTGTTCGGGTCGGGGTCGATGCCGTCGGGCCCTCCCCGCGGCGCCATGAGCCGACCCGTCAGGGAACTCGCTTATTTCGTCTGACTCACGCGACCGACGGCACGTGCCGGCGCACTGCTTCACGAACGGTTCGCAGACCGGGAGTCGCTCCCTTGAGGTTCACAGCGCAGGGCTCTCAGCCGGGATGCGCCAAGAGCCATGCCGCCCGCACCGTCAATTCCGTCCGGTAGACAGGCATCCCGGCTTCGTCGCGGGCGGTCACGGACATTTGGCGCTCGTCATGGGCCAAGACCTCGAAGCGGGCGATATCGAGGAGCGTCCGCATCGCCAAGGACGCCACCGCCTCGTCCC
Organism: Methylorubrum suomiense; assembly: GCF_022179765.1. Lineage (GTDB taxonomy): Bacteria > Pseudomonadota > Alphaproteobacteria > Rhizobiales > Beijerinckiaceae > Methylobacterium > Methylobacterium suomiense. The sequence goes on along the minus strand of NZ_BPRE01000002.1, from coordinate 252,295 downwards.
CGTCGAGTTCCGTCCCCTCCTCATCGACCGTGAGACCCCCGTTCTCGACGTCGAAGAAATACCGCGACATGTCTCTCGAATCCCGACCCCGACATTGTCCTGAGATAACCGGGATGGGCCTTCGGGTTTCCGCCGCCTCTGCAATCTAGCCGCTCAGTCGGCGAGGCGGCTGCGCGCACCGCGATATCGAGCGACGCGCCGCTCCGGGACGAGGCGAACCGCGTCGTTCGTTTCTCCGTCAGGGCAGTTCCTCGTGCCAAGTGCGCCCGTCGCGCTCGATCAGGGCAATGGCGGCGGTCGGTCCCCAGCTTCCGGCCGCATAGGGGCGCGGTGGTTCGGGCCGGTCGGCCCAGGCCTTGAGCAGCGTATCGGCCCAGGCCCAGGCGACCTCGACCTCGTCGCGGCGCATGAACAGGGTGGCGTTGCCGCGGACGACATCCATCAAGAGGCGCTCATAGGCATCCGGATAGCGCTGCTTGAAGGTCTCCTCGAAGGAAATGTCGAGGTTGGTCGGGCGCAGACGCATGCCGCCGGGCCCCGGATCCTTCGTCATCACTTCGAGCTTCATCCCCTCCTCCGGCTGGAGCCGGATGACGAGGCGGTTCGGCTCGCGGCCGAACGCCTCGGACGGAAAGATCGAGAAGGGCGAGGCGCGAAACTGCACCACGATCTCGGAATGCTTTTTCGGCAGGCGCTTGCCGGTGCGCACGTAGAAGGGGACGCCGGCCCAGCGCCAGCTCTGCACTTCGAGCTTCAGGGCGACGAAGGTCTCGGTCCGGCTCGGGGGATGATCGCCAAGATCGCTCTGGTAGCCCGCCACCGGCTGGCCGCCGACGGCCCCCGCAGCGTATTGCCCACGCACGGTCACGCTCTGCACATCGGCGGCGGTGATCGGCTTGAGGGCGCGCAGCACCTTCAGCTTCTCGTCGCGCACGGAATCGGCGTCCAGAGAGATCGGGCTCTCCATGGCGGTGAGACAGAGGAGTTGCAGAATATGGTTCTGCACCATGTCCCGCAGCGCGCCCGAGGTGTCGTAATAGCCGCCACGACCCTCGACGCCGACGGTTTCGCCGACGGTGATCTGCACGTGATCGATCACGTCGGCGTTCCACAGCCGTTCGAAGATCGTGTTGGCGAACCGCAGGGCCAGCAGGTTCTGGACCGTCTCCTTGCCGAGGTAATGATCGATCCGGAAGATCTGGCTTTCCGGGAAGACGGCACCCACCGCGTCGTTGATGGCGCGGGCGGATTTGAGATCCTTGCCGATCGGCTTCTCCAGCACGACGCGGCTCTTCTCGCCGATCAAGCCGTAGCGGTCGAGATTCCGGCAGATCGCTCCGTAGAGATCGGGCGAGGTCGCGAGGTAGAACGGACGGATCCGGTCGGGCCGCTCGTCGAGCAATCCCTTCAGATCACTCCACCCGTCATCGCCCAGCGCATCGATCGCCACGTAGAACAGGTGGTCGAGAAAGCCCTGAAGCTTGACCTCGTCGAGGTCGCCGGCCGGAACGTAGCGCTTGAGCGCGTCGCGGGCCCGCTCGCGGAAAACCTCGGTGCTGATCTCGGTCCGCGAGGCGCCGATGATGCGGCTCGATTCCGGGATCTGCGCGTCGCGGAAGCGCTGATAGAGGGCGGGTAGCAGCTTGCGCTGCGTCAGGTCCCCGGTGGCGCCGAAGACGACGTAGTCGAAGGACGAGACGGGGATGATGGTGGCCAAGCACGGCTCCCATGGTTCGCGCGGACGGGCTCCTTCCGACCGCGGCGTCTGGCCGGAGGGTTATCGGTCGCGGGCGGAGGAATGCAAAGGCCTGGCCGAAACGGATCGGCCGCCCGGAGGCGCGGCTTGACGCGAATCGGGAAATTTCCCGAAAGGCCTGCGACCACCCTCGCCGGCCACTCGCCGAATCACTCGCCGAGAAAGCGGCGGGATCGGGTACCGATCGAGCTGTAATCGGGTTTCGTCGTCTCGACCGGCGCTGTCGTCTCCACGGCGGGAGGCAATTTGGCGATCCGGTCGATATGGACGCCGGCATAATTGCCGCGACGCCAAGCGAGTGTCACCCGCATGACGAAGTCGCGGCCAAGGATTTTCAGCATGAAGGCCGACGGCAGATCCCAACTGCTGGGTACGCCAAGCTTGGCGCCGGATTTTGAGATGTCCTTGACGTTGCAGGGAATCTCGGTGCCGTCGAACAGCCGGATCATCGCGATCCAATTGGTCGAGGTCCGTGTCTCACGGCGCTGCACCAGCCCCTTCGGGTCGGCATTCACCTCCGAAGCGTGCTCCGCCATGGAGGGATGAGGAGCGTCCTGGCTAAGATGATCCGGCATCGAGCGGTTCGCATCGCCTTTGTCGGGAAATGCATATTGGCAAAGTGTTTCCACAAAGTTGTAAGGCGCTCACTAACATTTGGATTGCTTACCGCCCCCGGCTTCTCCGGCGCTCGCCTCCGCACTCGGTTAGGCAACTCATCTTGCGTCGCAACATCAAAACGCTGCGACACACAAAGCATTCAGAGCTTGCAAGTTGAGAATGACTGATTAACGTGGTCTCCGTTCCGACGCGTTCGAAGTTCAGCCCCAGGCAGGGAGTGGTCCCATGTCCGAGCATATACGCGTGAAACCAACCCAGGACGGCACCTACACGGTCTATCGCGGTGCCCTCGCCCTCGTTTCTGGCCTCACCCGGCTGCAAGCCGAACGTTACGAGGCCAGCATCGCCGGGCGGCCGCGCACGGCCACGGCGATCGTCGCCGGCTAAGCCGTCTCACTGCTGGATCGTCGAGGGCGCGGCGCCGCTGAGGGCCGCGCCCTTCTCATGTCCGGTCGGATGTCTCCTCCCGAATCCAGGCCGCGGTGTCCGGGTCGGCGCCCGCGACCGGCAAATGGAGGATGATCGGCGTCTCGTAGGGATGGCGCTCCTTGAGAGCCACTCCGAGTGCCTCCGCCAGCCCTTCGCGACTTTTGAGAATGGCGACGACCTCCGTCGCCCGCTCGACCGTTCCCTTCCAGGAATAGACCGACTGCATGTCGGGCAACACGTTCACGCAGGCCACCAAGCGGGCGCGTACCAAGGCTTCGCCGATGGAGAGCGCCGTCGCGGCATCGGGAAAGGTCGTGTAGACGAGGAGCGGTCGCTCCATGCTATGGCTCTCCTACAGCAGGTCGGCGCCTAGCAGTGCGCCATCCGGATCCCCAGTGGAGCCGGTGCGGCCTGTATCCGTCAACGGGGCTGACCGAACCGATGCCGCGGCGCTTTTCACGGATCGCCTTCGTGGCGAGCCCCACGCCGGAAGCGCGGGAGGCGGCCGAGGCGCTCATGCGCCGCTACGACCACGTTCCGCCGGAGGAGGCCGATGTGGTCGTGGCTCTCGGTGGCGACGGCCTGATGCTGCAGGTCCTCCACCGATTCATGAACGACCCGAAGCCGATCTACGGCATGAATCGCGGCACGGTCGGCTTCCTCATGAACGAATTTCGGGAAGACGCCCTGCTGGAGCGGCTGGAGGCGACCAAGCGCTCGACGATCCACCCCATGACCATGGTGGCGACCGATACCGAGGGGCGCAGCCATACGGCGCGGGCGATCAACGAAGTCTACATGCTGCGCCAGACGCACCAGACGGCCAAGCTCAAGGTCTCGGTGGACGACCATGTCCGCCTGCCCGAACTCATTGCCGACGGTATCCTGGCGGCGACTCCGGCGGGATCGACCGCCTACAATCTCTCCGTCGGTGGGCCGATCCTGCCGCTGAACGCCCAGCTCATGGCTCTGACGCCGATCTCAGCCTTCCGCCCCCGGCGCTGGCGCGGAGCCCTTCTCCCGAACCACGCGCGGGTGCGCATCGACGTGATCGACGCCACCTACCGTCCCGTGGCGGCCGTCGCCGACCACACGGAGTTTCGCCGGGTCTGCACCGTCGAAACTTGGCTCGACCATGCCACCAGCCTCGTCCTGCTGCACGACCCCGGTCATAGCCTCGAAGAGCGCATCCTGCGCGAGCAATTCGGCTGAGGGAGCTGCCACCGTAACGAGGCCGGCGTCACGCGAAGGGTTTGCTCACGGATTGCGCAGAACCGGTACGGTCTTGGGCGAACCGAGATCGTAAGTCTTGTTGCGCAGGGGATCGAGGCGCGTGCCCTCGGACGCATCGAAGGCCTTCGAGCGCTGGCCGCCGTTGTTGCCGTCGACGGTCGCGCCGTCGAGGGCGAACGCCGAATTGGTGCCCGGCGGCGCATAGGCCGAGGCGCGACCGGGCGTCCCCGCCGGCTGGTTCGCATTCGGCTCGGCGCTGTTCGGATCGACCTTGTCGACGCTGCCCGCATCCGGCTGCGGCGCCTGCTGGCGCGCGCGCTCCACCTGCCGCCAGCGCGTCACGTTGCGCTGGTGACCCTCCAGCGAATCGGCGAAGGCATGGCCGCCGGTGCCGTCGGCGACGAAGTAGAGGTCCTTGGTGCGCGACGGATTGGCGACCGCTTCTAAGGCCGCCCGGCCCGGATTGGCGATCGGCCCCGGCGGCAGGCCCTCGATCACGTAGGTGTTGTAGGGCGTCGGACGGTCGATCTCCGAACGGAGAATACCGCGGCCCAAAGTGCCGCGCCCCCCGACGAGGCCGTAGACGATAGTCGGGTCGGATTGCAGCTTCATCCGCTTCATCAGGCGATTGACGAAGACGCCGGCCACCCGCGGGCGCTCGTCGGCGCGCCCCGTCTCCTTCTCGACGATGGAGGCCAACGTCACCATCTCGGCCGGTGTCTTGACCGGCACGTCGGGACTGCGGCGCTGCCAGATCTGATTCAGCACCTCGCGCTGCTTGGCGCGCATGAGATTGACGATCTGTTGGCGGGTGGCACCGCGCTCGAACTTGTAGGTGTCGGGCAGAAGGGAGCCTTCCGGCGGCGTCTCGGAAATTTCGCCGGACAGGACATCGTTCTCGTTGAGCCTTCCCACGATCTGCTCCGAGGTCAGCCCCTCGGGGAACGTGATGGCGTGCTGGACCTGCCGACCATTCGCCAGGGTGTCGATCGCGTCGCGAACACTGGCATGGGCCTTGAAGACGTATTCACCATGCTTGAGCGGACCCTTGCCACCGAAGCGCGCGGCCAACTCGAACAGGTTCGGATGCTCGATCACGCCCTCGCGGGCGAGAAGCTGCGCGATCTCGGAGGTGCCGCTGCGGCTCGGGATCACCACGACCTTGTCGGCCTGGAGGGGGCCGGGCTCGCCGGCCTGCCGATTGAACAGCGTGACCACCACCATCGCGCCCAAGGCAGCGATTACGGCCAAGGTCAGGAAGCCGCTCACCGCGGACAGAAGCCCGCCGCGACGGCGCTCGGGCTTTTCGGGCGGGGGCGGAGCGACCGTGGGCTTCAGTGCCTCGCTCGGGCTGAGCGGAGACAGGCGGTTGGGCAGCGACGGCTCGTCCTGGGCGGGCGGCGGCGAGGGCGGCGCTTGTCGTCTGCGGAACATCGGGACCCTGCTGCGAGTCGCACGCGACCCCGTTTCGGGATCGTCGCCGGACATCCGGGAGCCAATGAAGCTCACGGCCGGCCGCGCGTGTCGAGCCGGACCCTTATGCTGTTTTGTGGCGAAATGGCGTTAACGCGGCGACCGCGCCCACGAAAGCGGGCCCGAAGCCCGCTCGCGCGCTCAGTCCACCCGGCGCATCAGCAGCGACGCGTTGGTGCCGCCGAAGCCGAAGGAGTTCGACAGGACGGTATCGACACGCTTGCGCTTGGCCTCGTGCGGAATCAGGTCGATGGCCGTTTCCACCGAGGGATTGTCGAGATTCAGCGTCGGCGGCATCACGCCGTCGCGGATCGCCAGGACGGAGAAGATCGCCTCCACCGCGCCGGCGGCCCCGAGCAGATGGCCGATGGCGGATTTGGTCGAGGACATCGAGGCCTTCGAGGCGGCGTCGCCGAGGAGCCGCTCGACCGCCTTCAGCTCGAGCTCGTCGCCGAGCGGCGTCGAGGTGCCGTGGGCGTTGATGTAATCGATCTCGGACGGGTGGATGCCGGCCCGCTTCACCGCCGCCGTCATGCAGCGGAAGCCGCCGTCGCCGTCCGGGGCGGGCGAGGTGATGTGATAGGCATCGCCCGACAGGCCGTAGCCGATCACCTCGGCGTAGATCTTCGCGCCGCGAGCCTTGGCGTGCTCGTATTCCTCCAGCACGACGACGCCGGCGCCCTCGCCCATGACGAAGCCGTCACGGTCACGGTCGTAGGGGCGCGAAGCCTTGGTCGGCTGGTCGTTGAAGCCGGTGGAGAGCGCCCGGCAGGCGGCAAATCCCGCGAGGGAGAGCCGGTTCACGGGAGCCTCGGTGCCGCCGGCCACCATGACGTCGGCATCGCCCAGGGCGATCAGCCGCGAGGCGTCGCCGATGGCATGCGCGCCAGTGGAGCAGGCGGTGACGACCGCGTGGTTCGGGCCCTTGAGCCCGTGCTGGATCGAAACCTGGCCCGAGGCGAGGTTGATGATGCGGCCCGGAATGAAGAACGGTGAGATGCGCCGCGGACCCTTCTCGTGGAGGGTGACGGAGGCGTCGTAGATGGTGCCGATGCCGCCGATGCCAGAGCCGATCAGGACGCCGGTGGCTTCCTGGTCCCTGTCCGATTTCGGGTGCCAATCGGCGTCGTCGAGCGCTTGGCCGGCGGCGGCCATGGCGTAGACGATGAACGGATCGACCTTGCGCTGCTCCTTCACCTCCATCCACTGATCGGGATTGTAGGTGCCGTTGGTGCCGTCGCCGAAGGGCAGCGTGCAGGCAATGCGGCAGGCGAGGTCGTCGGTCTGGAAGGACGCAACCTGGGACGCGCCGCTATCGCCGGCGATGAGCCGGCTCCAGGTGTGTTCGACGCCGCCTCCCAACGGCGTGACCATGCCCAGCCCCGTAATCACCACCCGACGCATCGCACGTTCCCGATCGATCCGCTGACCCGGCCCTGCGGCCGGGGCTCCGTTGCCTCAAATGGAATCGGCGTGCGGGGTCGAAAGACCCCGCCCGCACGAGGACGCCTGATCAGGCCGAGTTCTTCTCCAGGAACTTGATCGCGTCGCCGACCGTCTGAATGGTCTCGGCGGCGTCGTCCGGGATCTCGACGTTGAACTCCTCCTCGAACGCCATCACCAGCTCGACAGTGTCGAGGCTGTCGGCGCCGAGATCGTCGATGAAGTTGGAGGCCTCGGTGACCTTCTCCGGCTCGACGCCCAGGTGCTCGACGACGATCTTCTTCACGCGCTCGGCGATATCGCTCATCGTTGTTGGTCCTCGTCTTCTCGATCGTGGTGGTGTGTGCTTTGACGAAAGCGCCGTGGCCGCCTTCCCGCTTGGGGGATTTTTAAAGAACGGCCGTTGTTCGATCACGCGTGGTTTGGAAAGCCGCAACCCGCTGAACCGTCAACTCCCCTGCACGGCTGAGCCGGGTGTTAACACAGGGTTTCTGCGCTGGCGAGTGGCGGTTCAGAAAGCGTTCAGAGGCGTGGTTTCTTGGTCAGAAACCATGTCTGTGGACGCGCTCAATACATGGCCATACCACCGTTGACGTGGAGGGTCTGACCGGTGACGTAGGCCGCTTCGTCCGACGCCAAGTAGACGGCGGCGGCGCCGATCTCTGCACCCGTGCCGAGACGGCCGGCGGGCACGCGGGTCAGGATGGTCTCGCGCTGCTTCTCGTTGAGCGCATCGGTCATGGCCGATGCGATGAAGCCCGGCGCGATGCAATTCACGGTGATGTTGCGGGTGGCCACCTCGGCCGCGAGGGCCTTGGTCATGCCGACGAGGCCCGCCTTCGCCGCCGCGTAATTGCCCTGGCCCGGATTGCCGGTGGCACCGACGACCGAACCGATACCGATAATGCGGCCATGGCGGCGCTTCATCATGCCCCGAAGCGCGGCGCGCGACAGCCGAAAGGCGGCGGTGAGGTTGACGTTGAGAACCGCCTCCCACTCCTCGTCCTTCATCCGCATGAAGAGGTTGTCGCGGGTGATGCCGGCATTGTTGACCAGAATGTCGAGCCCGCCGAGGGCCGATTCGGCCGCGGGAAGCAACGCCTCGACCGCATCCTTGTCGGCGAGATTCGCCTCCACCACGGCAACGCGCTCGCCACCGAGTTCCGCCGCGAGTTCGTCGAGCACCGCTTTGCGCGTGCCGGACAGGGCGACATGCGCTCCCTGGGCATGCAGGGCCCGGGCGATGGCGCCGCCGAGCCCGCCGGTCGCGCCGGTGACAAGGGCCTTGCGGCCGGTGAGGTCGAACATGGGGCTCCCCTCGGGATTTGATCAGGCGTAGGCGGCGACATCGTCGGGCGTGCCGACGGCGCTTGCCGTGGCGCCCGGCGCGATCCGCTTGACGAGGCCGCTCAGCACCTTGCCGGCGCCGAGTTCATAGAAACGGTCGACGCCCGCCTCCGCCATGGCGGCGACGCTCTCGCTCCAGCGCACGGTACCAGTGACCTGAACCACCAAGGCTTCGCGGATCGCCGCCGGCTCGGTCAGCGGGCCGGCGGTGACGTTGGCATAGACCGGCACGATCGGGGCCTTCAGCGCCACGTCGGCGAGTGCCGCCTTCATGGTCTCGGCCGCGGGGGCCATCAGGGCGCAGTGGAACGGGGCGGAAACGTTGAGGAGCACGGCCCGGCGCACACCGCGGGACTGCGCCAGCGCCATCGCCCGATCCACCGCTTCCTTGTGGCCCGACAGCACGACTTGGCCGGCGCCGTTGTCGTTGGCGACGCCGCAGACCATCCCTTCGGCAGCTTCCTCGGCGATGGTGCGGGCGGTCTCGAGATCGGGTCCGAGCAGGGCGGCCATGGCACCGATGCCGGGTGCGACCGCCTTCTGCATCGCCTGTCCGCGGATGCGCAGAAGGCGGGCAGCGTCGGCGATGGAAAACGCGCCGGCAGCGGCGAGGGCCGAATATTCGCCGAGCGAGTGGCCGGCGACGAAGGCCGCGTCGCGGGCGAGGTCGAGGCCGCGCTCGGCTTCGAGCGTGCGCAGGACCGCGAGGCTCGCCGCCATCAGCGCCGGCTGGGCATTGGCGGTGAGGGTCAGCTCGTCGGCGGGGCCTTCGAACATCAGACGGGAAAGGTTCTGGCCGAGCGCCTCGTCGACCTCCTCGAAGACCGCGCGCGCGGCCGGGGAGGTCTCGGCGAGCGCCTTGCCCATGCCGACAGCTTGGCTGCCCTGCCCCGGAAAGATGAAGGCCCGCGTCATGACGCTCCGTCGCCCCTGCCGTCACTCGCCGGTCCGAGGCGGGCGCCCCGGCGGCTCAAGGTGCGGCGGACTGGCATCGCCGAAAGCGGGTGTCAACAATGCAACGCACAAGACCGAAGGTTCCGCCAATCATTCGGCCGACTTCGCATGCCGGAACGGTTCGGCTCGAACCGGCCGTGATTCCGCGCGTTGCTCCAGAGTCCCCGTCGCTTGCGGGATCCGTTCGATCATGTTCCGAACCCCCTTTCCCCAGGAAGCGGTCGGGCGCGCGCACAGCCTGATCGGAGCCTACGCGAGCGCTCAGGTCGGGCTCGCGGGCCTCTCGCGGGACTTTCTCTCGGAACTCGGTCCGGCCCTCGACCGCCTCGGCCCGATGGGCATCCCGTATCTGCGCGCCCTGCGCTACGATCTCGAGAAGCGGACGCGGGAGGCCCGCGGGACCGCACCGATCTTCATCGATCGGCTGACCGATCCGATGCTGGACCGCAGGCTCATCGCCTCGCGCGCCCTGCTCGATACGGTCCGAACCGAAGCGCAGGCCCGCGACTTGCTGCTCTAAGTCGTTTCGCAGCTACTGGGGTTTGCGTCCCTTGAATCGCGTTCTGCGGCCGAACGGGATGGGCCGACGCGAGGATCACAAAGGCGGAATGGAGCGGGTGAAGGGAATCGAACCCTCGTATTCAGCTTGGAAGGCTTGTTGACCACCTAACGCCCCCGCCGGGCGCCGGCCATCGGTCGTTAACCACCCATTGAATCCATTGGGGTTTTCCCGCCTTTCGGCCTACGCCGGGCTTGCGGGGTCTCTCGGGACCCGCGTTGTATCGGTGTTGTATCGCGGGGGACGGGAATGGCGGCGGGGGCGACGACGAAGGCCAAGCGGGGCTACACGCGCGAGACGGTGAAGCTGACGAAGAACCACGTGAACAAGGCCGAGCGGATGCTGCTGGACGGCAAGGTCCCTGGCCGGGGCATGGAATGGGGCGACACGGAGGAGCGCGGGCTGACGCTGCGCCTCACGCCCCAGGCCCTGACCTGGTACCTGCGCACCAGGACTGACACGGTGAAGCTGGGCGCCTACCACCTTCTCGACGTCACCCAGGCCCGGTTCGCCGCCGAGAAGGCGAAGGTCGGCCTGCGGCAGGGCGACAACATGAAGTTCGAGATGTCGGTCTTCCATAACATCATGGCGCGGACCGGCGGCGACCTCGAAGTCGTCGGCGACGTCGCCTTCCCGGACCGCTCGGAGCCGCCGCCGGTGCCGAGCATGATCCGGCGCCGGAACGGGCCGTGGTTCTGGGAGGACATGATCGAGGAGTTCCTCGACTACAAGGCGACCAAGGTCGAGGCGAGCTATCTACCCAAGTACGCCAAGTACCTGCGGCACCCCGGCTACGCATGCTTGGAGGGAATGCTGGTCTGCACCATCAGCGTCGAGAGGTTGCAGGAGATCAGGGACGAGATCATCGCCAACTATTCCCTGTCGACCGCCGCGCGGTGCGTGAACCAGGCCCGGGACGCCTTCGATTGGACTTGGCGGACGCACAGCGGCAAGAGCGGCCTGGCCAGGGCCGAGGAGAAGTGGCCGATGTGGCGCGAGCAATGGCACGTCGAGTACAAGTCCGGGAAGCGCAAGCACACGCCGACGTTGACGGAGCTCGCCCGCACCCTCGCCCTGGCCGAGCGCCACCGCTCCCTCGGGCAGACGGAGCACGGGACGTCGGCCGGCACGCTCGGGTTGCTGTGGTTCACTGTCCTCACGGGCCAGCGCACGGGCCAGGTCGCCAAGACGGAGCTCGATCAGGTCGGCCACATCTCGCAGGACGCCGGAGTCCCGGGAGGCGATTGGGTCGCGGTGACGTGGCAGGGGCCGCAGATGAAGTCGCGGCGCCAGCACGTCCTGCCGCTGCCCCCCGCGGCCTGGCGAGAGCTCGAAGGCCTGCTCGCGCCCGCCCGCGCCAAGTCGAACAGGTGGCTTTTCCCGCCAAAGCGGGGCGCGGGCCACGCGAGCGCCGGGTCGATGAACCAGGTCCTCTTCCGCCTTGCCGGCAAGCGCCATAAGCAGCCCGATCCGAAGCGGGTCTCCCCGGAGGAGCCTATCCCGGACCTCCTGACGGAGCACGGCATCCGCAAGTGGACGCTTCATGACGTCAGAAGGAGCATCACCGAGTTCCTCGTCAACCGGAGGCTCGGCGGCGCCGCCTCGGCCATCCTCGACCACGAGATCGCGGGGGCGAAGGACCTGCGGGAGCAGACGGCGTCGGTGACGCGGCTGCACTACGACACCGCGCAGCGGATCGCGCTCAAGGCCGAGGGCATGGCGCTGTGGTGCGACGCGCTGCTGGCCGAGGTCGAGCGGGAGCGGGCATCGCTTGCCCTGCAGCCGTTGCCGGCGCCGCGGGCGCGCCCGAAGCGCAAGCCCGCCAAGCGCAACCCCGGTCGCCCCCGGAAGATCGCCGCCTAACCGGCCAGCCGCCGCAGCCGGCGTCCGCGCCGGTCCCGCCCGAGCGCCCTCGCCAGATCGGCCGGGCGCTCGGCGCGGAGGAATCCCGGCCCGCCCCGGCGCGCAGCGGCCGTCTCCAGGTCCTCCGCCATCGCCCTCCGCAGCGCGTCCCGCTCGTCCCCGGCGGCCGCAGCCGCGATGTCGTCCCAGCTTGGCATTGACCCCTCCGCCTATGAGAACAGATAGGGAACGGACGGATCGGGTCAACGGAGGGACGGATGGAGGTGCCGCGCACGCTGGGGGCGTTCCCCTACCGGCGGGTCGTCATCGTCTGCCCCTGGTGCCCCCGGCGCCAGGGCTCCTACGACACCGAGAGGCTGATCGCCCGCCTTGGACCGCGGGCGAGCCAGGAGGACGTCCTGCTGGCACTGGTGTCGTGCCGGTGGCCCAAGGCCTGGGGCAAGCGGGGGCCGTCGCAGTACGTGCCCTGGTGCCGGGCGCGGTTCGCCGACCTCGGGAGCCGGCGCCCTCCGGACCGCGACGTGCCCGGGGCTGCACAACCCTCACCAGACGGCCCGGCCGGGTGAAGCTTTTGCAGCGGCCGCCCCCGCCCAGGCTTTCCGTTAACCCTGCCGCACGACCCCGCTTGACGGGTCGAATCTGGAGCTGCGATCCCTGGTCCCACACCGCGACCGAGAGGCACCCGTGAAACGCCGAATAGCCCCCAAACCGACGAGACCGACCATCCCGGGGGCGTGACGCCGCGCGCGCAGCCCCCCTTCCACGGAGGCTGCCCTGATGAAGACCAACGCTCCCCTCACGCACCACCGCAACCTGACGCCGCCCAAGGGGCAGGTCTGGCTGACCGCAGACAGCCATTTCGGCCACGCGGGGAGCATTGCTCAATCCTGCCGGCCGTTCCGCGACGTCGCCGAGATGGACGCCCTCATCATCGAGGCCTGGGTCTCGCGCGTCCGCCCCACCGACACCGTCGTCCATATCGGCGACTTCGAGTGGGGGCACACGCCCGAGAGGGTCGCCGAGATCTTCGCGGCGCTCCCCGGGCATAAGCATCTCGTGGTCGGCAACCACGACCGCCCCCGCGTGACTTCGCTCCCCTGGGAGAGCGTCCAGGAGCGGCTGACCGTCCATGCCGCGGGCCGCCGCGTCGTCTGCGACCACTACCCTCTCAGGGCCTGGCCGGGGTCGTTCCGAGGCGTCCTGCACGTCCACGGCCACACGCACGGGACGCTCCCCGGGACGTCGCAGTCGTGCGACGTCGGCGTCGACGTCTGGGGCTACGCGACGGCCCGGCTGGAGGACGTCATCGCCCGGATGGAGGCGACGCCCGATCAGCCCGAGGAGCGCTGGCGGGCCGCTGAGCGCGAGGCCCAGGCCTGAAACGAGAAGGGCCCCCGGTCATCCCGGGGGCCCTTCGCCTATCCATCTCTCTGGCTATCAGGGGCGTGGCCCCCGGAGCCCCTGCTCGATCTCGTACGCCGCCACCATCGCGTCGTCGGCGGCGTCATGCAGGTGGCCGGCCTCGGTCTCAAGGGCGTCCGCGTGGTCCTGGAGGATGGCCGGCAGAGCCTCGATGGCCCAGGGCAGGATCTCCATCGCGCCCGTGCGCCACCGGCTGACGGACCTCGGGTCGATGGTCTCGCGGGGGCCGTCCGGATGGTGGGCCCCCAGGGCCCGGGCCAGCGCCTTCGCCCAGTTGTCGTCGCCCGTCAGGGCCTCGCCGGCGCGGGCCAGCATCTCGCGCGGCGTCATCAAAGCTTCTCCCGCCATACGACCGTGCCGCGGTCGGCATCCAACCACAGGAACAACTCCCACGGCTCGAACGGGGCGAATCGACCCCAGGCCAGGACGGCGCCGCTGACGAGCGTGGCGCCGTGGGCATCGTCGGGGCGCTCCTCGCGGTACCAGGCGGGCCGGGGGCGGCCGGTGGCCAGGTCGAACTGCGCGACGCGGGCGCGAGCGTCCTCGATGGTGACGGCGTCGCGAAGGGCGTGCTGGACGCTCTCGACGGCGGGGACGCGGTAGCGGGCGGGGATCTCGGCGACGATCATGGCGGGGCTCCTTAGATGCCGAGGCTGCGGGCGCGGACGACCTCGGGCTCCAGCTCCGCGAGGAACGCAAGGTTGAGCAGGTCGACGTGATAGCCGGACCTGTTCGCCGGCAGGGGCTTGCGCCGGCCGGTCGGGACGGTCTCCAGCGGGGTGGTCTCGACGAGGAGATACAGCGCGCCGTCGGGGATGGCGTCGAAGTGGTCGGCGAGGACCGCCTGCTGCCAGATGATGCGGGCCTCGTCGTGCGACCGGGCCCAGACCTCCATGGCGAGGTCCTCGTGCATCGGCTCCTGCGTCCGGGGATCGACGGGGCGGCAGATGTGGACCTCGGGCTCACCGAGCACCAGGGCCAGGTAGTGAGCGACGTTCTCGGAACGGGTCCGGGCGGGGCCGGCCTCGTCCTCGCGGAGGGGGCGCCGCGAGGACGCGGGACGGAGAGACTGACGCATCGAGGATGCTCCTGCGGTGTCGGTGGCGGGCGGCTCATGCCGGCCCGAGGGGGAGAAGGAATCCGGCCCCTGGCGGGACGCCCCATGAGGTGGCCCGCGAGAGGCCGGGGCGATTGCCCCGGCTGGTGGTGGCGTCAGATCTCGGCGAGGGCGAGCATGTCGAGGCGGTGATCCTCCAGACGCTGGAGGAAGGCGAGCCGCTGGGCCTCGTCATCGGCCTGCTCCTGCTCGATGCGCTGGCGCTCCGCCTCGGCCTCGATGTGGGCGTAGGCGCCGCCGGCGGCCTCGGCCTCCTGGCGGGTGACGATGGCGACGGTCCGGCGGCGGGCCAAGCGCTCCTCGACGGCGAGGTCGGGATGCGCTTCGAGGCGGGCGAGGAGCTCCTCGCGGCTGGTCCGGTACTTAGAACCGTAGCGGGCGGCGCGGCCGGTCAGCGTCGAGCCGGACCAGGCCTCGGTGCCGTTGAGAACGGCGCGCTGGTAGGAGCCGCGCGCGCACTCGAAGGCGGCGGTGACGGCTGCGGGGCTGATGTCGGTGTAAGCGTTCATTAGGATGCTCCTGCTGATGGGAGGCTGTACCTGCCCATGACCGGAATATGCCCCCGGCCATGGCACAGGTCAAGCATTCGTCAGAATAAATTGCGCATTCATCGAGTGTAACGCGAGATCAGCACAGTGTAACGGATGATCAGAACTACGGATCGAGCTTAAGCGGCCTCGCCGAGCTCGCGCTTGGCCTCGGTCAAGGCGTGGTTCCGCATGCCCATGTCGTAGGGGCAGTTCGGGTCGAGATGGTCCCATCCCGGGCGCCCGCTCACCCGCTTCCGGCCCGCCTCGTAGAGGTCCCGGGCCCGTGCCTCGATGCGGCAATTCCGGGTGCGCTGCTCTGGGGTCAGGTAGGCCGGCTGGAGCAGGACCTCCGCCTTCATGCCGACCGCGGCGGCCAGGACCCGGATACGGGCGCGGGCAGCCTCCATCTCGGCATGCTCGT
The DNA here is from genome assembly GCF_022179765.1 of Methylorubrum suomiense. Taxonomy (GTDB): domain Bacteria; phylum Pseudomonadota; class Alphaproteobacteria; order Rhizobiales; family Beijerinckiaceae; genus Methylobacterium; species Methylobacterium suomiense. The sequence goes on along the minus strand of NZ_BPRE01000002.1, from coordinate 237,130 downwards.
CCTTCTCCAGGTTCTCCAGCGGGCGGTTCGGGCAGGTGTCCTGCACCCCGACGATGTGGGCGTGCTTCTCGGCGAACCGGACGGGGCCGCACATGTAGGCGTCCTCGACCATGTCCTTGGCCTCCTTCAGCCCGACGCCGAGGGCGCGCCGGAGCCACTTGATGGCCTCGATCTTCGGGTGGGCGGTCTGCTCGGACGAGCGGATGGCGAGGCGGACGATGGACTGCAGGTCAATCATGGGACGCCTCCTTGGCGGCGGTTGAGGAAGGGGTGGTGTCGTCGGCGACGCCGGCGGCCTGCGCGATCAGCGCCAGGACGGCCCAGACGCCGACGAAGCCGGAGACGAACAGCGAGGCGTGCCAAGCCGCGCGGGCGAGGTCCCAGCCGTGCCCGGCCAGGACGAAGGCGATGGCCACGATGGCGGCCGCGCTGATGGAGACCCGCCCGGGGCCTCCTGCGACGAGGGCGAGGGCGGCGCGCATCAGGCGGCCTCCCCGCGAACCGGATCGGCGAGGTTGTTGAGGATCTCGTCGACGGCGTCGTGACCGAGGATGTCCGTGGCGTCCGCGATCAGCCGATGCGCCTCGATGAGGTCCCGGACGGCGCCAGCGCGCGGCTCCAGCTTCATGGGCTTGCCGCCCCGTTGCATGAGTGTGTCGAGATCCGCGAACAACAGCGCGATGGGCGAGCCCGGTCGAACGCGGAGCATCCCGTCCCGCACCTCCATCACGTCGCGACGGATGGACTCCTCCGTGAACAGGCCGCGCCCAAGTCGAGTCGTGGCATAGCGCTGGTCGAGCACTTTCCAGATGTTGCCCTCGGGCCCGTTCGGGCTTGCCTCGCCGAGCGCCACCGCGACCTGTGCGACGCCGGGAATGCGGGAGCCGCGCAGCATGGCGAGGGCTTTGCTGTAGCCGGTCTCGTCCTCCGACAAGCCGCCCTCGGGCCACGGGGTCTCCTTCGCGCCGAGGATGCCAGGGCCCGAGGCCGGCTCCGGCTTCCGCACGATCTCGAAGCCGGCGTCGTGGAGGTGCTTCTCGACAGTGAAAGCGAACCTCACGAGTGCCTCGGGGCCCTTGTCCCCTTTGGATGCCTCGTACGCGTTCTGGATGGCTGTCCTGGCCACAAGCTTGTCGTAGCTGGTCTGGCGCACTATGGCGCTCCTGAGAAACCGGGGTGGAGGGGAGGAATCGGGGGTGCGCCACTGCCGCCTGGCGCGCGACGGAGGGCGATGCCTCAGGCGGCCTGCTGCGGGTCGCGCGCCGCGTCCCAGGCCCCCAGCACGATTTCGAGCCACCGCTTTGGCACAATCGGATCGCCGTCTTCGGTCTCCCACGCCTCAACGAGCGCGACATGGCGACCGGTCGCGCGCTCCGTGACGACGACGTACTGCGGGTCGCCGACGATGCCCTCGTCCGTCAGGGGCATGTCGGCGTCGTCCATGCCGACGATCTCGACGCGACAGCCGTACCGGGCCGCGAGGTCGTCGGCGCCGTTCTCACGCAGGCCAGAGTAGTCCCGCTCGGGCTCCGGGGCCGCGGCGTCGGCGGCCCGGATCTCCGTGCCGGGCGGGAGCTCGAACGTGTTGCCAGGCACCAGCGCCACGGTCTCCGTCGCGCCCGAAACCCGGACCTCCAAGGCTCTCATCCCGACGACGGAAGGCGGGTCGAAGGAGAGGCCCCCCTGCCGCATGAACTCGGTGTGCCGGACGGTCTCGGTGGTGCCGTCAGGCTTGGCGTAGACCACTTCGAGGACGCGGCCGGTCGGGAAGGGCTTGTCGCGTTCGGACCCCTCTGCGACGGGAGCGGTCTCCTCCTCGCGGGGCGCGTCACGCCAAGCCAGGAGATCGCGCTCCGAGACGGCGGACCAGTTGCCGGTCCGGACCGCCTCGCGGACGGCGTCTGGGTTGCCGCGCATCTTCGGCACGATGACGAGGTCGGCCTTGGCCAAGGCGGCGAGGATGCGGTCTGTGCGCTCCGGGGCGGTTTCGAAAAGGGTGAACTCGGACACGGCCTTGTAGATGGCCGAGGCGCCGATGGCGTTGAGGTTGAGCTGGCGCACGGTGGCGCTCCTGAAACCGGGGTTGCTGGGGGTGGTGGAAGAGCGCCACTGCCGCCTGGCGCGCGACGGAGGCCCTCAGGCCGCGGCGGCGAGGGGCGCCTCGTCACGCTTCAGCATCTCGGCGAGGCTGCCGTTGAAGGCGTAGACATCGAACCAGGCCGCCACGCGCGAGTGCCGGGTGGCGATGAACTCGCCGTCCATGACCTCCTTGATCACGAGGCGCGGTTCGCCGGCCGGGATGGTCAGGCTGGTCCAGTGGCAGCGGTGGTCCCGGCGGCCGCGCACGACCCGGCGGGAGAGCTTCTTCGCGTCGCCCTGGTCGCCGTCGAACGGGTGCATGCCGAGCAGGTCCTCGTCGGTGACCTGCCGCGCGGCCGCGGCCTGGACCCACGCAAGGTCGGCGTCGTTGAACGTGCCGTGGTCGATGCGGGCGCAGATGCGATCCTGCAGGTCGTAGGCCCCCTCGGGCGTGCCCGGCAATTCGACGCAGTCCTGGATGAGGTCCCAGACGTCCTGCTCGGCGGCGGAACCGAAGATCGCGACGAGGGCCTTGCGCCGGAGCTTGTCGGTCTCGGTGCGGAAGATGCCGACGGCGAGGTCCTCGAACAGCTTGTCGGCGGGCCAAAGCTCGGCGATGCGGGCGCCCCGGTTGTCGCAACCGAAGACGTGGGTATCGAGCCGGTAGGCCAGCCCCTGCGCGTCGCCCTCGCAGCGGAAGGCCTGGTCGCGCCAGACGCCGTAGTTGGCCAAAGCGGTGTCGGGGAGCTCGTCGACCCAGCGGTGGGGCTGGTAGGGGGTGGTGGTGATCTCGCGCCGCATGGGGCGCTCCTGGGTAAACCGGGGTTGCGGGAAGGGTGGATCAGGCGGCGTGGTAGGAGGCGACGAGCTCGGCGTTCCGCGGGCCGTCGAGGACCTCGCGGACCGCGACGAGGGCGGCCATCAGGCCTGACGGGTCGTCCATGCCCATCTGGCCGGCCCATTCCCGGACGAGCTCCTCGTCCCCCGCGGCGCCGCGCAGGTCGAGGATGGCATCGAGCCCGGCGAGCGCGCTAACGGCCTGCGCCTGGCTGGCGTCGACGACGGCGAGGCCCTGGCGCTGCAGGCGGGCGAGGATGCCGCTGGCGACGTCGGCGGCCGGGCGTGTGCCCGAGGCGGCGATCTCGCCGGCGATGAAACCGCGGGCCTTGGTGGTGATGTCGGTCATGCTGCCCTCTCGGTGGCGGTGGGGGTTTCGGCGGCGGCTGCGACGCGCGCCTGGCCGGCCTTGACGGCGGCGATGCGCTCCTCGCGGCTGAGGCGGGGTACGGGGATGCCGCGCTCCCGGAGGAGCGTCAGGATGAACGTGTGCTGGTACCCGGTCTCCCGGGCTGCCCGATGCACGGAGCCCAGCCGGAGGGCGGCGGCGACCGCGGCGTCCTCCGCCTCGGGCGTCGTCGTCCGGCGCTTGCCCCGGGCCGGGATGGGTTGGCCCGATTGCCCGCGCAGGATCTCGCGACCGTGCTGGACGATCTTCACCACCGCGTCGCGGCTGAGCCAGTAGTAGCGTCCGGCCGCCCCATCCATGCCGTGGGTCTCGACGAGGCGCGCAGCGGCTACCGGATCGGGCGCCTTGTAGACCGCCATGGGCCCTTCGCTTGGCGTGCCCTTGCTGATGCAGGCCTCCCGGGGAGGAGGCGCGGCAGGCGGGCCCCGCGCACCGGCATCTGCTGGCGGGACGGGGCGACCGGGGCCGGTGCTGGTTCCGTCGCCGGCGCGGGCGCGTCCTCTCCAGAGGCGGCCTTAGCCTCGGCGCGGGCCCGGGCGGCGGCAAAGGCGTCGTAGGGCGCGGGCGCCGGCGGCGGGCCGCTCTTGAACTCGGCGAGCATGCCGGCCAAGCGCTCGATCTCGCCCTTGGCGGCCCTGAGCAGGGCGAGCTCGGTCGACGTCACCTGATCGCGCAGGCCCTCGCCCTGCGCGATCTCCAAGCCCTGGGACACGAATCGACACTCGTCCATGAGCATGGCAAGGCGCTGCCGCGTCTGGCGCGCATCGAGTTCCCGGAGGCCGCTAGTCCACTTGTCAGCCATGGGCGGCCTCCTTGAAGCGGTAAGTCGCCTCGTCCTTCTCGATGCCAAGCGCGTGGAGGATCGCCGGGCCCGGAGCCCGGCGTCGCGCCATCGTGTCCAGCACGTACGCGTGGGACACCCGGTTGAGGCGCGCCCACGCATTCGCGCTCCCCTCAGCCTCCACGCGCTGCCGTAGCAGCTCCCTCACGTCCTCAGCCGTCACCGGCGCCTCCGTTGGCTATTTACGCGCTAAAGCGTAAGCGCTTCAATTATCTCTCTCAAGAGGACGGAGGAGAAAATCAGCATCGGGAACAATCTGCACACACAATGGCCTTCTGTGTGCAAATCGTTCCCGAGCCTGATGCTTCGACTTTCGAAGGATTACATGATGATTGCCTGCGAGGCGGCGAAGAACGGCGTGCCCGGTCCTTCAAGGATAGCGTCCCCGGTCCTTGTCATTCCCGCCTGGGAGAAGGCCTGCGAGGCGATCCTGGTGGAGGACTGCGTAGCCCTCGGGAGGCGCCTTTCCCCTGTGGATAGGACCGAGGAGCGGGTCCGGCGTGGCCGGTACGAGGAGGCCTATCCCCGCGCCCACTACGAGCTCGCGCCCGGGACCGTCGTCGTCGTCGCCCCCGGGTCCGGACGCGTGCCGCACCGCGCGTACGTCGCCGGCGCCGACGGGGCGATGGTCGAAATCTCGTTCATCGAGGCGGGGGACCGGATCGATCCCGCCGGGACCGGTCGGCGCGCGTGGCAGCGCCGGATTCGCGCCACGGGACTGACGGAGACGCCCCGACGGTTTCGCCGCGAGCCCGGGCACAGCTTCGAGGCCGACGTCGTCTACGGCCTGTACGGCCAGGAGCACGTCGCCCTCTGCACCAAGGCCGCCGACCGGTACGTATGGCTCCGCGCCGTGACGTATGCCGAGGCCGTCTCCCTTGGGGTGGCGTGACGTACCGAGGGCGCGGACGTGTCGTATGCATGCCCGCGCGGCACTATCGGGAGGTCAATCCAGGAGGGGACGATGAAGGGAATTCTTGCGGCAATCGCCCGGGCGCTGTCCGCGCTGGGGCGCGTCACGCTGGTGCCGGTCATTGAGGGCGGCCGCCTTGTCTGGCGCGCGGTCCGCTCGGCCCTGGCGCCGCACGATCCCATCGCCGAGGCCGAGGCCGCGTTCGAGGCGGAGGCCGCCGAGCCCGCCCCGGCGGCGCCGCCGACGTTCGACGCGCTGCCGGTCTCGGAGCAGTGGGGGCTGGCCGCGGCGGAGCATCTCTACCCCAGCGTCGACAGCGAGATCCCGCCGGGCATTCTCGACCGGGCCGCCGCAGCCTATCTCGACGGCCTGTCGCCCAAGGAGCGCGCCAGCCTGATTGCGCACGAGCCCCGCTACATCGGCGAGCATCTCCTCGGCGAGCGCGTCCTGCAGGGCCTGCCCAAGCCGCTGTCGCCATCCGAGTTCGCAGCCATGGAGGGCCAGAAGGCCGCCGCCGCCGCCGAGGCGGCCAGGGCCGAAATGGAGAAGAACGGATGGATCAGGGCGATCTTCGACGATGTCCTCGACGAGGGGCCGCCCGCCTTCCCGGCCTGAACGCCCCATCCCGAAACGACGAAACCCGCCTCGGTCACCCCAGGGCGGGATTCTTCTTGTTCAAAACGACGTGATCGACGTCTATCTTGCATTTAGGGGGTTGACTCTCACGGGCCGCACACTTTTTCGCACATCTCAGCACGTGATGGCATCAACCAGCCAGGACGGCCCGGCGCGCCTCGACGATGGCCTGCTGCCGCTGCCGGGCGAACCTGGCGGCGCGGGCATCGACGATGGCTTTGGCCTCCTGCTCGGCGTAGTGGGCGGCCATCACGCGGCGGTACGCCATGCGCCCGGCGACCGCGCGGATCGCGGCGGCCTCGCGACGGACCGCGTTGCGGGCCTGCTGCTGCTGGATGAGGATCGACCCGAGCGCCAGGGCGCCGCCGGTCAGGGCGGTGGCGAAGGTGTCGGCAACCTGGTGGGCGGAGGTGTGGTACGTCATCGGGGCGGCCTCCTGTCGCTGGGATACGCCCAGGAGATCGGGATCCCCGAATCGATGTCCAGAGGCCTCGTTCGGTCGTGGTTACCGAGACCCTGGGCGCCTGTGGATGGCGTCAGCCCCGGACGCGTACGAATTCTCCCGGCGACAGCACAGCCTGAGACTAGCGTTCGTATGCCCTGTGTAGCGCCCCGTTACCGCCTCACCCGATAACGCCACATCAGCACTAAGTAACGGAAGATCAGAACGGAAATCCGCCGGGATTTTTCGAAACCCCGGCGGCCGCCGCCCTCACTGCAGGGCGATAAAGCCGACGAGGTCAGCGAGGCCCGCGTCCTGGGTCGCGAGCGCCGTGAGGGTCAAGACGTCGCCCTGGTCGAAGAGGTAGGGTATCCCGCTCGTCGTCGTGAACGTGGCCACGGCCGTGCTGGCCGCGAAAGCCACGGTGCCGATGGTCGACCCGTTCAGGGCCAGGGTCAGCATCCTTCCCGACGCCGTAGTGCAGCGCTGCACCTTGCCGGTTACATGCACGCCACGGACCCGCACCATCGACGAGCTTAAGCCTCGGCGACGTCGCCGGGTCGCGTCAGTCAGGCCGGCGCAACCTCGTCCGCCCACGCGAAACGCACCTTTAAGTCGTTGAGGTGATTGAAGGGTACGGCGTGGCGATGCTGCAGCATGCCGACCACGATGCCCGGGTGCAAGCCGACCTCCTCGGCGAAGGCGGTGACCTCCTGCCTAGTTGAGGGACATGTCGTGGCGAAGGACTCGATCCGCTCCCGACCGACCAATACCTCCTCGGCCCAGGCATCGGCCTCGGCCTCCACCCCATCGCCCTCGCCGTTCTGGTCGTCGACGAAGTTCTTCCCGCGGTGCAGGACGATGTGCGCGGCCTCGTGGAAGAAGGTCCACCAGAAATGGTCGTTGCTCTTCATGCGCAGCGACATCTGGATCAGCGGCCGCTCGTCGTTCATCCACCGTGCCGAGCCGAAGACGCAGGTCTTGCTCAAGGGCTTCTGGAACACCAGGGCGACGCCTGCTGAATGGCAAAGCTCCAGCATGCGCGGCTCGAAGACGTCCGGACCATGCACCGTCAGCGACCTGATCTCGGCGCAACTCCGAAGAAACCGTTCGCCGTCGTAGGCCGGAAGCTCGCGCTTCCGGGCCTGCTCCTCCCCGAGCATCAGCCAGCAGTACATGTGGTGCGGGGAAGCCGTCGCGGAACGCGCCCGGCGATGATGTACCGCCAGCGACCCGATCCTGGCGTCGTAGGCCTGCGCGGTGCCAATGCCGAGCATCGTCAGCATCTCGCCGAACAGGCTGCCGATGTCGCGCGTGTCGGGCAGCCGGCCGCATGCCTTCAACTCCTTCACCGGGAACTGCTTCAGCCAATCGGCCTGCCGCTCGGCGCTCTCCCGCTCCCGCTCCCGGGCCTGGAACAGGTCCCACTCGGCCTGCAGCCCCGTCCAGATGTATGCCTTCAAGCCGAGGACATGCTCCAGCCGAAGAGCCGTCTCCGGCGTGACAGGGTTCGTGCCGTTGATGATCGTGCTGACGAGCTTCGGCGTCAGGCCGGCCAGGCGAGCGAACTCGGCCTGCGACCAGCCGCGCTCATCGATGTACTCCGCAAGGTGTTCCCCGGGGTGCGTCGCCCATTGCGGGACGAAGGCTTCCTTCCTCGTCATGTCCACGCCTCTAACGCTCACTTCCCGTGGTGGTCCACGACCTCGACGATCTCGACCGCCGTGACGCTCGCGACATCGACGCCGCCATCCGGGAGGGACGGGACCGGGTCGTGGTCGGGCACGAAGACGATGCGCCAGTTGTCCTTGATGGTGACGGAGAACTGGCCCTTCCGGTCACCCGTCAGCATATGCCGGTAGTCCGGCGAGCCGGTCGGGACGTCCGACAGGCTTTTCGCTTGCCTCAGCACACCCAGCCGAAGCCGGATGTGCTGCGCGCGGTCGCCGAAGGCCTTGGCCATCTTCTTCGGGTCGGTAAGCTGCTTGCACAGCCGCTTACCCCTGACGGCGAGATCCATAGGCCGAAACCGTTACCTGCAAGGTAATGCTCTCCAAGTCATTACCCAATGGGTAACATGATCGCAACGCCGGCGCCATGGCCTCCGTTCCGTGCCCGCTACCGATGAACAGCCGTGTTCGAACCCGCTTCGCCTTGAGGTTGGACGGAGGCGAGAGGTCACGATGTCGTATCGGTCCTCTGTGTTTGCCGGCACGAGGAAGGACGTGTCCGTTGCCGCGCTTGCATCGGACGTATCCCGAGGCACGGGGTGGGGGACGACCGGCGTGTCGCCGCATCTAAAGGTTTTTCCAACCTCCTTTGCGCGGATCGCCCGAGGCATCGTCAAGGTGTCGAAAGGAGGCCGTCATGACGCCGAAGCAGTTGATCGAACGCTTGGCGGCGATGGAACCGCCGCAGGGCGTACCCGTGGTGCCGCCCATCGAACTGGTGGCGATGATGACGCGGACTGTTCGCGGGCTGCGGCAATGAAAGAAGGAAACCCTAGCCGACTTCGCCCGCGTCTCGCTGTCCACCGTCGAGCGGGTCGAGAGGGCGGAGCCCGCCGGTAGCGAGAGCCTTGAGCGGATCGCGGTCGCGCTCGGCTACGAGCGAGGCGTATTCATGCAACCGCGCGTCCCGATCCCACGCGAGGAAGCCGCAGCGCGGTTCGCCGACGACGTCGGTAACCTCGATGCCGTCGAGGTGCGATGCTTCCGGACGCACCGGCAGGTGCGCATGGTTGCCGGCACGCAGGCGTACCTCATCCACGACACCGAATTGGGTCCGGCTTCCTGGAGATCCGCGCCGCCGCGATGTCCGCCAAAGTCGTGCTGCAGATGGAGCCCTTCGACGAGGCGATGGAGCACGAGATCTCGCGCCGCGTTGCGCGGGCCTCGACGCCGCAGACCGACCACTGGACCCGCCGGACCATACCGGCCGGTCAGCGGCACCTGGTCCTGCGCGAGTACCTAATGGGCCGTGAGAACGAAACACGGCATTCGCTGCTCTCGGCCTATCTCCACGTAATCGCCGGGGACGGCGGTAGTACCGAGTTCCTGGCCGAGTACGACGAGCACATCGCCCTGGCGAGTTGAAGTCTCGTTAACCGTAAAACAGCACACCCTATTGCGCCACCAAGTATGCGTGGTCTAACACCGAAGGACGGGAAAGGTGCGTCAACCGCATTAAGGTTGACGACTGGATCGACTCGACGGGCGAAAGCCTCTGGCCTTTCTTCGCATGCGTGGCCACCCCGGCCATGCATGGAGAGAGCCCATGAGGCATACGGACCCCGAGTACCGCCGCGAAGAAGACGACACGTGCGTCGTCTGTGGCATCACATGCGAGAAGGCCGACGACGAAGAGGGATGCGGTTGGGCAGGACCGTCGTTGTGCGGCAAGTGCTGTCGCGCGCTCAACTTTGACGAGGGCGTCTACGACAGCCTCAGCCCGGTTGCGACAGAGTGCCTGTACGACTGGCTGGGTGACCTCGTCGCCGGTGGGCCGGCCATGCAGGAAGCGTTCGAACGCAACCTTCCGTTCGCCATCATGCTGTATGAGCGCGGGGCGCACTTCGACGAAGCGGACGCGCGCCAGGCGTTCAATGGAATCGCGAAGCGGTATCTCGAACTCCGCGCGATCCCGCCTAGCAAGCGGGACTGGTACGACGACCCGACGCAGATCCTCGGCGACATTTTCTCAGACGAATGGCGTGCGGTGCGTAAGTTGATCCTTACAGCGCACCGCATCAGGAAGAAGCACAACATCAATCTGCTGTAACCGATGAAGCGCCCAAATACTGGACGCTCCAGGGGCACAAGGCCCCGCTATTCCTCACCTCCAGCCTCCATCGCGCGCCCGAGCCGGATCTCCTCCGGCACGGCGGGCGTCGCCGCTATCCTCTAGCGGATCTCCTCCAGCGAGGCCGGCCGATAGCCACATCGGTCCACGCCCACGTCGCAGCTTTGAGAGGTGTCCGGCACGATTGCGCGCATCCGGCGCGAGTTCTTCACCCGCGGTCGCTCGATCAAAGACATCGTCCGCGATCTGCACGTCTCGCGCAACACGGTCCGGAAGGTCATTCGGTCGGGGGCCGCCGCCTTCGCCTACGAGCGTGAGGTGCAGCCTCTGCCCAAGCTCGGGCCGTGGCGCGAAGATCTCGATCGGATGTTGACCACCAACGCCGGCAGGTCAGCCCGCGAGCGACTAACGCCGATCCGGATCTACGAGGCGCTGTGCGGACTCGGCTAGAGCCGCCACTGTATCTAGAGCCGCCACTGTATTAAGCCATCGCGACGTCCCCCTCATCGTCTGCCCGCCGACCTGCAGGCGCACAAGAGCAGGGGCCTGCCCGTCGTGCACGACCGAATAGCCAACATGCTAACTCCTGACCCCTTGCAGACTTTTTGCACCCTCTTCCCGAATGTCGGCTTCGAGGCGAGAAGCAGAAGTGCCAGCGACGGTCACAGGGACGAGCCTTGGCAGCTTGGACTAATAGATCAGTTTGTGCGAACGAGCTCGAATGCTCGTCAATGGGCCAAAAACAGGGGGATGGCGCTTTGGGCCAGCAGCGATTGCGTGGCGCCGCCTAGGAACCACTCGCGCATGCGCGAGTGCCGGTAAGCGCCCATCACGATCATGTCGGCCCCGAACTGCTCGGTCGCCCTGCGCAGGGTCTCGGCGACGTCGACCTCGACCGGACGGTCATCGATCGTGACCTCAACGGCGTGGCGTGCGAGGTGCGGAGCAAACTCCACGCCGGGCACCGTCGACAGCAGCCGCTCGGTGTCCTCGACGCAGACCACGGCGACCGCTTCCGCCGCGCGCAGGAACGGCAGCGCGTCGTTCGCCGCCCGCGCTGCCTGCGCGCTCCCGTCCCAGGCAACGACGACGCGACGCGCCCGGAAGGTGTCCCAGCCCTGGGGCACCACGATGACCGGGCGCCCGCTCCCGAAGAGCACGCCCTCCATCAGGTCGCGGTCCGGCATCGCCGCGAAGGGATCCGCGTCGAGGACCGTCAGGTCGTGCAGGCGGGCTTTGGCCGAGAGCCGGGCAATGACCTCGTGGTGCATGAGGCTCGGAGACTCCGCCGTGCAAACGACGCCCGCACCTTCCGCGTCCTCTCTGATCCGCTCCGCCGCTTTCCGGGCGAGGAGGGCCAGGCGACCGTTCTCGGTGCCGACGAGCTCGTCGGCGAACCAGCACAGTGGCAGGCCGGTGGTCATGAGCCGGAGGGCGGCGAACTGCACGGTGAGATGGGCGCCCGCGTCCCGCGCCAGCGCCAGACCATAGCCCAAGGAGGCCGCTGCCTCGTCCCCGCGGCCCTCCTCTGTAAGGCCGACCAGGACATCGCGGATGCCCGTAAGAGGGGACGCGGTCGAGACTGACATCGGAGCGCTCCGCGCGGTTGCCTCGTCCTAATCTCCCCCCTCGACGCGGGCGCGCGTTGATCCATCGCAAGGCCGCCCGGGCAGGACAGGCGCACCTCGGAGACGCAGTTACCGGGAGCGACCCCGATGATGACGACGGCGGCCCTGGGCTCGACTGAGACAGCAATGCCGGCGGCCAGATGGATGCCGCGGCTGCGGGGATGGCTGGCGGTCCTGCCGCTGGCCGGCCTTTGCGCCGGCCTGTTAGCTCAGGCGCTCGCGCGGGCGGACATCGCGGCGACGGCATGGACGCTCGCGACCCTGGCGGTCCTCGCCGTCCTCGCGTCCCAGGTCGTGACCAGCCTGGCGAAGGGGGACGTCGGGCTCGACCTCGTCGCCCTGCTCTCGATGGGCGGAGCGCTCGCCCTGTCGCAGCCGCTGGCTGGAGCCGTCATCGCCCTGATGTACGCCGGCGGCCAGTCGCTCGAAGCCTACGCCGCGGGCCGTGCCGGGCGGGCGATGACGGCGCTGATCGCCCGCCAACCTCGCATGGCCCTGCGCGAGGACGGCGGCGCGTTGACGGAGGTGCCAATCGCGGCGCTGCTTCCGGGCGACCGCGTCCTGGTGCGCGTCGGCGACGTCCTGCCGGTGGATGGGCGGGTCGCCGCGGGCCGCGCCGTGCTCGACCGGTCGAGCCTCACCGGCGAAGCGCTTCCGGTCGCTGTCGAGACGGGCGACCCGGTGCTCAGCGGCTCGGTGAACGTCGGCACAGCTTTCACGCTGCTGGCCGAGCGACCCGCGGCCGAGAGCACCTATGCCGGCATCGTCCGACTCGTCGAGGCGGCCCGGACCCGGAAAGCACCGTTGGCGCGCATGGCCGACCGCTACGGCCTCGCCTTTCTCGGCCTCACGCTCCTGCTGGCCGGGGGCGCCTGGGCCGCCAGCGGCGACCCCGTGCGGGCCCTGGCCGTGCTGGTCGTGGCCACGCCCTGCCCGCTGATCCTGGCTGTGCCCGTCGCGCTCGTCTCAGGCCTGTCGCGCGCGGCCGCAATCGGCGTCCTCGTCAAGGGCGGCGGCGCCCTGGAGACGCTGGCCAAGGTCCGCGTGCTCGTGGTCGACAAGACCGGTACCCTGACCCATGGCACAGCTCGGCTAGCCTCGGCGCGAGCCTTCGCCCCGTTCGGCGAGCCGGAGGCGCTGAGGCTGGCCGCCTCCCTCGACCAAGCCTCGGGCCACCCGATAGCGAGGGCCCTGGTCGAGGAGGCGCGCCGGCGCGGCCTGGCGCTGTCGCAGCCCACGAAGGTCATCGAGCATCCCGGCGAGGGCGTGAGCGGGTGGGTCGAGCGGCGACATGTCCTCGTGGGTGGGCCCCGCCTGATGCGGATGCACGACGTCCGCTTCCCGCCGGCGGACGGTGCCGGACATGCGGGCGCGACGACGGCGACGGTCCTGGTTGCCGTCGACGGCATGCCGGCCGCCGTCCTGGAACTCGCGGACCCGTTGCGGACCGACGGCGGCAGGGCACTCTCGGCTTTGCGCGCGTGCGGGATCGAGCGCGTGGTGCTCGCGACCGGCGACCGTCGCGCCGTCGCGGAGGCGCTCGTCGCCGGCCTGCCCGTCGATGCCGTCGCCGCGGACCTCGACCCCGCCGCCAAGACGGGCGCCGTCGCCGCAGAGCGGCGGAACGGTCCCGTGATGATGGTGGGCGATGGGGTCAACGACGCGCCGGCGCTGGCGTCGGCCGACCTCGGCGTGGCGCTCGGCGCCCGGGGCGCTGCGGCGGCGGCCGAGGCGGCGGACGTCGTCCTGCTGGTCGATAGCCTCGCGCCGCTGCCGGAGGCCGTGCGCATCGCCAGGCGGGCCCGCGCCATCGCGCTGCAGAGCGTGTGGGCCGGGATCGGGCTGTCGCTCGCCGGCATGGTCGCGGCCGCGCTAGGCCATCTCACGCCCCTTCAGGGCGCCCTGCTCCAGGAGGCCATCGACGTGGCCGTGATCCTCAACGCCATGCGCGTGCTCGGCGGCGCCCGGACCGCTCGCGAGTTCCCGGTGCCGGGCGTACCGAAGCCGACGTGACCCCGCCCGCGGGTTTGCGTTGGATCAAGGTGCGCCATCCTAACCGTGGCCAGGCTGCCATCGTCGGCATCGACGCACGACGGAGGTGGCCATGGACTACGCGAACATCCTCGTATCCACCGACCGCGGCGACGCGGCACCGGACCGGATACGCCTCGCCTCGGGCCTCGCCCGGCGCTTCGGGGCCACGCTCACGGGCGTGGCCGCCCACAAAGTGCCGGCGCCCATCCTGGTGCGCGACGTCTACGACGCCGCCGAGCAGGAGGAGCGCAACAAGGCCCAGGTCCTCGGCATCCTCGAACAGGCGCGCGTCCTGTTCGAGCGCAGCGCCGGCGAGGAGACGCGCACCGATTGGCAAGCTGCCCTCGCCGGGCCCATCACGCACTTCGTCGAGCAGGCGCGCGCCGCCGACCTCGTCGTGGTCGGCCGGCGCGGGCCCGAGGACGAGGACCCCGGCCCCCTCGGCGTGCCGCCCGGGCCCGTGCTGATGGAGGCGGGCCGGCCCGTCCTCGTCGTGCCGCCGCGGCTCGTGCACCTGAAGGCGACCCGCATCGTCGTCGCCTGGAAGGACGGCGTGGAGGCGCGGCGGGCGGTTTCGGCCGTGCTGCCCCTCATCCCCGGCGCGGACGAGGTCTTCGTCGCGACGGTAGGGGCCGACGCGCGGCACGAGGGTGCCAAGGCGGTGGCCGGCCACCTCGCGCGGCACGGCGCCCACGCCACCACCCACCTGCTGCGGGCGGTCGGGAACGAGGGCGGCGAGATCCTCGATTTCGCCATGCGCCAGGACGCGGACCTGATCGTGATGGGCGCCTATGGCCACAGCCGCCTGCGGGAGTGGATCTTCGGGGGCGTCACCCGCGACGCCCTCGAACGGTCCCCGGTCTGCTGCCTGATGTGCCACTGATGCGCGGGTATGGCCAACGCATCGGCGCCGCCGTCACCTCCGGCCTTCTCGTCGCCTCGCCCGCCGCGGCCCGGGACGAGTCGGCGGCACGGGGCGAGGCGTTCGCCCGCGCGCACTGCGCCCGGTGCCATGCGACCGGATCCCGGGGAGCGGGCTCGTTGCGGCAGGCCTCGCCCTTTCGCACGCTGGCCCGACGCTTCCCCGTCGACGACCTCGCCGACGTGCTGGCCGAGGGCGTCGACCGCCGGCATCCCGCCATGCCAGACTTCCGGCTCGATCCCGCGGATGCCGCCGACCTGACGGCCTACCTGAAGACGCTGCGACCTTGAGCGACCGCCACGCGGACCGACCGCCACGGATCCCGTCCGCGGCGGCCTGGACCGGCCCGGCCGGCTTACTCGACGAAGCCCCAGCCGGCCTCCAGGGCGCGGAGCTCCTCCTCGTTCAGCGGGTCCGCCCATTCCGGTCGGTTCGGTGCCCGCCTTTGGGCTGGCTCCTCGCGGGGTTCGGGCGTCGTCGGCGTGGATCGAGCGGGCCGACGCCCGGGACTTCGCGTCTGCGCGACGCAACCGGCCGCGCCGCGTCGCGTGGTTTTTCGCCTGGGCATCGCGGCCTCCCTGGGCTCAATGGGCGAGGAACAGTGGGGCCGGACTGCCCCGCAGGAAGGACCGCGTCACGCCGCCAAAGAAGTATTCGCGTATGGGGGAGTGCCGGTAGGCGCCCATTACGATCATGTCGGCCCGGAACAGCCCGGCTTGCGCGCGCAGGGTGGCGGCGACACCCTCGCCCCTCGAAAGGTCGTTGACGCTGACGCTCACCCCGTGCCGCGCAAGGTGGGGCGCGAACTCGGCGCCGGGCACCTCGGCGTGAATCTCCGCCTCGTTCCCGACCGAGACGATCTCGACCGCCTCGGCCGCGCGCAGGAACGGCAACGCGTCGTTGGCGGCACGGGCGGCCTGGGCGCTGCCGTCCCAGGCGACGATGATCCGCCGGGCGGAGAATGCCGCATGGCCCGGAGGGACCGCGATGACCGGCCGGCCGCTGTGGAAGAGCGCCTTCTCGATCATCTCGCGGTCGAGGTCGTAGGTCCGCGGGCCGATGTCCAGCACGGTCAGGTCGTGCAGGCGGGCGCGCCCGGCCAGCCGGCTTACGATGTCCGGGTAGGGCAGGCTCGGCGCCTCCGTCGTGCAGACCACCCCGGCCTGAGCGGCGTCGCCGGCCGAGCGCTCCGCGATGGAGCGGGCCATTGCGTCGAGGCGGCGGTCGATGACGGAGACCCCCTCGTAATCGAAGTCGCCGAGCCAGGCGTCGTCGCCGGAAAGGCGCCAGGAGGCCGATTGGACGGTGAGGTGGGCGCCGGCGGCCTTGGCCAGCGTCAGGCCGTAGCCGATGGCCGACGAGGCGGGCTCGCGCTCACCCTCAACGGCGGTGCCAACGAGGACGTCGCGGATGCCCGCGAGGGGGGATGGGGAGGTTTTGGACATGGGTCGTCTCCGGACCGGGACCCCATGGTTGGCCCCGCGCCGGTACGCCGGCCTTGATCCACCTCAAGTCCCCCGAACGGCTGTTCGCGACCCTCGACATGAGGTAGCTTCGCAACGGCGAAGCCGAGGTGGCCCCGGACCCGGGGGTCCGCCATCGGTCGGCGCGCCGGCCAAGCCGCGGCAGGCGCCTCCACAGGCCCGGCGCGGGGACGGTTCCCCTGGGGCATGAGCGATGACGGGCACCCTCGACGCGCCCAGCGTGATTCAGGCCGGCGACGGCACGTCGACCGTCGAGGAGCTGCGGCAGACCCTCGACGAGGTCGGCGTCTGCATCTGGTCCCTGGATATCCCGAGCGGCCGCGTGACGGTCTCGCCGACCTGCGAGCGCCTCTTCGGCGTGCCGCCCGAACGGCTGACCACCTTCGCGGCGACCCAGGCGCTCGTGCACCCGGACGACCGCCGGGCCCGGGCCGACTCCATTCAGAAGGCTCTGCGGGAGGGCGGCAGCTACGAGGTCGACTTTCGCGTCGTGAAGCCCGACGGGCATGTCTACTGGCTGCGCTCGCGCGGCCGCGTGCGCCTCGACGCGGACGGCCGTCCCCACCGTCACCGCGGGGTGGTGCTCAGCATCGACGAACAGAAGCGGGCCGAGATGGACCTGCGTGCCCGCGAGGCGCACCTGAGGTCCATCCTCGACACCGTGCCCGAGGCCATGGTGGTCATCGACGAGGCCGGGCTCATCCACTCGTTCAGCGCGGCGGCCGAACGCCTGTTCGGCTTCGCGGCGGCCGAGGCGGTCGGGGAGAACGTCCGCATCCTGATGCCCGAGCCGATGCGGGGCGAGCACAACGGCTACCTCGACCGCTACCGGCGCACGCGGGAGCGGCGCATCATCGGCACCAATCGGGTCGTGACGGGACAGAGGCGGGACGGCTCGACCTTCCCGATGGAACTCGCCATCGGCGAGATGCGCTCGGGGGAGCAGGTCTACTTTACCGGCTTCATCAACGACCTGACCGAGCGACAGCACACCCAGGCCCGCCTTCAGGAACTGCAGTCCGAGCTCGTGCACGTCTCGCGCCTGAGCGCGATGGGGGAGATGGCCGCCACGCTCGCGCACGAGTTGAACCAGCCGCTCGGCGCCATCGCCAACTACACCAAGGGCTGCAAGCGCCTCCTGGCACGGCCCGGTCCGGACACCGCCGCGCGGACGATGGAGGTCCTCGACAAGACGGCCGAGCAGGCGCTTCGGGCCGGGCAGATCATCCGGCGCCTGCGCGAGTTCGTCGCCCGCGGCGAGACCGAGAAGCGGGTCGAGCCGGTCGCGCGGCTGATCGAGGAGGCCAGCGCCCTCGCCCTCGTCGGCGCCCGCGAGCACGGGGTGACGGCACGCGTCGCGCTCGCCCCGGGGACAGGCTCGGTCCTGGCCGACCGGGTGCAGGTGCAGCAGGTCCTGGTCAACCTGATGCGCAACGCCCGCGAGGCGATGCAGCACGGCGACCGGCGCGAGTTGACGGTCGAGGCCGGCCCGGTCGGGCCGGAGACCGTCGAGATCGCGGTGTCGGACACGGGGCCGGGCATCTCGGACGAGGTGGCGGACCGGCTGTTCCAGCCCTTCGTCACGACCAAGCCAAGCGGGATGGGCGTCGGGCTCTCGATCTGCCGCACCATCGTCGAGGCGCATGGCGGTCGCCTGACGGTCGCGCGCAACGACGCCGGCGGGGCGACCTTCCGACTGACTTTGCCGGCGGCGCAAGAGGGGGACGATGGGCATGGCAAATGAGCTCGTGCACGTGGTCGACGACGACGAGGCCATGCGAGACTCGGTCGCCTTCCTGCTCGGCACCGAGGGCTTCGAGGTGCGGCTCTACGAGGCCGGCACAGACCTGCTCGACAGGCTCCCGAAGCCGGCCGGAGGAGCCGTCCTGACCGACATCCGCATGCCCGACGTCGACGGTTTGGAGCTGCTCCGCCGCCTGCGGGCGGCGGGCCACGCGCTGCCGGTGGTGATGATGACCGGGCACGGCGACGTCCCGCTCGCGGTCGAGGCGATGAAGCTCGGTGCCTGCGACTTCATCGAGAAGCCCTTCGACGACGAGGCGCTACTCCAGGCGCTGCGCTCGGCCTTGGAGCGCGCGGGGCCGGCCGCGCCCGCCGACCCGGGCCTTCGGGAGTTCGTGCGCCGTATCGGCACCCTGAGCGAGCGCGAGCGGCAGGTGCTGGACCAGCTCGTCGCCGGGGGCACCAGTAAGGAGATCGGCCGCGTCCTCGACATCAGCCCGCGCACCGTCGAGATCTACCGGGCGAAGCTCATGGCCAAGACGCAGGCCGCGAACCTGCAGGAACTGGTGCGCTGGGCGGTGCTGGCCGGCATCGCATGAACGAGGCTTGAGGCAGGTCAAGGCAGGGGGCCGGGCGGTCCCGCATGGTGGCGGCTTCCTACCGGCCGAGAATAGCGCAGCCCCGGCGACCGCCATGCCGTCAGCCCCTTCAGCCCTCATCTACGTCGTGGACGACGACGCGGCCGTCCTGCACTCCACCCGCTTCCTGCTTGAGAGCGAGGGCCACCGGGTCGAGACCTTCGCCTGCGGCCGCGAGTTGCTGGCAGCCTTTCCAGGCCCGAGCCCTGCCATGGTGCTGCTCGACCAAGTCATGCCGGGCATGGAGGGTCTGGAGGTGTTCGCCCGGCTGCGCGACCTCGATCCGCGCGTGTCCGTGGTCCTCGTCACCGGCCACCCCGACCCGCGTATCCGGACGCGGGCGCGCGCCGCAGGTCTTCCCCTGATCGAGAAGCCGCTCGCATTCGATGCGCTCGCGGGCATGATCGCCGCCGAGGACGACCGCACTCGCCACCCCTTCCAGGCTTGAGGAACAGCCCGCCGCGGGTCTTGGCGGGCGCGGCGGCTTGCGCGGATCGGCCCAGGGCGCAGCGTGGGGGTCGCCGTGCGCTTTCCCCGGTCCGGCTGTCCGCCGAGGCTGGCAGGGACGAGGTCCCTCTCCCTTGATCCAGCTCAACCGGCCAAGCGTCCAGGTGCAGCCTGTGCCTTCGCCGCAAGCCTAGTTGACCTCAGTCAATTCCATGCCGCCCGCCGGAATGATGCTCTGCACGACCGATCCATCCGCGAGGACCGCCATGCCATTCGACCCCTTCGCGCTCGTCGCTGCCGCTGCGTTCACCTCCGGCTGCGCGTCGGTCCATGGACTGCGCCGTCAAGCCGACGCGGTCACGCTCATCCTGGCCTTGGTGGCCTACGGGCTCGCCACCGCCGTCGCTTCGCTGCTCGCGTCCCGCTTCGGCTTGGTCATGGTCCCGGACCATGCGGGCGGCTGGATGTACGCGGCGCTCGGCTGAGCGGTGAGCCGGACCTACGTAGATGCCCTTACGCGAGCCTGCTTAAGAGACCGACCGGAATTTCGCCCTCGCCGCGGCCCCGTCACTCTCCCGTCCATCCGATGCGGTCGAGGAGACGAGCGATGGCCAACGAGATCACCCTTTCCGGCGTTCCGCATGTCATCACGAACATCCCCGTAGGCGCCAAGCCGGAGTGCTTTCTGTTCGCCGGCTGCCCCGAGCTCATCGGGACGCCCTTCTCCTACGCACGCGAGGAAGAGGTCTACGGCGAGGGCGAGGAGGCCGAGTTCGTCTACAAGGTCCTCGGCGGCGCGGTGCGCACCCACAAGGTGCTGAGCGACGGCCGGCGCCAGATCACCGGCTTCCACTTGCCCGGCGACCTGTTCGAGTTCGAGCAAGGCGAGACCCACCGCCACACGGCCGAGGCCCTGTCGGACACCCGGGTGCTCGTCTTCCGCCGGCGCGGGATCGAGCGTGCCGCGACCCGTAGCGCCGAGGTCGCCTGCCAGCTCTGGGGCATGGCGGCGAGCGGCCTCCGCTACGCACAGGACCACATGCTGCTGCTCGGGCGCCGCTCGGCCGTGGAGCGCGTCGCGACCTTCCTGATGGAGGTCGACGGGCGCCTGGGCGGCACCGGCACCTTCGACCTGCCTATGACCCGGCGCGACATCGCAGACTACCTCGGCCTCACCATCGAGACCGTGTCGCGCACCCTCACGGAACTGGAGGAGGACGGGGCCCTGCAGCGCATCGGCGCCCGGCAGGTCAGCCTCCGCCGGGCCCGGCTCCGCCGCGTGGTCGAGGATTGAGCGAGGCCGCCTTGCAGGGGCCAGGCGCGGGTCAACGAGAACGAGCCAAGCCCGGCAAGGACTCCCGTGCGCGGCGATACCTGCCGGTCGCCGTGAGAGAGGCGTCGCGGCTCACCCATCCGGGGCGTCATCGCGGCGCAGGGGCAGCACCATGCCTTTCCACGACCGCCACCGTGATATCCTGACGGCCGAAGCCCGACGGGCGTCTCGGCATCGGATGGTCGCTACATGGTTCACGGACGCCGCGAGAGGGTTGCCAAGTGTCCGCACTGCGCGACGCCGCACCCTTACACGGAAGTGAAGTTCACTGCCGTGAACGATAAGGGGTGGTGGGGGCTGGACTGCTGCTCCTGCTCGAAGCGGTTCGTCATTCAAGTGATGAACCCCGATGAGTCGGGGGCCGCGTACCACATCGCGGAAAGGCACGACGGCGCCTACGAGGGCGACCCCGCGATCCTGGCGACGGCCATTGTTCAGCACAACCTGAAGATGAACGAGGTTCGCCACCGGTTCGATTACGGCGCCAAGCCGCTCTACGTCTGCGGCGAAGTCGGTGAAAACCTTGAACAGGCCGCAAGGGCGGCCCTGCTGGCGGCCGCCGGCGACATCCAGGCCGCGTACGGCTCGGCGATAACCCACTGCCTGGCGAGCAACCGAGTGCCGGAGTACGAGCACGTCGTCGCTCATGTCGACGTACCCTGCACGTGCGGCGCCGGTCATCGCGCGACCTTCTACGCCAAGTTCGCGTGGGACGGGGAGCCTCAGCCCGTCGATGAGTTTCTCCTCGCCGACGTGTCCGGGGCCGACCTGCCCGAGACGCTCGACGGACTTTTCAGCAAGGACGAGGCGATGTCCTTCCTGCACAAGCTTGCGATCCGGTGGCACCTGACCGTGGACCGCATTCTGGTGACCGTCCCCTTCGTGGGGCACCAGTACCTCAAGGCGGCGCAGAAGCTCAATGCCTGGCAAGCGGTCCTCTCGCTGCTCGATCCCAGGAAATCGGCGTTCGTGACGCGAAGCGCCTCGTTCACCAGCTACAAGAAGGTACTGGAGGAGGTGGACGGACTCGATCACAGACTCCTTGCCGAGTACGGCCTCGAAAACAAGCTCGTCGCCGCCAACCTGCGCAAGCAGGACTTCCACGCCAAGTTCTACGCCGGGATGTCGGACACGGGCTGCGAGGTTTTTTCCGGGTCGGCGAACCTCCTCAAGGGACCCTCACTTGAGAACATGAGCTTCCGGGCGCAATCGATGGCGTCGTTCAAGGTGAAGTATCTCGACCGCTTGGGCGTGGCCTTGCCAGAGGTGGAGCCGCGATGCGCCTATTTCGCGCTGATCAGGCAGTCGGAGGACGGTCGATGGACCTGCCTCCAGCAGCAAGGGTCGCGCATCGCGGCCTAAGGCAGGCAGCGACGGCTCTGGCACTCAAACCTTCGTTCCCCCTAGCACGAACCCCTGCGCAGGCGTCGCAGGTGGTCAAGCGGGGCCGCGTTCGGGCAGAATTCCTGGTAGGTGCCGGCGTCGGTCCCGACCCAGAGCTCGCGGGCACAGCGCCTGCGTTCCGTGCAGCCCAGGCAAGCCGCCTCAAGCCTGCGCATGGTCTCGGGCTCGTTCCGCCGGATGGCCTCGGGGTCGAGGTTCAGGCTTCGCATCAGGTTCGCGATGCTGCGCACCTTCGTGGCGGCTTCCGGGCCTACGGGCGTCGTACCGGCCGCGTCGGCTTCCAGCATCGTGTCCATCATCTCCGCGTCGACGTCCCGGAGTTCCTGCGCCGCCTTGAGAAGGCAGCACCACTCGCCCATGGCGGCGGCGATGCCGAGGGGATCGAACGGCTCCGGCTTGTCGGCGGAAGAGGGCATGGCGGGCTCCGTAGGGCTCATGGGTGACCCGCCGCGGCGGGAGTCGCATCGGGGCGGCGCGAACCCGCCGCCATGTCAGGCCATGGTGCTCACGACGAGCAGGACCACCGCGATGACGAGGGCCGAGGCCGCCAGGGGAACGCCCTGGTCGTCGGACTTCGCGCCCCCGTCCTAGGATGGTTTCGCCGGGATGCCTTGATCCTGCGGGTGCGACGGCGCGGGGGTGACCTGGCGACGTTCGGGCATGGCTGGCTCCGAGGGCATTGCCAGACAGATTGCGGTCTCCGCTGCTTGAACGACGGGCGTTCCCGACCGGCCTTGATCTGCGTCAAAGCTCGGCGGTCAATCGGGAGGTTCGGGCCGGACCCGGACGCCGCCGCCAGAGGAGCGCTGGGCCTTGAGCCAGATCAAGGCCGGCCTCCGCAGCCGTCGGATGATCGCCCGTCGGTCGGCGGGCACGCCCGGCATGGTCCCCGTGGTAGCGATATGGACGTTCCCCATGACCACCTTCGACGAGCGCGAGCAGGCCTTCGAGCGCCGCTTCGTGCACGACGAGGAGCGGCGCTTCCGCGTGCGCACGCGGCGCAACCTGCTCCTGGCGGGTTGGGCCTGCGAGCGGATGCGCCTGGAGAAGGATGCGGCCGGCCGCTTCATCGAGTCCTTCACGGACCGTGGCGTCGTCACCGCCGACGAGCCGCTCCTGGAGATGCTTCAGGCGGAACTCGGAGCCGCCGGCATCGACGAGACGCTCCGTCCCTCCGCAGGGAGATGGAGGAATGCGCCGCGCTCGCCCGGGCCGCGGAACGCGTCGGCGTTGCGCTGGATCAAGGTTCGTCCGCCTGAGGCGTCCAGACTCGACATCGCTTCGACAAGGACGGCAACCGGGAGGGACGCCATGACCGACAAGGACCTGCGCCGCGACGTACTCGACGAGCTCGACTTCGACCCCAGCCTCGACGCGGCCGAGATCGGCGTCGTGGTCTCGGAGGGGGTCGTCACCCTGACGGGCCACGTCGGCAGCTACGCCGAGAAGGTGGAGGCAGAGAACGCGGCGCGCCGCGTGAAGGGCGTGCGCGCCATCGCCCAGGAGATCCAGGTCCGGTACGCCGAGGCCAAGAAGATCGAGGACGACCAGATCGCCGCCAGGGCGCTCGCCATCATCGACTGGTCGGTTCACCTCCCGAAAAGCGCCATCCAGGTGAAGGTCGCAAAGGGCTGGATCACGCTCACCGGCGCGGTGCCCTGGCAGTACCAGGCGATGGGAGCCGAGGCCGCCGTGAGGAAGCTCTCCGGCGTCGTCGGCGTGTCGAACCTCATCGAGGTCAGGCCGGAGGTCCGGCCGACCCTGATCAAGGACAAGATCCTGGAAGCGTTCAAGCGCGGCGCGATGTTCGAGGCCGACAGCATCACCGTCCGGGTCGAGGGCGACAAGGTCACGCTGGAAGGTGCCGTGACGGCGTGGGCCGAGCGCGACGCCGCCGAGCGCGCGGCTTGGTCGGTGCCGGGCGTGCGCGCCGTCGAGGACCGCATCGTCGCCCTGAGCTGAGGAGATCCGCCATGTCCCATGGAACGCACGGCATCGACGCCATCGCCTCGCGGTTCGTGCGGCCCGGGAAGCCGGGTGCTCCGGCGACGCTGCACCGGGTGACCCTGACGCTGGCGCGCTGCCCGGAGCATCCCGACGGCAGCGCGGGCCGCGGCTACGAGATCGTGGCACCGCTCAGCCCAGACGGACGCCTCGACTCGGTGCTCTGGCGTGACGCCCGTGACCACTGCCGCGTGCGCCGCTTCTGGACGGGCGAACGCGACCGGCACGGTCGCCTCGTGCACCGCGCCGGCGGCGATGGCGGCGCCACCTGGCTGATCGACTACGAGGACTGGACGAACGAGTACGACGAGCCCGGCTACCGGCTTGGCACACACGCCTTCATCGAGGGCGAGTACGTCTCTATCCGCGAAACGGGGGACGAGGTGTACCGCACGTTCACGGTCGCCCGCGTCGACGCGGCAGGCGTGGGAGGCCATCCATGACCCCGACGTCCCGAACCTTGCCGGTGGGATCTCCCCGCCCGGAACTGCCCGTGGCCGAGCCGGAATGGCTTGCCCTGTGGCGCGCGTTCTGGCTCGACCTGCCGGTC
Source organism: Methylorubrum suomiense (assembly GCF_022179765.1). GTDB lineage: Bacteria > Pseudomonadota > Alphaproteobacteria > Rhizobiales > Beijerinckiaceae > Methylobacterium > Methylobacterium suomiense. The sequence goes on along the minus strand of NZ_BPRE01000002.1, from coordinate 212,985 downwards.
GCATGCGCCCACGAGATCGGCCGCTTGTCGTTGCGGTGCCTGCAGGCGCCGGCGTACGGGTCGAGCAAGACGGACACGCCTTGAACGTCACCTCCGGCATTTGGCCACGGCAGCCACCCCCCGAAAGTCCTCGCCCAGCGCACCGGGGCAGTCATGTGTCGGATCTCCCTGCCCGGCATGACCCTTACTGCAGGTTCGGCGGGAGGATCTCGTGGGTCACGTCCTGCCCCGTCTCGACCTCGCGCACGCTGATCCTGACGCCCTGACGGATGAGCCGCTCGACGTCATGCGCCGACAGGTGAGCCTGGCTCTCGGGGTCGTAGAGCCTGCAACCGCCGTACCGTCTCAGGTGGCGAATGGATGAGGGCTTCCTGCGGTTCATTCTCACAATGGCACGGACGGACGCACCCCCTTCTCACGGCTCTCTTCGAGTTGGAATAATTAAAGTCTGATCCCAAGCTGCGCAACGACGTTGCCCCTTACGCGCCGGCTGGGCCCAGATCATCCTCGCCCGAACCACAAGCGGTCCCGGCCGTTACGCCACTGAGCCAGCAGGCCGGCCATCGACAGTGCGATCTCGCGTTCCTCGTCCGCGGGCACGATCCGGACCTTTACCGCCGCCCTCTGGACTTCGATGCGCTCACCGCCACGGGCGTTGGCGGCCACGTCGAGGACGACGCCGGCGAAGGAGAGCCCCCGGCAAACGGCGGCCCGAACCTGCGCCGAATGTTCACCGATGCCGCCGGTGAAGACGAGGGCGTCGAGGCCACCGAGCGCCGCGACGAGGGAGCCCGCCTCGCGCACGATCCTGTAGGCGAACAGGTCGAGGGCCTCGCGCGCTTCCGGTGTCTCGCTGGCTTCCAGGACCCGAACGTCGGCGCTGAGGCCCGAGACGCCGAGCAGCCCCGACCGCTCGTTCAGGAGTTCGGCCACCGTGTCGGGCGACAGGCCGCGCCCGCGGATGAGGTGGAGCACGAGGCCCGGGTCGACCGCTCCGCTGCGGGTGCCCATCATCAGCCCGTCGAGCGTCGTGAAGCCCATCGTCGTGGCGACGCTGCGCCCGTCGCGGATCGCGCACAGGCTGGCCCCGTGCCCGAGATGGGCCGCCAGGACACGGCCATGCGGAAACGTCCGGGCGACGTGGGCGTAAGACAGGCCGTGGAAGCCGAACCGCACGAGCCCCTCGTCGACAAGCGCGCGCGGCAGCGGGTAGAGCTGCGCGAGCCTGTCCTGGGTTCGGTGGAAGGCCGTGTCGAAGCAGGCGACCTGGGGAAGGCCGGGCCAGGTCTCACCGGCCGCGCGGATGCAGGCGAGCGCCTGCGGCTGGTGCGCCGGCGCCAGCGGCACGAGACACTCCAGCGCTGCCATCACTTCCGCTTCGAGGCGCACCGGCGCCGCGTGCTGCCGGCCGCCGTGGACGACGCGGTGCCCGGCCGCGGTCGGCGCCGCGGGCAGCCGCTCGAACAGCCAGCGGGCGACGGCGGCGTGACAGCCCACCGGGGGGCGCTCGCCCTCCCGAGGGGCGCCATCGACGGCGAGGTGCGGCTCATACCCGATCCCGGCCACGTGGGCGCGCCAAGCCGGCGCTCCCACGCCAGGCCGGAACAGGGCGCAGCGCAGGCTGGAGGAGCCGGCGTTGAGGACGAGGATCATCGCTTGGCCTCAGGCGATGATCGTCCAGTCGTCCACCGTCTCGCCCGGCTTGGGCTCCCCGGTGCCGGCTTCGGCCGGGCCGCACTGCATGATGTCGCCCTCGATGCTGCGCCGGTCGGGATGCTCGTGGGCGTGGCTCGCTGGCCAGGCCCAGTCCCGCACTTCCGGCAGGTCGTCACCGGTCCGTCGGACATGCTCGCAATGGGTAGCCAGCGCATCCCGGAGCGCCTCTTCGGCGTGCTCGCCCCGGGCTCCCAGACGCGGGACGGCGCGCAGGGCGGCCTGCGCGAGGTGGAAGCGGTCGAGCCGGTTCAGCACGCACATGTCGAAGGGCGTCGTCGTCGTGCCCTCCTCGATGAACCCGTGCACGTGAAAGTTGCCGTGGTTCGTGCGCTTGTAGGTCAGCCGGTGGATGAGCCATGGACAGCCGTGGTAGGCGAACACCACCGGCCGGTCGCGCGTGAACAGGCTGTCGAAGGTCGGGTCGTCGAGCCCGTGCGGGTGCGTCTCGCGCGCGGGCAGGGTCATCAGGTCGACGACGTTCACGACCCGCACCCGCAGCTCCGGGACATGCCGGCGCAGCCAGTCGACCGCGGCGAGGGTCTCCATGGTCGGGACATCACCCGCGCAGGCCATCACGACGTCCGGTTCCGCCTCGCCCTCGTTCGTGGCCCAGTCCCAGATGCCGGCGCCGGCTGTGCAATGCCTCGCGGCCTCGTCCAGGCCGAGCCATTGGAGGGCCGGCTGCTTGCCGGCCACGACGACGTTGATGCGGTCGTAGGTGCGCAGGCAGTGGTCCGTGACGCAGAGCAGCGTGTTCGCGTCCGGCGGCAGGTAGATGCGGGCCGTGTCCCCGCGCTTGTTCGCGACGAAGTCGATGAAGCCCGGGTCCTGGTGACTGAAGCCGTTGTGGTCCTGGCGCCAGACGTGTGACGACAGCAGGATGTTGAGCGAGGGCACCGGCCGGCGCCAGGGCAGGTCGCGCGAGGACTTCAGCCACTTGGCGTGCTGGTTCACCATCGAATCGACCACGTGCGCGAAGGCCTCGTAGGTGGCGAACAGGCCGTGCCGTCCCGTGAGGACGTAGCCTTCGAGCCAGCCCTCGCAGAGATGCTCGCTCAGCACCTCCATGACCCGGCCGTCGCGGGCGAGGTGGTCGTCGCCTGGCAGTATCTCCTCCTGCCAAGCCCGGTTCGTCACCTCGAACACCGCGTCGAGGCGGTTCGAGGCGGTCTCGTCGGGACCCATGATGCGGAAGTTGCGCGCCTCCGCATTGAGGGAGAGGACTGCCCGCAGGTAGGTGCCCAGCGCGCGCGTCGCCTCGGCCCGGGATCGGCCGGGCTCGGGCACGGCGACGGCGAAGCGCCGAAGATCCGGCAGGCGTAAGGGCGCGCTCTGGTGCGCGTTCGCGTGCAGGTTTGCCGAGAGGCGACGCTGTCCCTTCGGCGGCAGCGCGGCGAGGTCATGCACGAGCGAGCCGTCCTCCGCGAACAGTTCTTCGGGGCGGTAGGAGCGCATCCAGGCTTCCAGGATGGCGAGATGCTCCGGGTTCTCCCGCGTGGCCGCCACGGGCACCTGATGCGAGCGCCACGTCCCCTCGACCGGATTGCCGTCGACGGCCTTCGGTCCCGTCCATCCCTTGGGGCTGCGCAGCACGATCATGGGCCAGCGCGGTCGCCCGGCCTCGCCTCGGCCGGCGCGCCTCCGGATCTCCGCAACGGCGTCGAAGGCCGCGTCGAGGGCCGTGGCCATAGCTTGGTGCATCGGGGCCGGCTCGTCACCCTCGACGAAGGTCGGCTCGTAGCCGTAGCCGACGAGAAGGCTCCGCAGCTCCTCCGGCGGCATGCGGGCCAGGATGGTCGGATTGGCGATCTTGTAGCCGTTGAGGTGCAGGATCGGCAGGACGGTCCCGTCATGGCGGGCGTCGAGGAACTTGTTCGAGTGCCACGCGGCGGCGAGCGGCCCGGTCTCGGCCTCGCCGTCGCCGACCACGCAGGCGACGGCCAGCTCCGGGTTGTCGAGGGCAGCGCCGAAGGCGTGCGCTAGGGAATAGCCGAGCTCGCCGCCCTCATGGATCGAGCCGGGCAGCTCGGGCGAGGCGTGGCTCGGGATGCCGCCGGGGAACGAGAACTGCCGGAACAGCCGGGCCATGCCGTCGAGGTCCCCCACCACGTCCGGGTAGATCTCGCCGTAGGTGCCCTCTAGGTACGCGTTGGCCACGAGCCCCGGCGCGCCGTGTCCCGGTCCCCAGACCGCGATCATGTCGAGGTCGCGCTGGCGGATGACCCGGTTCAGGTGCGCGTAGATGAAGTTGAGGCCGGGCGTCGTGCCCCAGTGCCCGAGAAGCCGCGGCTTGACGTGCTCGGGCTTGAGCGGCTCGCGCAGCAGCGGGTTCCCCATGAGGTAGATCTGCCCGACCGACAGGTAATTCGCGGCGCGCCAGTAGGCGTCGATCCGCCGGAGGCTGTCCGGTCCGAGCGGCCCGGGCACGAACGCCAGTGCGCATCCGTCGCCCCGACGACCGCCTTCGTGGCGCTCCCTCGTTCCAAGCGTCGCGTCCATGTCGGCCTCCCGGCGGGGCTGGTCCCGGCGTCGACCGTGCCGGCGGACGGGGCAGGCGGCGTTGAGGAGGATCAAGGCGCCCTAGGTGCGCGCCGGCAGGATGGCTTTCGTCAAGCAAGACGGGAGCGAACGATGACCCTGGTGCTTCGAACCACCTACATCCAGACGGTGCGCCGCGTGCGGGTACCGGTCAGGCTGGCGCCGCGGAACGACGCGGGCCCCCGGTTCGTCGCGGACGGCTATCGCTACCGGAGCATCGGAAGCCTGCAGGCCCTGGCCCTGGCCATTGCGGCGTCGGCGGTGACGCCGGCGCTGCTCTGGCTCGCCCTCTGAACCCTACCGAACCGAGGAGACGGGCGATGGACGACATCACCGTGCACCGGCACGTGCTCGACGAGCTGGAATACGCCCCGATGATCGACGCGGCGCAGATCGGCGTCACGGTCGAGAACGGCATCGTGACCCTGACCGGGCACGTCCGGAACTACGCGGAGAAGGGCATCGCCGAGCGCGTCACGCTCCGGGTCCGCGGCGTCCGGGGCGTGGTCGAGCGGATCGAGGTTCGCTACCCCGACAATCCCAGCGTCGGCGACGAGGCCCTGGCCGAGCGCTGCGCGCGGGTGCTGGAATGGGACGTGCGCATCCCGGAGGACTCGGTCACGCTCAAGGTCGAGAAGGGCTGCGTCACGCTCGACGGGTGCGTGCCGTACTACCACCAGAAGGCGGCCGTCGATAAGGCGCTGCGGCGTCTCGCCGGGGTCACCGACATCGTCAACAAGATCGCCGCGAAGCCGCCGGCCCAGGCCACCGAGGTGAAGTCCCGCATCCTCGCGGCCCTGCGGCGGAGCGCGCGCGACCCGGATACCATTCGCGTGCGCGTGGACGGCGACAAGGTCACCCTGGACGGCTGCGTCGACGTCTGGCGCGAGCGCGAGCTCGCGGAGCGCGCCGCTTGGTCCGCGCCCGGCGTCCGGGCCGTCGAGGACCGCTTGACCCTCGCATGCTGAGGTTCGCCGATGCTGGCGATGGTGCTGCGCGAGGTCGGCGGTCCCCTCGTTCCCGAGGAGCGGCCGGACCCTGAGCCCGGGCCCGGCGAGGTTCGCATCCGGGTCGAGGCCTGCGCGGTCTGCCGCACGGACCTCTACGTCATCGACGGCGATTTGCCCCAGGCGGTCTATCCCATCGTGCCGGGCCACGAGGTCGTCGGCACGGTGGAAGCAGTCGGTAAAGGCTTGAGGGCACCTCTACCGGGTGCTCGCGTGTGTGTCCCATAGCTTGGGCACGCCTGCGGGCATTGCCGGTACTGCGCGACTGGCCGCGCGAACCTCTGCGACGCGCCCGGCTTCACCGGCTGCACGCGCGACGGTGGCTTCGCGAGCCAACTCGCGGCGGAGGCTGCCTTCACCGTCCCGCTCGACCCTGCCCTCGACCCGGTCGCGACGGCGCCGCTGCTCTGTGCTGGGCTGATCGGCTGGCGCACCCTGCGGATGGCCGGCGAGGCCGGGACCGTGGGGCTCTACGGCTTCGGGGCGGCCGCCCACATCGTCGCGCAGGTCTGCCGTTGGCAGGAACGGCGCGTGTTCGCGCTCACCCGCCCTGGCGACCGGGAGGCGCAGGCCTTCGCCCGCTCGCTCGGCGCGGTATGGGCCGGGGACTCCGACGGCCCGCCGCCCGAACCACTGGACGCCGCCCTCATCTTCGCGCCCGACGGAAGCCTGGAGCCAACGGCCCTTCGGGCCCTGCGGAAGGGGGGACGAGTGGTCTGCGGCGGCATCCACATGAGCCACATCCCCGCCTTCCCCTACAACCTGCTCTGGGGCGAGAGAGCCGTTCTCTCGGTGGCGAACCTAACCCGCGAGGACGCGCTCTCCTTCTTCGCGACTGTGCCGCAGGTTGGCATCGTGACCCACACGCACACCTATCCGCTGGCTCGGGTGAACGAGGCCATCGCGGCGCAGCGGTCCGGGACCCTGCGAGGCGTGGCCGTTCTCGTTCCCTGATCATCGTCCAACAGGGGGCAAGTGCGCGGCATCGTGGGTTGCCGGTCACGCGCCGGCTAGCGGAGGTCAACCGCAGCGGTCGCGGGGTCCGGGGCGTCGAGTTACGCACCGCCACGAACCCCGGCATCGACCCTCAACACGGCGCGGACGCCACCGGCTCCAGCGCCACGACACGCGCCGGAAGGTCGAGGTCCCGGCGGTGGCTCGTGAGCACGACGACACGGTCGCGCCAGCCCGCCAGGAGGCGTCGCAGGATACGCCCGGCCTGGTCGTCGCCGAGATGCTCGGCAGGCTCGTCGAGCAGGATGAGGGGAGCTGCGCACAGGGCCGCGCGGGCTAGGTTGAGGCGCTGGGCCTCGCCGAGCGACAGGCTGCCTTCCCCTATCCAGGCATCGAGGCCTCCCGCCGAACGGATGCGGGCATCGAGCTCGACCGCCGCGAGCGCCGCCCACAGTTCCGTGTCGGACGCCGCGGGCGCGAACAGGTTCTCCCGGACGGTGTCGGCGAGCACTGCCGCGTCGTGCAGTCCGAGGTAGGTCAGCGCGCGCCGCCGGGCGGCGGGGACGACCGCCCCGCCAAGCCGGACCACTTCGCCGGGCCGATCCTCGCACCAGCCCGCGAGCGCCTTCAGCAAGGTGGTCTTGCCGCAGCCGCTGGCGCCCACGACGGCCAGGGCGAGGCCGGGCTCCATCGACAGGTCCGGGGCCGGGCCGAGGTCCCGCCCATCCGGGGCACGCAGCCGAAGGCCGTACAGGGTAAGCGAGCCCGACGTTGTTCCAACCATGGGGTTCATCTCCGTGCCCGCGCCTTCCCCGGCAGCAAGGCTGGCCCGGGCGAGGCGACCGCGGACGGCGCCGAGAAGTGCGCGGGGAAGCGCGAGCAGCGGCTCGGCGAGCCCGACCCAGGCGAAGGCGAGGAAGGCCGCGGGCAGAAGGCCCATGCCGCGCGCCCCGGCGCTACAGGCGGCCGCCGGCACGGCGAGGGCGGCGGCTGGACCGGCGAGCGCCAACAATGCCTCGAACCGCGCGAGCGCCCGCCGCTCGCGAGCCGCCGACCGCTCGGCGTCGCGAACTTGGTCGAGTGCGCTCCGCAGGGCGGCCGCGCGTCGGCCCTCCGCGTCGAGTGGCACGGCGCCCGCGAGCGCCGCGCCGAGATTCGCGGCTGCCGCCCGGCGCGTGGCCCGCATCCGCACCTCGCAGGCAACGAGGTGGTCGGCCGTGCGCCGCGCGAGAAGGAGGCTTGTCGTCGCGAGCAATGCGAGCGGCAGAAGGGCGAGGGGCGCGACGAACGCGGTCGCGGCTAAGAGCGCGAGCAGCGCCGTCCCGGTGAGGGCTAGGGGAAACCCGACGCGCAGCCGGGCGTAATCGACGTCCGCGACGTCGTCGATGTAGTCGGCCAGCCGCTCCGGGCGACCGAGCTGCCAGCCCGCGCCGCGGCTCTCCGGCGCCCGCGCCAGCGCCGCGAACAGGCTCGCCCGCCGCCGCACTTGGTCGGCGAGCGCCGCCCTGTGGCCGGCCATGCGCTCGCCGTAGCGCGCGCCCGTGCGCAGCAGCGCGAGGAGACGGACCATGGCGGCCGGATGGTGGAAGTTGAAGGCGAACGCCGCCGGCGCGGCGCCGGCCAGCGCCACCGCCGCCAGGAAGGTCACGGCGGTGCCGGCGAGTGCCACGTTCGCGGCGAGCGCCATCGCCGCAAGTCCGAAGGCGAGGCGCCACGCGCGGCGGTTCCCGGGCGAAGCCGGGTCGTTGCCGAGGCGGATCATGCGGCCTGCCTTTCAGGGAGGGGTGCGGTTCCGAGGCTCACGCGCAGGTCGGCTATGGCCATGAGCGCGGGATCGTGGGTCGCCACGACGACAAGGCGGCTCTGGGCGGCCCTCCGAAGGGCGCGCCGAACCCGCCCCGCGTTGACGGAATCGAGCTTGGCGGTCGGCTCGTCGCAGAAGGCGATGCCTGGCCGCAGCAGGAGGCGCGCCACCCCGACGCGCACGCGCTGGCCGCCGGAGAGGTTCTCCGCGCCCGCCCCGACCGGGGCGTCGAGGCCCCCGGGCCAGTGCGGATCGTCCGCGAGGCCGAGCGCCGCGGCTGCCTCCGCAACCGCCTCGGGCGTGGCGGGCGAGCCTTCGGTGAGCGCGTGAAGGAGCGTTCCGGCCGATACGGGCGTCTCCAGGGAAACCCAGGTCCTCGGCCCTTCCGACGGCAGCAGCACCGTGCCGGCGAGCGGCGCCTCGACCCCGGCGAGCACCCGCAGCAGGGTGGACTTGCCGGCACCGCTCGGCCCCGTGAGCGCGACGAGACCCGTTCGCGGCAGGCCAAAATCCGGTACCGGACCGGCATGTGGCAGGACGAGGCCGCGGGTGCCCGGCGACCCCAGGCTGGAGGTCGGGTCCGACGTCCCGGCCGCGCCGTCCGGCGCGAACGCCCAGGCAAGGGCATCGGCGGCGGCCTCGCCCTCGGCCTTGGCGTGGTAGAGCTCGGCGTAGCGACGGAAGTGCGAGAAATACTCGGGCGCGAGCAGCAGGATCAGCAGGCTCTGCCACAGTGCCAAGTGGGCGAAGCCCGGCACCTCGGCGAGGCCGAGATGGCCGAGCCCGAGGAAGACCGCGAGGATCGCGACGGCGAGCGAGGAGAAGAAGTCGAGCACGCCCGCGTTGAGGAAGGCGACCGCCAGCACGCCCATGGTGCCGTCGGCATAGGCCCCGAGCCGCCGGTCGAGCTTAGCCGTCTCCCGGGCGAGCCCGTGCGCGGCGAGGACAGTCGGTAGCGTGCGCACCCGGTCGGCGAATTGGGTCGCGAGCCGTCCGAGCGCCGATTCCTGCGCCGCGGCCCGGTCGCGGATCATCCCGCCGACGAGGGCGAAGAAGACGACCATCGCGGGCGTCGCGAGCAGGAGGGTTATCGCGGCCTGCCAGGATACCAGGGCGACGGCGGCCGCCGTCAGCATGGGTCCGAGAGCCATCATCCGGCGTGCCGCGGCGTGCCCGACGACGAGGCGGGCGAGCGCCCCCGGGTGGCGCAGCATCCCGGCGACCACCGCGCCCCGCGGCAGGGCGCACGCGGCGCGCGCCGGCATGGTCGCGAGTTGCGCCTCCGCGGCGTCGATGAGCCTCGCGCCGACCTCCGCCTCCAGGCAGGCACCGCGCGTTTCGGTCACGGCACCCAGCCAGGCCCCGCCGAGGGCGCAAACCACCGCGAGCCCGACGGCCGGGCCGTCGAGATGCCCCGTCTCGATGACTGAGCCGGCGAACCGCGCCAGCGCCACGGCGCCGGCGAGCGTCGTGGCGGAACGCAGGGCGTGCAGCCCGTGGATGCGGCGCAGTCCCGCCCGCGCCTCCCGACGGGCGAGGCCGAGGGCGGCGGGCTCGGGCGACGCGCGGTCCGGACGGGCGCGGAATGTTCTCTGGCGGGGCATGCCGCCTTGTGGGGTGCGCGGCCTGGGCCGGCTTTGATCTGCCTCAAGGCCCCGGGGACGTCGCGGGGCGAGGGATACGGCCGGACCAGGAGACCTCCATGACCGATCCGCTGCTCGTCGACCTGTCGCGCCTGCAATTCGCGCTGACGGCGATGTACCACTTCCTGTTCGTGCCCCTGACGCTCGGGCTCTCGATCCTGGTCGCCATGATGGAGACCGTCTACGTCATGACGCGCCGCAAGGTCTGGCGCGACATGACCAAGTTCTGGGGCCTCCTGTTCGGCATCAACTTCGCCATCGGCGTCGCCACCGGCCTGACCATGGAATTCCAGTTCGGGATGAATTGGGCTTACTACTCCCACTATGTCGGCGACGTGTTCGGGGCCCCGCTCGCCATCGAGGGCCTGATGGCCTTCTTCCTGGAGGCGACCTTCGTCGGGCTGTTCTTCTTCGGCTGGGACAAGCTCACGGCGCTCGCCCACTGCGTCGTCACCTGGCTGATGGCGCTCGGCACGAACTTCTCCGCGCTCTGGATCCTGATCGCCAACGGCTGGATGCAGAACCCCGTCGGCGCCCTGTTCAACCCCGACACGATGCGCATGGAGGTGACCGACTTCGCCGCGGTGATCTTCAATCCCGTCGCCCAGGCGAAGTTCGTCCACACGGTCTCGGCCGGCTATGTCTGCGGCGCGGTGTTCGTGCTCGGCGTCTCCGCCTTCTACATCCTGCGGGGCCGGCACCTGGAGCTTGCCAAGCGCTCGTTCGCCATCGCGGCGGCCTTCGGCCTCGCCTCCGCTCTCAGCGTCGTCGTGCTCGGCGACGAGAGCGGCTACGCCATCACCGACCACCAGAAGATGAAGCTCGCCGCCATGGAGGCGATGTGGCACACCGAGCCGGCGCCCGCCGCCTTCACGGCGGTCGGCATCCCGGACCTGGAGAGCCGCACGACCCGCTACGCGGTCCACATCCCGTGGGCCATGGGCCTGATCGGCACGCGTTCACTCACCACCCAGATCCCCGGCATCACCGAGTTGGTCGAACACGCCCAAGGTCGCATCCGTAACGGGCTCGTCGCCTACGACGCGCTGGAGCGGATCAAGGCCGACCGCACGAACGCCGACGCCCGCGCAACCTTCGCCCGAACCCAACAGGATCTCGGCTATGCCCAGCTCCTGAAGCCGCTCATCGGCGACCCGTTGAAGGCGACCGACGCGGATATCGAGCGGGCGGCGTGGTCGACCGTGCCGCACGTGCCCTCGATCTTCTTCACCTTCCGGGCCATGGTGGCCTGCGGGTTCCTGTTGATCGCCCTGTTCGGCGCCGCGCTCTGGTACACGGCGCGTGAGGCCGGGGCGCCGCGCTGGCTGTTCCGGGCCGCGCTGCTCGCCTTGCCGCTCCCGTGGATCGCCATCGAGTTCGGCTGGTTCGTCGCCGAGTTCGGCCGTCAGCCCTGGATCATCGAGGGCGTGCTGCCGACCGCGCTCGCCACCTCCGAGCTCGGCATCCCGTCCCTGCTGATCACCATCGCCGGCTTCACCCTCGTCTACGGCGCGCTCGCGGTGGTGGAGGTCCGGCTGATGCTGCGGGCCATCGCCAAGGGCCCCGAGACACTGGCCGAGGACCCGGCAGCGCTGTTTCCGGGCGTCGGCGTGACCAAGGACGAGGCGCGCCTGGCCGCGGCCGAGTGACCGGCTGCGGACCGTCCTCCTTCCTCTTTCGGCCCTGCATGGCCCTCGCATAGGAATCCCCACGATGTTCGCATTCCTCTCGGACTACGAGACGCTTCGCCTGACTTGGTGGGTGCTCCTCGGTGTGCTGTTGATTGGTTTCGCCGTCACCGATGGCTTCGACCTCGGCGTCGGTGCGCTCCTGCCCTTCGTGGCCCGCATCGATGTCGAGCGGCGGGTGGCCATCCACACCGTCTCCGCGACCTGGGAAGGCAACCAGGTCTGGCTGGTGCTCGGCGGCGGCGCGATCTTCGCCGCATGGCCGGCGCTCTACGCTCTCAGCTTCTCCGGCTTCTACCTCGCCATGTTCCTGGCGCTGTTGGCGCTGATCCTGCGGCCGGTGGCCTTCAAGTACCGCTCGAAGAACGAGAGCCCGGCCTGGCGTTCGGGCTGGGACTGGGCGCTCTTCGTCGGCGGGGCGGTGCCGGCCCTGATCTTCGGCGTCGCCGTCGGCAACGTCCTCCAGGGGGTTCCCTTCCACTTCACGGACGACCTGCGCCCGATCTACGGGGGCACGCTCCTCGACTTGCTCAACCCGCTCGCCCTTCTCTGCGGCCTCCTCTCGGTCGCGATGCTGGTCGCCCACGGGGCGGCCTGGCTCACCTTCAAGGCGGAAGGACCGGTCGCAGCGCGCGCCCGCGCCGTCGGGGTGAAGGCGGCGCTCGCCACCACGGCGCTCTTCGCGCTCGGCGGCCTGCTGGTCTGGGCCGGTGCCTTCGGCGGCTACCGGGTGGTGACCCAGCTTTCCGGCGACGGCCCCTCCAACCCGCTGGCCAAGGAGGTCGTCACGGAGGCCGGCGCGTGGCTCGCGAACTTCCGGGCACATCCGGCGCTGGCCCTCGTGCCGTTCATCGGGACAATGGCCCCGCTTCTCGCCGCGGCGGGCTTTCGCGCCGGCCGGGAAGGCCTGACGCTGCTGGCCTCGAAGCTCGGTATCGCGTGCATCATCGCCACCGTCGGCCTCGCGATGTTCCCCGTCATCCTGCCGTCGAGCACGCATCCGGGCCACGCGCTCACCGTGTTCGATGCCTCCTCCAGCCTGGCGACGCTGCGCAACATGCTCATCGCGACGGTGGTCTTCCTGCCGCTGATCCTCGCCTACACGGCATGGGTCTACCGGGTGCTCCGGGGCAAGGTCTCCGAGCGCGACATCACCGCTCCCGGCTCGCCGGCCTACTGAGGCACATCCCCGTTTTGACGGGCCTCCCCACCAACCTCGAAGGAATCGACGATGTGGTACTTTGCTTGGGTTCTCGGCCTCGGACTGGCCGCGGCCGCCGGGGTCCTGAACGCCCTCTGGTACGAGTTGCGCTCGGTCCGGGACGCACCGCACGACATCGCCGTGCCCCTCCCGACACCCTGACTTCGGGCGAAGCCTCCAACCGGAGCGGGCGCCCGAAACGGCCGGGGGCGACGTTCGGCGCTTCCAAGGGACGCCCCGCTCTCAGGCCTCGCGGACGCCAGGCTTGGCCCCGGGCTCGAAGGTGAAGACGACGCCGGCCTCCTCCAGGGCCCGGCGTACGGCGAGGACCGTATCGAGCCGGGGTCGGATAGGGGAGCCGGCATCCTCCAGCCGGTTGATGGTGGAGACCGACACGTTCGCCAACTTGGCGAGCTCCTCCTTCGACAGGCAGGCCATGGCCCGCGCCGCGCGGACCTGGGCCGGGGTCAGGTCCCCTTCCGCCGAGAGCGGGTGCGCCGTCGGTTGGGAGGACGCGTCGGGCGAAGACCCGCCGTATCGGTTCCGCCCCGGGACATTCAGGCAGACACCGACCCACTCGCGCACCGAGCCGTCCTTGTTGAGGACCGGCGCGCCGCGGGCATTGAACCAGCGGTAGATCCCGTCCGCACACAGGACGCGATAATCCGTGTTGTAGGGTGCCGAGTGCTCGACCGCCGTCGTCCAGGCCGCCTGGGTGCGTGCCCGGTCGTCGGGGTGGACGGCGTCCAGCCAGCCGAACCCTTGCATCTGCGCGTGGCTCTGGCCCGTCAGGGCCATCCACTGCGGCATCTCGCTGGGCTCGCCGTTGGCCTTGTTGACCCAGAAGACCGATGCCGTGGCGGCGACCAGGGCATTGAGCCGGTCATGGCGCTGCATGAGCGCGTTCATGGCTTCGTGCCGGGCGGTGACGTCGAACACCACGCCCAAGCCCTGGCCAGGAGACCCGTCCGAGCCGAGGATCACCTCGGCATGGTGCAGGATCCACCGCTGGGTCCGGTCCGGCCGGATGATGCGGAACTCCCGGCTGACCGGTTGGCCGGACCGGAGGACCGCGATCTGGTCCCCGTGCTCGGCCCGGTCCTCGGGATGGATCATGTCGAGGCCGAAGCCGAAGGTCAGCTCCGAGGCCGGATCGAGGCCGAGGATGCGGTAGAGGCCTGGCGAGGCGTCCAGCCGCTCGGCGCGGAGATCCGCCGACCAGAAGCTCACCTTGCCCGTGTCCTCGATGAGCTTGAGGAAATGGCGGGAGGAGTACGCGCGCGGGGCCGCACCGCCCTCGGCCGCCGCCTGCGGTCGCATCAGCGCTCGTGTCGGCATCCCGTTCCCCTCCCGAGGCGCAACCGGCCTATTTGCTGGAAGGCTTCGTGTCACGGTTTCCGTCACCAACCGATTAAATGGCACGAGCTCTGTCACCAAGGGCTACATCGACGCCGGCAATCGCCGTGGTTCCTACAATCAACTTAAGAGAACGACCGCGGCGGAACGCTAGGGTGGGCCTCCCTGAACCACAGGCTCGCCCAGGCGCGGGTCTGCGCCGGAGCGTGCCGTGAGCGCCTTTCTCCTGCTGACCGACACGCCCGCGCGGGCCGGCCGGCTCGCCCGCGATCTCACCGACCTCGGCCCCAGCCTGGTCATCGACCTGCTCGACCCCGGCCAAGCCGGGCTCCTGCCCGATCCCGCAGCCGTCCGGGCCGTCGTTGCCGACGTCACGTTCCGGGGCTCGGCCCCGGTGGCGGGCATCAGGCGCCACCTCGACCGGTTCGGTGAACGTCGTCCGCCCCTGGTGTGCCTGCTGCACGAGGACACGCCCCGTGCCCGCTCCCAGGCGCTCGCCCTCGGGGCGACGCATCTGCTACCCGCCGACAAGGCGCCCGCGCTGCTGGCGGAGGCGTTCCGTCCGGTCCCAGACATCGAAGGGGCCGACCTGGCGCCCGCCGAGGCCGTGGCCCGGGCGGACGCCGTCCTCACGCGGATACTGGCACTCGGCCGCGGAGGGACCGTCGAGCCCGAGACCGTCGCGGCGGGTGCCGCGCTGATCGAGGGCGCCCTGCGCCGCGCGGACCTTCCGGCGTGGCTCGACGTGGTCCGGCGCTTCGACGACAGCACGCATCAGCACTGCCTCCTGGTCGCCGGCCTCGCGGCGGGCTTCGGCATCCGCATCGGATTGCGCAGCAAGGATCTGCGTCGCCTGACCGAGGCGGCGCTCCTGCACGACATCGGGAAGTCGCTCGTGCCACATGCCATCCTGAGCAAGCCCGGTCGCCTGGACGAGGCCGAGGCGGCGGCGATGCGTGCGCATCCGGTCCTCGGCTACGAGATGTTGCGTGGCCAGGCATACGCCGGCGAAATGCTCGCCGTGGCGCGCTCGCACCACGAGATGCTCGACGGGTCGGGCTACCCGGACGGCCTGTGGGGAGCGGAGGTGCCGGACCTGGTTCGCCTGGTGACCGTGTGCGACATCTTTGCCGCCCTCGTCGAGCGTCGCCCCTACAAGGCCCCGATGCCGGCCGATGGGGCGTATGCCGTCCTCCAAGGCATGGGGGCCAAGCTGGACCGCGACCTCGTTCGTGCGTTCGCACCGGTCGCGAGGGCGGCGGTCCCTTGAGGCCGCATTCCCGCATGGCAGCAACTTAGAGTCCCGCAGGCGTCGGCGTCGGGCATGCCGCGCCAAGCCCTCAAGCTCGGGCCCCTGACACATGATATCGCATTCCATCCGGATGCCGGTCGACCCCGGAACGTTCTGACAGAATTTCTGTCTCATATTCAGGGCGATGCAGCCGACAACAGGAGAACGTGTCAGCGCACCATCAAGACCTCACGGCCATTCTAGCCACGTCCAATCGAAACAGGGGTGAAGGGGCCGTGAAACTCTCTCTCAAGACCACGCTTGTCGGACTCGTCCTGACGCTCTGCCTGCTCTCAGTAGGTGCAACCGGGTGGGCGCTCCGCTCCATAGGCCTCTTGAACGAGGGGGTTGCGGAACTCGCGGGGAAACAACTGCCCGCAACGGCCGTGCTCGGCGGCATTGAGAGGTCGGTGGCCACGCATCGCGTCCGGCATTACCGCTACATGAGCAGCGAAACGCAGGAGATCCGGGCCGGGTCACTCGACATGATCCGCAAGGAGGCAGACCATCTTCGCCAGATGCTCGGCGAGTACGAGGCGCTCGCCTCGACCGCGGAGGCGAAGGCTCTCCTCGACCGCTTCAAGAAGGCCTGGGCGACGAGCGAGGCGACTTGGGCCGAGGTCGTCCGGATGGACCGCGCGGTCGGTCACGACGAGGCGATGCGGTTTTTCCGCGACGAGGGACGCAAGACCTACGATGCCGCCCTGGTGGCCTTGGAGGAAGGTCTCGCGTTTGCCCGCCGGCAGGCGGACGCCGCGCGCGACGAGGCCGTCGCGGTCGGCGAGCGGGCGAGGCTGGTCACGCTCGGCAACTCGGCAGCCTTACTGGTGGTCGGCCTCGCGGCGGTCCTCTTCAGCCTTCTGCGCGTCGCCCGGCCGATCGACCGCATGACCGCCACGATGAGCCGTCTCTCGGCCGGCGACACCGCGGTCGAGGTAAGCGGCCGGGAGCGCGGCGACGAGATCGGCGCGATGGCGCGCGCCGTGCAGGTCTTCAAGGACAACCTCATCCATGCCCGCGAGCTTGAGGGCGAGGTCGCGAGGAACCGCGACGAGGCGGAAGCGCGACGCAAGGCCGGCCTCGACGAGATGGCCGCGGGCTTCGAGACCGCGGTCGGCTCCATCGCGAGCATGCTCTCGGCGGCGGCCACCGAGTTGCATGTCACCGCGCAGAGCCTGACGGGGAGCGCGACGGAGGGGGCCCAGCAATCCGCAAGCGTCGCCGCGGCGGCAGAGCAAACCTCCGCCAACGTGTCCACCGTTGCAGCCGCCGCGGAGGAGCTCGGCGCGTCGGTCACGGAAATCGCGCGCCAAGTGGAAGGCTCGGTCGCGCTGGCCGGCGCCGCGGTGGGCGAGGCCGACCAGACCTCGGGGCTCGTGAGGGAGCTGAGCCAGGGCGCGGCGCGCATAGGCGACGTCGTCGGCATGATTTCGGGCATCGCCTCGCAGACGAACCTCCTGGCCCTCAACGCCACCATCGAGGCTGCCCGGGCAGGCGAGGCCGGCAAGGGTTTCGCGGTGGTCGCAAGCGAGGTGAAGGAGCTGGCCGGACAGACAACGCGCGCGACCGAGGAGGTCGGGCGACAGATCGCGGCCATGCAGGATACGACGCGGCAGGCGGTCGACGCCATCGGGCGGATCGTGGCGCGCATCCGCGAGATCGACGCCGCGACCGGCTCGATTGCCTCCTCAGTGGAGCAGCAGGGTGCGGCGACGCGGGAGATCCTGCACAGCGTGTCGCAAGCGGCCCAGGGCTCGGGCGAGGTGACCTCGGGCATGGCGGCGGTCGCGACCGCATCCGGCGAGACGGGCGCCGCCGCGACGCAGGTGCTGAGCTCCTCGGGCGAGGTCGCGAAGCACGCCGAGCGGCTATCGGGCGAGATGAAGAGGTTCCTCGCCACCGTTCGGGCGGCCTGAGGGTTGGTCGCATAACCAACGTCGTCCCGCTTGGCGTCGCCCCGGATGCCGAGGCCGTCCGCTTGGCGCTGCTCGAACTCCGCCGTCGCCATGAGGCCGGTGAGGATCTCGGCTCCCGTGCGGAGCACATCCCACAGGTCGCGGCCGGGTTGAGGAGCCTGACCGGCGGGCTCCGCCGGCAATTGGCGGCTCTCGATCCGGCCGTGCCGTCGAGCGAGGCCGTTCGCGAGGTCGCCGAGACGGCGCTCGCGTTGGCCGAGCGAAACTTGGAGAAGGCCGACGAACTGCTCCGCGCCCTTGGGCCGCGGGGACCTTAGCGGGCCCAGTTGGGCCGAACGCCAGGTCCGGGTCGGCTCGAAGGGCGTCCGCCCCCGGCCGCGACCCGGACCCGAGGTCAGGTGGGGTGTCGGGTCCGCAAGGGTCCGGGGACCCGGGTTTCGCCGAAATGCATCGGGCCCGTTCGCGACCGGCGCGGCGTGAACGAGACCCTTGAGATGGATCAACGTCGGTATCGCGATTGGGGGCCAAGGTCGCCGCAGCGCCGGAACGCCGGCCACGGGAGGCGGTCATGCGGATCTCCAACATCATGGTCTCGGTCGACCTCGGGGCCGCGGCAGCGGACCGGGTCCAGCTGGCCGCCGGCCTCGCCGAGCGGTTCGAGGCCAAGCTCACCGGCGTCGCCGCGCGCCCGGTCCTGGCCCCCGTGCCGGTCGGCGACATGCTGGAGGTCGAGCGGGTCTGGGCCATCGAGGAGCGCCTGGCGGACGAGCAACTCGCGGAAGCCAAGGCCCTGTTCGAGCGCGAGGCCGGGGCCGCTCAGGGGACGGCATGGCGCTCGGCGCCGGCCCAACCCCTTGCCTACCTCGTCGGGCAGGCGCGCGCCGCCGACGTGGTGGTGGTCGGCCGGCAGGGGCCGGCCGACGGCGACCCGGGCCCGATGGGCGTCCCGGCCGGAGCGCTCCTGATGGAGGTCGGGCGCCCGGTGCTAGTCGCGCCGCCCGGAATCGAGCGGCTCTCGGCGAAACGGGTCGTCGTGGCCTGGAAGGACACGCGCGAGGCGCGCCGGGCCGTCCACGACGCGTTACCGTTCCTCGCCCGGGCCGACGAGGTCCACGTCGTGGTGGTCGGCCCCGATGCCGATCGGGAAGGCGCCGAGGACGTGGCCGCCTACCTTTCCGGACACTCCGTGTCCGTGACCACGCACCTGCTGCGGAGCCCGGAGATCAGCGCCGCGGACGAGATCCTCCGGTTCGCCGGACGGGAGGACGCCGACCTCGTCGTGATGGGCGCCTACGGCCACGGCCGCCTGCGTGAATGGGTCTTCGGTGGTGTCACCCGCGATGTCCTGACGACGACGCCCGTCTGCTGCCTGATGAGCCACTGATGCGCCCGGCAATCACCATCGCGGCGGGTGCCCTGGCGCTGCTGCCCGTCCTCCTCGCCGGCCCGGCGCAGGCCTGGGACCGGCAAGTGAAACTGGGCGAGACGCTCGCAAGGACTAACTGCGCCCGCTGCCATGCCGTGGGGCGCGTCGGCGCGAGCCCACTGCGCGAGGCGCCGCCCTTCCGCGAGCTTCACGCGCGCTACCCCGTGGAGGATCTCGGCGAGGCGCTCGTCGAGGGCATCCGCACCGGCCATCCCAGCATGCCCGAGTTCCGATTCGACCCGGACCAGGCCGAGGCCCTGATCGCCTACCTGAAGACCCTGGGACGCTGAGCGAGGAGACCCGATGTTCCTGCGCTGCCTCCTCGTCCCGACCGCGCCCGGCGTGGACGCCACGCGCCGGCTCGACGCCGCCCTGCGCCTGGGTCGGCGCCTGCGGGCCCACATCGCCGTCAGCTTCATGGGGCCGGGTCCGGAGCACGTACTGGCCGCGATGGCGAGCTTGGTTCCCATGGACTGCGCGACCGTCGAGGCCATCGAGCGGGGCGTGCGCGAGTCCGCGGCCGAGGGCCAGGCAGCCCTGGAAGCCTGGTGCGAGCGCGAGGGTGTGGCGTTCATGCCGGAGGGTGGCCGGCTCGACGCCACTTTCGTGACCTGGACCGAGCTCTCTGGCGAGGTCGAGCCGCTCCTCACCCTGGCGGGCCGGGTCAACGACCTCGTCATCGTCGATCGGCCCGACCCGGAGGTGCCGTTCCACGGGGCGGGCGCTCGACACGGCGCTGTTCTCGGTCGGGCGCCCGACGCTGATGGTCGGCGAGACCGTCCCCTACGACCTGCTCGACCACGTCGTGGTCGCCTGGAACGGCAGCCTGGAGGCGACGCGCCTGATCGGGCAGTCCATCACGCTGCTGCACGAGGCCGCCCGGGTCACTGTCGTACATGCCCGGACCGAGCGCTTTGAGCAGGCACGAGCCGCGGACCTGTGCGCCTACCTTCGCTGGCACGGCATCGTAGCGGAGGCCGCCACCCTGGAGGTCGGGGACGGGACCTCGGTCGGCGCCGCCATCCTAGCCGAGGCAGGGCAGCGGAACGCCTCGATGCTGGCGCTCGGCGCCTACACCCACAGCCGCGTGCGCGAGTTCCTGCTCGGCGGCGTCACCCGCCATGTCATCGAGCACGCGCACATCCCAGTGCTCATGGCCCACTAACCGACTGTGAGTGCAAGGAGGCGGAGCCGACGGACGCTATAGCCCAGGCCTGTGCCTCCACTCACCGCTGGGGGTCGTGGCAGTGCATATGCGGGGGCGCAGTGCCGCAGTCCACGCTGCAGGTCTGGTGGGGCTTGCAGAACCACCGCAGGGTTCCGCTCTTCAGGCAGGAGCCCGAGCAGTGACGATGGGGCGCGTTGGCCGGCTCGACGAAGGTTCCTCTCGCATCGGGTGAGCCCGGCCTCGATTGTGCATGGATAGCCGATGCGCTCACCATGACCGCGGCGAGGCCCAGTTGGGCGGCGCGTGCCGCGGCTGTACGCGCGACGGCGGACATCAGTGGCTCATCAGGCAGCAGATAGGGGCATATGCCAGAAGGTCGCGAGTGACGCCGCCGAAGGCCCATTCGCGGAGCCGACCGTGGCCGTAGGCACCCGCGACGAGGAGGTCGGCGGCCTGCTCGGAGGCGGCGTCCACGAGGGCCTCGGAGGCCGCGGAGCCGTAAGCGTCCTTCTGGACGGACGTGGCGTAGACGTCCTGGGCCTGCAGCAGCCCGACGATGTCCCGCGGGTCGGCCGCGCCGTCCCCGTCGTCGACGGAGATCACGACGACCTGGGACGCCCGCTTCAGGAAGGGCAGCGCGTCCCAGACCGCCCGGCGCGCCTCAAGGGTGTCCTTCCAGCCCACTGCGACACGCTTGGCGTCGAGGTGGTCGACCCCGGGCGGCACCACCAGGACCGGCCGCCCGAGACGCATGACGAGGTCTCCCGGGTCGACCGAGAACAGCATGGGCCCGGGCTCAGTCTTGCGCCCGACCACGACAAGGTCGGCAGCGGCGGCCTGCGCGACGAGGAAGGGCAGCGGGAGCTCGATGTTGGAGCGCCACTCGACGCGGCTGCGATTGCCGGCCGCCTCCTCGAAGGCGACATGCGCCTGCCTGAGGTCGTTCAGGACGGTCTCGTTCGAGGCGGTCAGCGCGTAGGCGCTCGCCGGCGTCGGTCCCACCGGCGGGACGGCGTAGGCCGGGGTTTCGGCCGCCACGCCGATCAGGCGGGCGCGGAAGTCGTCGGCGAGGTGGCCGGCCAGGCGCACGCGGTCGCGTGCCTCCGGCGAAAGGTCCATCGCCACCATGATGCTGGCAAAAGTCATGGAAGGTCTCCGGCCGACAGGCGCAGACGGGAAGGGAATACTCGATGGGCGGGGCCGGCGGCCTCAACCATTCGGCAGGGCTCAGCCCAGCGTGAGGTGGTCCTCGACGGCGCGCACGCCCGGGGCCGACCAGGCGGCGTTCTCGGCTAGCCGGCGCTCGTACCAGGCGTTCACCTTGCCCTCCAGGACGACCTTGGCGTCCTTCACCGTCACCTTGATGGCGTCGGCCTCAAGCTCGGCGTTGCGCTTAAGCGCCGCCATGATCTTCGAGCGCACGTCGGGCGCGCTCGCCTTCGGTGTCACCTCGACCGTGTTCATGATGCCCGCAACCCCTGCCAAGCGCCGGATCGCCCGGTAGGCCTCCTCCCGCTGGTACTGCCAGTCGACCTTGCCTGAGAGCGTCACCCAGCCGTTCTGGACCTTCACCTGCACGGTGCCCTTGGGCACGGTGACCGACCAATCGAGCATCTGCACGGCGCGCTGGGCGATGTCATCGTCGCGCGGCGGCGTCTCGCCACCGAAGCGAACCTTGATCTTTTCGACCACCCCGCGCACGCCGCGCACCTTCTGGGCGGCCTTCTCGGCGGCGACGCGCTCGGTGTAGCTGCCGACGTGGCCGGTGAGCGTGACGATGCCGTTCTCCACGGCGACGCCGATGTGGGCGGCGTCGATGCTGGGGTCGAAGTCGAGCTCGTCGATGACGTTATGGCGGATCAGCTTGTCGCCCATGGTCCGTCTCCTCGATGAGGCCCAGGCCGTGCTTGGCCGAAGCCGACGCTTACGCGCGGCATGCGGTCGGGCATTGATCCATCGCAAGCTCCTCCCCGGCCGCGATCCGCCCCAGCATCGGGCAAGTCCGTGGGCAGCCCGCGACGGAGCAGGAGGCGGCCACGGCCGAGACCATGTCCCGGGCATCGAACAGCCGGTCGAACAGGCGCACGTCCGCGAAGGCGTCCGGGACGCGCGCATTGCCGGAGATCAGCGCGAAGGGGACGCCCCGCCGCCGCAGGGCACAGGCGAGCGGGAAGCAAGATCCCTGGTTCAGGTCGACGCTCACGACCGCGAAGTCCGGCGGCGTCCCGTCCAGGCTATCGGCGGCCTCCCGGCAGGTGCCGTAGGGGCCGCTGACGGCGCAGCCGGCGCCGGTGAGCACGTCTTCCGGCCACATGCCGGGTAGCGCCTGCGGCTCGGCCACAAGCACGACGGGGTACCCCTCTCGGCCGATTGCTTGCATTGCACGACTCCCTATCCCGGTCGCGGTGCATGAAGGATGGACCGGGCGGGCCGGGCCACCTTGCGATGGATCAAGGGAGCGCGGCGGTGACCAGCATGGCGAGGATGGCGAGCAGCATGCAGGCCGTGGCGATCCAGCCGAGCAGCCTCAGCGGCCCGCGCACCGCGAAGGCGCCCATGATGTCGGCGCGCGCTGCCGCGAGCATCATCACAGCCATGACCGGGACCGCGATGACGCCGTTGACCACCGCGCTCCAGTAGAGCGCCCGGAGCGGGTCGGCCGCGCCCAAGCTGATGATCATGCCCACCAGTGTGGCGAGCGCCACGGTGCCGTAGAATGCCCGCGCCTCCAGGAGGCGTCGGCCGAAACCCACGGGCCAGCGCCGCGCCTCGCCGACCGCGTAGGCCGCCGAGCCCGCGAGTACCGGGACCGCCAGAAGTCCAGTCCCGACGATGCCGAGCGCGAAGACCGTCGCGGAGAACGGGCCGGCCAGCGGACGCAGCGCTTCCGCGGCCTGCGCCGAGGTCTGGATGTCGGTGATGCCGCGCGGATGGAGCACCGCCGCGGTGGTGACCATGATGGCGAGCGCCACCAAGTTCGAGAAGGCCATCCCGACAAGCGTATCGACCTCGATGCGGTGAAGCGCTGCCCCTCCCTGCTCGGGCGCGTGCAGAAGGTCGCGCCGGCGTGGGAAGGCGTGCAGGTCCTCCGCCTCCTCCGCGGCCTGCCAGAAGAATAGGTACGGGCTGATCGTGGTCCCGAAGAGCGCCACCAGCGTGGTGAGGCCGCCGCCGCTGAGGTCGAGCCTAGGCACGGCCAAGGCCAGCCCGAGATCCCACCAGGAGACGCGCGCGAAGATCACCACGCCGAGATAGGCGAACAGGCTCAGCGTCAACCACTTCAGCACGGCGACGTAGCGCGCGTACTGCAGCACCAACTGCATGAAGGCGCAGATGCCGGCGAAGAGGACGACGTAGAGCCAGCGCGGGCCCGGCAGCAACAGGTTCAGGGCATCCGCCATGGCGCCGAGGTCGGCTCCCAGGTTCAGGATGTTGGCCGCCAGGAGGAGCAGCACCACGGCCTGGAGCAGGCTGTTCGGGTAGTGCTGGCGCAGCACGCCGGCGATGCCGTGGCCGGTGGTGCGGCCGATCCGGGCCGAGACCATCTGCACCGCCGCCATCAGCGGCAAGGTGTACAGCATGGTCCAGCACAAGCCGTAGCCGAGCTGGGCCCCGGCCTGCCCGTAGGTCGCGATGCCGCTGGGGTCGTCGTCCGAGGCGCCGGTGATCAGGCCGGGGCCGAGGACCCGCAGCAGGCGCGGCTTCGAGGAGCCGACGGCGGGGCTCGGCAGTTCCGGGTCGTCGGCCTCCGCCGCGGCGAGGGGCGCGGTGCTCATGCGGCCGACTTCGACGTGCCGTCCGCGACGGCGGCCTGGATCGAGCGCGCGACCTTCAGAGCCGCGGCAAGGTCGTCGCCGTCAGTGCCGTATCGCCGGCAGAGGTCCTCCAGCCACCCGGGGCGTTCCGCCCCTTCGTCCGGAATGTCGGCGAACGGGACGTGGTACATCCCGTCGAGCGCCTCGATGCCGTAGCCGGTTACGGCCCATTGCCGGCCCTGCCAGTGCACGGGTTCGGTGAGTTCGTGGCTCATCCCCGCCTCCTCATGCCGCGTTCCGGGTGAGTTCGACGACCTCGCAGGTGTCGGCCCGCATCCGCCAGTCGACAACGCCGTCGGCCTCGCAGAGCATCGCCTTGGCCGCGTAGGCGGCGGCGACGTCCGAGCGGGCGCGGACCACCGCCTGCCGCTGCAGGACGCAATGGTCGTGGCCGGTGTCATCGGGGACGGTCTTGTGGAAGGTGACGAGGTACTCGCGCATGGTTCGCCTCCGCTTGCCGGTGGGGGCGAAACCTGGGGCCGGCCGGGGTGGCCGGCCTTGATCCAGCGCAAGGGCGCCGGCGCTCAGGTGCCGGTCGCCGGCGGGAAGAGGCGTTCGCGGCCGAGCTCCCCGTCCGCCGGGCGGCGGGCCTTCGCGGCGCGGTGGGCGCGGGACTTGCCGTGCATCGGCCAGTAGCGCTCCATGGCGAGGTAGGTGAACGAGGCGGACCAACCGATCAGGAGGAGTCCGTTGAGTGCCTCGACACCGGTGAGCAGGCGGGCATGCCCGACCGGCGCGTGGTCGCCGTAGCCGAGCGAGGAGTAGGCCACCACCGAGACGAAGAGGCAGTCCTCGAAGGTCTCGATGGGCACGCCCGAGAAGGCGCCGAGCCCGAGCCGTAGGACGAGCAGCCAGTAGGCGCCGGCGTAGATCCAGACCGCCACCGTGTGGCCGACGAAGGCGGCGAGCACCACGGCGACGATGCGCCAGCGCGGCGGCACCGGCAGGTCGGCGAGGTGCTCCGAGGTCAGGCGCAGGGTCTCGTAGAGCGTCAGGATGGTGACCATCACCAGGACGACGCTGGCGGCCAGGACGACGAGCATGGTTCCGGTCCGAAGGAGTGGCCCAAGGGACCGTGCCCGACCGCCGGGGGGCCGCCTTGACCTGCCTCAAGCCCGCTCCATCCCGGGACCGTGCCCGCCACGCCGTGATCCAGATCAACGCGGCCCCCGGTGCGATGGCGTCCGATGCCTGCGGTCGTCCGTCGGCGGGCGACAGGAGAGGAGGCGGTCATGGCGGACATCCACGTAGCCGAGGGGCTCTGGCCCACGGGCATGCTGCCCGAGGGCGTCCTGGAGCGGTGGCTCGTCCCGGACGGGGCGAGCGTGCGGGCCGGCGAGGCCGTGGCCGCCGTGCGCATCGGCGAGGCCCTGCACGACATCGCCTCGCCCGCCGAGGGCCGCCTGATGGTCCTCGCGCCGGCCAACGAGGTGGTCGACCCCGGCTGCATCATCGCCGAGGTCCATGCGTGACGGGTCGGCGCCCCGGGCACGGGCCGGGGCGCCCTGGCAACGGGCACATCGAGGAGACGGGCCATGTCCCGGGTAGACACGCAGGCCGCGCCCTCGCCGTCGGGCTGGCGGACGGACGAGATCCTGGCCGACGTCCTGCAGCACGCGGCCGGCACCGCGCTGGTGCTGGCGGCATGGGTGCTGGTGTTCGCCGACCAGGGCCGGGCGGCCTTCTCCGCGCTCGTGCCCGGCCTGGTGATCCTCGCGCTCACGGGATACAATCAGGTCCGCTTCCGCCCCGCCCTCGAACGGGCGGTCGCGCTCGCCGGGGCCTGGACGTTCCTCGCGCCCTTCCTGCTCGGGTTCGCGGCCGGCGATGCCGCCACCTGGGCGCACGTCGTGGCCGGAGGCATGACCGCAGCGGCCGCCGCGGCGCGGCTCAGGATCGCGAGCGCGTCATGACGGCCGCGTCGCACCGGTCGGCTCGCTTCCTCGCGCTGGGTGGCCTGCTCGCGACCGCCGCGGGCGCGCCGGCCGGGGGTGGTCCGGCCGAGGACCATCGCGTCCGCGGCTGGACCATCGCCGCGCAGCTCTGCAGCCAGTGCCACGTCATCGACCGCGCGGCGCAGCCCGGCGAGTTCGTCGGCCCGGCCTTCCTGCGGGTCGCCAACATGCCCTCGACCACGGGGCCGGCCCTCGCGGTTTTCCTGCAGAGCCACCACGACCGGATGCCGAGCCTGCGCCTCGACCGCGACGAGTTGGACGCGGTCATCGACTACATCCTCAGCCTGAAGGGGCCTCAGCCTCACATCCGTGAGCCTGGGACATTTACGGAGCGGCCGTGATGAACGAGATGACGGTTCAGCCCACGGACACGCTTCCGGCCCTGCAGGCATCCCTGGACGGCCTCGGGACCGGACAGGCCCTGCGCCTGACGAACGCGGATTGCGACCGCCTGTTCGGCGTCAACGACGCGCTCCTCGGCCGGGTGCGCAACTTCGCGCTGGGCCACGGCTGCATCGTGGTCTGGGACGACGAAGGACTGACCTTCTGCCGGCAGCCGCAAGCCTCCGGCTGCAAGCCCCTCGGCTAGGCCGCCGCGCTCGCGACGGAGGCATGCGGCCATGTTGCCCTATCCCGTGCTCCTTGCCGACATCGGCGGCACTTACGCCCGCTTCGCCGTCCTCCGCGCGCCGGGAGCATGCCCCGGGCCGATCCGGAAGGTGCCGACGGCCGGCTTCCCCGGACCGATCGCGGCCGTCGAAGCCTGTCTCGACGGTCCGGGGACGCCGCGGCCGCGCTCCGCCTTCCTCGCCGTCGCGGGGCGTGTCGACGGGCACGTCACGCGCCTGACCAACGCACCCTGGCTGATCGACCTCGGCGACATCGGCGTCGCCCTCGGGCTGGAGGCGGCGCGGCTGGTCAACGATTACGTGCCGCAGGCGGCCGCCTTGCACGTGCTCGACGAGGCGAACGCGGCCGACCTGGCGCGGCTCGGGCCCGTCGCGGCCGGACGGGGGCCCCGCCTCGTCCTCGGGCCAGGCACCGGCCTGGGCGCCGCGGCCCTGGTGCCGGCGGGCGACCGCCTCCTGATCCAGACGACCGAGGCAGGCCATGTCGGCTTCGGCCCGTGCGAGCGCGACGACCTGCCGTGGCAGGTCCTGATGCTGGCGGAGGGGAGGCTCACCGCCGAGGGCCTGCTGTCCGGTCCCGGCCTCACCAGGCTCGCGCGGGCGCTGGCGGCGGCGCGCGGCGTGGCCGCAGCCTGGGACGCGCCGCCGGAGGTGCTTGAAGCGGCCAAGGTCGGCGACCCGCTCGCGCGGGAGGCCGTCCGTCAGTTCGCGCGCCTGCTGGGCCGGTTCGCCGGCGACCTCGCCCTGTTGTTCTCGGCGACGGGCGGGGTCTACCTGGCCGGCGGGATCGCGCCGCGCATCGTCGAGGCCCTGAAGGGGGAAGCGTTCCGGGACGCCTTCGAGGACAAGCCCCCGTTCCGCGAGGTGATGCAGGCCATCCCCCGCTTCGTGATCACGAGGCCCGAGCCGGCCATCGACGGCCTGGCGGCGCTCCTGCGCGCGGCGGACCGATTCCTGTTCCCCGGCCAGGACTGGCGGGCTTGAGGCAGATCAACGCCGCCCGGCACGGGCGCCCGCATCCTGTTGTTGCCCGTTCCGGGTCGAGGGAGGCTCCCGTGTCAATTGCCAGCATCATGGTCGCGGTCGACGACGGGCGTCACGCCAGGACCCGGGTCCGTCTCGCCGCGGACTTGGCTCACCGCCTCGGCGCCCGCCTCGTCGGGGCCGCCGCCTGCATACCCGACTACCCGCAGGGCTACGGCGAGACCGCCGTGCCCATGGGCATGGTCATCGAGGAAATCCGCCAAGCCGCCCTCGACAGGTGCGCGGCCGCCGAACAGGTCTTCCGCCATGGCTCCTGCCTGAACGACCGCGTCGAGTGGCGCTCTGACATCGCCGGTCCGGTCCCGTTCCTGGCAGGGCAGTCCCGGGCCGCGGACCTCGTCGTGGTCGGTCGCTACGCTGAGGACGAGGGCGTCGGGCCGGGCATGGCCGTCGACCTCGGCGACGCGCTCATGGGCCTGGGGCGCCCCGTCCTCGTGGTTCCGGCCGGCATCGAGCACCTGGAGGCCAGGCGCATCGTCGTCGGCTGGAAGAACACCCCCCAGACCCGCCGGGCGCTTTCGGACGCCCTGCCGCTACTCAGGCGTGCGGAGGAGGTCCAGGTCCTTCGGGTCACGGATGCCGAGGACCGGGCAGAGGTCGACGATGTAGTCCGCTACCTCACCCTGCACGATGTCAACGCGAGCGCGAGCGTGGCGGTGCGTTCTGGCTGGAGCGTCGCCGAGGACCTGCAGAAGGCCGCCCGCGCGATTGACGGGGACCTTATCGTAACAGGCGGCTACGGCTACAGCCGCCTGCGTGAGTGGTTCTTCGGCGGGGTCACGCGCGACCTGCTGAGCAAGACGACCGTCTGTTGCCTGATGTCCCACTGAGGAGGTCGCGACAGTCGGGACCGCCCGGGCCTATAGTCGCGCGCGTCTGCTCTCGGTCGATGACCAGCCCTTCGAATGGCTGACGGCAAAGGTCAGCTCATGGCGCAATGCGGCTCCCCGAGAGCATAGGGCAAAGCCGCCATGAATCAGTGGCTCACGCTGCACCGGTGGCTGATGAGAGCGAATGCATGAAAATTGCCCTTTTCGGGCGCTCAATAGTTTCGAAGTTTGCGCTGGAGCCTTGTTGGCTGCCAAGGCGGCTCATGACCCATAGCAGGCTTTCAATTGTGCCGACCCAGATGTCCGCTCGTTACGAAGAAGCGGACCTGTCTGCGGCGGCCATGACATCAGCAGGTTGGGGCAAATTGACGAACGTCTCCGAGCCTGCGACGAGAGCCGCGTCCGCCGTGGGATAAAGGCCTGGCGCCATCGGGACTCGCGCAACTCACGGCTAGTGATAGGCAGTCGATCTGAGCGGGTCGCATGCCCTGAACGGCCTCGTTTCCTTGGTTCCACGTGCGTAGGAACCTGACGGCCCAGGTGTATTGACCACCTACATCTGGTGCGAGGCGCCGCCGGAGCGCCGCGAGACGTATGTGCTGGTGCCGAAGGCCTTCGTCCGCTCTAGTTCACTCGTGGGGCACAAGCCCCACGGGGCGCCGAATCGATGCCAGACCACAATCCGCTGCTGAGGAAGCTCGCCGCCCTGTCGCCGTTATCGGACGAGGACCGACGCCACTTGGCGCAGGTCGCCGCCCACCCCGTCGCGGTCCCCGCCAGGACGGACTTGATCCGCGAGGGTGACACGCCGCGGGGCGTGTTCCTCGTCCTCGAAGGCATGGCTTGCCGCTACAAGATCCTGCCGGACGGAACCCGGCAGGTGCTCGCCTTCCTCATCCCTGGCGACTTGTGCGACTTAGACGTCCGCTTGCTCAACGCGATGGACCACGCCATCGGCACGCTGTCCCCCTGTTGCGTGGCGCACATCCCGACCCGGACGGTGGGGGACCTGCTCGACGGCCATCCCGGCATCGCCCGGGCCATGCGCCTCGCTGCCCTGGTCGAGGCCGCGACGGCGCGGCAGTGGCTCGTGAACGTCGGCCGGCGCTCCTGCGAGCGGCGCCTCGCCCACATCCTGTGCGAGATGCTGGTGCGGCTCCGGTCCGTGGGGCTGGCCTCCGACGTGGGGTACGACCTCCTACTCACGCAGGTCGACCTCGCCGACGCGACCGGGATGACGTCCGTCCACGTCAACCGGTCCCTGCAGTCGCTGCGGAAACGGGGGCTGATCGAGATCCGGGGCCGCCGCGTCGTCATCCCGGACTTGGCAGCCCTGGAGGCGGCGGCTGATTTCGACTCGGGATACCTGCACCGCGCTACGCCCGACCCCCGACCGGACCCCGGGCTGCGCGGAACTGCCCTCCCGGACGCCGCCCTCCGGGATGCAGTCCCGCCCGAGGCAAGGGCCTAGCCGTCCGGCGTCAGCGCTCCCCACCCCCGAGCACCAGCCGCAGCGAGCGAGCGAGCTCGTCGCGGCGGTAGGGCTTGTTGAGCACCGGGAGCTCGCCGCGCCCGATGACCTGCCCCTCGTCGAGGTTGGCCACGTAGCCCGAGGTGAGCAGCACCTTGATGCCGGGCCGGAGCCGCTGCGCCTCGACCGCGAGCTGCGACCCGTTCATGCCGCCGGGCATCACCACGTCCGAGAACAGGATGTCGATACGCTCCACACCCGTGAGGTGCCCCAGCGCCTCGGCGGCGTTGCGGGCGACGACGACCCGGTAGCGCAGTTCCTCCAGGCTCTCTGTCGCCATGGCGAGCACCTGCTCGTCGTCCTCGACCAGCAGCACCGTCTCGCCCTCGCCGGCGCGGCGCAACGGGATGGCCGCGGCCGGGCCCGTGCCGACCTCCTCGCCCGCAGGGTCGGCCGAGCGCGGGAAGTACAGGCTCACCGTCGTGCCTGCACCGACCACGGAATCGATGTGAGCGAACCCTCCGGCGCTGCGCGTGAAGCCGTAGACCTGGCTCAATCCGAGCCCGGTGCCCTTGCCCACTTCCTTGGTGGTGAAGAACGGCTCGAACACGCGCTGGAGCTTGTCGGGCGGGATGCCGCTCCCGGTGTCGGTCACCGAGACCACGATGTAGGGCCCGGGCGGCACGCCCCTGTCGGCGACGGCCGCCGTGTCGAGGCGGGCGTTGCGGCTCGTCATTGCGATGCGGGCGTGCCCGTCCCGCCCCTCCATCGCGTCGCGCGCGTTCACGATCAGGTTCAGCACCGCCGCCTCGAACTGCGCCGGGTCGATGCGGATCGGATCGAGGGCCGGGTCGAGGTCAAAGGCGAGCTCGACGGCCCCGCCCGCCGCGCGCTCGGCCAGCGGCTTGAAGTCGAGCAGCAGCCGGTTCGGGTTGAGGGTCTGGGGCCGCAGCATCTGCCGGCGCGAGAAGGCCAGGAGCTGCTGGGTCAGCTGCTCGCCGCGACGGGCCGCCCCCATGGCCGCCTCGGCCAGGCGCTTGACGCGGTCGACCTGCTCGGGCCGGCGCAGCATCATGTCGAGGCCGCCGACGATGACGGTGAGCAGGTTGTTGAAGTCGTGCGCCACGCCGCCGGTCAACTGACCGATGGCCTCCATCTTCTGGGCCTGGCGCAGCGCCTCCTCGGTGAGCCGCTGGTCGCTCCGATCCATCAGGATGCCGGCGATGCGCAAGGGCGCGCCGGAGGCGTCGCGCTTGATCCGGCCCTGCAGGGCGATCCACCGGATGGCCCCGTCGACGCGCCGGACGCGGCATTCGAGGTCGAGCGCGTCGGTCTCCAAGGTCGCCGCGAAAGCGCGCTCGGCGATGCCGCGGTCCTCCTCGACGATGTGGTAGAGGAGGACCTGCCGGTCCCAGGCGGGCCCTTCACCCGCGTAGCCGAAGACGGCGTCGTAGCGCGGCGAGCGACGCGAAACTCCGGTGACGTAGTCGAGGTCCCACGAGGCCATGCCGGCGGCGTCGAGCGCGAAGGCCAGGGTCTCGTGAGCGGCCTCGACCTCGCGCGTCCGCTCGGCCACGCGCCGCTCCAGGTCCTCGTTGGAGCGTCGGAGCTGCTCCTGGGCGCGCTCGCGTTCCAGGAGGTACTCGCGGGCCTGGTACTGGCGGCGGCGCGCCCGCAGGGCCGAGGCCGCGGCGCTCGCCGGCGTCTCGGCGTTCACCGGGCGCTCCAGCAGGACGACGTTGCCGAGCCGTGCGAGCAGGCGCGCGGCGCGCTCCGGGCGGCGCCCGGCCTGGCGCGTCGCCAGCACGATGAAGGGGAAGTCCGACCACGCCGGCTGAGCGTCCAGCCAAGCGAACAGGGCATCCAGGTCGCCGTCCAGCGCCTCCTCGGTGACGAGCGCCGCGCCGGCGCCGGCAGCCAACCCGTCCAGCAACGCCGCCATGTCCGGGCACGGCTCGGTCCCCGTGCCCGCCTGGGCGAGCACCTGCCCCGTGACGGCGGCGTCGCGTCCGCGCGGCGCGAGGATGAGGACGCGCTCCTCGTCCGCGATGGAAACGCTCACGCCTCGTCGCCCGGAACCGCCTGGCCCGTCAGCATCGCGACCTCGCCCCGGTAGGCCGGCAGGCCGGTGAGCACGCCCTCGAAGTCGGAGAGCGCCTTGCCGACCTGCATGCCGCCCCCGGAGAAGCGCAACTCGCGGATGGTGCGCTCGTGCGCGTTGACCCGGCTTTTCACCACCGAGAGCGCCGTGCGGATCTGACCCTTGGCCTCGAAGAAGCGGAACAGCAGGATGCAGTCGCTCAGGTAGCTCAGGTCGACGTCCGTGCGGACCTCGCCAATGACCCCGTGCTGGCCGAGCACCAGCAGCGTGGTGACACCCTGCTGGTTCAGGTAGCTCAGGAGTTCGTGCATCTGCAGGATGAGGTACTCCTCGCCCGGCATCGCGTGCAGGTAGGCGTTCAAGCTGTCGATGACCACGAAGGCCGACCCGCGCTCCTCGACCGCATGCCTGGCCATCGTCGCGAACTCGCCCGGCGAGACCTCGGCCGGGTCGATCTGCGTGATGGTCAGCCGGCCGGCCTCGACGTGCGGCCGCAGGTCCATGCCCAGCGTGGCGCAGCGGGCCATCAGCGTCGCCAGCCCCTCGTCGAACAGGTAGTAGGTCGCGCTCTCGCCGCGCTCCAGCGCCGCCACCATGAAGCGGACCGCGGTGGTTGTCTTGCCGACGCCGGAGGGCCCGAGCAGCAGGGTGTTGGTCCCGGGCACGAGGCCGCCGCCGAGCAGCAGGTCGAGCTCGGCCGATCCGGTGGACTTGCCCGCCGGGTCGAAGTCGGCGTGGTGCTCGGCCGCCACCAGGCGCGGGAATACCTGGATGCCGCCGGTCTCCAGCACCAAGTCGTGGTAGCCGCCGCGGAACTTGATGCCGCGCATCTTCACGATGCGCAGGCGGCGGCGTTCGGAGCCGTACTCGCGCGGCATCTGGTCCAGCGACACCACCCCGTGGGCGATGCTGTGGAGCTGGACGTCGCCGGTCTCCGAGGTCTTGTCGTCCAGCATCAGCACCGTGCAGGCGCGCTTGGCGAAGAAGCGCTTGAGGGCCAGGATCTGGCGCCGGTAGCGCAGGGGGTTCTGTGCCAGAAGCCGCAGCTCGGACAGGCTGTCGAACACCACCCGGTCGGGTTTGGTCTTGTCGACCCGGGCGATGACCTCGCGCACCGTCTCGCCGAGCTCGATCTCGGACGGGTGCAGGATCGACTGCTCGCCGTCCGGGTCCAGGCCGTCCTCGTCGACGAGTTCGTGGACGTCGATGCCGTCGAGGGCCCAGCCGTGGGTCGCCGCGGCGGCGCGAAGCTCCTCCGTGGTCTCGGACAGGGTGACGTAAAGGGCGCGCTCGCCGCGGGCCATGCCCTCCCGCAGGTACTGCAGCGCCAGCGTCGTCTTGCCGGTCCCAGGCGTGCCCTCCAGCAGGTAGAGCCGGCTTGGCGTCAGGCCCCCGCAGAGCACGTCGTCCAGGCCGGGCACCCCGGTCGAGATCCTCGCCCCCTCCGCGGGGGGCGTGCTGGGCGTCGCGTCGGTCATCGGCTCGGTCGGTCTCTGCGGCGGGGGGGCAGCCCGGCCGGTACGGTAGCGGTCGGCCAAGCCCTTGTCAGCGCCCGCGCCGCCGCATGGTGGGGATCCCGGGAAGCGTAACGCGTCACGGGTGGCGTCCCCCGTTACGCGGCTCCCGCGGAGTCGACCTTCAGACGGAACGAGGGGTCCTCGGCGGCATTGCCTCCTGAACCAGGGAGACGCGCGATGACAGGCAAGAGCCTCAAGGCAGGCGACAAAGTGAAGTGGGACAGCGCCGGCGGTACGACCCAGGGCACGGTCGTCAAGAAGAAGACCGGCACGACCAAGGTGAAGGGCCACACCGCCAAGGCGTTCAAGGCCGAGCCCCAGTACCGCGTGAAAAGTGCTAAGTCCGGCAAGGAGGCCGTGCACAAGGCCGACGAACTCAAGAAGGCGTGACGCGCGTCCGCACCGCCTGGGCGCGACGGCCTCACGTCATCCTGGAGAGCGCGTCCTCACCATTGAACCTGCGATGCAGGAAGGCCATGGCGACGTGGCCGACCAGCACCGCTAGGAGCGTGAAGGCCAGCCAGTGATGGAGCAGGTCGCCTGGAGCGACCATCCAGGCGACCTTGTCGTCGCGTCCGGGCATCAACAGGATGCCGTAGGGCGTGAACGGCTTGCCCGACCCGTACTGCCGCAGCAGCGCGATGCCCGGCACGATGACCATCAGCGCGTAGATGAGAAGGTGGCCGGCCACGGCGGCACGGCCCAGGCGCCCCGGATGCGGCGGGCGCCGGGTTAGGTTCGCCAGTCCCCAGGCCCCGCGCAGCAGCACGAGCGCGAACAGGGTGAAGCCCAGGGTGAAGTGGCTGCCGCCGACCAAACGCGTCACCGCGTTTTCGCCGGTAGCGACGTAGAGCAGGGCGCCGGCGAACTGCCAGGCGAAGAGCGCCGCCATCAGCCAGTGGAAGCCGCGGCTGACGCGGCCATAGCGCCGCGGCGTGTCGAACCACCCGTCCCCGGCGGGGACCGCGTCGCCGCCACCGGGCATGCTCATGCCGCCGCCCCGTCCCACAGGTCCCCAGCCCTGCCGCCGGCGCGAAGGATCTCCTCGGCGGCCGCGGTGAGGGCCCGGTCCGGTCCGGGCTGGCGCAGGTAGGTGGCGAGGTCGCGCGACAGCCGCTCCAGAGCGTGGGGCCGTAGGAATCCCTGTAGGCCGACCGAGCGCTGGGCCAGCTGCAGCACGTCGAGCCCGGCCCGCTCCACGGCGAGCCGCGCCAGGTTGACGAGGGCGACGACGCGCTCAGGCGGCAGGGCGGGATCGGAGACCGCCTGAGCGGCGCGTTCCACCCAGAGCCGGGCTCCCTCAACCGCGATGGCACCCTCGCCGAGGCGGGCGAGCTGGTGCGGGTCGCCGCCGCGGCCGGTCGCCGCGAGATGCCCCCGCCAAACGTCGAATACGGCCTCGATGCCGCCGAGCTGGACCGCCGCGAAGCGCCACGCGCCTCCCGAGAAATCCGGCTGGCGGAAGTAGTCGTCCGGGCCGCCCAGGATGTCCTCCGCCGCCACCGCGATGCCGGCGAAGTCGAGGGTGCCGGTGGCCGACGCGCGCATGCCGTGGGACCGCCACGCCGACAGGTCGGCCCTGGTCCCAGTCTTCAGCGGCACGACCAGCATCAGGGTCCCGCTCCCACCCGGGCCCCGGCTCGTCACCAAGGCACGGGTGACGTAGCCCGCGCCCGAGGCGAAGGTCTTCACGCCGGCCAGCCGTAGGCCGCCGGCGCCGTCCTCCAGGGTAAGGCCGCCTTCGGGAGGCTCGGTGTTCCAGACGCCGAACAGGTGGCCGTCGCGGGCGTCGGCGAACAGCCGTTCCCGCTGCTCGGGCCCGCCGTAGAGGCCGACGAGTTGCAGCGCGTTGACGTGCCCCTCGTAGAGGCGCCCGAGCGCCAGGCTGCCGTAGCCCACCAGCCGCAGCACCGCGGCAAGCCTGCGGGCGCCCGGCTCCTCACCCAGGCCGGCGCCCCCAGCCATGGACGGGACCGGCGCCGCGAGCAGCCCCAGGCGGGCGAGGTCGGCGACGTCCTCGGCCGGGAAGCCCTGGTCGCGGTCCTGGTCGGCGGCCCGCATGGCCGCCGTCGCCGCCACCTGCCGGGCGGCCGCGACCGCATCGTAGGCAAGGGCCAGCGGGGTTACGTGGTCCATGTTCGTTTGCTCCCCCTGAAGTTACGGCGGAGCTAAGCCCGTCCGGGTGCGTCGATCCTGACATGAGGCACACCTCGGCCGTAGGGCGACATATGGTCGTCGGACCGAAAGCTCGTGCATCGGGGTGGCTGGGCCCGTGTCAAACAGTCTGCCTGAGGAACAGGCTTGGCGCGGCGCTTCCGCCGCAGGGGTGCCCAGGAACGGCGCCATCCTGCCCACGTTGGCCGGCGAACCCACACCGACGAGGAGCCACGAAGGCATGGCCAGCACGGACATCGGCACGATCTACGCGGGCGCGCTGCGCAACACGCGCGCCCTGGAGCGGCAGGGCCTGGAGCAGATGGAGCGCCAACTCTCAGGCCTTGAGCGCTACCCGGACTACGCCGCGGTCCTGCGTCGTCACGTCGAGACCACGAAGGGGCAGATCGCCCGCCTCGACCAGGCGCTGGAGGCCGTCGGGGAGACCGCCTCGACTCTGAAGGAGACCGCGACCAGCGTCGCCGGCACCATCGGCGCGGCCGTGCACGCCGTGGCGCAGGACGAGACCCTGAAGAACCTCTACGCGGGCTACGCCTACCAGTACGACCAGGTCGCCGCCTACCGCTCGCTCGCTGTCATCGCGGAACGAGCGGGCGAGTCCGACAAGGTCGCTGGCTTCCGCGCGGCAGTCGACGAGGAGACGAAGGCCGCCGAGGAGATCTCAGGGTTGATCGAGCCGGTCACCAAGACCTACCTCGACCTGACGCTCAGCGGTGCGAAGGCGGATAGCTGAGGGGCGGGCGCCATGGACGACCCCATGCCGGTCGCCGTCACCGTAGAGGCGTGCGGGGACAGCCACGAGCGCTTCCGCTGGCACCTGACCGACGCGGATGGCGTGTCCATCTGCGTCTCGCCCGAACCCTTCGCTACGGCGGAGGACGCCGGAGCGGCCGGGCAGGAGGCGCTCGCTGCGTTCGGGGCGGTCGCCGGGGCCTGAGCGCGGGCGAGCCCCGCGGCGGCACGCCGCATCTGCTCACCAGCGTTTCGCCTGTGGATTCGCGCGTCCGTCGCGCTCCATTAAATCGGTCTCAACGGCCTTCGCCCAAGGTGGGGATTCGAACCTACCCGGGGCCGTCCCATGCTCACCGTCGTCGGTTGTCTGGTCCAATCCCACGACCTCCGCCTCGTCGCCCTCGCGGCCGCCACCTGCGCGCTCGCCGCGCTCACCACGGTCTGCATCGTCAGCCACGCCCGCAGGGCGGAGGGCTGGGCGCAAGGCGGCTGGCTCGCCGTCGCGGCGGCGGCGGGCGGCTCGGGCATCTGGGCGACCCACTTTATCGCCATGCTCGCCTTCGCGCCCGGCGTGCCGAGCGGCTACGACGTCGTTCTCACCGGCTTCTCGCTGGTCATCGCCGTCGCGCTCGCCGGCTCCGGCCTCTCGCTCGCCGTCCTCGTCGGCGGGCGCGCCGCGGCCTGGGCCGGCGGCGCGGTCCTTGGCCTCGGCATCGCGGCGATGCACTACACCGGAATGGCCGCCTACGATGTCGCCGGCCAGAAGGCGTGGGACCCGACCACGGTCGGCGTCTCGCTCGCCCTGGGAGGCATCCTCGGCGGCGCGGCGCTCGCGGCCCAGGTCGGCGCCCGCGGGCTCGCCCGCCAGTTGCCCGCCGCCCTCCTGCTGCTGCTGGCCATCTGCAGCCACCACTTCACTGCGATGGGCGCCGTCACCGTCACGCCCGACCCGACGCTCGCGGTGTCGGCATCCGCCGTCCCGAATGCTTGGCTTGCGGTGGCCGTGGCGCTCGCGAGCTTCGCCATCCTGCTGCTGGCCGGCGCCGCGCTCGCCCTCGACGTGCGTGACCGTCGTCACGCCAAGCTGGAGGCGGAGCGCCTGCACAGCCTCGCCAACGCCGCCGTCGAGGGGCTCGTCGTCTGCACCGACGACACCGTGGTGAGCGCCAACCGGAGCTTCGCCAAGCTCGTCGGCCTGCCGCAGGGTGCGCTCGTGGGGACGGCCCTGTCGGCGTACCTGCCGGGCGACGCGGCCCGGCTCGCCCTGGCCGGCCAGCCCGACCGCCCGGTCGAGGCCGAGCTCCGCCAGGCCGACGGCACGCTCGTGCCGGTCGAGGTCATCATGCAGCCGGTGGAGCACGCCGGCCGTCCGCACTACGCGGTGGCCGTGCGCGACCTCCGCGCCCGGCGCCAGGCCGAGAGCCAGATCCAGTTCCTCGCCCACCATGATGCCCTCACGGGACTGGCCAACCGCGCGAGCTTCGGCAAGCGCCTCGACCAGGAGATGCGCGCCGCCGACGCGGGCGGGCGCAAGCTCGCGGTGCTGTGCCTCGACCTCGACCGTTTCAAGGAGGTCAACGACCTGTTCGGCCACGCCGCCGGCGACGCCATGCTGGAGAGCGTCGCCCGCATCGTCTCGGCCGAACTCGACGACGCGCAGATGGTGGCCCGCCTGGGCGGCGACGAGTTCGCGGTGCTGGCGCCCTGCGACGGGCCCTCCGAGGCCGGCCGCCTCGCCGAGCGCATCCTGGAGGCGCTGCGCGCAGGGAAGGCGGGGGGCAACGGCCCGCAGGTCGCCACCAGCATCGGCATCGCCCTGTACCCGGACGACGCGCAGGAGCGGGCCGCCCTCCTCAGCTACGCCGACACCGCCCTCTACCGCGCCAAGTCGGAAGAGCGCGGCACCTACCGCTTCTTCGAGGCGAAGATGGGCGTTGAGGTGCGCGAGCGCCGACTGCTGGAGCACGACCTGCGCCATGCCGTGGCCCGCGGCGAGATGCACCTCGTCTACCAGCCCCAGACCGACGTCGGCACGGGAGCCGTCATCGGCTTCGAGGCGCTGCTGCGCTGGAAGCACCCGGAGCGGGGCTACGTCTCGCCCGCCCTGTTCATCCCCATCGCCGAGGAGAGCGACGCCATCCTGCAGATCGGCGAGTGGGTGCTGCGCGAGGCCTGCCGGGAGGCCGCGAGCTGGACGCAGCCCCTGTCCATCGCGGTCAACGTCTCGGCGGTGCAGATCCACAGCCCGCACTTCGTCGGCCTCGTGCACGAGGTGCTGCTCAGGACCGGGCTGGCCCCGCACCGGCTTGAGGTCGAGGTCACCGAGACGGCGCTGATCAGCGACCCGAACCGGGCGCTCCTGACCCTCCGGCAGTTGAAATCGCTCGGCCTGCGCGTCGCCATGGACGACTTCGGCACCGGCTACTCGTCCCTGTCGAACCTGCGCTCGTTCCCGTTCGACAAGATCAAGGTCGACGGCTCGTTCGTGCGCTCCGTCGACAGCAACGAGCAGACGGCGGCCATCGTG
The DNA here is from genome assembly GCF_022179765.1 of Methylorubrum suomiense. Taxonomy (GTDB): domain Bacteria; phylum Pseudomonadota; class Alphaproteobacteria; order Rhizobiales; family Beijerinckiaceae; genus Methylobacterium; species Methylobacterium suomiense. Next base: position 174,481 of record NZ_BPRE01000002.1, on the reverse strand, counting down.
CGCTCGGTCCTGGGCCTCGGCCGCGGCCTCGGGCTGCCGGTCCTGGCCGAGGGCGTCGAGACGGAGGCCGAGCTCGGCTTCCTCGCCGCCGAGCAGTGCCACGCCGCGCAGGGCTACCTGATGGGCCGCCCGTCACCCATCGCGCAGTTCGCCAGGCATACGCATGGCACGATTCCCGTCACCTCCGATGACCGCAAACGCGCCTGAGACAGTCGGTGAAGGGGCAAGCGTCAACCTCGCCCGTGAACGGATGTCGGATCGGCAGGGATGGAGGCGGAGGATGAGGGGGCGAACGGCAGTTACTCCATCACCGGCCCTCTCGTCGCTCCGGGCCGCCGCCGTGACCTGCGCCCTGATCGTCGGCTGCGGCCTCGCCCCGGTCGCCCTCACGCTCGCGCCACGCCCCGGCGAGCCCGTGGCCGTCATCACCCTCTTCCCGGACGCACCGGTCCCTAAGGCCGTCACAGCCTCGGGCGCACCCATCCTGTGGCTCTCCGCCGGCGGGCACGTCGCGGTGCTCTACGCCCCCGGGCGCGACGTCGCCGCCCACCTGCGCCGGGCCGGTGCCCTCCTCGTCCTCGCCGCCGGGCCCCTGGGCACCTGCCTTCCAAGCTACCGGCCCTCCGCCAACCTCACCGGACCGTCCACGCCATGACCGAAAGCAGCCTCGACCGCCTCCGCCTCGCCTTCCTGCCGGTCATGCTGGGCGCTCTCGGCGTCCTCGCCGCCATCGTCACGACGCTCGCCTGGTGGCGGGACGTCATGCCCGTGCCCGTGACGGTCCTCGCGGTCCTCCTACCCGGCGCGGCCCTCGCCGCCGCCCGCCAGCACGGGGCGACGGCCATCACGCGCCACCTCTCCTCGGCTTCCCTGATGATGCTGGTCGGCCTGCTGGTCCTAGCCTCCTCGGGCACGCACCTCCAGATCGACGTGCATATGGTCTTCTTCGCCGCCCTCGCGGTTGCGGCGGGCTGGTGCTGCTGGTCCTCCATCCTCGTGGCGGCCGGCGTCGTCGCCGTCCACCACCTCGCGCTGAACGTGCTCTACCCGGTCGCCGTATTCCCGAACGGCGCCGAGTACCTGCGCGTGGTCCTGCACGCCGTCGTCCTCGTCACCGAGGCCGCCGCCCTGGTGCTGGCCGCCCGCCAGCTCGCCAAGGCCCTCTCCTCGGCCGAGGAGGCGACCAGGCAAGCCGCCGACAGCGTGCTGGCCCAGCGCCGCGCCGAGGCAGCGGCGGGTCAGGACCGTAACCTGGAGGCTCACCGCCAGCGCCGGCTCGGCGAGGTCGTCGCCGAGTTCCGCGACGCCCTGGTCGAGATCGAGCATAAGGTCGAGCGCGAGACCGGCGGCATGCGCGAGACCGCGCTCGCCCTCAGCGGCGTCGCCGAGCGGTCCAGCCGTCAGGCCGCCGCGTCGGAGGCCACGGCGTCGGCGACGGCTCAGAACGTGCTCTCCGTGTCCGCGGGCGCCGAGGAACTCAGCGCCTCCATCTCGGACATCGCCGGCCAGACCGAGCGGGCGCGCGAGTTCATCGCGCACATGACCGAGATCGCGCGGACTACGAACGACGAGGTCGAGCAGCTCGCGGTCGTGGCCGACCGGATCGGCACCGTCACGGGCCTGATCAAGTCGGTCGCCGACCAGACCAACCTCCTGGCGCTCAACGCCACCATCGAGGCGGCGCGCGCCGGCGCGGCCGGCCGGGGCTTCGCGGTGGTCGCCTCGGAGGTGAAGGCGCTGTCGGGCCAGACCATGAGGGCGGCCGACGAGATCGTGTCCCAGGTCGAGGCCATCCAGGCCTCGACGCGGCGGACCGTCGGCTCCGTCCACGCGATGGCCTCCGCCACCCAGGAGGTGAACGCGCTGACGACGTCCATCGCCGTGTCGGTGGACCAGCAGCGGGCGGCCACGCAGGAGATTTCCCGCACGGTGGCGCAGGTCGCCGAAGGCAGTTCGGAGGCGCACGCCGGCGCGGTGTCGGTCTCGCGGGCCACACAGGAGACGCGGCGCCATGCCGACGGCGCCCTGTCCGCGTCCGAATCCCTCAAGGCGGTCGCGGCGGACCTCGCGGCGTCCGTGGGCCTGTTCGTACAACGGGTCACGACGGACCTGGAGGAGCGCCGCGGCAACGTGCGCGTCGCGGTCGACGAGGCGGGCTTCCTGCACGTGGGCGGCCGACGGCACCCGGTGCGCCTCGTCGAGGTGTCCTCCCACGGCGCCCGCATCGCCGGCGGCCCGCTCCTCGCGCCCGGCGACAAGGTCGAGTTCGAGACCGCCGGCGGGGCCCGCATGCCGGCGACAATTGCCTGGGGCGAAGGAGGGGCGGCGGGCCTCGACGTGCGCGTCGGCCTCCGCCACCCGGCCCTCGGCGGGGCAACCGGCTTAACGGCCTGAGCCGAGGCGCGCGTCCCTCGGCGAGCTCGGCGGACCTGTCAGGACCGTCGGCCGGTGACCCGCTGCAGCGCCCGCGCGACCTGTTCGGCCGAGTAGGGCTTGCGCACGAGTTCGAACCCATGGGCGTCGTCGCGGGCCAGCACGTCGCTATAGCCGGTCGTCAGGACGACCGGCAGCCTCGGGTGGTCCTTCCGGAGCCGGCGAGCGAGTTCGACGCCGCCGATGCCGGGCATCACCACGTCCGAAAACACCGCGTCGAAGCGGAACGGCACACGCTCCATCTCCGCGAGCGCGGCCTCCGCGTTGTGCGCCCAGACCGTGGCGTGGTCGAGATCCTCCAGGAGCTGCGTGCAGAAGCGCCCGACGTCGAGGTTGTCCTCCACGACCAGCACGCACAGAGGCCGCCCCACCTCCTGCTCGTCGGCTTCCTCCTCGCCGGCCTCAGATCCTTCCTGCGGCGGGTCGACATGAGGCAGGTACAGCGAGAACGTCGTGCCGCGCCCCACCTCGCTCGCCACGTCCACGTCGCCGCCCGACTGCTTGGCGAAGCCGATGACCTGGCTCAGGCCGAGCCCCGTGCCCTTGCCGACCTCCTTGGTCGTGAAGAACGGCTCGAAGATGCGCGCCAGGAGTTCTGGCACGATGCCGACACCCTCGTCCGAGACCGACACCACCGCGAAGGGCCCAGGTGCGCCGGCGTGCCCACGGATCGAGGGCAACGCCTCGCCACAGGTGAGCCGGAGCGTCAGCGTGCCCTCACCGTCCATGGTGTCCCGGGCGTTCACTGCGAGATTCACCAGCGCCGTCTCGAACTGGCTCGTGTCAGCCCGCACGTGGCATGGCCCTTCCGTCACCTCGGTCACGATGCGGATGCGCGCGCCGGTAACGGAGTTCAGCATCTCCGAGATGCCCCGCACGCGCTCCCGCAGGTCGAACACCTCGGGTTTCAGCGCCTGCCGCCGTGCGAAGGACAGTCGCTGGCTCGTCAGCTTGGCGGGGCGGTCGACCGTGTCCGCCACCGCCTCTAGGTAGCGGGTTCGGCGCTCCTCGGCGAGGTTCGGACGGCGCAGGAACTCGACCGACGAGCGGATGATGGTGAGCAGGTTGTTGAAGTCGTGCGCGACGCCTCCGGTCAACTGCCCGACGGCCTCCATCTTCTGCGCGTGGCGCAGCGCCTCCTCGGCACGGGCGAGCTGCTCCTGGCCGCGCAGCCGCTCGGTGGCGTCGGTGCCGTATTGGAAGGCACCGACCCTCCTGCCAGCGCCGTCCCGCAGCGTGGTGAACCTCAGCTCGTAGCAGCGCCGCCTCCGGGCCGGGTCGCCGAACTCGCCGGCGAGCGTGAACTCCTCCCCCGACAGCGCGCGTGCCCATACCTCGCGGGACGCGGCCTGATGCTCGGGCTTGTGCGCAAGCAGATCAATCAGGTTGTCGCCCGCCCGCGGCCGGACCCCGTAGATCGCCTCGAACTCGTCCGCGCAGGCGCCGTTGATGGCCAGCACCCGGAAATCCATGTCGAGGGCGTTCACCAAGGCGTCGGTCGTCTCGAACACGTCGGCCCAGAGCTTGCGCTGGGCGAGCGCCTCGACGACGCGTTGCTCCAGCGTCTCGTTCATCTCGCGCAAGCGCTCCTCGGCGAGCTTGCGGTCGTGGATGTCCTCGACGACGCCGTACCAGCGGACGATGCCGCCGCCCTCGTTCCGGCGCGGCCGGGCCTGGGCCCGCATCCAGCGGTACTCGCCGGTAGTCGCCACGCGGATGCGATAGTCGACGTCCACCGGTTCGCCGGATGTCAGAGCCGCCGAGAAGGCCGTCATGGTCCACGGCACGTCGTCGGGGTGGAGTGATCTCGCCCAGCCGGAGCCGTCCGGCTCACCCGCGGCTTGGCCCGTCAGTTCGAGCCAGCGATTCGAGTATGAGGTGATGTTGCCGTCCGGGTCGCAGGTCCAGGGTACCTGCGGGTTGAGCTCGACCGTATGCCGATAATGGTCCTCGCTCTCGCGTAAGCGCGCCTCGCCCAGCACCCGGTTCGTGGTCTCGGCGGTGACGCAGAACAGGCCGTTGACGGCTCCGGACTCGTCGAGGACGGGCGAGTATGTGAAGGACCACCAGCTCCGCTCGGGCTCGCCCTGGCGCGAGAGGTCGAGCATGACGTCGGTCAGGATCTGGTTCTCGCCCGCCAGGGTGGCGTCGACCAGCGGCCCGATCTCGTCCCAAATGCTGGCCCAGACCTCGCGGAAAGGGCACCCCAGCGCCGTGTCCAGCCGGTAGCCGAGGATCGGCCGGTAGGCGTCGTTGTAGAAGCAGAGCAGGTCCGGCCCCCAGGCGAGGAACATCGCCGTGGGGGAGGGACAGCGTCAGCGAGAGCGTATTGCGGAGTGCTGGGGGCCAGCCCTCCGGCGGGCCGAGCGAGGTTTCGGACCAATCGCGGGAGCGGATCTCGGCGTCGGTCAGTCCACCGGTGGGCAGGAACGAGAAGGCGTCAGCCATGCTGCGCACGGCCCCGCATCCCGGCGCCTCCGCAACGCGACGGAGAGGCGCTCGTGGTACTGGGACGGACCAGGGCGGCCGAGGGCATCGCGCAACGGGGAAGCCAGCGTGGCATCGTGGTGGCATTACCTCTCGGTCGGGCGCCGGCTGGCGTCCTGGCCTGCCACGCTTGTTCGGTCCGCCCCGCTAGATAGTGCGGACGCAGGCAAACGACCGCTCCCTCGCAAGGCTGCATCGCCTTGGCTCTCGAAACGCGGCGTCCTCCAGGGCACCAAAGCGTGTCCGTTGCCGTTGTGACGATGCCTCAGGGCCGGCCGTGAGCCCTGCGCCACGGTGAGCCATGTCGGAACAAACTCCCCCTCCGCTTCCTTCCGCCCGGACCGAGCAGTCCTCCTCGATCCTCTGGACCATGTTCCTGGGCGTTGCCCTTGTCGGCTTGGTGGCGCTGCCGAAGCGGCGGGCGGAACCGCTGACGCTTGCGACAGGCACTCAGGATAGCGGCCAAAAGCTCGGGACCGAGGACGGGCCCGTCTCGCACGAGGGCGCCGCGGCCGAGCGCGTTGCGGAGGCCGAACCGGGGCGCGGGCGGCAGGCGGACACACCCTCCGAAATCCCGGCCAAGGGGTGGAAGGACATCGCGCTCCGCCTCTACCAGGAGTTCGGCAACGACCGCATCCTCCTGGTCGCGGCCGGCGTGACCTTCTACGCCATCCTGGCGCTGTTCCCGGCCGTCGCGGCGCTCGTCTCCATCTACGGCGCGGTCGCGGACCCGAGTACGATCAGCACCCATCTGAACGAGTTGCGCGGCATCCTGCCGGACGGCGCCATCGACATCGTCGGCGGGCAGGTGAAGCGTCTGGTCGACAAAGGCGACGCGGCGCTCGGGCTCACCGCCCTCGTCAGCATCCTGCTCTCGCTTTGGAGCGCCAACGGGGGGATGAAGGCGATCTTCGACGCGCTCAATATCGCCTACGAGGAGGAGGAGAAGCGCTCGTTCGTCATGCTGAACCTGCAGTCGCTCGCGTTCACGGCCGGCGCGCTGCTGTTCGTCGTGCTGGCGCTGACCGGCATCGTGGTGGTGCCGGCCGCGCTCCAGGTGCTCGGGCTGGACCAGAAGGCCTGGTACATCGCCCTGCTGCGCTTCCCCGCCCTGCTCGCCCTTGTCATCGGCACCCTGGCGGTGCTGTACCGGTACGGTCCGAGCCGCCGGAAGCCGAAATGGCGCTGGGTGACCTGGGGCAGCGCGGTGGCCGGCACCCTGTGGCTCGTCGCGTCGGGACTGTTCTCCTGGTACGTGGCCAACTTCGGCAGCTACAACGAGACCTACGGCTCCCTGGGGGCCGCCATCGGCTTCATGACCTGGATCTGGATATCTACGACGGTCGTTCTGCTTGGGGCCGAGCTCAACGCGGAGATGGAGCACCAGACCGCGCGCGACACGACGGTCGGGGACGGCAAGCCGCTTGGCGCACGCCAGGCGCGCATGGCGGATATGGTGGCGGCGTCGGCCTGACGGGTGGCACGCGCGGGCGATTGCGTAGCCACATGCCTCGGCCTACGCCTGGCCTGCCTCAGCGGGCATGGGCACCTATGCTCGCGCGTGTCCGCCTGTGAGCCCCGATTCGCCCATCCCCCGCGCCGAAGCATCCCCATCGACCAATGCCCATGATCCAATTGGCCGCCTCCCGAACCTCCCGTATGCGAGTGTCTCCGATGTCGAACCGCGACGGCTGGGCGGCGTGGTGAGCGGCACGGAGGGCGAGTGCCCGCAAGACCGCTCGTCGCCATCGCAGCCGGTGTCCTACCAGGCGATCTTTGAGAGCGCCGTCGACTTCGCCATCGTCACCACCGACCACGAGGGACGCGTCACTGCCTGGAACCCGGGCGCGGAGCGCATCCTGGGCTGGTCGGCCGAGGAGATGGTCGGGCATTCGGCGGAGACCTTCTTCACGCCCGAGGACCGCGCGGCCGGGCGTCCCGCGGAGGAGGTGCGCCAGACTGCCGAGACCGGGCGGGCAGCCGACGAGCGCTGGCACCTGCGCAAGGACGGCACACGCTTCTGGGCCAGCGGGGAGATGATGCCCCTTCGCTCGCCCGAGGGCGCCGACCTGGGCTTCCTCAAGATCCTGCGCGACCGCACGACGGCCACGGCGAGCGAGGGTGAGACCCGCCGCGTCCGCGACGAGTTGCAGGTCGTCACCGACGCGCTGCCGGTCCTCATCAGCTTCATCGACCACGACCACGTCTACCGCTTCGCGAACAAGCACTACGAGGCCTGGTTCGACCGTCCGGCGAGCGAAATCCTGAACCGGCTGGTGCGCGAGGTCGTCGGCGAGGAGGTCTACCAGGCCAGGTTGCCCTTCATGGCACGGGCGCTCGCCGGCGAGGATATCACCTTCGACGCGCTGATGCCGTACCGTGGCGGCGTGACCCGCCAGTCGGAGATCCGCTACATCCCGCGTCGGACGGAGGGCGGTGTCGTCGACGGCATCTTCGTCATGGTGACCGACATCGCCGAGCGCCAGGCGGCCCAGGCCGACCTACGCGAGGCCGAGGACCGGCTCAGGCTGGCCCTGGAGGGGGCCGGCACCGGCATCTACGACTACGACCTCGTCACCGGCGCGCTCACCTGGGACGCGCGTACCCGCGCCCTGTTCGGGCTGTCGGCCGACGACCCGGTCTCCTACGAGGGCACCTTCCTGCCGGGCGTTCACCCGGACGACCGGGAGCGGGCCGACCGCGCCGTCCAGGCGGCCATCGGCGCACGCGAGGGCTTCGAGCTGGAATACCGCGTGATCGGCAGGCGCGACGGCGTGGAGCGCCTGTTGGCGGCACGCGGTAACACGGTCTTCCGTGACGGACGGCCCGCCCGCTTCGTCGGAACGGTTCGCGACATCACCGATGCACGTGCCGCAGAGGCGACCGCGCGCCGCTTGGCGGCCCTCGTCGAGCAGTCGAGCGACTTTATCGGGGTCGCCGACCTCGAAGGCAACGCCGAGTTCGTCAACGAGGGCGGTCGCAAGTTGGTCGGGCTCGCGAGCCTGGAGGAAGCTCGCCGTTACAACCTGATGGACTATTTCGAGCCGGCGGACCGTCCGACGGTGCTGGGGAAGGTCCTTCCGGCCGTTCGCGAGAGCGGCTTCTGGGAGGGCGACCTCGCCTTCCGCAACTTCTCAACCGGCGCCGCAGTACCGGTTCACTACGCCATCTTCCCGGTCCGCGACGCGCACGGTTCCGTCACAGGCTACGGCACCGTCACCCGCGACCTCACGGAGCGCCGCAGGCAGGAATCCTTCCGGGATGCCCTGATCACGTTCGGCGACAGGCTGCAGGCGTGCCGCGACACCGCCGAGATGGCGGCGGTCGGGGCTGAGATCATGGCTCGCACGCTTGGCCTGGATCGGGCCGGGTACGGCACCGTCGACGAGGCGATGGAGCATGTCGAGATCGAGCGGGATTGGACGGCGCCGGGGGTGGCCAGCGTCGCCGGCCGCCACCGCTTCGACGAGTTCGGCGAGGTCCGCGCGGGCCTGGCGCAAGGGCGCGAGGTCGTCATCCACGACGTGACGACCGACCCGCGGACCGCGCGCAACCCGGGCCCGCTCCTGGCCATCGGCGTACGCGCCTTGATCAACGTGCCGGTGTTGGAGCAGGGCCGGATCGTGGCTCTGTTCTTCTTGCACGACCGGCAGGTGCGCGACTGGCTCACCGACAAGCTCGCCTTCATCCGCGACATCGCCGAGCGTACCCGGGCCGCCATCGAGCGCTTCCGCGCCGAGGCGAGCTGGCGCGAGAGCGAGGAGCAGTTCCGGGTCTTCGCCCAGGCCATGCCGAACCACGTCTGGGCGGCGGACGCGAACGGCGCCCTCTACTGGTTCAACGAGCAGGTGCATGCCTACGCCGGCACCTCGGCGGGCGAACTCGACGGAACGGCCTGGGCGTCCATCGTGCATCCGGACGATGTTGGGGCGGCGGGACGCGCCTGGGGGGCCGCGCTGGCCGACGGGACGCATTACGAGACCGAGTTCCGCATTCGGCGCGCGGACGGGGCCTTCCGCTGGTTCCTCGTCCGGGCCGAGCCGATCCACGGTCCCAACGGCGCGGTCGTCCGCTGGATCGGCACGAACACCGACATAGAGGACCGCAAGCAGGCCGCAGCCCAGTTGGAGCGCCTCAACGAGAACCTGGAGCAGCAGGTCGAGGAGCGCACCCGCGACCGCGACCGGATGTGGCGGCTCTCAACCGACGTCATGCTGGTGGCACGCTTCGACGCGACCATCGTGGCGGTGAACCCGGCCTGGAACACGCTATTCGGCTGGAGCGAGGCCGACTTGGTCGGGCGCTCCTTCATGGACCTTGTCCACCCGGACGACGCAGCCTCCACAGCGGCGGCGGCCGGCGACCTCTCGGACGGTTCGGTCATCCCCCGCTTCGAGAACCGCTACCGGCACAAGGACGGCAGCTACCGATGGCTGTCCTGGACCGCCGTGCCGGACGAGAGCTTCATCCACGCGGTCGGACGCGACGTGCAGGCCGAGAGGGAAGCGGCCGCGGCGCTCGCCCTGACCGAGGAGGCGCTGCGCCAAGCTCAGAAGATGGAGGCCGTTGGGCAGCTCACCGGTGGCCTCGCCCACGACTTCAACAACCTACTTACCGGCATTTCGGGCTCGCTCGAACTCCTGCAGACCCGGATGAGCCAGGGCCGGCTGACCGACCTCGACCGCTACATCAACGCCGCGCAGGGCGCCTCGAAGCGGGCGGCGGCCCTGACCCACCGCCTGCTCGCTTTCTCGCGCCGGCAGACGCTCGACCCCAAGCCCACCGACGTGAACGCCCTCGTGCACGGCATGGAGGACCTGATCCGGCGGACCGTGGGCCCGGCGGTCCACATCGAGGTGGTCGGGGCGGCCGGGCTCTGGCCGGCGCTGGTCGATCCGCCCCAACTTGAGAACGCGCTGCTCAACCTCTGCATCAATGCCCGCGATGCGATGCCTGAAGGCGGTCGGATCACCATAGAGACGGCCAACAAGTGGCTCGATGACCGAACGGCGAGGGAGCGTGAACTACCGCCGGGGCAGTACCTGTCGCTCTGCGTCACAGACACCGGCACCGGCATGACGCCCGACGTCATCGCCCGCGCCTTCGACCCCTTCTTCACGACGAAGCCGACGGGTCAGGGCACGGGGCTCGGCCTTTCCATGATCTACGGCTTCGCCCGGCAGTCGGGCGGGCAGGTGCGCATCTACTCGGAGGTGGGCCAAGGCACGACGATGTGCATCTACCTGCCGCGGCACTACGGAGAGGCGGAGGGCGATGACGGCATGCCCGACCTCTCGACCGCGCCCCGGGCCGAGCAGGGAGAGACGGTCCTCATCGTCGACGACGAGCCGAGCATCCGCATGCTTGTCACCGAGGTCCTGGAGGACCTCGGCTACACCGCCATTGAGGCGTCGGATGCTGTCGCCGGCCTGAAGGTGCTTCAGTCGGACGTGCGCATCGACCTGCTGGTCACCGACGTCGGGCTGCCCGGCGGCATGAACGGCCGCCAGATGGCCGACGCCGCGCGGGTGAGCAGGCCGAATCTGAAGGTGCTATTCATCACCGGCTACGCGGAGAACGCTGCGGTCGGCAACGGCCACCTGGAGCCCGGCATGGCAGTGCTGACCAAGCCCTTCGTAATGGAGGCGTTAGCCAGCCGCATCAAGGACCTGATCTCCAACCCGTGACATCGACCATGGCGTTGAGGTCGGTGTGGTCGGTCTGACCAAAGCCTGGCGGTTCAGGCGAGCTGCCCGCCCCCGTCCTCCGCCTCCGCCACCCTGCGGAAAGGCAGAACGCGGCCCGGCCGCTTGGACTGAAGGCGTTCGACCGCTGCCCGGAGTTCGTCGAGCGCGAAGGGCTTGCGCAGCACGGGTACGCCCTCCGAGGGTAGCGCTGCCGCATCAGCGTAGCCCGTCATCATGAGCACGCCAGGCGCGGGGTCGAGCGCCAGCGCCCGCCCAGCAAGCTCGGTTCCCGTCATCCCGGGCATGGCGTAGTCGGTCAGCAGCAGGTCGATGCGGTTTCCCCCGTGCAGCAGCCGCAGGGCCTCCGCGCCGCCGCTTGCCTCGACGACCCCGTAGCCGAGTTCCTCCAGCAAGGTGACGGCGACGGCACGAACCTGGGGATCGTCATCGACGACGAGGATGCGCGTCGCGTCCGTCGCAACTCCACGGCCTTGCGTCCGGTCGGCGTCCGCGCCGGCGACAACCTCGCCCCGGAGGAGATAGATCGATGCCGTGGTGCCCTCACCATGTCGGCTGCGCAACGTAATGGCGCCGCCGAGCTGACGCGCCGTGCCGTAGACCTGCGCAAGCCCAAGACCCGTACCCTTGCCCTGGGGCTTGGTCGTGAAGAAGGGTTCGAACGCGCGGGCGAGGACATCCGGCGACATGCCATCGCCCGTATCGGCGACCGTGAGCACTACGAGATCCCCCGCCGGCACGGTCCCGGGTCGTGGCGCGCCGGCGGGCAGATTCTCGGTCTCGATCCGTATCTCCCCGGCACCCTGCAGGGCGTCGCGCGCGTTCGTCACGAGGTTGAGGACAGCCAGTTCGATCCGGTGCGGGTCGGCCACCGCGGGCCACAGGTCCGCGGCCAGGCGCGTCACGACGGCGGTGCCGCCGCCTAAGGTCCGGTGTAGCTGCTCGGCCATGGCGGAGAGCACGCCGTTGAGGTCGACGGGGTGTGCTTCCAGGCGCTGCTTGAGAGAGAAGGCGAGCAGTTGCTTAGTGAGCCTGGCACGGCGCTGCGCGGCCTGCATGGCATTGTGCAGGAGACGCAACGCGCGCTCGTCCGTGACCTTGCGCTCGGCAAGCTCCAAGGAGCCCATCACCGCGGCGAGCAGGTTGTTGAAGTCGTGCGCCACGCCTCCCGTCAGTTGCTCGATGGCGTCCATCTTGCGCGTTTGCACAGCCTGTTCCTGTGCCTCGGCACGGAGGCGCGACAGCTCCAGGTTGGCCCGGACGCGCGCCTGGAGCTCCCGCGCCGAGAACGGCTTCACGAGGTAGTCGTCCGCGCCGGCCTCCAATCCCTCGACGCCGGCCTCGGCGCCCGCGCGGGCGGAGAGCATGATCACCGGCACCGTGCGTAGGGCGGGATCGGCCCGGACTGCCCGGGTCAGCGCGATGCCGTCGAGCACCGGCATCATCACATCGGTGAGCAGCAGGTCCGCCGGCGCCTTGCGCAACGCTTCCAGGGCGGCGGCGCCGTCACCGACCGCGACCACTTGGTGGTCCCGCCCGAGCAGGCGCTCGGCGTAGGCACGCATGTCGGCGTTGTCATCGGCCAGGACGATGCGGGGCCGACCATCCCCGGAGGGTGCCTCTTCGAGCGAGCCCCGAAGGGATACGACGTTGGACGGCACTTGGGGCAGCCATCGCAAGGCTTCCTCGACGTAACCGCGGGCCTGGCCTTCGTCGGGTGCCGCCCCTGCCTCGACGACCCTGTCAGCGGGCAGGTGGGAGCGCCCGAAGGGAAGGGTCACCGTGAAGGTCGTGCCCTGACCAAGCGTGCTGCGAACCTCGACGTCCCCGCCGTGGAGGGAGACGAGGTCGCGCACGAGCGCGAGGCCGATCCCCGAGCCCTTGTGCGAGCGGCTGCGGGTGCCCTCGATGCGGTGGAAGCGGTCAAAGACGTGCGGCAACGCCTCGGCGGGAATTCCGACACCGGTGTCGGCCACCGTCAGGCATACGTCTGCCGGACCCGGCCCGAGCCGGACGTCGATGCTGCCGTGGAAGGTGAATTTGAAGGCGTTGGACAACAGGTTGAGGACGACCTTCTCCCACATGTCCCGGTCGACGAAGACGGTCTCTGGAAGCGGAAGGCAGTCGACGCGTAGGGCAAGGCCGCCCCGTTCGACCGCCGAGCGGAAGGTGCTCGCCAAGTCCGCCGTCAGGGCCGCGAGGTCGGCCGGCGCGAAGGTCGCCTCGACGCGTCCGGCCTCGACGCGCGAGAAGTCGAGCAAGGTGTTGACGAGCCTGAGTAGCCGGAGGGCGTTCCGGTGGGCCACCTCAAGCTCCTTGCGGCTCCCGGGCGCGATGCCGGGGTCCCGCAAGGCCTCCTCAAGGGGGCCGAGCATCAAGGTCAACGGGGTGCGGAACTCGTGGCTGACGTTGGAGAAGAACCGCGTCTTGGCGCGGTCAAGTTCGGCCAGGGCCTCGGCGCGTCGCCGCTCCTCCTCGTAGGCGCGCGCATTGCGGAGCGCCGTCGAGACCTGCCCCGCCACGAGATCGAGGAAGCCCCTGTAGCCTTCGTCGAGCGCGCGGCTCGGGCTCACGCCGAGGATCAGCACGCCCAGCGGCTCCGAGCCGGCCTCGCCCGCGAGCGGCACGACCAGCGCGTCCTCCACGGGGTCGCCCCACAACCCTCCCGCCATGCCGAGGGTCGTGCCGAGGCCGCCCACCCCTACGGTCTCGCCCGCGAGCGCCCGCTCAAAGGGCCAGGTCGCCCCTGCCTCCGCCGAGGCCAGGGGATGGGCGGCATCGATTCCGACAGCCGCGCCCTGACGCAGGCTGCCGTCGGGCTCGCGCAGGAAGACGAGCGCGAAGGGCACGTCGAGCCTCTCGCCGGACAGCGCGCGGGCTACGTCCGCGCAGGTCGCGTCGACGTTACGGGTCTCGCCCGCGTTGGCCGCTAGGTCGCGCAGCAGGCCGAGCCGACGCTCGCCCACGACCTGGGCGGTGACCTCGCTGCACACCGCCAGCATGCCGACGATGCGGCCGTCGTCGTCCTCGGCCGGCGCATGAGAGACGCTGAAGTAGGCTTCCTCCCGGTAGCCGGCCCGCTCCATCAAGAGCGGCAGGGCCGCCGTCCAGTTGGCCTCGCCGGTCTGCATCACGCGGGCGATCATCGGGCCAAGCGTGTCCCAGGACGCCGCCAGCGTGACACGGATGTCGCCGCCGAGCGCGTTGGGGTGCCCGGCGCCGATGAGCTTGGCGTAGGCGTCGTTGTAGACCTGGGTGAACTCGGGGCCCTACGTCAGGATCATCGGGTACTGCGAGGACAGGAGCGTGCGAACGGTCGAGCGCAGGCTCTGCGGCCAGGCGGCCACGGGACCAAGAGGCGTCGCCGACCAGTCGAGGCCGCGCGCGAGCGCCCGGACCTCCCCAGTACCCCGGAACAGCGTGGCCGCGGCTTCAGCAAGGGTCATTGTCCGCTACCCTTCTCCGCGTCGCACCTATCCCTCCATGCCTCGGCCATGGCCGCCACGCGTCCCCGCTCCCTCAAACCTCGTCTCAGCCGACAGATATGGGTCACGCCTCGATCATGTCCCGGATACGCGACGCCAAGGCCTCCATCACGAACGGCTTCGTGAGCACCTGCATGCCGGGCTCCAGGTAGCCGTTACCCACCGCCGCGTTCTCGGCGTAGCCGGTGATGAAGAGCACCTTCAGGCCGGGCCGTGTCACCCGGGCCGCGTCCGCCACCTGCCGACCGTTCATGCCGCCGGGCAGGCCCACGTCGGTGATCAGCAGGTCGACGCGCGCGTCCGACTGCAGCACCCGCAAGCCGGACGGGCCGTCCGCCGCCTCGATGGCCGCGTAGCCCAGGTCCTCCAGCACCTCGGCCACCAGCATGCGCACGGACGGCTCGTCGTCGACGACGAGCACCGTCTCCCCTGGCTCGGCCCTGGGCGCGTCGGCGAGGTCCGGAAGGTCCCCGGCGGCGGAGACGTCGCCGTGGTGGCGCGGCAGGTACAGGCACACGGTCGTGCCCTGCCCGATTTCCGAGTAGATGCGCACCTGCCCGCCGGACTGCTTGGCGAAGCCGTAGATCATGCTGAGACCAAGTCCGGTACCCTGGCCGATGGGCTTGGTGGTGAAGAACGGGTCGAACGCCTTGGCGACCACATCCGCGCTCATCCCCGTGCCGGTGTCGGTGACGCAGAGCGATAGGTATTGTCCCGGTGGCAGGTCGCGTTCGCGGGCGGCATGGTGGTCGAGCCACCGGTTTGCAGTCTCGACCGTGATGCGTCCGCCCTCGGGCATGGCATCGCGGGCGTTGATGCACAGGTTCAGCAGCGCGTTCTCAAGCTGGCCCGGGTCCACCAGCGCCGGCCAGAGGCCGCCTGCGCCGACCACCTCGATGTGGACGGCCGGGCCCACGGTCCGGCGGATGAGTTCCTCCATGCCATGGATGAGGCCATTCACGTCGGTCGGTCTCGGTTCGAGGGTCTGCCGCCGCGAGAAGGCGAGCAGGCGATGCGTCAGCGCGGCGGCCCGCTTGGCCGCCCCTTGCGCGGCCGTCATGTACCGGTCGATCTCGGTCAGGCGGCCCTGGCTCATGCGCGTCTGCAGCAGTTCCAGGCTGCCGGATATGCCGGTGAGCAGGTTGTTGAAGTCGTGGGCGATGCCGCCGGTGAGCTGGCCCACCGCCTCCATCTTCTGCGATTGCCGCAGCGCCTCCTCGGTCTCGGCGAGCGCCTGCGCCGCCTCCTTCTCGGCCGTGACGTCCCGCCCGACCGCGTGGATGCGGTCCTCGGCTGGTACGGCTGTCCACGAGAGCCAGCGGTAGCTGCCGTCCTTGTGCCGGTAGCGGTTCTCGAAGCGCAGGGTGGTCCGGCCCTCGGACAACTCGCCGACCTCGGCTAGCGTGGGCGCGACGTCGTCCGGGTGAACGAGATCCATGAACGCGCCGCCGACGAGGTCGCGCTCGTCCCAGCCGAGCAGCGTCGTCCAGGCCGGATTCACCGCCTCGATGGTGGCGTCGTAGCGCGCGACGAGCATGATGTCGGTGGAGAGCCGCCACATGCGGTCGCGGTCGGCGGTGCGCTCGGTGACGAGGCCTTCGAGCTCCTCACGCGAGCGTGCGAGCACGTCCCGCGCCTCGACGATGTCCTGGATGTCGGTGCAGGTCCCGAACCAGCGGGTGACCTGCCCTGTGGCGTCGCGCATCGGCAGGGCGCGGCCGAGCGTCCATCGATGCTGCCCGGTATGGTGGCGTAGGCGGTACTCGATCCGGTAGGGCTCGCCGCTCGCGAGGGACGCGCTCCACACCTCCCAGGTCCGTTCCCGGTCGTCGGGATGGACGATGCCCTCCCACGCCGCGCCGTCCGTGGTGCCAGCCGGCACGCCGGTGAAGTCGTACTAACGCTGGTTGTAGTAGTCGTGGTAGCCGTCCGCCCTCGTCGACCAAACCATCTGGTCGATGGAGTTGGCGATGGTCTGGAACCGCGCCTCGGCCTCGCGCAGCGCGTCCTCGCGCTCCCGGCGCTCGGTCACGTCGCGGTAGAACAGCGCTAGCCCCTCCGGGTGCGGGTAGGCGCGCACCTCCAGCCAGACGGCGTGCCTATCCGGCCAGACATAGCGGTGCTCCAGCGTCCGTGAGACGCGCTCCCGCATCACGCGCAGGTACATCTGCCCGATGGTCATGGCCTCGGAGCCCGGGTAGACCTCCCAGTGCGAGCGGCCGACGACCTGATCCGGCGGCCTCTCCTCCAGCCGGAGGCCCTCGGCGTTCATCTGGAGGATGCGGAAGTCTTGGTCGAGGAGCATGAAGCCCTCGCCCATGCCCTCCAGCAAGCCCGAGGCCCGTGCCTCGCTGGCGCGCAGGGCCTCCTCGGCCCTGACCCTGGCTGTGGTCTCGGTGCAGGAGCAGAACATGCCGCCCACCGTGCCGTCCTCGTTCCGGATCGGCGAATAGGAGAAGGTGAAGGTGATCTGCTCGTCGTAGCCGTGGCGGTTCATCGTGAACGGCAGGTTCTCGGCCCAGGTCGCCTCGCCGGCCATCGCGCTGTCGACGAAGGGCGTGATGGCCTCCCAGATCTCGGGCTAGATCTCGCGGAAGCGGCGACCGAGGGCAGCCGGGTGCTTGTCGCCCAGGATCTCCGCGTAGGCGTCGTTGTAGACGAAGGCGAGGTCCGGCCCCCAGGCGGCGAACATCGGGAACCTGGAGCCGAGCATCAGGCTCGCGACCGAGCGCAGCGCCTGCGGCCAGGTTTCCGGCCAACCGAGCGGCGAGGACGACCAGTCGTTGGCCCGCATGCGCTCCCTCATCTGCCCGCCTCCCGACAGAAAGGCGGCGGTCGTGGATGGGGAGGTCTCGGACATGCTCTGCGGTGGGGCCTGGATCGGGAAAGCGGCGGGCAGGGTTGTCTTCCCCCCGGCCAAGGATTCGGTGGGGGCCATGATACGTGGTGGTGGCGAGTTTGCGGCGCTCCGTGTGGCAGGGTCGTTGAGCTCGGGTCCTGCCGTCACGGGCCGCCGCGCCCCCCGGTCACGCGCTGCAGGATGTGCGAGAGCTGCCTGGCCGAGTAGGGCTTGTGCAGAAGCTCGAAGCCGTGGCCGCCCTCCTGCGCCAGCACGTGGCTGTAGCCGGACGCCAGGACCACCGGAAGGCTCGGGAAGCGGCGCCGGATCTCGCGCGCAAGCTCAACCCCGTTCATGCCCGGCATCACCACGTCCGAGAACACCGCGTCGAACCCCGCGCTGTCCGGGCCGAGATGCGCCAGGGCCTCTCCGGCGTTCGCCGCTCAGGTCGTCTCGTAGCCGAGGTCCTCCAGGATCTGGGTTGCGAAACGCCCCACCTCCACGTTGTCCTCGACGACAAGCACGCGCTGGCCCGTGCCGCCGTCCGCGGCGTCGGGCTCCACGGTCCGCAGCTCCTCGCCCCGGGCGGCGTCGACCTGCGGCAGGTACAGGGTAAAGGTCGAGCCGCGTCCGGGTGCGCTCGCGACGTCGACGTCACCGCCGGACTGCTTGGCGAAGCCGAACACCTGGCTCAAGCCCAACCCGGTCCCCTTGCCGACCTCCTTCGTGGTGAAGAACGGCTCGAAGATGCGCCCGACCACGTCGGCCGGGATGCCGGAGCCGGTGTCCGTCATGGACACGGCAGCGAAGGGCCCGGGCGCTGGGGCATGTCCGCGGATGGCGGGCTTGCCGACCCCGCAGGCCAGGCGCAGCGTCAAAGTGCCCTCTCCGTCCATCGCGTCGCGGGCGTTGACGGACATGTTCACCAGCGCGGTCTCGAACTGGCTGCGGTCGGCGCGCACGAAGCAGGGCGCATCCGGCAATTCGGTGACGACCCGGATGCGCGCGCCCGTGACCGTGTCGAGCATCTCGGCCACGCCGCGCAGAACGGCAACGAGGTCGAACGCCTCCGCCTTCAACGCCTGCCGTCGCGCGAAGGAGAGCAGCTGCCCGGTCAGCTTGGCGGCCCGGTCGACGGTGTCCGAGACCGCGTCGAGGTAGCGGGCCTTGCGGGCCTCGGCCAAGTCGGGCCGGCGCAGGAATTCGACCGACGAGCGGATGATGGTCAGCAGGTTGTTGAAGTCGTGCGCCACGCCACCGGTCAATTGCCCGATGGCCTCCAGCTTCTGCGACTGGCGCAGCGCCTCCTCCGCCTCGTGCAGGGCGACCGCGCGCTCCTTCTCGGCGGTGACAGCGCGTCCGTAGGCGTAGACGATGTCGCCCTCGGTGGCGGTGTGCCACGAGATCCAGCGCGGCGTCCCGTCCTCGTGCCGGTAGCGGTTCTCGAAGGCGGTGAGGTCGTCGTCCGTGGCGGCGTAGGACAGCGCCGTGCGCGTCACGACGTCGTCTTCGGGCCAGACGAATTCCTGGAAGCTGCGGCCCACCACCTCCGCTGGGTCGTGGCCCAGGATCGTCCTGCAGGCCGGGTTGACCGCGCGGAAGACGCCGTCGACGCCGACCACGACGAGCAGGTCGCGCGAGTTGCGCCAGACCCGGTCGCGCTCGGCCGTGCGCTCGGCGATGCGCCGCTCCAGCGCCTCCTCGCGGGCGTGCTCCTCGGTGACGTCCTGCGCGATGCCGCCCAGATGCCGGAGGCAGCCCTCCGCGTCGCGGATCGGGAAGCCGGTGTCGCGGATGTGGCGCACGGCCCCGTCCTCGGGCCGCACGATGCGGTACTCGACCGTGTGTGTCTCGCCGGAAAGCAGGCGCGGCATGGCCGCGAAGGCGCGCGCACGGTCGTCAGGGTGCACCAGCGAGGCCCAGCGTCCGAGGTCGCCCATCACCAGCTCGCGCCGGTCGCCCCAGACCCGCTCGTAGGCCGGGCTCAGCCACTCCAGCCGGCCGCCCGCGGGGTCGGCGATCCAGAGCACGTCGGCCGAGTTCTCCGCGAAGGAGCGGAAGCGCTCCTCGCTCTCGATCAACCCGGCCGCGGCGCGCACCCGCGCGGTCGTCTCCTGCGCCACGTTGAGGATGCCCGCGGCGCGCCCGTCCGCACCCAGGACCGGGTTGAGGGTGTGTGTGAAGAAGACCTCGTCGGGCGTGCCGTCCCGGTCGAGCACCAGCCGCTGGTCCTGCACCTCCACGGCGCCCTCGCCGGCGAGCACCCGGGCGAACATGGGTTCGAGCTCCTGCCATGCCTCCGGGAACACCTCCCGCGCCGGGCGGCCCAGCGCGCCGGGATGCTTGCCTCCGACGAGCGCGCCCCAGGCGTCGTTGTAGAGGATGGCGAGGTCGGGCCCCCAGTAGAGCGCCATCGGGGCCGCGGCCTGGAGCGCGACGCCCACCAGGGTGGCGAGCGCCGCCGGCCACGCCTCGGCGGGCCCGAGGACGGTAGCGGACCAGTCGTGCGCCCGCATCCGGGCGGCCATCCCGCCGCCGCCCGGAAACAGGTTCGTTGTTTTCGCCGGCTCGCCGTCCATCCCGTGGTTGTCGTCCCATGCAGTCAGGCCCCTCTTGTGGGAGAGATGCCGCACACGGCACAAGCCCGTTCTCGAATCGTACGCGTCCCTTGCGCGCCCGGCACCAACGGATCCCCAGCTACCCGCATCGGTCTGCCGCCGGACGGGCTTATCGGATGGGTCCCGCCGATGTGCGGGGCTCCAGGCTCCAAGGGGACCGAACCTCGTACACGATGCCGTCGTCGTCCCCGTACGGCGTGCCGGACGCCGCGGTCGACGCGATGGCCCGGAGCAAGGCGTCCGCGGGGACCCGGTCGGCCAGCACGAGCACGGGGCCGACCCCGACCTCGCCGCCGTCGGCGAAGGCAAGGCGTCCGGCCACCAGGGCACCGGCCATGTCCGCGAGAAGCTGGCGGTCGGCGGGCCTGAAGGCCGCCAGCGCCAGGGCATCCTGGTCGTACGCCGTGACGAGGGCGTCGTCCGCCTGGATCGCGCCGTGGAAGGCCTCGCCGTCCCGAAGGTCGCGCAACCGGATGCCCCTCCGCTTCGCCCGCCAATCGGTGGCGAAGGGGTCGTTGAGGATCAGCAGGGTCGCGAGCTTGGGGTCGTCGTGCTGGACGAGGACCCATCGGGGCTTGGCCCTTTCGGGCGGCAGAGGCCGTCCTCGACCGTCGCCGCGTCGTCGGGCACCCCAAGCCAGTCGCGCAGCCCAACGCAACCGCCGACATGCTCGGCCGCAGCGTCATGCCCGAGCGCCACGCCCCAGGGCGCCTGGTCGAGGCCCAGAAGTACCACGCGGTTGTCGTTCCCGGCCTTCATCGATGCGGCTCCGGGCATGCCGCCCCAGCGGGGCCCTGCCGAACAGTGATCGCCCAAGTAGCCTCAAAGGCAAGGCTCGCGGGCGACGGAGCGCGCCGGCTCCGCCGTCCAAGTCATCGCCCGCGCGCAGACCGGCCACGTGATCCGCAGCGGCTCGGCCAGCGCTGCCGCAGGCATCTGCGTATACCTGTGTCGCCGGCTCGTCCGCCGTGCGTGCACGTTCATGCCGTGGCGGCAAGGCCCTCAGGAGGTGCAAACGCTAGCAAGCGCGGTTGAACGCATTCGGAGCGCTCCTCGTCTCGGACCGCGGCAAAGGCACGGGCCAAGCGCGAGAACTCCGGCGTGCGGAGGTAACCGTAGGACTTGTGGTGGTTCGCCTCGCCGTTGGGCCGCAGGTAGCCGTTCACGACCCGCCGGTCGACGATGCTCACGCCGGTGTCGCTCGACCCGTAATCCGCGTCGAGCGCCCCCATGATGGCGACCACGTCCTCGCCGTCGGCAAGGTTGGTCCAGGCCGAGACGTTGTTCGGCACCCTGATCGCCCCATGCTCGGCCTCGAACTTGAGCTTCACCTTGGCGAGGCCCAATGGAGAGCCGGCCGTGACGAGGTGCTCGACCTTCAGGGAGGGATCCTCGCGCTCCAGCAGCCGCAGCGCATCGTAGGCGATCACCGATCCCATCGAGTGCGCCACGAGCAGGATGCGACGGTCGCGGTACGCCCGCAGCCTCTCGATGAGCCGGGCCCGCACGTCGCGGGCGAAACCCGCTTCCGAGTGGTAGTGCCAGAGATCGTCGAAGCGGTGTTCCAGGATGACGTCGTCCACGAGCGTGACGCCGGTCGCCTCCTCGATGAGGTCGATGCCGGCGTAGACGGGTGCCAGTACATCCTTCGCCGTGACCGACGGTGCGTCCTCGCCTCCGGGAAGCGGACCGGCTCCGGCGTAGGGACGATACGGCTCGCGATTGTCGTCCTCCGGAAGCGGCGCGTCGTAGCGCAAGTCGGCCCAGTAGACGAACTCGAAGAGGAAGTCAGGATCGACCAGCCCTTCGTTGCGGGCCAAGCCTTCCGCGATGGCTGCCTTCCACCACCGCGTCTTCTCGTCGGCCGGCGGTTTGTTCGCGAGGCCGTGGATGCCGATGACGACGCGACCCGGCTCCATGACGGCTGGTGCCTCCTCGTTGTGTCGACGCGGCCCGGAGTGTTGCGACGCGTCCCGGAGCCGTGCAGTAACGCGGATGCCCAGGAATCCGATGCACGAGGCTCGTTTCCTGGATGATCGGGTCAGGAACGCTCCTCGGCGGCGAGGCGCTCGACCTCGCGCACGTAGCCGTCTGCGTCGAACTTCTTGAGCGTCGCCGCTCCCAGCGAGCGCACGTTCCCGTACACTGGCCGCGGGCCCCAGGGGCGGTCGTGCAGGCCGAAGAGCCAGGTCACGTTCGTGAACGAGTTCGCGTCGCGACCGTCGATGAAATACTTGTTGTTCAGCCGCAGCGCCGTCTCGAACGCCTCCTCGGGCGACGCCGACCACTCCAGAATCTTCTTGCCCCAATACATGCGCATGTGGTTGTGCATGTAGCCGGTCTCGCGCATCTCCATCATGGCCGCGTTCCAGTAGCGGTCGTGCGTCTCCCCGCGCTCGAACTGCTCGGGCGTGTAGAGGTAAGGCCGCGGATCGCCGCGATGCGCATCCAGCGTCTTGCGCGCCCAGGCCGGCGCGGCCTCGTAGGAATCGTAGTTCGGCTCGTAGTAGATGTGGTTCATCGCGAGCTCGCGCCGGACGATGAGCTCCTCCAGGTACGCCGCCTTGTCGTCCTCGCCGCCCGTCGCGGCAGCCTGGACCTTGAGCGCGATAGCGACCGGCGAGATCTGGCCGTAGTGCAGGTACGGGCTCATGTGCGAGGCCGCGCCTGCCTCCGGCCGCCCCCTGATCTGGGCATAGTGGTTGAAGCGGGCGTCCAGGTAGTGGCTCAGCGTCGCCTCGGCCTGCGTGGTGCCGCCCTTGAAGCGTCGCACCGGCCGCACGCTCTGGTCGGCCTTCAGGCTGGCAACGAGCCTCGGCACGTCCGAGAGGTCGAGCGTGCTCTCGAAGCTGAGATGGTCGGCCCGATGGGCGACCGACCGTTCCTCCAGCGGCACGAGGTATTCGGGCAGGAGCCGGCGAATCTTGGGCCGCAGGGTGCGGGCAGCGACCTCGTGCTTGGGCGAGGCGGTCTCGACGGGCACCACAACCTCGCCCTCGACCTGCACCACGCGGCAGGGCGCCCGGGCGGCGAAGTCGGCGTAGAAGCGACGCACCGGCTTCAGGTAGTTGCGGTCGCAGATCACGAGTGCCGCGTCCGCCGCGTAAAGGAGCGCGGTCTCGACCGGCGGCGGCCGGCGCGCGACGTAGGCGATGCCGCGCTTGGCGAGCTCAGGCCCGACCTCGGCCATGCCCTCCAGCAGGAAGGCCCAGTGGCGGGCGTTCGCCTCGGGAATGCCCTCGGCGAGCCCGTAGCAGACCAGCACCGGCAGCCCGCGCCCGTTGGCCTCCTCGACGGCGTATTCCAGGGCCGGGTTGAAGCGGGCGCGCTGGGACAGCCCCATCCAGTACAGGACGTAGGAAGCGCCATCCCGCGCGGGCAGGTCGTTGAGCGGCTTGATGCGGGTTGGCTGGATCATGCGCGACGGATTCCGTGTCGGCGTGGGCGAATGGCCGGCGGCCTCCTCCCACATAGGGCGGCTCGACCGAGAACGCGCCGCACGCGCGGCACGCCTCGGTAATCCACAGCGAAGACGAAACAACGCATGTTGCCCACATGTTCTCGTGCGTTGATGGGCACGGCCAGGGGTGGTCCTTGTGTGCGTAGGTGGTGGGATGCCTGAGACCGGAAGCTACGGACCTGAGGAACGCGCCGCCGTGCTGGAGCGGCAGCGTACGCTGAAGATGGCGAAGTCGGCCCACGCCTACGTCCGCGGCAACACCCTGCAGTTCTACGACTGGCTCGATGGGCTCCCGCGCGGCACCCTGCCGGAGGGCCCTCCGGTCTGGATCTGCGGCGACTGCCATCTCGGCAACCTGGGCCCGCTGGCCGACGCGGAGGGGCGTGTAGACATCCAGATCCGCGACATCGACCAGACCGTCGTCGGCAACCCGACCCACGACCTCGTTCGCCTCGGCTTGTCGCTGGCGAGCGCCGCGCGCGGCTCCGACCTGCCCGGCGTGGTCACCGCCCGGATGCTGGAGGAGATGGTCCGCGGCTACGCGCAGGGCCTCGCTGGCTTCAAGGCGGACGGGGCGCCGCCCGAGCCGGACGTGGTGCGCACCGTGCGCCGGCGCGCCCTCGGACGCGAGTGGAAGCACCTCGCCCGCGAGCGTCTGAAGGACGTCGAGCCCTCCATTCCGCTCGGTCGCAAGTTCTGAGCGCTCGACGATGTAGAGCGGGGCGCCTTGCAAGGCCTGTTCGAGGAGGAGCGGGTGCGCAGCCTCGTACCTGGCGCTGAACCGACGCGGCGGCCAGTCGATGGTCCGCCTGATCGACGCGGCGTACTGGATGAAGGGCTGCTCCTCACTCGGGTTCCTGCGCTACGCGGCGCTCGTGCGCATCGAGGACCAGGGCAAGCGGAGGCTCGCGCTTGTCGACCTCAAGGAGGCCGTCGAGCCCGCCGCACCGGCAACCCCGGGCGCGGAGATGCCCGCCGACCCGGCCGAGCGCGTCGTGGCCGGGGCGCGGGCGCTCTCGCCGAACCTGGGCGAGCGCATGCTGCCGGTGAGCCTCCTCGGCAAGCCGGTGGTGATGCGCGAGCTCGCGCCCCAGGACCTCAAGCTCGACATCGACCAGTTCAGCCGCGAGGAGGCCGTGCGGGCGGCGCACTACCTCGCCCACGTCGTCGGCAATGCGCACGGCTGGCAGATGGACGAGGCCACCCGTTCGGGCTGGCGTGACGAGGTCCTGCGAGGCACGGACGGCGGGTCGCAGGCGCCGAGTTGGCTCTGGTCGAGCGTAGTCGAGCTCGCGGGCCGGCACGAGGTCGGCTACCTCCAGCACTGTCTCCGCTACGCGACCGCGGAGGCCGCTTGAGGCGTAGTGGCCTTCGGCGCTACGAGGCCGTCCGGGAGGGTCAGGTAGCCGAACCGGCCGCCCGCGCGCTTCCCGGGCCCCAGCAGCCCCAGGCCGTGCTCCGCGTCGCGGCGGCCTGCGGCCCAGCGGTCGCGGATGGAAGACGGCGAGAAGTCGAAGCTCTTGGCCGCGAGCTCGTCCGCGCCGGCCTGGTAGACGAGGTGAAGCAGCGTCACCGCCGGTCCCGCGGGATCGAGCCGCTCCCGCAGCGCGTACTCTCGCCTCAGCCCCGCAATCGCCCGACGCGGGGGGCTGGCGAAGATGAGGTCGTTGGCGCGCTCCAGAACTGCGTCGAGGGAGGCGGGTCGCGGCGCTCGCAGGGAGAACAGGTCGGAGGCGATGCAGAGAAGGTCCCGCTCCGGCTCGTTCTCGAAGAGCGGGTCGAGGGGCAGGTTGTTGGTGTAGCCCGCGTCGCATAGGACCCGGCCATCCACCTCGACGGGCGGAAAGGCGGGCAGGATGGCCGTGCTGGCGAGGATGTGCTCGGGCCGGACCTCCTGGCGTGCGGTATCGA
Organism: Methylorubrum suomiense; assembly: GCF_022179765.1. GTDB lineage: Bacteria > Pseudomonadota > Alphaproteobacteria > Rhizobiales > Beijerinckiaceae > Methylobacterium > Methylobacterium suomiense. Next base: position 149,543 of record NZ_BPRE01000002.1, on the reverse strand, counting down.
AGTAGACCTCCTCGCCGGTCTCGATATCGACGCAGCCCACCGTCAGGCGCGTGCCGCCTCGGTTCAGCCGCTCGAAGTCGATGAGGCGCTCCAGGGTCCGCAGCAGGGGCTTGTTGTCGAACAGGGCCACGTCATTCGGCACCCATGGGAGGGCCGACCATAGGCCGGGTAACCGGTGGCCGAATATGCTCGGTCGCCCCCAGGCGAGCGCCAGGAGGGCGTGCAGGCCGTTGTAGACCTGGCGCGGCTTGAGCAGCCCGGTCGGGCTCGGGCCCGTGGCCAGGGTCGCCTCGTCCCAGAACGCCCGGAGCTTGGCGACCCTGTCCTCGGTGGCGTTGCCCGCGACGATGGCGGCAGTCACCGCGCCGATGGAGGCGCCCACGACCCAATCGGGCCGGAGCCCGTGGCCGTGCAGCGCCTCGTAGGTCCCGGCATGGTAGGCGCCGACGGCGTTGCCGCCGGCGAAGACCAGGGCCAGGTCGCGTGTGTCGTCCAACATCCGTGCCTTCGTGCGTTGAGGCCGTCGCCGGCCATGACCCGGGTGGCGTCAGCCGTGCGGCTTGAACACGACCTTGGTGCAGTTGTCCTTCTTGTCCCGGAACAGGTCGTACAGCGCCGGGCCCTCCTCAAGGTTCGTCGAGCGGTGGCTGATGATGAAGGAGGGGTCGATGTCGCCGTTCTGTATGCGCTCCAGCAGCGGCTTCATGTACCTCACCATGTGGGTCTGGCCGGTCTTCAGGGTCAGGCCCTTGTTCATCAGGATGCCGAGGGCGACGGGACCGACGGGACCCGCGAACACGCCCGGCATCGAGACGTTTCCGCCGGGCCTGCAGGCGAGGATGGCCTGGTTGAGCGCATAAGGCCGCTCAAGGCTGACCGTGTGCTCCATGATGGCCGAGGTGACCTTCTGCAGCGTGGTGTCCGCCCCGTGGGATTCCATGCCGACCGCCTCGATGACCGAGTCCGGGCCGAGGCCCTTGGTCATCTCCATCAGCGTGTCCTGCACGTTCTCCTTGGACAGGTCGATGGTCTCCGCGCCGGCCTCGCGGGCGAGCGCCAGGCGCTCGGGCACGCTGTCGATGGCGATGACGCGCTTGGCACCGAGCAGGTAGCAGCACTTCACCGCCAGCACGCCAACCGGGCCGCAGCCCCAGATGGCGACGGTGTCCTCAGGACCGATGTCGCAGTGCTCGGCGGCCTGGTAGGCGGTTGGGAAGATGTCGGACAGGAACAGCACCTGCTCGTCGGTGAGGCCCTCGGGCACCACGATGGGCCCGACGTCGGCGTAGGGCACCCGCAGGTACTCGGCCTGGCCGCCCGCGTAGCCGCCGGTGATGTGGGAGAACCCGAACAGGCCGGCGAGCGGGTAGCCGTAGGTCTCGGCCTGGAGCTTGCCGTTCGGGTTGGTGCGCTCGCAGCAGCTCCAGTTGCCCCACTTGCACTGCCGGCACTCGCCGCAGCAGATGGTGAAGGGCACCACGATGCGGTCGCCGACCTTGAGCTTCGCGTTGTCCTTTCCGACCTCGATGACCTCGCCCATGGTTTCGTGGCCGAGGACGTCGCCGCATTCCATGGTGGGCATGAACCCGCCCATGAGGTGCAGGTCCGAACCGCAGATTGCGCAGGCGGTCACCTTGATGATGACGTCGCGCCCGTGCTCGATCTTGGGGTCGGGCACGGTCTCGCAGGTGATCTTGCCCCGGCTCTGCCACGTGAGTGCTTTCATGGTCGGTCGCTTCCGTTCGTTGGGGGTTCGGTTTCGGTCAGTAGTCCGGGCGCGTACCCGGTCAGCGACGGCGCTGCCTGGGTCGCGTGCCGAAGATCACGGCGGCCGTCGCGGCCAGGCCGGCGGCGACCACGCTGGCGGTCGCCAGCGGGTGCAAGGTCGCCCGAGTGTAGGCGCTGGTGCGCACGACGTAGACGGGCGGGTCGCCGCGAACCTCGCCGGCATGCCGCGGCGCATGGAGGGCGCCCTGCGGGTCCCGCGGCTCCTCGGCACGCTTTTGCAAGGCGATGATGGCCGGCGCCAGCTCGTCGTAGGCGCCCGGCGCGAACTCCTTGCCCATCACGAACATCTTGCCGCCGCCGCCCACGAAGATGTCCCGCTGCGGGTGCACGGCGGCGTGCAGGATGGCGTTGGCCACCTCCTCGGGCGGGTAGATCGGCGGCGGCAGCGTCGGCTCGCGGTCCATGTAGTTGCGGGCACGCTGCGGCAGCGGCGTGTCGATGGACGCCGGCTTCACGAGGGTGACCGAGACCGGCGCCCGGTCCGCGATGAGCTCCATGCGCAAGGTGTCGGTGAAACCCTTCACCGCGTGCTTCGAGGTCGCGTAAAGGCCCTGAAACGGGAAGGCGAGGTCGGATGCGATACTGCCGACATTGATCAGCGCGCCACCGCGTTTCCGCAGGTGCTCGACGGCCATCAGAGAGCCATTCACCGTACCCCAGAGGTTGGTCTGGATCAGGCGCTCGTGATCCTTGTAGGCGATCTCGCGCAACGGCCCGTAGACGGTCAGGCCGGCGACGTTGACCCAGGTGTCGAAGCCGCCGAACGTCGCGATTGCTTTGTCGGCGATGGCCTGGACGTCCTCGCGCCGGCCTACGTCGGCGACGACATAGGTTGCGTTCGGGCCGAGCTCGTCGGCGACCCGGGCGAGCACGTCCTGGCTGCGCGCGGCGAGCACCACCCGGGCGCCGCGCTTGGCGGCCATGCGGGCGGTGGACAAGCCGATGCCGCTCGACGCGCCTGTGACGACGATGACCTGCTCGCGCAGCGCCTTATGCGCCATGTCCGGTTCGCTCCTTGTCGACCCTGAACGGGGCCCGGCATGTCTACGCGCCAGACGCCGAAGCGTTGCAGCCCCAGCGCGTTCCGTGCCTTCGGGTCTAGGCCGTGCCGGCCATGACCGGCTCGCGGACGTCGCCATGACGCGCCCCGTCTGAGGGAGCTGGCAGGAGCAGACGGTCGCCGTCCGCCGTCCGGGCCATCTCGTGGTCCGGCGAGGGGAAGTCGAGGCTCCCGTCCGACCGGATGACGAGCAGGCACCGCGCGTCGCGGACCTCTGAGCCGGCTGGCTCGATCACGAACCGCCAGCCGGCGGCGTGTCTCCCTGCCAGGGCCTCGAAGTCGAACCCGTTCGCCAGCACCTCCCCGCGCGAGTCCCGGCTCACGCCGGTCTCCGCGTGCAGGAGGTGGTCCGCGGACGGCGCGAGTTGGTAGACCCGCTCGCGGCCGAGTTCCGGCGCGAGGCGCGTGCAGACCAGTGCGTTGTAGAGCTCGTCCCGGGTCGCCGCGAGCAGCCGGTCCGGCGGTTGGTCGGCAAGCCCTTCCTCGGCCTCACGCGACAGGAGCTCAGCCTGCAGCGTCGGCACCCCGCCAGCCCGGGCCGCGCGTAAGGCCCCGGGATAGGTGTCGACCAGCAGCACCGGCACGCCGGCGCGGTGCAGCGCCAGGGCGAGGTCGCTTGACCAGGGCGAGGCGCCGACGACGGCAAGCCGCTCCGCATCCGCGGCGACCGAGAGCCCGAACCGGCGTGCCAGCGGCGCGAGCGAGAACCCATGGGCGAGCACGGTCGCGACGATGACGGCGAACACCGTTGGCTGGATCAGGTGCCTCCCGCATAGCCCGCCTCGCTGAGCCTGGGGCCGGCGAGGCCGGCGACCGCGGCCGCCACGATGCCGCGCGGGCCGATCCACCCGACGAACAGGCGCTCGCGCCAGGTCAGGTCGCTGCGCCACGTGGCCAGCCAAAGCGCCGCCGGCCGCACCACGAACAGCGTCGTGGCCGTCAACGCGATGACCGGCAGGGAGAGCTTGCCCAGCACCGTGAGGTCGAGGTCGGCGGTGAGGACGACGAAGCGGCAGGAGACCAGGAGGACGACCAGCGCCTCCTTGAAGCGGCGCAATTCTGCGATGCCCGGGACGTGCAGGTTTGCGAGCGCGATGCCGAACACGGTCGCGCCGATCAGCCCGGCCTCGTGCATCAGGAGGTTCGGCACCGCGTAGGCGACGAGCGCCAGCGCCAGCAGGAGCGGCGTCTTCAGGGTCTCCGGGACAAGGTCGCGCCGGAACGCCCAGGCCACGAGGAAGGCCGAGCCGACCCCGAGGACCGCGGCGGCCCCGGCGCCTTCCGCGAGGTGCAGCGCGAGGTCCGTCACGGCCTCCTCGCCCGACCGATGCGGTAGGCCGACCAGGATCTCGATGACGATGGCGGTCAGGATGGCGCCGACCGGGTCGTTGACGATGGCTTCCCACCTCAGGAATGCGGCGGAGCGCCGCTCCAGGCGGGCGTGGCGCAGCAGCGGCAGGATGACGGTCGGGCCGGTCACCACAAGGATGGCCCCGAACACAGCCGACGGCCCCCAGAGCATGCCGCCGACGAGGTGGGCGGCGACCGTGCCCAACACGAAGTTGATGGGCAGGGCGATGGCGGTGAGCCGGAGCACGCCCTCGCCGGCGGCACGCAACTCGCGGAAGTCGAGCGCGAGGCCGCCCTCGAACACCACGATGGCCACGGCCAGGCCGATCAGGGGACGGAGGTTTGGCCCGAACGCCTGGGACGGATGGAGGAGGCCGAGCACCGGCCCGACGAGGAAGCCGAGCCCGAGGAGGAGGACGATGGCCGGAATGCGGAAACGGGAAGCGATGACCTGGGCTGCGATGCCGCCCGCGACGATGCAAAGCACCGCCGTCGCCACACCCTGTTCCATTCGCGAAGCTCCCTTGAGCGCGCCCTGCCGGCTCGGGAAACGTCTCCCGGCGCCGGAGGTCCCTGCCAACGTCGCCTCAGGCCGTACCGGAGGCGGTGGTGTCCGTCGCACGCGGGCGGAACGGGCATCGCCACTCCTCGTCCACGACCCGGCCGCTGTACTGGCGCGCCTCGGACACCTCGCCGTGCCGGGCCAACATCGGGTTCACCGATCCGGCCAGCGCCTCGTCCCGCTGCAGGATGGAGGAGCGCAGCTTCTCGTAGCGCCCGGCCTCGCGCAGCTGCTCGAACTGGGCGTGCAGGTTAAAAACCAGGGCCGGCGACGAGAACCGCCGGGCGGGCCGGCTGGCGTTCGGGTGCAGGCCGACCACGAAGAACGCCTCGCCGGCGAAGCTCAGGGAGAAGTGTGGGCTGTCCGGCTCGGGGGCGACGCGCCCGTCCCAGGGGTGGCCGAGCCAGGCGTCCTTGTCGGCGAGGGACTGCACACGGTTCCAAAGGTGCCGCTCGAATCCTTCCTCGTCCAGGTCGCTCGGCCCCTCGAAGACGACGGCGAAGCTCTGGAACAGGTCCGGTTGTCGGCGGTAGCGCGCCGCGAAGGCCATCAAGGCCGGGTAGATGCGCATGTCGTCCCAGGCCGAGGTGATGTCGCGGGCGACCAGCACCCGCATCTGGCCCTTGGTCAGGGCCGACTTGGCGCCGACGCAGGGGAAGCCGGCGTCGCGGATGAAGGCCCGGAAGGCTTCCGCCTGCGGATGGTTGGTATCGTCTCGGGGCAGTTGCATCGGAACTCGGCACGCAGGTCGCAAAGATGCCCGCGGAACCGGCACGAGGCGCCGCGGCAACAGGCAACGGTCCCGCGCAGGCCGCGTTCCGCGCGGGCTGGGAGGTGTCCTGCCTATCCACAGATGTCAGCCCTCACCGCCCGGGCCGGACGAGCGCCCCGATGAAGTTGCGCATCTCGGCCAGCCTGAGCCGCTCGTCGGTGACCTGCTCGTCCAGGCCGAGGCGCCAGGCGAGGTCGCGCCGGTTTGGCTCGCGGTGCAAGGCATCGACCTGCAGCGCGTAGGCTTCCACGTCGTCCTCGCCCCGTGCGAGCCCGGCCTCGACCAAGCTATCCGCCTGTCAGCGCAGGGCACCGGCCACTTCGTCCAGGCCGATCTCGGGATGGTACTGCCCACCCCAGAACACGCCGCCGTCGAAGCGGATCTCGGCGGCCTGCACGGCAGTGAGGCGATTGCCGGCGAGCAGAGTGGCCCCCGGTGGCAACGCGTCGACCTCGTCGGTGTGGATAGCCGGCGCGTCGAAGGCCGCCGGCCGACCCGCCAGCAGTGGATGTGACCGCCCATCCGCCGTCGGCGTGATCCGCCGCGCGAACCCTGCCTCCAACCTTCTCGCGTTCGGGCGCACGCTGTCGCCGGCGGCGACCTTCGCGACCTGCAGCCCGGCGCAGGAGCCGAAGGCCGGCGTGCCCGAAGCGAACACGCTCCGCATGAAGGCGACCGTTCGCCGGGTCTCCGGCGTCTCCTCATAGAGATGCAGTGGCGAGCCCGTGAGGAACACCGCGTCGTATTCGGCCAAGCTGTCCCCGGGTGGGAGAGCCGCATCGGCGTCGGCCGGCTGGATGCGGTCGCAGGTGGCCCCGGGAGCGAGCCTGCGCAGGATGTCGAGGTAGGTCTCGCCAGAGGAGCGGCCGACGCTCTCGCGACGCTTCTTACGCGCCTCGGGCGTCTCGCTCTCGGCCACCAGGAAGCGCGACGACGATTGGGTTGAATTCACGGCAGCCCAGTTCTCAGTGGCCGCGTGGCAAGCCGAGCCACGGCCGCAGGTCGGCGAGCCGCAGGTCTAGGCGTGCGGCCGCGATGGCGCTCAGGACCTCCCTGGGGGCGCCGGCCGCCTTGGCTTCCACCTCGAAAGCCTGCAACCGCTGGAACAGCGCGACCTCCAGGTTGGGAATGACGGGGATCGGACGGAAGGAGGTCATCACCTTCAGCTCCCGCAGGTAACGGCAACCCTCCTCGTGACCGACCGTCATGGCACCTCCTTGGAACCAAGTCCGCCCTCGTCGCGCGAGGTCATGTCGGACAACACCCGTGGCGGCGAAGGGTTTGCGGAGGCGCGTGCGTCACGCTGTATCTCCTAGGGGCCCAGGCCGGCTTGCCCTCCGCCGCCGAAGGGACATCGAGCCACCCATCCATGCCGGCGTCTCGCCCTTACGCGGGGGAAGCCCATGCGGCGAGCTGGGGTGGTCGGCGTCGGTGCCATCTGCCGGGCCTGCGGCGGTCCGGCTAGCGCGGCCAGGCGTGCGGTGCACCGGCGACGCAGGTTGGCAACCTGAGGCGATGAATACGGTTCTACCGACAGCCTCTTGGGACGGGGCCGTTCGGGAGGGGGCGTTGGAGGTTCGGGACATCGCGACGGCGGGCAAGCCGGACCCAAGGCTCCTGTAGGCCGCCGTCGAAGCCTCCGGCGAGGCCATCGTGATCACCTCGGCCGACCTCGACGAACCGGGACCGCGCATCGAGTACGTGAACCCCGCCTTCACGCGCATGACCGGTTACGGGGCCGAGGAGGTCGTGGGTCTCACGCCGCGTCTTCTGCAGGGGCCCGGAACGGATCGGGCCGTCCTCGACCGCATGCGCGCCGCCCTCGCCGCTGGCGAGCCGTTCCAGGGCGAAGCGGTGAACTACCGCAAGGACGGCTCGACCTACGTCGTCGAGTGGCTGATCACGCCCGTGCGCGAGGGCGACGGGGGCATCTCGCACTGGGTCTCGGCCCAACGCGACATAACCGAGCGGCGCGGCGGCGAGGACCGTCAGGCGCTGATGGTGCGCGAGCTGCACCACCGAGTGAAGAACACCCTCGCCACGGTCCAGGCGGTGGTGAACGCGACCGCCCGCTCCTCGCTCTCCGTCGCCGAGTTCACCCGCGCGTTCTCGGGGCGGATCGGCTCGTTGGCCCGGACCCACGCGCTGATCACCGAGGACCTTGCCCAGGCCGCCTCGTTCGAGGGACTGCTGAGGGCGGAGCTCGACCCCTACGACGAAAGGCGGCGCCTCACCCTGGAGGGCCCCAAGGTCGTGCTGTCGTCCGAGCTCGCCGTGCCGGTCGGCATGGCGTTGCATGAGCTGACCACGAACGCGCTGCGGCACGGCTCGCTGGCCGACCCGAACGGCCGCCTCCAAGTGAACTGGTGGGTCGAGGATGGGCATGCCGGGCGTGCCCTGCGCTGGGACTGGAGCGAGCACGACGGCCCGCCCGACCCGCACCCCACGCGCGAAGGCTTCGGCCACCGGCTCCTCAACAAGGTCCTGGCCACCCAGACGGGTGCCGAGGTGGATGTGGACTTCGCTCCGGATGGCCTGCGGATGTCCGTGCGCATGCCCCTGCCGCCGTCACACCCTTAGGGAGCGTCGGCCTAAACCGGGAGGCTCAACCCTTCCTGCCATCCTTCCCGCTCCGGTCGATCTCCGTGCGGCAGGCTGGCGAGAGGTTCGCCATGTTCTTCCGGAAGCAGGCTTGGACCTCGTCGCCGTCCGGCGGGAGGTCGCCGCAGTACGTGGCGTAGTCGCCGCTGCAGCGCGCCTTCAAGGCCTCCCGGTCCATGGTGAATGCGGACTGCGCCACGACGAGGCTGGAGGTCGCGAGCACGAGGGTTACGAAGGTCCTGTAGGGCATGGGCTCGCGGTCCTGCTGATGCGTGTCATGCTGGGCTCCCCCGACGGCCCAGGTGCCTGGGTGCCCGGCCGCCTCGTCAGGCTGTCCGGGCAACATACGGTTTTTGGGGGCGCCGAAAGGGGTATCCGGCGCCCCCCTGCCGTCAGGCGTGCCTGAGGTCGTCGGGAACCTTGCCGCCGTTCTCGGCGAGCTTCTGGATCACCTGCTTGTGCAGCCAGACGTTCATGGAGGCCGAATCCTCCTTGTCGCCCGTGTAGTGCAGCTCGTCCGCAAGCTGCTTGCGGGCCTGCAGGCTGCTGTCGAGGTCGAGCAGCTTCATGAGGTCGACGATGGAGCGCTTGTAATCGAGCTCCAGGCCCTTCTTCGAGGCAAGGCCGGCGAGCACCTGCCCGACATCGACGTTCGCCTGCCCGGCTCCCGATGGAGCGTCGGCGACCGGGGACGGCGCCCCGCTCATCGAGGGCGCGGCCGCGCTGCTGGCCGAGCCGGTCGGACCGCCCGAACCCTGCGCCGCGGCCGACACGCTCGGCGCCTCCGAGGCGTGCGGGGCCGCCGCCTGGGCGCTCGCGCTGCCGCCGAAGATCTTCGACATGATCGACCCAAAGATGCTCATCCAGTCCTCCAAGATCCTGGCCCCGACTAGGGCCGAGCGGACGACAACGGAACGCCAGTGACCGATGTTCCGCAACTCGTCGCCCGCATCGGAGCATGGTCGACGGGCGGTGGCATATACGCTCATGGTGCCGTCCGCCTCGCCTCGGTCGTGACGGCTCAGGCCGCGACCTGCTCCAGGCTCTCGGCGAGCTGGCTTGCGATCTCGTCGCCCTCGTAGATCTCCGCGACCGCCTGCTTCAGCTTCTGCTCGTCCTCGGAGCGGCCGAGGGCCTTGGCGTAGGCCGCCGCCGAGCCGAAGCCCGCCAAGCCGTAGTGCGACATGCGCTGGTACTGGGCGATGATCTCCACGTCGCGCAGCTTGCCGTCGGTCGGCGCCTCCTGGATGCCGTGCTTCTTCGCCTCGGTCACGAGACCCTCCATACCCTTGCAGTGCTCCGGCTCGGCCTCGCCGCCGTTCTGCCGGATCAGGTCCTTGAGGATGTCGGTGTGCTTCTGGATGCCGCCAACCGAGTGCTCAAGCATCTGCTTGAGCTTGGGGTCGGAGACGTGGCCACCCAACTCCTTGACTGTCCTGATCATCTGGTCGTTGGCGGACCAAAGGTCCTTCATCTCGTCGAGATATACTTCCTTGAGGCTGCTCGGTGCTGACATCGGTGGCTCCCGTTGGCTGCTTCCCTTGCAACACGACCTTGCTCGCGATGTTCCTGGCCGGTTTGCCGCGTCGGGCCGTGCAGATGTGCCTTTCCGGCCGACTTCCGTCGGATGCGCTTGGCCGCGCTTTCCGACCCGGATGCGTGTAGGCTGGCTGGAGACAGAGGAAACCGAACTCGAAATGGCCTGACGGTTCAGGGACGCCATGCTGTCGGCAATAGAGGAGGTGCGTCGACGATGCCCGAACAAGATGCACGGCCTACCCGGCCAAGGATGTCCGGGGATCGCGCCGCAACGTCCGATGAAGCGGACGCGTCAGTCCCGCCGGAGGAAGCCCGAAAGCGGTCGTTGCCCGAGCCCGTTAGCCAGGAGGCGGCAGACCTTCTCGACCAGGTCATGGCCAACGCTCGCGCGACGTACCCAGCGCCATTCGGCATCTAATCCGCGACACCTTCGAGGTTCTTCAGCAGCAGCACGAGGCACATCTCACCAAGGCCGAGGGGAAGGCGGGTCAGCCGGGCTAGGTGGTTGCGGCCCGGGCGCCAACGCCCCTCGTCGACACCGCCGTTAGGCGTCGCGCCTCGGCCTGAGCTCCACAACCTTGCCGGGCCCCTTCGTCTCGGCGGGAGCGCCGAGCACCTCGGCGACCTTGCGGGCGAGCTGCTCGCGCTTGAAGGGCTTGCCGATGAGCTGCACCCCGTCGTCGAGCCGGCCGTGGTGCACGATGGAGTTCTCGGTGTACCCGGACATGAAGAGCACCCGTACCTCCGGCCGGACCGCCCTCACGCGCTCCGAGAGCTCTCGGCCACGCACCTTGCCCGGCAGCACCACGTCGGTGAGCAGCAGGTCGATGGCGGTCGTGTTCTGGCCGAACACCTGCAGCGCCTCCTCGCCGTCGGCCGCCTCCAGTACCCGGTAGCCGAGGTCGGCGAGGATGGCACAGGCGATCTCGCGCACCGCCGCCTCGTCCTCCACCACCAGCACCGTACCCGTGCCGCGCGGCAGGTCGATGGGCGCGCCCGTCCGTTGCGACGGTGTGGCCGCCCCGACCGCGCGCGGCAGGTAGAGCTTCACCGTGGTGCCCTCGCCGGGCTCCGAGTAGATCTTCACGTGGCCGCCCGACTGCTTGACGAAGCCGAACACCATCGCGAGGCCGAGCCCCGTGCCCTTGCCGTCGGGCTTGGTCGTGAAGAACGGCTCGAACACGCGCGCGACCACATCCGTCGTCATGCCGTGGCCGGTGTCGGACACCGCCACCATGGCGTAGTCGCCGGGCACAACCTCCGCATGGTGCCGCGCGTACTCCTCGTCGAGCACCTTGTTACCGAGCTCGATGGTGAGACGGCCGCCGCCCGGCATCGCGTCGCGCGCGTTGAGCGCCAGGTTCAGGACGGCGCTCTCCAGCTGCGCGGGGTCGGCCATGGCCGGCCATAGGCCGGCGGTCTCGACGTAGCGCACCTCGATGTGCTCGCCCAGGGTGCGGCGCAGGAGCGGCACCAGGTCCGGCATGGTCGCGGCCAGGTCGATGGCGGCGGGTGCCAGCGGTTGCTTGCGGGCGAAGGCAAGAAGCTGCGCGGTCAGCGTCGCCCCACGCTGGGCCGCCCAGGCCGCTCGCTCGATCCGCTGCTGCAGCTTGGCGTCGCCTTCGAGCTTGGCTCGTACGAACTCCAGGTTCCCGAGGATGACCTGCAGCAGGTTGTTGAAGTCGTGCGCGATGCCTCCGGTGAGCTGCCCGATGGCCTGCATCTTTTGGGCCTCGCGCAGCACGCCCTCGGCCTGGGCGCGCTTGGTCATGTCTGAGATGGTCAGCACGAATCCGCCGTCCGGCATCGGCGTACGGCGGATCTCAAGGTGGTGGCCGTCCGCGCGTTCGCGCTCGTAGGTGACGGCCTCACGCGGGTTCCGGATGCCGTGCCGGATCTGGTCCTCGGTCTCAAGCGCTGGGCGGCCCGGCTCAGCCGAGTGCTCGACGAAGGCGGCGTAGGTCGTGCTTGGCCGGAGCATCGCCTTCGGCAGGTCGAGCAGCACCTGGAAGCACGCGTTCCAGCTCGCGAGCTTGCGGTCCGGGCCGAACACGGCGACGCCCTGGCTGAGGCTGTCCAGCGTGGTGCGCAGGCGGAGCGCCAGGTCGCGTTGCTCGGCCTCGGTCCTGAAGGAGCGCGACCATGCCTGGTTCAGGAGCCGCGCAGCCCAGAGCAGGGTCAGGACCGCGAGCGCCGAACCGCCGATGACGAGCCAGCGCACCCACCGGGCGCGGGCGTCGTTCTGGGCGAGGCGCACGTCGAGCAGCCGCTGCTCGTCGCCGAGCATGGCGGCGAGCACGTTCTCCGCCTCGCGCATGTCGTTGCGGCCGGTGTCGGTGTTGACGATGCGCAGGGCCGTCTCCAGCCCGGAATCCCGACGGGCCTGCACGGTCTGGGCGAGCTCCTCCAACTTGTGCTGCAGGAGCGGCGCCAGCGCACGCAGGCGCTCCTGCTGGGCGCCGTTGTCGGCGGTCAGCTTCTGGAGTTCGCCCTGGAGCAGGCTGATGCGGTCGCGCGCGGCGTTGTAGGGTCCGAGGTACTCGTCCCGGCCGGTGAGAAGGTAGCCGCGCTGGCCGCGCTCGGCGTCGCGCAGGGCGATGGCGAGGTCCTTGGTGGTTCCGAGCACGCGGTAACTGTGCTGGGACCACTCGCGGGCGACGCGCGACTCGTTCAGGCGCTCCCAGGTCAGCACGCCGACCAGGGCGAGGATGACAACGAGCACACCGAAGACCAGCAGGTTGGCGCGCGCGACGAGGTAGCGTGTCATCGTATCCAGCGCAGCAAGTGAAGGTGTCTCGTGGCTCGGTCGCCGGGAACGAAGGTCCCTTGCGCGCTCGCGTCCCGCCGGACGCGGCATGGCATGCGATTGCGGGATCGTTGAGGCTGCCCCCAGCTCCGGACCATCATGCCACGGCCTCGTCCCGCCGCTCCTGCATGGAGGCGAGCGGCGCCTCAAGGCGGCAGACGATACCGGTCGGCGCGTAGGTCAAACGGACCTCGCCGCCGATCTCGGCCGCAAAGCTGCGCTCGATCAGGCGCGAACCGAAGCCGCGGCGAACCGGCGGGCTCAGGATGGGTGGGCCGCCCTGCTCGGACCACGTCAGGCAGAAGCGGGGCCCGTCGCCCGCGTGCACCACGAGCCAGCGCAGGTCGACCATGCCGCCCTCGTTCGAGAGGGCTCCGTACTTGGCGGCGTTGGTCGCGAGCTCGTGCAGCGCCAGCGCCAGCGAGAGCGCGGCCTTGGCGGAGAGGAGCACGTTGGGCCCGCTGATGCGGATGCGCGAGGCTTCGGCCTGGCGGTGCACCGAGAGCGCGCCCTCGGCCACCTCGCCGATGGGCGCCTCGGTCCAGTTCGCCTGTGTCAGGATGTCGTGAGCGCGCCCGAGGGATATCAGGCGCGCAGCGAACGCTTCCCGCATCTCGTTGACGTCGTTGGCTCCTCGCAGGGTCTGGCTTGCGATGGCCTGCACCAGAGCGAGCGTGTTCTTGACCCGGTGCTGCAGCTCGCCGGCGAGAAGGCGCTGGCGCTCCTCGGCCCGCTTCCGCTCGGTGATGTCGAACATGGCGCCGATCATGCGCACCGCCCGACCGCCTTCGCCCCGGATGACGTAGCCGCGGTCCAGGATGTCGGCGTAGGAGCCGTCGGCACGCAGGAAGCGGTACTCGTCGGTCCAGACCGTGCCGGTGCCGTCGATGACGGCATGGATGGTGGCGTGGATGCGGGCGCGGTCCTCGGGATGGATATGGCCGATCCACCAGTCGCCGGTGGGTTCCACGTCCTCGGGCCGGTGGCAGTGGGCGGTCTGGAGCGCCTCGTTCCAGAGCAAGTGGTTGGCGGCGAGGTTCCAGTCCCAGATCGCATCGTTGGTCGCGCGCGAGACAAGCCGGTAGCGCTCCTCGGTCTCGCGCAGGACCTGCTCGGCCCGCCGGCCCTCGGTAACGTCGCGCGCGAAGCCGATGAGGTGCACCGGCCGACCGTCGTCGAACAGGGTCTGGCCCTTCGCGGACACCCAGCGCTCGGTCCCGTCCTCCGGGGCTACCGTGCGGTACGTGACGTCGTAGACGCCGTCGCCGTCCGGGTCGACTGCGGCGCGCACCGCCTCGTCCGCCCTTGCCAAGTCGTCCGGGTGCACGCGGGCCAAGTGCACGTTCAGGTCGACCGGGGCGTCCGGCGGCAAGCCATAGAAGGAGAGGATGCGGGCGTCCCACTTCAACTCGTCCGCGACCAAGTCGTAGTCGAACACGCCGGTGCCGGTCGCATCGACGGCGAGCCGCAGCTGCTCGCGTGCCTGCCGCAGGTCGTCCTCGGCCTGCCGGCGGTCATGGATGTCGATGGCGATGCCGATCCAGCTCTCGACCCGACCGCCCTCGCCGCGAACGGGTTTGCCGCGCGCGAGGAACCAGCGGTACGCACCGTCGGAGGCTCGGCGAAACGGGATCTCGACCTCGTAGGGTCCCTGCGTGGCGACCGCCTGCTTCCACACGCCGAGCACCTGCTCACGGTGCTCCGGATGGATCACGCCAGCCCAGCCGTCGCCGCCGGTGTCGCCCGGGGTGAGGCCGGTGTACGCGTACCAGGTCGGGTTGCAGTAGGTGATGTCGCCGGCGGCGTTGCCGAACCAGACCACCTGTGGGCTGACCTCGACGAGCGAGCGGAAGCGCAGCTCGCTCGCGCTGCGCTCCGCCGCTTCCGCGCGCTGCCTTGTGCGGTCACGCAGGATCTTGACGAAACCCTGGACCGTGCCGTCCGCGCCCTTCAGCGGCATGAGCTCTCCGTTGGCCCAGAACCGCTCGCCGCCCTTGCGCAGGTGCCAACGCTCGTCGGGCGCGAAGCCCTCCTTCAGCGCCAGCTCCATCTCGATCTCGGGTTGACCCGCCTCGCGGTCCTCGGGGGTGAAGAACACGTGAGCCGGGTCGCCCAGCATCTCCTCCTCGCGCCAGCCGAGGACGCGCTCGGCGCCGGCGCTCCAGCGGGTGACCCGCCCGCTCCGGTTCATGGCGATGATGACGTAGTCCGTCGCGCTGTCGAGGATACGCTCCTGCAGCTCCTTCTGGATCTGCTGGGCGCGGGCGTTCCGGCGCGCCTCCAACAGTGCCATGGTCTGGCGGGCAAGGCGCCGCAGGCCGGCCTGCTGCCGCTCCGTAAGTTCGCGCGGCCGGGTGTCGAGCACGCAGACCGTACCGACCGGATGCCCGTCTTCAGTCTTGAGCAGGGCGCCGGCGTAGAAGCGCAGGCCGGGCTCGCCTGTCACCAGGGGGTTGCAGGCGAAGCGCGGGTCCCGGGCTGCGTCCGGCACGTAGAGGAAATCGCTCTGCAGGATGGCTTGCCGGCAGAACGAGGTCTCAAGCGGTGTCTCGCGCACCCCGAGTCCCACCTCGGCCTTGAAGAACTGCCGCCCGTCGCCGATGAAGTTCACCACCGCGATGGCCGTGCCGCAGATCTCGGCCGCCAGGTCGGCGACGTCGTCGAACTCCCGTTCGCGAGGCGTGTCGAGGATGTCGTAGCCGGCGAGCGCCTGCAGGCGCGCGAACTCGTTCGTCGTTTGGCTGGGCTGCCCCATGGCGTGGTCACGTCCGGGGACCGTATTCTGTTCCATCCGCGCGGCGCCCTCTCAGACGGCCTGGCACATCGGCTTCTCACCCACTGGCGCGGGTCTCAGGGACACCAGCGTACCGGAGGCGTTGTAGACGGCACCCAGCACGGTCTCGAAGTGGCGCTTGACCCCGCCGTGGCACTCGCAGGCGGTCTCCTCGACCGCTGGGCGGCTCAGGATGATGATGCGCCCGCGCCGGGCCTGGATCAGCCCTTGCTGCTGCAGGGTCCGCAGCGTCCGCGTCAGGTAGGAGCGTTGCACGCCCAGGAGTTCGGCCAGCACCTCGTGGGTGACCGGCAGGACGTCGCTGCCGAGACGGTCCTGCAAACCCAGCAACCACCGAGCGCAGCGCGCCTCGATGGTGTGGCTGGCGTTGCAGGCCACCGACTGGAGCACCTGGGCAAGCAGGCAGTCGGAGTAGCGGGTGATCAGGTTACGCAGGCCCGGGGACGTCTGCTTGATCTGCTGCAGCACCGGCGCCTCGATGCGCAGCACCGAGCCGGGAATCTGGACGACGGCCCGGCTAAAGGCCGGCAGGGAGCCCTGGCTGACGACGCCGCCGACCGCCCCCTCGCGCCCGACCGTGGCCGTCTCGACGGCGCGTCCGTCGCTGAGCCCGATGAGGAGGGCGGCCACGCACTGACCGAGCGGGAAGGTGATGTGGCCGACGTCATCGCCTGCGTCGAACAGCGCCTCGCCGCGTCGGTACTCCCTCAGTTCCAGGTGCGGCCGAAGCAGCGCCTGGTCGGGCAAGCGCAAGGCGCCGAGGAGGAGGTTGCCGCTGAGCAGGTCGTTGACGTCTGAGGGCATGGATCAGCGGCGGAGCGTCGTACCGGGTTGGCCTGGACCTATCCTTACAGCGACGCTCGATTCGCTGTCAGTTCACAAGTGCACAAAAGGGCGGAAAACCGGCATTTCTCATCGGCTTGGCGCGGGCCGTCGGATGCGCGCGTTAACACATGCAACCATCGGCGGCTGAAGGGTTTCTAGGTTCGTATTGACCGGTCTCTCAAGCCCCGCGACGCGATGCCCCGCTACTTCCTCGATTTCCAGGACGGTGAACTGTGGCTGCGGGACGATGAAGGCCAGGACTACGAGAGCCTGCAGGCCGCGCGCGACGCAGCGATTGCGGCGTTGCCGGACATCGGCCGGGAGGCGCCGCCCCCGGACGGCAAGCGAGGGTTCGTGGCCTACGTCCGTGACGAGGCGGGCGCGCAGCTCTGCACCATTCGGCTAAACCTTGCCGCCGAGTGCGATCCCAAGGGCCAGACCCGGGACCGATAAGGCGGGAGCCACGCACGGCCGGTCCCGCTTCGCGGACACGCCGTAGGTCACCCCTAAGGCCGAGCGACGGGTACGCAGACCACAAGACCTAGGGCAGTAAGCCCATCACGCTGGCCGCCCTTTGCCTGCGGGACCATCTGGACCGTTCGGGACCTCCACTCGGGGAACTGCCACGCGCTTTCGAGGACATCGTCGGCGTTTGCCTCAGGCCTGCCCGCGATGGGCCCCGACGAGACGAAGCACTGGAGCCCTCAGGTTGCCTTTCTCGCTGCCGGGGGCACAGCGGGTTTGGTTGCGGCCCGCCGCCTTCGCCTCGTACAACGCCGCGTCGGCCGCCCGGTACAGCGCTTCCGCCCGCTCGCTCGCTGAGCCATGGCCTGTCGTGAGGCCGATGCTCACCGTCACAGCGCCCGCCGCGATGCCTGCCGAGGGCACCGAGACCGTCGCGACCTCCTCGTGCACCTTGCTGGCGATGCGCATGGCGCCGTCCTGGTCGGTGTCGGGCAACAGGATCGCGAACTCCTCCCCGCCGACGCGCGCAACGAGGTCGTCCGGCCGGTGCACGCCGGCGGAAAGGCATTGGGCGAGCCCCTTCAGTACCTCGTCGCCCACCGCGTGGCCGTAGCGGTCGTTGTAGCGCTTGAAGTGGTCCGCATCGACGACGAGCAGCGAGAGCGGCTTGCCGGTGCGTCGCGCGCGGTCCCAGGCCGCCTCGAACGCCTCCTCGAAGCGGCGCCGGTTCGGCAGTCCCGTCAGCGCGTCGGTGAGCGACAACCGGGCAAGTTCGGCCTGCATGGCGGCACGGTGGCGGAGCTCGCGTCCGAACAGGAGGGACAGCACGACGGTGAGGCCGCACAGAACGAGCACGACGGTCCCGATCACGACGGCCTTCGCCCGCCACCCGGCCTCGACCTCGTCGACGGCGAGCGCCACGTTCAGGATCAGGGGGAGGTCGCCAACCTGGCTGAACGTGTAGAGGCGCCGGACGCCGTCGCGGACGGAGGTCTCGACGAACTTCCCGGCGCCCTCCCGCGCGAATCGGTCGAAGGTCCGGGACCCGGCGATGTTCACGCCGACGTCGGCCTCAAGGTAGGGGTGGCGGGTGATGCGCGTGCCGTCGCGCAGGTAGAGGTTGATCGCGCCCTCTTGCCCAAGGCCGATCTGGTCGAAGAGGCGGGCGAAGTAGGTGAGTTTTAGGCTGCCCAGGACCAACCCGCCGAATGAGCCGTCGGGCTTGTCGATGCGCCGGCTGAAGTTGACCATGCGCTCGCCGGTCAGGCGCGAGACGATGGGGCGGCCGACGTACAGGCCGAGATGCCCGTTGGCCTTGTGCGCCTGGAAGTAGTCGCGGTCGGCGTAGTTGCCCTTGCGCGGTGGCGAGGCCGCCGCGTCCTCGACGACGTCGCCGTTCTCGTCAAGGACGAACATGACCCCCAGGTCGCGCGCGCCCGTGGCCCGGTCGAACAGCACGAGCTGGCGCATGTCCGGGTCGAGCTTGGCGAGACCCGGCATCCGCATGTTGTCCTGCATGGCCCGGAGAGTGAGGTCGATGACCTCGACGTTCCGGGCGATGTCGCGCTCGATGACCTGGAGCAAGTTCCTCGATGTCTGCTCGGCCTTGTCCCAGGCGTCCTGGCGCAGGTCGAGCAGCATCAGTCCCGACACCATTAGCATGCCGAGCGGCGCGAGCACGCCCAACCCGATCCAGGTATGGGTGGAGCGGAGCAGGCGCGCGAGGCGTGAAGGCAGGACCATCAGCGGCTCTCCCGAGCTTCGTCGTCGTTGCTTGGTTGATAAGACGCGAGACGCTGACGGGTGCTTTCCGTCGAATCCGTTCCTGGCCCTTTAACTCCGTCGTGGCTAACGAAGGGTACCTGCGATGCGGAGGATCCTTCCGAGCGGACCGCGGCATTCCCGAGGGCCCTGCGTAGCCGTCCGACGGCACCGCACCCGCGCTTGGTGCGTTACAGGATCCGCCGACCATACCGGAGCCCTTATGTTGAACCCCTTCTGTGCCGCGTTCCTGCTCGCCGTCGAGGCGCAGCGGGTCATCGAGCTGCGGCTGGTCCGGATCGCCTGGGGCGGGGCGGAGGCCCAGGCCGAGATGGTCTCGATGGTCGGCGAGAAGGTCGTGGCCGCGATGGAGGCCGCCAACACGTTGCTGGCGGGCGGATCGCACGACGAGGTCGTCGCCCGTTACCGGGAGTTGGTCGCCGCCAACACCCGCCGCCTGACGACCTGAGCCGAGGAGCCGCGCGTCATGGCCAAGCCGGTCGAATGCCGCATCGTCGGCATGCCTGACGGCCGGTTCGCGGTCATCGCGGTGCTCGCCTCCGGCAAGGTCTTCCGCCACGCGGGCTTGACGTCGTTGGCCGAGGCCGAGGAGAGCGTCGGCATGCTGCGCGACCTCATGGCCGCCTGCGGCGCGCCCGTCGTCGTGGAGGTCTCCAACCGGCTCGGCACACAAGTCGGGGTGAGGGTGGACCAAGCCGTCGGGAGTGGTGGGACCTTAGGGCTGGGTCCGCCTTGGCTCTCGTGGAACGGGACCCCGAACAGGATCCGTCGCGCCTCGTTGGCCACGACGAAAGCGCACCCGCGCGGCTCGTCCCCGGCGCGCAGGAGCTCGGCCGTCAGCCCCGGGATGGCGGCGCACGCCTCAAGGTAGGCAGCCTCGGCGTTCGCGAGTTCGAGCCCGGCCTCGTCGGCTTCCAGGCGCCCGCGGGCGCACACGTCGAAGAAGAAGACCGGCATGGGGCACTCGCCTTTGCGGCTCCCCGGAAGGCAAACCCCATCCGCGAGCGTCGGGTCCCACCGCAGCGGGACCAGACGCTCGCGGATGGGGAGGCCACCTGGGCGCCGGCAGGCCTTGCCTGCCGGCGCGGGGTCCCCGAACCGTACCTCGACGCGTCCGGGGGCGCCTTGTTCGTCCCGGCTGGCGCGAACGTTCCCCACGTCTCGCCCGTTCTAGGCCCTGAGGCCTAGGGGCCTCAATTCGCGGGCGGAGGAAGCCGTAGATGCCAGCACCTGCCACGACCGAGTTCCCGACGGAGCGGACGCCCCTGCCGGCCGATGCGGGCCATGGCGCGAAGACCGGCTTCTGGGCGCTGACCCTCGGCTCCGTGGGTATGGTCTACGGCGACATCGGGACCAGCCCGCTCTACGCGCTAAAGGAATCCCTGCACGCCGCCGCGGGCGGAGGGCACGCCCCGACGCGCGACATGATCTTCGGCGTCGTCTCGCTGATCCTATGGGCGCTCATCCTCATCGTGACGCTGAAGTACGTTCTCCTGGTCATGCGGGCAGACAACAAGGGCGAGGGCGGCACCCCGTCCCTGGTGGCGCTCGCCCAGCGGGCGCTGGGCCATGCCGGCGGGCCGGTCATCGTGCTCGGCATGGTCGGCGTCGCCCTGTTCTACGGTGATGCCATCATCACCCCGGCCATCTCGGTGCTGTCCGCCGTCGAGGGTCTCAAGCTCGTCACCCCGGCCTTCGAGCCGTACGTGCTGCCGCTCAGCCTTGCCATCCTCATCGGCCTGTTCGCGGTCCAGAGCCATGGCACGGCGCGGGTGGCGACGTTCTTCGGGCCGATCACGGCGTTCTGGTTCGTCGTCATGGCACTCGGCGGCCTGGGCCATCTCGCCGACGACATAAGTATCCTGGCGGCCTTCAACCCGGCATACGGAATGAGCTTCCTGCTCAACCATGGCACGGCCGGCCTGCTGGCGCTCGGCGCCGTGTTCCTCGCCGTGACCGGGGCCGAGGCGCTCTACGCCGACATGGGCCATTTCGGCCGCTCGCCGATCCGGGCGGCCTGGTTCGGCCTCATCCTGCCGGCGCTCGCTCTGAACTATCTCGGCCAGGGCGCTATGCTGCTCGCCCACCCCGAGCGCATCGAGAACCCTTTCTTCCTACTCTACCCGTCCTGGGCCCTGCTACCGATGGTGCTGCTAGCCACCGTGGCGACCGTCATCGCGAGCCAGGCCGTCATCACCGGCACCTTCTCGATCACGCAGCAGGCCATGCAGCTCGGCCTGCTGCCGCGCATGCGGGTCCAGCGCACCTCCGAGACGGAGAAGGGACAGATCTACATCCCGCGAGTGAACTGGTGGTTGCTCGTGGCGGTCGTGTTTCTGGTGGTGCTGTTCAAGTCGTCAAGCGCACTGGCGGCGGCCTACGGAATCGCCGTGACCGGCGACATGGTCATCACGGCGGTTCTGCTCTTCGTCGTGGCCTGGAAGGCTTGGCGCTGGTCGCCCGTGCTGGCGGTCGCGGTCATCGCTCCGTTCCTGCTGATCGAGCTGGTGTTCCTGTCCGCCAACGCGCTGAAGCTGCTCCACGGCGGCTGGGTGCCCCTGACCATCGGGGCGGCCCTTGTCACGGCGATGTGGACGTGGCGGCGCGGCTCGGCCCTCGTCGCCGCGGAGATCCACCGGCGGCGAGTGCCCTTGTCCGACTTCGAGCGGATGGCCGAGGCCGGTTCGCTGCTGCGGGCGCCGGGCACGGCCCTGTTCCTGACCGGCTCGCCGGGGGACACGCCCGGGGCCCTGATGCACAACGTGAAGCACAACCACGTGCTGCATGCCCGCAACGTCATCCTGCACGTGGTCACCGACGACATGCCACGGGTGCCTGAGGGTGAGCGCGTCGCGGTGAAGCCGCTCTCGGATGTCTTCACCTGCGTGACCGTGCGCTTCGGCTTCATGGAACTGCCCGACCTGCCCCGCGCCCTGGCCGGCGCCGGCTTCGACGCAGGCAACCTCTCCTACTTCCTGACGCGGCGGGTCCTGGTGCCCTCGCCGGAGACGGGCATGCCGGTCTGGCAGGACCGCCTCTACATCGCCATGGCGCGCGCGGCGACCGATGCCTCACGCTACTTCCGCATCCCGGTGGACCGGGCCGTCGAGATCGGAGCGCGGATCGACATCTGACGGCGTGCGCGGCTCTTCGCGGCTTGGTCGCACGGCTCGTGCACGACCGCTGGGCCTCACGTTGAGCCGCATGCCCGAGCGGCTTTGCGGCAGGTCACTTGTGAGCGGTTCAGCGCGCCCACGGGCCGTGTTAGAGCCAGCCATTCCTGCGGAAGCGCCAGTACAGGATGTCACCCTCTTCCAGGGTTACATCGACGATGCGCCCGTCGGCCCCTTTGATGTGGCGCCCGTCCCCTCACCCTGTACTTCCTCGACTCAGCGGACTGCGAGGACACCGTCCGCCCCATCCGCCGGCGCTTGAAGCCGGGCGAACGGTTCGTGGCGGCTCATGCGAGGTTCCCGCAGGAGGGCAGCCGTTCGCCGTGGCTCGCGCGGTACGAGGCATTCGCGGTCGCCTCTGGCGCCGACCGCGACCAGGCGGCGAAGGCGCGGGTCGCCGTGGAGACTCACCTGCACCTACTCGCTCCCGAGGCGGACGCCGTCGTGCTGCAGGCGTCTTCCGGGACGTCGAACTCTTCTTCGCCGCCCTCACGTGGCGCGGCTGGATCGGGCGTGCCTGACCGACAGGCGCTCGGCTAGGCCGGCATCCGGCCGTCCGGCGTGTAGCGGTCGACGGCCTGGGGAAGCTCCCGGGACAGCCGTGACAGGAGCTCCTCGCGGGACAGGCCGGTGCGCTGGGTCAGGGTCGCGAGGACGTCCGGCCCGATGGCCTGCTCAAGGTGCTGCGGCGGAAGCTCCTGGTTCGGCCCCTGGGCGACCCAGGATTGCGCGGTCGGCCCGTGGCCAGCCTGGTGGAAGCGCTCAAGCATCTCGCCGAGGCCGCTGTGCAGGAAGCCGCCGGGGGCTTGGCCCCGCTGGTTGCCGAGCAGACCGCCGTGGATGCCGCCAAGCCCCGCGCCCGGGCCGCCAGGTGCCACGCCGGTGCCAGCCGGTGCCAGCCGGTGCCGGCGTAGCCTGGCCGGCTCCGCCCAGCAGCTCCGCGAGCTTGTCCCGGTTCTGATAGCCGGCGACAGCAAGCAGGCCCAGGAGGGCCGTCATCGAGGGGTAGCCATCGCTCATGTTTCGTCTCCGGCTGACGGCGGCCTGATCGGGGCCGGTCGCCGTGGGATAGGCACCTGCAACGCGCAAGGCCACCAAGCCGATGCAGTCCGCCATCTGTTTGCTGGACGGATGCCGCACCGAAACCGGGAGCGTTCGCGCGGACCGAACCGTCCGTTCTCCCAAATGAGGACGTTGTGGTCGCCGCGACCTGCTATTCCATGCCAATGGCAGGTTTCGAAGGCTAAGCAGCCATTCCAGCGACTCTGTTGGAAGGGCCGCTTATGGCGCAATGCGGCTCCCCGAGAGCATAGGGCAAAGCCGCCATGAATCAGTGGCTCACGCTGCACCGGTGGCTGATGAGAGCGAATGCATGAAAATTGCCCTTTTCGGGCGCTCAATAGTTTCGAAGTTTGCGCTGGAGCCTTGTTGGCTGCCAAGGCGGCTCATGACCCCTTGCGGACATTGAGCCGCAGTCTTTTCGATGTCCGCTTCGCCAGCGGAAGCGGACATGCCGGATGCAAACGGCATTCTGGGCAGCGAGCTCGATGGATTGATCAAACCCCTCATAACGGTCCTTCCAAACCATCGATCCCCTGGGCGGGTCTCAGCTTTTTTTCGCTAGGGCACGGGAAACGGCACGGAAAAGAGCCTCGTTCGGCTGCCGCCAGACCCGGTCGCCTTTCCGCTCGCGCCACTCGTAGTGAAGCCAATCGACGCTGACCCTGGCCACTAAGCCGGCATCAAGGGCCAGACTGGATCGCGCGCATCGCCGTGACGGACCCGGAGCGCTACGGCGCGTATGCGCACGCGCTCCCCGAGGTGGTCGAGCGTTTCGGTGGGCGGTTTCTCGCGGCCGGTGGCCGCATGGACGCGGTCGAGGGTGATGCGAAGGCGCGCAACGTGGTGATTGCCTTCGATGAGTACGATACGGCGCGCGCCTGTCGGTGCTCGCCAGGCTACGCCGAGGTGTCGCATTTACGGGTGGGCGCCGCGGACGTGGACATCGTCATCATGGAGGGTGTCGACCCATATTGGTGGAGGCTGTGGGAGCCGCTTCCAGGAGTGGAAGCCGCTCGGCCCGACCACGTGGACACCAGTCGCCCATATTCCTTCCGGAATGAAGGTCTAGGGGGCAGGCATGCAGAATGCACCAATCACCCTCGCAAACACGTACCCCGACGACATCGCGGCTTTCAAGAAGGAGCTGCAGGATGCCTTCGCATTGGCTGTCGTCGATGAGTTCGGGGAACTCCCCGGTGGGCCTATCCCGTCCGACGAGGTGCTCGATGGCGCGGTCAACGCCCCGGGGGCCGTCACCCTGCGCATACTGTGCGACGGCCGGAAAGTCGGCGGCGCGGTCGTGACGATCAACGAGGAAACCCATCGAAACTCGCTCGACCTGTTCTTCCTGAAGGTTGGCGAACATGGCCGCGGCCTGGGCCTCCAGGCCTGGCTCGCGATTGAGCGGCGGTTTCCAGAAACGGTCGCCTGGCAGACGCACACCCCGTATTTCGAGAAGCGGAACATCCACTTCTATATCAACAAATGCGGCTTCAGGATCATCGAGTTCTTCAACAGGCACAACCCTGACCCGAACCAGCCCGAGGGCGGAAACGACCTGCCTGGCGATGGCGATGCGTTCCAGTTCGAGAAGGTCATGAAGAGGTCCAACCCGAGGCTTTGACCAGGATGGAATGACCGCCTTACCTTGGGAGCCCTTCGCAGGATGTCGCTGCGTAGGTCCCGCGGAGCACCCCGCTAGGCGCCCGCATCCTCCGTCCTGATAGGAAGCCCCCACTCCGGTAGGGGTGCCTCCAGCGTGAAGGAGACCCCGCGCGGGTGGTACTCGATTAGCGCGGTACCTCCCATCTCCGTCGCGAGCGCCCGCTCGATCAGGCGCGTCCCGAACCCAGTGCGTGACGGCGCGGCCACGGGAGGGCCGCCGACCTCCTCCCAGCGTAGCTGCAGCTTGGGCAAGGCCGCGGCGTCCACGACCTCCCAGTCCACCACGACGCGGCCCGCCTCGTTGGAGAGGGCGCCGTACTTAACGGCGTTGGTCGCCAGTTCGTGGAACGCCATCGTGAACGCGAGCGTCATGCGGGCGTCCAGCCAGACCTCAGGACCGTTGACGAGGAAGCGCTGCCTCGCGTCGTCGCGGAAAACGTGCAGGGCCTCCGCGACGACCTCGCCCAGGGTCGCCCCGGCCCAGCTCTCGCGGGTCAGGACGTCGTGGGCCGCCGACAGGGACTTGATCCGGGCGACCAGGATCTCCTGCGCATCCTCCAGCGAGGAGGCGTTGCGCAGGGTCTGGAACGCGACCGACTGCACCGTCGCCATGGAGTTCTTGACCCGGTGGGTGAGCTCTTCCGCCAGCAGAGCCCTTTGCTCCTCGGCGCGCTTGCGTTCGGTCACGTCGATGGTCACGCCGGCCATCGAGACCGGAATCCCCCCGTCGTCGTGGAAGGGCTGCCCCCGCACCTGGAGCCACCGCGTCCCGCCGTCCGGCAGGCGGACGCGGTACTCGATGTCGTAGTCGGAGCCCGTCTCGATGGACACACGGACGTTCGCCTGCATCCTCTCGCGGTCGTCCGGATGGATGGCCTCGATCAGGTCCTCATAGGCGAGCGGCTCGTGCGGTTCCCGACCCAGGTTCATCTTGCAGGTGTCGGAAGCCGTCAGGCGCATGTCGGCCAGGTCTAGCGTCCACGAGCCGAGGCGACCCGCCTTAAGGATGAAGCGCAGGCGCTCCTCGCTCCGCGCGAGTTCCGCCGTGCGGCGCCCGACCTCCCGCTCCAGCGCGTCACGGTCCGCCTGGACACGCGCCAGCTTCTCCTTTTCCAGCGTCACGTCGAACTGCGACGCGAAGAAGTACGTCAGCGCGCCCTCCCCGTCGAACACCGGCGAGACCAGTAGCCTGTTCCAGAACGTCTCCCCGTCCTTCTTGTAGTTCAGGAGGTCGATCTCGATGGGCTCCCGCCTCGCGATGGCCGCACCGACCTTGGCGACGTCGGCCGCGTCGGTGTCCGTACCCTGCAGGAAGCGACAGTTCCGGCCCACGATCTCGTCGTGGGCGTAACCGGTCAGCCGGCAGAAGGAGTCGTTGACGAAGACGATGGGGTTGTCGGGAAGGTTCGGGTCGGTGATCACCATCGGCATGCGCGTCGCGCGCACCGCGGACACGAACGGGTCCGTGCTCGCGCCGGTCCGGGCGAACTCCGCCTCGAAACGCCTGCGCTCCATCACGTCCGCCACCGGTCCAACTCCCTGCCACGGACGCTCCGTGGTACTTCCCCACCGCCGTTCCGGCACGACCGTATCATGGGTCAAGCTTCCTGCGCACGCCGCGGCTCAACCCGCACGTTCCGAAGTGATGGAGCCTTCGACCCTGAACGGGACTTATGGGTGGATGAGCGACCCGTCCATCTCCTCCGAGCCCTACGCCCTGGTCGTCGACGACGACGGCCTGATCCGCATGGATGCCATGGATATCCTGCAGGATGCGGGCTTCCGGACCTTCGAGGCGAGCGACGGCGACAAGGCCATGACGCTCCTCGCCCGGGAGCATGCCGTCATCGTCCTGCTCTTCACCGACGTGCAGATGCCGGGAACGCGCAACGGCTTCGCGGTCGCCCGCGAGACCGCCAGCCGATGGCCGCACATCGCCATCGTCGTCGCATCCGGGCACGTGCGGCTGGAGCCGGGCGAGATGCCCGATGGCGCCCGTTTCATCGGGAAGCCCTTCACCGCTGACATGGTCCACGACCACCTCCAGGCCATCCTGCCAGACGGGCGCAAGCCGGAGCCGCTGCGCACCCGGGAACAGGCGGGAAGCGCTACCTGACGGCCGGGGCTCAGGCACGTCCGCGGACCAGCTTGAGGCCGGCCGGTGCCTCCGTCTCTTCCAACATGCACTCGGTCGTTCTCGCCGAGCGGTCCGCCAGGTGGCGCACCCTGCCCAGGGCAGCGGCGAACGCCGGGACGCCCTCGGACGCCACCCGGTCCTCCTCGAACGCCTCAAGCTCGTGGCAGGCCGTCGCGAGCTCCGTGAACCCGATCATGCCCGCGGCGGACGACAGCGAATGGGCGCGCTGCCGGAGCCGCGTGCGGACGTCCGCCATGGTCGGGTCCCCCTCGAAGCTCGTGTCGAGCTCACGGACCAGCAGGGTCAGCACCTCGCGCAGCCGCGTCGGCGTCAGGAAGCGGCGCACCTCGCCGTAGGCGTCCTCGTCGAACTCGACGGGCGGCGGCGCCCGGTGGGGCGTCTCGGAGGACGTGGCCTCCTGCGGCAGCCACCGCTCGATGGTCGCGTAAAGCCTCTCACTGTCGAACGGCTTGCCGACGTGGTCGTCCATGCCGGCGTCGTGGAAGGCCGAGACCTGCTCCGGCAGCACGTTCGCCGTCATGGCGATCACGGGAAGCTGCGACACGGGGCCCGGGAGCGCCCGGATGTGGCGGGTCGCCGTCATCCCGTCCATGCCGGGCATCTGAACGTCCATCAGCACTAGGTCGAAGGCCCGCTCCCGGACCGCGTCGATGGCTGCCTGCCCGTCTCCCACGGTTTCGACCAAGTGGCCGGCCGCGATGAGCACCGCCTGCGCGAGTTCCTGGTTGATGGGGGAATCGTCGACCAGCAACAGACGGCCCGTCCGGCGGGGAGCGGCCGCGAGGAACGGTTTCACCACCTCGGCCGGCGCGGAGGTCCGCGGCATGCGCACGGTGAACCAGAAGGTCGAGCCACCCCCGTCGACCGAGGAGACGCCGATCTCGCCGCCCATGAGCTCGACGAGATGCCGGCAGATGGCCAGCCCGAGCCCGGTGCCGCCGAAGTCGCGCTGGATCGAGCCGTCGACTTGGCTGAAGCGCTGGAACAGCCGGTTCCGCCGGTCCTTCGGGATGCCGATGCCGGTGTCGATGACCCGGAAGCGAAGGCGCTCACCGCCGGAGATGCCCTCGTCCGGAGCGACGTCGAGCGTAACCGAGCCGGCCGAGGTGAACTTCACCGCGTTGTTGAGCAGGTTGAACAGAACCTGCCGCAGGCGGTTCTCGTCGCCCTTGAGCCAGCGAGGCAGGGCCGGGTCCATCCGCAGCCGGAACTCCAGCCCCTTGGCGTCGGCGGGGCCCCTGACGATGGAGACGCAGTTGTCGATCATCGCCAGCAGCGGGAACGGCGCCTCGACCAGCTCGACCGCGCCGGCCTCGACCTTGGAGAAGTCGAGGATGTCGTTGACGACTGTCAGGAGCGCGTTGCCCGAGGATCGGACGAGCTCGGCCTGGCGTCGGTTGCCCGGGTCGAGCCGCCCCGATGCGAGCATCAGGTCGGTGAAGCCGATGACCGCGTTGAGCGGCGTGCGGATCTCGTGGCTCATCGAGGCCAGGAAGTCTGTCTTGGCCCGGTTCGCCCGCTCGGCCTCCGCCCGCGCCGCCTCGGCCACCGCCTTGGCCTCGGACAGCGCGATCTCGGCCACCTTGCGGGCGGTGGTATCCAGCGTCAGGCCGATCACCCGGGCCGTCCGCCCCTCGGCGTCCGCCTCGACCCGGCCGATGGCGGTGATCCAGCGCATGCCCCCGTCCGCCTGCGGCAATCGGAACTCGGTGGTGTATCCGCCGCCGGTCTCGACGGCGCCCGCGAGGTCGGCAAGGACGCGGGGCACGTCGTCGGGGTGGGCGAGCGGCTTCCACTCGGCCTCGACGTCGAGCTCGGTCTCGCGATCCGGCAGGCCGTGCTGGCGGGCGCACTCGGACGAGAACATGACCCGGCCCGTCGCGACCTCGTAGTTCCAGGTTCCGGCCTGGGCCGCCTTCATCTCCGCCTCGTGGCGGTAGCGCTCGCTCAGGTCCAGGGCGATGCCGAGGAAGCCGAGTTCCTGCCCGTCGTCGGCGCGCAGGAGGCTGACGTTGAGCAGGACCGGCAGGCGCTCGCCGCCCTTGGTGACGTAGGTCCACTCCCCCGGATCGGGCCGGCCCGAGCGCGCCTTGGCGACGACCGCCTCGAAGCCGGGCCGCACGACCCGTCCGAGTTCCCGTGACAGGCTCACGGCACGCCGTTCGACCTCGGACGGATCATGGAAGACGGCAGGCGTCGCCCGGCCGACCAGTTCGTCGGCGCCGTAGCCCAGCATCCGCTCGGCGGCGGGGTTGAACAGGGACACGATGCCTTGCATGTCGGTGGCGATCACGGCGTAACCGGCGTTGGCGCAGATGGCCCGTTGCAGGGCTGACCCGGCTCGCAGCGCCGCAGTCCGTTCCGCGACTTGCCGTTCGAGCGAGGCGTTGGCCTCGCGGATGCGCTCCTCCGCGGCCGCCTGCTCGGAAACGTCGCGCATGACCGCCGCCACGCCGGCCACCGTGCCGTCGGGCGCACGGATCGGGGAGGAGGTCACCTGCACCGGGAAGACCGTGCCGTCCTTGCGCATCCTGAGGGTGGTGAAGGTCGGCACGGCCTCGCCCCGGCGGATGCGCAGGAGGACGTCGCGCTCCTGTTTCCGGAGGTGCTCGGGGACGATGAGGTCCTCCGCCTTCCTGCCGATGGCCTCGGCGGCGGGACGGCCGAACAGCCGCTCCGCCCCCGGGTTCCAGTCGGTGACGACGCCGTCGGGGGACTTGCCGACGATGGCGTCATCCGCGTTCTCGACGATGGCCGCCAGCCGTCCCTTCTCGACCGCCGCCAGCACCTCGCGGCGCCGACCGGCCAGGCGCAGGTAGACGAGGCCCGCGAGCAGCAGCGTGCCCGTGCCGACGATGGTGGCCACGGTCGCCGGGCGGACAAGGCTCAGCCCGGCGAAGAAGGCCGGGCGCGCGGCGACGTCGACGTCCCAGGTCCGGCCGAAGACCGCCAGTCGCCGGGTCGACATCAGGCCGCCGGCCGGCGGTTCGGCCACGTCCCTGCCGGCGTAGAACCGCGTGACGGCGTCGGGGGCGACGTCTCGGATAGCGACATCGAGTTCCCCCGCATCGAGGTCGAGGCCGGTCAGGACCTCGTCGATGATCAGTGGCGCGTAGGTCCAGCCCAGCGTAACGACGCGGCGCGCGTCCGGCGTGTCCGCGCGCATGCCGGCGCGCAGCACCGGAAGGAACAGGAGGAATCCCCGCTCCTTCGAGCCGGTCGCCTGCACCAGGGTAATCGGAGCGGTCAGCGTCGCGGCACCCGTTTCCAGCGCCTGGAGCGCCGCGCCGCGCCGATGCTCCTCGGAGGCGACGTCGAGGCCGACGGCCTCCCGGTTGGCCGCCATCGGCTCGACATACTGGATCACCCAGCGCTCGCCGTCGTGCGGCTTGAGCTGGCGGATGCGGAAGTCCGGGGCGCCGTCGCGGCGCGCCGCCGCCGAGAACGCCGCCTCGTCCGCGGCCGGAACACGGCGGATGAAGCCGAACCCGCGGGCGCCCGGGAACTCGCGTCCGATGTCCCGGGTCAAGGCGTATCGGTGGAAGCCATCACGGGTGATGCCCGCTTCGCCGGCCGCCGCCACGGCGCCGCGGGCCCCGCGCACCGCGTGTTCGTATCGGGCCATGCGCCCCTCGACGAGCGACGCGACGCGGGTTGCCACGACTTGGAAGCGTTCCGCGGCGGTGCGACCGTTCCGGACCTGCGTCCACTGGGCGGCCGCGAGCGCCGCGACCAGCCCCAGGACGACGACCGCGAGCGCCGCGACGCACGGCGCCGGGCACCCCGACCGACCGCCGAACGTCGAGCCTCCGGATCCGAAGGCCGTCCCTGTCACGCCCTTATACGTTCCGTCCGTCGCCACGTCCCGCATCCCCCCCCACAGGGCCTTCGCCGTTACGGACGCGCGGTAGGCCCGCGCTTGTCGCCGTCCGGCGAGACCGGTCCTCAGACGGCCTTCCAATCCATCCGGCGCAGCACGCCCTGCCCGAAGCGCGGATCGCCGGTGACCTCCCGCCCGACCCACGCGGGCAGCGGCACGTCCTGGTCCTCGCTTCCCAACTCGACCTCGGCGACGACGAAGCCCTCAAGGTCGCCCGCGTAGACATCGACGGTCCAGGTCAGGCCGCCGTGGGGCACGCTGTGGCGGACCTTGTCGATCCGGTCGTCATGGAGGACGGACGACAGGAGGGCGTCCGCCTGGCGCACGGAGACCTCGCACTCGAACTCCATGCGGCTGAAGCCCGTCCGGGGTCCCTTCACAGTCAGCCACGCGCGGGTGCCGTCCTTGCGCACCCGGACCTTCATGCCGCCGGACGCGCCGATCAAGCCGTCCGACAACCTCCGGGTCTCGACGACCTGCGCCCGCCAGCCCTCGTCACGGACGAGGAACCTGCGCTCGGTCTCCAACGGCCCGCCCGGACAGGTAGACCACGGGAAGGCGCGGCCGCAGGGACCGCACCTCGTTGGCGAGGAACAGCCCGTCAACGGAGCCGGGCATGTGGACGTCGGTGACCAGCGCGTCGAGGCGCTCGCCGAAGGCCACGTATTCCAAAGCGGCGATGCCGTCCGAGCAGGTGACCGCCTGGTATCCCGCGGCCTCAAGCTCGGCGGCCACGATCCGCATCGCGATGGGGTCGTCCTCGGCGACCACCACCACGGGCCTCCTGACTGGTTCGTGCATGGGGCGCTCCCCGTCCGATGGCGCGACGAGGCGCCGGATCCACACGAAAACGCTACGCCGCGTCGGGGTCCCGCAACCAGTAGACTTCACGGGCATGATCCGAGGCCCGAATAGTCCACCTGGACTATCGTCGCCGTCGCGAGGCCTCCGAAACCGGGACAGCCGCCCATGACCCGTCTCAACGGCAAGGCCGTCGTCGCCGACGACGACCCCTTCTTCCGCATCGCCCTCACCAGCATCCTGAAGGACCATCTCGGCATCTCCGAGGTGCAGCAGGTCGGCTCCCTCGACGAGGCGCTGGAGGCGCTGGGCGAGAAGCCGGATGTCCGCTTCGCCCTGTTCGACCTCGCCATGCCCGGCATGGAGAGCCCGGCCAGCCTATCCGCCGTGCGGGAGTGCTTCCCGGAGGTGCTGACCGTCGTCGTGTCCGGCTCGACCGAGCGGGAGGACGTCTTCCTCGCCCTTAGGGCCGGCGTGCACGGCTTCGTGCCCAAGGGCTCCGACGTCGAGTCGCTGATCCGGGCGCTGAGACTGGTGTTCGACGGCTTCGTCTACGTGCCGGCCTTCGTCACGCGGGTGCCCGGCGGCGGGGCCGAGACGCCGCCGACCCCGGCGGCATGGCGCGAGGCGGCGTGGGACCCGACCGCGGCCCTGACGCCCCGCCAGCGCCAAGTGCTCGACCTGATCGTCGCCGGGCAGTCAAACAAGGAGATCGCGCGGTCGCTGTCGCTAGGAGAGGGAACGGTGAAGATCCACGTCGCCGCCCTGCTGAAGGCGCTCGGCGTCCCGAACCGGTCGGCGGCCGCGGCTTGGGGTGGAGCCAACCTGGCGCGTCCCCGCGCCACCCCCTAGGCCACACGGTCTATCGGGGTGGCCGGGGCAGTCCGGCAGGCCGAGATGACGCCCATGACGGGCCGTGGCCTAACGGGTCATCCCATCCAGGCCCGATCGACATGACGCACCTCTTGATCCCTTCCGCCCTCGCCGCCGCCGCCCTTGGCGTCGGCCTGCGCCCCGTCCCTTCTCCGCTCCCCGGCAACCTGCCGACGCTGGCGGTCATCTCAGCCCCCTTCGGCGTGGAGGCCGTCCCGGGGCGTACCATCGCCCACCCGACGATGCCCGCCGCGGACCCGGCCCGGTCGGTGCGGGTGGTGCTGGCATCGCCCTTCGCCGGGCGTTGAACGCGAGACCGAACCGCCGCGAGGACCCGATGCAGAACACGGTTGCCGACCTCGACCACGCGACACACGAGCAGGTGGCGAGGCTTCTCGGGGCCGTACGGGCCGCGGAGATGCTGGATCTGCTGGGCGGGAGCTTGGCGACTTTGCGCGACATGCCCGAGGCCGAGTTCGCGGCACCGGCCGGTCTGGCCCTGGTCCATCGCCTGAAATCGGAGGCTGGATTGATGGGCTTCGACCGGCTGGCCCGCGCTTGTGACGCCGTCGACGCGGCCGGGTCGCGCGGCGAGGTGCCGGCCGAGGACCTGGCACGGTTGCGGGAGGCCATCGCTTCGGCGCTCGCCATCGTCGACATGCTCGACGGATGTGGCAAGTGCCCGAACGACTGAGGTCCCGTGCCTCGGGTCGAGGTCGACGACCGGATCAGCCGGTTTTCCCGACCGTAGCCAGGGGCGATGGATGGTCTGGTGCAGCCGTTCCGCAGCATAGCTGGTCCTGCGTCGTCCGTTCGACCGGTGGGAGCCCGCAACGTTTCGGGCGGCCTTGGCAGCACTCGCGCGTGAGGAAATTGGTCAGGCCGCCGATGGCGTCCGGTACCGCGAAGTAGATGACCGATTGCGCCTGCCAGTACGAGCGGACGAGCCCCGCACCCGCCAAGTGCTGGACGTGGAAGGACAACGTCGAGGGCGCGCATCCGACGGCCTCTGCGAGACGTCCTGCGGACACCCCGTCGGGCAGGTGTCGAAGCAGCGTAAGGAGCACTGCCAAACGGGTCTCCTGAGCCAGCGCGACCAACACGGAGAGGGCGGCGTCATCGTTCATTACGTCGCCGCTTTTCGATAGCCATCGAAACTAACAGCTTTCTAAGGAAGCTTTGCCGTTAAGGGGAGGAGCCGACAGTGAACGATACCTTACCCGCCGCCAAGCCGACGGGCGCTGCGAACGCCGAGGGATGCGGAAAGGCGGACATCGCCGGTCATCTCGCAACTTCTTTGCGGGACTACTTCGTCCTCGCGGAGCAGATGCCTTTGCCGGACAAGCTCTCGGCCTTGGTCGAACGGTTCGAGGCGGCCCTGGCGGCGAACGGTGAACGGGTCGCCGAAACCTTCCGGGACGACCTCATCCGAGCCCTGCCGTCGTTGCGGACCTTCGCCATGTCGCTGTGCGCGAACGGGGCTCGCGCGGACGATCTGGTGCAGGAGACGCTGATCAAGGCCTGGGCCAACAGGACCCGGTTCGTACCCGGCACCAACTTCATCGCGTGGACCTTCACGATCCTGCGCAATCAGTTCTACACCGAGATGCGCAAGGCCAAGCGCGAGGTCGAGGATGCCGAGGGCGCGCACGCTGCGACACTTACGGCGGCGCCGGACCAGGACCACGTCGTGGCGCTCGGGGCCGTGATGGACTTGATCGGGACGCTGCCGCTCCCGCAACGCCAGGCGCTGCTACTCGTGGGGGCAGAAGGCTTCACCTACGAGGAGGCCGCCGCCCGACTCGGTTGCCAGGTCGGCACGGTGAAGAGTCGGGTCAGCCGGGCGAGGAGCTTTCTCGTCGATTGCCTCGACCCCGCCGCGTCGATGCGGTTGCCCCAACGGGTTTAGGCGCGGCGGATCAGGCGCGGTCGCCAAATAGCCCGAGACGGCATGCCAGGGCTATCAGGGCGGCAGGTACGACGACGGGAGGATAGCGCAAGCGTTATGTCCATGTTGTCCCACGGCAACACGCGCGGTGCCCGTTGCGACACAACCCGAGGCCTGACTACCCCAGAGCGCCCGGCACTACATTTGATTGGTGATGACCGTCAAACATCGAAGGTGGCGGTCCGGGGAGTGGACGATGCTTTCCAGAAACAGCGTGCCCCCCGAGCCGAAGACGCCGGGGGTCGTGATGGCGGCCGCCTACGCGGACGGCAAGCACGTCGCGGACGTGGGGATCGGCCAGGCAGGCGACTGGGCCGACAAGGACGGACATCTCGTTTGGATCGGCCTCTACGAGCCCTCGGCGGAGTTGCTGTCGGAAATCCAAGACCAGTTCGGCCTGCACCCGCTCGCCATCGAGGACGCGCGGAACGCGCACCAGCGACCGAAGCTCGAACGCTATGGCGATTGCCTGTTCGTGTCGCCCGCACCGCCCAGCTCGTCCAGGGGCGGATCGCGCTCGGCGAGACGCAGGTCTTCGTCGGGCGGGGGTTCGTGGTGACGGTCCGCCACGGCGCGTCGGTCTCCTACGCGCCGGCCCGCGAGAAAGCCGAGGCCTGCCCCAAGCTTCTCGCGCACGGCGAGGACTTCATCCTGCACACGGTGCTCGACTTCATCGTCGACAACTACGCGCCGGTGATGGAGTCGGTCCTGGCGGAGGTCGAGGCCTCGAGGACCGCATCCTCAAGCGCGAGCTGATGGCCGCCGAGGTCGAGCGGCTTTACCAACTGCGCCGCGACCTCCTGCGCCTGCGCTCGGCCGTGGTGCCGCTGGTCGAGGTCTGCCGCAAGCTGGAGCACGGCGACCTCGTCGCCATCGACGATGAGATGCAGCCCCTGTTCCGGGACGTTTCCGACCACCTGCGCGGGGTGCAAGACGAGATCGACGCAATGCGCGAGGTGCTGGCCTTCGCCTTCGAGGCGAGCCTGCAGCTGGGACAGGCGCAGCAAACCGTGATCACGCGCCGGCTCGCCGCCTGGGCGGCCATCCTCGCGGTGCCGACGGCTATTGCCGGCATCTACGGCATGAACTTCGAGCACATGCCGGAGCTGAAGTGGCGCTACGGCTACTTCATGGTCCTGGGCATCATCTTTTCCGCCTGCGCGATCCTGTATTGGCGCTTCCGCAAGAGCGGATGGCTCTGACCGCCGTCCCGAAGGTCGAGAGACGCCGCGCCGAAAAGACGACACGTCGGCGCGGTCCTATGGGTCGATGCCCCGGGGGGACAGCGCCGGCTAGGCCGGCATCCGACCGTCCGGCGTGTAGCGGTCGACCGCCTGGGGAAGCTCGCGCGACAACCGTGACAGGAGCTCCTCGCGGGACAATCCCGTGCGCTGCGTAAGGGTCGAGAGAACGTCGGACCCGATGGCCTGCTCAAGGTGCTGCGGCGGTAGCTCCTGGTTCGGCCCCTGAGCGACCCAGGACTGCGCGGCCGCCCCGTGGCCGGCCTGCTGGAAGCGATCGAGCATTTCGCCCAAACCGCTGTGCAGGAAGCCGCCAGGGGCTTGGTCCCGCCGGTTGCCCAGCAGACCGCCGAGAAGGCCTCCCAACCCGCCACCGGAGGCATTGGACGCCGCACCGGGACCGGTGGGTGAAGGGGCCGATTGGCCAGCGCCCCCGAGCAGTTCGGCAAGCTTGTCCCGGTTCTGGTAGCCGGCGAGGGCGAGGAGGCCGAGCAGGGCCGTCATCGAGGGGTAGCCGTCACTCATGGTTCGTCTCCCGCTTGCGGGCGGGGTGGAGCCCGTCCGCTTGAGTTCGAACCCTACGAACGCGCTCGTGCGCCGAGTTGATGCACAAGAAAAGCCGTCATGATGCCCGACCTCAGCCGCGCTTGGTCATGTTCATGGACATGCCCTCGCAGCAGCATCTGCCCTTCTTCCCCTTCATGGCGCCGTGGTTCATGCCAATGCCGCCCTTCGGCCCGGCCTTGCCGCACATCATGGCACCCTTGCCCTTGCCGCCGCCGCAACACGACATCGCCATAGCGGGGGACGCCGCCAGCAGCAGCAGGGCGGCCGAGGCCAGTACGATCCGCTTCATGAACCCCCTCCTTACCCGACGAACCCGTCGGTCTCGCTTTCGATAGGGATTCCCATCGTGGGAGGGTCAAGCCGCGGTGCCGTCGGTCGCTCAGTGGTGCACCGCCAGCATCCAAACGGCCATGGCAACCATCATAAGATTCTCGGTCAGCGAGACGAAGCCGAGCGGCACCTTGCTCGACCCGCCAACGCAGGCGCACTTGATGTCCCGCTTGTCGACGTAGACCGCCTTGAACACCGAGACCGCCCCGACCGTACCGATGAACAGGGCCACCGGGATCGAGATCCAGTTCAGGGCGCCCGCCACCATCAGGACGCCGGCGACGCCCTCCAGGAACGGGTAGGCGTAGGCGTAGCGCACCCACCGCTGCCCGAGCAGGTCGTAGCCAAGGAACATCGAGGAGAAGCTCTCGACGTCTTGCAGCTTCAGGAGGGCGAGCACGCACATGCTGAAGGCGATGAACCATTCGGCGGCGCGCATCGTGAGCGGCGTTCCGTAGACGGCCTGGCTCGCCGCCAGGGCCATCAGCGCGGTCATCGAGAACACTGCGACGACGGGCATGTAGGTCGTCGCGTTCGGGTCGTTGGCGGCCTCGCCGAAGTGGCGCCTGAGGTCGTCGAAGCCCCCGACCCGCTCGCCGTTGATGAAGGTCTGCGGCGTGGTCCTGACTTGATGCTCGGCCTTGAAGCGGTCGGTCTCCTCCCGCGTGGTCAGGAGGTGGTCATCGACCTGGAAGCCCTTACGTTCGAGCAGGTCCTTGGCCTTGAGCCCGTAAGGGCAGGTGTGTTCGGGGGTGGCCATCCGATAGAGGGCGGCCTTGCGGACGGTGGCTTCGGGCATCGTGCTCTTCTGCCTGATCTCGGGTGACGGGGGGGGGGCGGACCGGAGCCACCGAAGGGCCGCCCCGATCCGGCGTTTCCGCTACTTGCCGTGCTGCTTCAGCCAGGCCTCCATCTCGGAGATCTCCTTCTCCTGATCGTCGATGATCATTTGAGCCATCGCCTTGGTGGCCGGGTCCTTGGCGTGCTTGAGCGCCACCTTGGACATCGCCACCGCGCCCTTGTGGTGCGGGATCATGTGCGTGCGGAAGTCGACGTCCGGGTTGCCGGTGTAGGGGACATCCATATCCTTCATCATCGCCATGTCGGCGGCCTTGAAGTCCTTGGTCGAGGCGTTGTCCTTCGGGGCCGGCTTCATCGAGACTGTCTCCTTGCCGGACATTGAGCCGTGGTCGTGCATGCCCTGCGCGACCGTAGGACCGGCGAAGCCGGCCGACAGCAGGGCGACGACGGAGAGGGTGCGGAGGTGGGTCATGGGTCTTCCTCGCTCGATGGGGGTCAGTTGAACTTGCCGCTGGCGGTCGCGCCGTCGGGGCTGGTGAGCTGCACGGCGCCCTTCGGGCTCGCGCCGAGGGCGGTCGCGGCCTTGCCGGTGAGGCGGTTGCCGTCGGCCGGCTCCAGCGTCACGCGGGCCGGCTTGCCGCCGACGACGAGGATGGCAGTGCCCTTGTAGCCGGCGGCCGGGACCGGCTTCTGGCCCTCGTCGGACAGGAACACGTCGACGGTGTCGCCCTTGGCGACGAGCTCGACGTGGAACTTGCCGGCGTCCGCCACCCGGCCGCCGTGCTGGCCGGAGGTCTCGTGGGCGCACACGGTCGTCGCGGCGAGCAGGCCGGCGACCAGGGTCACTCTGAGTAGGATCACGCTCTCGTCTCCTCTTGTGGGTCAGTAGGCCTCGGCCGGGCGCGGGCGCGCGCCGTCCGGGGATGGTTTCGCCGGCGCCTCGGCGTGGAGGGCGCGCAACCGCTCCAGCGGCTTGCGTCCGAAGCGCAGGAACAGGACGGGGGTCAGGAAGGTGTCGAGCAGGGTTGCGCTGACGAGGCCGCCGAAGATCGTCACCGCGACCGGGTGCAGGATCTCCTTGCCGGGGCTCGCGGCGTCGTAGAGCAGCGGCACCAGGGCCACGCCGGCCGACAGGGCCGTCATCAGCACCGGGGTCAGCCGCTCCAGGCTGCCGCACACCACGAGGTCCGGCCCGAACGGCACGCCCTCGTGCAGCGACAGGTTCAGGTAGTGGCTGATCTTGAGGATGCCGTTGCGGGCGGCGATGCCGGTCAGCGTGATAAAGCCGATCATCGACGCCACCGAGAGCGGCTGCCCGACGAGCCGCAGCGCAGCGACCGACCCGATCAACGCCAGCGGCACGTTGCCGATGATGATCAGCGCGAGGGCGGCCGACCGATAGCGGCTGAACAGGACAGCGAAGATCAGCGCCAAGGACAGCGCGGACAGCGCCGCGATGGTCCGGCTCGCCTCCTCCTGCGCCTGGAAGGTGCCCTCCAGGCTGGTGAAGAAGCCGGGCGGAAGCGGCTCCTTCGCCAAGGCCTCGCGGATGGCCGCCACCACGGTCGCCATGTCGCTCGCGCCGTCGGTGTTGGCCTGCACCACGATGCGGCGGCGGGCGTTCTCGCGCAGGATCTGGTTCGGCCCGTCCGTCTCGCGGATGTCGGCCACCTGCTTCGCCGGCACCCAGCCCGAGGGCGTCTCCAGCAGCAGGTCGCCCAGCCCCGTGGTCGTCCGGTGGTTCTCGGAGAGGCGCAGGACCACGTCGAAGCGGCGCACGCCGTCAACGACCGTCGAGACCACCCGTCCGTTCGATAGGCGGCTGATCTGCTCGACGACCGCGGCCGGCTGCACGCCGTAGAGGGCGGCCCGGGTGTAGTCGACGCGCACCTCAAGCTGCGGGATGCGCACCTGCCGCTCGACCTGCAGGTCGACGAGACCCGGAATCGCGGCCATCCGGTCGCGCAGGGAGTTGGCGACCCGGCGCAGGGCGTCGAGATCCTCGCCGAACACCTTGAGCGCGATCTCCGCCCGCACGCCGGACAGCATGTGGTCGAGCCGGTGCGAGATGGGCTGGCCGACGTTCACCGCCAGCGGCAGGGACGCGAGGCGCCCGCGCATGTCGGCGACGAGCGCCTCCTTCGGGCGCTTCTGGTCTTCGTCGAGCGCCACCTCGATCTCCGAGGAGTGAACACCCTCCGCGTGCTCGTCGAGTTCGGCCCGTCCGGTGCGGCGGCCGACCGCCTTCACGCCCGGGATGTCCAAGAGCAGCTTCTCGGCGATCAGCCCGACCCGGTTGCTCTCGCCGAGCGAGATGCCCGGGTTGAAGGTCATGTTGACCGTGAACGAGCCCTCGTTGAACGGCGGCAGGAAGGCCCGCGGCAGGTTCCAGGCGGCGACGCCCGCGGCCACCACCGCCACCGCGACGCTGCCGACGAGTAGGCCCTGGTGCCGAAAGGCGACCCGGAGCAGGGCGGCGTTGCCGCGCTTGAGCAGCTTGAGGAGGCGGCTGTCGTGCTCCTCCAGGTTCCTCAGGCCCGGCAGCAGCAGGGACGCCTGGACAGGCGTCAGGGTGATGGATGTCAGCAGGCTCGCCAGGATCGAAATGATGTAGGCCTGCCCAAGGGGGGCGAAGAGCCGGCCCTCGATGCCCGAGAGTGCGAACAGCGGCACGAACACCAGGATGATGATGAGCGTCGCGTAGACGATGCCGGAGCGCACCTCGTTCGAGGCCTCGACCACCACCTGGAACACGCCCTTGGGGTTGCCCTCCCGCCGGTTTTCGCCGAGGCGCCGGTAGATGTTCTCGACGTCGACCACGGCGTCGTCGACGAGTTCGCCGATAGCGATGGCGATCCCGCCTAGCGTCATCGTGTTGATCGACAGCCCGAACAGGTGGAACACCACTGCGGTGGTCAGGATCGACACCGGGATGGCGAGTAGCGAGATCGCGGTGGTGCGCACGTTCAGCAGGAAGGCGAACAGCACCACCGCCACCACCAGCACGGCCTCGACTAGGACGCGCTCGACGTTGCGGATCGAGGTCTCGATGAAGTCGGCCTGCCGGAACAGGACCTGGTCGGCCCGGATGCCGGCCGGCAGGGTCGGCGACATCTCCCTCAGGGCGGTCTCGATGCTGCGGGTCAGCCGCACCGTGTCGACGTCGGGCTGCTTCTCGACCGAGACGATGACCGCGGGCTTGGCCGTGTAGCCGGCGTCTCCGCGTTTGACCTTCGCGCCGAAGGACACCTCGGCGACTTGGCGCAGGTGGACCGGCGTATCGGCGACCGTGGCGACCACGAGGTTGCGCAGGTCGTCGAGGCTCATGGTCCGGCCGATGCTGCGGATGAGGTACTCGCGGGAATGCTGGTCGGTGAAGCCGCCGCCGGCATTGGTGCCGAACTGGGCGAGCGCCGTCTCAAGCTGGGCGTTCGTCACCCCGAGCGAGCGCATGGCGGCCGGGTTCGGGCTGACCCGGAACTGGCGCACCTCGCCGCCGATGGGGATGACCTGCGCCACGCCCGGGATGGTCAGGAGCCGCGGCCTAATGGTGAAGTCGGCGACCTCGCGGACTTGCATGGGGGTCGCGGCCTCGCCGGTGACCGCCACCAGCAGGATCTGCCCCATGATGGACGAGACGGGCCCCATCACCGGGGTGACGCCCCGCGGCAGCTGGTCCTGCACCATGGCGAGGCGCTCGGCGACCTGCTGGCGGTTGCGGTAGATATCGGTGCCCCAGTCGAACTCGACGTAGGTGACCGACAGGCCGATGCCCGAGACCGAGCGCACCCGGGTCACCCCCGGCAACCCGTTCATCCGGGTCTCGATGGGATAGGTGACGAGCTGCTCGACCTCCTGGGGGGCGTAGCCCTCCGCCTCCGTCATGATGGTGACGGTGGGTTTGTTGAGGTCGGGGAAGACGTCGACGGGCAGCTTGGTCGCGGTGAAGGCGCCGAAGAGCACTAGCACCGTGGCCATCGCGAGGACGAGCAGGCGGTTGCGGACCGACTGGCTGACGAGGAAGGTGAACATCGGGCGGTCTTCTCAGCGAACCTGGTCGAGGAGTTCGGCGCCCTGGGTCACCACCCGCTTTCCAGGTCCGATCCCCTCGGCGACCAGCACGCGGCCGCCGTCGAGCGGCTCGACCCGCACCGGCCGGGCCTCGAAGCGCTCGGCGGTGGTGTGCTCGTAGACGACGTCCTGCCCGTTGCCGGCGCGCACGACGGCGGCGCGCGGCAGCGCCAAGCCGGACTGCTCGGTGTCGGTTCCGGCCAGCACGGTCACGAATTGCCCGACCCGCAGGCCGGTGGCGTCGCCCTGCACCGCGAACTGGACCGGGATGGCCTGGTTGCGGTCGGCGAGGCCCGTGCCCTGGTAGGCGAGCCTCAGGGTGCGTCCGTCGGCGAGCCGCGCCGTAGCGTCCTGCGCCGCGGTCAGGGCGTCGAAGCTCAGCGCCTCGACCCAAAGTCGGTTCGGGTCGACGATCTGGAAGACCATGGCGCCGGGCGCCGCCATCTGGCCGGCGACCGCGGTGGCCTGCGCCACGACCCCGTCCACCGGCGAGACGAGGGTCTCGGGCTGTTGCCTGATCTTGTCGAGGGCGGCGCGGCGGTCGTGCAGGCCGTCTAGCTCGGCCTGGGCGTCGTCGAGCTGGGTCCGGGCGACAGCGCCCGAGATGGCGAGGCGCTTGAAGCGCTCGACCCGGCGCTCGACGATGGCGATTTGCTGATCGAGTTCGCCCTGGCGCTGGCGCATGTCGGAGACGTCGATGGCCTGAACCGGCGGGGTCACGGTGGCGAGCACGTCGCCCTTGCGCACCTTGGTGCCGAGGCGGGGGAACAGCCCGGAGGGCGGGGGCGAGAGCCGACCGCCGACCGAGGACTGCACGACGCCGCTGGCGTTCGGGTCCGGGATGATGCGGCCCGGGAGCTCGACCGAACGGTGGAAGCTGCCCTGCTCGGTCATGGTGGTGCGCAGGACGAGGAGCCGCTGCGTGGGCTTCGGCACGAAGACGGAGCCGTCAGGCAGGCGCTGCGCGAGGTCGGAGGAGCCCGGGCCCCGGGGCTCGATCAGCGCCGCCCCCTGCACGGGCGCGCCATGGTCCTCGTCGCCATGCGCGAAGGCGGCGGTGCCGAGGACGAGGGTGATGCCGATGGCGACCACGGCCAGGACCGGAGCGGCCCGGCGTCCGCGGGCGAGCGCCGTCACGAGGACGCCGAGCAGGAAGGCGACGGCGACCGCGGCCACGAGGGTCGGGTCCTTGGCGCTCAGGCGATCCGTGACGCCGTGGGCGACCTCGGACACCCGCGCCAGGGCCGCCTTCGCCGGAGCCGGCTTGGCGGTGGCCGCCGCGGAAACCTTCGGGTCGGGCACGGTGACCGCGAGGGTGAGCACGTCCACGGCGTCGCCCGCGGTGACGGTCGCGACGAGCTCGTGGCGGCCCGGCTTCGACAGCCACGGGGCCGATAGCGCGTAGCCGCCGTCGGCCGTGGCGGTCGCTACCTTGGGGCCATCCGGCGTCTCGACCTCGATGGTCGCGCCGGGCACCGGCTCGTTCGTCCGGAAGCGGTCGAGGAACAGCGTCAGGGTGCCGTCGCGCGGGATGGCGACGAGCTCGAAGGCATCAGAGAGCGCCTCGCCGCGAGGGGCGATGGTCTTCGAGACGGGCGGCGGGGCGGCGCCGTGGTCGTGCCCCTCGTGGGCGCGCACGGGCCCCGCCAGGACGGCGGCAAGCAGCGCCACCGCGCCAAAGGCGGCGGCAAGACGGATCGGCATGAAAGGGAATC
Source organism: Methylorubrum suomiense (assembly GCF_022179765.1). GTDB lineage: Bacteria > Pseudomonadota > Alphaproteobacteria > Rhizobiales > Beijerinckiaceae > Methylobacterium > Methylobacterium suomiense. The sequence continues at coordinate 106,914 of NZ_BPRE01000002.1, read as the reverse complement.
CTCGCGTCGGGAAGTCCGGACGGCGCCGTTCGCGGGCGCAATCCGGGCGTCGCGCGCCTCGGGCGCGCCCTACTTCACGCGAGGGTTCGTGGGGGCTTGGGCAGGGCCTCGGGGCCGGCGCCCGAGCGGCCGACGACGTCGCGCGGGATCAGCGTGACGGTCCGGAACAGCGACGGGGATAGGACCGAGGATCCGGATAGGACGCCGGTAGCGCAGCAGGCCATCGTCCCGCAGCAGCGGGTTTGGCAACCGGGCCGGCAGCAATCGTCCTGTACGGGTTCGATGCGCGCCGGCGCGATAGCCGGGAGCGCGACCTTGGACAAGGTCGGGGCCTCGGACCGGATCGCCGGCTTGGCGGGGGTAGTCACCGCCGCATCGGTCGTCGCGGGGACGGCCTTGTGCTGGGGCGCGGCCACGTGGTGGCCGTGGTGCGAGTGGCCCTCGTGAGCCTGAACGGCGGACGGCGCGACGTAGGCGATGATCGCGAGGATCATCGCCGCCATCAGGCGCGCGATTTGCCGGTCGAGGCACATGGGTCTGGCTTACACCGTTTCGGGTGGCGGGACTATGCCCACGGGTGGGACGAGAATGCCGGATCGAGGCTTATGGTTGCCGCCGTTCCGGTTCAGGCCGCGGCCAACGGCGCGGCGGGGAAGCCGGCATTCGCGATAGCCTGGGCGATCTGGTCGTCCGGGACGGTCGCACCCGCCACCGTGACGAGCTTCGCACCGAGGTCGACCTCGACCCGGGCGTTCGGCTCGATGTCCTGGACGGCGCGGGTCACCAACTTGGCGCAGCCACCGCAGCCCATCTTCTCGGACTTGAAGCGTTGCATGGCGCTCTCCCATGGGTAACGTCTCACCCAGATGGGGTTTTCCATGATGGGAAGGTCAAGGGCCACTTAGGCTCCGCTCAGCTAAGCCCGCCGCTCCCTTCGACGGCGTTCGGCCGTGCGCCCCACAAGGCTATTGCCAGCCCCAGGTTCAACAGCGCGAGCGCCGCCAGCAGGCCGTAGGCGGCGTCGGCGCCGCCGTAGGTAAGCGCCACCGCTCCAAGGGAGGGTGCCACGGCCTGTGCGATCAGGCCCGGCCGGGCCAGGCGCCCCCACAAGAACCGGGTAGCGGACCGGGCCGAACAGGGCCAGCGGCACCGTGCCCCGGGCGATGGAGTAGATCCCGTTGCCCGCGCCGTAGAGCACCAGGGCGAGGCCGACCGCCGGCACGCCCGCCGCCAAGATGACCAGCCCCAGGACCACCAGCGCCATGGCCACGGTCAGGGTCCAGAGCGGGTGGTGCCGGCCCTTGTTCGCCATCTCGACGATGCGGGCCCCGACCTGGGCCGGCCCGATCAGCGCGCCATAGGAGACGGCCGCGGCCAGCGCGACGCCACGGGCCTGCAGCAGAGCGATCAGGTGCACCGAGACCAGCGTCATCACGGTGCCGCCCAGCACGAGCACGCTGGCCATCAGCCGGTAGGCCCGGCGTTCGCGGGATGTCAGAGGACCGTCCGCGTGGTGCTCCTCACCTGTTGCGGGCTTCCGGGCAGGTGCCTTCGGGATCAGGCCCAGTACCAGTGGCAGGGTCACGACGAGGTGCAACCCGGCATAGGCGACGCAGGCGTGGCGCCAGCCGACCTGCTCCACGAGGGCGGCCGAGAGCGGCCAGCAGACGGTGCTAGCGAACCCGCCCCAGAGCGTCAGGGTGGTGATGGCCGGACGTGCCTCGGCGCCGTAGAGCCGGCCGAGGGTGGCGAAGGCGGGATCGTAGAGGCCGCAGCCCATGCCAAGGCCGAGGAGAAGCCAACCGGCGAGGAACACCGGCAGGCTCGGCGCCAGGCCGAGCACGACGTGGCCCGCCGCCAGCAGCAGGGCAGCGCATGCCAGGACCGGGCGACCCCCGTGCCGGTGGATGGCGATTCCGACCCGGGGCGAGGCCAAGGCCGCCACCAGCAAGCCGATGGACAGGCCGCCGACCACCCAGGCCAGGGGCCATCCGGTATCCGCCGCGATGGGCCCGGCGAGCACCGCTGGCAGGTAGAAGGACGAGCCCCAGGCGAGGATCTCCACCACGCCCAGGGCGGAAATGACGACGAGGCGGCTGCGGGCCTCAGACCTCACGGGAGGCGGGCTTGAGCGCCGCTCCCTTGCCTGCCGCCCCACGCTCGTACCAACCCTGCGAGCGGTTCACGATCCACACCACCGACAACATAACCGGCACCTCGATGAGCACGCCGACCACGGTGGCGAGCGCCGCGCCCGAGTTGAAGCCGAACAGGCTGATGGCGGCGGCCACCGCGAGCTCGAAGAAGTTGGAAGCGCCGATCAGCGCCGAGGGGCCGGCTACGCAGTGCTGCTCGCCCGCGGCGCGGTTCAGGAGGTAGGCCAATCCCGAGTTCAGGTAGACCTGGATGAGGATGGGTACCGCCAGCAGGCCGATGACCGCCGGCTGCGCCAGGATCTGCTCGCCCTGGAAGCCGAACAGCAGCACGAGGGTGGCCAGGAGGGCGACGAGCGACACCGGCCCAAGCTTGCCGAGCAGCCGGTCGAGGGAGGCTTGGCCGCCGGTGGCCAGCACGCTTCGGCGAACCACCTGCGCGATCACAACCGGGATTACGATGTAGAGGATCACCGACAGCACCAGCGTGCCCCAGGGCACCGTGATCGCCGAGAGCCCGAGCAGCAGGCCGACGATTGGGGCGAAGGCCACCACCATGATGGTGTCGTTGAGCGCCACCTGGCTCAGGGTGAAGTGTGGCTCGCCCTTCGTCAGGTTCGACCAGACGAACACCATCGCGGTGCAGGGCGCTGCCGCCAGGATGATGAGCCCGGCGATGTAGCTGTCGACTTGGTCGGCGGGCAGGTAGGGTCTGAACAGGTACCCGATGAACAGCCAGCCCAGCAGCGCCATCGAGAACGGCTTCACCGCCCAGTTGATGAACAGCGTCACGCCGATGCCGCGCCAGTGCCGGCCGACGTGGCGCAGCGAGGCGAAGTCGATCTTGAGCAGCATGGGGATAACCATGAGCCAGATCAGGGCGGCCACCGGCAGGTTCACCTTGGCGACCTCGGCGTCGCCGACGGCGTGGAAGAAGCCCGGCATGACGTGGCCGAGCGCGATGCCGGCCAGGATGCAGAGGGCGACCCAGAGGGTCAGGTAGCGTTCGAAGGTGCTCATGGTGTTCTCAGGCGGTGGCGACGCGGCGGCCGCGCTCGTCGACGACACGCTCGCCGTCCTCCTTCACGAACTCCCCCTGCTGGTCCGGCAGGAGGTCGAGCACCGCCTCGGAGGGACGGCAGAGGCGCACGCCCTTCGGGCTGACCACGAGCGGGCGGTTCAGCAGGATCGGATGGACCTCGATGGCGTCGAGCAACTGCTCGTCGGTGAGCGCCGGGTCGCCGAGCCCGAGCTCGCCATAGGGCGTGCCCTTCTCGCGCAGCGCGTCCTGGACCGAGAGCCCAGCGCGGGCGAGCAGTTGCTTGAGGAGCGCCCAGCTCGGCGGGGTCTTGAGGTACTCAACCACGTGCGGCTCGACCCCGGCGTTGCGGATCATCGCGAGCGTGTTGCGGGACGTGCCGCACTCCGGGTTGTGGTAGATCACGACATCGAACGGCTCAGGCATGGGCGGTTTCTTCGGTGGTGCAATCGCAGGCGGCGAGTGCGCCGACCGCTGGGGCGCAGACCTCCGGGTGGCCCTGGCAGCAGTCGCGCATGAGGAACTGGACGAGGTCGGACAGGCCGGCGTAGGCGGCGCTGTAGATGACTGACTTGCCCTCGCGCCGGGATGTGATCAGCCCGGCGTGGGAGAGCTCCTTAAGGTGGAAGGACAGGTTGTTGCCGGCGACGTTCACCGTCTCGGCGAGGACGCCGGCGGCGAGCCCGTCCGGGCCGGCGGTGACCAGGGCGCGCACGACCCGGAGCCGATGCTCCTGGCCGAGGGCGGCGAAGGCGGCGAGGGCTTGCCGTTCGTCCATCGAATGACCTACATATCAACTATCGTTGAAACGTAGAGGAAAGAAGCGCATTGGACAAGCCTCAGCAGCCGTTCGCTGACGGGATGCCGAACCTCTCCGAGGCGCATTTCGAGGTGCCGACCGAGGAGCAGATGGCGACGCCGACACCGCTCGACCATGCGCCTCAGTTCCTCGTGCTCTACGGGTCGCTCCGGGAGCGGTCGTTCAGCCGGTTCCTTGCCTACGAGACCGCGCGACTGCTGGAGGCGATGGGCGGCGAGGTCCGCATCTTCAACGCGGACGGGCTGCCGCTGCCGGACGACGGCACTGCCGACCACCCGAAGGTGCGGGACCTACGGCAGCTCTCGATCTGGTCGGAGGGACAGGTCTGGGTCAGCCCCGAGCGGCACGGCAACATGACCGGGGTGATGAAGAGCCAGATCGACTGGCTGCCGCTGAGCGAGGGCTCGGTCCGCCCGACGCAGGGCCTCACCCTGGCCGTCATGCAGGTCTCGGGCGGTTCGCAGAGCTTCAACGCCGTGAACAGCCTGCGGGTGCTGGGGCGCTGGATGCAGATGATCACCATCCCGAACCAGTCGTCGGTGCCGCTGGCTTACAAGGAGTTCGACGATGCCGGCCGCATGAAGCCCGGGCCGCTCTACGACCGTGTCGTGGACGTCTGCGAGGAATTGATGAAGTTCACGCTGCTGACCCGCGGGCGTGCCGATTACCTCGTCGACCGCTACTCCGAGCGGAAGGAGCGCGAGCCCGAGCAACTCAATGGCGTCGCCGCCGACATCGGGTTCGTGAAGCGGTAGGTCTGCTCTCGCACCGTAAGCGGACGCTTGATTGATTGAAGATGAATCCCTGCTTGTGGCGCACAGCAGAACAAGCGGCATGCTAACTCCTGACCCATAGCGGCCCGTTGACACCACGGCCTTTATCGTCCGCTTCGACGCAGGAAGCGGACGTCGCAGAAGTCGCAGCAGTCCTCAGGGGCCCGCTAGTGGGGCGGATGCAGCGCGTGCAGCGAACCCTGCGACCAAGATCACCAACATCACCGCCTTTCTGCGGCTGACCGTGCCTACTGATAGCCGAATGATGATAGCGGAACCTGTGTTGCGATCTCGGACACCAAAGTTCCGCATCGAATAAACCTAGAGTAAATCAGGGCTGCCGCTCCGTAACGGCAGCCCTGATCGGACCGGCTGCGTGTCGACCGAATTCGTCGGTTCCAACTGCCGACGCTCGCGCCTGCCTTCCGCGGTACCGCCGCCTTCTTCGGGGCCGCGACCCTCACCGGCATCGAGATCAGGCCGTGGGCTTGCTAGCGCTGGCGAAGATCCTTCGGCAGTACGCAGCCAAGCGCTCCGGCCGGTCGGCCGCGTCGCGATAGGCGATATGGCCGTCGGGCCGGACGAGGACAGTCGACGGCTGGCCTTCGAGGCCGTAGGCGCCGTGCGCCGTGCCGTCGAGGTCCGACAGCACAGGTACTCGTCCCGCCTCAATGGCGGGGCCCGCCAGGATAAGGCGCGGCCGCACCCAGCCCCACGGGGCGACGGCCTCGATGGCGGCGCGCAGCGAAGCGCCGGCTTCCGGGGACCGCCCGTCGAAGCACAGCAAGGTCCAACCCGTCGTCACGCCGTCCGGATTGTAGATGAACGGGAACAGCGACGTCGTCCAGCCGTCGGCGGTCACCTCGGCCTCAGGAGCCGGCTCGCCAGCCTCCGGTCCGCGTCGAAGGAGATGGGTCACCCCCGAGAGATGATCCTCGTTGAGCGGGCTCTTCGGATAGCTGACCGAGAGCTGCTGCAGGTCGTCCGTGCCCTGGAGCAGGGCGCCGATGCCGGGCACCACCTTGGCTGCCAGCCCGAGGGCCACGTCCGTGACGGGTCCCCGGTAGACAGTCCGGCGGAAGCCCTTCGCCTGTTGCGCGCTGAGCCTGGCGTGCTCGCCGCCACGCTCGGTATCGTAGGATTCCAGAACGACGGAGGCTGCCTGCCCGCGGAGCACCGCCGCGAGCCGCCACGCGATCTCGACGGCATCATGCAAGCCGGCGTTCATGCCCTGGCCGCCGATGGGCAGGGACAGGTGCCCGGCATCGCCGGCCAGGAACACCCGGCCGCGAGCGTATCCCGGCGAGACACCGTACTGGAAGCGGCTGTGGGGCAGCCATTGCGGGTCGGTCAGCGTCAGGGTCTCGTCGCCCGTGACCTCGCGGGCCACCGCCTGGATCTCGTCCAGCGTCGGATCGCGGTCCGGCACCCCCGTGTCGTCGGCAAGGAAGAACAGCCGGTGATAGCCGCCCCAGACCGGCATCACGCCGCAGAAGCCGCGCTCGTAATAGAAGCACCAGAGCTGGTCGGGCTCAAGCGAACGCCGCCAGGACAGCTTGGCGTTGACCTGACGGTTCATCCGGCCCTCGAACCGCTCGGGCTCGAAGCTCAGGCCCAACCGGTCGCGCACCGTGCTCTTGGCGCCGTCGGCGGCGACGAGGTAGCGGCAGCGCAGGCGCTCCTCAGGCCCGTCGTCTCCGCGCCTCACCGTGACGGTCACGCCATCGCCGTCTTAAGCGACGGCCACGACCTTGCCGCCGCGCTGCATCCGTCCGCCGCGCCCTTCGTAGGTTTCGATCAAGGTCGTCTCGATGACGTCCTGCCCGCTGTAAAGGACCTGCGGGTGGGGACTGGTGACGTCGTCGATCTGGATCGGCGTCGTCGGCGTGCCGTTCATGAAGAAGTTCACCAACCGGACCGGGTAGGCGCGCTCCGCGATGGCGTCGCGCAGCCCGATGGAGGCCAGGAGTTCCTGCGGCCGCGCCCAGAGGTTGTTGGCCCGGGAATACGCCCGGACCTCGGTCCTCTCCTCCAGGATCAGACAATCGACCCCGTAGTGGCGCATTGCGCACCCCGTGGTCAGGCCGACGGGACCGGCGCCCACGACGATGACCTCGGCGTCGAAGGGCTCATTGGTCGCTTCAGATGGCATGGGAGCCTCGGGCTGGAGAACGGATGGGCTCACGCCGCGCAGATGCCGGGTACGTCGACCTTCCGGAACAGGTGCGGGCTCACCGTCGCGGTCTCGGGGTAGTCCGACAGGCGGGCGCGGAACTCCGGGTTGGTGAAGGCGGCCCGGAAGTCAGAGACGCTGTCCCAGACGGCGTAGTTCAGGAACACGCCGCTGCCGGCGATGCCGCGGTGCAGCTGGGTCGATACGAACCGGGCTGCCGCTTCATGACCTCGGCGTCGGCCGTCCAGGCGGAGAGCAGCCGGTCGGCATCGGCGGGCCGGGCCACGAAGGTGTTGATCAGGACGACCGCGCCGCCCTCGTCCTTCAGTTGGTCCGCCAGGGTGACGGTCTGGTCCATCTCAATGAACTTGGGCATGTCAGGCTCCTTGCGTCTGGGTTCGGGTTCCGATGGCGGCCGCCGGCTCGGACCTTTCGATCCGTTCCCGCATCTCGCGCAGCAGGGTGCTGGCAGCTTCGAACGCCTCGGGCGATAGGCCGGCGGCGAGGGTATCGGTTCAGCGCTCCTGCCGCTCGATGGCGACGAGATAGGCGGCCTCACCGCGCTCCGTCGCTACGACCAGCATGGCCCGCCGGTGATGGGGGTTCGGCTCCAGGCGGACGAGGCCGTCCGCCCGCATCTCGTCGACCAAGCGCTGCACTGCCTGCCGCGTCAGGCCCATGTTGCGGGCGATATGGGCGACCGGCAGCGGCACGGGCGAGTGCGCGATGGCTCCCAACACCTGCCACCGGGCGCTCGTCAGACCGAGATCGCCGACGAGCGTGTCACCGGCGGCTAGAGCCGTGCCCGGTCACGTAGCGACGGCCAAGTCGGTATCGTAGCCGGCGGCAGCAAGGGAGTTTCGGCACTCATCTGCCGTGAAGCGAGCCAAAGCCTGCCGGATGGCGTGCCACAGATCAGGGACGGTGCGGGCCGCCGCTGTCCGGAGCAGAGCCTTCAGCTTGGCGAAGATCTGCTCGATGGGATTGAAGTCCGGGCTGTAGGGCGGGAGGTAGAGCAGCCTCGCCCCGGCGGCCTCGATGGTCTCACGCACACCTGCCACCTTGTGGGCCTGCAGGTTGTCGAGGATGACGGTGTCACCGGGCTTGAGCGCGGGCACAAGCGTGTCGGCGACGTAGGCCCGGAAGCGTGCGCCGTTGGTGGCGCCGTCGAACAGGGAAGTGGCGCACAGGCCATCGCTGCGCAGGGCGGCGGTGATCGTGGTGGTCTTGTAGTGCCCGTGCGGGACAGCCAGCCGGCAGCGCTCGCCTCGCGGAGCCCGTCTGTCGCGGCGTGCCATGTTGGTGGCCGCGGCAGTTTCGTCGAGGAAAACCAGCCTGTCGGGATCGAGGGCGTCCTGGTTCTCGAACCAAGCCTCGCGGGCTGCCCTTACGTCCTCGCGCGCCTGCTCGGCGGCGTGGATCGCCCCTTTTTACGGGTGATGCCACGCCGGGCGAAGAAGCGGGATAGGCTGCTCGTGCTGGTCTGCAGGCCGCGCTCGGCCAAAGCGTCACGCAGTTCGCGCAGAAAGATCGCCGGCCGCGCCTCGTAGATCGTCAGGATTAGGTCGGCCTGCGCCTCGATCCGGTGCGAGGCATGATCGCCGCCCGACGGCTTGGGTGCAAGCTGTCGCTCCTGGCGAAACCGATCCGACCAGCGGCTGGCGCTGGACACGCTGACCCCAAACCGGGCTGCAGCCTGATGACAGGACGCGCCCGCGGCTACGGCCGACACGACACGCTCGCGTAAATCGACGGACAAAGGTGAAGGCATCGCCATCCTCCTTCACCCCTCAACGTCCCGACCCTCCAGCCGCCCCAAACCGCTCGGGCACGGCTCTTGCGCGACATCGTTTACGTGCAAGAAGAAACTCACCACGACGATGGCGGCAGAGCGGTCGCAGCGATGCCACATACCGCTCTGTCTAGCTTACTTGACCGCGAGAACATCCCAGCGCTCGATGACCGGCGGCGTGGCCAGAAGCTCATCGGCGTTCTGCATGAGTGCTGCCGCGATCGGACCGTTGAGATGTGCGGTTCTGGCGCCATCATTCTGAAAGGCGTCAAAGATCGCGAAACTGCTTGGTCCGAACTTTACAGCATACCAGACCGGAGTACTTGTTTCGGCTTGTGCCAACGGCAGCGCGTCCTTCAGAAACTTTTCCAAAGCCGCTTCTTTGCCAGGCTTGGCGTCGAGCCGCACGAATAAGCCCATATGTGTCATCTTCATCGTCTCCATCTTTGGGTGTGGTTGGGTTGACTTCGAGCTGCCTATCGTATCCGCCATTGCGCTTGTCGCGATGGTGGCGACAACGAGGGCCGCCGTAAGCAGGAACACTTTAATAGTCCTTATTTTGTTCCCTATTTGATCGCGCCATCGTCGGCCGCGTCGCTAGACTATCATCGCAGCGGAGCGTTAGCGCTTGGCAGAATTGACAAACCTGATACCATTCTCGCCATGAGCACAGCCACGACAATTTTAGCGCTTGATGGGGTGTTCGATACTGGGCTTGCGGCGTTTCAGGACACCTTAGCGACGGCGCGCGACTTGGCGCCCCCCGCCTTGCGTGAAAGTTTGAACTCGTCGGTTTCCAGCATTCGTCGCGCAACACGTACAGCGCACGGCCTCGCAATCCCTACGGTTCGGGCCGACGCCCTCCCGACTCCCGGCTTTGTCTTCGTGCCGGCATTGGGAGCGAAGACGGAGGAAGGCATTGCCGACGCCCTTGCTCATCCCGATGTAAAGCGAGCTGTCGAACTACTGCGAACCTGGCAGGCAAATGGTGCGACTATCGCTGCTGCTTGTACGGGGACATTCGTCCTCGCCGAGACGGGATTGTTAGACAAACAAGAGGCCGCCACCAGTTGGTGGCTCGCACCTTTCTTTAGAGCCCGGTATCCCAGCGTTGCACTCGATGACAGCCGTGCGCTGGTGGGTAACGATAGGGTCGTTACCGCAGGCGCGGTGCTCGCACATTTCGATTTGGCGCTCTGGTTCGTTCGTCAGCGGAGCCCCGAACTGGCCGACACCGTCGCTCGCTACCTAATGCTCGATCCTCGCTCGCCTCAAGCCACCTATGCCATCCCGGATCATTTGCGCCACGCCGACCACTTGGTGATGCTCTTCGAGAAGTGGGCGCGTGAAAACCTCGATACGGGCTTTTCCTTGGAGCAAGCCGCGGCCTTTGTCGGGACAAGTGAACGAACTCTGTCCCGCAGAATCAATATGGTGCTGGGCCGCTCTCCATTGTCTTATTTCCAGAGCCTGCGCGTTGAACGAGCGGCTTATCTCCTGAGGACGACCAAATTGGGAATGGATGAGATCGCAGCCCGCACCGGCTATGATAATGCAGCCACTCTCCGCACTCTGCTACGTCGTAAGACTGGCCGCACCGCCTCAGAAATTCGCCGGACGAACCATTTAGGAGTGCAGGATTAGAGCCGTGCCCGAGCGGTTTGGGACGGCTGGAGGGTCGGGACGTTGAGGGGTGAAGGAGGATGGCGATGCCTTCACCTTTGTCCGTCGATTTATGTCGACCACCCCGTGATCCGCGCCGGTTATGCTCGTCATGATGTGCGGGAAGCGCAGGTAATCGGCGAGCGAGAGCGGCGGCGCGACCCCGAGCAGCTCCGGGTTGAACAGGCACAGGTAGCCGAAGCGGTAGAGGGCGCGGACCTTGTGATGCGCCTGGCCCTCCGTCAGGACCCCGACCGCCAGGTCGACTTTGTCCGCATCGAGCTCCCCCAGCACGCTGCCGTAGTCGAGGGCGCGCAGCCTGAGGCTGATGCCGGGCGCCTCGCGTCTCAGGAGGGCCAGCAACCGGGGGATGAGATACGCCTCGACGCTGCCCGGCACCGCGAGGGTGAAACCGCGCTCGACCGTGGCAGGATCGAAGGAATCCTCGCGGAGGACGATGCACTGGAACTGGCGGACCGCCGACCGGACGGGCTCGACCAGGGCGACCGCCCGCGGGGTCAGCCGCATGCCGTCCGGGGCCCGCGTCAGCAACTCGTCGCCGAGCAGCTTCCTCAGTCGGCCGAGGCTGCTGCTCATGGCCGACTGGCCGACGTTCAGGTGGCCCGCCGCACGGGTGACGCTGCGCTCGGTCAGGAGCGCGTCGAGGGCCACGAGCAGGTGAGGTCGATCCCAGCGAGGTCGCGATGCTTGACCGTCATGGTCGCCCGCGCCCATCGGCAGGGGCGCCCGAGTCGGCATAAGGCAACAGCGCGAGGGACGCCTCGGCGATGCGCTCAAGCTCCGCCCGCGCGGCACCGTCCCGCGCCTGGACCGACAGGCCCTGCAGCAGCGTGTTGAAGGTCGAGGCCAGCGTCGCGACGTCGGTCCCGAGCGGCAGGTCGCCGGCGTCGAGGGCCCGCTCGAAGCGCTTGCGGAAGTTGGTTCGGCTGACCTCCCGCAACGCCCTCAAGGCGTCGTGGACGTCCTGTGCCTCGGGCGAGACGTTCGCCGTGCCCAGGACGACCATGCAGCCGCAGGGCGCATCGAGGGAGGTCAACACGGCGGCCGCCTCGGTCATGAACCTCCCCAACGCGACGCGAAGGTTCGGCTCCTCGTCGAGGAGCCTCCAGGGGGCCGCCCAATAGGTGGTCTCGTAATGCTCGACCGCCTCCATGAAGAGGGAGGCCTTGTTGCCGAAGGCCGCATAGAGGCTCGGCGGATTGATCCCCATGGCGGAGCAGAGCTCGCCCATGGTCGCCGGCTCGTAGCCACGCTTCCAGAACACCTCCAGTGCGCTGTGCAGGGCCTGGGCCCGGTCGAAGGTGCGCGGCCGTCCCTTGCTCCTGTGCGACGTGATCGCGGTCATCGCATCCTCGGTGTGCTGGCGCACATGAGCCCTCGGACGGGCCCGCTGCGGGTTGACGGCGTGTAACGCCCGTTACAGATATAACGTCAGTAACGCCCGTTACAATAATCGATTCCGAGACGATGTCAGCGTCGTGACCACCGGTCCGGCGCAACGGAGACCCTTGCCCGATGGCCAAGCTTTTCGAGCCCGTGACCCTGCGCGACGTGAACCTGCGCAACCGCCTCGCCGTCCCGCCCATGTGCCAGTACCAGGCCGAAGACGGGTTCGTGACGACCTACCATACCGTGCACTACGGAAAGCTCGCGCTCGGCGGCTTCGGCCTCGTCATCGTCGAGGCGACCGCCGTCTCGCCGGAGGCGCGCATCACCCACGGTGACGTGGGCCTCTGGCGGGACGAGCAGGTCGAGGGGCTCGCCGGCATCGCGGCCTTCATGAAGGCGCAGGGTGCGGTACCCGGCATCCAACTCGCCCACGCGGGTCCGAAGGCCAGCATGCAGCGCCCCTACCACGGCGACGGTCCCCTGAACGAGGCCGACATCGCCCGCGGCGATCGGCCCTGGGCCATCGTGTCCGCAAGCGCCCGGGCCGTCGACCAGGGCTGGCTGGTCCCGGAGGCGCTCGACGCCGCCGGCGTCGATAAGGTGAAGGCGGACTTCGCCGCCGCCGCCCGGCGCGCCCTGAAGGCCGGCTTCGAGGTCGTGGAGCTGCACTGCGCCCACGGCTACCTGCTAAACTCCTTCCTCTCGCCGCTGACCAACCACCGCACGGACGCCTACGGCGGGAGCCGCGAGAACCGCTTCCGGCTGCCGCTGGAGATCGCCCGGGAACTGCGCGCGATCTGGCCGGTCGACAAGCCGTTGTTCGTGCGGGTCTCGGCGGTCGACGGCTTGAAGACGGGCGTGACCATCGAGGACACGGTCGCCTTCGCCGAGGCCCTGAAGGCGGTCGGCGTCGACGTGGTCGACGTCTCCTCGGGAGGCGTCGGCGTCACCTACGAGCACCCGAGCGGCTACGGCCACCAGGTGCCCTACGCCGAGCGGGTCAGGCGTGACACTGGCCTCAAGACCATGGCGGTCGGCCTGATCGTCGACCCGTTCCAGGCCGAGCAGGTCGTGGCCGAGGGGCACGCCGACCTCGTCGCCATCGGCCGCGAGGCGCTGCGCAACCCGAACTTCGCGCTCGACGCCGAGCAGGCGCTCGGGGCCGCCCCGCAGGATGCGCCGTACGAGAGCTGGGTGCCCCAACTCGGCTGGTGGCTGAACGGGCGCGAACGGAAGCTCCGCCGGCTCGGCGCCTGGTCGAACGGCGAGGACGTGGCGGCTTGAGCCTCCGGGCGGGGACGCACCGTGACGGCTGCCCCCGCCTCAGGACCCGCGTTCACGGCTGAACCGGGACGTCGTGAAGTCGAGGAACGAGCGGAGCTTCGGCGTGATGCGGCGGTCCGGCGCGTACAGGATATGGAGGGGCCGTTCCGAGCGCCATTCCGCCAGGACGCGGATCAGCCGGCCGGATGCGAGGTCGTCCGCGAGGAGCTCCTCGGCATGATGGATCACGCCCATCCCGGCCAAGGCTGCCTGCCGCAGGGCGTGGCCGCTGTTGGCGGAGAACCGCGACCCGATGGGCACGACGACCTCGCCCTCGTCGCCGTGGAACGTCCAGCGTTCCTCCAGCGCCGAGCCGGAGAAGCCGAGGCATGCATGCCGGGCGAGGTCGCTCGGGTGCCGAGGCCGCCCGTGCCGCTCCAGGTAAGCCGGAGACGCGCACGGGATCAGGTTCAGGGGACGCAGGCCCCGCGCGATCAGGCTGCTGTCGTGCAGCGGGCCTGCGCGGAATACGCAGTCGTAGCCCTCGTCGATCAGGTCCACCACACGGTCGCTGAGGGTGAGCCGTACCGTGACCTCAGGGTTCTCAGCCATGTACGCGGGAAGCAGCGGCGACAGGCTGTATGTGCCGAACGAGACCGGCGCGTTGATCCGCAACTCGCCCCGTGGCCTCGCCCGGCCGTCGGCCGCGATGGCTTCGGCCGCCTCCAGTTCCGCCAGCACGATGCGCGTGCGGTCGAGGAAGTCGCGCCCGGCGTCGGTCAGGCTCTGCCTACGGGTTGTCCGGTTCAGCAGGCGCACACCCAGGTGCTCCTCCAATTGCCGGACGTGCTTGCCGACCATCGCCGCGGAGATGTCCGCGGCGTCCGCGGCCGCCGCGAACGAGCCGAGGTCGGCGACCTTGGCGAACACCTCCATGCTGGCGAGACGGTCCATATTCCTGACCAATGGTTGCGAGTGTCGCGATCAAACCACGATTTATCACGGACAGGACGAAGTCCATACCTCCCGTCGAGGCCGGCGGCGCCGGCTCGCGAACGAGGAGAGCAGTCATGACCGTCGCAGTCATCGGAACCGGGAACATGGGTGCCGGCATCGCCCGGCTGCTGGCCTCGAAGGGCGAGTGGGTCGTCATCGGGTCGCGCGACCCGGCCAAGGCGGCGAAGCTCGCCGAGGAGATCGGGGCGGGCGCCGAGGGCGGCGGCATCGCCGCGGCCGCCAAGCTCGCCGACGTGGTGATCTTCGCGGTGAACTACCCGCAGGCGGGCGAGGCGGTCCGCGAGGCCGGCGGCTTCGCCGGCAAGGTGCTCGTCGGCATCTCGAACCCCATCACGGAGGACTACAAGGACCTGCGCGTCGGGCACACCACCTCGGCCGCCGAGGAACTCCAGAAGCTCGCGCCCGAGGCGAAGGTGGTGAAGGCGTTCAACACGATCTTCGCGCAGTTGCTGCCGGCGGAGGCGCGCGAGGGCCGCGACCCGGTGCAGGTCTTCGTCGCGGGCGACGACGAGGCCGCCAAGAAGACGGTGTCCGACCTCGTGGCCAAGGGCGGGTTCCAGCCCGTCGAGTCGGGCCCCCTGAGCAACGCCCGCTTCCTTGAGCCGCTGAGCGAGATCAACATCCACTTCGGCTTCTTCCTGGGCTGGGGCACGAGCGCCGCCCCCGCGTGGATCAAGGCCGCCGCCTGAGGGCTCCCGTCCAGACGTCCTCCCGCCGGGCATCCCCGGCGGGAGGTTTCCGCGCCCTTCCCGGGCGCACGCAATCGAGGAGAACGACCATGAGCCGCATCGTACGCTTCCACGAGACCGGCGGTCCCGAGGTCCTCAAGGTCGAGGACGTCGCGGTCCCCGCGCCCAAGGCCGGCGAGGTCCAGATCCGGGTGAAGGCCATGGGCCTGAACCGGGCCGAGGTCATGTTCCGCACCGGCCAGTACGTCACCCGGCCGACCTTCCCGGCCATCCTAGGCTACGAGGCCGCCGGCACCGTCGAGGCCGTCGGGCCCGACGTCGCCGGCTTCGCGGTCGGCGATGCGGTCAGCGTCGTGCCCTGCTTCATGCTCGGCGACTACGGTCTGCACGGCGAGCTCGTGAACGCCCCGGCCTTCGGCGTGGTGAAGCACCCGGAGAACCTGTCCTGGGAGGAGGCTGCGGCCACCTGGATGATGTTCGTGACCGCCTACGGCGCGCTCGTCGACATCGCGAACGTCCAGGCCGGCCAGACCGTGCTGATCCGCGCCGCCTCCAGCAGCGTGGGCTTGGCCGCCATCCAGATCGTCAACGCCCTCGGGGCCACCCCGGTCGCCCTGACCCGTCGGAGCGCCAAGCGTGACGAACTCCTGAAGCACGGGGCGGCCCACGTCATCGCCACCGAGGAGCAGGACCTCGTCGCCGAGGTGAACCGCATCACCGAGGGCAAGGGGGCCAACGTCGCCTTCGACCCTGTCGGCGGCCCGGAGGTTGCCAAGATCCTCGACGCGCTCGGCTACCTTGGCATCTTCTTCCAGTACGGCGCCCTCGACACGACGCCGTTGGCGGTCCCGGTCATGCCGCTGCTCGGCAAGGACCTGACGGTGCGCGGCTACCAGCTCTTCGAGATCACCAAGGACCCGGCGCGCTTGGAGAGGGCCAAGGACTACATCGTGAAAGGGCTTGCCTCGGGCGCGCTGAAGCCGGTGGTCGCCAAGACCTTCACGCTCGACCAGATCGTTGAGGCGCACCGATTCATGGAGAGCAATGAGCAGGTCGGCAAGATCGTCGTCACCGCCTGAGCGGGAGGCGCCGAGGGGACAGGCCCGGCGGGATACGCATGGGCTGCCCCGCGTCCGCTTCATAGGTCGACCGGACGCGAGCGGATACGGAAGACATCGGCGACTTCGCCCGGTCCCGGGGTCCAGGGTAAACACCGACCATGCTCCCGACCGGCCTCCGGAGTTTCCTGGAGCGCGACCCGCCGCGCCTGCGGTTGGGCCTCGCCACGGTGGCCGCGGCGTGGCTCGCTATCGTCCTTGCGGCTGCGCTCGACCTGCCGAACGGGCACTGGGCCGGCGTGACCGTGCTCACGGTCTCGCAGCCGACCCGAGGGCTGCTCTTCGAGAAGTGCCTCTGGCGCCTCGTCGGCACGACCGCGGGCGCGCTGGTGGGCATCGGCCTGCTCGCCGCCTTCGCGACCCAACCGGCGGCGGCGCTCGTCGGCTTGACGGCTTGGCTTGCGTGCTGCGCGGGCATGTCCGCCCTCGTCCGGCACTTCCGCAGCTACGGGGCGGTGCTGGCCGGCTATACCTGTGCCATCGTCGCCCTGATCGACTTCGACCATCCGGCCTCGGTCCAGCACATCGCCTTCGGCCGCATCGCCTGCACCGTCATCGGCGTTCTCGCGGCCACCGCCGTCACCGGCCTGCTGATGCCGCCCTCGGGTCGGCGCTCGCTCCTCGACCGCGCACGGCAGTCGGGCGCCGAGCTTCTGGAGCGCTGCTCAGGTCTGCTCACGGGTTCCCTGGGCGCAGCGGACCAGGGCGCGCTGCTGGCCGTCGTAGCCCGGCTCGGCGACCTCGACGCGGAGGCCGACGAAGTCCTCGACGGCGCTCCGGGCGCCCGCTGGCGCAAGCGACGCCTGCGCAACCTCCTGGCCTCGCTCCTCCTCGTGGCCTCGCGTACCCGGGCGCTCGCGCGGTCCGACGATCCGGTACAGGCGCAGGCGCCGCCGGAACTGAAAGCCCTCCTGGATCAAGCCGCCCTCCGATTCCGGTATAAGGACTCTCCCGGGTCGACCCCTCTCGCGTCCGCCGATGGCCAACCAGCCGTGGCCGGCCCCCTCGCCGACACCCGAGCCGCCCTGACCGCGGCCCTCGCGGATCTCCGGGACCTTGAGCGGGCGCCGGTCGTGGGGAATGGACCCGCCCGCCTCGAAACGCCCTTGGATTGGCAGGGGGCGGTGCGTGCCGCGACCCGGACGGCACTGTGCATCTTGCCCATGGGCCTCGCGTGGCTCGTGACCGGCTGGGCCGCCGGCTCGCTCATGCTGCTGGGCACCTGCGTCTTCGTGACCTTGCTCTCGGCGAACGAGCTCGGGGCCGCGATGATCCGACGGATCGTGCTCGGCGTGCTTGCGGGCATCGGCTGGAGGCTGAGGCGAGGGACGACGCCGGCCCGCAAGGCGTTGATGACGGTGTCCCGGTCTCGGGGCTTGATGGGGGGCGCGGATTTGGTCCCGGGAACGGTCATGCGGCTTCCGACAGGGTCTCGGGGAGCAGGTGCAGGTTGACGTGGACGGGATCGCCCTCTACGACGAGGACGTCGTCGAAGCAGTCGTAGGCCCACGCGTTCAGGTCTTCCATGGCGGCGCCCGGCATCAGGCCGAACTCGCGCGCTAGGCGGTCGAACTCGGCCCGTGGCCAAGCCGGTCGCGCGATCAACTCGCGCATGAGGCGGGCGTGGCGGGGGTCGAGGCCGGCGAAGGCGCCGCCAGCTTCCGCTGCGTCCTCCTCGGCTCGTGCGGCCCCGGTAGATCCGGCGTTCGCCGCCTCCGGCTCGGTATCGAAGACGCCGGCGAGGACGGCGCTGATCGCGAACATCTCGGCTCTGATCGCCATCAGGCGCTCGGCATCGACCTGGTCCGCCGCCTCGGCGGCTACCGTGCGCCCGCCCTGAACGCTCGATGTGTCCGTGACCGACGCCTGTCGCGCGGCCGCCGCCGAGGGGCGGGGCGCGGCGATGGGCGCCGGGGCGCCGGGGATGGCGTAGGTTCTCTCGCTGCCCATTCCGAGCGCGACGCGGACCAAGTCGTCGGGAGCCTCGGCGGCCCGCGCCGCATCGGGGCCGGGACCTGCCCGGTGCAGCGCCGCGTAGAGGCGGTCTTGATCGAGGCCCATCTGCCTGAACGCCTTTTCGAGGAGCGCGATTTCCGCCCGGTGATGGCTGCCGTCACTGGAGGCAACTCGCACAAGTGCGTCGCCGATGGATTGCCTTTGCCCGGTATCAAGCTCGGAAAGTCGGGAGCGCAACGACGGCAGCTCGGCGAGATGGGCTTCGAGCCAGCATGCGTCTGCAGCCAAGCGGCGTCGCTCGTCAGGGGCGAGGCCAGGCGTCGTTGCCACCAATTCGTTCAAGGTGGAGCGCTCATCGTCGGTGACCTCACCGTTGGCCTTCGCCACCAGCATGCCCACCGACAAGGTCAGGAACGCCGCCTTGTAGATGTCCGACGGCGGGTCGACCGACTCGCTCGGGGCGTCCAGAGGGAAGAGCAGCACGGCCGACGAGGAGGGCGCGCGCACGGGGAAGCGCGGGTCGGGGATGAGCCCCAGCCCGAAGCGGCAGAGCGTGTCCGCGAGGTAGCGGAGCCTTGCCGGCGTGGCCTTCTCCTGGGCCTGCCCACCTACCCGCGCGCACACGTCCTGGAAGGGCACGAGTGCGCCCGCGGCCGCGCGCCGCCAGCCAGGCGAGGCCGTCGCCCGCGGCCTCGCGCGACACGCTCCTGCGCCGGCCCGGCGGCAGCAGCGCCAGGGCTTGCAGGGTCTCGCCGGCCGAGCCGCCACCTCTTCCGAGGTGCCGGCTATATGCGTCGAGTCGCTCGGTACACAGCTCCAGCAACTCGCGGCCGGTGGCGAGCGCCTCGGGGTAGCGTGCCAGGTCAGGCAAGCCCTCCACGCCGGTCGGACCTAGGTCGGCGCTGAAGGTTCCGCTCGCGGCGCGGTACCAGATAGGCGAGGTTCCGCCCTTGCGAACCTTCAGGGGCAGGCCCCCGGACGGATTCCTGCGACCGAATTCAGTGGCGAACTCGGACCTGAGATGCTCGAAGGCGCGACGTGCAGGGGTCCGGACCCGCGTTTCGGGATGCGACATCGTCCACGCCAGCAGCCAGTCCGCATCGACCGGCCGCCCGTCCCAGATGCGAGCCCCGACCCCGATGCGGATCGCGGGTGGGAGGTCCCCGCTGCTCGGGAAGAAGACGGGCGCTGGATCCTGCCCGGGCGCGAGGTCGAGGATGTCGAGGACCGCGAGAAAGTCGCCGGCGTAGCGACGGAACGAGCCGTGGTGGCCGTATAAGGCGAGCAGACGCTCCACCTCGGCGCGGATGGCTGGGCGGTCCTCGACGGATCGCTCCAACACTGCGCGCCGCTCCAAGCCATAGAGGTAGACGAAGACGTAGCCGATGTACGTGTCGGGTCCGGAGCGGTCGCCCGACAGCCATTCAAGGAACGCGCGTCGCGAGGACGGTCGCATGCTCTCGTAGGCCGGCCAGTAGTCCATGTGCTGGCCGACGGTATCGGCGTTGCTCTTGGAGACGGCCAGGCCCGAATCGACGAGGCAGTTGTCGTTGCGGCCGTAGCCTTCGGCGGGCGCCAGGATCCGGCCGACGTAGACCAAGCCGGGGATTGCGAAGCCGGCGACCGTCGTCCTAGCTCCCGCGGGTATCCATGCTTTGTCACCGGCAGTCCTGTGTGGCGACGGCGATGGTTTCGCCGGCGGCTTTGGCGTCGCCGCCTCGCGGTCCGGGCGGCCCGAGGGACGCGGAGGCGGCGCTTCCGCGCTCGCCGACAACTGAGGAGGCAAGCCACTTGTGCCGAATGTCGCCCGCAGCTCGGTCGGGGTACTCTGCGGGGTGGTAGGGGGCGCACCGTCGGCTTGAACGAGCGCTACAGGCGGGACGACGGGGTATGGGCTAACAGGCTGGGCTGCCGGAACGAGCGGTGCGCCTACCGGTGGCTGGTGGACCGTGCTGTCGGGGTCCCCGGGAACGGTCGCGGGTGGCGGGACCGGCCCGCCTTGGGCGTCGCCAAGCCGCTCCGAAGTCTTGTCGGGGTCGTTCCCGGAGGCGCCGGCCCCGCCCGACGCAGCCCGGGAACGCCGCCGCATGCCCCAGAACGCCAGGAGGCCGCCGGCCAGGAGCCCAAGCGCCCAACGCGGCATCGCATCCGACCGGCCTGGGCCGGAACGGGCCGAGGCTTCCCCTTCGGTTTCACTGGCATCCGTGAACGCCCTTGTAAGGTTGGGCGCGGCGTTGGCGGCCGGGGCGGTGGCAGGGTCGGTGACGAGCGGCGCTTGCGGCGCCGGGTCCGAAATTGCGGCTCCGCCCCCGGGAGTGGTGAGGGACTCGATCCCTCCCTGGGCCGTACCGTCGGCTGTTGCCGCCACAGTAGCCGGAAGGGCCGGTGGCGGGGGTGCGCTGGAGGTCGGCAAAGTGGGTGCCGATACGGAAGGGGTGGCCGTCTCGATCCCACCCGGCGGGGCAACAACGGCCTGCCTCCGCTCTCGCAAGCGGGCTACGGTAACGGAGTCGGCGCGTCCGCTTGGAGGCAGGCCTTCCTTTCGCTGAAAGCGGAGAAGGGCTTGAAGTGACTGGCGACCCCATCGTCCGTCGATGACGCCGGGATCGAAGCCGAGTGCTTGAAGGTCGGCCTGTACGGTGCGCGCAGGCGCAACCGGCCCACCTTGCTGTGCCGAAGCCGGCGACTGGATGGAACTGCTCCCCGCGAGGGCTGTCATTCCGCAGAGGAGCAGCCACCGCGGCGCGGTTCGCATTGCCTTGGCCTCGTAGGTCGCGCCCCCACTCGCAGCCGTCCGATCCCCGGTCCTGCGCCCTTCCACCCGACTGTATTCTAAGTTGCTGGGCCAAACCAAGGCCTTATCTGCAACCTATGAGAATCATTACCTCCTCACTCCTGGACTCATGCGAAGGGACGCCTGGCGAGGGTTCACGCTGGCGACCGTCGGTAAGCCGATGCTTCGTCCATCCAGTCGTGCCTGCCTGCCGTTTGCCGGCCCGCGGCCCGATAGCCTGAGCAGGCCGGCATCCAGCCTGCACGAGGAGGCAGGTACCAGTTCGTCAGATCCACTCCATCCCGCCCTTGATCGGCTTCAGCCCGTTCGTAGCCTTGAGCATGCCGGATAGGAGTGTCACCCGGCTTGACTATTCCGTGCAGTGACAGCTTGCGGGACAAGGGCGGGCATTCCGGAAGCCATATTCGAAGGTCCGGAAGTGGCGCATAGCTGAACAAGCGGTTGGCGAACTGCTGCCCTACTATTTCGACTCTCCCGCTCGAAGGTGTTACGCATCCCAGCAAAGTCGACAGTGGCCCGCGACAGGAGGGCTTGAACCCTCCGCTGGTCCAACCGCCTCAGCCGTGCATCCGCACGACGGTGTGCAGGATGTTGATGGGCTGCCCGGCGGCGCGGGGCACATCCCCGGCGACGATGTCGGCATCGCGGTACGACTTGTCCGGCCAGCCGTTCAGCGGGACAGCCCCGGGATACTCTGAGGACACCCTGCGCGAGAGCTCATCCGTCACGGCCCCCTCGGCGTTGGCCATGAGGTAGCCCACGAGCATCCCCGCGGGATGGCCCGGGGCGTAGGTCCCGTCAGCGAATTTCCCCACGCCCGCGTCGACGTAGTACCGGAACGTGCCGGAATCCCCCGGCCGCAGCCTCTTGCACTCTACGCCGAAGTAATACTCCTCCGGCCGCAGCCACTCCGCGAATACGACCTGCAGGTCGATCCGGCCGTCCACCTTGCCGAGTTCGCCGTCCGGGTTGTTCAGGCTCGCCTCCAGCATGAACGCGAGGTGGTAGAAGCCGCGCCGCCGTATGATGCGGACGATCTCTTTGTGCAGCTCGATGGTGATCTTGTTCTCGTCGAAAGCCACGCCGCTCGCGTACAGGCGCCGGCGCGTGCGCCTGGCCGCCTGCACGATCAGTTGGACGATCAGGACTAGGTTGTCGCCCGAGATGCCGAGGTCGCCGCGCCCCACCAGCCGGACGCCGTGTCGCTGGAACGGCATCAGGCGCGCCCCGGAGCATGGTCCGCGAGGATGGCGTCGCCGTCCTGCAACCCGGCGGCGACCGTCCAGTAACGTCGCTGTGCCGGTTTGACCATGGTGACCTGCGCCCCGTCGTAGATGCGGACCGAGCGGCGTTCCCGCAGGTAGGGGGTCGGCGACCGCAGGAGATGGTGGCGGAGGTCGTGGAGAAGCCGCCCGGCCTCCGTGTCCGGCATCGCTGACACCACGTCCGCTGGGGCGTGCCCCGGCTCGGTCCGGAACCGGACGGTGGCGAACCGGTCGAGCCGGTCGTCGCCCAGCTTCGAGCCGGGCGCGACCTCGGCGACGAGGTGCTGGCGGCCGGAGATCCTGAGGACGGCGTTCACCGTGCGGCACGCGGCGGCGGCGTAATCGATGATTTGCAGCCTCTCCGGGGGCTCAACGTCTTGGAGGCGCGCCAAGGCGGTCCCAAGGAGCGTCGAGCGCCCGCGGGCCACTGCGTCGCGGACGAGCGCGCGTTCGTCGCCCCTCAGGCTGTAGAGGTCAGCGACGAGAGCGTCGACGGCCTCACAGCCATCGTATCGGGCGCTCGCCAGGGCGCGTCCCGCCTTCTCCGCCAGGGCATCAGTCGGGACGAACCGCGGGATGCGCAGGGCCCGGAGGTCCTGCAGCAGTACGTTCGGTCGCTCCATGCCGATGGGACCGGCCCCTAGGAGGAACTGGTAGCTCGGCATCGCCGAGTTTAGCAGGGCGCAGACGATGGCCGGCAGCCTTGGGTCGGCCTCGGCGAACGAGAACCCGTAGAAGCCGTGCGAGAAGGCGAGGTCCTCACCGGAGAGCGCGGCGCTGGTCCTGCCGGGATGGAGGGCGAGCCTGTGCGCGGACTTCGGGAACACCACTAGCGGCGCGCGGTACAGATCACGGCTCCGGGCATGCAGGAGCTCCAGGTGCCCGCGTTGGCGCAGGCTCGGCTTGGGCCGCCCTTCCAGGCTCAGGGGTGCGTAATCCTCGGGCTTGACGGATGGCAGGTCCAGGATGGCCTCCGGCACGGCCTTGGGCTTGTCGCGGGCCTCGCCCTTGACCTGGAAGCCCTGCCCGGAGACGACGCCCGCCTCCGAGAGGAAGGACCCGAGGGGCACGAGTTCGTGCTCGAACCGCTCGATCAGTGCGATGTCGCGCGGCGTGCCCAGCGACGACGCCTTGAGGTACGAAGGGTTCGCGATGACATCGGCCTTCCCGGCCTCGGCGATGTCTGCGGAGGACAGGGCGAGCGCGCCGCTCCGCTCGAAGTCATCCGTCCAAGGGAACGTTCCAACGAGGATCCTGTCGGACGGCGGCAGGTTCCCGCAATTGGCGCAGAGGAACAGGCCCGGGGCCTTGGCCTCCGAGAACAGCCCCGACATGCGCAGGGGCGACATGTTGATGAGGGCGACCCGGTCGAGGCCATTCAGCAGCCGCTCCAGGAAGAGCCGAGCCGACCACATCCTCGACATGAAGGGCGTGGCCTTCAGGTACATCGCGATGCGCCCACCCCGACCGACGACGTCGACCGCAGCCAGTAGGAATCGATGGTCGGGCGAGCGGCCCGAGCCGCCGTCGTCGTCCTTGGCCCTGGCCTTCCTGGTGCGTCCCTCGTCCCCGCCCTTGGCGGCGTGCGTCCAGGGCGGGTTGCCGACGACCGCGTCGACGCCGAGCCCGCGCGCGAGGTCGCACGCCGCGGCGGAGAGGAAGTCCATCTCGTGCAGGGTGCGGCCGATGAGCGGCTCGAACCGGATACTCTCCCCGGGATCGGCCGTAGTCTCCAGTTCCAAGGCGGCCAGGTAGAGGCTGAAGGCCGCGATCCGCAGCGCCGCCCTCTGGATGTCGATGCCGTGCACCTGTTGGTAAAGGATGTTGCGCACCACGGAACGCGGCCTCGGGCCGTCGCCGCAGCACTTCCATGCCAAGCGTCGCAGGGACTGCACGAGGAAGAGGCCCGAGCCGCAAGTGGGATCGAGAATGCGCGCCGTGCCGTCGAGGTCCTCGAAGACGGGGTCGAGCGCCATGTGGACGAGCTCGACCGGGGTGTAGTGAAGCCCCAGCTCGCGCGCCATATCCGACGCCGCCCGCCGGGCGAACGCCTCATAGACCGCGCTGATAAGCTCAATGGGGACCGTGTCAAACCGGAAGCGGAAGAGCCGCATCTGCCCCGCGTCGCGCTTCCTGAGGCTCGTACCCCGGGCGAAGTCTTCGAGCAGCGGCAGGTGCTCGTCCCGCAGGCTTTCCCCCATGCCCTGCGGGAACACGTCGCCATTGAAGGTCTCGTGCAGCCAGTCGAACAGCGCTAGGGCCGACGACCGCGAGCGGAAGAGCTCGGCCAGGCCCACATCCCCGAGGCGATGGGACCCGTCGAAGGGCGTCGCGATGTCGCCCCTGTCCGTGACGTAGCTCGCGAACAAGGTCGCAGTCACAAGCTCCTGGCAGGCGCCCCGGGCCGCCGCCATGCCCATGCCTCCCGGCTGGGCCACCGAGACTTCCACCAAGTGCTGTTCGAGGGACTGGATCTCCTGGAGCAGGACCTGGTCGACCTTGCCTGCGCGATGGATGCTCTTCGCCAGGTCGGAGGCCCAGAAGGTCCCGGTGTCCAGCGAGAAGCGGCCGCAGAACTCGTCGAGGGCCGCCATCTCGGCCTTGACGTCCGTACGATAGGTCGCGACCGGCCCCCGGTCCTCCTCGGTCCCAACGCCGCGGAACGCGTCGTAGACCCGGACCTCGTAAGGCGTAACGATCCAGAGGAGCGGGGCCAAGCCGAGGTTCCAGGCCCGCTCGTGCATCTCCCCGGCCTCGCCGGCGCCGGTCTCCTTCACGATCAGCTTGGCGCCGTCATCGGTCTCGTAGACCGCGTCCGCCTGGAGGCCAGCCCTGGGGGAGAAGGCCGCTTCGAGGTGCGGGTTGCCGACCGCATGCCGGCGGAGCCCCGGCATGTCGCCGCGGCCGGCATCGACGAAGCCGGTCCGCGACAGGACGCGTTCGAGGAGGTCGCTCATGACGACCCTCCCAAAAGGGCGGCTTTCCTGGCGCCTGCTACGTCGCCGCCGCGGCGGCCGGCCGCGCCGGCCGGGCTGCGGATGCGGACGACGGGCGCGACGCCTTCCCACACCGCCTGCCCGAGTGAGATCGCGGCACGGTCGTCCCGGCGTCTGGGAGAGGTGGCGTGGCTCTGCATGAAAGGCGGGGCACGAGGGGATGGGACGGCTTGCGCCGGCCGGGGAAGCTTGAGTGTAAGGCGTCGGGTTTGCGATGGAGTGAACGGATCGAGGGGCCGACGCCATTATGGGTCCAGGCTTGACGATTCACAGCATCGGGGCCGCGCCACCCCGGCGCCGGCGAGCCTTCTGCACGGAGAGGGCGCATCTGTCCCGCGTTCGGCCGATGCCGCAGGGGCCCTGGCGTGTGGCTTTCGCCCCAAGCCCGCATCCTCAAGGCATGGCCTGAACCGGAAGCGCCCGGGCCGTCCGGGCCTCCCGTCCTCAGCGGGCCCGGCGAGCGTAGCGGCCCTCATCGCAGGGTTCGAAACAGCGCCCGAACGCGACCCGAACGCCCATCTTCTTCTTGAGCGTGCCCGGGCGACGCCAAGCCGGGCCTCCGCCATCCGCGACGTCCTGGGACCTTCCCAATGGCTCGACTTGGCCGGCGGGCACACCGAGGACAAGTGGTCGGACGCCGAGGGGCCGTGGTCTCGACATGCTGCGCCGCGTCTCCGATGCCGGGTTGCCGGACCTCGACCTCCACGTGATTAGTCCCTTCTTCATTGTGGCCCGGCGCCTTCGCGAACGCATCTTGGCATAGGGCGTCCTGTCGAAGTGGACCCAGGACACTTACCGCTGGAAGCGCGAGCGGATCGGCACCGTCTATACCGTTCAGGGCCGCGAGGCCGACAGCGTGATTCTCGTCCTTGGGACCCCGATGCCAGCCCAGCGGGGTACTCGGGGATAGGCGGGAGAGGCGCCCAACATCCTCAACGTCGCCGCGACCCGGGCCCAGGAGAACCTCTACGTGGTCGGGTCCCGCCCGGCCTGGGCCGATGCCGGCGTGTTCGCCCGCCTGGCGAGGAGCTGGCCCGCATCCTTGGAGTTGCGCGAGCCAACCTAATGACCGCGCGGTGGAAAGCTGTCCAAACGCCGATGCCGGCTCCACCAAGATGGAAGCGGCTCTTGATCTCGGTGACACCCTCCCACGCCTCCGCGCGACGCAGGCGGTGCCCCTACGCATCGTAGGACGTCGGGACGAGCATGGCGACGCGCTCAAGGACATGGGCGCGAGCCGCGTCGTACGCTGCCTGCCCTGCTTCCTGTCCGCCGCACCGAACCAGGCCCGCCACGTTGATGACGTCGCTTACCGAGACCGTGGGCCGGCCGATGGCGAGCGGACCGGCCGGCGAGCGGCGGATCGCGCCCATCTTGATGAGGGCCCTGATGACGTCCTCGTCGACGGTGTCGGCCTTGGCCAGACGGTCGAAGTGCGTCCAGAGCCGGTCACGCTCGGCGCGCAGAGTGTAGTGCTCCGCACGCAGCCGGGCGGCCTTATCCTCGCGGACTGCGGCGGCCTGGCACTCGGCCCGCAGCGCGGTGATCTCGGTCCGCAGGGCGGCGTTCTCGGCCTCGCGGGCGAGCTCGGCCTCGCGCTGCTCCTCGCGCCACCGGCGGGCGCGGTCGGCGGCGGCGGCGCGGCGGCGGGCGGCGGCGGACATCTCGCGTTCGGGGGTGCGGGGCTCGGTCATGGAGAGCATCGTGCCCCTCGACCATGCATCCCACTAGGGCGTCAGGCGGCTGCGTCCGCCATGCGCGTGATCCCCCACCGGAACCGCTCGTCCGCCTCGGCGAGGCGACGGGGCAGGCTGCGCGCACCGTCGACCGAACCGGCATAGGCCGCGATGACCAGGACAACGCCGGCGGCGTAGCGGAACGCCAGGCTGCCGTGCTCGCGCAGGGCGACGCCCGCGTTGACGATGGCCTGGCGCAGCGCGCCCCTCAGTTCCTCGTCGAGGCTCGCGACCATCGCGAGCTCCGGCGTCTTCCACCACCTCAAGACGCGCCGAAGTCCCTCCGCGACTTCATCCACGGTCGCCGGGACCGCGAGTTCGTCGAGGTCGAACTGCTTCGCGTCCTCAATGTCGTAGCCGAGGTAGATGGCCCGCATGGCCTGCATCGCCGGCCGCACCGCGTTGACGCTCCAGTGCGCCAAGATCTCCTCGACCATGTCCTTCGAGAGCACCGCGTCCGCGACGTGCGTCGGGTAGAACTGCGGCTCCGGGGCTGGCGCCGGGGCGACGACGGGCTTGGGCGCGCGGGGCATCGTAACGACCGGGTGCGAGTGGCGGCGGCCGGGGCGGACGGAATAGGCATCCATGAGCACCGCCGCCTCCCAGGCCTCCGGGCACGTGGCCCGAGACAGGGCCGCCCCGATGCGCCGGACACGCTCCCGGGCGCCGGTCGTGCTGCGGCGGAGACGGTCGGCGAGGTCGCCCTTCGAGACGTAGGCGGCCCACGCCTGGTCGAGCCCGGCGTCCCGGGCGCGCTCGACGACGGTTCGGACAAGGGCGACGCCGGACGAGGCCTGCCCCGAGAGGCGCCCGTAGGCCTGGCTGACGGCCGCCTGCTCGACCGCGTCGGCGAGGGCGAGCGTGTCGTGCTGGACGGGCTCGCCGGCCCCGTCCCAGACCGCCGAGAAGTCCTCCGCGGCCCCGGTCTGCCCGACCTCGACAAGCGCCACCCAGACGTCGTCGTGGCCCGCTTGACTGGCGGCGACCCGGCACACCGCTTGCGCGACCTGTCCCTCGTGCGTCCCCCATAGACCCTTGCGGGACGGCACGAGGCCGCTGGTCAGGACGGAGACGCGCTTCCTTCCGCGCCGGGGCGAGACGGCGGCGTCGACGGTGGCCTGCAGCCTCTCGCCCTCGGGGAGCCGGCGGCCGCGCCCGACGACGACGTGCGACCCGACCACGGCGAGGTGCAGCCCGATGTCCGCGGCCTCGATGGCCTCGGCGGCCACGCGCAGGCGGCGGACGTGCTGGCGCCGGCCCTCGGGCGTCCTCGCCGGGGCCCAGAGCTTCCGGCAGACCGCGTCCGTCTCGACGACGCTGATGCGCCCCTGTCGGAGCTCGGCCTCGATGGCGCCGACGAGGTCGCGCGCGGTCGGGGACAGGCGGTCGATGCTGCCGGCGCGCCGCGGCTGGCCCTGGAGGCGCTCGACGGCGCCGCGGACCGAGGCCCGCGTCACGCCCTTCAGGCCCTTCGACGTCCGGCCGTCCGTCAGGACGACGTGCTCCGTCCGCAGACGGGCGTGGATGACGTCGATGGAGAGATGGCGAGCCTCGCGCCCCTCATCCTCCGCCACCGACTTCTCGTAGCCCAGCACCGACCCGACCTGGAAGTCGGTCTCCTGCATCCCGTCCTTGGTCCGGTTCGGTCGGACGACCGGGGGCTTGACGGCCTTCATGCGCCCGAAGAACCTGGTCAGGGCCTCGACGACCGCTTCCCGCTCCTCGTCCCGGCACGCCTGCCCGGGCACCGCCACGAAGGCCGCGGCCTCGCGATGGAGGTGGGCCCTGAGCCGGTCGCGGTCGACGAGCGCGCGCCGGGCCCGGCGGTCCGCCTTCGCCCACTCCTTCGCCTTGGGGGCCATGGCCCGGAACAGGCGCTGCCTGGCGTCGCTGTAGCCCCGCACCGGCATGGCGACGCAGAACCGCGTCACCGACCGGCAGGTATCCTCGACGACCGCGTCCGTGAGTTCGCCGACCCCGCCGCCGGCCACGTACCGCGCCACCGCCTGACCGAGGAACGTCCCCATGGCCTCCGCCGTGACCGGGGCGCCGGTCGTCCGATGGACATGGCGCGTATAGGCCCGGGCCTGGGGGGCGAGCGCATCGAAGATCTCGGTCGACGCTGACACGGAGAGGGCGAAGCTCCGGAGACCTATTCCCCACCGACCATTATATGAGGGCATCCGCATACCGCAACGCTTAATCGCGCATTTCGTCTATGCGAAGGGCAGGTTTTTCGCGGTTCCGGATTGTCACGCCGGTTCGCCGGAAGCCCCCGCCACAGGCCTTGACGAGACCCGCCGGGGAGATCCCGGACCGTGGAAGCCCGACCGGCCATGACTTTCCCCCCGACCCTTATACCCGTCCATCCGCATGAGACCGTCCCGTTCCCCTCGACAGACCCCCCGTTCGAGTTGTCACGCCGACTGCCGAGACCCCTCCCGCGCAGCCCGACGAGACCTTAGGGATGGGGACCCGGACCGTGGGACCCGAGCCGGTCAGACCTCCCCCCGATCCTTATACCCGTCCATCCGCATGGGACGCCCGTTTCCCCTCGACAGACCCCCGGTTCTGGTTGTCACGTACCCTCGGACGGAGGGCTGATCCCGGGCCAGCCCTGACCGTCCGCCCGCCATCACCGCCCCGGCAAGGACAGCGTCGCCCGTCCATGCACCGGTGCGCCCTTTCGCGAAGCATTCCCTTTCATTGGTGAAATCGTTGGGCCTAGCGCGCGGATGTCGCAGCCCGGGTGACGAAGAATGTGACCGCCGGGTCGATTTCGGGCTTGTGCGATGCCCCCCGCACCCGCGGGATGTCGCCGCGATGCTCGGAAGTGCTCACCGCGGGCCGCGGCGTGCTCACGGCAGCCCATCCGGCCACCGCTAGCCCGAGGGCGCAGATCGCCCATGTCGTCGCGCACGTCCGGTCCATGGCGAGGTCCTCCGCCGGGGATGATCGCGGATCTCGGCCGGGGCGCTAGTCCAGCGGGGACGGTAGGCGGGCGTCCTCGTCGGCCTGCGGGGCGGCCTCGGTCGGGTTTCGCGCGAGGCGTGTCATGACCGACACGGCATCGAATCCCACCGCTTCCGCGACGAGGATGGCGGTGCCGACGTCGACCGGCCGCCCCGCCTCCAGGTCGTCGATGGTGCGCTCCGGGATGCCGGTGACGGCGGACAGGCGCCGAACCGGCATGCGGCGCGCGAGGCGAACGCCGCGGACGGCCTCGCCGACGTCGCACCGGCGCCGTGCGGCCTCGGCGGTCGCGTGATCCTGGACCGAGATCTCGGGGCCGTCCGTCGTCTCGTCGTCGTACTCGCTGCGGCGCATGACGTGTCTCCTCCGGTCGAGGCTACGCCCCGGCCTGGCTAGTCACCAGACGAGAGCTCGCCGACGCCCGACGGGCACGGCGGCGCCATGTGAACGGTTGGCGTCACGCCGTTCTCGCGCAGGAGCCCGCCGCCGCCCGTGACGCCCCCGCCGACGAGCGTCCACGTCCACGCCAGGCTGCCCCAGCGGTCCCGGCCGCCCTTGCCGATGGCCTGGAGCTCGATGCGCTCCTTGCCGGTCTTCAGATCGACCGTCCCGCACGTGACCTGGACGGCCCAGGCGTCGCCCACAGGGTCGGCGTAAACCCGCGCGAATCCCGCGCGGCCGCCGGCGGCAGGCCCCCGCACGAACAGGTAGAACCTGTCCCCGGCCTGAGGGAATGGCGGCGGCTCCGGCACAGGCTGGGCCTGGCGGGCCGCCTCGACCGGGACGCTGGCGGCGAGCAGGACGGCGGCGAGGGCGAGGACGCGGGCGACGGTCATTGGCAGGTCTCCGGGGAAGGGATGGGGGCGAGCGCCCAGGCGGTGCCATCCGGCTCGAACCAGACGTGGCGGGCGGCGGTGACGACTTCGTTCGTGTCGCGGCGGCGGAAGCCGGGCTCGGCCGGCCGGTAGCCGATCCGCACCGCGTCGGCGGGCTTCGCGCCGTCGGCCAGGGTGCCCTTGATCCAGGCATGGACATCGCGCTGGCCGGTACGCTCGCACCGCAGACGGGCGCTCTCGCCGGCGTGGAGGGCGCACCCGGCCAGGGCGAGGGACGGGCGGCGGTCGACGACGATGCCGTCGCGGCGGATGCTCCAGACCTTGACGGTCCGGTTCCAGTAGACGTGGACGGGGGATGGCTCGGTCATGGGGGGCGCTCCGGAAGCTGGGGGACGGCGGCGCGGGGGGACGCGCCGGGATGGGGCATGCCGGCCTGGCCGGGTCGGGCGCCCATCGGCGCCCGCGGGGTGGGCCGCGGTATTCGCGCGGCCGGGGTGGCTATGGCGTCAGGCGGCATCGGAGCCTCCGGGCGCGTCCACGGGCTCGGACCGAGGCTTCCGGACGACGTCGAACCAGCGCACGACAGGATCGATGCTGCGGTCCTCGGCCTGCAGCGGGGGCGTGGCGAACGCCTCGAACTCTGCCCGCGCGATGACTAGCGAGGCTTCCTCTGGCGACATCTGCCCGCGGATGGCCCGCTGGGCCGCGCGATCCGCACGTTGGCAGTAGGCGTCTGCCAGGAGCTCGCAGATCTCGCCGGCCTCCGCGGCTGCCTCGATGCGGAGCACGACGCCGGAGTGGGCGGCGAAGACCGCCCGCAGGACCTCGCGGGCATCGGCCCGGTTAGACGGGTGGACGTCGGTGTTGGCTGGTTCTGACATCGTGGTCTCTCCTTCGGGTGGGACGGGGGGGGGGGGGTCAGTGGCAGGCCGGGTCGCGGCGCGATCCGGTCCGCAACAGGATGCGGGCGAGGCGGCCCGCGTCGGCGGCGGCCGCCTTTGCGTCGAGCTCGCCGGAGGCCACGCGGGCCATCATGTCGGCGACGACGCGGACGCCGTCGGCGAGGAGGGCGTCGTCGCCGGCGCGGGAGAGCGCCGAGACGAGCAGCAGGCTGCTGACGCGGAGCTGGCCCGCGTCGCTGGGAGGCTGGAGGAGCGTCACGACGATGGCCCCCCTAGCGGACCAGGGCCGCGGCGGGCTCGGCGACGAGCCGGGCCACCTCGTCGCCGTCGAGCCTGCGCCGCTCGACCAGGGCGTCGGCGACGCGGCGGACCGCGCCGGCGTGCCGGCGGACCGTGGCCAGGGTCTCGCCGTAGAGCCGGTCGAGGAGCTCCTGCACGTCCCGACGCAGAAGGGGATCCGTCGCCAGCGCCATCGATGGCTCCTGCTCGACGGCGACGAGGCCGCGGCCGCCCATCCCCCACTCGCCGATCAGGCCGACGGCCATGCGGGTCGCCGTCAGGAGGTCCTGGCGCGCCCCGGAGCTCACGCTGTCGAGGAGCGTCTCCTCGGCCGCCCGCCCGCCCAGCATGATCCGGACGTGCTCCTCGACGGCGGCGCGCGTCCAGATGCCCTGGTGCGGGTCCTTGGCCGCCATCCATCCGCGCTCTTCGCCGCGCGTCTGCAGGGCCAGGACCATCTCCCGTCCGGGCTCCTCCAGGTAAGCCAGCAGGGCGTGACCGGCCTCGTGGACGGCGATCCGGTCGAGGACGGCGGCCGGGGTCGCCTCGTCGCCCGTGCCCGCCACCGCGAGCAGGTCGTCGAGGGCCAGCGGGCGCCCGGCATGCCTTGCCCGGCGGCGGGCGTCCTCGACGAGGGCCTCGATCATGGCCCCGGTGTAGCGCTTGGTCCGGTACGCGACCGGCATCAGGTCGGCGCCGGGCAGGTCGTCGCCGAGGCGCACGCGCAGCATCTCGACGCGCTCCCCGGCGTCCGGCAGCCCGATCTCGATGTGGCGCCCAAGCCGTCCCGGGCGACGGATGGCCGGGTCGATGCGGTTGGCGTCGTTGGTCGTCCCGACGACGATGACGCCTTCCCGGCCGCCCACGCCGTCCAGGCATTCGAGAAACGCGTTGATGATCTCCAGGACGTAGTCGGCGTGCGCGTGCCTGACGGTACGACGGTCGACGAAAACGTCGCACTCGTCGACAAGGACCAGGCATCCGCGCTTCCCGGCCGCCAGCGCCTTGGCCTCGGCGAAGAAGCGCCTCATCGCCCGCAGCGTCGTCCCGAGATGCGCCTGGTCCTCGGACTGCCACTGCGCCAGCGACGCGGCCAGGAGGGGAATCCCCGCGCTGGCGGCGATGGCCTGGGCGCCCAGGGTCTTGCCCGTCCCGGGTGGCCCGGACAGAAGCGCGCCGCTTGCGACCGAAGACCAGGGTGCACCGTCCCTCCATGCCTGGAGGTCGCGGATGACCTCACGGCCGTATGCCACGACCTCACGGCAGCCGTGGAGCTCGTCCAGCGTGATGTCCCGCCCGCGGCCCGTCGGCACCGGCGGGGCCGCCAGGCGGACCAGGTGGGCGACGCAGTCCGCCGGCGCCCGCCCGGGGCGGACCGACACCGCCAGGTGCTCCGCGGAGACGCGCAGCCCGTCGAGCGCGCGCCGGTCCCGCGGGGAGCAGGCGGCGCCCGTCGTCGAGCGGATCGCGGCGGCGACGTCGGACGCGTCGATGGGGGCCAGCGTCAGGCGGTGCTCCGCCGCCAGCAGCGCCGCAACCGGCAGATGGGACGCCGCGTCAGGCGAAAGGCACAGGATCGCGCCCGGATGCCGAAGCAGGGCCAGGAACTCGCGCGCCCGCCGGTCCCGGTCGCTCCCCTTGGGCGCGTCCTTGACGAGGTGCTTCCGCAGCCCGAGCGGCAGGTCGAGCATCGCGCTCGGCCTGCCGTCCAGGGCGAGGAGCGACAGGGCCTCCGGGACGTCGACCGTGACGACGACGTCCCGTTCCGCGAGCGCCTGCCGCAGCCCCGGGACCGCGTCGAGCGTGCGGGCGAGCTGATGGAGGACGACGAGCTCGACCGGGGAGAAGGTCTCGTCGGTCGCGTCCGGGTCCGACGCCTCCTCGCGGTTCACGCCCGCACGGTCGTCATCCATCTCCTCGGCGTGCGTCGGGCGCGCCGGCAGGGCCGCCGCGTTCGTCGACCGCAGGAACGTCTTGGCGTGGACCTCGGCGATGCCAAGCGGGTCCGTCGGGTCGTAGAAGGGGACAATCTCCGGCAACGCGTCGTCGCCCCCCTCGTCGAGCAGCGCCGTTCCGGACGCGCGCAGGACGAAGGCGGGGGCGAGCTCGCCCCCGGCCCGGGCGTAGGCCCACAGCGTGTCGACGAGGACCGGCGTCGCCGCGGCGTAGCAGAGGGCGTGGAGATACAGCGTCAGGGCGTCATGCAGGACGGCACGCGCCGGGGCGTTCACGCCGGGGATCTCCGGCGTCCAGAGCCCAACCGTGCGCCACTGGGCCTCGGTACGGTGGAGCGAGCCCCAGGCGAGGGACAGGGGTTCCAGCATGGCCTCGTCACCGGTCCCGGCAGGCGAGGCGAGCGTGTCCAGGCAAGTCGCGTGCAGGGATAGGCAGAGGGCGGCGAGGAACGCGTCGCCACCGCACTCGCGCAGGACGGCGGCACGGTTGCGGCGCGCCGTCGAGGGCGCGATGGCGAGGATGCGGGCTGAGAGGTCGCTGGGGATGCGGCCGCGATGCAGTCCGGCCTTCCCGGCCAGGACGTGCTCAAGCGGCGCCGCACCCTTCGAGGGGGGCTTCGTCATCAGTCTGGTCTCCTAGGACCTATCCGAGTGACGGCTGGTCAAAACCAACCGTTCATCCCAAGGACTAGACCGACAAACCTTTCGAAAGCGTTACCGCGTCACTCCTCGTCGGCCTCCGTCCGCCGGGACGGGAAGATCGGTCCACGCCTCCGTGCGTCGAGCAGCGCATCCATGCAGGCGTCGACGTCGCGGCGCACGTCCTCGCGGCTCTCCTCCAGGCCCTGGCGCGGATAGGAATAGCGGTCGACGTAGCGGGCCAGCGCCACGATGAGATAGCCCCGGCTGGCGGCTTCGTCGTCGTCGGCCAGGCTGGCGAGGGCGCGCAACACGCGCGGGGGCAGGCCCTTCTTCCCGATCCGGCTCGGCGTCACGGCGCGTCGGTCGAGCTTGAAGACGTCGGACAGGGGTGCCGCCCATCCGCTAGGCCACAGCCTGGACGCGGCCGCCTCGATGGCGGGGTAGAGGGATGCATTGACCTCGTCGCCGTCGAGCGGCTGCGGCTCCCCTTCGCCGACGAGGAACGGGCGCCGCTCCGGGTCGTAGGCGAGTGCCTGGCGCCCGATCAGCCCGACGGCGGTCCAGCCCTCGGGGCGGGGCCAGAGCTCCGGCGACACGTATTGAAGGGTGATCTCCATGGCCCCGGGATAGCACGGGACCGCGGCGAACGTGGTTAACGTCGAGGGTCACCGGCGGGGGCGACTAACTCGTATGCGAGTTGCCCCCGCCGGCGGGGTGCGCCCGAGGCCGATCCGCCGAGGCAAGGGCGGCGGGGGCGCCCGTCCGGGTAACTCGTAAACGAGTTGCCGGTCGGGAGCGCGTTAACGAATGGCCGCCCGGCCGAGCCCGAAAATGTCGTCTGTAGAAGACACTCGTTTTCGGGTCCCGAGGGGGCTCGGATTTCGTGTCGTCTATAGAGGACATTCCAAGAGCGCTTTCTGCGATCCCGTTAACCCCTGTGGCGCGTCCCTGTACGAATCCGGGGATCCCCGTAGAATCCCCGTGGGAAGGGACCGGGACATGCTCACGGACACGGGACTGGACCAGCTCGCGCGCGCCGTCGCCGCGCTCGGGGACGAGGATGCCGGGCGCCTCGACGAGGCGGTCCGGGAGCTCCGGCATCGACGCCGGGCCGAGGCCGAGATGGCACGCATCGCCGCGCTGCGGGCGATGTCGGACTTCGACGCCTTCGAGGCGTCGATCACCTCCTGGGTGTCTCTCACCGGCGACCTGCGCCCCGGGGAGATCCTCGTCCAGACGGCGCCGCTGCACTTCCCGTCCCGACCGGCCGCTCCCGTGCCGGAATACCTGCACCCGGACTACGTGCCCCGGGAACGGGCGAGGTTGATCGCGGAAGCCGAACAGCACGGGCTCGGCGACCAGGTGCGGGAGATGCTGATGGGGGTGGGAGAGAGCCATGTGGCGTGAGACGACCGAGCTCGACAAGGCCATCGCGTTCGAGGCCATCCGCGGGCGCCTGCCGGACGTCTGGACGCTCCTCGACATCGTCGAGAGCGCCGACCCGCCCGAGAACACGGTTGAGGACAGCCCATCCCATCGGACCTTCGCGGCGCGCGAAGGGTGGTCGGTGACGTTCTTCTACGACGTCGGCGAGCTCGACTACATCGACAACATCATCTCCCCGGACAACCTCGTGATCGAGCCGTGGGAGTGGCCCTACGGGGCGCCTGGCCGCAACACGCTGATGGGATGGGGCAGCGTCGGTTGCCGGGCCCGCCTGATGTCACTCGACGAGGAGCGCCCCGTCCGCACCATCGACTGCACCGCCCTGCAGGGCGACCTCGCGGTCGACGAGGACGAGAAGGACGGCATCATGTTCGGCCACATCGACCTGATCGGGGGCTACCCCGAATGGGACGCCTCGGTCGTCCGTCGCACGCCGGTTCCGGCGAAGGAGGCAGCATGAGCGAGCGGGAGAAGGCGGCCGCCGATGCGGCCCTGGCGAACCTGCCGACCGGGGGCATGCGGCTCGTGCCCCACCCGTTCTCGTCGCAGATCGTGTCCGCCCCGGCTACCACGGTCACGCTACTGGTCGACTGGGATGTCCCTACGCCACCCTCGTTCGACCTGGAGGATCTGGCGCGCGGCTATTTCGCCACCCTGGGGGACGTGTCGGCGGAGCGGGGAGGACAGGCATGATCGACGCATGGGCCGGGCGCATCTTCACGAACGCGCCGCCCCTGACGCTTCCCGGGGACGCGAAGGCGGAGGCATCCAGGGCGTTCACGGCCAAGTGGGAGGCGGCGAACGCGGCCACGCTCACGCCGGAGCAGGATCGCGCCGTTCACCGATGGGCGCGTCGCGCCGCCTTCGGCACGGAGCCTGCCGGCGAGCGTCCCATCGACTGGCGGAAGGCGTTCGCGCAGCAATCCTGAAACGAGAGCGGCCCCCTTTCGGGGGCCGTCCGGCCTAGCGGCCTCGGGGCGAAGCTCTCGGGGGATACCCTGACCCCTTCCGGGGACCGTGCCCGTAGGCCCGATGGCGCCGGCTCTCCCACGCCCGGGGTCCGGCTGACGTAAGCGAAGGGGCCTGGGTTGCCCCGAGCCCCTTGATGCCACCTGACGAACCTATCCGGTTCTACGGTGCTCCACCCGGGAACTTGGCCTCCCCGGATTTCCGTCAGCGCCACGCGTGACGGCTTCTTGCGGTTAGAAGAGCAGAGCCTTGCCTCGGCAGTCGAGGGGGAAGATCGCCCTCGAATCGGTGCGCCGCAAGGGGCGCCGCCGACGGGGTCCGACGAGCTATCCCCACGAATCATGAGTGCGCAGAAGCCTGGGCTGCGCGTTGTATCGATGTTGTATCGGGAGGGTTCAGACCCGAGCCGAAGCTGTGCGGGGACCGCGCCTAAGCAACTGTCCAGGCTTCAGGAAACGGCGATGGG
The DNA here is from genome assembly GCF_022179765.1 of Methylorubrum suomiense. GTDB lineage: Bacteria > Pseudomonadota > Alphaproteobacteria > Rhizobiales > Beijerinckiaceae > Methylobacterium > Methylobacterium suomiense. The sequence goes on along the minus strand of NZ_BPRE01000002.1, from coordinate 69,790 downwards.
AGGGGTGGAGCGGGTGAAGGGAATCGAACCCTCGTATTCAGCTTGGAAGGCTGCTGCTCTACCATTGAGCTACACCCGCATGAGCGGCCGGATATCACGGGGCGCGGGCTTTGAGAAGATCGCCCCCGCTCCGTCTTCGACCCATTCGCCTCCCCTCGCACATACGCGTCGGGATGACGGAGGCGGGTTGGGGCGTTCTCCGTAAAGTCGCGGCACGACCGGGGCGCACGATGTCCAGCGGAGTGTCGGATTGTCCGGTCGCGGTATGACGGAGGAGCGGGCTCTCGGGACACCGCGATTGGCCGTGGAGGCGGTGAGCCGACGCTATGGCCGCGCCGTCGCGCTCAACGGCATCTCCCTGACACTCGATGCCGGCGAGATCCTCGCCGTGCTCGGTGATTCCGGATGCGGCAAGAGCACTCTGTTGCGGCTGATCGCTGGTCTCGATGAACCGGATGCGGGCGAGATCAGGATCGATGGCCACCCTGTTGCCGGGCGTGGTCGCTCGGTGCCGCCGGAGGCGCGCGGCGTCGGGCTGATGTTTCAGGACTACGCCCTGTTTCCTCATCTCACCGTCCTGGCCAATGTTCGCTTCGGCCTGCGCCGCCTCGACCGCGCCGAGGGGCGGCGTGTCGCCCTGGAGCGGCTTGCCGAAGTCGGTCTGGCCGATAAGGCGGAGTGTTATCCGGGCACCCTGTCCGGTGGAGAGGCGCAGCGGGTGGCGCTGGCCCGCGCACTCGCGCCGCGCCCGCGGGTTCTCCTTCTCGACGAGCCGTTCTCGAATCTCGATGCGGGGACCCGCGATCGGGTCCGGGCCGACACCGTGTTGGTTCTCCGGCAGGCGGGGGCAAGCGCCATCCTGGTGACGCACGATGCGGCGGAGGCGGTCGAGGTGGCCGACCGCATCGCCCTGATGCGCCGGGGTCGCCTGCTCCAGTGTGGAACGGCGGAGACGCTCTACCGCTCTCCCGAAAGCCCTGCCGCCGCGCGCGCGCTCGGCGCCATCGTCGAGATTTCGGGTCACGCCGTCGGGGGCGGTATCGAGACGCCCCTCGGCTCCCTGCCCCGGCCCTCCCGGATCGGCGAAGGCGCCGTGCGCGTCTGCCTGCGGCCGGAGGCGATCCGAATCGGGCCCGTCGGCGAGGGCCGTCCGTCCCGGGTCCTGCGCCGGACCTTCGCCGGTTCGAACCTGCGCCTGGAGCTCGCCGTCGAAGGCCTCGATCGATCGCTGCTGGTCACCCTACCGGCCGATGCCGAGCCGACGGACATCGTCGGCATCAGCCTCGTGGCGGACAGAACCCTGGTGTTTGGCGATCGGGCCAGAGCCGACGATGCCTAAAGTATATTTAGAATAAATATAAACAAACCCGCCTTGCCGGATAGTCAATCCATGTATAACACCCGGCTCGTCTCGACGAACCGGGGAAATCTTTACATGTCGCGCCTGCATAATGCCGGATGTTTTGCCTGCATAGGTTGGGCAATGATGCTCGCCGGCGCCGCGCAGGCTGCAGAGGTCAATCTCTATACGACCCGCGAACCGGGCCTGATCCGACCGTTGCTCGACGCCTACACCGCGAAGAGCGGGGTGAAGGTCAACACGGTGTTCGTCGAGAAGGGCTTGGCCGAGCGCGTCGCGGCGGAGGGCCCCCGGTCCAGCGCCGACGTCGTCATGACCGTCGATATCGGCAATCTGATCGAGCTGGTCGACCGTGATCTCGCCCAGCCGGTCCGTTCCGCGACCCTCGAATCGGCGGTGCCGGCGACCCTTCGCGACGCGGAGGGACGCTGGTTCGGCCTCTCCATGCGCGCGCGCGTGCTCTACGCCGACAAGGACTTGGCGGATCTCAAAGCCGCCACCTACGAATCGCTCGCCGATCCGGCCTGGAAGGGCAAGATCTGCATCCGCCCCGGTCAGCACCCCTACAACACCGCGTTGATCTCCGCCTTCCTGCTCCGCCATGGCCCGGACAAGACGGAAGCTTGGCTCAGAGGCGTGAAGGCCAATCTTGCGCGCAAGGCCACGGGCGGGGATCGGGATGTCGCCCGCGACATCGCCGCCGATCTCTGCGAGGTCGGCCTCGCCAATTCCTACTATGTCGGACTGATGCGCTCCGGCCGCGGCGGGCCTGATCAGCAGAAATGGGGAGACGCGATCAAGGTCGTGCTACCGACCTTCGAGAACGGCGGTACCCACGTCAACGTCTCGGGCGCCATCGTCGCCAAGCATGCGCCGAACCGCGAGGAAGCGGTCAAGCTTCTGGAATATCTCGTCTCGGACGAAGCCCAGGCGCTCTATGCCAAGACGGATTACGAGTACCCCGTGAAGCCCGGGGCCGCGGTGGATCCGCTGCTGTCCGCGTTCGGGACGCTCAGCATCGACACGACGTCGCTGGTCGAGATCGCCCGGAACCGCAAGGCGGCGAGCCTTCTCGTCGACAAGGTGGGTTTCGACAACTGAACCCCGCTTCCACGATGTCGGCCGCGCGCGGCTTGGGCTGGGCGGCAGCCCTGGCGCTCGCAGCGCTCCTGCTGTCGCCCGTCCTCTCGCTGATGGCGACGGCGGTCGACGGCACGGGCGAACTCTGGCCGCATCTCGCCGCCTACGTGCTGCCGCAGGCGATCCGGGATACGGCTCTTGTTCTCGGGGGCGTCGGCCTCCTCGTGATCGGCCTCGGCACGGGGACGGCGTGGCTCGTCTCGGCCTTCGAGTTTCCCGGTCGGCGCTGGCTCGATGCCGCGCTGCTGCTGCCCCTGGCGGTGCCGACCTATGTCGTGGCCTACGCCTATCTCGACCTGATGCATCCGCTCGGCCCGATACAGAGCGGCTTGCGGGCCATGCTGGGACTTGCCAGCCCGCGCGACCTCGTTCTGCCGGATCTACGCTCCCTGCCCGGCTGCATCCTGCTCCTCGGGTTCGTCCTCTATCCCTACGTCTATCTGCCGACGCGGGCCCTGTTCCTGATGCGGGCCGGCAGCCTGCTCGAGGCGGCGCGCATGCTCGGCGCCGGGCCGGGCCGCACCTTCCTGCGCGTGGCGCTTCCGCTCGCCCGGCCGGCCGTGGCGCTCGGCACCGGGCTCGCCCTGATGGAGGCCCTCAACGATGTCGGCGCCGCGGAATTCCTGGGTGTCCGCACGTTGACGGTGCAGGTCTACGCGACCTGGGTGAATCGATCCGACCTGCCCGGTGCAGCGCAGATCGCCCTGGTGATGCTGACCGGCGTCCTGCTGCTCGTCGGCCTGGAACGGCTCGCCCGCGGCGGGCGCGGCTTTGCCGGTTCGGGACAGCGGGAGCGGATGTCGGCGCGGCGGCGGCTCCGGGGCGGTCGAGCCATCGCGGCCCTCATGCTCGGAGGCCTCCCCGTGCTCGCTGGCTTCCTGCTGCCCGCAGGCCATCTCGTGGTCTCGGCGTGGCAACGCATCCGAGGCGCGGGATTGCCCGACACGCTTCTGGCGGAGGCCGGCAACACCGTCTTGTATGCAAGCGCCGCCACGCTGCTGACCGTCGTCGCCGGCCTGCTGATCGCGGCGGCACCCGGCCTGCTGGGGCGCCGATCGGGGGCCGCAATGATCCGCATCGCGGCTCTCGGCTATGCCATGCCGGGCACCGTGCTCGCGGTCGGCCTGCTCACGCCCCTGGCGCTGCTCGATTCCGGAATGGCGGCCCTGACGGGCTCCCCCTTGGCCCTCGTCGGGCTCGGGACGGGCGGCGCCCTGGTGCTCGGTTACGGGATGCGGTTCCTGACCGTATCGGTGGGGGCGACGGAGGCTGGGCTCGCGCGCATCCCGCGCACGATTCCCGATGCGGCCCGAGTCCTTGGACGGGGGCCGATTGCCACGCTTCTCACCGTGCAGATGCCGCTGGCTTGGCCCGCGCTCCTGAGCGGAGCCTTGCTGGCCTTCGTGGATATCGCCAAGGAGCTGCCGCTGACATTGCTCCTGCGTCCGCTGAATGTCGAAACCTTGAGCACGCATCTCTATGGAGAGGCGGCGCGCGGCACCTACGAAGACGGTGCCGCCGCCGCGCTCCTGATCGTGGGGATCGGTCTTCTACCGGTCATCCTCCTGCTTCGGCTCGACCGCGATGCGGTCTTCCGCCGGGGATGACCGGCCAGTGGCCGTGATGCGCCCGATCAGAGGCCCATCAGCACGCTGACCGAACCGATGGCCGTCACGATGAGGCCACAGGCGAACACGGCGATCATGGCGTAGGAAATGGGCTTCAGCTGCATCTTCGATCGACTCCTGGATTCTCGAGATCGGGTTTCTGGGTTTCGATGGCGTCCGCAGATCGCTCTGGACCCGAGCCGGACGGCCCTTGGTCCTGAGGCACAATGCGGGCCGCCACAGGGTTCGATCCATCACAACGCCGTGACATCGGATCAACCCGGTGAACCGGGGAAATTTCGGAAGATCAGTTCCTCTTGCGGAGTGATTTCGGCTAATATAACGCCAGCCGAAACCACAATCTTGCAGTATTTTTCGTCCCTATCGGCCCGCTTTGATCAAGCGCGCCGTCGGGGTCAGCAGCGCGTACCGCCCGAAGTCTGGCCATACTGTTTGACCGGAAAGTGCTGCTGATTGGCATTGCCCTCCGCGGCCGAACTCATCGGGCAACGGGTGAACTTCGGGTCGTCGTGAACACCCAGCGACCCCGTCACTTCCGGATGGAAAATCGTGACGGGCACCTTTCGCTCCAGCGGAGCGATCGTGCCCATGGCCAAGGCGGAGGAGACCGGAGCGGTAACGCCGAGCAAAACGGCGGCAACGACGGCGGTGACTCGCGTCTTCATAGGGTGTTCATACTCCTTCTGAAGCACATCCCTCGTATCGGGTCTGTTTCTCTCTGCTGAAACAGAATATAGGGATCGACATCCATCTTGGATGTGTCGACACGCACGCAACCAATCGGATTAAAGGTGCGAGCGATCTTCAGCACAATTGTTCACGAGACGCCGCGCTGCCTCGAAGGCTGGCAACAACGTCGCGGATCTCACCTTGTGGCTTCCCACTCGGTGGATCGTGATTGCGAGAATCGATCGCCGTCCGCCGCGAGACCGGCGCCGCGCTCCGACCATCGCATCCCGAATGATGGCACCGCCGGACGGACCGGGCGCTCAGGGTCCGTGGGGAAGGCGAGCGTTCGGACCGGCCGGACCGGAGAGGAGCGTCTTGCGCTCGAGTCCCTTGTGGAGATGGACCATCAGCGCCACGCCGAAGAGCGGGGTGACGAGGTTGACGATCGGGACCACCATCAACCCGGCGAGCAGGCAGCCAGCGAGGATCACCGTGACGCTGAAATGCTCGCGCATGGACCGCGCCTCGGGCAGAGGCCGGAAGCGGCCTGCGGCGAGTTCGAAATACTCGCGGCCCAGCAGGTAGGCATTGGCGCCGAAGAACGCGATGAGATTCACCCCCGGTACGAAGACGAGGATCAGCGCGACGAGGTTCACCGCGAGGGCGAGCCCGGCAAAGCGCGCCGCCGACCACATCGCGGCGCCGAAGGGCAGCGCGCGACCGGTCGGCTCGCTTGGGAAATCGGTCCGCTCGACGATCTCGGCTACATCGTCGAGGAAGAAGCCTGCCACGAGGATCGAGACCGCGGGCATGACATAGGCGAGGGCCACGAACAGTCCGGCGCCGGCCAGGAAATAGGCCAGCGTGTCGAGGAAGGGATAATCCGCCGAGATGTGGTGGCTCGCCTGGAAGGCCTGGATCAGGCGGGTGAGTCCGAACCACACCGCGATCAGCAGCCCGATCGTGAGCGCCAAGGACTTGAGGAGGATGCCGCGCAGCGCAGGGGAAAGCACCTGGCGCAGAGCCGCGGCAGCGGCCTTAATGAGCATCGCGCCGAAAGTCCCCCGATCCACTGACCCGTGCCCGCCTCGCCGGGTTTCTCGCCGCAACGGCCCGCTGGCGCAAGCCCCGACAATGCCCGGCCCTCTCCGGCCCTTTGCCGCGTTGTTGCGGCACAGACGCCGGAGACCCGACATGACCCGACGCCCCCTCCCCTGCCTGATCCTGCTCGGTCTCCTCTCGGCCGCGAGCCCGGTGACCGCCCATGAAGTCGGCGCCTGGGCCGGTGCCAGTTCGGCCCCCGCCGAGCGCTCGGAGGTCGCCGTCGCGGCCCTGGACGGCAAGGCTTACGTGATCGGCGACTACAATGGCGCCACGGAACTGCTGATCTACGACCTAGCCACCGACGCATGGAGCAAGGGCGCGGCTTTCCCCTATCCGGTCCACCACACCATGGCGGCGGAGCGCGACGGCAAAATCTTCGTATTCGGAGGCTACGTGAACGGCTGGGAGGCCAGCGAGAAGGCTTGGTCCTACGATCCACGCAAGAATGTCTGGGAACGGCGCGCGGATCTGCCGACGCCGCGGGCGGCGGGCGGCGCGACGCCGCTGGGCGACAAGATCCATGTCGTCGGTGGCAGCGGCTCGGGCCGAATCAACGTCGCGACCCACGAGATCTATGATCCGGCAACTGATTCCTGGGCCAGGGCCGCACCGCTCCCGGCACCGCGCGATCACTTGGCGGTTCAAACGGTCGAGGGCCGCATCATCGCGACGGGTGGACGGATCGACGGCGATTCGAGCCGGAATCTCACGATCAATCAGGTCTATGATCCCGCCACCGACCGCTGGAGCGATGCCGCTCCCTTGCCGACGGCGCGCAGCGGCGTCGCATCGGCGGTGCTCGGCCGCGAAGTCTTCGTGATCGGTGGCGAGTCCAAGGTGAAGACCTACGACGAGGTCGAGGCCTTCGACCTGCCGGCCAATCTCTGGCGCGCCCTCGCCCGCCTCCCGACGGCCCGCCACGGCTTCGGCGCCGTGACCTATGGCGGGCGCATCTACACCCTGACCGGCAGCCCGCGACCGGGGGGCGACCGATCCGGGACGGTGGAAGTGCTCGATCCGAAGGGGTCCGCACCGGGACGCTGAGGAAGCGAGCCGTGACCCCTTTCGTCTTCGATTTTCTTCTGGTGGACGCGACCGAGCACTGCTTGTTGCGAGCGGGGGCGCATCCGACATGACGGGCGCCCTCCGCCACACAGACGGAACGCATGCCCCTCGCCCCTGAACACGTCCGCTTACGCTCGACCACCCCCGCGCGCTTCTCCCCCCTGCCCGCCGCGCCGGACGTGGCGGTGATCGGTGCGGGCGCGGCCGGAATCGCGGCGGCCCGGCGATTGGTGGCGCGCGGGGTGTCGGTCGCCGTGCTGGAGGCGCGCGACCGGGTCGGCGGTCGCGCCTTCACCGCCTCCTTACGCGGCCGCCCGATCGATCTCGGAGCGCACTGGTTCCATGCCGGTCCGGTCAACCCGCTCGTCGCGCTCGGCCATGCCCGCGGCGAGCCGCTGCGGCGGGCGGCCCAGGACGGGCATCTTTGGGTCAGGAATCGGCGCGGGCGGGCCTCCGAACAGGCCGCCTTCTCCCGCGCCTTCGACGTCGCCGACCGCGCGATGACACTTGCCGCCGGCCGGCAGGCGGATGGGCCGGCCGCGCGATCGGTCCCGCCGAGCCTCGGGCCGTGGCGGGAGCGGATCAGTCTGGTTCATGCCCTCGTTTCCGGCCGAAGGCTGACCGAGGTGTCGCTGCACGATTGGCCGAGCCTCGAATACGGCGACAACTTCTTCATCGCCGGTGGCTACGGCGCCTATCTCGCCCGCCTCGCCCTCGGCCTGCCGATCCGCCTCGGCGCCGCGATCTCCGGCATCGATCTCACCGGTCCGGGCGTGACGATCCGCCTGGACGACGGCGGAACGCTCGCGGCCAGGGCGGCGATCGTCACCGTACCGATCCCGGTACTTCAGCGCACGATACGCTTCGATCCGCCCCTCCCGGCCCGCAGCCGCGCCGCGATCGACGGCTTCCTTTCCGGCACCTACGAGCATGTCGTGCTGCACTGGCCCTCGGCGCCGTTTCACGGGCGTGACCGGCTCGCCAGCATCGTCGGCGGCCGCCACAAGCCGCCTGGAATGCTCACCCGCATCGACGACACGCCGTTCCACTACTTCGAACTCGACGCAGCCTCGGCGGAAGCCGCCGACGCACGCCGCGTCGGGCCGGACGCGGAACGCCGCTTCGCCCGCGCCGTCCTGGCCGAACATTTCGGCCACCGCGCCCTGGGCGATCTCGCCGTGCCCGTGGTCACCGGTTGGCGCCACGATCCGTGGTCGCGCGGATCCTGGGCGGTCGTGCCGCCGGGCCACGCGCCTGCGCGGGCCATCCTCAGTGATCCGGTGGCTGATCGGATCTGGTTCGCCGGGGAGGCCAATTCCCGCCTGCAATGGGGCACGGCGGGGGGCGCCTTCGAGGAGGGAACCCGCACCGCCGATTCTGTTGCGGAACGCTTGTCGCCACCGGATCAGCGCGCCGATACCTAAGCTGATCTTGCATTTCGGGCACGATCGGTGCGAACCGCGACCGTAACGACGACGCGGGGGCGGCGATGAACTGGATCGAGGTAATCGGCTATCTTGGGACGGGGCTGACGATTGCCTCGACAGCGATGAGCACAATGATCCCGCTGCGGATCGTGGCCCTCTGCGCCAGTTGTGCCGTCATCACCTACGGTTTCCTGATCGGCAGCGCGCCGGTCGTCCTGACCGAGATGATCCAGATCCCCTTCAACGCGTGGCGGCTCTACCAGATGGTCCGCCTCGTCCGCGACACCGAGAAGGCGGCTTCCGGCGATCTCTCTCTGGACTGGTTGAAACCCTTCGGCACGTCCCGGCGCTTCCGGGCCGGCGACGTGCTCTTCCTGAAGGGCGATAAGGCCGAGGAGATGTATCTGATCGAGAGCGGGCGCTTCCGCATCGCCGAACACGGCCTCGACGTGAAGGCCGGCGATATCGTCGGCGAGTTGGGCATGCTCTCGCCGGGCAATCTGCGCACCGGCTCGCTGGCCTGCGTCGAGGCCGGCACGGCCCTCTGCCTCAGCTATTCGGAGGTCAAGCAGCTCTATTACCAGAACCCGGAATTCGGCTTCTACTTCCTCAAACTGACGAGTGAACGCCTGTTTCAAGGTGCAGCCGAAACGCTGCGGCCGGAGAATGCCGGCACGGAGGTGCTCTAACGGGCAACGTTAATCAGCCGAACTCCATAACAAGGGCCGAAGTCGCTCTTCCGCCTCGTTGAGCGGCGATGTTGCCTTTGCCGGTGGAAAACATCATGGGTCGCGCCGACATGTTTTATCGCCATTCCCGGCAATGCTACGATCGTGGCCGCCGTCGAGGTGGCTCGGGGCTTACAGGCGGCTTTGCGCCATGAGGGGATACGAGGCGAAGGCTCAGGTCATGGCGGATGTCGCCACCGTGATCGAGCAGGCGCGCCGCGAAGGTCGCGACCTCGCGACCGCCCTGCGCATCGCCCGCGTGACGCTCGCCTATGTCAGCGGTCCGGAGCCCGATCCCGATCAGGCGCGTGCCCTCGAAGCGATCGACCGCCAGTTGCGGCAGCTCTCCAGCTGACGCGCCCTTCTCAGCCCGCCTGGACGATCAAGGTCACGGCGCCGAAGGCCAGCACGGCGAACACCGCCACCGCCATCAAGATGAGGGCCGCACGGGATTCGCGGAGCTGATTCTCTTCCATTCGACGAGCTTAAGCGAAGCCGGAGCCTGCGGGAAAGCCGCTCCAGGTCGCACACGTCGCCGCAATCCTGGCAGATCCCAAGAACGAGCCGGCTGCCCCGGTAGTGGGTTGTGAGGCGACGTGCTCTCTTTGCGCCGCGTCGGTCTGTCTCCGGGCATCGGCACTCTTCATGAGGGCCGATGCCCGGGGAATGCTCAGCTATGCAGTACGCGATCCTGCGGACGGGACAGCGAGACGATGGCTGCTTCCGGAATGGCCGCGGCCGGGGGGCGCCACGGAAGAACGTTCCAGCGCCCATACCAATCGTCCGCCACCGAGAAGGCGAAGCGATGCGTCGGATCGCAGGCATGGGTGAAGGGCAGGACAGCGGGATACGGGCCGCGCCGGGCAGCGAAACCGTCTGAAAACAGGCCGAGGACGGGCGCCGGGCGCGATGCGGTGTCGGGGTATTCGGAGGCGGACATTGGCAGCCTGAAGCGAGCGATCAAGGGCGTCCCCGCCGCGGCGGAGCCTTTCGCGCTGCACTGCAAGACGGAAGCCCAGGCGCCGTCGCGTCCGCTCGCCGTCGCAGGCGCGATCGAATTCCGCAGCGGAAACAAGGATGTCGAGGGTCGGTGCCGGCTGGTCCACGGGTTGCGGTGGTTAAACGAATCCTCCTCTGCCCGGACGCGAATGTCCCGAAACGGGACGGGAGGAGGATCGGGGCGGCACGCCCGACCCGTTCCGACACCGAGCCCCTTCGTCGAACTGGAAACCCGATGCAGCTTGTCACCGACCCGATCCGCCGCCTCGTCCATCGCCGCTTCGCCATGCTGGGACTGTTCTGCGCATTGGCCTTGACGATGACGTGGTGGTTCATCGTCGCCCGAGGCCTGTGGCTCGCCATCGAGTGGGCAGCGGCCTGATCAGCCCCATTCACTATCCACAAACGTTCTTTCTATAGAACATGGCGGTAGGAGGAGCGCCTCCTACCAAAGCTCCGCTGAGGAGCAATTTTTTCTAAACTACCCCTTTCCGCCCTACTCGATCGGTTGTTGAAGGACCACCAAGCCGAATTCAGCATTTCCAAGCGCACCAGCGCTCGCTTGACATCGTTCGTTTAAAAGAACACTTCCTTCGTCGATCGGCAGGCCGCGCCTGCCCCGCGGAGGTGAGACGACGTGATCTCAGGCAAACCGACCCGAACCGCCCTCGCCCCCATCGGACGGGCAGCGTTCCTCGGCTTGGCGCTGACGCTGGGCGTCACCGGCGGCGCCCGGGCGCAGAGCGAAATCCTCAACGTCTCCTACGATCCGACCCGCGAGCTCTATCGCGAGATCAACGCGGTCTTCGCCGAGGAATGGAAGGCCAAAACCGGCGAGACCATCACGGTCCGCGCTGCCCATGGCGGATCGGGAGCGCAGGCCCGCACCGTCATCGACGGTATCCCGGCCGATGTGGTGACGCTCGGCATCCCCTCCGACATCGACGCAATCTCCAAGATCTCGAAGAAGATCCCGGCGGACTGGCGCACCAAGCTTCCCAACGAGGGCCTGCCCTACACCTCGACGGTCGTGTTCCTCGTCCGCAAGGGCAATCCGAAGGCGGTCAAGGATTGGGCCGACCTCGCCAAGCCCGACGTGAAGGTGATCACCCCGAACCCGAAGACGTCGGCGGGCGGGCGCTGGAACTTCCTCGCCGCCTGGGGCTACGCCTACGAGAAGGAAGGCAAGGACAAGGAGAAGGCCAACGCCTTCGTCGGCAGCTTCTACAAGAACGTACCCGTTCTCGACACCGGCGCCCGCGGCTCGACCGTGACCTTCGCCCAGCGCGGTCTCGGCGACGTCCTCCCCACCTGGGAAAACGAGGCCTTCCTCGTGCTGGAGGAGTTCGGCAAGGACAAATTCGACATCGTCGTTCCGCCGACCTCGATCTACGCCGAGCCGCCGGTGGCGCTCGTCGATGCCAATGTCGACAAGAAGGGCACGCGCAAGCAGGCCGAGGCCTATCTGCAGTTCCTCTACAGCGACAAGGCGCAGGCGATCTTCGCCAAGCACCATTATCGGCCGATCAAGCGCGAGGCCGCCAAGGCGGAGGATCTCGCCCTCCTGCCCGAGATCAAGCTGTTCAAGATCGAGGACGTCCTGGGGTCCTGGGACGATATCCAGAAGGCCAATTTCGACAATGGCGGCCTGTTCGATCAGTTGAGCAAGGCCGGGCGCTGAGTTCATGAGCGAGGCTCCCCGTCCAAAGCGGCGATTCCGACAGCGGACCGTGATTCCCGGCTTCGGGCTCACGCTCGGCTACACGCTCACCTGCCTCGGGGTGATCGTGCTGCTGCCGCTCGCCACCCTGGTCGCCAAGGCTGCGGGGCTCGGACCGGCGGGCATCTGGGCGGTCGCCACCGATCCGCGGGTGGCGAGCGCCCTGCGCGTCAGCTTCGGCGTGTCGCTGCTCGCCGCGCTCACCGCCTCGATCTTCGGCGGCATCGTCGCCTGGGTGCTGACGCGCTACGATTTTCCGGGCCGCAAGCTCGCCGACGCCGTCGTCGATCTCCCCTTCGCCCTGCCGACGGCGGTCGCCGGCATCGCGCTAGCCTCGCTCTACGCCCCCAACGGGGCGGTGGGCTCGCAGCTTGCCAAGATCGGCATCGAGGCGGCCTACACGCCGGTCGGCATCTTCATCGCGATGGTGTTCATCGGCCTGCCCTTCGCCGTGCGCACGGTGCAGCCGCTCATCGCCGAGATCGACAAGGAAGTCGAAGAGGCGAGCGCGATCCTGGGCGCTTCGCGGATCGCGACCCTCACCCGGGTCGTGCTGCCGCCGCTCATTCCGGCGGTGCTGACGGGCTTCGCCCTCGCCTTCGCCCGGGGGGTCGGCGAGTACGGCTCGATTATCTTCATCGCGGGCAACCTGCCCTACGTCTCCGAGATCGCCCCGCTGCTGATCGTCATCAAACTCTCCGAGTTCGACTACGAGGGGGCCAGCGCCATCGCGGTGATCATGCTGGCGATCTCCTTCGTGACCCTGCTCGCCATCAACCTGATCCAGGCCTGGAGCCGGCGGAGATTCGGCTATGTCTGACGCCGTCGCCTCCCTCCCCGATTCACCGGACGGCACCATCCGTCCGGCCCAGAGCGTGGTGACCGAGCGTCCCTGGATCCGCTGGCTGCTGATCGCGGTTGCCCTGACCTTCCTCGCGCTGTTCCTCGTTCTGCCGCTGATCACGGTGTTCGCGCAGGCGCTGGCGAAGGGCTGGGGCGCGTATCTCGCCGCCTTCACGGAGCCGGACGCGCAATCGGCGATCCGCCTGACGCTGACGGTGGCGGCCATCGCGGTGCCGTTCAACCTCGTCTTCGGCGTGGCTGCGGCCTGGGCCATCGCCAAGTTCGAGTTCCGCGGCAAGAACCTGCTCGTGACCCTGATCGACCTGCCGTTCTCGGTCTCGCCCGTCGTGTCGGGCCTGATCTACGTGCTGGTATTCGGCTCGCGCGGGCTGTTCGGGCCGGTGCTGCTCGAACACGACATCCAGATCATCTTCGCGGTGCCGGGCATCGTGTTGGCGACGGTCTTCGTTACTTTCCCCTTCGTCGCGCGTCAGTTGATCCCGCTGATGCAGGAACAGGGAACCACCGAGGAGGAAGCCGCGCTGACGCTCGGAGCCTCCGGCTGGCACGCCTTCCGGACGGTGACGCTGCCGAATATCCGTTGGGGCCTGCTCTACGCGGTCCTGCTCTGCAATGCCCGGGCGATGGGCGAGTTCGGCGCGGTCTCGGTGGTGTCCGGCCACATCCGGGGCCTCACCAACACGCTGCCGCTGCACGTGGAGATCCTCTACAATGAGTACAACTTCGTTGCCTCTTTCGCCGTCGCCTCCCTCCTTGCCGGCCTCGCTCTTGTCACCCTCGTCATCAAATCCCTCCTCGAGTGGCGCTACGCCGACGACATCGCGGCGGGCACACGGCGTCACTGATCGGATCGGCCAGGCCACCGCGATCCGCATCGAGGATCTGTCGAAGACCTTCGAGACGGCGGCGGTCCTGCACGATTTCAACCTGGACGTCCGGGCGGGCGAATTGCTGGCGCTGCTGGGCCCCTCGGGCTCCGGCAAGACGACGCTCCTGCGCATCATCGCCGGGCTCGACTTCCCCGATCGCGGCCGGATCATCTTCGGCGGCGACGACGCCACGCGCGTACCGGTGCAGCAGCGCGCGGTCGGCTTCGTGTTCCAACACTACGCCCTGTTCAAGCACATGACGGTGGCGCAGAACATCGCCTACGGCCTCAATGCCCGGCGCCGCTCCGAGCGTCCCGAGAAGGCCGAGATCAAGCGCCGGGTCGGCAATCTCCTCGACCTGATCAAGCTGTCGGGCTTCGCCGACCGCTATCCGTCGCAGCTTTCCGGCGGCCAGCGTCAGCGCATCGCCCTGGCCCGCGCGCTCGCCGTCGAGCCGCGGGTGTTGCTCCTCGACGAGCCGTTCGGCGCCCTCGACGCCCAGGTGCGCAAGGACCTGCGCCGCTGGCTGCGGGAGATCCACGACCGGACCGGCCAGACCACGATCTTCGTCACGCACGATCAGGATGAGGCGCTGGAGCTGTCCGACCGCGTGGCGGTGCTCGATCGTGGCCGACTGGAGCAGGTCGGTACGCCCGACGAGGTGCAGGAGCGCCCGGTCTCCCCGACGGTGCTGAAGTTCCTCGGCGACACGATCGAGGTCGAGGCGATCGCGCAGAACGGGCAGGTACTGGTTCAGGGTCGCCCCACGCCGCTCACGGCCCCGCAGGGCCTGTCCGGTCCGGTCAAGCTCTATGCCCGGCCCTGGCAGCTCCAATTCGCCGAGGCCGATACGGCCCATCTCCACGGCACCGTGCGGTCCTCCTACCGGACGCAGGGTCGGCAACGCATCGAAGTCGACCGGGAGGGCGCCAAGACCGTCGTGGTCGAAGCCTCCGACACCGCCCGGCTCGCTCAGGGCCGCGAGGTCGGGCTGCGGATCGTCGGAGGTTGGGTGTTCCCGTAGCCGGACGCACCCGCCCCCTATCCCCTCATTCTGAGGTGCTGCGAAGCAGCCTCGAAGGAGGGCTCCAGCCAGCCGCGCGATCCCCGGAGCCCTCCTTCGAGGCTTCGCTCCGCACGTCAGGATGAGGATGTGGGCGGGGAGAGGCCCGTCTCACGCGCGCCCGGCATCCGCCGACAGCATCAGCGGATCGATCCCGATGCCGCGCAGGGCTTGATCGTATTTGGTGCCGAGGCCGGCTCCGAAGATCAGGTCCGGGTCGGCCGGGCAATTGAGCCAGCCATTCGCCAGGATCTCGTTCTCGAGCTGGCCCGCCTGCCAGCCGGCATAGCCGAGCGCCAGGACGGCGTTGGAGGGGCCGCGCCCGTCGGCGATGGCGCGGAGGATCTCCACCGTCGCGGTCAGGCACACCCCCTCGTCGATCTGGAGGGTCGACTGGTCGATGTGGAAGTCGGCGGTGTGCAGGACAAAGCCCCGCTTGGCATCGACCGGCCCGCCCATCAGAACCGGCATATGCCCGACCCGCTCGCGCAGGCGGATCGCGTCGGACTCGCTGGCGATGTCGAGCTGGATCAGCAGATCCGGCATGCTGAGATCGGCCACCGGCTTGTTGACGATGATGCCCATCGCCCCGTCCGCCGAGTGGGCACAGAGATAGATCACGGAGCGGGCGAAGCGCTCGTCGCCAATGCCGGGCATGGCGACCAGGAACTGGCCGTCGAGATAAGCCGGATCTTTGAGGGAGGATGCGGGGCTCTGCATGGCCCCATGCTAATCCGCTCGCGGCCGTTGATCCATAAGGCAAACAGGCTCTTGATCGTGATCCGCCCCGGCGCCTCGACAGGGACCCGGCCCCCGTCTAACGCTGGCTGGGCACAAGTGGAAATCCTGCCCGACAGGATGCGAGGAGAGCACGGATGACGATTCAGGTCGGCGATCACCTGCCCCAGGTCACCTTCCGGGTGAACGGCCCCGACGGCCCGCAAGCCAAGACCACCGACGACCTGTTCAAGGGCCGCCGCGTCGTCCTGATCGGCGTTCCCGGCGCCTTCACCCCCGCCTGCCATCGCAATCACCTGCCGGGCTACGTCGCCAACCGCGACGCGATCCTGTCGCGCGGCATCGACGCCATCGCGGTCACCTCGGTCAACGATGTGTTCGTGCTGAACGCGTGGCAGCAGCAGAGCGGCGCCGAGGGCATCGAGTTCTTGGCCGACGGCAATGCCGAGTTCGCCAAGGCGACCGGCCTCGAGATGGACGGCACGGGCTTCGGCCTCGGTACGCGCTCGCAGCGCTACGCCATGCTGGTGGACGACGGCGTCGTGCGGGTGCTGAATGTCGAGGATACGCCGTCGAAGGCGGAGATTTCCGGCGCGGAAGCGCTGCTCAAGGTCATCTGAACGAGCCGATCGCGGCCCCTCTCCCCCACGGGAGAGGGGAAGAGCGCGGGCGCTATCCCACCCACCCGTAATCCCGCGCATCGCTCGCGCGGCGATGGAACGCCAGCCGCCGGTCGTACTCGAGCGGATCCTTCGGCTGCACCAGGGCGCCCGGCGGTACGTTGAGCCAATCGACCAGCCGGGTCAGCATGAAGCGCATCGCCGCGCCCCGCGCCAGCATCGGAAGCGCCGCGACCTCGGCCGGCTCCAGCCTCCGCACGGCATCGTAGCCGGCGATCATGGCCCCCGCCTTGTCGCGGTGGAAGGTGCCGTCCGCGTCGAAGCACCATGCGTTGAGGCTGATGGCGAGATCGTAAGCGAAGGCGTCGGTGCAGGCGAAATAGAAGTCGATGAGTCCCGACACCTCGTCGCCGATGAAGAACACGTTGTCGGTGAACAGGTCGGCGTGGATCACGCCGGACGGCAGCCCCTCCGGCCAGGAGGCTTCGAGCACGTCGAGATCGGCCCGCGTCCGTGCGGCGAGGCCGGGCGCCACCGTATCAGCCTGGCCCTCCGCCTGCAGGAACAATGGGCGCCATGCCCCGACCGAGAGGTTGTTCTCACGGCGCATGGAGAAGTCGCGGCCGGCTTGGTGGAGCCCGGCGAGGGCGGCGCCGAGCGCGCGGCAATGCTCCGCGTTCGGGCGACTGAGCGAGACGCCGTCGAGGAAGGTCACGATGGCGGCGGGTCGGCCGCAGAGGCGCCCCAACGCCGTCCCCGACCGGTTGCGTACCGGTTGCGGGCAGGCGAGCCCGGCCCGGGCAAGATGCCCCATCAGGTTGATGAAGAACGGAAGATCCTCTTCCCGCACCCGCTTCTCGTAGAGGGTCAGGATGAAGTTGCCGGCCTCCGTGTGGAGAAAGAAGTTCGAGTTCTCGACGCCCTCCGCGATGCCCTTGCACGCGAGCAGATCGCCGATCTCGTAGTCGGCGAGGAAGGCGCGCAGCGCCTCGTCGGAAACGTCGGTGTAGACCGCCACGGATCGCTTGCCCGTTCACACAAAGGAAAGGGGCGCCGTGGGCGCCCCTGGGTCGTTGCCGGATGCCCCGGCAGACAGCGAGAGGACGACTACGCCGCCTCGCTGCGCAGCTCGCGCGGCAGCGGGAAGGACATGTCCTCGATCGTCACCGAGACCTGATCCACCGTCACGTCGAAGCGGGCGGCAAAGGCGTCGATGATCTCTTCCACCAGCACCTCGGGGGCCGAGGCGCCCGCGGTGAGGCCGAGGCGGCGCACATCCTTGAAGGCGTCCCAATCGATTTCCTCGGCCCGCAGGACGAGACGGGTGATCGGGCATCCGGCGCGCTCGGCGACTTCGCGGAGACGCTGCGAGTTCGAGGAATTGGACGAGCCGACCACGATCAGGGCATCGACCCGCGGCGCGACCTCCTTCACCGCTTCCTGGCGGTTGGTGGTGGCATAGCAGATGTCGTCCTTGTGGGGACCGTGGATGCCCGGGAACTTGGCCTTGAGCGCCTCGACGATGTGCTTGGTGTCGTCGATCGACAGGGTCGTCTGCGTCACCCAGGCGAGGGCCTGCTCGGGCGGGGGGTTCAGGGCGTCGATCTGCTCGATGTCCTCGACCAGGGTGATCGAGCCCTTCGGCAGCTGGCCCATGGTGCCCACCACTTCCGGATGGCCCGAATGGCCGACCAGGAGCACGTGGCGCCCACGCTTGTGATGGATCTCGGCCTCGCGGTGGACCTTGGTGACCAGCGGGCAGGTCGCGTCGATGGTGGTGAGACCGCGCGAGACGGCGTTCTGCGGCACCGTCTTGGCGACGCCGTGGGCCGAGAAGATGACCGGTGCGCCGCTATCGGGCACCTCGTCCAATTCGCGGACGAACACCGCGCCCTTCCGCTTGAGCGTTTCGACCACGTATTTGTTGTGGACGATCTCGTGCCGGACATAGACCGGCGCCCCGTAGAGCGCGAGCGCCCGCTCCACCACGTCGATGGCCCGTACCACGCCGGCGCAGAAGCCGCGCGGTGCGCAGAGCAGGATCTCCAGGGGTGGCTTCTCCCCCGTCACGGCCGGATGCGGGACCCGGTTGGGGTCGGCGGTGAGGTTGATGGTATCGGCGCTCATGATCTCGCGGATGTGGAGAGGGGTGGCAGGGTCTGTCAACAGCGGCCAGCCCGAAAGCCGCGACAGGATGAGAAGGCCTGTCCGTTGCAAACCCCATAACACATCCGGCTCCCGGCGTGAGCCCCACCCGGAAAACAGCTGATCGCCCCAGGACGCGTCCCGGGCCGAAAAGGTCCTCGGGCGGGCCCGGTATGAGGCGGCGTGTGACGAACGACACGCGAATCGGCCTCGCGACAATGGTCCTCGCGGGATAAGGGGAAGGATCTTCCCGGTCCCCGCGAAGCGATCCAAGGCTTCGATCCAAGGATTTGATCCCAGGCGTCCATGGCGAGTGCCGCGACCCATGCCAGCTTCCTGCCGCCGGTCCTGACCTTCCTGTCGGCGGCGGTGATCGGCGTGCCGATCGTGCGTCTGCTCGGGCAGAGCGCGGTGCTGGGCTACCTCGTCGCCGGAGTCGTGATCGGCCCGGCCGGGCTCTCGCTGATTGCCGAGCCGGAAACCGCGGCGAGCGTCGCCGAGATCGGCGTCGTGCTGCTGCTGTTCATCGTCGGGTTGGAGCTGGAAATCTCCCGCCTCGTCTCGATGCGCCGCGATATCTTCGGCCTCGGCACCGCGCAGCTCGCTCTGTGTTCTCTGGCGCTGGCGGGCGCCGGCCTCGCCTTCGGCCTGACGCCCGCCGCGGCGACCGTGGTCGGCATCGCGCTGGCGCTCTCGGCGACGGCGGTGGCGCTGCAGCTCCTCGAGGAGCGGGGCGATCTCGGCAGCGCCTATGGCGGCCGATCCTTCGCGGTGCTGCTGTTGCAGGACATCTCGGTGGTGGCGATCCTCGCCCTGCTGCCGCTTCTCGCCTCGGCCGGCGCGACGCCGAAGGACGGGTGGCTCGACGAGGGCCTGCGCTCGACGGCGCGGGCCGCCGCCGCGGTCGCGGGCGTGGTGGTCGTCGGCCGCTACGGCCTCAACCCGTTCTTCCGGCTTCTGGCCGCCGCCGGTGGTCGCGAGGTGATGACGGCGGCGGCCCTCCTCGTCGTGCTCGGCACCGCCATGGTGATGGAGAAGGCCGGCCTCTCCATGGCGATGGGGGCGTTCCTGGCCGGCGTGATGCTCGCCGAATCGAATTTCCGCCATCAGCTCGAGGCCGATATCGAGCCGTTCCGCGGCATGCTGCTCGGCCTGTTCTTCATGAGCGTCGGCATGTCGATCGATGGCGGGCTGCTGGCCAACCATTGGGTGGCGCTGATCGCGGCGACCCTGGCCGCCATCGCGGTCAAGGTCGTGCTGGTGGCGGGCCTGTTCCGGCTGTTCGGCTCGCCCTGGCTCGACGCCGTGCGCGGTGCGGCCGTTCTAGCCCCGGCGGGCGAGTTCGCCTTCGTGATCCTTCCGGCGGCCGCGGATCTGCGCATCCTCGAAGGCGACGTCCCTCGCTTCTGCGTGGCGCTGGCGGCGCTGACGATGCTGGTCGGGCCGATCATCGCCAAGGGCCTCGACGCGGCCTTCGCCCGCCGTTCGGGCGAGGCCGTACCGCCGACGGATGTCGGCGATGTCGCGGAATCGGGAGAGACCCGGGTCCTCGTCGTCGGTTTCGGCCGGTTCGGTCAGATCCTCGCACAGGTCCTGCTGGCGGAGGGTATCAGCATCACGGTCATCGACAAGGATGTCGGGCAGATCCGGGCGGCGACGAGTTTCGGGTTCCGCATCTATTACGGCGACGGCACCCGCCTGGACGTGTTGCGGGCCTCCGGCCTCGCCAAGGCGGACCTGATCTGCATCTGCATCGACGACGCGGAGGCCGCGCTCAAGATCGTCGACATCGTCCACGAGGAATTCGCCGACGTCCGCACCTATGTGCGTGCCTACGACCGCACCCACGCCATCGAGCTGATGAACCGCGACGTCGATTTCCAACTCCGCGAGACCGTCGAATCCGCCCTCGGCTTCGGCCGTGCGACGCTGGAAGGCCTCGGCCTCTCGGCGGAGGCCGCCGCGCGCCGGGTCGAGGATGTGCGCAAGCGCGACGTCGCGCGCCTCGTGCTGCAGCAGGCCGGGGCCATGCCGGACGGCAGCGGCTGGATGCGGGGCGCTCCCGAGGTGCGGCCCGAGCCGCTCACCGCCCCGACACGGCCCTCGCGGGCCCTTTCCGCCGAAACCCGCGGCTTGATCGAGACGAAGCGCCACGAGGCGGCCACCCGCGTGCTGGAGCCCGAGGATTCCGAACGGGATGCCTGAGGCGACATCCGGGGCGACGACGGCCGGGAGCGGGAGCCCGGCGCGCTTCGTCACGGGCTCGATCCTGCGCCACGTCGTCGTGATGAGCGGCACCGGCTCGGTCGGCCTGATGGCGATCTTCGCCGTCGACCTCCTCTCGCTGTTCTACGTGTCGAAGCTCGGGGATCCGTCACTCACCGCCGCCGTCGGCTTCGCCTCGATCGTCCAGTTCTTCGCCATCGCGATCAATATCGGCCTGATGATCGCGGCAGGCGCCCTGGTCTCGCGGGCGATCGGTCGGGGTGATCCGGCCGGCGCGCGGCGGATCGCGACCTCGGTCAACGTTCATGTCCTGATCGTCTCGGGTCTCCTCGTGCTGGGTCTCCTCGCGGTGCTCGATCCGCTGCTGCGGGCAATCGGCGCGGAGGGGCACACGCTGGACGTGGCCAAGCGCTATCTCTGGATCAGCCTCCCGTCGAACCTTCTGCTCGGCCCCGGCATGCTGGCGACAGGCCTCCTGCGAGCCGTCGGCGCGGCGCGGGACGCGATGTCGGTCACGCTCGGTGGGGCCATCGTCACCGTCTTCCTCGATCCGGCCCTGATCTTCGGTCTCGCTCTCGGAGTCGACGGAGCGGCCATCGCCGTCTGCGTGGCGCGGCTCACCTTCGTGGCGATCGGCGCAAACGCCTTGCGGCGCCACCGCCTGCTGGAGCGGCCGCGCCTGTCGGGGATCCTCGGTGACCTACCGGAGGTGGTGCGCATCGCGCTGCCGGCCGTGCTGACCAACCTCGCACCCTCGGTCGCCAGCGCCTTCGTGGCCCATGCCCTGTCCGGGTTCGGCCCGGAGGCAATCGCCGGCAATGTGGTGATCGACCGCTTGGCCCCGGTCGCGTTCTGCGGATTGTTCGCCATGTCGGGCTCGATCGGCCCGATCCTCGGCCAGAACTGGGGTGCCGGCCGGTTCGACCGGATGCGCGGCGTGCTCCTGCAGGGCGCTCTGGTGACGGCCCTCTACATCGTTCTCGTCTGGCTGCTCTTGGCGCTCGCCCGGGCGCCCCTGGCCCGCGCCTTCGAACTGACCGGGATCGCCGCCGACCTGTTCGGCTTCTTCTGCCTGGTGGCCGGGCCGGTCTGGTTCTTCAACGGGCTCCTGTTCCTCGCGAATGCGTCGTTCAACAATCTCGGCTCGCCCTTCGTCTCGACCCTGCTGAATTGGGGTCGGGCGACCCTCGGCACGATGCCGCCCGCCCTCGTGGGCGCCGCGTATTACGGGCCGAAAGGGGTGATCGCCGGGACCGGGCTCGGCTCCATCGCCTTCGGACTCGCCGGCCTCGCCCTCGCCTTCCGGACCGTTCGAAGGCTGGAGCGCGGTGAAAGGCCCGCACGAGAGCCGAAACCGAGAGAGGCATCGACACCCGATACGGCAGGCTCTTCTCCCGCGCCCTCGAGCGGAATGCCGATCTAACGGGCCGATTTGGTCACACGAGAGGGGCTTTCCTAGCCGAAATCGACACGGAAAACGGTCGGCGGCTGGTCAGGGTCGATCCGATGCGACACACTTCCCTGCGAATGCGGCCCGCCGGGCCTCTTCGCGAGGCGGCGTGAGGCGTCCCGACCATGTACACGATGTTCGATATCCTCCAGGGCCAGAGCGATGCGAACGTGCGCGCGTTCGGCCAGCAATTCGGGCTGTCACCGGACCAGACCCGGCGCGCCATGGAGGCCTTGATGCCCGCCCTGACCCTCGGCCTCCAGAGCCAGGCGGGAGCGGATCCGATGGGGTTCGGTCCCCTGTTCGGCCTCGGTATGCCGGGCGCCGCATCCCGACCCTCCACACCTCCGGACCTGATGTCGGGGATGTTCGGTTCACCGATGCTGGCGCAAGCGGTGATCCAACAGGCCGCGACCGCGAGCGGCGTCGGCGCACAGGCCTTGCGTCAGATGTTGCCGATGATGGCCGGGATGATCGTGGCGGGGATCGTCCACCTCGTTCTCAACCCGCCCGCCAGCCCGGCGGCGGAGCCGGCGCAGACCCCGCCGAACTTCGGCAATCTCTGGGCCGATTGGCTGAACGGGCTGACCGCGGCAGCCTCGGCTCAAGCTGCACCCACGCCTCCGACGCCCCGGCCAGCGCCAGCCCGCCCGCAGCTGCGCCAGGAGCCGAAACCGAGTGTGAATTCGCAGACGGACGCCACCAAAGCGTCGATGGAGGTGATTTCGCAGATGTTGCAGACCGGTGCGGAGGTCCAGGAGCAGAACGTCAAGGCCATGCGCGATGTCTTCGACGCCTTCTGGAGTCCGAAAGAGGGCTCCGCCGCCCCGGGCGACGCACAGCCGAAACCGGCCTCGGAGGCCGCGCCCAAACCGAACTCGCCCACCAACTCGTCCGGCCGGCGCAAGCCAGGGGCGCGCAACTGAGCCCGCAGGTCGCTACTGGGCGAGCGTGTAGTATTTCACGATCGAATCGAACATGTCGCCCATCGCCTTGCCGAAGAGGGTCATGCAGGTGACCACGCTGGCGGCCATGACGGCGGTGAGCAGGGAATACTCGATCATCGTCGCGCCATCGGTCTCCCGCGCGAGCCGGGCGACACCGGCACGCAGCCGGACGGCAAGGAGAGCAGCGCGCTCGGTCGAGATCAGACGCACGGCGAATCGGTCCGAAGGCGTGACAGTTTTGGCAGCCTATCGGGTCAACGTTGCGACGAACTTAAGATGACCGCTGAACTCACGGCGGCGCTTCTGAAAATGGTTCGGTGCAACGATTCAAATCATACGATCCGGACAGCCTCCGGCAACCTCACCGCTGGCTTTGCGATGGCATGATACGTTTCGTATCTGCCATCGCGAGGATCGATCCAGCACTCTGCCAAGTCATGACAGCGCCATGCTCGGATGCGCGTCAGAGGAACCGGGCGCTCAAAACGGAGGCGGTGGTCACGCCTTTCCCGTCTCCTGCCTCAGCGCGTCAATGCGCTTCGAGGCTTCGGCCTTACCGAGATCGGGCTCGAACGCCTCCGGGGATTTGGCCTGCTCGGACAGCGTCTTGAGGTAGGACGCCTGAGCTCCCGTCATCGGCTCGCCGCCGGTGGTCCATTCGTCCGGATCCTTGATCCGGTTGGACTCGTCGGTCGGATCGACCTTCGGATTCTCGGCCTGAGTCTCTTCGGTCTTGCGCGTCATGCGACACCCTTCTTGTTCATGGAATGTTCCATGGGACTGTCGGGGAAACGCAGGGCTTCGAGCAGGGTTCCGGCGGGAGGGCGCAGCATCGTGCGCCCTCCACAGGATCATCAGGCGGCCGCTGCGCGGGGCTGCACCTCGGCGCTGTAATCGTCCATCAGCGTCTTGGTCAGCTCGGCCGGCGTGAAGCGGTAAGGGCCGATCTCGGAAACGGGAGTCACCTCCGCCGCCGAGCCGGTGATGAAGCACTCGGTGAAGCCGGTCATCTCCTCGGGCCGGATGCGGCGCTCGATCACGCGGATGCCGCGGCGCTTGGCGAGTTCGATCACGGTCTGGCGGGTGATGCCATTCAGGAAGCGATCGGCCTGGGGCGTGTGGATCGCGCCGTCCTGAACGAAGAACACGTTGGCGCCAGTGCATTCGGCGACGTTGTCCTCCCAGTCGAGCATCAGCGCGTCGGCATAGCCCTTGTTCTCGGCCCGATGCTTCGAGATCGTGCAGATCATGTAGAGACCCGCCGCCTTCGAGGTCGAGGGCGCGGTGCGGGGATCGGGCCGCCGGTAATCGGCGAGATCGAGGCGAATGCCCTTCATCTTGGTCGCCGGATCGAAATAGCTCGGCCATTCCCAGGCCGCGATGGCGAGATGGATCGTGTTCTTCTGCGCGGCCACACCCATCATTTCGGAGCCGCGCCATGCCACGGGGCGAAGATAGGCGTCCTGCAGGCCGGACGTGGCGAGCACTTGGGCCTTGGCCGCCTCGATCTGATCGACCGAGTAGGGAATCTCGAAATCAAGAAGCTGAGCCGAGCGGCGCAGGCGCTCGGAATGCTCGCGGCTCTTGAAGATACGCCCGCCATAGGCCCGTTCACCCTCGAACACCGCCGATCCGTAATGGAGGCCGTGACTCAGCACGTGGATCTTCGCCTCGCGCCACGGCACCATGGCGCCATCGAACCAGATCGTGCCCTCGCGCTCGTCGAACGGGATGACGGACATCGCTGAAACATTCCTCTGCGCGGCCGCGCGCGGGCCGCGAGGTCGCATGATTCAAGGCTGGGACCGGCGCACGACCGCAGGAATACGGCGGGGGTGACGGGTGCCGGGCGGGTTGACGGGTAGCAACGAGGCTGAGATATGTCAACAACACTGACTTATCTGGCCCGGGCCGTCCGCCCCGCGCTCCGACGGAAGGCTTCGACGACGTGACCCGCGTGATGACGAGAGGCACAGAAACCGTACGCGAGGCGGAGATGCGTATTGAGGCAGCCCCTGCCCGCGACAGCGATGATTTGATCGAGCTCCTGTTCTTCGCCTATCGCGATTTCGTCGGTGATCCCGATCGGATCCTGGCCGAATACGGTTTCGGGCGGGCCCATCACCGGGTCCTTCATTTCGTCGATCGCTATCCGGGCCTCACCATCGCCGAACTGCTCGACATCCTCCGGATCACCAAGCAGAGCCTGAACCGCGTGCTCAAGGACCTGATCGATCAAGGCTATGTCGAGCAGCGCACCGGCACCAGCGACCGGCGCCAGCGCCTGTTGTTCTGCACGCCGACGGGGCGCAGCCTCACCGCCGATCTGACCCGGGTCCAGGTGCGCCGCGTCGCCCGCGCCATCGAGGAGCCGGCGGAGGCCGAAGGTAGGAACGGCCGGGAGGCCCGGATCGCCTCCGCCCAGGGCTTCCTGCTCGCGATGATCGAGCCGGGCGACCGCCCCGCCGTGCGTCGCCTCATGGCGCGCCGCGCCGGGATGCGGGCCTGATGTCGGTCGCACCCGTCGAAGGGACCGCTGCGAAAGCCCGGGCGGAGCTTCCCGATCACGCCCCCCATATCCTGATCGTCGATGACGACCGGCGCCTGCGCGAATTGCTCGCTCGCTTCCTGTCGGAGCAGGGATTTCGCGTCACCGCTGCCGCGAGCGCGGCGGAGGCGCGGACGCGGGCGCAATGCTTCGTATTCGACGCCCTCGTCCTCGACGTGATGATGCCCGGCGAGAGCGGCTTCGACTATGCGCGCTCCGTCCGCGAGACCTCGCGGGTGCCGATCCTGATGCTGACGGCGCGTTCCAATCCCAATGACCGGGTGACCGGCCTGGAGATCGGCGCTGACGATTACCTGCCCAAGCCGTTCGAGCCGCGCGAACTGATCCTGCGGCTCAACAACATCATCCGCCGCCATGCCGCGGCGCCCGAGCCGCGCCCGGAGGGCGAGGGTGCGGTGATCTTCGGCCCCTTCACCTTTCGCCCCGACCGCGGCGAGCTGAAGCGCGATTCCGAGACCGTGCGGATCGCCGAGCGCGAGCGCGAGATCCTGACGATCCTATCCCAGGCCCGCGGCGGCAACGTCGATCGCGAGACGCTCGCGGGCAATGGCGGCTTTGCCGCCGAGCGCACCCTCGACGTTCAGATCAACCGGCTGCGCCGCAAGATCGAGCCGGACCCGGCCAATCCGAGCTTCCTCCAAACGGTGCGCGGCGTCGGCTACCGCCTCGTCGTCGATTGAAGCCGCCCGTGGCGGGGCCCGTCGATCCTCTTCCGGCCCCAGCCCACCGGCCGGGCGCGCTCGGCGGTGCCTGGGGCCCGGTCTACCGGGCGTGGCGTCGCCTCGGGCGGCGGATCGGGGACGTGCTGCCCAAAGGTCTCTACGCCCGCTCGCTCATCATCATCATCGCCCCCGTCGTCCTGCTCCAGTCGGTGATCGCCTACACCTTCATGGAGCGGCACTGGCAGCTCGTGACGCGCCGTCTCTCGGCCTCCGTCACCGCCGACATCGCCGCCCTGATCGACATCTACGAGACCTATCCCCAGGATCGGAACGCCGAGACCATCACCCGCATCGCGGGTGAGCGGCTGAACCTCGACCTCGACATCTTGAAAGACGCCAAGCTTCCGACGCCCGGTCCGCGGCCGTTCTTCTCCATTCTCGACGAGGCCCTCTCGGACGAGATCAAGCGCCAGATCAAGCGGCCTTACTGGATCGATACGGTCGGGCGCTCGAATCTGATCGAGATCCGGGTCGCGATCCCCGACGGGGTGATGCGGATCGTCGCCCGGCGCAGCCAGGCCTACGCGTCGAACTCGCACATCTTCCTGCTGTGGATGATCGGCTCGTCGCTGGTGCTGCTCGGCGTCGCGATCCTGTTTCTGCGCAACCAGATCAAGCCGATTCTCCGGCTCTCCGCGGTAGCCGAGGGCTTCGGCAAGGGCCGCGAGATCGAGTTCAAGCCTCGCGGCGCACGCGAGGTGCGCCAGGCCGGTCACGCCTTCATCGAGATGAAGCGGCGCATCGAGCGGGCGATGGAGCAGCGCACGACGATGCTCAACGGCGTGTCCCACGACCTGCGCACGATCATCACCCGCTTCAAGCTCTCCCTCGAACTGGTGGAGCAGACCCCGGAGGTCGAGGATCTGCGCCGGGACGTGGACGAGATGAGCCGCATGCTCGAAGGCTACCTCGCCTTCGCCCGGGGCGATCTCGCGGAGACGGCGGGCGTCACCGACATGCGGGTGATGCTGGAGGATCTGCGCAGCGATGTGGAGCGCCTCGGCGCCCATGTCGACGCCGTCGAACTGGAGGGCAGCCCCCTCGTCACCGTCCGGCCGGACGCCATGCGGCGCTGCCTGTTCAACCTCGCGGCCAACGCCGCGCGCTACGGCGAGGCGGTGGCGATCTCGGGCAAGCGCGAGCACCGTTCGTTCCTCGTCTGCATCGACGACGACGGTCCGGGCATCCCGGTGGAGAGCCGCGAGGACGTGTTCAAGCCGTTCGTGCGCCTCGACGATGCGCGCCAGGATGCCGGCGGATCGGGGCTCGGCCTCGCCATCGCCCGCGATATCGCGCGGGCCCATGGCGGCGACGTCACGCTACATGACGGTCCGCTCGGAGGCCTCCGGGCGCAGGTGCGCATTCCGGCCTAACGACGTCGTCGTGGGTCCGACGCAGCCTCGTTCCGGCGCGTCCTTTCCGCTTGTCGACGAAATCCGGCTTGGCGGGAGTTTCCTTGGCCGGAGAGGGGGTGCTAAAGACCGTCACGCAATCTGTTTCGATCCGGGTCGCTGCGCCGCCCCGCCAACGTGAGTGTTGTGGAATGAACCCGCTGGTGCCGCTCTCGGCTCTCCTGCTCCTGCCGATCGGCGCGGTGCTCGCCGTGCTGTTCACGGATACCGGCATCGAGCCCCTGCTGTTCAAGGACGCGGTGAAGACCTTCGCGATCCTGTTCGTGGTCGGTGGTGCGATGTCCTTCGCCGCGAGCAAGCTGGCCGATCGCTCGAACGCCTGAGCATCGTCTCCGCGCCGCTCCGGATGAGGCGCTGCGCGGGTCAATGGGTGAAGGAGAGAGGCCATGCCGCAGGTCGTTCCCTCCTTCGAACGGATCGGCGAGGAGAACGCCTTCGCCGTTCTGGCTCGCGCCAGCGCGCTGGCCGAGCAGGGCCGTGACATCGTCAATCTCGGCATTGGCCAGCCGGATATGCCGACACCGCCCCATATCGTCGAGGCGGGCATCAAGGCGCTGCGCGACGGGCATCACGGCTACACGCCGGCCATCGGCATCACGCCCCTGCGCGAGGCAGTCGCGCGCGACATCCAGCGCCGCCACCGCGTCGAGGTCTCACCGGATTCGGTGATGATCGTACCGGGCGGCAAGGTCACCATGTTCATGGCGATCCTGATGTTCGGCGCGCCCGGCGTTGAGATCCTCTATCCCGATCCCGGATTCCCGATCTACCGATCCATGATCGCGTTCACGGGGGCGACTCCGGTGCCCGTGCCGATCCGGGAAGAGAACGGATTCGCGTTCTCCGCCGAGGAAACCCTCTCGCTCGTCACGGAGCGCACGCGTCTTCTCATCGTGAATTCACCGGCCAATCCGACCGGCGGCGTCACGCCGAAAGCCGAGATCGACGCCCTGGTCGAGGGACTGGCCGCTTATCCGGACATCGCCGTTCTGTCCGACGAGATCTACGGCACCATGACCTATGACGGGCAGGCCCATCATTCGCTGCTGGCCTACGAAGGAATCCGCGATCGGCTGATCTATCTCGACGGCGCCTCGAAGACCTATGCGATGACCGGCTGGCGGCTCGGCTGGTCGGTTTGGCCCAAGCCCTTCTACGATGCGGCGCGCAAGCTCGCGGTCAATTCGCATTCCTGCGTGAACGCTGCCACGCAATGGGCCGGGATCGCGGCGCTGGACGGACCGCAGGACTGCGTTGCCGCGATGGTCGCCGAATTCGACCGGCGTCGCAGCCTCGTGGTCGAGGGGTTGAACGCGCTGCCGAACGTTTCGTGCATCACGCCGAAGGGCGCATTCTACGCCTTCCCGAACATCACCGAGACCGGTTGGCGAGCCAAGACGCTGGCTAAGGCCCTTCTGGAGGAGGCGGGGGTCGCGGTGATCGGTGGACCCGATTTCGGCGTGTACGGCGAGGGTTATCTCCGCCTGTCCTACGCCAACTCACCCGAGAATATCACACGGGCTTTGGAGCGGATGAAGACGTTCCTGGCACGGACGAGCGGGCATAAATCCTCAACCAGCCGATGAGGCTCGTGACCATCGTCGGCGTGATACCAACAGTTTTCGTTCTGCCGCCGAGAGTCCTTGAAAGAACTGCCCCCAAATCGCGCAGCAGGGGATAATCTCAGCCTTTCTCGATTTTTCATGCATCCCAATCGCCGGGTGCGGCGTTGTCCGGCCATGCTTCGCTGCAGACGACAGGCGGCGGACGTCACTAGGACGGAGATGCACGAATGAAGATCAAGACCCTTCTGGCCGTTTCGGCTTTTGCTCTCGCGCTGCCGATGGCCGCTCAGGCCCAGGGCACGCTGCGCGGTGCCGAGCGCGGTGCGCAGGACGGCGCGGATGCGGCCGGCCCGGTCGGCGCGATCGTCGGCGGTGCGGTCGGCGCGGCCACCGGCACGATCGGCGGCATTCTCGGTGTCGAGGATCGTCCGCGCTTCCGCTCCTACGTTCGTGAGCGCAACGTCCGCTCCTACGATTACGATGGCCGCGTTGCCGTCGGCACCGTGCTGCCGAACTCGGGCGTGACCTATTACGACGTCCCCGGCGAGTACAGCGTGGCCCGCGGCACCCGCTACACCGTCGTCAACGACCGTCCGGTGCTGGTCGACGGCCGTCACCGCATCATCGAAGTCATCGAGTAAGACGTCTCAAGTGCGCTGCCGAGAGGCAGCGCCGCTGACCGGCCCCGGCGCTCCTGCGCCGGGGCCGTTTTCTTTTGCGCCGAGATAATCGGCTCCTTCGTCCCATCATCGAAGCCGATCTTCAAACGAAGCTCGGTCCCACAAGCACGCAACGCTTATCCGTTTTCGTCCGTTGACAGGTGCAAGGCCGGCCAAACCCTAGCAGGACAGACGATGAGCGCCCCCGACGAGAGATCCGATGCAGCCCCGCTGCCGGAATCCGTTCGTGATCATCTCGGCCATGAATTGCGCACCGTCTATACGGTCGAAACGCCCGGCCCGCGCTTCCTCGGCGACGAACCCGAAGTGCCAGTGAAGTTCGAACCGCAGATCAAGCGCCTTGAGACGCGTCTCAAGACCCACGAGGAAGGCACCGAAGCCGTCGAGCAGGCTCTTGAGCGCATCCTCGATGCGTTCGGCGTGGCCCTTCCCGAAGACAAGCCACGCCGGCCGGAATAGCCTCTGTTCTCAGACCCTCAGGGGTTCGACCGGCGCTCAGCCAGGAGATCGCGGATTTCTCCCAGCAGCTTCACGTCCGCGGGCAGCTCCGCGACCGGTTCGGGCTTCGCCTCTTCCCGTGACTTCAGCGCGTTCATTGCGCGAATCACCATGAACAGCACGAAGGCCACGATCGTAAAGTTGACGGCGAGTGTGAGGAACTGTCCGTAGCCAATCACCGCGCCGACCTTCTTGGCGTCGGCATAGGCCATCCCCGATTGCACCTTCGACGAGAGCGGGATGTAGTAGTTCGAGAAATCGAGGCCGCCCGTCACCGCGCCGATGATTGGCATGATCACGTCCTGCACCAACGAATTCACGATGGCGCCGAAGGCTGCGCCGATGATGACGCCGACGGCGAGATCGACCACGTTGCCGCGCAAGGCGAATTTCTTGAATTCCTCAAGCATGTTCTCTCTCCCGGTTGTATCCGGCTGCAATCGCGTTGGAGGCTGACAAGACCGTGCCGCCCCGCCAAGTGGCTGCGTTCGCCCGTCCACTGTGTAATCTGTCACGACACACCGCGCCTGCTTCGGAGGCGAGCATGTCGGACTGGAACGCGGCCCAGTATCTTCGCTTCGCCCAGGAACGCACCCGACCCGCGGCGGATCTCCTCGCTCACGTGCCCCTCGGTACGGCGGATCGGGTGATCGATCTCGGTTGTGGGCCGGGGAACAGTACGGCGCTCCTGGCGCAGCGCTTTCCCAAAGCCGATATCGTTGGCGTCGACAGCGCGCCCGATATGCTGGCACAGGCGCGCCGCGACCTTCCCGGATTGCGCTTCGTCGCGGCGGACATCCGGGATTTTCACGCCGAGGCTCCGCCCGATCTGATCTTCGCCAATGCCGTCCTGCAATGGCTACCGGATCACGCGACGCTGCTGCCGCGTCTGGTCCGGCAGCTGCGCCCCGGCGGCTGCTTGGCCCTGCAGATGCCGGACAATCTCGACGAGCCTTCGCATCGGCTGATGCGGGAGGTCGCCGCGAACGGTCCATGGGCCGCATCGATCGGCGACCCGGCTGCCGCGCGCACCCCGATCCTCGCGGTCGACGCCTATGACGACCTGCTGCGCGGGGCCGGGTGCAGCACCGTCGATCTCTGGCGCACGACCTATTTCCATCCCCTCGCCGGTGCGGGCGCCATCGTCGCTTGGCTCCAGGGAACCGGCCTCCGCCCGTTCCTGGCGCCGCTCTCGGCCGAGCATCGCGCCGGCTTCCTCACCAGCTATGAGCAGGCCCTGTGTGAGGCCTATCCGACGCGGAACGACGGACGCGTCCTCCTCGCCTTCCCGCGGCTCTTTCTAATCGCTCAGCGGACCGCCTGACGCGGGCGGCTCGCTTTGCTCGACGGCTTACCCGGCAGATGTTCCATCGCGGATGATCGATGTCCGGTGCAGAGCCGTTGCGTTGTCAGGCGGAGAGCCCAATCCGATTCATTGAACGCCCAACCGCATTCGCGGACATGCCGATCGACGGCGGGCTCCGCCCGCCTTGGGAGCGCTGGCTGACATCGACCCTCCTCGGACAGCAGGGATTACCGCCCCGCTTGGAGCGTCAACAGTAAGCTCGGCCGCAAGTTTGCCCGCTATACCGCGAAGCTGCGCAGGTGCCGGCGACCAGCAGGAGGGATAAGTATCTGTACCGTTACGGCTTCGTTTAGCATCAGTTCATTTTTTGATTGGTATCGAACTTGGAATTCTTCTAGCAAGCTAAGCCGTAGTCGAGGCCAAAGCCAGGATGACTGACCGACCGACGCACGCCGAGGGCGAAGATCTGCTCGCGGCAGATCGACAGGATGCCACGAAGGCCGTACCCGGCCATCTGGCAATGGCGCTGCGCGACTACTTCGCCGTCGCCGCGCAGGCCCCCCTCCCCGGTCGACTCGGTGAGCTGATGGCTCGCGTCGAGATCGCCTTGGCCGCCCATGGCGGGCGGATGGAGACGGTCTTTCGCGACGATCTCGTGAAGGCCCTGCCGATGCTGCGTACCTTCGCGATCTCGCTGACGGCCAATCCGAGCCGCGCCGACGATCTCGTTCAGGAAACGATGGTGAAGGCCTGGGCCAACCGGGAGCGGTTCACGCCGGGCACCAACTTCACCGCGTGGCTGTTCACGATCCTGCGCAACCAGTTCTACACGGAGGTTCGCAAGGGCCGCCGCGAGGTCGAGGACGCCGACGGCACCCATGCCGGTACGCTGACCACACAGGCCGATCAGGAACATGCCGCCGGCCTGCGGATGGTGATGAATTTGATCGGAACCCTGCCCCTTCCGCAGCGTCAGGCCTTGCTGCTCGTCGGCGCCGAAGGCTTTACGTACGAGGAAGCGGCCGAGCGTCTCGGCTGCCAAGTCGGCACGGTCAAGAGCCGGGTCAGCCGGGCCCGTGCCTTCCTGACGGAATCCTTCGAAGGTCTCCCGAACGGATTGGCATCGGCGCGAGCCTGAAGGAGCGGACGGCCTCGGTCTCTACCCAAGGCCGTCCAAGCGAGGCAGAGCCGAAACGAATCCGAGCGCGACTCGGCCGACAAGGGCGGCTCGCCCCAAGAACGGTTCTGACTTCACCGTAAGCTGCGGAGCCCTTGATGGCGTCGGCTCCGCCTCGCGATGACGGCGCGGCTGTCGCGCGCCGCCGCATCCTCGATCAGACGTCGAGATTGGCGACGCTCAGGGCGTTCTCCTGGATGAATTCGCGCCGCGGCTCTACCACGTCGCCCATCAGCTTCACGAACAGATCGTCGGCGTCGGTCGTGTCCTTGACCTTCACCTGCAGAAGCGAGCGCACGTCGCGGTCGAGCGTCGTTTCCCAGAGCTGCTGGGCCGTCATCTCGCCGAGGCCCTTGTAGCGCTGGAGCTGAAGGCCCTTGCGGCCGAAGGCCATCACGGCCTCGAACAGGCCGACGGGACCGTGCAGCACCGTCTCGTCGCCCTTGCGGGCGAGCGTCACCGGCTCGGCGTAGATCTCCCGGAGTGCCTCGGCCCGCTCCGCGAAGCGGCGTGCTTCCTGCGACGCGATGAGTGAGGCATCGAGAGCGGCGACCTGTTTGACGCTGCGCAAAGTCCGGCTGAAGACGTAGCCCCCCTCCGAAGCCTCCCCGGTCCAACCCTTCTCGATCTCGTCGGCGATGGCGTCGAGGCGCTTCACGGTGCGGTCGGCCAGGACCTCCGCTTCGCCGGGATTCTCCGCCGCCTCACGATCGAAGGCTCCGGCCAGGACCGCCTGCTCCACCACGGCACGATCGTAGCGGGTGTGGAGCCCGTGCAGGATGCCGCGGAAGGAGCGGGCCTCCTCGACCAGGGTCTTGAGCTGTGCACCGCCGAACTCGGTGCCGGAGGCGAGCCGCAGCACGGCGCCCTCGACGCCCTGATCCATCAGGTAATCTTCGAGCGCCCGCTCGTCCTTGAGGTAGAGGACTTTGCGGCTGCGCTCAGCTTTATAGAGCGGCGGTTGGGCGATGTAGAGGTGGCCGCGCTCGATCAGTTCCGGCATCTGGCGGAAGAAGAACGTCAGCAGCAGCGTCCGGATGTGCGAACCGTCCACGTCCGCATCGGTCATGATGATGATGCGGTGATAGCGCAGCTTGTCCGGGTTGAAGCCTTCACGGTCGGTCGATGAGCGGCCAATACCGGCGCCCAGCGCAGTGATCAGCGTGCCGATCTCGGCCGAGGACAGCATCCGGTCGGCGCGCACACGCTCGACGTTCAGGATCTTGCCGCGCAGCGGGAGAACCGCCTGGAAGGTCCGATCGCGCCCCTGCTTGGCCGAACCGCCGGCGGAATCGCCCTCCACCAGAAGCAATTCGCACTTGGTCGGATCGCGCTCCTGGCAATCCGCCAGCTTGCCCGGCAGCGAGGCGATGTCGAGCGCGCCCTTACGGGTAATGGTCTCACGCGCCTTACGGGCAGCCTCGCGGGCCGCGGCCGCCAGCACCACCTTGGCCATCACCGAGCGAGCTTGGGACGGGTTCTCCTCAAGCCAGGTCGAGAGGCCCTCATTGAGGATGTTCTCGACCGCCGGACGCACCTCGGAGGAGACGAGCTTGTCCTTGGTCTGCGACGAGAATTTCGGATCCGGCACCTGCACGGAGATGACCGCGGTCAAGCCCTCGCGGCAATCGTCGCCGGTGAGCGAGACCTTCTCCTTCTTGGCGATGCCCGACGATTCGGCGTAGCCGGTGATCTGGCGCGTGAGCGCCGCACGGAACCCCGCCATATGGGTGCCGCCGTCGCGCTGCGGGATGTTGTTGGTGAACGGCAGCACCGTCTCGTTGAACGAGTCGTTCCACCAGAACGCCACCTCGACGCGGATGCCGTCGCGCTCGCCGAGCACGGTGACGGGTTTGGCCATGCCCTCGACGGATTTGCGGGAGCGGTCGAGATAGCGCACGAACGCCTCGACGCCGCCCTCGTAGCAGAGCTCCTCGCGCTTGTGCTCGGCGTGGCGCGCGTCGGTGAGGACGATGCGGACGCCGGAATTCAGGAAGGCGAGTTCCCGAAGCCGCTTCTCGAGGGTCGGATAGTCGAACTCGACCATCGTGAAGGTTTCGGGCGAGGGCGTGAACGTCACCTCGGTGCCGCGCCGATCACCCGCCGGGCCCACCACTTCCAACGGCGCGACCGCGTCGCCGTGGCGGAACTCCATGCGGTGCTCCTTGCCGGCCCGCCAGATCCGCAGCTTGAGGCTGACCGAGAGCGCGTTGACGACGGAAACGCCGACGCCGTGCAGGCCGCCCGAGACCTTGTAGGAATTCTGGTCGAACTTACCGCCCGCATGCAGCTGGGTCATGATGACCTCGGCCGCCGAGACCCCCTCCTCCTTGTGGATGTCGGTGGGGATGCCGCGCCCGTTATCCGAAACGGTCACGGAGCCGTCGGCATTGAGCGTGACGGTCACGAGGTCCGCGTGGCCCGCGAGCGCCTCGTCGATGGCGTTGTCCACCACCTCGTAGATCATGTGGTGAAGGCCTGAGCCGTCGTCGGTATCGCCGATATACATGCCGGGCCGCTTGCGGACGGCATCCAGGCCCTTGAGCACGCGGATCGATTCCGCGCCGTAGCTGTCGGCGTGATCGGTATTCGGGGAGTCAGCCATCAAATTCCTCGGGCAGGCGGCTCGTGAGCCTATTTTCAAACCCGGCCGGGCCGGGCGTGCCTGCTATGTCCGTGCCGGATTCATATAGGCGTTCCCCCCTGATTTTGCATCGTTTTTTGCGCCGCATTGGTGGCGTTGCACCCGACTTTTCTGCCCCTTTTCCGTTAAGCGTCAGTTAGGATCGCAGAGGCCCGTCGCCGGAAGGGCGAGCGGGCCGACATCCTCCCTCAACCCTGCAGGAACGGGTTCGTCAGACGCTCCTGGCCGAGCGTACCGGTCGGCCCATGCCCCGGAATGAAAGCGACGTCGTCGCCGAGCGGGAGGACTTTGTCCTTGATCGCCTTGATCAGTTGCTCGTGATTACCACCGGGCAGATCGGTGCGCCCGACGGAACCCTGGAACACCACGTCGCCCACCAGGGCGAAGCGCGCATCGCGGCTGACGAATACGACGCTGCCGGGCGAGTGGCCGGGGGCATGCAGAATGGCGAAGGTCAGGCCGCCGACGGTCACGCTGTCGCCCTCGTTCAGCCAGCGGTCGGGTGTGATGGCGCGGGCGCCGTCGATCCCGTAATTCGCTCCGGTGTCGGGCAATGAATCGAGCAGGAAGCGGTCGGCCTCGTGCGGCCCCTCGACCGGCACGCCGAGACGCTCCTTCAGCTCCGCGGCGCCTCCGGCATGGTCGATATGGCCGTGGGTCAGCAGGATCTTCTCGACCGTCACACCCTGTCCACGGATCGCGGCTTCGATCCGGTCGAGATCGCCGCCGGGATCGACGACGGCGCCGACCTTGGTCGCGTCGTCCCAGATCAGGGTGCAGTTCTGCTGGAACGGCGTCACCGGAATGATCGCGGCGCGGGGCGTGGCGGACATGCGGGCTCTTCGGATGTGTCTCGGAACGGATGCCTGTTCTAGCCCGCTCGAAGGCCCGGCGCCAAACGCAGCTTAGCCCTCCAAGGGGATCGGTCGCGGGCGGCCCTCATCGTCGATCGCCACGAAGGTGAAGGTTGCCTCGGTGACCTTCTCGCGCAGCTGCGTCCGGAACCGACGCGCCCAGGCTTCGAGATGGATCTTCATCGAGGTGCGTCCGACCTTGTCGACCCGCGTGTAGACGCAGAGCACGTCGCCCACGCGAACCGGTCGGATGAACGTCATGGCCTCGACGGCGACGGTGACGACCCGACCCTGGGCCCGCTCGACGCCGGCGATCCCGCCCGCCTGATCCATCTGCGACAGCACCCATCCGCCGAAAATATCGCCGTTGGCGTTGGTGTCGGCGGGCATCGCGATGGTGCGCACCGTTAGATCACCTGTGGGCTGCTCCTCGGTCGCCTCGCTCGCTTGCGTCATCGCTCCCCTCCCCCGCGCCAGTCCGCTCACCGCTGCCGTCGCTCAAACGTAAGCCAAGCACGCCCTTCGCGGTCGCACTAGGGGTCGTCCAGCGCCAGGACGTCACGGAGTGAGCCCCGCAAGCTTCAGACCGGCCGCCAGGAAGATCGCAGCGGCGCACATCAGCACTTCGAGGGGAATGTCCTGCCAGGACCACGCGCGAGGCTGCGCCTCGGCGCGCCGCAGACGCGCCACGAGATCGTTCATCGGGCTTCCTCCGGAGCGGCCCAACTGACGCGGCCCGTCTCACATCGGCAGGATCCTACCGCGAAACGGCTCGGAACTATAGGGAGACCAGTTGAAACGGCATCATGATGCAGAGCACGTGTCACGAAAAAACCCGGAGCCGCACGGCTCCGGGTTCTCGACGGCACGGGGCTGTCAGATCTTAGTAGTAGAACCGACGCGGGCCATAGAACCGGCGCGGGCCATAGAAGCGGCGGCCGTAGTAAGGACGGCGGTAGAACGGGCGCGGTCCGTAGAAGCGGCGGCCGTAATAGGGGCGCGGACCCCAACCGCGACGGCGGTAGTAGTACTGCGCCTTTTCGACCGTGGCCGGCGCGGTTTCGGCGAGCAGGGCGGCCGAGGGGCCGACCGGTGCGGCGGATGCGCCCTGCGGGGCGGCGACAGCGAGGCCGAGCGCCATCAGCGCGGCGAGCAACAATGTCCTGATCAAGTCGACGTTCCCTCTGCGACAGGCGCGAGTGGGCGCATCTCTGCGTCACCCGCGCGGGCTGGAACGTCACAGGAAGCCGGACGGTTTCGTCCCGCCGGGACTTTTCCACCGATTCGGTCAGGCGATCTTCGTCGTCATATCGACGGTGGAGGCCTCACCGCTGCGTTTCACCAGCGCGATCGCGTGCTCGCAATCTTCGCGACGCACGTACCCTTCGCCGGAATCGGCGATGACGTTGCCATTCTGCACCCGCAGGCGCCAACGCCACTCGCCGGCGGCATCCCGGTAGAGTTCGAACCGCATTGAGACCTCCAAAAACGTCGGGCCGGAGCGATGCCCCGGCCCGGTGAGATCTAGGGCAAGATCATGGGAAGGTTACGAGCGCGGCGAGCGATCGAGCCAACCGATGGACCGTCCCCCCTCGCCGCCGCCCGGACGGGCCGGACGCTGCTGGCCCTGGCGGTTGCCGGGACGCCCGTCGGGCCGCCGCTGGCCGCCCTCCGCGATCCGCTCGGGGCGGGGCTGGTTGCCGCGGTGAGGCTGGCCGCCGCGTCCGTCCTGGCGCGGCTCGGCCCGCTGGTCGCGACCGGGCTGACCGCCGGGACGGCCACCGCCACGGGCCTCCTGGCCGCGACCGCCGCCGGGGCGACCGTGGCCCTGACGCTGGCCGGGACGGCCCTGGGGCTGACGCGGCGGACGCCGCTCCTCCGCCGCAGCGGTCTCGGCCGCCTCCTGACGGGACGGCGGAACGAACCCCTCGGGGAAGCCGACGACCGGCACCTTCTGACGGGTGATCCGCTCGATATCGCGCAGATAGGCGCGCTCCTCGTCGTTGCAGAACGAGATGGCGAGACCTTCCGCCCCGGCGCGCGCGGTGCGACCGATGCGATGGACGTAGGATTCCGGCACGTTCGGCAGATCGTAGTTCACCACATGCGTCACGCCCTCGACGTCGATGCCGCGGGCGGCAATGTCGGTCGCCACCAGCACCCGGCATGAGCCGTCACGGAAGGCGGCGAGCGCCCGCTCGCGCTGGGGCTGACTCTTGTTGCCGTGGATCGCCGCGCCCGCGATCCCGACCTTGTCGAGGCCGCGCACGACACGGTCGGCGCCGTGCTTGGTACGGGTGAAGACCAGCACGCGCTCGATCTTGGGATCGCGCAGGATGTGGCCCAGCAGCGCCTGCTTGGCGCCGGTGTGACAGAAGATGACCTGCTGCTCGACGCGCTCGGCCGTCGTCGCGACCGGCGTGACGGCGACCTGCACCGGGCTCGACAGGTATTGATCGGCGAGTCCGGCGATGTTCTTCGGCATGGTGGCCGAGAAGAACAGGCTCTGACGCTCCCGCGGCAGCATCTTCACGATGCGCTTCAGCGCATGGATGAAGCCGAGATCGAGCATCTGGTCCGCCTCGTCGAGGACGAGGATCTCGACGCCCTCCAGCGTCAGCGCGCGGCGGTCGACGAGGTCGATCAGCCGGCCCGGCGTCGCGACGAGGATGTCGACGCCCGGCGCCACCGCCCGCTCCTGGCGGCCGATATTCACGCCGCCGAACACGACGGTGTTGGTGTAGGGCAGATGCCGGCCGTAATCCGAGAACGACTCGGCGATCTGGCTGGCGAGCTCACGGGTCGGCGAGAGCACGAGCACGCGGCAGCCGCGGCGCGGGGCCCGCCGGGTCGAGAGCGAGAGGCGATGCAGGATCGGCAGCGCGAAGGCCGCCGTCTTGCCGGTGCCGGTCTGGGCGATGCCGCACAGGTCGCGGCCTTCCATGGCCGGCGGGATGGCCTGTGCCTGGATCGGCGTCGGCGCCGTGTAGCCGGCCTCCGCGAGAGCCCGGAGAACGGGCTGGGCGAGGCCGAAATCGGTGAATTGGGTCAAGTCGGTACTTCTCAATGCAGCGGAACCCGCGGCCCGGCGATGCGCGCGGACGAGGTATCGGGTCCGATGGTGCGAGGGATTGCCCGCGTGATGGGGCGATCCGGGGTGCATGCACGTTGAAGAGAGGGGCCGGGGCGCACCTTCAAGCGGCGCGAACCGTCACGCAGCCCCCTCAAGCGGCTCGGAGCCGCTGACGCTGCAGACGCGATATGCGATGCTGCGGGTGCGAAGTCAATGCGGGCGAAGGCTAGCCCTCGTCGTAACGGCTCATTCGGAAGACTTCCGTACCCGCGCCGTCGAGGACCCGTACCGCCTCCGCCGCCGGGCCCGAGCGTTGCGGCACCCGCGCCCGCGCGAAGAGGCGGCGGGCGCGCTCGGCCGCGCCGTCCGGCGTGTCGGTTCGCACCGTCATCCGCTGCTGGACGCCGCCCGGCGCCCCGTCTTCCTCGGGGCCGAGCACCTCGATGTGGTAGGTCTCTCGCACGCGAACTTCGATCCTCGGAATGACGGGGCCGCGGGAAACGCCCGAACGGGCGCCGTGACGCGGCGGGAAACCTCATGCCGGCCTTGCCGAATGCGCGCCGATGCCGGATGTGGTGATGTCGCGTGCCTCTTAAAGCGCCCGCAACGCCGCCGCATCCCCAGGCGATGACGGAGCGGGTGAGGCATATCCGCGGGCTCGTGCGCAAGCGAGGACATCATGGCGACATCGCCCTTCGTCACGCCGGACTGGCTGTACCAGCACCTCAGCGCACCCGATATCGTGGTGCTCGACGCCTCTTGGTATCTGCCGGCCCAAGGCCGTGACGCCAAGGCGGAATACCGCGCAGCCCATATCCCCGGCGCGATCCGCTTCGATCTCGATGCAATGAGCGATACCGAATCCCCCCTGCCCCATATGCTGGCGCGGCCCGAAGTCTTCGCGTCGAAAATGCGGGCGCTCGGCGTCGGCGACGGAGCCCAGGTCGTCGTCTATGACGGCATGGGCCTGTTCTCGGCGCCGCGGGTCCGATGGATGCTGCGCACCTACGGCATGCGCGACGTGGTGCTCCTCGAAGGCGGTCTGCCCGCTTGGCTGGCGGCGGGATACCCGACGGAAGAGGGGGAAGGTCGCCCGCGCGATCGGCGTCATTTCACCGCCCGGTTGGACGGGAGCGCCGTCGCCGATGCGGACGACGTAGCCCGGGCGCTGGCGGATGGGGGCGCGCAACTCGTCGATGCCCGCTCCGGTCCCCGCTTCCGCGGTGAGGAGGCCGAGCCCCGCCCCGGCGTCCGCCCCGGTCATATGCCGGGTGCGAAGAACCTCCACTACGCAGCTCTGCAGGCCAACGGCCGGCTCCGGGACGAGACGTCCCTGCGCGCCGCCATGGCCGAGGCGGGCGTCGATCTCGACCAGCCGGTCATCACCACCTGCGGCTCGGGCGTGACCGCCGCGATCGTCTCCCTCGCCCTGGAGACTTTGGGTCGCCCGCCCCGCGCCCTCTATGACGGCTCGTGGTCGGAATGGGGCTCGGACCAGCAGCGCCCGGTCGAGACGGGGCCGACGCGCTGAGCCTCCGCTGCATCGAAGATGCGCCGCGCGGGACGGAAACGAGCCTCGTCTCGCTCTCGGTCGCCGCGGTCGTGGTTACCAACAAGCGGAAAAGCGAGCGCCCTCACAGCGGCGCGACACAGGCTTAACGACCGGTTAAGAGGGTCGCCCTAAGCTCGGCCGCGCGCCGCGCAGAGGGATCGGCAGCCCGCGACAGCGGTCGGGAGGGGACGGCTTGGCCAGACGGCCCCATCGCTTGCAGCTCTATCGCTTGGTCGGGCAGGAAATCCGGCGCGCCACCCGAAACCGGTTCGGGCGCCTCACCGCGCGGCCGGAGATCCTCCCGCGCGCCCGAGTGACCGGTCTCGTCATCGCCCCTCACGATCTGCGCACGAGCGACGCCTCTCTGGCGGACGACATCTATGCGGGCTTGTTCGTCTTCGCCGGCCGATCCCTGGTGGTGAGCGGGCGCTCGCCCTTCGACTACGATCCTCCCTCCCCCGAATGGGCGGACGCGCTCTACGGCTTCGGCTGGCTGCGCCACCTGCGCGCCGCCGACACCGCGCTCGCCCGCGCCAATGCCCGGGCCTTCGTCTCGGATTTCATGAGCGGCCGGGGCGATGCCGCCCGCGCCAGTCCGGTGCCGGTGGCCGCGCGACGGCTGATCTCCTTCCTGTGCCAATCCCCCCTCGTGCTGGAGGGGGCCGATCACGCCTTCTACCAAGCCTTCCTCAAGACCGTCGGGCGCGGCGCGCGGGATCTGGAGATCTCGCTGCGTCGCTCGGCTCCGCCGCAATCTCGGCTGCTGGCGGCGGTGGCTCTGACCTATGCGGGACTCTGCTGCGAGGGAATCGAGGCGATCCTGCGCCGGGCCACGCGGATCCTCGTGCGCGAGCTCGACCGGCAGATCCTGCCCGATGGCGGCCATCGCTCCCGTGATCCGCGCTTCGCCATGGAGCTTCTCCTCGACCTGCTTCCCCTGCGCCAGAGCTTCCTCAGCCGCAGCGTCGATCCTCCGGAGGCGCTGCTGCGCGCCGTCGACCGGATGCTGCCCGCCCTGCGCCTGCTGCGCCACGGCGACGCCTCTCTGAGCCATTTCAACGGGATGGGCGTGACCGCCGCGGACCATCTCGCCACGCTTCTCGTCTATGACGGGGCCGGCACCGAGCCCCTGATGCACGGGCCGCATTCGGGCTACGCCCGGCTGGAGACGGGCCGCATCGTGGTCGTCTGCGACGTCGGTGCGCCGCCGCCCCTGTCGCAGTCACGCAATGCCTGTGCAGGCTGTCTTTCCTTCGAATTGTCGAGCGGTGCGCAGCGCATCGTCGTCAATTGCGGCATGCCGGCGAGCGGGGCCGAGCTGCGCCGCATGGCCCGCAGCACCGCCGCCCATTCGACCGCGACGGTGGCCGATGCTTCGTCCTGCCGCTTCCTCGGTGAGACGTCGGGCCCCTTCGGGGGACGCTTGGCCACCGCTTGG
This sequence comes from Methylorubrum suomiense, assembly GCF_022179765.1. Taxonomy (GTDB): domain Bacteria; phylum Pseudomonadota; class Alphaproteobacteria; order Rhizobiales; family Beijerinckiaceae; genus Methylobacterium; species Methylobacterium suomiense. Next base: position 27,538 of record NZ_BPRE01000002.1, on the reverse strand, counting down.
CTGCTCGCCCGGCGCGGACCGGTGGTGTTGGGCGGGCCGGGCCCCGTAACGGTCGAGCGGCGGACCGAGCCGGGGGCCTCGGTGCTCGCGGCCCGCCATGACGGCTACCTCGCCGATTTCGGCGTGATCCATGAGCGGCGCTGGCGCCTCGCGTCCGATCCGGACTGTCTCGACGGGGAGGATGCCTTCCTCCGGGAAGGCCGCCACGGCGGACGGCCCCGTGCCGTGGCGGTGCGGTTCCACCTGCATTCGGCCGTCGATGCCCGCGCGGAAGAGGCGGGTGGGATCACGCTGACCCTGCCGACCGGCGAGACCTGGCTTTTTACGGCCGAGGGAGCGGACCTCGTGATCGAGGAGAGCGTCTACTTCGCGGGCGTGGTCGGCGCCCGACGGACGGCGCAGATCGTGCTCCACCTGACGGTGACGGATGAGGCGCGGGTGCGCTGGCGGATCGGGCGGCTCTGAGACGCTCGGCAACTCGGGCCAAACCGGTGTGGACCTGTTGGCACTTGCCGCAGCGCAACTGGCCGCCCCGCCCACATCGTGCTACCGCGCGAAAAATTTCCTCTGCGACACAGGCGACCACGATGCCGCGCGACCACATCCGGGTGACCCGCGCCCTCCTCTCCGTTTCGGACAAGACGGGTCTCGTCGAATTCGCGACCGCCCTCGCCGGCCTCGGGGTCGAGCTGGTCTCGACGGGCGGCACCCACCGGGCGCTGTCCGAGGCCGGGCTCACCGTGACCGAGGTCGCTGAGCTGACGCGCTTCCCCGAGATGATGGACGGGCGGGTGAAGACCCTGCACCCGGCAGTCCATGGCGGTCTGCTCGCCGTCCGCGACAATCCCGAGCATCAGGCAGCGCTCGCCGCTCACGGCATCGGCGCCATCGACCTGCTCGTCGTCAATCTCTACCCGTTCGAGGAGACCCTGAAGGCGGGGCGGGCCTACGACGACTGCGTCGAGAACATCGATGTCGGCGGGCCGGCGATGATCCGCGCGGCGGCCAAGAACCACGCCGACGTGGCGGTGGTGGTCGACGTGGCCGATTACTCCGCCCTGCTCGACGAGATGCGGGCGGGCGAAGGCGGCATCAGCGCCGCAACCCGTCGCCGGTTGGCGCAGAAGGCCTTCTCCCGCACGGCGTCCTACGACGCCGCCATCGCCAATTGGCTCGCCGCAGAGGTGCCGACCCAGGAGGCCCCCGCCTTTCGCGCCCTGGGCGGTCGCCTCGGCCAGAGCCTGCGCTACGGCGAGAATCCGCACCAAGCGGCGGCCTTCTACCGTCTGCCCGGCACGCTGCGCCCCGGCATCGCCACCGCGCGACAAGTCCAGGGCAAGGAACTGTCCTACAACAACCTCAACGATACCGACGCGGCCTATGAATGCGTCGCCGAGTTCGACCCGGCCCGTACGGCGGCGGTGGCGATCATCAAGCACGCCAATCCCTGCGGCGTGGCGGAGGGTGCCGATCTCCTCACGGCCTACGAGCGGGCGCTGGCCTGCGATCCGACGTCAGCCTTCGGCGGCATCGTCGCCCTGAACCGCCCTCTCGATGCCGAGGCCGCGCGCAGGATCGTGGAGATCTTCACCGAGGTCATCATCGCCCCCGACGCATCGGACGAGGCGAAGGCCATCATCGGCGCCAAGAAGAACCTGCGGCTGCTGCTGGCCGACGGCCTGCCCGATCCGCGTGCGGCCGGCGAGACCGTCCGCACGGTGGCGGGCGGCTTCCTCGTGCAGGGACGCGACGCGTCGGTCGTCGACGACATGGCCCTGAAGGTCGTGACCCGGCGCCAGCCGAGCGAGGCCGAACGCGCCGACATGATCTTCGCCTATCGCGTGGCCAAACACGTCAAGTCGAACGCCATCGTCTACGCGAAGAACGGTGCAACGGTCGGCATCGGCGCCGGTCAGATGTCCCGGGTCGATTCCTCGATCACCGCCGCCCGCAAGGCGGCCGAAGCCGCCAAAAGTCTCGGCTTGGCCGAGAGCCTCGCCAAGGGCTCGGCGGTCGCCTCCGACGCCTTCTTCCCCTTCCCTGACGGCCTGCTCGCCGCGGCGGAGGCCGGTGCCACGGCGGTCATCCAGCCGGGCGGCTCGATGCGCGACGACGACGTGATCCGAGCCGCCGACGAGGCGGGTCTCGCGATGGTGTTCACCGGGGTGCGCCACTTCCGGCACTAGTGCCCCGGTTCTTTGACGGCCCATGGTCCGTTTTCGGTCCGATGCGGAGAGCGCCCGTTCGAAGGGAGGATCCGGGCTTCCGAGGAGATGATCCTTTCCTGGGAACGCGCGACGACTCGCCGAACTTGCTAGGTGCCCTCAGGTGACCCGCCCAAACGAACTCTTGGCCCCTGGAACCTCAGTCAAACGAAGAAGGGCCCCGCCATGAGGCGGGGCTCTTCTTCGTTTCGATCCCTGCGCGCCAATCAGTGCGCGTGCGCTTCCGCAGCGCCGATGCCGGTCTCCGAGCGCACGTACTGGGCGTCGAAGGCGGCGCGCTCGCGGTTGCCGCGGCGGGTCCGGTCGATCGTCGAAACCACCCAGATCGTCACGAAAGCGAGCGGCATCGAGAACAGGGCCGGATTGGCGTAGGGGAAGAGCGCCACCGGATGACCGAAGGTCTTCACCCAGACGGCGTCGGACAGCACGACCATGGTCACCGCCGCCACGAGCCCGACGAGACCGCCGATCAGCGCCCCCCAGGTGGTCGTGCCGCGCCACAGGATCGACATGGCGAGAACCGGGAAGTTGCAGCTCGCCGCCACGGAGAAGGCGAGGCCGACCATGAAGGCGACGTTCTGATTCTCGAAGATGTAGCCGAGGACGATCGCGACGATACCGATGCCGACGGCGGAGGCCTTCGACAGGTTCACCTCGGCCTTCTCCGTCGTCCGCCCACGGGCGAAGACCTGAGCGTAGAGATCGTGGCTGATCGCCGAGGCGCCGGCCAGCGTCAGGCCCGCCACCACCGCGAGGATGGTCGCGAAGGCCACCGCCGAGATGAAGCCGAGGAAGTACGGACCGCCGATGGCATTGGCGAGATTGACCGCGACCATGTTGGTGCCGCCGATCATGTCCTTGATCTTGTCGTAGGTCGTGCCGTCGGCACCGAGCTTGAAGTAGCTCGGATCCGACATCAGCAGGGCGATGCCGCCGAAGCCAATGATGAAGGTGAGGATGTAGAAGTAGCCGATGAGGCCGGTGGCGTAGAACACCGACTTGCGGGCGGCCTGAGCGTCAGAGACCGTGAAGAAGCGCATCAGGATGTGCGGCAGGCCGGCGGTACCGAACATCAGGCCGACGCCGAGCGAGATCGAGTCGATCGGGTTCGTCACGAGGCCGCCGGGCGCCATGATGGAATCGCCCTTGGGATGCGTCTGCACCGCCGTGGCGAACAGCTTCTCCGGGCTGAAGCCGTACCGATAGAGCACGGCGCCGGCCATGAAGGTCGCCCCTCCGAGGAGCAGGCAGGCCTTGATGACCTGCACCCAGGTCGTCGCCTTCATGCCGCCGAAGGCGACGTAGATGATCATCAGCGCGCCGACGAGCACCACAGCGTAGAGGTAGGGCAGACCGAACAGGAGCTGGATCAGCTTACCCGCGCCGACCATCTGAGCGATCAGGTAGAAGGCCACGACGACGAGCGTGCCGGTCGCCGAGATGATGCGGATCGAGGTCTGGTCGAGGCGGAAGCTCGCCACGTCCGCGAAGGTGAACTTGCCGAGATTGCGCAGGCGCTCGGCGATGAGGAATAGCACGATCGGCCAGCCGACGAGGAAGCCGGTCGAGTAAATCAGCCCGTCGAAGCCCGAGGTGTAGACGAGGCCGGAAATTCCGAGGAAGGACGCCGCGGACATGTAGTCGCCGGCGATCGCCAGAGAATTCGTGCCCGCCGAGATGCCGCCGCCCGCGGCATAGAAATCGGCCGCCGATTTCGAGCCCTTCGCGGCTCGATAGGTGATGCCGAGCGTGAACAGCACGAAGAACAGGAACATGCCGATGGCCGGCCAGTTCGTGGCCGATTGCTGGACCTGGCCCAGATCCGGCCCGGCGGCGAGCGCCGGAGCCGCGCCGAGCGCGAGGCCGGCGGCGAGGAGGGAGAGAAGACGGATCATTTCGCGAGGCTCCGGGCGAGGTCGGCCGAGAGCCGGTCGAAACGGGTGTTGGCGCGGGCGACGTAGATGCCGGTGAGGATGAACGCGAAGACGATCACGAACATGCCCATGTAGAAGCCGAGCGAGGCGGTGCCGCCGACCTTGGTGGCGAGCAGAGCCTTGTCGAAGGCGATCAGACCGATGAAGCCGAAATAGACGAACAGCATCAGGCCGGTCAGCACCCAGGCGTAGCGGTTGCGTTCCTGGACCAGCGTCTGAAAAATCGGATGCTGCGACACCCGGTCGAGCCGGTGATCGGGCTCGGGCATGTCGAGGGCGCCGGCACCGTGCAAGGTGCGGGCATCGGAGGTCGCGGGCGGACCTGCCGTGTGAACAACGCTCATGGAATCTCCTCCCATCCGTTTCCGCCCCGTCGCGCGGGCCGGCGGTTGGTTACTTTTATGGTTTCGGTTGAAAGTGGCGGCGCAGCGCCGCGTTCCCTTCCTCGGAAGGGCGGAAGGGTCGGGTTCGGCAGCGTGGCGTAGCACTGCCTCCCCACCTCAAACTCCTCCCCGGAGAGGGGGAGGAGGACGTTTGTCTCAGGTGCCTCGTCCGGGTCCCGCCTCAGGCCTTGGCGCGGTTCTGACGGTTCTCGATCAGGTCATCGACCACCGCCGGCTCGGCGAGGGTCGAGGTATCGCCGAGCGAGCCGAAATCGTCCTCGGCGATCTTGCGCAGGATGCGGCGCATGATCTTGCCCGAGCGGGTCTTGGGCAGGCCCGGTGCGAACTGGATCAGATCCGGCGAGGCGATCGGGCCGATATCCTTGCGCACCCAGGTCACGAGTTCCTTGCGAAGGGTGTCGTCGCCCTCCAGGCCCTCGTTGAGGGTGACGTAGGCGTAGATGCCCTGACCCTTGACGTTGTGCGGGTAGCCCACGACGGCGGCCTCCGACACCTTCGGATGAGCGACCAGCGAGGATTCGACCTCGGCCGTGCCCATGCGGTGGCCGGACACGTTGATGACGTCGTCGACCCGGCCGGTGATCCAGTAATAGCCGTCGTCGTCGCGGCGCGCGCCATCGCCGGTGAAGTAGAGGTTCTTGTAGGTCGAGAAGTAGGTCTGCTCGAAGCGCTCGTGGTCACCGTAAACGGTGCGCATCTGGCCGGGCCATGAATCCTTGATGCAGAGGTTGCCCTCGCACTTGCCCTCGAGTTCCTTGCCCTCGGCGTCGACCATGACCGGCTGCACGCCGAAGAACGGACGGGTTGCCGAGCCGGGCTTGAGCTTGGTGGCACCGGGCAGCGGGGTGATCAGGATGCCGCCGGTCTCGGTCTGCCACCAAGTATCGACGATGGAGCAGCGCTGCTCGCCGACCACGTTGTAGTACCATTCCCAAGCTTCTGGATTGATCGGCTCGCCGACCGAACCCAGCACGCGCAGGGACTTGCGCGAGGTCTTCTTCACCGGGCCTTCGCCACCACCCATCAGCGAGCGGATCGCCGTCGGCGCCGTGTAGAAGATGTTGACGTTGTGCTTGTCGACCACCTCCCAGAAACGGGAGTTCGACGGATAGGTCGGGATGCCCTCGAACATCAGCGTGGTCGCGCCGTTCGCGAGGGGACCGTAGACGATGTAGCTGTGCCCCGTGACCCAGCCGACATCCGCCGTGCACCAGTAGACGTCACCATCGTGATAATCGAACACGTATTGGTGGGTCATCGAAGCGTAGACGAGATAGCCGCCGGTGGTGTGCACCACGCCCTTCGGCTGGCCGGTCGAGCCTGACGTGTAGAGGATGAAGAGCGGGTGCTCGGCATCGACCGCCTCGGCCGGGCAATCGTCCGTGACCTGCTCGGCCGCCTCGTGGTAATAGACGTCACGGCCGGGCTCCATGGCGACGTTGCCACCGGTGCGCTGCACGACGATGACGTGTTCGACCAGGTCCTTCTCGACCCGCTTGATCGCCTCGTCGACATTGGCCTTGAGCGGCACCTTGCGACCGCCGCGCAGACCCTCATCCGCCGTGATGACGACCTTCGAGCCGCAGCCATTGATGCGGCTCGCCAACGAGTCCGGCGAGAAGCCGCCGAAAACGATGGCGTGGATGGCGCCGAGACGGGCGCAGGCCAGCATCGCGTAGGCGGCCTCGGGGATCATCGGAAGATACAGCGTGACGCGGTCGCCCTTGCCGACGCCGCGATTGCGCAGGACGTTGGCCATCCGGCACACTTCCGCGTGAAGCTGCCGATAGGTGATGTGCTTGGACTCGTTCGGATCGTCGCCTTCCCAGATGATCGCGGTCTGATCACCGCGGGTCTCGAGGTGCCGATCGATACAGTTCAGGGCGACGTTGGTCTTCCCGTCCTCGAACCACTTGATCGAGATATTACCCGGAGCGAAGCTGGTATTCTTGACCTTGGTGAAGGGCGTCGACCAATCGATGCGCTTGCCGTGTTCGGCCCAGAATGCATCGGGATCGGAGACGGACGCGGTGTACATATCCTTGTACTTGGCGTCGTCGATCAGTGCCCGCTCGCGCCAAGCATCCTGAACGTCGATGACCTTCTCGCTCATGTCGTTTCTTCCCTGAACGGTGCCCGATCGTATCGTGCCGGTGCACGCAGCCGGGGCTTCCAAGAAACTCTTAATCGCATGTGAAGAGGGCCGGCAAGCGCCAAAAAGTCGAGTTCGGGGATTTTGTGCAATCAAGTTGTACAAAATTTTCTTATGGACGACTTAATAGCGTGGGCGAACCTTGCTCAGGGCAGGTTCGCCGCGAATGCCGATTGCTCTCAACGGAGTAGATCGTGCCGAAGGGCAAGGGTCAGGCGGCCGGGAAAATCATCTCCACGAGGGTGCCCTCGTCCTTGCGGCTGCCGATGCGGAACCGGCCACGATTGGCCTCGACGAGCGCCTTAGTGAGTGTCAGGCCGAAACCGCCGCCCTCGGCCTCCGGAACCGGATCGCCCCCTTCGCGGAAGGGTTCGAGGGCACCGTTGAGCGCCGCCGGGGACATTCCGGGGCCGGTATCGCGGACCCGCAGGGCGATCTCGCCGGGATCTGCCAGGGTCGTCGAGACGATGACTTGGCCGCCCGCCTCCGAGACCCGGATGGCATTGCCGATCACGGATAGGGCGGCCTGACGGATGGAGCGCTCGTCGGCGAGGAGGGGCGGCAGGTCCGGGCCAAGGCTGGTGCGCACAACGATCCGGTCGCGGGCGGCCTGAGCCTGCATGGCGCCGATGCAGCCGGAAACGAGGTCGTTGAGACCGATCCGCGTGAAGCTCAAATGGAGCCCGGCCTGGAGGGCCGCCAAGTCTCGCAGATCGTCCAGGATGGCAGCGATGCGGCCGCCGGATTGGCGCACCTCGCGCAGATACGCCTCCAGACGCTCGCCATCGGCCCGGTCGAACCGGTCCGACAGCATCATGTCCGTCAGGGAAAGGATCGCGGTGAGTGACGGCCGTATCTCGCGTCCGACCCTGGCCAGCGCCCGGGCTTTCCAGGCATCCGCCGCACCCTCGCGCTCCGACGCGACCGGAAGCACCGCGGCGGGAGGCAGGGCGGGCTGCGCTGCGGTCACGACCTCCTCGTCGCGGATCTCCCTCAGGGAAGCGCAGTAGCCGGGCGCGTCCTCGCCGAACAACCGGGCGATGCGCAGCCGCAAGGCCGCTGCGCCCGAGCGCACGGTCACGCCGCGAAGCTCGCTGGCGCCGGAACGGCGCGAGTCGGTGACGGCGGCTTCCAGCGCCGGCAGGCTCTCCGGGGCGAACAGATCGGAGAAGCGCCCGCCGACGACCTCCTTCGGATGGGCATGAATCAGTTCGGCCGCGCTCGGATTGAGCCCGACCACGCGTCCCTCCGCGTCGAGGGTGACGACGCCCTCCTCGAGGCTGTCCAAGACCTTCTCGGCCCGCAGCCGCGCATCGTTCGGCGTAATCGGAGGGGCGGCCCTCTCGGTCTCGATAGCGCGCGCGAGGCAAACCGCGGCTGGCGCCCCATCCCAGTCGAGCCGCGCGTGATCCACCGTCAAAGCGGCGGTACCGCCATCGCCCCGCGCGAAGGGGATGGGCGAACCCGAGGCGCCGCCCCGCTCGTCCGGTGGCAGTCCACGGAACAGGTGGCGCAGGCCAGCCTCTCGCAGGGCCGCAAGGTCAGCGTAGCCGGTCAGCGCGAGGAAGGCGCGGCTCGCGAACAGGACGGCATCGTCACGATAGATCAGTACCCCGGCGGGCAGTTGCTCGAGGAGTTCGGCCATCGCGGCGCGGGCACGAGCCTCCGCTTCGGCGGCGCGCGCCGGCGGTGTCGGAAACGGCGTGACCGAACCGCCGGACACACCGTCCACCCGCTCGGTGTCCGACACCTCGCCCAGATCGGTCGTTTCGTCCGGGGCGAAGCGGAGGCCCAGCAGACGTGCGACCTCGCGGAAGGCCGCATGCTCGTTGACCGAGAGAGAGGTCGCCTCCGGCGGCGCACGGGTCAGATCGAGGTCCGGCGGCCCACTCACGTCCTCGGGTCGCGGATGACGGCCACGCAGCAACGCGAAGCCACCGAGACCCGCTTCCTCGCGCCCCGGACGACCCATCGGGGCGCCGCTAATCTCGATCTCGTGTTCGTAGGCGCGTCCCCGCACCACGAGCGGCAGACTCCGAAACGTGCGCTGAATCGGTTGGAGCAGCGGCTCAAGACCTGCGCCTTCGACGATTCCGTCCGCCGCGAGATCGGACCAGGCACGACCGGTGATCACCGCGGCAAGATCAGGATGGGTGCTCGAGACATGAGTCAGCACCCCATCCCCGTCGCTGCGCCAGACGAAGCGGATCGGCGGCTCGGAGATGGCTGACGGCGAGGAAGAAGGCCGGGACGCTGCCTCATCCTCGGCGACCTTCCCAATCGGCGTCAGACCCGGATCTGCGGCTGCCTCATGGGCCGCCTCCGCATGAGCCGCTTCCTCATGGCGTCCCACGGCCTCGTCGGCGACGGGCGATGCCTCGGATCCGAGATCGGACGGAATCGGCCCATGCGACTCCGAAGGCGCCTCCGCCGGCCGCAGAACCGGCAAGGCTCCGAGGGGAGAAAGCAAGAGAGCTTCGCGCGCCTCGTCGAGCATGGCGCGGGCCAGCAGGACGACGACCGGTGGGGCGACGCCGCGGGGATCGAGGCGCAGGCGCACCATGCGCGGGCGCGGTCCGAGGGAACCCGCACGCTGAACCTGATCGGCCAGACGCAGGGCAGGCATCACGACGCCGTCCATCGCCGCGATGCCCGCGCCGTACGCCGCGGCCGACCCGGCCGCGTGCAGGAGGCGTTCGGCGCGCGGGTCGAACACGAGGAAGGCGGCACCCTCTCGCGTGAGATGTGCCGTCATGACATCGCTCCGCCAGCGCTCGATCGCGCGGCGGACGGTCGCTTCACTGTCCGAGACGGGTCCCTGAACGGCGCGGTCCGACATCCGAACCCTGGTCAAGAGTGCCTCACATCAAGACGCCCGAACCATTCGGACATCGCGTTTCAGGCCCGGCGGCGCAGCGAGAGCCGTCCGCGAGACGCACCCCACTGGGTCCTCCCGGCCGCTTCTGCAACTTAATATGTCCCGGACATAGACACCGAAGCCTACCGACACACGTTTATCAACTGGTAACCCTAATGCGCAGCGCGGGGCTGGCAAAAGTGCCACCTACGCGCTATTGTGCAGTGCACAACGCGCGAATGCAACGAATCGATAGAGGAGACGAAACGTGGCCAATACCCCGAATTACGAAGTCCCGACCGAGATGCGCGACTTCGCCGAGAAGAGCGTCGAGCAGGCTCGCAAGGCGTTCGATTCGTTCATTGGCGCCGCGCGCCGCACCGCCGACACCGTGCAGGGCTCGACCGATCTCGCCCGGACCAACGCGTCCAACCTGTCGACCCGCGGCTTCGAATTCGCCGAGCAGAACGTGAACGCCGCCTTCGACCTGGCGCAGAAGCTCGTGCGCTCGCGCGACGTGCAGGAGGCGATGCAGCATCAGGCCGAGTACGTTCGCTCGCAATTCGCCGCGATCCAGGCCCAGGCCAAGGAGTTCGGTGGCCTCGCTCAGAGCGCCTTCCAGCAGAGCGCCGAGAACGCCAAGAGCGCGATGCAGCAGGGTGCCAACGAGGCGCGCTCCGCCTACGAGCAGGGCGTCGAGACCGCCCGCGAGAACGCGAACGACGCTCAGAAGGCTGCCAACAACCATCAGTGATGCCGTCGGGGCCTCGCCTCGACTCCATCGACGGCCCGCGCCCCCGGCGCGGGCCGTTTCGTTTGGGCGTGAAGGATGCCGCTTTTTCGCCGTCCGAGGACGCCAGGGTCCTAGGCCTCATCGACGCGCCATCGGCTGGAAGCCGCGAAGCGCCCAATCCGGAGTGCCTATCCCATGCGTCCCGTCCGTCGCCTCGGCCTCGCCGCCCTGGCCCTTTTCGCGGCCGGCAGCCTCGCCCCCGCCCATGCCCAGTATTACGATGACGGCTACGACCGTCCGCCGCCGCGCCGGATCTATCGGGAGCCCGATTACGGTCGCCCCCCGCCCCGACCGATGGGCTTGAATTGCGACGCGGTGCAGAACGGCATCAGCGGCACGCAGCCCTATTCCTGCCCGCTTCCGGGTCCGCGTCCCCTCGGCGCGCGCTGCTTCTGCGACATGCCGATTTCCTTCCTCAACGGTCCGCAGACCGCGGTCGGCCGCGTATCGCCTTGAAAGAAAAAGCCGCGCCGGAACTTGTCTCCGGCGCGGCTCACCAAGATCGTTTCAGAAGATGGGACGATCAGTTGACGATGACCGTCGCGCCGACCTTCACACGAGAATACAGGTCCGTCACATCCTCGTTGGTCATGCGGATACAGCCCGACGAAACCGCTTGTCCGATCGTATCCGGTTCGTTGGAACCGTGAATACGGTACTCGGAGCTGCCGATATACATCGCGCGGGCCCCGAGCGGGTTCTCGACACCGCCGGCCATGTAACGCGGCAGGTCGGGGCGACGGGCGATCATCGCGGCGGGCGGGGTCCAGCTCGGCCATTCGCGCTTGGCCGTGATCTTGTTCACACCGCTCCAGGTGAAGCCCGGGCGGCCGACTCCGACGCCGTAGCGCAGGGCTTGGCCATTGCCGAGGACGAGATAGAGACGCCGCTCGGCGGTCGAGACCACGATGGTGCCCGGAGCGTAGCGGCCGTTATACCCCACGACCTCGCGCGGAATGCGCTCGACCTGGGCCTGGGCGCCGGCAGAACCGTATCCGTAGCTTCCCTGCGCGGACGAGCTGCGCTGGCTGCCATACGGATCATAGACCGGCCAGCCGCTCTGGGACGACTGCTCGGTATCCAAATCCGCGTACTCTGAACTGAAGGGGTCGTAAGGCGCGGCGTGAGCCGAGCCGACGGCAAGAACACACATGCCGACGGCGCCGGCGACAACAGATGCCAAGGTGTTCATCGAGGGGCCTACCTGTGCAGTAACCTTTGCCATTTAAAGCGTGACTGTGGTTTTCTGGTTCCACGTCATTCGCAGATTTTGCACAGGTTGACCGTGTGGCGGTGCACAGGAGGCGTGACCGGCACTGAGGATCCAGTCTCAGGTGACTTCGTCGGTGTGAACGGCGAAATGCACGAGTTGCTGAAATCCGAAATTCGTGGTCAGCGCGCAATCGGTGGCGTCGCGCCCCCGCGCCATGACGATACGGCCGATGCGCGGTTTGTTGTGGCGCGCGTCGAAAGTGTACCAGCGACCGTCGAGATAGGCCTCGAACCACGCGGAGAAATCCATCGGATCGGGCACGGCCGGAACGCCGATATCGCCGAGATAGCCGGTGCAGTAGCGGGCCGGAATGTTCATGCACCGGCAGAGCGTGATGGCCAGATGGGCAAAGTCGCGGCAGACGCCGACTTGCTGCGTATATCCGTCATGGGCCGTACGGGTGGCGTCGGCTCTCATGTAGTCGAATCGAATTCGCTGGTGAACGTAGTCGACGATCGCCTGCACGCGCGGCCAGCCCAGGGGCGTCTGGCCGAACAACTCCCAGGCGACGGCCGAGAGCCGGTCGGTGTCGCAGTAGCGGCTGCCCATGAGGAAGACGAGGACATCGTCGGGCAGATCCTGCACAGCGGCCTGGGGAGCGAAGGGGACGACCGGATCGGGTAGACCCGAATCGCCGACGATGAAGTCCGCGGCGATCGCGAGATGCCCGACCGGGGCGAGGATGCGGGTGCAGAGATTGCCGAAGCCGTCGGTGTAGCGGTTTACCGGGACCGGCGGATCGAAGGTCACGGTCTCCGGCGTGATCAGATCCGGCACCCGGGATGGGTGCAGATTGAGCATCAGAATCATCGGCGTCGGCTGTGACGACTCGAAGGCAATGTCGAAGCCTGTCCGAATTCTCATAAGCTCGACCCACCTTTCGCCAACCGACCCGGCCGGGTCGGAATTGCAACCGAAGGGAGATTTGCAAGAGGCGCGCCCGACGGGCGACCCGAGGGCGTCAGGAGACCGGCGGCGTCGGGTCGCGGGTCGCCCGATCGGCTTCCTTCAGGACGTCGAAGGCGCGCCACGGCTTGGGGATGAAGACGGCGCCCTCCGGCAGATCGTCCCCCGGATCGAGATCGACGCCGGAGGTGACGACGAGGCGTGTGCAGGGCCAGAGAGTCGCTATGGCTCGAGCGAGTTGCATGCCATCCATGGCACCGGCCAGCCGAATGTCGGCGAAGACCAGGGCCACGTCGCCGCCGTGGTCTTGCAGATAGCTCAGCGCCTTCTCGGCATTGTCGCATCCGACGACGCGCAGATCCGTCTCCTCAAGCACGCTCTCGGCGAGGTCACGGGTTTCCTGCTCATCCTCGACGACGAGGGCGACGCGGCTCGACGGCGCACGATCCTTGGCATGGGCCGCGCGCTCGGCTCGGTCCACCCGGCGCACCAAGGCGGCGAGATGGTCGGGCAACCCCTCCGCCACGAGGTTGTCGTAGCACGAAGCCAGGGCCTGCCCGATCTGGTCGAGCTTCATGCCCGGCAGGAGCGGATCGTCGCCTCGCCCCTCGTACGGCCGATCTCGAAACGGACCCTTCAAGGCCGAAAACCCTCCTCTTCCAGGGGGCGGCCACCATCGGCCGCACACCACATCAAAGCGGGCGGAGGCCGGTGAGTTGCGTCCAGGGATGAAATTTGGAGGCCGCGCGGCCGGCGACCGCGGGGCGGATCGGTGCCTTACTGCACCGTGTCGGCGTCGGCGGTGAGAAGGAGACCGGCCACACTGCGCACGTCGCGGTAGCGGTCGCCGCGGGCGCTCATCATCGCCTCGAACTTCTGATGAACCTGCGCGACCGAGAGGCTCGCGGGCTTGCGATGGCGGCCCCGTCCGGTGGTGCCGGCGAAGAAGATCGAGCGGTTGGCCCGAGCGGGGCCGGGCAGCAGAGCCGCCGCCGCCGAGGTCGGCTTGTCGACGACCTGCGAAAGGAAGTTCTCGGCATCGTCCGGCCCGAGGAAGTGCGCGAGATAGACTTCGCCGAGGGACAATTCCCGGCCGATCTTGAGCGAGATGCGGGCGGCATCGCGCTTGAGCATCTCGCCCGCCATCAGGGCGGAGAGATAGGGGTCGCGGCGCATGTCGAGGATACGGGCCCGCTCGGACGGATCGACGATCATCGGCCGGTCGTTGGCATCGGAGACCACCAGGGCGGCGTCCTGAGCGTGGCCGTATTTCGAGCCGAAATCGCGGATCACGCCGAGCCAGGTGCGCTCGATGAACTGATACAGACCAGTGGCCGAAGAGGTCTTGGCCTGTACGGCGGTGATGAAGCTGGATTCCTTATCGGCCACCGCCATCAGCAGGACCGGATCGGTCTCGACCGCCTGGGCCGCCTTGACGATCGTCTGGACGATGTGGCGGCGGATCTTCATCGGCCCGAATTCGAGGATGTCGTTCGGGTCGCCCGTGGAGGTCTGCGACAGCAGGAAGTCGTAGGAGACACGGTCGACGGTGCCGGCGGTCAGATCGGTATCGAGGCCATCGACCGCGCGGAAGCTGGCGGAGGCCGCCACCACCGACGGAACCGGCGCCTCGACCGAGACCAGGTGGACCCGCGGCTTGGGCATCGTCAGTTCGGCCGCCTTGGTGGAGGCCTCGGCCCGTCCGAGATCGGTGCCGGCATTGAGCAGGATGGCGCTCAATCCGCCGGCCACCAGCGTCATGGTGAGAACGGAGCGCAGGAGCGCGGGGCGGCTGCCGTGGTCGCGGCCCGGGCGGGCGGCGACGCTGATGACGTCGGAGGAAGCGGTGCGGCGCCCGGGCTTGCGAGCGTCACGGGTGGTGCGCGGCGATCCGATCGTGCGGCCCTGCATCTGTATCGTCACCCATCCTGTCGTCGGTGCCGTCAGCGGCGTGTGGGCAACAGTTACGCCTTGGGATGTGGCACAAACACGGCCGAGGTTGTGGCATCCCCAGGGCAAGTCCGGGCGATTTGCGGGCAAGCTAAGCCATTTGGTCGAATTTCCCCGAAATCCTCCACAGGCTCGTCGGATCGAACGGCGCGCGATGTTACGAAACTTGGCCTTTTGCCGTGGCTGGCACGTCACAGGGCCGAGCATGGGCGCGGGGAAGACGCTGGATCAGCACAACCCCGCCCCATGAGCCACGAAATCACATGCCGAGTACGCGGCCAGCCACGGCGTCGAGCTTGGCGACGAGCGCCGGGTCGCGATGGGACGGTGCCGTCATGATGGCGCCGTCCAGCGCCCGGTGCGAGCCCGCCGGGCATTCCTCGCGCTCGGCCGGGAAGTCGAGGGCGACGCGGGCCACAAGTTGCGCAGCGCGGGCCGCATTGGCACGGGCCACCGCGACCACCGAGGCCACATCGACGCTGTCGTGATTGGGATGCCAGCAATCGTAATCGGTCACCATGGCGATGGTCGCGTAGGTGATCTCCGCCTCGCGGGCGAGCTTGGCCTCGGGCAGATTGGTCATGCCGATCACGTCGTAATTGGCAGCCTTGTACGACTTCGATTCGGCGAGACTCGAGAATTGCGGTCCCTCCATGCAGACATAGGTGCCGCCCTTGTGGACGGTGATGCCTTCGGCCTCGGCGGCTGCGGCGATGCGCTTCTGGAGCAGCGGACCGACCGGATGGGCGAACGGCACGTGCGCGACGCATCCGTTGCCGAAGAAGGACGTCTCGCGCGCCACCGTCCGATCCACGAACTGATCGACCAACACGAACAGGCCGGGATGCAACTCGTTGCGGAACGAGCCACAGGCAGAGAGCGAGATGATATCGGTCACGCCCGCGCGTTTCAGGACGTCGATATTGGCCCGATAGTTGATCCCGGAGGGCGAGAGGCGGTGCCCACGGCCGTGCCGGGGCAGAAACACCACCGTGGTCTCGCCAATGCGGCCGATGCGCAGCGCGTCGGACGGTTCGCCCCAGGGCGAGGTGATGGTCTCCTCGCGGACGTCCTCCAGACCGGGGAGATCGTAGACGCCCGAGCCGCCGATTACGCCGAGTATCGCTGCCGTCATGCGGTTCTTATCCCTTGTGCTGTGATGGTCTTTGCGCGGTCTCCGCGCCATCGGGCGCCCGCGTTCTGCGCACGGTCCGCCCGGGAGATCGTCGCCTCGTGACGCCTGTTCGGCGCCGAGAAGACCGCCTCGTTACCCATGGCAGGGCCATGAGGCCCCTTGCCGTCATTGACGGGTCTATCGATCGGCCGGCACCTTGAGAAACGTCGGGTCGGCGACGAACGCATCGGCGCGGGGCTGATCTCTCACGTGGCTTTCATAGCCACCCCATTCCCCTCAAGCAAACGGGCCCGCGAGGGGCCCGTTCGAGAGGTTCCGGAAGACGGGGCCGAAGCCCGTCAGTAGGTCTTGTGCAGTTCCGGCTGCAGTCCGTGGACCTCGCCGCCGACCTTCTTCCAGATCTGCTTCTTCACATAGTAGAGCAGACCGGCCAACACGATCAGGAACAGGATGACCCGCAATCCGAGAGCCTTGCGGGCCATCATGTGCGGCTCCGCCGCCCAGGCCATGAAGGCCGCCACATCGTGCGAGTACTGCTCCACCGTCTCCGGCACGACGGGCTCGCCCTTGTCGTTCTTCGGATAGGTGATCTGCCCCTCGCTGAGGGGGTTCGGCATCGCGATGACGTGGCCGGGATAATACTTGTTGTAGTAGCCGCTGCCGGGCATCTCGAAGCCCTTCGGCGCGTCCTCGTAGCCGGTCAGCAGCGCGTGGATGTAGTCCACGCCCTGTTCCGAGTAGCCGGTGAAGGGCAGCGCGTCGAAGACGAACCACGGGAAGCCGCGCTCGTAGGTGCGCGCCTTGGCGAGCACCGAGAAGTCAGGCGGCGCCTTTCCGCCATTGGCGGCGGCGGCGGCCTTGTCGTTCGGGAAGGGCGGCGGGAAGCGGTCGGCCGGGCGGGCCGCACGCTCCTTCTCGCTGCCCGAATCGTCCAGTTCCTTGACGCTGTAGGTTTCGGCCAACGCCTTGACCTGCGCCGCGGAGAATCCGGGGCCACCCGCTTCCGCGAGATTGCGGAAGGCGACGAGGCGCATCGAGTGGCAATTCGCGCAGACTTCCTTGTAGACCTGGAAGCCGCGCTGGAGCTGCGCCTGATCGAACCGGCCGAACATGCCGGCGAAGCTCCACTTCTCGCGGGGCGGGTTCGGGGCGTGGCCGTCCTCGGCCCGAAGAGAGGTGGAGCCGAGGGCCGCCGCGAGAAGGCCCGCGGCGGCGAGGAGGGCGATGCGCATACCGTGTCTCCTCGATCCGCTTAAGCGCGCTTGGCCGGTTCGGCCGCCGCGCCCGCGGGCATGCCCGATCCGCTCAGCTGCTTGCCCGGACCGGTCACGGTCTCGAGGATCGAACCCGGAAGGCGGTCCGGCGTCTCGAACAGGCCGACCAGCGGCATCACGATCAGGAAGTGGGCGAAGTAGTAGGCGGTGCAGATCTGCGAGGCGATCACGTAGCCACCTTCCGGAGGCTTGGCGCCGAGCCAGCCGAGGATGATGGCGTTGGCGGTGAACACCCAGAAGAAGATCCGGTAGACCGGCCGGTAGTTGCAGGAACGGACCCGCGAGGTGTCGAGCCAAGGCGCGAAGGCCAGGATCAGCACCGCGCCGAACATCAGAACCACGCCGCCGAGCTTATCGGGCACGGCACGCAGGATCGCGTAGAACGGCAGGAAGTACCATTCGGGCACGATGTGCGCCGGCGTCACCGACGGGTTGGCCGGGACGTAGTTGTCGGCGTGACCGAGATAGTTCGGCTGATAGAAGATGAACCACGCGAACAGGATCATGAACACCACCACGGCGAACACGTCCTTGATGGTCGCGTAGGGGGTGAACGGCACCGCGTCCTTGCTCGACTTGATCGGGATGCCGGCCGGGTTGTTCTGACCCGTGACGTGCAGCGCCCAAACGTGGAGCACCACGACGCCGGCGATCATCCACGGCAACAGGAAGTGCAGCGAGAAGAAGCGGTTGACCGTCGGATTGCCGACCGAATAGCCGCCCCAGAGCAGGCTCTGGATGGTGTCGCCGACGACCGGGATCGCCGCCAGGATGTTGGTGATGACGGTGGCGCCCCAGAAGCTCATCTGGCCCCACGGCAGGGTGTAGCCGAGGAACGCGGTGGCCATCATCAGCAGGTAGATGATGACGCCGAGCAGGTAGAGCACCTCACGCGGGGCCTTGTACGACCCGTAATAGAGGTTGCGGAAGATGTGGACGTAGACCGCCACGAAGAACATCGACGCGCCGTTGGCGTGCGCGTAGCGCAGCAGCCAGCCGTAATTCACGTCGCGCATGATATGCTCGACGCTCTCGAACGCGTTGGCGGCGCTCGGATCGTAGTGCATCGCCAGCCAGACGCCGGTGATAATCTGAATGCCGAGGAACGCGATCAAGATCGCGCCGAAGGTGTAGAAGTAGTTGAGGTTTCGCGGAACCGGAAAGGCCACGAAGGACGAGTGCACCAGGCCGACGAGCGGCAGGCGGGACTCGAACCACTTCGCGATGTGGCTCTTCGGGACGTAGGTCGAAGTCGCGTGTGCGCTGCTCATCGGGTGCCCGCTCCGGCTTCTCGTGTCCTGTTTCTCACGCGGCCGCCTTGCCGCCCTCTTCACCGATCGTGAGCTTGGTGTCGCTCGCAAAGGTGTAAGGAGGCAGCGGCAGGTTGGTCGGTGCGGGCCCGCGGCGAACACGTCCGACAGCGTCGAACTGCGAACCGTGGCAAGGGCAGGCCCAGCCCTCGAAATTGCCTGAATGGCCGATCGGCACGCAGCCGAGATGGGTGCAATTGCCGTAGGTGACGAGCCATTGGTCGTGGCCGGTCTTGACCCGATCGGCAAAGGGCGCCGGGTCGATCATCTGCGAGAGCGGCACGGCCTTCATGTCCGTGATCTCCTTCTCCGTGAGCTTGCGCACGAAGATCAGCTTTCCGCGCCAGAAGACGTTGACGATCTGCCCATCTTGGATCGGGCTGAGATCGACTTCGAGCGGGGCGCCGGCCGCGACGGTCGCGGCGTCGGGGGCCATGGAAGCGACGAAGGGCCATGCCACGGCGCCGGCTCCGACGGCCAATCCTGCTCCGGTCGCGAGAAACAGGAAATCGCGCTTGGTGCCCTCGGTCCCCGCGGTTGCGAGCGTGGCTGTCGTGTCCGCCAAGGTGCAACTCTCCCGTCAGTCGCCGCGCCGAAGCCTCTCATGCCGGGCTGCGGGGTAGATCCCCGCGCACGATCCTGGAGGCTTTCAAATTTGAACCTGATGCAATGGCAGACACCATCGCAGGGCGGCAATCAATGCGACCCGCCGTCACCGGATTGCCGTCTTTGTTTCGTTGGGCTCTCTGACACGTCAGATGCGAACGTGTCCAGACTGCAGAGCTTATCGTGCGGTGCGGTGCGGCAACGATCCCCCATGATCGTCACTCGCCTCACCCCCGCTCGGGTGCGCCCTGACCACCCCTTGCACCGCCGGAGACCGGGGGCGTAAACGACGCCTCGCAGAGGAGTTTCCGCGATGACCGACCGCCAGCCCGGGTTCAACACCCTCGCGATCCACGCGGGCGCGACCCCCGACCCGGCCACGGGCGCGCGGGCGACGCCGATCTACCAGACCACGAGCTTCGTGTTCGACGACGTCGATCACGCCGCCTCGCTGTTCGGGCTGCAAGCCTTCGGCAACATCTATACCCGCATCACCAACCCGACCAACGCGGTGCTGGAGGAGCGCATCGCGGCACTCGAGGGCGGCACTGCGGCCGTCGCCGTCGCGTCAGGCCACGCGGCGGAGTTCCTGACGCTGCACGCCCTCATGCAGCCCGGTGACGAGTTCGTGGCGGCCAACAAGCTCTATGGCGGCTCGATCAACCAATTCAATCATTCCTACAAGAACTTCGGCTGGCAGGTCGTCTGGGCCGACACCGACGATCCGGACTCGTTCGAGCGGGCCATCACGCCGCGCACCAAGGCGATCTTCTGTGAGAGCATCGCCAATCCGGGCGGCGTCATCACCGACATCGCGGCGCTGAGCGTCATCGCCAAGCGCCACAACATCCCGCTCATCGTCGACAACACGATGGCGAGCCCGTACCTGATCAGGCCGTTCGAGCACGGCGCCGACATCGTGGTCCACTCGGCCACCAAGTTCCTCGGCGGCCACGGCAATTCCATCGGCGGCCTTATCGTCGACGGCGGCACGTTCCAGTGGCAGGGTGACGAGCGCTACCCGATGCTCTCGCAGCCCCGTCCCGAATATGCCGGCATGGTCCTCGCCGAGACCTTCGGCAATTTCGGCTTCGCCATCGCGGTGCGGGTGCTGTCGCTGCGCGACCTCGGGCCGGCGCTGTCGCCCTTCAACGCCTTCCTGATCCTCAACGGCATCGAGACGCTGCCGCTGCGCATGCAGCGCCACTCGGACAACGCGCTCAAGGTCGCGACCTTCCTCGCTGGCCACGATCAGGTCGAGTGGGTGAGCTATCCGGGCCTGCCGACCGACAAGTATCATGCGCTGGCCCAGCGCTACACGCCGAAGGGCGCGGGTGCGGTGTTCACCTTCGGCCTGAAGGGCGGCTACGAGGCGGGCGTGAAGCTCGTCTCGAACCTGCAGCTCTTCAGCCATCTGGCCAATATCGGCGACACGCGCTCATTGGTGATCCACCCGGCTTCGACCACCCACCGCCAGCTGACCGACGCGCAGAAGACCGCCGCCGGTGCCGGCCCCGAGGTGGTGCGCCTGTCGGTCGGCATCGAGGACCCGCAGGACCTGATCGACGATCTCGACGGCGCCCTACGCGCCTGAGGGGCTGGCGAGGCGGAACGCATCCCGCCAGTCGCCGCCATCGACGAGGCGAAGGCCCGCCCGATGCATCCGGGCGAGCTGCTGCCGGTCGGGAAAGCCGCGATAGGGCAGGACCGGCACGCGCCGGCCCTCCGGTACGGCGCCCCGCACGGCGATGTCGGCGAGGACGCCTTCGAGCAAAGGGCGCCCGCGCTCGTGCAGCCATCGCGCGGCACGGGTGGCACTGGTTCCGGGCGGCAGGGTCACCGCCTCCTGCGCCAGGATCGTCCCAGCGTCGATCTCTGCGGCGAGCCGGTGGACGGTGACGCCGAAAGCCCCCTCCCCGTCGGCGAGCGCGTGCAGCGTCGGGGTCGGGCCGCGATGGAGCGGCAGCAGGCTCGGATGAACGTTGACCCCGCCGAGGGGAGCCCGGCCGAGGGTCACCGGTGAGAAGATCTGATCGAAGTGGAACGAGACGATCAGATCGGGCGCATGCGTCGCGAAGGCGGCGGCGATCTCCGGTCCGTTCACGTCATCGACCCGCATTACCGAAATGCCGAGCCGCCGACAGAGCGGCGCGAGCGGCGTCGCTTCCGGGGGACCGTGACGCGCCAACCTGCTTGCCGCGCCGTTGACGAGGTCCGGTAGGCCGAAATTGACCGCGAGATAGGGCAGGACGCGCGGCCCCGAGCGGACCAGATGACGGCGCACCTGCGCGACGAGGCCACCAGCCGAAGGCCGCTCGGCGTGAGAGAGACCGACGAAGGCAATGTGGTCGGCGTGGTCGGCCACGAAACGGCGGAGCGCCCGGGCGTTCGGCAGCGCTTCCAGCGCGAAGACGGCGAGCCGCGGCAGCCCCATCAGCGTCGCGGCCGGTTGCGGAAGCGCAGGCCGTGCAGGCCGAGGCTGCGCACGCGTTCGGGCACCAGCAGCGCTCCGCGGGCGAGCGCCGCCAGCGGCCAGGGAAAGGCGATCACGTCGCGGTCGCGCTCCAGCCCCCGCAGGATGCGCCGAGCGGCCTCGTCGGCGCTCATTTCCAGGGGGCGCCACCCCTTGATCACGCCGCCCATCGGCGTCTTCACATAGCCCGGCGTCACGACGCTGACCGAGACGCCGAGCGGCCTGAGCTTGGCTCGCAGCGCCAGACCATGCGCGAGGAGCGCGGCCTTCGCCCCACTATAGGCCGGCGCGTCCGGCAGCGGCGCGTAGGCCGCGAGCGAGGAGACCAGGGCGATCTGCCCGCGTCCGCGCCGCGCCATCGCCGTGACGCTCGGGAGCATGATGTTGAGGGCACCGGCATAGTTGATGTCGGCGGTCTCGAACGCCGTTTCTTCGGATTCGAGATCGCCGGAGGGATGGCCGCCATTGACCGCCGCATTGACGATCACGAGGTCGAGCGGGCTCTCGGCATCGAGCGCCCGCAGCCATGCGCCGACCGTCTCCCGCTCGCGCACATCGAACAGGCCGGTGCGCACGTCCGCGCCAAAGCCCCGACACGCAGCGGCTACCGCGTCGAGGCGTGCGCCATCGCGACCGGTCAGGATCAAGCGAGTTTCGGGGCGCTGCGCGTAACAGCGCGCCAGGGCGGCGCCGATGCCGCTGGAGGCTCCGGTGATGAGGATGACGGGCATGGGGAGGGGATGAGGCGGCGGTTCTCGCTTGTAAACCCCGCCGGGCTCGCGATCAGTAGGCGGGCGACAGCCGCCCGGCCTCGTCGGAACCCTCCCGTCGGTCGCGGGCATAGGCGAGCGATGCGGACGGCAAGGTCGCTTCGAGCCGCGGCACCGCTCCGGCGACGGCCCGTTCGATGGCGGAGGGCGAGAAGTAGCCGCCATTGATCTGGGTTCGATGCATGACGACCCGACGGAAATCCTCCATCAGCTCCCGGTCGGGCGCCTTCGGGTCTCCCCAGAAGGTGTCGATGTCGCCTTGGTGCGTCAGGCCCGGCATGTTGTAGACCGCCTGCCCGAAAGCCAGGGTCGGGCGGCCACGCTCCAGCGCCAGCATGCCGACCGTCGAATTCACCAGCACGACGCCGCGGCTGCCGTCGATGAGCTTGGGCAGGTCGCCGCCGTCGATGAAGTCCAGGCGGTCGTTGCAGCCGTGACGCTTGGCGGATTGGCGGGCCCGCTTGCGCCAATTCATGATCCCGCTGTCGAGCGGATGCAGCTTCACCAGCAGGCGCGTCGGCGCGCTCGAATGTCGGGCGAAGGAAGCGATCACCCGGTCCATGAAGCCCTCGACGCCGAGAAACGGCGAATGGACCCGGATCTGGTAGTCGCTGTCGAGTTGCAGCGGCAGGAGGAAATAGTCGGCGTTGATGGCCTCGTAGGACTCGCCGATGCGCGCCGCCTCGCGGCGGGTGCGCTGGCGGCGGACGAACTTCTTGATCCAGCCGCCATATTCCGCGGCGATATGGTTCGGCCGGTGGCTGCGGAAGCCCGGATAGAGATACGGAAAGCCGATATTGGCGATGTTGAAGCCGATATCCCAGAGGCTGCGGCGGGCCATGTCGCCGGTCAGGGGCATCGCGCGCCCAGCCTGCGGCAGCCGGCGCGCGATGGCCCGGATCTCCTCGGCCGTCTTGGGCATCGGGGAATTGCCGTTCACCCCACCCTGCTCACAGGTGATCCAGTAGGGACGGATATAGCCCTCCTCGAACACATGGATGCGCACGCCCATCGGTTTGGCCACGAGGATGGCCGCCTGATGATAGGGCCGGCAATCGCCGAACAGCACGATGTCGGTGACGCCGTGCTCGCGAATATAGGTCTCGATGTGAGCGTCCCAGCCGTCGCGACTGCCGCGGTAATGGTCGGCCGGCAAACGCCAGAACAGCCAGTCGCCGGCGGAGAAGTTGATCCGGCGGACATTGTATCCGCGCTGGCGCAGGGCCCGACCGAGCTCGGAGAAGAACGGAGACGCAATTCCCTGCAGGAACAGGAACGTGGCAGCATGGCTGCCCGAAGCGTCTGCGCGAGGCTGCGTCATTCCGAGGCGCGGGGTCCCTGATCGCGGGGGGCAGCGGGGTGACGGCGTCTGAAAGCAGACGCGTCGCATGTCGTCTCGGCTGCCCGCAACCGCGGCGCCGGGACCCAAACACAATTCACGGTCTCCGTTGCCGGCCCGCCACATCCGCGGCCGGAACCGTTTCTCTCTCCCGCCCGAATGCGGCTCGCTTATGTCCGATTCGAGGAGCATCCCCGCAATCCCCGTAATTCCGATCGGTCCTCGCGCCGGAGCACCCCATGGGCTATGGCGAGCCCGCCATGGCCGATGCGCTCCATCCTGAGCCGCGCGGGGCTTCCGCCCTGCCCCGCTCCTTCCTGCCGTTCGGCCGGCCGCTGCGTCGCCTCGGCGCCGAGATCGAAGCCTGCACGGGTCTAGCGCTGCGCCTCGACCGGCTCGGCGCCCCGGCTTTCTGGACGCCTGGCACAGCCTTCCCCTCCGCGCGCCGGACCGCTCTTCTGCGCGTTGCACCGGGCCCCTTGCTCAGCCCCTACGATTCCCCCGCCGCCGGCTTCGCGAGCCTGCGCCTGAGCTTTGGGGGTCGCCCGCTCGGGGGGAGTCCACTCTCGCCGGATCTCGCGAATGCCCTGCGTGGCGCGGGCCTGAGCGGCTTCAATCGCTTTCCGCCCGGTGCGGCGGCCGGATTGTTTGGAGACGGCGTTCCGCGATCCCTCGCGTTGATCGACCCCGATCTTGCCGCGTCCCGCCGCGCGGCGACCTTCGTCGGGCGGTTGCTGAAGGCGTTCCCCGACGAGCGCTTCCTCGCCGCCGGTCCTGAAGGGTGTGCCCCCGCCGGCCTGCCCGAGGATCCGCGCCTCACGGTGCTCGCCGACCCCGTCGATCCATTCACGCTGTTTCCGCTCGCCGCACGGATCCACGTCGCGTCGACGGCCGCCGCCTGCGAAGCGCATCTGTGCGGTTACCCGACCCTGTGCACCGATCCCGCTTCGGGTCCGGTCCCGGCGGATGCCGCCGGATCGCTCGCCCTTCGCTTCGGCCCCGGCGTGCATGCCTTCGATCCGTGGACCCGTCGGCCGATCCCCCTCCTCGAGGCGGTCGAGCGCGTTGCGTGGCTGCGCGAGCGCTTTCGCGGAAACGGTCGCCGGGTCGTTCTCGTCGGCGTCTCGGGCTGGAAGCGGGAGGCCCTCGACTGCTTCGCGGCAGGCCCCGGTGGGCCGCCCCTGCACAGCATGCGGGCGGAGGAGGCCGTGGCCCTCGCCCGCCGCCACGATGGCGCGGTCTGGGCCTGGGCGACGCGCTGTCCGGAGACCCTGCCGCAGCTCTGCGCCGAGGCCGGGCTGCCCTTTGCCCGCGTCGAGGACGGCTTCCTCCGCTCCGTCGGCCTCGGGGCGAGCCTCAAACCCGGCGCATCCATCGTCGTGGATGATCGCGGCATCTATTACGATCCGCGGGTCGAGAGCCGGTTGGCGCATCTCCTCAAGCAGACGGTGTTCGCGCCGGACCTCGTCGAACGGGCGGCGAGGCTTCGCGCGGCGATCGTGGCGCGGCGCTTGAGCAAGTACAATGTCGGGCTTGCCGCCCCTGACGGCTTTCCCGAAGGACGGCGCATCGTTCTGGTGCCGGGCCAGGTCGAGGACGACGCCTCGGTGCTGACCGGCTCGCCGGAGGTGCGTGGCAACCTCGCGCTCCTCAAGGTCGCCCGCGCCCGCAACCCGGATGCCTTCCTGGTCTACAAGCCGCATCCCGATGTCGAGGCGGGCTTCCGGCCGGGCGCGATCCCCGAAATCGAGACGCGCAAGCTGGCCGACCGTGTCGTCACCGGCCTGTCGATCGTCGACCTCCTCGACCGGGTCCACCATGTCGAGACCATGACGTCGCTGGCCGGCTTCGAGGCGCTGATCCGGGGCCTCACCGTGGCGACGCATGGGCGTCCATTCTATGCCGGCTGGGGTCTGACCGAAGACCTCGCACCGGGGGCGGATCGCGGCCGAACACTCGACCTCGACGCATTGGTGGCCGGGGCGCTCATCCTCTATCCGCTCTACCTCGATCCGGTGGCGATGAAGCCGTGCACGCCGGAGCAGCTGCTCGACCGTCTGAGCGAGGCTCGCGCCCAGGCTCCCGCGACGGCGCTCGCGCTCAAGGCCCTGCCCCATGCCATGATGCGGGCCCGCTACGCTCTGCTCAACCCGATCCTGCGCCGCCTGCGAGCCCGCCGCGGCGTCGGGCCGGGGCGCTGACGCGATGGGTTTCGCCCCCCTGCTAGTGCCGCTTGCCATCGCGATCGCCACCTCCTTCACCGTGGAGGCCGTGTTCGGCGCGCGTCGCCCGAGCCTGCGGCCCGGCGATCTCACCGTGCGCGGTCTCGGCTACGCCCTTCTGACGGTGTTCTGGTTCCAGTTCTCGTGGCGGCCCTGGCTCGCTGCCGCCTCCTGCCTTCTGACCGTCGCGATCCTGGCGGGCGTGGACCGGCTCAAGCGGCGGGTGATCGGCGAGCCGCCGGTTTTCAGCGATCTCGCCCTGTTGGCGCAGGTGCCGCGTCATCCCGAGCTATACTATACGCGCTCCCCCACCGATCCCCGCATGGCCGTACCCCTTCTCCTGGGGCTCGGTGTCATCGCGGCGTGGTACGCCCTCGAACCGACCGTCCTGCCGGATGGAGTCCTCGCCCTCGCGGCGGCGGCGGCCCTGCCCATGGGGTTCCTGGCCGTGGTGGCGGCATTCCGGACGCCGCTCGGGCGCGCTTTCCTGCGCCCCCTGTTTCCGCGTCCCGACCTGATGGCGGACGTGGCACGCTACGGGGTCGTCGCCACGATGATGGGCTACGCCCTGCGCCGGGCCGACGAGGCCATTGAACCGCCTCCGGCCATTCCCGTCCTCGCCCCCGGCGACACGGAGACCGAGCTTCTGGTGGTCGTCCAGCTCGAATCCTTCCTCGACCCCGTGCGTCTCGGCGGTGCGGCCCTTCCCCTTATGAACCGCATTCGCATGGAGGCGGCGCAGTACGGACAGCTCGCGGTGCCGGCCCACGGCGCCTACACCATGCGGACCGAGCACGCGGTGCTGACGGGGCGCGACCCGGACAGCCTCGGCTTCGGCCGCTACGATCCCTATCTCGCCCGCGGCGGCGACGAGCCGACGAGCTTGGCCCGGATCGCCCGCGCCGCCGGCTTCGCCACGATCTTCGTTCACCCCTTCCATCGGGATTTCTTCAGCCGGGCGCGGGTGTTCCGCCGCCTCGGCTTCGGTCGTCTCATCATGGAAGACGATTTCGCCGGCGCGCCTCGGATCGGCCCCTACATCGCCGATGAGGCCCTTGCGGAGCGCATCCTCGCCGAAGTGGAAGGCGGCGGGCGACGCTTCGTCTTCGCCGTGACGATGGAAAATCACGGTCCCTGGACGGAGGGGCGTCTGCCCGGGATCGCGCCGGGACTTGCGCAATACCTCCACCATGTCGCGGATACGGGCCGTGCGGTCGAGCGCCTGATCGACGGTTTGAGAGGGCGTCGCGCGACCCTCTGCGTGTTCGGCGACCACGCTCCCTCGCTTCCCGAATGCCGTCCCCGTCCAGAGGGACCTGTCGCGACCGATTACGCCGTGTTCCGCTTCCCGAATGCGGCGGACCGGCAGCCGGAGCGCGTGGACGTCACGGCGGCGCAGCTCGGCTGTCTCCTGCGGGACGCACTCGCCGCAAAACGACCGGGATGAAACCGTCAAGCGTAACCGTGCCACGGTGGTGACGCATTGGTGCCGGACCGCTCGCCGCCGTCGGCGCCCCCGCGCGCCGACGCGGCTGGTCAAGGCACCGTTAAATGGATCGAAGCATATCTCCGGCCAAGCTCGGTCGGCAGGAACCGGGCAGCCGGTCTGCCAAGAGCCGGATGGAGAGTTCCATGACCCGTGCGGCTTCCCGCGCTACCGCCCTCACGATCCTGACCGCGTTCGCGGTGTCGGGGTGCTCGGTGCTTCCGACCTCGGGGCCGACGGCGCGGGCGATCGACGGGGGCGCCGACATCGCCACCGCCGAGGGCGTGCTGGCCCGCTACGAGATCATCGACGTCGACTCCGCCATCGTCGAGGCCCTGCGCACCCGCCCGCTCGACAGCCTCCTCGTCACCTTCGGCGACAACCGCCCCGCCGCCACGCCGCTCATCGGCGTCGGCGATTCCGTGGCCG
>NZ_BPRE01000001.1 GCF_022179765.1 Methylorubrum suomiense | reverse complement strand
GGCGACCAACGCCCATTCGTCGTCGGACACATCAGACGGGTAGGCTTTCCGGGACTGGCTCATGACCCATCATCTGAGCCGTCCAGCCGATAGATCCATAACAGCCTCTAGAGCCTGCGCGACTAGACCCGGCCGCGCCAGTCGGCCGAGCAGCGGCGCGTAGCGCTCTGGGCCGAACAGCGCCAAGGGCACGGTGCCCCGCGCGATCGAGTAGATCCCGTTGCCGGCGCCGTAGAGGATCAGTGCAAGGGCGACCAGCGGCAGTTCAAAGGCCAGCAGCGTCACACCGAGCGCGACCAAGCTCATCGCCGCTGTCAGGGTCCACAGCGGGTGATGCCGGCCCTTGAACGACATCTCGACGATGCGGGCGGCGACCTGGGACGGCCCAATCAGCGCGCCGAACGTGACGGCCGAGGCCAGTGGGACGCTCCGCGCCTGCAACAACGTCAGCACATGCGCCGAGAGCAGGCTCATCACCCCGCCGCCGAGGATCAGCACGCCGGCCATTAGCAGGAACGGCCGGCGTTCCTTGGGCGCCAGGGCGACCACGGGTGCCGGGCCGTCGTTCGCCCACGCCGGTCGGACCGGTGCCGGTGGGATCAGGCCGAGGATCAGCGGCAGCGACACTACGAGCTGTAGGCCGGCATAGACAAAGCAGGCCCAGCGCCAGCCGCCTTGATCGAGCAGGAACGCCGACAGCGGCCAGCTCACCGTGCTGGCGAACCCGCCCCATAGGGTCAGGGTGGTGATCGCCGGACGCGCCTCGGCGCCGTAGAGGCGGCCGAGGGTGGCGAAGGCCGGGTCATACAGCCCGCAGCCCATTCCGAGGCCCAGCAGCAACCAGCCCGCTAGAAACACCCACAGAGCCGGCGCTAGGCCGAGCACGACCAGGCCGGAGGCGAGGAGTACGGCCGCGACTGCCAGGACCGGCCGGCCACCGCGCTCGCTGATTATACGGCCGACCTGCGGCGAGACCAGGCCGGCAGTGAGCAGGCCGAGGGACAAGCCGCCGAAGATCCAGGCGAGCGGCCAGCCGGTATCCGCCGCAATCGGCGCGGCGAGGACGCCGAGCAGATAGAACGAAGAGCCCCAGGCGAGGATCTGCACCACACCCAGGGCTGAGATCACCGGCCAGCGCCTGTCCCGGCCCACCAGGCTACTGCGTCCCGAGCACGGGCAGCCAGGCCGCCAGCGCCAGCAGCGAGACCAGCAGCACCGGCGGCGTGATGACCAGGCCGACCTTCATGTACTGGCCCCACGTGATGCGCTGGCCCTTACTGGCCAGCACGTGCAGCCAGAGCAGGGTCGCCAGGCTGCCGATCGGCGTGAACTTCGGGCCGAGATCGCAGCCGATCACGTTGGCGTAGACCATCAGCTCGCGGGTCAAAGGTGTGAGATCCGGGGCCTGCTGGATCGACAGCGCTCCGATCAGCACGCTCGGCATGTTGTTCATCACCGAGGACAGGATGGCCGCCGCAAAACCGGTGCCGACAGTGGCAACCCACGGCCCCTGCCCGCCCAACCAGACCAGGCCGTTGGCCAGCTCGTCGGTCAGGCCGGCGTTCCTGAGGCCGTAGACCACGAGGTACATGCCGAGGCTGAACAGCACGATCTGCCAGGGCGCGCCGGTCAGCACCTTGCGGATCGGAATGACCCGCCCGCGCAGCGCCAGGCCGAGCAGCACCGCCGCGCCGGCACAGGTGACGACCGAGACCGGCACGCCGAACGGCGCGGTGATGAAGTAGGCGAGCAGCAGCATGCCGAGCAGCGGAAAGGCCGCCTTGAACACCACCGGATCGCGGATCGCGTCTCGAGGCGGTTCCAGCTCGCCGACCGGGTAGGTCGCCGGCACGTCGTGCCGAAAATACGCCCACAGCACCACCAGCGTGGCGAGGAGCGAGACCAGGTTCACCGGCACCATCACGGCGGCGTAGCGCCCGAACGTCACGTCGAAGTAGTTGGCCGAGACGATATTCACGAGGTTGGAGATCACCAGCGGCAGGGAGGTCGAGTCGGCCACGAACCCGCAGGCGACGATGAACGCCAGCGCCGCCGCCGGGGGGAACTTGAGGTGCAGCAGGATCGCCAGGACGATGGGGGTCAGCAGCAGCGCCGCGCCGTCGTTGGCGAACACCGCCGCGATGGCGGCCCCGAGCAGGATCACCAGCGGAAAGAGCAGCCGGCCCCGGCCGCCGCCCCAGCGGGCGATGTGCAGGGCCGCCCAGTGGAAGAACCCGGCCTCATCGAGCAGCAGCGAGATGATGATCAGCGCCACGAACGTGAACGTGGCGTCCCAGACGATATGCCAGACCACCGGAATATCGCCGGGATGGATCACCCCCGTGGCGAGGGCGACGGCCGCGCCGGCCAGGGCGCTCCACCCGATCCCGAGCCCCTTGGGCTGCCAGATGACGAGAACGAGGGTGACGAGGAAAATGGCAAGCGCGAGCATCGGGATCGTTTCTTTTTATCGGTTGGATTGAGGCTCAGGCGGTGGCGACGCGTCGGCCGTGCTCGTCCACGACCCGCTCACCGTCCTCCTTCACGAACTCGCCCTGTTGCGCCGGCAGGAGATCCAGCACGGCCTCGGAAGGCCGGCACAGTGCGACGCCCTTGGGCGTGACCACCAGCGGGCGGTTGAGCAGGATCGGATGCGCCTCGATCGCGTCGAGCAGCTGGTCATCGGTCAGCGCCAGATCGCCCAGACCCAGCTCCGCGTAGGGCGTGCCATTTTCCCGGAGCACATCGCGCACCGCCAGGCCGGCGCGCGCGAGGAGCTGCACCAGCAGCGCCCGCGCAGGAGGGGTTTTCAGGTACTCGATCACGTGCGGCTCGATGCCGGCGTTGCGGATCATCGCCAGGGTGTTGCGCGAGGTGCCGCAGGCCGGGTTGTGGTAGATCACCACGTCCATCACGCGACCTCCGGCCGGGGCGACGTGGTGCCGGCCAACTGGCCGATCTCGCGGACCTTGGACGAGAGCGCCACTTGGTCGAGGCTTCGGAGCGGCAGGGCGACGAAGGCCGTGATACGGTTCTTGAGGTAGCGCTGTGCGGTCACAAAGGCCCGCTTGCGCTCGATCTCCGAGCCATCGGCCGCAGCCGGATCCTCGATACCCCAGTGCGCCGTGACCGGCTGGCCCGGCCACAAGGGGCAGGCCTCGCCGGCTGCGTTGTCACAAACGGTGAACACGAAATCGAGCTGCGGCGCCCCCGGCGCGGCGAACTCGTCCCAGCTCTTCGAGCGCAGGCCCTCGGTGAAATAGTCGGTTTCCTGCAGGGTTTGCAGCGCCAGCGGGTGCGGCTGCCCCTTAAGCTGGCTGCCGGCGGAGAACGCCCGGAAGCGCCCCTGACCGTCCTTGTTCAGCATGGCCTCGGCCAGGATCGAGCGGGCCGAGTTGCAGGTGCACAGAAACAGCACGTTGTAGATGCGATCAGGCATGGGCGACGTCTCCGGTGGGGGTGCAGCAGGCCACCAGGGCTTCCACCGCCGGGGTGCAGACCTCCGGCCGTCCCTGACAGCAGTCGCGCATCAGGAAGGCGATCAGGTCGGACAGCGCCGGATAAGTCGCACTGTAGATGATCGAGCGCCCGTCCCGCCGGGACTGGATCAGCCCGGCACGGCTCAGTTCCTTGACGTGGAAGGATAGGTTGGTGCTGGACACGCCGACCTCGCCGGCCAGCACGCCGGCCGCCAAGCCGTCCGGCCCAGCGGTGACGAGGGCGCGCACGATGCTCAGGCGGTATTCCTGTCCGAGGGCGGCAAACGCCGCCACGGCTTGCGTGCTGTCCATCATTGATGCAGTATCTCAATTATTATTGAAACGTAGATGAAAGCTCTGCCTTGGACAAGCCCCAGCAGCCGTTCAACGATGGAGTGCCGAACCTCTCAGAGACGCATTTCGAGGTGCCCGCAGTGGAACGGCTGCACCCGGCGCAGCCGTTCACCCACGCGCCCCGCTTCCTGATCCTCTACGGCAGCTTGCGCGAGCGTTCGTTCAGCCGCTTGCTCGCCTACGAGGCCGCCCGCCTGCTGGAAGCCATGGGCGGCGAGGTGCAGATCTATGACGCCCACGGCCTACCGCTGCCCGACGACACGACGGCGGACCATCCGAAGGTGCAGGAACTGCGGCAGCTTTCGATCTGGTCCGAAGGCCAGGTCTGGGTCTCGCCGGAGCGGCACGGCAATCTCACTGGCGTGATGAAGAGCCAGATCGACTGGCTGCCGCTGTCTGAGGGCAGCGTGCGCCCGACCCAGGGCCGCACCTTGGCTGTGATGCAGGTGTCCGGCGGCTCGCAGAGCTTCAACGCGGTGAACGCCCTTCGCGTGCTCGGCCGCTGGATGCGGATGATCGCGATCCCGAACCAGTCGTCGGTGCCGATGGCCTACAAGGAGTTTGACGACGCCGGCCGGATGAAGCCGGGGCCGCTCTACGAGCGCGTGGTGGACGTGTGCGAGGAGCTAATGAAGTTCACGCTGCTGACCCGCGAGCGGGCCGACTACCTCGTCGACCGATACAGCGAACGGAGAGAGCGGGAACCGGACCGGCTCAAGGCTGTGGCCGCCGACATCGGCTTCGTGAAGCGGTAATCGATCGGGGCGGGGTCGTGGCTGCCGACATCAGCTTAGAAAGAGCGTCCGGCGGCTGCGCCTGAGACATGTAAACGGCGCGTGCGGCAGAGGCCACGACGCGCCGTGAGTGGGTTCCGGGTCTCAGGAAGGAACTGCATTCATCATACGCGATCGGGGCGCTTGCGATCGTGTCACTTCAGCCACAATCCCTCCAGACGAGCCGTCATCGGAGTGTCATGCTAGACTAGCTCGTCGAAAGAACACCACGCCGCCGAGGCGGTGCTAGGGGCAACAGGTGCGATATGGCCTCGATTGAAGAACTCGCGAATACCTTGCGCAGGGTCGCTACCAGCGGCATGAAACCCAAGGCGCTCCTGGCTGCCGTGCGCGAGAAGTACCCTGAGGCGACCAAGAAGGAGGTCATCCGGGCGGCCTTCTATGCGCTAGCCGAAAGCCAGAGCGGCGATCACAGCGAACTGCACAGCTTCGCCTTGGCAGAGCGGTGTGGGGATGAGGACGACCCAGTAAGGGCAGCCAAGCTGCGCCGAAAAAAGAAGGATCGGCAGACCGAGCCAGAGGTTCAGGCCCCTCATTGATATCCGCTCCGCGGGCACAGGCAACTTGGTGTGCAAGCCTCTCTTGGTGGAGCTCAATGCTTGTCTGCACGAACCGGCCGAAGGGTATGTCGTCTGTCCTGGGGTCGCGGGCAACGGCTTGCAGGACCTCTTCCAGCGCCACGATGCGCTCGCTCGGCCTGCGGTAGGCTTGTTCTAGTTCATCCAGGGCGGCTTCGATTCGGGCCTGCATGCACTTACCTGCCTCAACTAGGATCTGTCGGCCTCGGCGTCGGGTGATCAGAACCGATCCATTCCTTCCGAGAGGGCTTGTCCGCCTCAAGCGGAGTCCTAGTCGACTCCTTCAATGAGGACGGCGGGGAGGCAGTTGAATCGCAAACGGAGGCTCTCCGTTCCTTCGCATATGACGCGCAACAAGCGCCGCCACTCGCACGAATGAATCACCGCTTTGGGGCGGCCGGCTCATTCCATTCGTTGTACGAAGGTTGTACGGCCGGAGTTTGCAGCTAGCTTCTGACGAGCCCTGCATGCGAGCCAAACGATTGGTCTGACTGGTAAATTTGATTGGAGCGGGCGATCGGGATCGAACCGACGACATTCAGCTTGGGAAGCTGACGTTCTACCACTGAACTACGCCCGCACCGGCAAGCTCCGCCGGTGGCCCGGAGGCGGGCGGAGCGTTGCGCGTTCTGGTTCTACGACTTGGCGGGCGGCTGTCCACCCTAAAAATGCGTCAGACCCCGTCCGGCCGGCGATGCGCGCCCGCGGTTCGGCCGGCGATCAGCCCATAGACCAAGCCGGAAGCCGCGCCCGTCGCGAGCAGGAGAATCGAGAGTCGCGCTTCGGCGACGGCCGCCGCACCGGTGGGTGGGGGGACGGCACCGCGGGCGAGCCAGGGCAAGGCGGCCGTCAGCGCGGCGCAGGCGCCGCCGTACCAGAACGGCGAGCGCAGACCGAGAATCTCACCGATCGCCGCCGTCAGGAGCGGCGGCAGCGCGAGGAGAAGGGCGAGCGCCTGGGCCAGGATCGCCAGCATCGCGGTGGCCATGTCCGGCGGGAGCCCGGCCACGAGGTCGGTGAAGCCTACCAGAAGTCCGGCGAGGCCGAGGCGACCGAACGCGTCACGCAGCGCCGGATCGAGCAGGGCTCCGCCGGCGAAGACGAGGACGCCCGCGGGCAGCGCCAGCAGCAGCGCCAGGACGCCCGTGACAAGACGCGTCAGCATCCGCAGCGCGACCGGCCTCAGCCGACGCCGGTCGGACCGTCGATCACCCGGCGCACCCGGCGGGCCAATTCCATCCGCTTGTAGGGCTTGTTGATGATCTCGAACTCGGTGCCGCCCGCATCGGTGCGCTCCAGGGAGGCCTCGGCATAGCCCGTGGTGAGCAGCACCTTGATCTTCGGCTGCCGCTCGCGGGCGGCGCGCGCCAGCATCACGCCGTTCATGCCACCGGGCATGATCAGGTCGGTGAACAGGAGGTCGATGCGCGCCTCGCCGTCGAGCACTTCGAGCGCCGCCTTCGGGCCGTCGACGACGGTGACCTTGTAGCCGAAATCCTCCAGGATCGTGCCGGCCGTGGCGGCCACGTCCGGCCGGTCGTCCACGACGAGTACGGTCTCGGTGCCGTGCCGGTCGGCCGCGCGCTGGGTCGGCAGACGCTCCTCGTCGACCTTCTGGTCGGAGGCGGGAAAGAGGATCCGCACGGTGGTGCCGTGGCCGACCTCGGAATACAGCTTGACCGAACCGCCCGACTGCTTGGCGAAGCCGTAGACCATGGCGAGCCCGAGCCCGGTGCCCTTCCCCTCCCCCTTGGTGGTGAAGAACGGCTCCATGACGCGCTTGAGGATCTCGGGCGGCATGCCGGTGCCGGTATCGGTCACCGACACGACGACGTAGGCGCCGCGCGGCACCGTCTTGTAGAGGGCGGCGTCGTCGTCCTCGATCAGCAGATTCTCGGTGCGGACCGTGACGGTGCCGCCGTCCGGCATGGCGTCGCGGGCGTTGATGAGCACGTTGAGCAGCGCGACTTCGGCCTGAGTCGGGTCGATCCGGGTCGTCCAGAGATCGGGCGCCAGAACGCTCTTGAGCACGATCGTCTCGCCGAGCGTCGTGCCGGTCATCTCGCTCATGCTCTCGACGAGGCCGTTGAGATTCAGGAGACGCCCTTCGAGGCGCTGCTTGCGCGAGAAGGCCAGCAGTTGATGCGTGAGCTTGGCGGCCCGATCGGTCGCCGCCCGCACCGCCTCCCCGGCCCGCCGCAACCGCACCGGGTCGATCTCCGGGCGCTCGAGTTGGGCGAGAATCACCTCGTTGTGGCCGGACACGACCTGCAGCAGATTGTTGAAGTCGTGGGCGATGCCGCCGGTGAGCTGGCCGAGGCTCTCCATCTTCTGCGCTTGATAGAGGGATTCCTCCGCGTCGCGGCGGCGTGAGACGTCGAGCTGCGAGCCGAAGAAGTAGACCAGATCACCCTGACGGTTGAAGACCGGCGAGACGAACAGCGCGTTCCAGAATGAGGAGCCGTCCTTGCGGTAATTCAGGATCTCGGTGGCGAATTCGCGGTGTTCGGCAATCGCCTCGCGCACCTCCGAGACCGTATCGCGATCGGTGTCCGGCCCCTGCAGGAAGCGGCAATTGCTCCCGATCAGCTCCTCGACCGTGTAGCCCGTCATGCGCACGAAGGCGCGGTTGGCGAAGATGATCGGATTGTCCGGCTGATGGGGGTCGGTCACGATCATCGGCATCCGCGTCGTCTCGACGGCGGCGAAGAAGATGTCGTGGTGCTGATCGACGACGCCGGACGGCCCGCTGCCGGAGACCGACGGATTTTTGCCGGGCGTCTTCGGCTTCTCGGGTGAGGAGGGCATCGTGTCGGAATTCCCGCGGGTCGCGACCCTCGGGGGCCGGTTCGCCTCTCAATCCGACGATGCCGGAGGTCGTTCCACGGGTAAAGGCTATGGAGACAACCGGTCAACGATGCAAAGTCACGCACCCACGAATGAAAAATTGAACCGGATGCCAGGGAACTAAAACAGCATTTCGCCAAGTCACCATTGTATGAAACCATACAATGGTGACTTGGCGATGCCGAGACGCCGGGGAAGACGTTCCGGTACCGGCCATGCCGGCTCCGGAACGCTCTGCGCTCAGACGTGGATCGCGCGCTTGTCGACGGCGAGCGCGGCTTCCTTCACCGCCTCGGTCAGGGTCGGGTGGGCATGGCAGGTTCGTGCGATGTCCTCGGCGGACGCCGCGAACTCCATCGCCACGGCGACCTCGGCGATCAGGTTGCCGGCATCGGCCCCGACGATGTGGACCCCGAGCACGCGATCGGTCTCGGTATCGGCCAGGATCTTCACGAAACCGTCCGTGGTGCCGTTGGCCTTGGCGCGGCCATTGGCCGTGAAGGGAAACTTGCCGGTCTTGTAGGCGATCCCGTCCTTCTTGAGCTCCTCCTCGGTCTTGCCGACCGAGGCGACCTCCGGGAACGTGTAGACGACGTTCGGGATCACGCCGTAATTCACGTGGCCCGACTGGCCGGCGAGGATCTCGGCCAATGCCACGCCCTCGTCCTCGGCCTTGTGGGCGAGCATCGGCCCGGCGATCACGTCGCCGATGGCGTAGATGCCGGTGACGTTGGTGGCGTAGTGGCTGTCGGTCTGAACGCGGCCCTTCTCGTCGGTCGCGACACCGACGGTCTCCAGCCCGAGCCCCTCGGTATAGGGGACCCGGCCGATCGCGACCAGAACCACGTCGGCCTCGATCGTTTCCGCCTCGCCGCCCTGGGCGGGCTCGACGGTGACCGTCGCGCCCTTATCGGCCACGGCGACGCCGGTGACCTTGGTCGAGAGCTTGAAGGTCATGCCCTGCTTGGCCAGGATGCGCTGGAACTGCTTGCCGACTTCGCCGTCCATGCCCGGCAGGACGCGGTCGAGATACTCGATCACGGTCACCTCGGCGCCGAGCCGACGCCAGACCGAGCCGAGTTCGAGGCCGATCACGCCCGCGCCGATCACCACCAGCTTCTTCGGGACTTGAGCGAGTTCCAGGGCGCCGGTGGAGGAGACGACGGTCTTCTCGTCGATCTCGACGCCGGGCAGCCGCGTCACGTCCGAGCCGGTGGCGATGACGATGCTCTTCGTCTCGAGCATCTGGTTGCCGCCGTCGTCAGAGATCACCTCGACGCGGCCCGCGCCGGCGATGCGGCCGCGGCCGTGGTAGCTGTCGACCTTGTTCTTCTTGAGCAGGAACTCGACGCCCTTGGTGTTGCCGTCGACTCCGCCCTGCTTGAAGGCCTGCATCTTCGTCAGATCGAGCTTCGGCGTGCCGACATCGATGCCGAGCTCACCGAAATGCTTGTTGGCTTCCTCGAACGCCTCGGAGGCGTGCAGCAGCGCCTTGGACGGGATGCAGCCGACATTGAGGCAGGTGCCGCCATGGGTCGCCCGCTTCTCGACCACGGCGGTCTTCAGCCCGAGCTGGGCCGCGCGGATGGCGCAGACATAGCCCCCGGGGCCGGTGCCGATGACGACGAGATCGTAGGACATGTGTTTCCTGGTCTAGAGGATTCATTCGGCGGCGGTACGCCGCGCACGGAAGCGGGCGGCCATCTCCTCGACCATTTGCGTCTCGATGCGGGTGCGCGTCGCAGTCGGACAGAAGTCGATCTCGTGGCCGGGTTCATCGAGGCGCCAGCCGAACGTATGCCCGTGCTCACCGAGCGCCACGGTTTTGAAGAAATCTCGATCTTTCAGCGGAGCGAAGATTGGGCCCGTGGCGATCTCATCCGAGAAGTCGAGCGTACCGCTCAGCCTATCGTCGAAGGTCACGCGGATGACGGGGTAGCCCAGTGCCTCGACCGAGGCGAAGCGATGCAGTTTCATCAGATCATGCCTCCGTCGTAGCGACCGGCCTGAATCTCATCCCAAATATAGGCGACCTGATCGCGGTTGTTCTCCAGCCAGCGCTGCACTGCCCTCATCTTCGGACGGGGCAGCGTGCCGTGCAGCACCTCCCCCGTCGCGATCGAGACCAACGCCTCCTTACCTCCGAAGAAGACGTGCAGGTGCGGTGGAACGTGATCCTTATGGTAGATCACCACCCGCACGCCCTCGACGATGGCAATCGTCGGCATCGTAGAGCGCCGCCGATCGGTCGATCTCAGAGATCGAGGACAAGGCGCGCCGGATCCTCCAGCGCTTCCTTCACCCGCACGAGGAAGGTCACGGCCTCCTTCCCGTCGACGATGCGGTGGTCGTAGGACAGGGCCAGATACATCATCGGCCGCGCCTCGATCTTGCCGTTGCGAACGACCGGCCGCTCCTCGATGCGGTGCATGCCGAGAATGCCCGATTGCGGGGCGTTGAGGATCGGGGTCGACATCAGCGAGCCGTAGATGCCGCCGTTGGTGATGGTGAAGGTGCCCCCCTGCATCTCCTCGATGGAAAGCTTTCCTTCGCGCGCCTTCTTGCCGAACCCGCTGATCTTCTTCTCGATGCCGGCAATCGACAGGTCGTCGGCGTCGCGCACCACCGGAACGACGAGGCCCTTATCGGTGCCGACGGCGATGCCGATATGGTAGTAGTTCTTGTAGACGAGGTCCTGCCCGTCGATCTCGGCGTTGACCGCCGGCACGTCCTTGAGCGCGCCGATCACCGCCTTGGTGAAGAAGCCCATGAAGCCGAGCTTCGTCCCGTGCTTCTTCTCGAACACGTCCTTGTACTGGCTGCGCAGAGCCATCACCGCGCCCATGTCCACGTCGTTGAACGTGGTCAGCATCGCCGCCGTGTCCTGGGCGGACTTGAGACGCTTGGCGATGGTCTGCCGCAGCTTCGTCATCCGCACGCGCTCCTCGCGGGCGGCGTCGTCCGGAGCGGACGGGGCGCGCGGGGGCGGCGGGGCTTTCGCCTGCTGAGCCGGCGCCTTGTCGCCGCTCGAAGAACCGCCCTTGGCGATGGCGGCGAGCATGTCGCCCTTGGTGGCGCGCCCGTCCTTGCCGCTGCCGTTGAGGGAGGCCGGATCGACCCCCGATTCACGGGCGAGCTTGGCCACCGCCGGGCCGCTCGCATCGGCCCCGCGTCCGGCGGCGGCGGGCGGAGCATCGCCGTGGCTGCCGTAGGAAGCGGAGGATTCCTGAGCCGGCTTCTCGGCCTTGGCGGAGTTGGCTTCGCCCGTCTCCTGACGCGCCTCGGCCTTGGTCTCGGCGGGCTCCGCGCTCTTCGGCGCAGCCTTGGCCTCGGACTTGGGCTCCGACGAGCCGGCGCCCTTGCCGCCTTCGACGATCGAGCCCAGCACGGCGCCGGGCTCCACCGTCTCGCCGTCCTTGACCAGGATCTCGCCGAGCTGGCCCGCGGCCGGGGCATTGACCTCGAGCGTGACCTTGTCGGTCTCGAGTTCCACCAAGGGCTCGTCCGCGGCGACGGTGTCGCCGGGCTTCTTGAACCAGCGGCCGATCGTGGCCTCGCTCACGGATTCGCCGAGCGTCGGGACGAGGATATCGGTTGCCATGCTCTGTTCGCGCCCCCTCTTCGGGGGCCTCCTGTCAGGATCGGGATGAGGGAAAAGCGGGCCTCAAGGGATGCTCACGGCTGCCGCAGGATCAGGGAGGGGACGGGCGCCGCCGCGTAGGCGAAACCGGCACGGGCCGCGATGACGGGATCGTCGGCGCCGAGGGCCAGCGCGCCGGCCTCGTCCTCGGCCTCGACCAGCGCGAGCCCCCAGGTGCTGTCGGGCTCGAACACCGGGCCCACCGCGATCGCCCTCCCCTCCCCCGCTCGCGCGATCCAGTAGGCCGCGTGCTCGGAGAACAGCGCCTTCTCCGCCTCCGTCGCGTCGAACGGGAAGCTCGGACGCGGCGGGGTCAATCGGAGGAGGAAGTAGGGCATCGCCTTTGGCCCGTGCGTTCCGACCCGTCAGTTCGCCAGGGCCTCGTTGAGGAAGGCCTGGAGCTGGGCGAGGTGCTTCGACATCAGGCCGACGGCGGTCGAAGCCGAGGCCGGGCGTCCGACATAACGCGCCCGCTTCGAGGCGGAGCCCGCCTGTCCCAGCACCCAGTCGAGATAGGGCTCGACGAAGGTCCAAGAGCCCATGTTCTTGGGCTCCTCCTGGCACCACACCACCTCGGCGTTGCGGAACCGGGTCATCTCGGTGGCGAGCGCCTTGAGCGGGAACGGGTAGAGCTGCTCGACGCGCATCAGGTACACGTCGTTGACGCCGCGCTTCTCCCGCTCGTCGTAGAGATCGTAATAGACCTTGCCGGAGCAGAGCACGACGCGGCGGATCTTGTCGTCGCGCACGAGCTTCACGCCCGACTCGTCCTGCTCGGCGTCGTCCCACAGGATGCGGTGGAAGGTCGAGCCCTCGGCGATGTCCTCGATCTTCGACACCGCCCGCTTGTGACGGAGGAGCGATTTCGGCGTCATCAGCACCAGCGGCTTGCGGAAGTCGCGCTTCAGCTGCCGGCGCAGGATGTGGAAGTAGTTCGACGGCGTCGAGCAGTTGGCGACCTGCATGTTGTCCTCGGCGCACATCTGCAGATAGCGCTCCAGACGGGCGGAGGAATGCTCCGGCCCCTGGCCCTCGTAGCCGTGCGGCAGCAGCAGCACGAGGCCGGACATGCGCAGCCACTTGCGCTCACCGGACGAGATGAACTGGTCGATGACGACCTGCGCGCCGTTGGCGAAGTCGCCGAACTGCGCCTCCCACAGCACGAGCGCGTTCGGCTCGGCGAGCGAGTAGCCGTACTCGAAGCCGAGCACCGCTTCCTCGGAGAGCATCGAGTTGATGACCTCGAGGATCGCCTGACCTTCCTTCACCGAGTTCAGCGGCGTGTAGCGCTGCTCGTTCTCCTGATCGATCACCACGGCGTGGCGCTGCGAGAAGGTGCCGCGCTCCACGTCCTGGCCGGACAGGCGCACCCGGTGGCCCTCGGTCAGGAGCGAGCCGAAGGCGAGGGCCTCGGCCGTCGCCCAATCGATGCCGACGCCCGTCTCGACCGCCTTGGAACGGTTGTCGAAGAAGCGCTGGATCGTGCGGTGCAGGTGGAAGCCGGGCGGGGGGGTGGTGATCCGCTTGGCGATGTCCCGCAGGGTCTCGGCGGGCACGCCGGTGCGCCCGCGGCGGGGATCGTCCACGTCCTCGCGCACCGCCTTGAAGCCGGACCAGCGCCCGTCGAGCCAGTCGGCCTTGTTGGCCTTGTAGCCGCCGGCGACGTCGAGCTCGCTCTCCAGCATGGCGCGGAACTCGGCCTTGCGGGCGTCGAGCTGCTCCTGAGACAGGTCGCCCTGCGCGACGAGCTTCTTGCCGTAGGTCTCCAGCGCGGACGGATGCTTCCGGATGAGCTGGTACATCTTCGGCTGGGTGAAGGCCGGCTCGTCGCCCTCGTTATGGCCGAAGCGGCGGTAGCACAGCATGTCGATCACGACCGGCTTGCCGAATTTCTGTCTGTACTCGGTCGCGACTTTCGCCGCGAAGGTCACCGCTTCGGGATCATCGCCGTTGCAGTGGAAAATGGGCGCCTCGACCATCTTCGCCACGTCCGACGGGTAGGGCGAGGACCGCGAGAAGCGCGGATCGGTGGTGAAGCCGATCTGGTTGTTGATGATGAAGTGGATCGAGCCGCCGGTGCGGTGGCCCTTCAGGCCGGACAGGCCGAAGCACTCCGCCACCACACCCTGGCCGGCGAAGGCCGCGTCGCCGTGGATCAGCAGCGGCAGCACCCTGCGGCGCTCGACATTGGGCTTGGCCTTCTGGTCCTGCTTGGCCCGCACCTTCCCCAGCACCACCGGATCGACGATCTCGAGGTGGGAGGGGTTCGCCGTGAGCGAGAGGTGGACGTTGTTGTCGTCGAAGGTGCGATCGGAGGAAGCACCGAGATGGTACTTCACGTCGCCCGACCCCTCGACCTCGGCCGGCGAGGACGAGCCGCCCTTGAACTCGTGGAACACCGCCCGGAAGGGCTTGGCCATCACGTTGGTCAGCACGTTCAACCGGCCGCGATGGGCCATGCCGAGCACGATCTCCTCGACGCCCAGCGCGCCGCCGCGCTTGATGATCTGCTCCATCGCCGGGACCATCGCCTCGCCGCCGTCGAGGCCGAAGCGCTTGGTGCCGGTATATTTGAGATCGAGGAACTTCTCGAAGCCCTCGGCCTCGATGAGCTTGTTCAGGATGGCCCGGCGCCCCTCGGGCGTGAAGGAAATCTCCTTGTCCTTGCCCTCGATGCGCTCCTGGATCCATGCCTTCTCCTCGGGATCGGAGATGTGCATGAACTCGACGCCGAGCGTCTGGCAGTAGGTGCGCTCCAGGATTCCGACGATCTCGCGGATCGTCGAGAATTCCATGCCGAGCACGTTGTCGAGGAAGATCTTGCGATCCCAGTCGCTCTCCTGGAAGCCGTAATGCTGCGGGTGCAGCTCCTCGTGGTCGCCGCGGGGGGCGAGGCCGAGCGGGTCGAGCTTGGCGTGAAGATGGCCGCGCATGCGGTAGGCGCGGATCAGCATGATCGCGCGCACGGAATCCTTGGTCGCCTGCTCGACCGAGACGCCGGTCGCGGCCACGATCGCCGCGCCCTTGGCCGAGTCGCCGGGCTTGCCCGGCTGCGCCTTGGCCTGGATCTTCTCGCCGAGGGCCTTCTCGAGCGCACCCCAATTGCCGTCGAGGGCGGAGACGATCTCGCCGTTCAGCGGCACCGGCCAGTTGGGCTTCTCCCAGGAGGCACCCTCGGCATTCTTCTTGACCAGGGCGTCGTCCTCGCCGAGTTCGGCGAAGAATTTCTGCCACTGGGGATCGACCGAATTCGGATCGCGGGCATAGGCCGCCTGAAGCTCCTCGATCCACGCGGCGTTGGCGCCGTAGAGGAAGGAGGTTTCGAGAAGCGCTTCGTTCGCGTCCTGGCGTGCCATGGCTGCCTGTCCTGTCCGCTCGGGCGGCCCGCGCGTCGTGCGGGCGGCCACGGTCCAAGTCCGATCCGGCGCGCCGTCGGTCGCGGAGCCTAGAGCCCCGCGTCGCGCCTCCGGATGGAATCGGGGCACGGATGCGCCCCGACGATCTCGTTCATATGGGTGGCGCGCGTTTGCGTGCGGTGCAACACAGCCGCGCGGAACCCGGTTACAGAGGTGCTCAACCCTTCAGCACTTCGACGAGGGTGCGGCCGAGCCGCGCCGGCGACGGCGACACGCGGATGCCCGCCGCCTCCATCGCCGCGATCTTGTCCTCGGCGCCGCCCTTGCCGCCGGAGATGATCGCGCCGGCATGGCCCATGCGGCGGCCCGGAGGCGCCGTGCGGCCGGCGATGAAGCCGACCATCGGCTTCTTGCGCCCGCGCTTGGCCTCGTCGGCCAGGAACTGCGCCGCCTCTTCCTCCGCCGAGCCGCCGATCTCGCCGATCATCACGATCGACTGGGTCTTCTCGTCGGCCAGGAACAGTTCCAGCATCGAGATGAACTCGGTGCCCTTCACAGGATCGCCGCCGATGCCGACCGCGGTGGTCTGGCCCAGGCCCTCGACGGTCGTCTGGAACACCGCCTCGTAGGTCAGCGTGCCGGAGCGCGAGACGATGCCGACGGAGCCCGGCTTGAAGATGTTGGCCGGCATGATGCCGATCTTCGACTCGCCCGCGGTGACGACGCCGGGGCAGTTCGGGCCGATGAGCCGCGACTTCGAGCCCTCGAGCGCGCGCTTCACCCGCACCATGTCGAGCACCGGAATGCCCTCCGTGATGCAGACGATCAGCGGGATTTCCGCCGCGATCGCCTCGCAGATCGCGTCCGCGGCGCCGGGCGGCGGCACGTAGACGACGGAGGCGTCGGCGCCGGTGGCCTCGCGGGCCTCGGCGACGGTGTCGAACACCGGCAGGCCGAGATGGGTCGAGCCGCCCTTACCCGGGGAGGTGCCGCCGACCATCTTGGTGCCGTA
Source organism: Methylorubrum suomiense (assembly GCF_022179765.1). Taxonomy (GTDB): domain Bacteria; phylum Pseudomonadota; class Alphaproteobacteria; order Rhizobiales; family Beijerinckiaceae; genus Methylobacterium; species Methylobacterium suomiense. The sequence continues at coordinate 673,325 of NZ_BPRE01000001.1, read as the reverse complement.
GGCGATGGCCTGCTCGGAGTGGAAGGTGCCGTTCTTGCCGGTGAAGCCCTGGCAGATGACCTTCGTGTTCTTGTCGATCAGAATGGACATCGGTCAGCTCAGCCCTTCTTCACCGCGGCGACGATCTTCTGCGCGGCGTCGTCGAGATCGTCCGCGGGGATGACGTTGAGGCCCGAGCCGCGGATAATCGCCTTGCCCTCCTCGACGTTGGTGCCCTCCAGGCGCACGACGAGCGGCACTTCGAGGCCGACCGCCTTCACCGCCGCGAGCACGCCGCGGGCGATGACGTCGCACTTCATGATCCCGCCGAAGATGTTGACGAGGATGCCCTTCACCTGCGGATCGGCGGTGATGATCTTGAACGCCGCCGTGACCTTCTCCTCCGAGGCGCCGCCGCCCACGTCGAGGAAGTTCGCCGGCTCCTCCCCGTAGAGCTTGATGATGTCGAGGGTGGCCATGGCCAAGCCCGCGCCGTTGACCATGCAGCCGATGGTGCCGTCGAGGGCGATATAGGCGAGGTCGTACTTGGAGGCCTCGATCTCCTTGGCGTCCTCTTCCGTCTCGTCGCGGAGTGCCACGATCTCCGGGTGCCGGTAGAGCGCGTTCGAATCGAACGAGATCTTGGCGTCGAGGCACTTGAGATGGCCGTCGCCGGTGAGGACCAGCGGGTTGATCTCCAGCATGCTCATGTCCTTGGCCGTGAAGGCCGCGTAGAGCTTGTTGGTGAGTTCGCCCGCTTCCTTGGCCTGCGGCCCGGAAAGCCCGAGAGCCTTGGCGACCGCGCGGCCGTGATGCGGCATGATGCCGGTGGCCGGATCGACCGAGAAGGTCACGATCTTCTCGGGCGTATCGTGGGCGACCTGCTCGATGTCCATGCCGCCCTCGGTCGAGACCACGAAGGCGACCTGTCCGGTCTCGCGATCGACCAGCATCGACAGGTAGAATTCGGCGGCGATGGCCGCGCCTTCCTCGATATAGAGGCGGTTGACCTGCTTGCCGGCGGGGCCAGTTTGGATCGTCACCAGCGTCTGGCCGAGCATCTCGGAGGCGAATTGCTTCACCTCGTCGATGGACTTGGTGACGCGCACGCCGCCCTTGGCGCCCTCGGGCGCGCCCTTGAAGGTGCCCTTGCCGCGGCCGCCCGCATGGATCTGGCTCTTCACCACCCAGACCGGACCGCCGAGCTCGTTCGCCGCGGCTTCCGCCTCTTCCGGCTTGAAGATCGCCACGCCGCGGGAGACGGGCAGGCCGAACTCCTTCAGGACGGCTTTGGCCTGATATTCATGGATGTTCATCGGGACCCTCGTCGGACGGGCAAGTGATAAGGCGCGGCGGGCGGCCCTCCCGCCGCCCGGTCTCCGGCCGGATGGCGTTGGCTCAGGCCAGCTTCTCGTTGATGCCCTGACAGGCGGCGATCAGGCCCTTCACGGCGCCGACCGACTTCTCGAACATCGCCTTCTCGTCGTCGTCGAAGGTCACTTCGAGAACGCGCTCCACGCCGTTCTCGCCGATCACCACCGGCACGCCGACATAGAGGCCGTCGACGCCGTACTGGCCCTCGAGATAGGCGGCGCAGGGCAGGACCCGCTTCTTGTCCTTGAGATAGCTCTCGGCCATGGCGATGGCGGAGGCCGCCGGGGCGTAGAAGGCCGAGCCGGTCTTGAGCAGGTTGACGATCTCGCCGCCGCCCTTGCGGGTGCGCTCGACCATGGCGTCGAGCTTCTCCTGGGTGGTCCATCCGAGCTTGACGAGGTCGGTCAGCGGCACGCCGGCCACGGTCGAGTAGCGGGTGAGCGGCACCATGTCGTCGCCGTGGCCGCCGAGCACGAAGGCGGTCACGTCCTCGACCGAGACCTTGAACTCCTCCGCGAGGAAGTGGCGGAACCGGGCGGAATCGAGCACGCCGGCCATGCCGACGACCTTGTTGGCCGGCAGCCCCGAGAACTTCTGCAGCGCCCACACCATCGCGTCGAGCGGATTGGTGATGCAGATGACGAACGCGTCGGGAGCATGCTCCTTGATGCCGGCGCCGACGGCTTCCATCACCTTGAGGTTGATGCCGATGAGGTCGTCGCGGCTCATGCCGGGCTTGCGCGGCACGCCCGCGGTGACGATCACCACATCGGCGCCCTTGATCGCGGAATAGTCGCTGGCGCCCGCATATTTGGCATCGAAGCCGTCGACGGGGGCGGATTCGGCGATGTCGAGCGCCTTGCCCTGCGGCACGCCGTCGACGATGTCGAACAGCACGACATCACCCAATTCCTTCAGGCCCGCGAGATGGGCCAGCGTGCCGCCGATCTGTCCGGCGCCGATGAGGGCGATCTTGCTGCGTGCCATGGGTGGTCTCGCCTCCGGTCGTAATTCGTGACGGTTCGGTCCTGCCCCGGTCTCGTGAATGCTGCGGTGCGGCCGAACCTTTGCCGATCAACGCTGATGCGGCCGGTGTTTGGCCGAAAAGCCACAGGGCATCAACCCGACCAAAGGGGAGGTAAGCAGGTGTCGGGCCAGCCCGCGAAAAGCGAACGAGCAACCGACCCGTGATAGAAACTGATTTAAATCAATAGTTTGCTGCGCATCCGCCCGCCGCCGCACGGCCGACGAAGTGTCCGTGACACAACTTCGTGTCTGTCATTCGAACCGGAATGCCCACTTCGCATCGCAATGCCGTTCTCAGAACGTACCGGTGCGCAGCGCCCGCTGGATCGACTGGATCACCGCACCGAGGCGGGCGTCGAGCAGGTCGCGCGGCACGTCCGAATCGTGCTGGATCGCGACCGGATGGGTGAAGCGGTAGCTGGCATCGAAGATCACGGCGATCGCCCGTTCCCGATCGCGGGCGGCGAACACGCCGGTGCCGATCCCCTCCTCGACGATTCGCTCCACCAAGGCCCGCAGGCGCACCCGGTGGCGCCGGGCGATCGGGCGGGCCGCGACGGCGGCGTCGAGATGGACGGCGAACAGGTGCGGCTCGCGCACCAGCATCTCGCTCTGCGCCGTGGCCAGCGCACCGAGGAAGCGCTCGATCTTGTCGTCGGCCGGGTCCGGCGCGTCGGCGATGTCGGCGAGTTCGGTTTCCAGCTCGCGCAACCAGCGCCCCGCCACCGCATCGAGCAGCGCGTCCTTCGAGGGGAAGTAGCGGTAGACGTTGGCGTGCGTCATGCCGGCCTCCGCCGCCACCGCCACGACGGTGACGCGTTTCGGCCCGAGGCGGGCGAGATGCTCGCTGGCGATGGCGAGAAGGCGCGCATCGGTCGAGATCGGAGTCGGACGGGCACGGGCGGCAGGGCCGCTGAGACGGGGAGGACGCGATTGGTTTCCCCGTGGATCGTTTCCGGAACTGACCGCCTCGCGATCACTGTCGTTCAGGGTAAAGGGGAGTGAGACGTTTCCGAACGGCAGCATGATATCCCGGGCACGAAGCGACAAGCGTGGGGGCACTCGACCGGACCCGGTCGAGAGCGGTGCCGTCCCACGCATGCGCGAGCCTTCCTGCCCGCGCCGCGCTTGGCAAGTCTTTCCGCACAAGGAATCGGTGTGGAGGCTGCGCTCTATGCGCGCAAAAGCTACGCAGCCCCCCGTGCGGGGCTTCCGGCGCCGGGCCTCGCACTGTACCCGGACGGCTTCGCCGCTCCCGCAAAACCGTCTATGACCGCCCGATGACCGCCCCCGAGACGCCGGCGCCCCTGCCCGGCGAACCGATCGAAGCGCGCCTGCGCCGTGGCCTCGGGGCCCGGTCGATCGTGCTCGTCGGTTTGATGGGGGCCGGCAAGAGCACGGTCGGGCGCCGCCTCGCCTCGCGCCTCGGCCTCATGTTCAAGGATGCCGACCACGAGATCGAGGCCGCGGCCAAGCTCACCATCGCCGACATCTTCGCGATCTATGGCGAGGCGAGCTTTCGCGAAGGCGAGGAGCGGGTGATCGCCCGCCTTCTGCGCGAGGGGCCGATGGTACTCGCCACCGGCGGCGGCGCCTTCATGCGCGAGGCCACCCGCGCCCGGATCGCGGAGGGCGGCATGTCGGTCTGGCTCAAGGCCGATCTCGACGTGCTGATGCGCCGCGTGCGCAAGCGCAACACCCGTCCCCTCCTTCAGACCGAGGACCCCGAAGCCACCATGCGCGCCCTGATGGAGGTGCGCCATCCGGTCTATGCCGGGGCCGATCTCACGGTGCTCTCCCGCGACGTCTCGCACGATCGGGTGGTGCAGGACGTGATGGAGGCCCTCGACCTGCATATGAACCCGTCCGCCCCCCGCAGAAGCCCCGCCATGCCACAACCCTTGCGTGTCAACGTTCCGCTGAACCAGGGCCGCGATTACGACATCCGGATCGGCCGCGGCCTGCTCGACGAGATCGGGATCGAAGCGCGCGATCTCGGTGCGCGCGCCGCCGGCATCGTCACCGACGAGACCGTGGCGGGCCTCTACGGCGAACGGGTCCAGGCGAGCCTGGAGGCGGCGGGCCTGCGCTGCGGGATGATCACCGTTCCGCCCGGCGAGGCGTCCAAGAGCTACGCGGAGTTCGCCCGCGTCAGCGACGGCTTGCTCTCCCACAAGATCGAGCGCGGCGACCTCGTCGTGGCCCTCGGCGGCGGCGTGGTCGGGGATCTGGCGGGCTTCGCTGCCGCGAGCCTGCGGCGGGGCGTCCGCTTCGTGCAGGCGCCGACGACGTTGCTCGCACAGGTTGATTCGTCCGTCGGCGGCAAGACCGGGATCAACTCGCCGCTGGGCAAGAACCTGATCGGTGCGTTTCACCAGCCCCGCCTCGTGCTGGCCGATACCGCGACTCTCGACACGCTGTCGGAGCGGGAGATGCGGGCCGGCTACGCCGAGGTGGCGAAGTACGGTTTGATCGGCGACGCCGAGTTCTTCGAATGGTGCGAGACCAACTGGTCCGGCATCTTCGCCGGCGGCCCGGAGCGAGACGAGGCGGTGGCTGCCTGCTGCCGCGCCAAGGCCGGCGTGGTCGTGCGGGACGAGCGTGAGGATGGCGAGCGGGCCCTGCTCAATCTCGGACACACTTTCGGGCACGCCCTGGAGCGCCTGACAGGCTACGATTCCGCCCGTCTGGTCCATGGCGAGGGCGTCGCCATCGGGCTGGCCCTGGCCTTCCGCTTCTCCGCCCGTCTGGGCCTCTGTGGCGGACAGGATGCCGGCCGGGTCGCCAACCACCTCGCCCTGGCGGGTCTTCCGACGCGTCTGCAGCAGGTGCCCGGCGGGGTCGGCGACCCTGACGCGCTTCTCGATGCCATGGCCCAGGACAAGAAGGTGCGCGACGGTCGCCTCACCTTCATTCTCGCCCATGGCATCGGTCAGAGCTTCATCGCACCGGATATCGATCGGGCGGAGGTGCGGGCCTTCCTGGAGGACGAGCTGCGCGGGTAACCCCCTCCCCCATCGTCCCGCCCATCATCCTGAGGTGCGAAGCGAAGCGCCGCATCGAAGGAAGGCTCCAAGATCGCGCGAGACGCTGAAGCTCTCCCTCATGGCCCCGCCGACGCGGGCATGTCGGAATGAAGGGGAGGGACGGGAGAGGCGCTCGCCTCAGGCGCGCTTCAACCGCCTCCCGAAAATCGCGGTACCGACCCGCACATGGGTCGCCCCCATCTGGATCGCTGCCGCGTAATCCGCGCTCATGCCCATCGACAAGATCGGCAGGCCCTGTTCCCGGGCGATGCGCGCCAGCAGCGCGAAATGGGGCGAGGGCGGATCCTCGGCGGGCGGAATACACATCAGTCCGTGGATCGCGAGCCCATGGGTGTCGCGGCACTCGGCGAGCAGCGTCTCGACTTGATCCGGCGCGACGCCGGCTTTCTGCGCCTCGTCGCCAGTATTGACCTGGATCAGCAGCTTGGGCGCCCTCCCCGCCCGGTCGATCTCCTTCGCCAGCGCCGCGGCGAGGGAGAGCCGATCAAGGGAATGGATCACGTCGAACAGGGCCACCGCCTCGCGAGCCTTGTTCGATTGCAGGGGGCCGACGAAGTGCAGTTCCGTCTCCGGAAATTGCTCCTTCAATGCCGGCCATTTCGCCGTCGATTCCTGCACGTAGTTCTCGCCGAACAGGCGCTGCCCGGCGGCCAAGGCCGGCAAGATCCCCTCCGCCGGCACGGTCTTTGAGATCGCGATCAGGTGGACGCTGGCCGGATCGCGCTCGCTGTCCTGCGCCGCGCGGCGGATGCCGGCCTGCACCTCGGCCAATCCTGCAGCCACGTCGGCCTCACCGACGGGAGGCATGGCGTCGAGGGATGTCGACTGTTCGCTCATTCCATGTTCCTTGCCGTATTCTTTGGCCGTCTTCCTGGGGCGCGGGTCGCTGGCGTTCAAGGCAGGCCCCAGCGTTTCGTTGACCCTTCGCGGGACGGATATGCTAGGTGCCGATCCCGAAGGCGATGCCCCCTCGGGACCCGCCCCCGTTCTCCGCTGATCCGGCGCCGTTCATGACCGACACCGCACATCCCGCCCCGAGCCTCGAACGCTACAACGCCAAGGACGCCGAGCCGCGCTGGCAGCGGGCCTGGGACGAGGCGAAGCTGTTCGAGACCCAGAACGACGACCCGCGCCCGAAATACTACGTCCTGGAGATGTTCCCCTACCCGTCAGGGCGCATCCATATCGGTCACGTGCGCAACTACGCCATGGGCGACGTGGTGGCCCGTTACAAGCGCGCCAAGGGCCACAACGTGCTTCATCCGATGGGCTGGGATGCCTTCGGCCTGCCGGCCGAGAACGCCGCCATGGAGCGCAAGGTCAACCCGCGCGACTGGACCTATGCCAACATCGCCACCATGCGCGGGCAGCTGCAGAGCATGGGCCTGTCGCTCGACTGGAGCCGGGAGATCGCGACCTGCGATCCCGACTATTACAAGCACCAGCAGCGCATGTTCCTCGATTTCCTCGACAAGGGGCTGGTCACGCGCCGCACCGCCAAGGTGAACTGGGATCCGGTCGATCACACCGTGCTGGCGAACGAGCAGGTGATCGACGGACGCGGATGGCGCTCGGGGGCCTTGGTCGAGCAACGTGAACTGACGCAGTGGTTCTTCAAAATCACCGACTTCGCTCAGGATCTCAGCGATGCCCTCGATGGGCTGGAGCGTTGGCCGGAGAAGGTCCGGCTGATGCAGAAGAACTGGATCGGCCGCTCCGAAGGTTTGGAGGTCCGCTTTGCCCTCGCCGCCCCCTTCGCCGGCACCGAGGAACTGACGGTCTACACGACCCGGCCCGACACCCTGTTCGGCGCGAAGTTTCTCGCGATCTCGGTCGATCATCCCTTGGCGAAGGCACTTGCCGAGAACGGCCCGGACGGTGAAGGCCTGAAAGCCTTCGCCGACGAATGCCGACGCATCGGCACCGCCCAGGAGGCGATCGATACGGCGGAGAAGCTCGGCTTCGACACGGGGCTCAAGGTCCGCCATCCGCTCGATCCGTCCTGGGAACTGCCGGTCTATGTCGCGAACTTCGTGCTGATGGAATACGGCACCGGTGCCGTGTTCGGCTGCCCGGCGCATGACCAGCGCGACCTCGATTTCGCGAACAAATACGGGCTCGGCAACACGCCCGTGGTCTGCCCCGAGGGGCAGGATCCCGCGAGCTTCACGATCACCGACACCGCCTATGACGGTGATGGCCGGATGATCAATTCGCGCTTCCTCGACGGCATGAGCACGGACGACGCGTTCCGTACCGTTGCCGATCGGCTAGAGGCAGAGAGCCTGAACGGCACGCCGGTCGCGCGTCGCAAGGTGCAGTTCCGCCTGCGCGACTGGGGCGTCTCCCGCCAGCGCTACTGGGGCTGCCCGATCCCGATCATCCACTGCGAGTCCTGCGGCCCGGTGCCTGTGCCGGTCGAGGATCTACCGGTGAAGCTGCCGGACGACGTCTCGTTCGACCAGCCGGGCAACCCGCTGGAGCGCGACCAAGCCTGGCGGCAAGTGCCCTGCCCCCGCTGCGGCACGGCTGCCCGGCGCGAGACGGACACGATGGACACCTTCGTCGACTCCTCCTGGTACTACGCCCGCTTCACTGCGCCGTGGCTGGCGGATGCACCGACCGACCGTAAAACCGTCGATCATTGGCTCGCCGTGGACCAGTATATCGGCGGCGTCGAGCACGCGATCCTGCACCTCCTCTACTCGCGCTTCTTCATGCGGGCGATGCGGGCGACCGGCTGGGCCGGTATCTCCGAACCCTTCGCTGGCTTGTTCACGCAGGGCATGGTGGTTCACGAGACCTATAAGGACCCGGCCGGTGCCTGGGTGCCGCCGGCCGATATCCGTTTCGAAACGGAGGGCGGCCAGCGCAAAGCGTTTCACGTGAAAACCGGCGAGCCGATCGAGATCGGCCCGACGGAGAAGATGTCGAAGTCGAAGAAGAACGTGGTCGACCCCGACGACATCATCGCCAGTTACGGCGCCGACACCGCACGCTGGTTCATGCTCTCCGACTCACCGCCCGAGCGCGACGTGATCTGGACGGAGGAGGGCGTGCAGGGCGCTGCCCGCTTCGTGCAGCGCGTATGGCGTCTCGTCCACGGAGCGGCCGCAGCGAACGGGGAGGGAGGGGCTACCGACCTCGTCCTGCGCAAGGCGGCCCATAAGGCCCTGGCTGCCGTCGGTGAGGACGTGGAGCGGCTCCGCTTCAACCGGTGCGTCGCCCATATCTACACGCTTGCCAACGCCCTGGACGAGGGTTTGCGTACCGGTGCATCCCGGGCCGCGACCGGGGAGGCAGCCCGCATCCTCGTGCAACTCATTGCCCCGATGATGCCGCACCTCGCCGAGGAATGCTGGCGCGTGCTCGGGCAGACCGGACTCGTCGCCGACGCGCCGTGGCCCGAGGCGGATCAAGCGTTGCTGTTCGAGGATGAGATCACCCTCCCCGTCCAGATCAACGGCAAGAAGCGCGCGGACGTCACCGTCGCGCGGGACGCCGATGCCAAGGCGGTCGAGGCTGCGACCTTGGCTCTCGATGCCGTGCAGAAGGTGTTGGAGGGACGAGCGCCCAAGAAGGTCATCGTCGTCCCAGGGCGGATCGTGAACCTCGTGGTGTAACCGATGCCCCCTGCCCTGCCGGAGCGGGCCGACACGATCTACGCTCCTGCCAGCGGCTTCGGTCGTGCGGCGGTGAGCGTCGTCCGGATCAGCGGTCCGGCGGCCGCCGCCGCGCTCTCTGCCCTGGCGGGCGACCGCCCGGAGCCGCGGCGGCTCTCGCTGCGTCGCCTACGCGATCCTGCGTCGGGTTCGTTGCTCGATCAGGCTCTCGTCGTTTGGCTGCCTGGCCCCGGTACGGCCACCGGCGAGGATATGGCCGAACTCCATTTGCATGGTGGTACCGCCGTGCGGGAAGCCGTGCTGCAGGCTCTGCGTTCCGTGCCCGGGTGCCGGCCTGCGGAGGCCGGTGCCTTTACCCGCCGTGCCTTCCTCAACGGGCGGATCGATCTGACCGAGGCCGAGGGCATCGCAGACCTGATCGATGCGGAGACCGAGGCGCAGCGGCGCCAAGCCCTGCGCCAACTCGATGGTGCCCTGGGTCGCCAAGTGATGGCGTGGCGCGACAGAGCCATCGATCTCCTCGCCGCCGCTGAGGCTGCTCTGGACTTTGCCGACGAGGGTGACGTGGACGAGGTAGGCCTCGACGCGGCGCAGGCCGAACGCGCGGCTTGCCTCTCGCGGGAAATCCGAGAAGCGCTGGCCGATGGGCGCCGGGGCGAACGCCTACGGGAGGGGTTCTTCGTCGTCCTGGCCGGTCCGCCGAATGCCGGTAAATCGACCCTGCTCAACGCTCTGTCCAAGCGCGATGCCGCCATCGTCTCGGAGATTCCCGGCACCACCCGCGACGCCATCGAAGTCCGCTGCGATCTCGGCGGCTTGCCCGTGACCCTCGTCGATACGGCGGGGCTGCGCGAGACAGACGATCCGATCGAGGCCGAAGGCGTGTCCCGCACCCGACGACGCATCGAGACGGCGGATCTTGTTCTGCACCTGATCCCGGCGGATGCTCCGGAGCCTGCATCGCTGGGGGGAATGACGACGATCCGGGTACACACCAAATCCGACCTCACGACGGTTCGGCTGCCGCAGGACGGTGCACTGGCGATTTCAGCGCGCACCGGTGCCGGTCTCGATGCCTTGCTCGATGCGATTCGCCAGCAGGCCCAGGCGTCTCTCGGGGGCGATGCATTGGTGACCCGCGAGCGCCATCGCGATGCGCTCAACCGTGCCATCGTTCACTTGGATCGCGTGGCCAGCGCGGCCCCCGACCATCCGCCCGAATTGATCGCCGAGGATCTACGCTTGGGCGTCCGAGCCCTCGGCGAAGTCGGTGGCCATGTCAGTGTCGATAACATGCTGGATCGACTCTTTGCCGGCTTCTGTATCGGCAAGTAAAATTTATTTGCCGGCTTATATATGATCTCAGGTTCGGCTTGACGTCCGTATCCTTCGGTCATCCTCCCGCGACTCAGAAGGCATCGTGACCCCAATCACTCGTCCGATTGCGAATCGTCACAGCCTAGCCAGTCCCTCCCATCTCACCCACAAGCTTCGAGGGGCAGGGCAGCCGAAGAGGGAAGGACGAGGAGCAAGAACACGGCTTTCGTTTCCCCAAGACAAACTCTCTCCGAATTTATGGCCACTGATGGTGACGAGGTGGAGGAGGCATCAGACGCCGTGTCGACGGTGTCAGATCCCTCCCCTATCGACCGCCCGTGATTCGAGCGACGAATCGCGTTGACCGCCCGGCGCACCCACGCGTAATCAACCCGTCATGCACCCTTCTCTGACGAGCTACGACGTCATCGTCGTCGGCGGCGGCCATGCCGGCGTCGAGGCTGCGGCCGCTGCGGCGCGGGTCGGTGCCCGCACCGCCCTCGTGACGCATCGTGCCGCGACCATCGGGGCCATGTCGTGCAACCCCGCCATCGGCGGCCTCGGCAAGGGCCATCTCGTGCGCGAGGTCGATGCCCTCGATGGATTGATGGGCCGCGTGGCCGACGCCTCGGGAATTCAGTTCCGCCTTCTCAACCGGCGCAAGGGTCCGGCGGTGCGCGGCCCTCGCACCCAGGCCGATCGAGCCCTCTATGCCCGTGCCATGCAGGCGGCGATCGCCGAGACGGCGGGTCTCACGGTGATCGAGGGCGAAGTCGACGATCTGATCATCGAGGGTACCACCGTCGCCGGTGCGGTGTTGGCGGATGGGCGACGTCTGTCGGCACGGGCCGTTGTCCTGACCACCGGGACCTTCCTGCGCGGGCTGATCCATATCGGCGAACGGCAGGTTCCGGCTGGCCGCGCCGGGGAGGGGCCCGCGCTCGGGCTGGCCGAGACGCTCGATCGTCACGGCTTCCGCCTCGGCCGCCTCAAGACGGGTACACCGCCGCGGCTCGACGGACGCACCATCGATTGGGCCGCCCTGGAGATGCAGCAGGCGGACGAGGATCCGGTCCCGTTCTCGACCCTCACCGAACGGATCACGACGCCCCAAATCGCGTGCGGGATCACCCGCACGACGCAAGGCGTGCACGATCTGATCCGGGCGAACCTGCACCGTTCCCCGATGTATTCCGGCGGCATCAGCAGCCGCGGCCCGCGCTACTGTCCTTCGATCGAGGACAAGGTGGTGCGTTTCGGGGACCGTGAAGGCCACCAGATCTTTTTGGAGCCCGAGGGTCTCGACGATCCGACCGTCTACCCGAACGGCATCTCGACGGCCCTGCCCGAAGAAGTTCAAACCGCCATCATCGCCGCGATTCCGGGCCTGGAGCGGACCCGTATCCTGCGGCCCGGCTACGCCATCGAATACGATTACGTCGATCCGCGCGAGCTCGACGCGACGCTTCAGACCAAGCGGCTGCCCGGCCTGTTCCTGGCAGGACAGATCAACGGCACCACGGGCTACGAGGAGGCGGCAGGGCAGGGGTTGGTCGCAGGCGTGAATGCCGCGCGCTTGGCCGGCGGCTTCGATCTCGCCGTGTTCGACCGGGCCGAGTCCTATCTGGGCGTCATGATCGATGACCTCGTCACCCATGGGGTGAGCGAGCCCTACCGTATGTTCACCTCGCGCTCGGAGTATCGCCTCTCGCTCCGCGTCGACAATGCCGATGAGCGGCTGACACCCCGCGGCGCGGCGCTCGGTTGCGTGGGTGCGGTCCGGGCCACCCATTTTGCCGCCTCTCAGGAGGATCTAAGGGGCGCGCGCGCCCAGCTCGATGCATTGAGCCTGACCCCGAACGAGGCGGCCGGTCACGGCCTCTTGCTCAACCGTGACGGCCTGCGTCGCAGCGCGTTCCAGCTTCTCTCCTATCCGGAAATTGGATGGGAGCGCCTTGCCGCGATTTGGCCGGATCTGGCGGAAGTGCCGCCGCGGACCGCCGAACGCCTTCGCACGGATGCAACCTACGCGGTCTATCTCGACCGTCAGCAGGCCGATATTGCCGCGTTCCGTCGTGACGAGGCGGTCCGCCTCCCGGCCTCCCTCGACTATGCTGCCATTGCCGGTCTGTCGAACGAGATGCGGGCCAAGCTCGATGGCGTCCGCCCGACCACGCTGGGGCAGGCCGCGCGTATCGAGGGGGTGACACCTGCGGCGCTGACGCTCCTGGCCGCGCATGCGCGGCGCGGGCGCCTACAGGCATCGGCATAGCTCGAAATGATCTTACCATCGTATCGACGTTCTGTACCTGGGATGCCTGGCGTGACCCGGGACGGGAGGGGCATCCATTCGGCTGCCTGCCACTTCCAGTCTTCGATGAGCATCGTCGAAGGATTTCGTTTCGATGCGTTTTCTCCATTCGTGACCGCCGCATGACCTCCGGCCAGCGCGCACGCGTTCTCGCTGCGCATAATGTTTCACGTGAAACAGCATCCGCGCTCGACATCTATGTGGAGCAGCTTGCACGTTGGCAGAACGTCAAGAACCTCGTCGGCCCAGCAACGCTGAGCGAGGTCTGGCATCGGCATGTCGCGGACGCCCTCCAGCTCCTGTCTCTGGCACCCACCGCGAACAGCTGGGTCGACCTCGGATCCGGTGCGGGCATTCCCGGTCTGATCCTGGCCATTGCCGGACGGGAACGGCAGGACTTCCATGTTGCGCTCGTCGAAAGCAACGCGCGCAAATGCGCCTTCCTTACCGAAACGGCTCGGCTGACCCGCGCGCCGGTCACCGTGCATAACGGGCGTATCGAAGCGGTCATCGGCAAACTTGCCGGTGCGGACATCGTTTGTGCTAGGGCGCTCGCGCCGCTGACCCAATTGCTGTCCTGGACCGAGCCTCTGTTGAAAAGCGGCACAGTCGGTCTGTTTCCGAAGGGCCGTGATGCAGCCGTGGAATTGACCGATGCGGACAGAGAGTGGACATTCGCCCGCGACCTGATTCCGAGCCGTACCGACTCGCAGGCACGAATCGTGCGCGTCACGTCGCTTTCCCGCGTGGACTCATGACCGATTCTTCACAGCCCAAGCCGCTCCGGGTGCTGGCGCTCGCCAATCAGAAGGGCGGCGTCGGCAAGACCACCACGGCGATCAATCTGGGCACTGCGCTCGCTGCCATCGGCGAGCAGGTGCTGGTGATCGACCTCGATCCCCAGGGCAACGCCTCGACAGGTCTCGGTATCGACCGCCGTCGCCGTCGAGTCTCGACCTATCATGTCATGGCCGGCGAGGCGCCCTTGGCGGAAGCGGTGACGCCGACCGCTGTTCCGCGCCTCTCGGTCGCGCCCTCGACTATGGATCTGCTTGGCCTCGAACTGGAATTGGCGAGCGCTCCGGATCGCGCCCACCGCCTGCGAAACGTCCTGCGCGATCTCACGCAGACGCCCGGCGCGGAGCCGATCACCTATGTCCTGATCGATTGCCCACCCTCGCTCAATCTTCTGACGATCAATGCGTTGGCCGCATCGGATGCGGTGCTGGTGCCCCTCCAATGCGAGTTCTTCGCGCTGGAAGGCCTGAGCCAGCTTCTGCGCACCGTCGAGCAGGTGCGGGGCGCCCTGAACCCGAAGCTTCAGATCCAGGGCGTGGTGCTCACCATGTATGACCCGCGCAACAACCTCTCGGCCCAGGTGGTGGCGGACGTGCGCGGCTTCCTCGGCGACAAGGTCTACGAGACCATGATTCCGCGCAATGTCCGCGTCTCGGAAGCCCCCTCCCACGGCAAGCCGGTGCTGCTCTACGATCTGAAATGCGCGGGATCTCAGGCCTATCTGCGCCTCGCATCCGAGGTTATCCAGCGCGAGGGCCGGGCACCGCCGCCCGCGGCCGCCGCGTAACAGACCCAACAGAGTAACGGAGTTTTCCAGTGGCGATGGCGGATGATGCGGGCCGGCCGCGGCTCGGACGTGGCCTCGCGGCCCTGATCGGCGATTTCTCCGACGACGCGCCGCGGGAGGATTCCCGCCCGCCCCAATCGCAGCGCAAGGTGGCGGTGGAGTTCCTGCGTCCGAATCCACGCAATCCCCGGCGCCGGTTCTCGGAGCCGGAACTCGACGAGCTTGCGGCCTCGATCCGCCAGCGCGGCGTCATTCAGCCCATCGTCGTCCGGCCCCTGCCCGCCGTGCCGGGGACCTTCGAGATCGTCGCCGGCGAACGCCGTTGGCGCGCCGCTCAGCGAGCCGGTATCACCGAGGCGCCGGTCGTCGTCGTCGAGATCGACGACCGTACCTCGCTCGAATACGCGATCCTCGAGAACGTTCAGCGAACCGACCTGAACGCCATCGAAGAAGCCGCCGGCTATGAGCGGCTGATGGGAGAGTTCCAGTACACCCAGGCCGAATTGGCGGAGTTGTTGGGCAAGAGCCGCAGCCATCTCGCCAATACGCTGCGGCTGTTGCAGCTCCCGCCCGCGATTCAGGATCGGGTCACGGCCGGAGAGATCACCGCCGGCCATGCCCGCGCGCTGCTTTCCGTGCGCGATCCGGAGGGAATCGCTCGACGCATCGTCGCCGAGGGCCTCTCTGTCCGCGAGGTCGAGGCTCTCGCCGCGGCGGACAATTCTGTGTCCGAAGCGCCGCGACCCGGACGACCCCGACGTGCCTCGGGCAGCGATACGACCCTTCGATCGCTGGAGGATGTGTTGGGCCGCGCTCTCGGCCACGCGGTGGCCGTGAAGGACAAAGCGAGCGGGGAGGGGGAGATCCGCATTCGCTACGGCAGCGCCGAGGAGCGCGACGCGCTCTGCCGCAAACTCAGCGGCTCGGGTGCGGAATCGTAAGCCGATACGCTTTACTAGTCGCTGTCAGATTTGATTTGCCGATTAAGTTCGTATGATAGATTGGATTAAATTATCCAAGTAATCGTGTAGGTTAATCCGATCGACAGCGCAGTACTCCTCGTCTAAGAGCCTCCGGCCCTTCCGCTCGATGCGGAAAGCCGCTGGAGGTACGACCATGTTCAACATGTTCAAGTCGCAATCGTCCCTCGACCTCACACCACGCAATTGCCTGACTGTCGCTCTGCTCTACTGCATGGGTTCCGACGGGGAACTCGATCCTGAGGAGCTGGGGCATCTGATGTCCGTGCTGGGCCGAAACACCACCCGGCAACAGCTCGACGCCGCCCTGCGCTACGCCCGGTCCACGCCGCCGCAGCAATTCCTCGCCGATGCCACGCCGCGGCTGCGGCCGGATCAGCGCCTCTGCATCGTCCTCAACATGATCGACAGCGCCATGGCCGATGGCGAGGCGGAGCCCGGCGAGCAGCGTCTCATCATGGATTTCGCCCGGAGCTTCGGTCTGAGCGAGGCTGATCTGACCCCGCATTTCCGGACCCTCGTCGCGAAGAACGACCGCGCGGTTCTCGACCGCTGAGGGCACCGCCTCCCTTGCTCAGGGCCGCCGCCGGGCCGCCTCGATCGCGATGCGCAGGAACATCGCCTGCGCCTGAGCGTGGGCAAGGTCCGGCTCGGCGCGGCGGCAGGCCAGCACGCCGTCCTGCAACCATGCCACCGCTTGACGCAGACCATCCGCCGACCAGCGGGCGAGCTGCGTCTCGGCGGTCGCCTTGCGACGGAAATGGAGGCCGCGCCAATTGGCAACGAGTTGGCTCGCGCTGCCCCGGGGATTGTCGAGGCGCAGCGACAGCAGCGTCATGGCATGGCGAAGGCCCGCGCCGAGCATGACCGAAGGATCCATCCCCTCGTGGCGGAAGCGGCGATAGGTGCGCTCGGCCTCCCCCGGGCGGCCGGCGAAGGCCGCATCGATCAGCACGTTGAGGACGCTGGCACCGACATCGCTGACGATCGCTTCCACGTCCTCGACGACGACACTGCCGTGACCGCGGGCATAGAGGGCGAGCTTTCCGATCTCGGACAAGCTGGCCCGGCGGTCGCTGCCGAGGCTGCCGACGAGGAGATCACGGGCATCCCGGTCGATGCGCAGACCGTCGTCCTGCAGCGTTCGGTCGATCAGATCGGCGAGCGTGCGCTCGTCGTCCGGATAGCAGGGGAGGGCGAGGGCCTTCGGTGACCCTTCGCAGAGTGTGCGCAGCGGCGCGGAGCGGGCAAGGTCGCCGGCCTCGACGACGATGCGAGCGCCCTCGATCGGCGCCTTCAGCACGGCATCGACCGCGGGAGCGTAGTTGCGGCTGCCCGAGCGCACCCAGATGGTGCGCGCACCGCCGAACATGCCGAGGGTGCCGGCCTCGTCCACGAGACGTCCGGGATCGCCCGCCAGCACGTCGCCGTCGAGACGGATCAGGGCGAAGGGATCGTCCGGATCCGCCACCAGCTTGGTGATCAGCCGCGCCGCCCGATCGCCGACGAGGCCGGTATCGGGGCCGTAGAGCAGAATGACCGGCACCCGCGGATCGGGGCCGCGCCGGATCAGCCCCTCGACATCGCCCGCTTTGACGGCCGTCATGAGGTCGCCCTCATGGGCTCAGCTGTTCGGCTTCACGGCGAGGACGGAGGCGATGCGGGTCTTGATCTGCTCCGCCAACACCTTGGCCAGCCGGATCTCGGCGTCGCGGGCGGCCCTCAGGGAGGCGAAGCGCTGGATCGACCGGTCGTAGGTCGCGGTCGAGGTCGCGACGCCCTCGGTGATGACGCGGCGTCCATCGACGCTCTCCAGGGCGTAGCGCACCGTTCCGACGATCGTGCCGGCCTCGGCGCGGGCGGTGGTCGAGGAGACGATCGGGGTCTGCACCTGCTCGCTGCCCTGCATCTTGAGACGGTAGCGCTTGGGCGGACCGGCTTGGCCGGAGCCGTCGAGGGCGAAGATCAGCTCGCTGCGCAGGTAATGTCCCAGACGCTCCTGATCCTGCGCCATGACGACGTCGTCGACCTGGATCGCCGCCAGAACTGTCTGCATCGACTCGCCCGAGGCGGTCGGTCCGTAGAGGGGACGAAAGCAGGCGCCGAGATTGAGCGCGAGCCCCAGGGCGAGCGCGAGCCGCGCGAGCCGGGCCCCCGGCCTGTCCGTCGCCACACCCATCCGATGCCTCACGGCTGCTCCTTGACCCGACGCGTGCACGGCTCCGCTTGTACGGCAAGCCGCCCGCCCGGTCATCCTGCCAGAACCATGCTTTACGAAACCTCTGCGGCGAGACGATGATCGTCCGGCGGGTGGGTCGCGCGCTTGCGCGCGAGGCGGCCGATCCCCATTTCTCCTCTACCGCAACCACGCTTCGATCAACGCCTTGACGCTGGACGAACGCGCGGCGTAAATTGGAACAAATGGCGAACAAACGAGCCCTGTCCTGGTCGGTTGCGCTGCGCGACCTGAGGGACGACCGAACCCGGAGAGCGGATGTGCGCGAGGAGCGTCTGCGAACGATGGCGGGCCTGCGCGGCAGCCCGGCCCTATCCCTGAGCGCGTGGCGCGGACGTTCGGGCCGGCGCTACGTCGTCGGCGTTCACGATCTCGCGGCGCCCGATGTCGCCCCCGCAGAGGTGGCTGAGATGGGTCCGGCGGTGCTGATCGCGGTCCGCCGCGATCGTGCCGGCATCGCCCAGCCCGTCTCGGTGACGGCCACCAGCGAGAGCCCGCGTGAGCGGCTGACCCGTGGTTGGCTCACCCGGGTCCGCCAGAAGGGCGCGACCGAGATGCACGTCCACCGCCTCGCCGAGGGCGAGGAGGAGCGTCGTGCCATCGTGGCGGATCTGGCGCTCGATGATGAGGCGGCCTCCGCCTGAAGCACCCGTCGCGGCGTTCCGCTGCGACACAGCGCACTTGCCTTGCGCGCGCCCGATCTCCAAACACGGGCGCGCCCGGATGCTTCGCCGGGCCGCGCAGGACGAGGCCGATGGCGCAGATTGACTCTCCGATCCCCGGCGGAACGGCCGAGCGGCCGCGCAGGCGGATCGGCCTGTTCCTCCCCTATATCCTGCTCGCTGCCCTCGTGCTGGCCTGGACGGTCGGCTGGTTCGTGATCCGGGCGCGAGCCGAGAGCGAGATGGATGCGTGGCTCGCCCACGAGGCGCAGGAGGGCCGGCAGTGGACCTGCGCCGACCGCTCCATCACCGGCTTCCCGTTCCGCCTCGAACTTCGCTGCGCATCGGTGCGCTTCGCCCGCTCGGACGGCCGCTTCTCGCTCGGGCCGATCACGGCGGTCGTGCAGATCTACGATCCGCGCCACCTGCTGCTCGAGGCCACCGGCCCGTTCCGGGTCGAACAGGGCGATCTGAGTGCCGATGTGAGTTGGAACGCGCTGGAAGCGAGCTTCCACGGCGCCTCCGACGGTTTCACCCGGGCTTCCGTCGTGCTGGATGCCCCGAAGGGCGTCGTGAACACGCCCGATCCCGGTCCGATCGATTTCGCCGCGCGTCATCTCGAACTGCATGCCCGCCCAACGCCCGGCCGCTTCGCCAGTGACGGCGCGGTCGACGTGAGCCTGCGCCTCGCCCAAGCCGCCGTGCCGCGCCTCAACGTCCTCGCGGGCAGCACCGACCCCGCCGATATCGACCTCGACACCACCATCGAGCAGGCCGCCGTGCTGCGCACCGGCACGGTGGCGAACGAATTGGAGACGTGGCGGCAGGCCGGTGGACGCCTCGACGTCACGCGTCTCTCGATCGCCAAGGGCGAGCGCCGGCTTCAGGCGAAGGGCGCCGCCGCGCTCGACCCCGAACACCGCCCGGAGGGCCGGTTCGAACTGCGCGCGGTCGGGTTGGAGGCACTGGTCGGGCAGGTGATGGGCCAGCGCTACGGGGCGGATAAGGGGGCGCTGATCGGCAATCTTGTCGGCCAGTTCCTCGGCGGCCTGCGCCGGAAGGAAGATGGCGAAGGCCGTGCGGCGGAGACCGGGACCGACGCGCTCAAGCCCCTGCCGACGCTCAAGCTCGGCGATGGCCGCCTGATGCTCGGCCCCTTCGCGGTGCCGAACGTGGTGGTGCCGCCGCTCTACTGACGCTGCGGGCCTCGCCCCCATCGTCGAAGGGCTGCCTCGGAGCAGCCCCCATCGCCGCTTCATCACGGCCTCATCGGATGGCCGTGCCGGCTATCGGATGGTGCGGCTACGACCCGGCGCCGTGACGCGACGTCCCCACTGCGACGTCGGGGAGGGCGCTCTCGCTGCGGACCGAACCGGACGGCGCGCCGCCGCGGGCCCGTCCGAAATCCGCCTCCGCCGTCTCCTGGCCCATGGCGACGATGCCGCGGCGGATCGTCCGGGTGCGGGTGAACAGCTCGTGCAGCGCCTCGCCGTCCCCCCAGCGGATCGCGCGCGACAGGGCGGATAGATCCTCGTTGAAGCGCCCGAGCATCTCCAGCACCGCGTCGCGGTTGGTCAGGAAGATATCGCGCCACATGGTCGGGTCGGAGGCTGCGATCCGGGTGAAATCGCGAAAGCCGCCAGCGGAGAACTTGATCACCTCGGACTGCGTGACCTCTTCAAGATCGGCCGCCGTGCCGACGATGTTGTAGGCGATCAGGTGTGGAACGTGGCTGGTGATGGCGAGCACGAGGTCGTGGTGCTCCGGCGTCATGGTCTCGACGATGGCGCCCAGGCCCTGCCACAGGGACCGCACCCGCTCGACCGCGGATGCCTCCGCGCCCTCGGGCGGGGTGAGGATGCACCATCGGTTGGAGAACAGGGTGGCGAAGCCCGAATCCGGCCCGGAATACTCGGTGCCCGCCACCGGATGGGCCGGCACGAACGTGTTGGCATCCGACAGATGCGGCGCCACGGCGGCGACCACCGCCGCCTTGACCGAGCCGACATCCGAAACCACGGCGCCGGGCTTCAGATGCGGCGCGATCGCCTCCGCCACCGCGCCGATGGCGCCGACGGGCACGCACAGGATCACGAGATCGGCGTCCCGCACGCCCTCGACCGGATCGCAGGTCGCGGTCTCGGCGAGGCCGAGCGCTCTCACCCGCTCGATCACCGCCGGATCGCGGTCGATGGCCACGATGGTCCGGGCGAGTCCGTAGGTGCGGGCGCCGCGGGCGATGGAGGAGCCGATCAGACCCAGACCGACGATGGCGATCCGCTCGACGACCTCGCTCACGCGCGGTCTCCGCCGAGGAAGTCGGTGAGGGCGGCGACGAAGGCCCGGTTGGACTCCGCGCTGCCGACCGTCACCCGCAGGGCGTCGGGCAGGCCGTAGGCGGTGACGCGACGCACGATCACGCCGGCCTTGGTGAGATGCGCGTCGGCTTCCGCCGCGCTGCGGCCGGGGGTGTCGGAGAAATGGACGAGAAGGAAGTTGCCGACGCTCGGCGTGACGGTCAGACCCAGAGCGTCGACCTCTCGGGTGAGCCAGACGAGCCACTCGTCGTTGTGGGCGACGGCCGCGGCGATATGGGCCTCGTCGGCGATGGCCGCAGCCCCCGCCGCGATGGCGCCGGCCGACAGGTTGAACGGGCCGCGGATGCGGTTGAGCGCGTCGACCACGCCCTCGGGACCGACCATCCAGCCGATGCGCTGCGCGGCCAAGCCGTGGATCTTCGAGAAGGTGCGGGTCATCACGACGTTGCCGGCTTCCAGCGCCAGTTCCAGGCCGGCGCTGTAATCGTTGGCCCGCACATATTCGGCATAGGCTCCGTCGAGCACGAGCAGCACGTTGCCCGGCAGCCCGGCATGCAGCCGGCGCACCTCGTCGAAGGGCAGGTAGGTACCGGTCGGGTTGTTGGGATTGGCCAGATAGACGATGCGGGTGCGCGGCGTCACTGCGGCCAGGATCGCATCGACATTCGCCGTGAGATCGGTCTCCGGTGCCACGACCGGCGTGCCCCCCGCCGTCAGGATGGCGATGCGGTAGACGAGGAAGCCGTGCTCGCAGAAGATGCCCTCGTCGCCGGGGCCGACGAAGGCGAGCGCCAGCAGGGTCAGGAGTTCGTCCGAGCCCGCACCGCAGACGATCCGGGCCGGATCGAGCCCGTAACGCGCCCCGATCGCCTCGCGTAGGCGCGCGGCGCTGCCGTCGGGATAAAGCGCCAGCGTCGCGGATTCCGCCCGCAGCGCCTCGACGGCGCGCGGGCTCGGCCCGAGCGGCGTCTCGTTCGAGGACAGCTTATGGATCTTGGCCACGCCCGGCGCGGCGCTCTTGCCGGGCACATAGGCTTCGATGGCGAGCACGCCCGGACGGGGGAGGGGGCGAAGCGCGGAGGGAGATGAGGACATGGTGGCAGCGTGGGGCGGCGAAGACGATGGCCGTCCCTCTACAGCATTTCGGGCCGGCGCGAGAGCCGGCCTATCGCTCGGCCGATGAGCCGACAGGCGCCGACTCATCCGGGATCGTGATCCGCGTGCGGTCGGGATCCGCCCGGCCGATCGGTCGGATCGGAACGCCGCAGGTTATTTCGGCTTCGCCTCGGGGGGCGTGGTGCCCGGCGGCAGCAGAAGGTTCTTGGTCACCGAGCCCTCCGGGCCGTACTCGCCGGCCACCGCGAGGCAGGCCTGCTCGCGGTTGAGATTCATCTGGTTCGACATCAGCGTGAAGATGCCCATCACCCGGTTGCCGAACGGCCCGCGCGGGCTGACATCCTCGGGCTTGGTGTTCTGCTTGGCGAGCAGCGCTTCGAACTCGCTCGTGCTGAGCACGTAGCCGCAGACATTGACCGCCGAGAAGATGTAGGCGGCGAATTCCAGCGCACGGGGGCTGGGCGCATTGCGGATCGGCCGGGGCG
Organism: Methylorubrum suomiense; assembly: GCF_022179765.1. GTDB lineage: Bacteria > Pseudomonadota > Alphaproteobacteria > Rhizobiales > Beijerinckiaceae > Methylobacterium > Methylobacterium suomiense. The sequence goes on along the minus strand of NZ_BPRE01000001.1, from coordinate 651,266 downwards.
GGGCGGCGTCTTGCGTGCTGCCCTGCGCGGGCGGCGTCGCCGCGGGGGGCGTTGCCGGCTCCTGCGCGGCCGCAGGAGAGAGTAAGCCGCCGACAAGGGCGGCGGCGAGCAGAAGACGGGCGGTCATCGGACGTTCCTCGAAGCCACGGATTCTCACGATCCGCTTAGGAAGAGAGACCCGAGATAGTCCGACGCGCCGTCGTGTCAAAGCCGGGCCAGGGCCCGGAAACGGGCCCTGCGGCGCTTCACCACTTGTAGCTGATGCTTCCGAGCACGCGGCGTGCTTCGCCGTAGAAGCACTCGTTGGCGGAGATACAGGAAGAAACGAACCGCCGGTCACCGATATTTGTCGCGTTGATTGCCGCGCGCCAATTGCCCCATGTGTAATGCACCTGAGCATCGAAGAGCACATACTCGGGGACCACCAGCGTGTTGGCTACGTTGGCGAATGAACTTCCCACATAGCGCACGCCGCCACCGAAGCCGAAGCCGCGCCAATCACCACTTGGGATCGTGTAATCGGCAAAGATTGATGCCAATACCTCCGGGATACGGGTCGGCGTGCGCCCAACCTGATCCGCCTCGCCCTTGAGCGTGACGAGGTCGTAGGCGGTAAAGGCGCCGACGATGTTGAGTCCCTGGGCAAGATTGGCGACGGCTTGAACCTCGACGCCGCGCGAGCGCACCTCTCCGAGCTGCGAGCTGAAGAAGGTCCCCGGTACGGGCTGCACCACGTTCTGCCGCACGAGATCGAAGGCCGCGGCTGTCAGGAAGAAACCGTAGCCGATCGGCTCGAACTTGACACCGACCTCGACCTGTTCGCCGTATTCCGGCGCAAAACTGCGACGGTTTGCGTCCGAGCCGATCTGCGGCTGGAATGATGTCGAGTAGCTCACGTAGGGCGCAAGACCATCGACAAAATTGTAGATCAGGGCCGCGCGGCCACTGAAAGCCTCGTCACTGCGTTGGCTACTATTGGCGGGGGTCAGTCGGTCCCGCACAACGTTGTCGGCAAAATCCTGCCGTCCACCGAGCACGAGGGTCAACTGATCGGTAAGCTTAATCTGGTCCTGCGCGTAGATGCCGATTTGCTGGAAGGTGTCGGCATTCACAAGATAAGGCGCCGGCCTGCCGCGGATCTGTCCGTAGACCGGGTTGATAATGCTCAGGCCCGGCACGGGATAGAAGTTCGTGAAGTTGGTCCCTTGATTATCGTGCAGGTCGTAACGCTTGTAATCAAGCCCAAGAAGAAGATCGTGCCGGAAGTATCCGTCGAAGAAACGTGCCTCGGCTTGATTATCGACCTGAAAGATGCCGACCTTGGAGCTTGTCAGGAACTGGTAGCGGTTCAGAGTCGTCTCGGCCGCATCCACGTAGCCGGTCTGATTGAGGTATGAATTCTGGAAGCCGTCGCTGAATGAATAGCGAAGGTTTTGCCGGAAGGTCCATGTCGCGTCGATGGCATGCTCGAATTCATACCCGGCAAACACCTGCTCGCGCTGGAACGTGTTGAGCGCCGGATCACCGACGTTGAGCGAGCGTGGGATACGCAGACCGCTCGCATTCGGACGTACCGTTCCCGAATAGGGCAGGAAGTTCGCCGTAACGGCTGTCGAGTCGCGCTGATAGCTCGTCAAAATGGTGAGCGATGTTCCTGCATCCGGACGATAGGTGAGGGCTGGAGCGATATAGCCACGGTCGTCAGGCGCACCATCGACCTGCGTACCACCCTGACGGCCAAAGCCGGTCAGCCGATAGAACCATTTGCCCGAATCATCGGCAGGGCCGCCGATGTCGAAGGCGCCATAGACCTGACCAAATGAGCCGCCGCCGACCTCGACATAGCCGAACGGTTGGGCTGTCGGGCGTTTGGTGATCTGATTGATGATACCGCCTGGATTGCCGGCGCCGAAGAGAACGGCAGCGGGACCGCGCAGCACCTCAATGCGCTCCAGGCCGAACGTCTCTACCTTGAAGGTGCCAAAGCCATAGTTCAGCACCTGAAGCCCATCACGGTAGATACCGTAATCGCTCGCAATGAAGCCACGCAGCGTGAAGTAATCAACACGGGTATCAGCACCGAACGTACCGGAATAGACACCAGCCGTGTATTGCGTCGCCTGCGTTAGCGTTTGTGCCTTCTGTGCATCGATCTGCTCGCGCCCCACCACAGTGATCGATTGCGGCGTTTCGATCAGCGGCGTGTTGGTCTTGGTCGCCGTCGCCGAGCGGGTCGCGACGTAGCCATCGACGGGCCCGCGCGGATCCTCGCGCAGCGGGCGTCCACCGGCGACGGGCGGGCCGGGGACGGTACGGCCGGTTGCGGGATTGCCGCCGGCGCCACCGCCCGCGACCGAGATCTCTTCGAGCTGCGTGCTCTGTTGCGCGTGGGCGCCGACGGTCAGGGCCATCAGCGAGGCGCTCGCCAGGGCCGCCATTCGCAGTCTGGACGAGCCGATGAGTGTGTGAGCCGACCGCATCGCCGTGATTGTCCCATTTGCCCGAACCAGCGGATCCAGCCGATTGCGTGCCCCACACGCGACCGAATCCCTAGTTTGGAACTATGCTAAACTACTGTTATTACTGGCTTTTTGTAAGCTCAGCTGTAGTCAGGCAGGACGGGACGGACAAGGCGCGGGCCGGAACAGCAAGGGTGATAGCCGGGGCCTGTAGCAGGCACGCCACAGGATTGCGCGCAATTCGCGCATCGGCCGCCTTGGCGATCCGCGAAGTTGTACTTTGACGAAGATCCTCAATCCCGCCGTTGCGGCGAGCGGTGCGGAGGATTTCTTTCAAGAGATCGAGCCGGGTGGGCGATCGGTTCGAGGCCCCTTCACTGGCACAGCCCGCCAAGCGGCCTCGCTTTCGATGAGTCCGCTACACCGTCACCTGTGTCCCGACCTCGACGACGCGGCCGGTGGGGATCTGGAAGAAGTCGGTGGCGTCGTTGGCGTTCTTGGCCAGCGTGATGAAGATCCGGTCCTGCCAGAGCGGCATGCCCGAATGGGCGGCGGGCCGGATCGAGCGGCGCGAGAGGAAGAACGAGGTCGACATGATGTCGAACTTGAAGCCCTCGCGCTTCAGGAGCGCCAGCGTCCGGGGGATGTTGGGCGTCTCCATGAAGCCGAAGCGCATCACCACCCGCGAGAAGCCCGGCCCGACGGGCTCGATCCGCACCCGCTCGGATTCGGTTGCGCGGGGCCGGTCCATGGTCTCGACGGTGAGCACCACGTTCTTCTCGTGGATGACCTTGTTGTGCTTCATGTTGTGCAGCAGCGCCGCCGGAGCGATGTCGGGATCGCTCGTCAGGAACACCGCCGTGCCCTTCACTCGGTGGTAGGAGGTGCTCTTCTCCAGCATTCCGACGAGCTCGATCAGCGGCACGTCGGTCTTGCGGGTCTTGTTGACCAGGATCGCCACACCCCGCACCCAGGTCCACATCATCAGCATCAGGCCGCCCGCGAGCAGCAGCGGCACGTAGCCGCCCTCATGCACCTTGAGCAGGTTCGAGAGCATGAAGAGGAATTCGATGACGATGAAGGGTGCGATCGCGATCGCCGCCACGATCGGCGTCAGACGCACCACCTTCCACAGCACCACGTAGGCCATGGCGGCGGTCAGCAGCATCGTGCCGGTCACCGCGATGCCGTAGGCCGAGGCGAGGGCCGAGGACGAGCGGAAGGTCACTGCCAGGATCACCACGCCGAGGGCCAGCAGCATGTTGATCTGGGGCAGGTAGATCTGGCCCGAATGCGCCTCCGAGGTATGGCGGATCTCCATGCGCGGCAGCATGCCGAGCTGGATCGCCTGCCGCGACAGCGAGAAGGCGCCGGTGATGACCGCTTGGCTCGCCGTGACGGTGGCGATGGTGGCGAGCAGCACCATGGGGATCAGGCCCCATTCCGGCACCAGCTGATAGAACGGATCGGTCGTGTCGGGCTTGGCCAGCACCAAGGCGGTCTGGCCGAGATAGTTGAGCACGAGGCAGGGCGCGACGAGGAACAGCCACGCCACCTGGATCGGCCGACGCCCGAAATGGCCGAGATCGGCGAACAATGCCTCCGCCCCCGTCACCGCCAGGAACACCGCCCCGAGCGCCACCAGCGCGCCGGTGCCGTGGCCGAGGAGGTAATGCAGGGCGTACCAGGGATTGAAGGCGGCGAGCACGCCGGGATTGCCGACGATGTAGGGAATCGCGGCCGCGGCCAGCGCCAGGAACCAGATCACCATGATGGGACCGAAGAAGGTCGCGACACGGGCGGTGCCGTGGCTCTGGACGGCGAACAGCCCGACGATGATCGCCACCGTGATCGGCAGCACGTAATGGTCGAAGGCCGGCGTGACGAGCTTCAACCCCTCCACCGCCGAGAGCACCGAGATCGCGGGCGTGATGACGGAATCGCCGTAGAACAGCGAGGCCCCGAGCAGGCCCAGCATGAACACGATCTTGGAGCCGCCGAGCGCTTGGCGGGCCTTGGCCATCAGCGAGAGGATGCCGCCCTCGCCGTTGTTGTCCATGCGCAGGAGGATGGCGACGTACTTGATCGTGACGATCAGCAGGAGCGCCCAGATGATGAGCGAGGTGGTGCCGATCACCTCCTCGGGCAAAAGGATGCCATCGACGCGGGAAGGCGCGAGCGCCTCGCGGAAGGCGTAGAGCGGGCTCGTGCCGATATCGCCGTAGACGACGCCCACGGAGCCGACGGTCAGGGCCCAGAAGCCGGTTCGGGCGTGGCCGTGGGCCGAGGCTGCGGAGGCGTCGACGGCGCCGGCGGCGGTCGCGACCGGACCGCCCTCGCCGGGCGCCGGCCCACCGACGACGGGGGCTGCGGTGGAATCGGCCGGCAGGCTCGGGCTGGCTGGCTGGGTCATCGGACCGTAGGGTTCGGGTGCGCGCGTCGTCCGGAAGCGTCTGCCGGAGCCGCGTGAAGGGAATGCGTCGGTCGCCCGGATGAGCGCCGACCCGCCGCCGGTTCGGGCCGCGGAGTCATGCCCCGTGCCGTCGCCGCGGGGCGCCCGGGCAGGCCGGGCATCGCCGTGCCCGGAAGCGCGGGGTCGGGGACGGCAAGGTTCAGGCCGGGCATCGCGGCCTCGCGGGGCTGGCGGATCGAGCCAGCGTTAGCATGGGGTGCGACGCCCGAAAACGCCCCTGACGGGTTCCGGGGCCTGGCCCCCTCACGTCGGCCATCCGTAGGCAGAGCGCGCTCACGCGCGCTCCGGCTCACTCGGCGGCGTCGCGCTTGCCCTGGCCGAAGCGACGCTCGATGTAATCGATGACGATGCCCTCGAAATCCTTGGCCAGCGTCGCACCGCGCAGGGTCATCGCCTTCTTGCCGTCGATGAAGACCGGCGCGCTCGGGCTCTCGCCGGTGCCGGGAAGCGAGATGCCGATATCGGCATGCTTCGATTCGCCCGGCCCGTTGACGATGCATCCCATCACCGCGACGTTCAGGCCCTCGACCCCCGGATAGGTCTTCTTCCATTCCGGCATGGACGTGGTGATCCAGTTCTGGATGTCGCGGGCCAGTTCCTGGAACGTCGTGGACGTCGTCCGGCCGCAGCCGGGGCAGGCGGCCACGAGCGGCACGAAGGTGCGGAAGCCCATGGTCTGCAGGAGTTCCTGCGCGGCCTTGACCTCGACCCCGCGGTCGCCGCCGGGCTCGGGCGTCAGCGAGTAGCGGATCGTGTCGCCGATGCCGTCCTGCAGCAGGACGCCGATGGCGGCCGAGGCCGCGACGATGCCCTTCGAGCCCATGCCGGCCTCGGTCAGGCCGAGATGGATCGCGTAGTCGGAGCGGCGCGCCACCTCGCGATAGACCGCGATCAGATCCTGCACCGCCGAGACCTTCGCGGAGAGGATGATGCGATCCTTCGGCAGGCCGAGCGCCACCGCGCGGTCGGCGGAGGTGAGGGCGGACTGCACCATCGCCTCGCGCATGACCGCGCGGGCATCGATGGGGCGGGGCGACTTGGCGTTCTCGTCCATCAGATGCGTCAGCAGCTCGCCGTCGAGCGAGCCCCAGTTCGCGCCGATGCGGACCGTCTTGCCGTACTTGATCGCCTGCTCGATGATGGTCGAGAACTGCGTGTCCTTCTTCTCCTTGAAGCCGACATTGCCCGGATTGATCCGGTACTTGGCCAGCGCCTCGGCGCAGGCCGGATGGTCGGACAGGAGCTTGTGGCCGATATAGTGGAAGTCGCCGATCAGCGGCACGTGCACGCCGATCCGGTCGAGGCGCTCGCGGATCTTCGGCACCGCCGCGGCCGCCTCGTCGCGGTCGACGGTGATGCGCACCAGTTCCGAGCCGACCCGGGCGAGCTGGGCGACCTGAGCCACCGTGGCATCGATATCCGCCGTGTCGGTGTTGGTCATCGACTGAACGACGATCGGTGCGCCGCCGCCGACGGTGACCGAGCCCTCGCCCTCACCGATGCGTACGCCGACGGTGCGGTGGCGCGGGGCGGGCCCGGCGATCTCCGGACCGCGCAGGTTCGGGCTCTGAGCCTCGATCGGGTTTGCCAGGGCGTCGGGAGCTTCCATGACTTCCATCGTGCCTTCGCGGGTCGTCTGTTGTCCGCGCGTGCCAGCCTCGGGCGTTCCGCAGGCGCGGATGGGATCTTATCCGAATCCGGCGCGATCCGCGACGTGTCGCCTCAAGCCCGCGCGAACGGATGCGCGGCGCGCCTTGCGCTCAAGGCCGCTTCCATGTCGCATCCCAGGCGGGATGTCGAGCGTGGGTGCCGTGAATGCAAGGATGTCCCTGCGCCCACGCGCGTTAACCTGTATGCATCGGTCCTCCGCGAGGCAAAGAACCGCACGGAACCGATTGCTGCTTTGCACCATCTGTGGAAGCACCGCAACAATCGTGCGAGATCCGATGGACAGGACCAGCCCAGAGACGAGCGCCGCCGCCGTATCGCCGGAAACGTCCCGTGACGACGCTCACGACGACGCTCACAATCCCGTGACCGCGGTCCCGAGCCCGATAGCTCACACCACCCGCCCCGGGGAAGACTTTCGGGGGCTGGCCGGGCCGCGAGCCGAGAAGGCGGTGTCGCTGGCGCTTCAGGGCGGCGGCTCGCACGGGGCCTTCACCTGGGGCGTGCTCGACGCGTTGATCGAGGACGGTCGCGTCGCCTTCGAAGCGGTCACCGGCGCGAGTGCGGGGGCGATGAACGCCGTCGTCCTCGTCGACGGCTGGCTCGCGGGCGGGCCGGAGGGGGCACGCGCCGCCCTGGCGGCGTTCTGGCGCGAGGCGAGCCTGGATGCCGATCTCAAGCCGGTGCAGCAGACTTGGATCGACGGGCTGTTCCACGTCTGGAAGGGCAATCCCTTCGTCGAGGCTTGGCTGAAGGTGCTCAATCCCGGGCCCTATGCGGCCAATCCCCTCAACATCAATCCCCTGCGCGGCGCCCTGGAGCGGGTGGTCGATTTCGAGCGCTTGCGCGGGGCCAGCACCGCGAACGTGTTCGTCTCGGCCACCAATGTCTGGACCGGCAAGCTGGCTGTGTTCGATCGGGAGCGCCTGACCGCGGACCACGTCATGGCCTCGGCCTGTCTGCCCACCGTGTTCCAGGCGGTCGAGATCGACGGCGTGCCCTACTGGGACGGCGGCTATCTCGGCAATCCGGCGCTCTATCCGCTGCACGAGGCGCGCACCCGCGACATCCTGCTGGTTCAGATCAACCCGGTGGAGCGCCGCGAGACGCCCCGCTCCCCGCAGGATATCCAGAACCGGCTCAACGAGATCACCTTCAACGCCAACCTGATGCGGGAATTGCGTGCCATCGATTTCGTGCACGGCCTGATCGAGGAAGGCGGCCAGCAGGTGGAGGGGCTGGAGCGGGTCTTCCTCCACCGCATCGACGGGACCGACCTGCTCGACGATTATGCCGCCTCCTCGCGCCTCGACGCCCGCTGGCGGATGATCGAGCGCCTGCGCGACAAGGGCCGCCAGGCCGCGCAGACCTGGCTCGCGGAGGGCTACGACGAGGTCGGGGTGCGCTGCACCCTCGATCTGAAACAGGCCTATCAGTAACGCGGAGGCCCCGTGCGGATACCGGGATCCCCGCGGGGCCGATCCTTCCGTCAGGCGGAAGGACGGAGGCTTCAGCTCTTCTTGCGCTGAGACGCGTCCTTCGGTGGGGTGTAGGCGTCGATCGCGCGGCGGCAATTCTCGGAGAGCTTGGACCAGTTGGTCTTGAAGCACTGATCGGTGGCCGGATCATCCGGATCGAGATTGCCGCAATAGCTCAGGTAATCGCCGGTGCAGTACTTCTTCAGGGTCTCGTTGCCGCGCTTCGATTGCTGCGCCTGCGCCGGTGCGACCAGGAGGGCGGTCACGCCCGACAGCACGAGGGCAAGGGACGTCAGCTTCAAGGCCATGATGTTCGCTCGATCGCGGTTCAAGGGATAGATCCGGCGCGATGAGCCTGCCGCATGTCCGAAACAAGGCGGGCCGCGACCATCGCGAAATGGCTTTTCCTGTTACGGATTTGGACACAGGCCCGCAAGGGAGCCCACGGACCCGGCACATGCGCCCGAGGCGGGAAGGTGCCGCCGCGCACGAAGGATTTTCTCTAGGCGTGCGCCTCGGGGCCGACGCGAAGGCGGCGTCAGCGGTCCGCCATCGCGGCGGCCGGGAAGGCGCCGACATTCGGCAGGTGATCGCGCCGGGCCAGGGCGTCGGCCACCTCGCCGATGCGGCGGCGCAGTTCGGCGGTGTCGTCGCCGCGGGCGGCCAGGGCCGACCGGGCCTCATCCAATTCCGCTCGCAGGGCCTCCCGCTCGGCGCGCAGAGTCGCGATATCGGCCGGCGCCGGCGCCGCCGCCGCGTCGAGCGCCGCCTGCGGATCGGCGGCCTGGCTGCGACGGGCAGCCTTCAGGCTGTCGAGGACGGCGCGATGCGCCTCCTCCAGGGCGTGCAGCGTGGCGAGGCCGGCTTCGTGCTCGTCCCGGGACGATGCGAGATCCTGATCGAGACCGGCGATCCGCTCCTGCGCGCGGGCGAACTCGGCCTCGCTGCGCAGCCGCGCCGCGATCGCGGTCTCGGCCTCCATGGTGCGGGCCCCCAGAGCCGCCATGTCGGCGTGGCGCTTGGCGGCCGCGGCTTCGGCCCTGCGCTCCAGCCGGCGCTGCGCCACCGCGAACTCGGCGCGCAGATGGTCGCGCTCGGCGGCGACCTCGGCGGCGCTCACCGGCAGGGTCGCCTCGATCCGCCGCCGGGCCAGCCGGGTCGCACGGGCATTGACGGTGGGCAGGGCGATCAGGGCGCACAGGCTCGCCAGCAGGAAGCCGAGGCCGAAGATCATCACGGTCTCGATCACGCGGGCAGCCCTCGTGCGGCGTTCGGCCGATCCATCCGGCCGCGGGTCTTTTGCCCGGGTTGCCGCCGCGGAGGCAAGCGTCTCCCCTTAAAACGGGTTCCAGGTCGCGCGGCTCGTAAATTTGAGGTAGCCGACATTGATGCCGAGCCGGGCGCCGACGCCGGAGCGGATCGGCACCACGACCACGTCGCCGTCGGTGACGGCGGTCATGCCGAAGCCGCCGATGAAATAGGCCGAGCCGGCGACGCCGCCGAAGCGGCGGTAAAGGGCGGGCAGGGCCGGCAGATTGTAGACGAGCATCATGGTGCGCGCACCGTCGCCGCCGACGTCGAATCCCAGCGTCGGACCCTGCCAGTAGATCCGGCGCTGCCCGGCATTGCGGGTGTAGAGCGTGCCCTCGCCGTAGCGCAGGCCGCCGACGATCGCGCCCGACGCCTCCTGGCCGAGGATGTAGCCATTGGGCTCGCCCCAGCGCCGGGTCGCCTCCTCGATAGTCAGCGCGAGCCCCCGCGACACGCTGCCGAAGAAGCGGTGGCCGTTGTCGATGATCTCGGAGGGGCGGAAGGATTCGGGGCGTCCCCCGTCATCGACGGCGGCCGCCGGGGCGGCGGCGGCCATCAGGCCGGCGGCGAGGCCGAGCAAAGCGGCGCGGCGGCTCGTGCTCCGGATGGGATCGTGCGGCATGGTCGGTCTCCCTCGGCGGCGCCCGATCCTCGGTGCCGGAGACCCCGTGCCGGGACGCGACACGGGCGCTCCGGCCGGGCCGGGCCCGGGGAGAGAGCGCGCAACGATGGCTCGATCAAGTCAAGTTCCGGTTAACGAAGGGTTAAGCGCGCCCGCCTCACCCCCGCAGGCCGACGTCGAGCGCTTCCCCGGCGCGGCGGCGATCGAAATAGGTGACGGCGGTGTCCCGGGGCAGGTCGAGGTCGTCGCGGTAGCGGGCCGAGCCCAGGGCGGCGAAGGGGCCGTTCCGGTAGAAGCGGGCGTAATGCCCGTAGGTGACGATGCCGCCATCCGGCCCGATCACGTGGCCGCCGGCCATGGTCAGCACGTGGTCGCCGGCCGCCGTGTCCCACTCCATGGTGGGGGCGCAGCGGATGTAGATGTCGGCCTCGCCCGCGGCGATCAGGCAGAATTTCAGCGCGGAGGACGTCACCCGGCGCTCCCCGACGGCGAGGCGCTCCAGGCAGGCATCGGTGGCACTGTCGCCGTGCAGGCGACTCACGAGGGCGACGAGGCCATCGGCGGGCGCCTCCCGCACCGTGACCGGATGGAAGGCGGTGGGGCGCCCCTCCCGGATCGAGGCCTCGCGGGCGGTGAGGCCCGCCGCCCAGACGCGGCCGAGGCCGGGCGCGGCGAGGGCGGCGGCGACCGGCCGGTCACCCTGCACGAGGCAGATATTGACGCAGTACTGCTCGTTGCCGGCCAGGAAGTCGCGGGTGCCGTCGAGGGGATCGACGAGGAAGAACAACGGCGCGGGCGGCGCCGTGCAGGACGTCTCCTCGGCGATCACCGGGATGCCGGGAAAGCGCGCGGTCAGCGCCGAGACGATCAGTTCCTCGGAGCGGGCATCGGCGAGGCTCGCGGGCGAACCGTCCGGCTTGACCACGTGCGGGCAGTCGCCGCCGTGGAAGCCCCGCAGGATCCGTCCCGCCTCGCAGGCGATGCCCGCCAAGGCCTCCGCCACGGGATCGCGCAGAGCCTCCGGCACGGGGGCCGTCGGGGAAAGCGCGGGGAGCGGATCGGGGGGGGTCATCGCGGGGTCATGATGCGGTTAGGGTCGGGCGATCGATCGCGGGCAGGGCACACAAGCGGGCGCCGGGGCGACCCGGCACGGTTCGGCAAGCAAGGGCCGGGCAAATGGCGCGTCCCGGCCTGACTCGTTGCTGAACGGTGTCCCGCGCGTCCTGGCGGATCGACCCGCGCAGGCCTCTTCGGGCCCGATTTGGGACAATTCGAGACGGATCGGTCCCATTTCGGGCTGCCATCCGGTTGAAGCGTCCGCCCAAGCAATCGTGAAGGAAACCGTCGGGGGATCGGGAGGGATCCGTGGGGTCGGGCGCTCCCGAGCGATGACTGCATCGGCGCCAAAGGAAGGCGTGATCTCGCCTTGAGCGTCGGAAGGGAGGCGGGTCGCCGACAGCGCTCGCCGGTCGGGCGGGTGGGGTGCGCCTTCCCAAAGCCGCCTTCCATGACTATCGGTGCCCGGGTGCCCGCGCCGAACGCAGCCTTGCGGCCGCGGACCAGCGGGCGGCGAACTTGGACAAGAACGCGCGGCTTGCCGCGACATCCGGCATCGGAGCCGGCAACGGAGCGTGCCATGAGCGGCCCCAGCACCAGCCTCACCCTCGACGCCCTCGACCTGTCGGCGCTCCTGTGCTCCCGCGTCTGCCATGACGTGATCAGCCCGATCGGCGCCATCGTGAACGGACTCGAGGTGCTGGAGGACGACAACGACCCGTCGATGCGCGAATTCGCCCTCGACCTGATCCGCAAGAGTGCCAAGACCGCCTCGGCCCGGATTCAGTTCGCCCGCATCGCTTTCGGGGCGGCGGGCTCGGCGGGCGCCTCGATCGACCTCGCGGATGCCGAGAAGGTCTCGCGGGCGATGTTCGCCGACGAGAAGACCCAGCTTTCGTGGAGCGCCCCGCAGGCTCTGTTTCCGAAGAACAAGGTCAAGCTGCTTCTCAACTTGGTCGTCATCGCCTCGACCGCGATCCCCCGCGGCGGCCATATCGACGTGAAGGTCGCCGGCGACGGCGATGCGCCGACCTTCACCCTGCGCTCCAAGGGCAGCCATGCCCGCATCCCGAACCATGTCGAGGCGCTGATCGCCGGCACGCCCGAGGGCGGCACGGTGGACGCCCACGGCATCCTGCCGTTCTATGCCGGCCTCGTGGCCCGGGCCGCCGCCATGGACGTGCGCTTCGTCATCGAGGGCGACGAGGTGACGGTCAGCGCCACGCCGACCGAGGCCAAGACCGGCCTGCCCGGCGCGCCCGCCCCGAGTGTCGAGGACGAGCGCCCCTCCGACAGCGCGCCGCCCTCGGACACGCAGCTCGCTTAAATCGTGGCGGGCGGAATCTGCTACGGCTTATCTGTGCTTTCCGCCCTTCACGAAACCCTTCACTAACTTTCCAAGGCGAGAGTGCTCGGCGCACATCCTTTCGTGCGCGTTTGACGAGTGCCTGTCATGGACGATCTGCTTCGCGAGTTCCTGGTCGAGAGCGCCGAGCATCTGGACACGGTCGACGCGGAGTTGGTCCGTTTCGAGCAGGATCCGAACAACCAGCAGATCCTGCGCAACATTTTCCGCCTGGTTCACACCATCAAGGGCACCTGCGGCTTCCTCGGGCTGCCGCGGCTGGAGGCTCTGGCCCATGCCGCCGAGACGCTGATGGGCCGCTTCCGCGACGGCTATCCCGTCAGCGGCGCCTCCGTGACCCTGATCCTGGCGACCCTCGACCGCCTCAAGGCGATCCTCGCCGACCTCGAAGCCTCTGGCACCGAGCCCTCCGGCTCCGACGACGACCTGATCGGCGCCCTCGATCGCATGTCGTCCGAGGAGGCGCCGGCCCCCGCCCCGGCCCCCGTCGCCGCACCCGCCGCCGTCGTGCTGCCGCCGCCGGTGGAACGCGAGCTCAAACCCGGCGAGGTCTCGCTGGACGAGCTGGAGCGCGCCTTCCTGGAAGCGCCCGGCCCCGACGACTTCGCTCTCGAACCCGCTCCGGCCCCCGCCGCCTACGCCCCGGCCCAGGAGCCGGCCCGGGAACTGCCCGCCTTCGAGATGGCCTCGGACATGGCCGCCGAGGAGGCGCCTGAGCCGGCCGCCCCCCGCGCCTCCGCCGCCGCCTCGGGACCTGCCGAGGGCGGCGAGGGCGCCATCGCCAAGGCGCAGACGATCCGCGTGAACGTCGACACCATCGAGCACCTGATGACGATGGTGTCGGAACTGGTGCTGACCCGCAATCAGCTCCTCGAGATCGCCCGGCGTCACGAGGATTCCAGCTACAAGGTGCCGCTCCAGCGGCTCTCCCACGTCACCGCCGAGCTGCAGGAGGGCGTCATGAAGACGCGCATGCAGCCGATCGGCAATGCTTGGCAGAAGCTGCCCCGCGTCGTGCGCGATCTCTCGGCCGAACTCGGCAAGGGCATCGAACTGGTGATGTCCGGCGCCGAGACCGAACTCGACCGGCAGGTGCTCGACGTCATCAAGGACCCGCTCACCCACATGGTGCGCAACTCGGCCGACCACGGCATCGAGGCCACCAACGAGCGCATCAAGGCCGGCAAGCCCGCCCGCGGCACGATCCGCCTGTCCGCCTATCACGAGGGCGGCACGATCACGATCGAGATCGCCGATGACGGCAAGGGCCTGGACCTCGCCGCGATCCGCAAGAAGGCGGTCGAGCGCAACCTCGCGCCCGCCGCCGAGATCGAGAAGATGACCGACGCGCAGGTCGCGAAGTTCATCTTCCACGCCGGCTTCTCGACGGCCAAGGCCGTCACCTCGGTCTCCGGCCGCGGCGTCGGCATGGACGTGGTCAAGACCAACATCGAGACCATCGGCGGCGTGGTCGACATCGCCACCGAACTCGGCCGCGGCACGACCTTCACCATCAAGATCCCGCTGACGCTGGCCATCGTCTCGGCGCTCATCGTCAAGGCTGGCGCCCAGCGCTATGCGGTGCCGCAGATCGCCGTGCTCGAACTGGTGCGGGTCGATGCCAAGGGCGCGAAGGAAGGCGCCAACGCCATCGAGCGGATCAACGGTGCGCCGGTCCTGCGCCTGCGCGAGCGGCTCCTGCCGATCGTCACCCTCGACGGGCTGATGCGCGGACAGGCGACGGTGGAGGAGGGCGAGGTCGTCGAATCCGGCTTCGTGGTCGTCGCCCAGGTCGGGCGCCAGCGCTTCGGCGTCCTCGTCGACGAGGTCTTCCATACGGAAGAGATCGTCGTGAAGCCGATGTCGTCCAAGCTCCGCCACATCCCGCTATTTGCCGGCAACACCATCCTCGGCGACGGCGCCGTGGTGCTGATCGTCGATCCCAACGGCGTCGCCCGGCTCGTCGGCCAGAGCGCGCAGTCGGGCGCCGCGGCGGAGAGCGAGGTCGAGGAGGTCGAGACCGGCGACGCCAAGGCGACGCTCCTCGTGTTCAAGAGCGGCGCGGGCGGCTTCAAGGCGGTGCCCCTCTCCCTCGTCACGCGCCTGGAGGAGATCGATGCCACCAAGATCGAGTGGCTTGGCGGTCGTCCGCTGATCCAATATCGCGGCCGCCTGATGCCGCTGGTGCCCGCCGACCCGTCGATCCCGCTGCGCTCGGAGGGCAGTCAGTCGCTCGTCGTGTTCTCCGACGGCGACCGGGCGATGGGTCTCGTGGTCGACGAGATCGTCGACATCGTCGAGGAGCGGCTCGACATCGAGATCGCCGCGGACCGCTCCGACCTCATCGGCTCGGCGGTGCTGCGGGGCCGCGCCACCGACATCATCAACATCGCCCACTTCCTGCCGCTGGCCTACGACGACTGGGCGCGGGGTCCGCGCAAGACCACCACCAAGGCGCCGTCCCTCCTGCTAGTGGACGATTCGGCCTTCTTCCGCGACATGCTCACCCCCGTGCTGAAGGCGGCGGGCTATGCCGTGAGCGCGGCGGCGAGCGCCGACGAGGCCCTCAAGACGCTCCTGTCCAACCCCTCCATCGATGTCGTGGTCAGCGATCTCGAGATGCCCGGCCGCAGCGGCTTCGACCTCGTCGGCGCCATGCGCAAGGCCGGCGGGCGCCTCGCCGAGATGCCGGTGGTGGCGCTGACCGGGACGGTCGGCCCCGAGGCGATCGAGCAGGCGCGCAGCCTCGCCATCAGCGACCTCGTGGCGAAGTTCGACCGCTCCGGTCTGCTGGCCGCCCTCTCCGAGATCGGCGAGCCCGCCCTCGCCAGCGCTGCCTGATCCCGTCCTGTTGTGAGAGAGTCGACCGCCATGCAGGCCGCCAACGCCAACATCGCCCCCGCCGACACCACCGACTACGTGACGGTGTTCGTCGGAGAGACCATGTTCGGACTCACCATCGACCGGGTGCACGACGTGTTCGTGCCCGCCGGCATCACCCCGGTGCCCCTCGCCCCGAAGGAGATCGTCGGCCTGCTGAACCTGCGCGGGCGCGTCGTCACCGCCCTGTGCCTGCGCCGCCGCCTCAGCCTGCCCGACCGCGAGGCCGGCGCGGCGCAGATGGCGATCGGCCTGGAGCAGACGGGCGAGACCTTCGCGCTCATCGTCGACGGCGTCGGCGAGGTGCTGAAGCTCGGCGCCGAGACCCACGAGCCGGTGCCGATCAATCTCGATCCCCGCTGGCGCGACATCTCGCTCGGCGTCCACCGTCTCGACGGACGCCTGCTCGTCATCCTCGACGTCGACGCGCTGCTCGCCTTCGGCGAGGCCGGCCGCGACGCCAAGGTCGCGTGAGGGGAGATTCGATGAGGACCGGTCTCGTCGTCGACGACTCGGCGGTGATCCGAAAGGTCGCCCGCCGCATCCTCGAAACCCTCGACTTCAGCGTCCGCGACGCCGAGGACGGGCAGAAGGCCCTGGCGCTCTGCGCCGAGGAGATGCCCGCGGTGGTCCTGCTCGACTGGAACATGCCGAACATGGACGGCTACGACGTCCTGCGGCAC
Source organism: Methylorubrum suomiense (assembly GCF_022179765.1). Taxonomy (GTDB): domain Bacteria; phylum Pseudomonadota; class Alphaproteobacteria; order Rhizobiales; family Beijerinckiaceae; genus Methylobacterium; species Methylobacterium suomiense. The sequence goes on along the minus strand of NZ_BPRE01000001.1, from coordinate 635,270 downwards.
CTGCGCCAGTTGCCCGGCGGCGATCGTCCGAAGGTGCTGTTCTGCACCACCGAGAACGACATCGGTGCCATCGCCCGGGCGCTGCGCGCGGGCGCCGACGAGTACATCATGAAGCCCTTCGACCGGGAGATCATGATGGCCAAGCTCGATCAGGTCGGCTTCACCGTGCGCCTGCCCGAACACGCCTGAGCGGCCCCGGCCGGCGGGCGCCGGACGCGCCGACGCTCCCGAGCCAGCCGAGCGGCCCGGGGAGGCCGCAGGGCTTCTCTCCCCTTCCTCCCACGGAGGCACGAAACGCATGTCGGCCATTCCGGCCTTCGCCCCTGGAACCGCGCCGCGCAGCGCGGTCAAGGTCCTGGTCGCCGACGATTCCGCCGTGGTGCGCGGACTGGTCTCCCGCTGGCTCGGCGAGGCCGGCCACGACGTGGTCGCCACCGCCCCGAACGGCCGCGCCGCCGTCGACGCGCTGGCGCGCTGCGCCCCGGACGTGGTGCTGCTCGATATCGAGATGCCGGAACTCGACGGCATCCAGGCCCTGCCGCTGATCCTGGCGCGCCAGCCCGGCGTGCAGGTCGTGATGATGTCGACGCTGACCCAGCGCAACGCCGACGTGTCGCTGCGCTGCCTCTCGCTCGGCGCCGTCGACTACATCCCCAAGCCCGAGAGCAATCGCGGCGTCACGACCTCCGACGGCTTCCGGGCCGATCTCCTGGAGCGGATCCGGGTGTTCGGCGCCGCCCGCGCCCGGCGCCGGCCCGTTCCCGCCGCGGTCGAACCCACCGCCTCGACGCAGCCCGCGCCCGCCCCGGTCTCGCGCCTGTCCGGTACGGTGACCCTGCGCCCGCGGCCGCGCACGATGACCGCCCCGCGCGTCCTGCTGATCGGTTCCTCGACCGGCGGCCCGAAGGCGGTCGGCGAGGTGCTCGAGAAGATCGGCGCGGCCACCCTGCGCCGCCTGCCGGTGCTCATCGTCCAGCACATGCCGCCGGTCTTCACCGCCGTCTTCGCCGACCATCTCGGCGCCCGGGTCGGCCTGCCGGCGGCCGAGGGCAAGGCGGACGAGCGGGTGCAGCCCGGCCGCATCTACGTCGCCCCCGGCGGCCGCCACATGCGGCTGTCGGGCACCGCGTCCGAACCGGTGATCCGCCTCGACGACAGCCCACCGGTGAATTTCTGCCGCCCGGCGGTGGACGTGCTCTTCCTCGACGCCGCCGCCCTCTACGGAGGGGCAACGCTCAGCGTGATCCTGACCGGCATGGGCTCGGACGGCACGGCGGGATCGCGCGCCCTCGTGGAGGCGGGTGGTCAGTTGCTAGCCCAGGACGAGGCCACCAGCACGGTGTGGGGCATGCCCGGAAGCGTCGCCAAGGCCGGCCTGTGCCACGCCGTGCTGCCGTTGCCGGAGATCGGCCCGGCCCTGCGCACCGCCCTCGGCGGGAGCGCGGCATGACCGAGGCGGATTTCGCCTTCCTGCGCGACTACCTGAAGAAGCGCTCCGGCCTCGCCCTGGGGCCGGAGAAGCGCTACCTCGTCGAGAGCCGGCTCTCGCCGGTCTGCCGCCGCTTCAATCTCGCGACCCTGTCCGATCTCGTCGGCACGCTGCGCCTGTCGCGGGAAGGCCCGCTGGAGCGGGCGGTCGTCGAGGCGATGACGACCAACGAGACGTTCTTCTTCCGCGACCGGGTCCCCTTCGACCTGTTCCGCGACGTGCTCCTGCCCCGCGCGATCGCGGCGCGCGGGGCGACCCGGCGCCTGCGGATCTGGTCGGCGGCGGCCTCCACCGGCCAGGAGCCGTATTCCCTGGCGATGCTGGTTCACGAGGCGGCCGCCCAGCTCGCCGGCTGGCAGATCGAGATCGTCGGCACCGACCTCTCGACCGAGGTGCTGGAGAAGGCCCGGCTCGGCCTCTACAGCCATTTCGAGGTGCAGCGCGGGCTGCCCGTCCAACTGCTGGTGAAGCATTTCACGCAGGTGGGCGAGCAGTGGCGCATCAGTCCGAAGCTCGCCGGCATGGTGAGCTACCGGCCGCTCAACCTGCTGCAGCCGTTCGAGCATCTCGGGCAGTTCGACATCGTCTATTGCCGCAACGTGCTGATCTATTTCGACGCCCCGACCAAGGCCGACGTGCTGGAGCGGATCGCCAAGGCGCTCGCCCCCGACGGAGCGGTGCTGCTCGGCGCCGCCGAGACGGTGATCGGGCTCACCGAGGCGCTGGTGCCCGACGGCCAGCATCGTGGCCTCTACCGCCAGGGGGCGACGCACCGGGCGGCCGCGCCGCAGAGACTCGCGGCGGGGTTTTGAGGCGAGACGACTTCTCTCGGTTGCACAAGCGCGCAGTTCGGCTCATCTTCCAACGATGACCGTCGAAGCTTTCTACCGCTTGCGCAGAACGGAGCCGGCCGCCGGATTCCGCGAGTTCGACATCGTGGAGCTGACCGCCGACGTTGTAACGGATGACGGGGATCCGATGAAGGCCGGCGCCCAGGGTACGATCGTGGGCAGTTGGGACGACGGTTCTTTCGAGGTCGAGTTTCCGGAACCGGAAGGCGCGTTGGCGACGGTCGCGGCGAGAGATCTGCGTCCCGTGGTGTAACGCCTCGCATGGGCTGGCCAGACGACCCGATCACCTGCACGGTCCACCGAGCCAAGATCACCGAATATCTGCTGAACCTCGACCATGCCCATGGAGCAGCCAAGGCGAGATTCTTCCTCGCCTTCGGTTATCGGCCCGATTCTCCCGAAATTCTATCGGCTTCGCTTTTGGTCCACGCGCATCCGATGCGCCTGACGCGGGATCTGATCACGGCCGAAGGCAAGCGCAAACTGGTCTTCGTCGGACCGATCCAGGCTCCCGACGGGCGACAGCCCTGGATCCGCACCGTGTGGCAGATCAACGATGCGGGTGAGGCGGCTTTCGTCACCGCCGTGCCGGTGAAAGGGCGGAGCGGGCCCGACGGCGGACCGATGGCGGGAGCCTGATGCTCCCGGCCACAGATCGCGGGCAGCTCACCCAAAATGCCGCGACAGCACCTCGCGCACGGCCTCGACCATCCGGTCCACCGGCACCGAGACCTGGGCGGGCCGGGCGGCCTTCCACTCGGCGTTGCTGGCGATGGCGGCGGCCGCCTGGGCGCCCTGGATCAGATCCTTGATCTGGACCTCGCCGGCCTCGCGCTCGTTCGAGCCCTGGATCACCACGGCCGGAGCCCGGCGGCGGTCGGCGTACTTCATCTGCGCCTTCATGCCCGCAGCGCCGAGATAGAGTTCCGCCCGGATGTTGTCCGCGCGCAGGCGGGCGACCAGGGCCTGGTACTCGGCGACGTTCTCGCGATCCAGGACCAGCACGACCACGGGGCCGGGCTTGGCCGCGCCCTCGACCAGGGGGCTCTTGGTGAGGCGCAGCGCCGAGAACAGCCGCGAGACGCCGATGGAGAAGCCGGTCGCCGGCACCGGCTCGCTGCGGAAGCGGCCCACCAGCCCGTCGTAGCGTCCGCCGCCCGCGACCGAGCCGAAGCGCACGGTCTGGCCGTCCTCGTTGGTCACGGGGAAGGTCAGCTCGGCCTCGTAGACCGGGCCGGTATAGTATTCGAGGCCGCGCACCACGGAGGGATCGGCCCGCACCCGGTCGGGGCCGTAGCCCGCCGCCTCGCACAGCCGCATGATGGCGTGGAGTTCGGCGATGCCCTCCCGGCCGGTCTCGGAATCCCCGACCACCGCGTGCCAGGAACCGAAGAACTTCTCCCAGAAGGCCAGCCGGTCGGCGCCCTCGTGCGGGGCGGCCTCGAAGCCGACATAGGCGAGGATGCGCTCGATCGCGTCGTCGGCGAGTCCCGCGCCCTTGGTGAAATCGCCGCTCTCGTCCTTCCGGCCGGGCCCGAGCAGTTGGCGGACGCCGTCCGCGCCCAACCGGTCGAGCTTGTCGATGGCGCGAAGCACCGTGAGCCGCTGGCTGGCCTTGTCGGCCCCGGCGAGGCCGATCGCCTCCATCACGCCGTCCAGGACCTTGCGGTTGTTGACCTTGACCACGTACTGGCCGCCGAGCCCGAGCCGGTCGAGCGTATCGGCCATCAGCATGCAGGTCTCGGCATCGGCCGCGACCGAGGCCGCCCCGACGATGTCGGCGTCGAACTGCATGAACTGGCGGAAGCGGCCGGGGCCGGGCTTCTCGTTGCGGAAGACGTAGCCGGCCCGGTAGCTGCGATAGGGTTTGGGCAGGACGTCGAAATTCTCGGCGACGTGCCGGGCGAGCGGCGCGGTGAGATCGTAGCGGAGCGAGAGCCACTGCTCGTCGTCGTCCTGGAACGAGAACACCCCCTCGTTCGGCCGATCGAGGTCGGGCAGGAACTTGCCCAGCGCCTCGGTGTACTCGACGAACGGCGTTTCCAGCGCCTCGAAGCCGTAGAGTTCGAAGGTCTGCCGGATCGTGTCCAGCATCCGGCCTTGCGCGAGCAGGTCGGCCTCGGTGCGGTCGGGAAAACCGCGCGGCAGGCGGGGTTTCAGGGTCTCGGCCTTGGCCATGTCGTCGCCGATCAGAAATTCTTCGAAAATGAGGCCCGGCTCTATCGCAGGCGGCGGCGCGGCGGCAAGCCGAGGCAACGGAGCACGGGCATCCCATTCAACCCCCTCAGAACAGCCGGCTCCCATCCGGCACGGGAAGGTCGGGGCGAAACAGCACGACGGCGCCGGCCGCGTCGGCGAAGCCCAGCGTCAGCACCTCGGACAGGAACTTGCCGATCTGTCGGGGCGGGAAATTCACCACCGCGGCCACTTGCCGGCCGATCAGGTCGTCGGGCGTGTAATGTTCGGTGATCTGCGCGCTGGAGCGCTTGTGGCCGATCACCGATCCGAAATCGATCACGAGCTTGAGGGCCGGCTTGCGGGCTTCCGGAAACGGCTCGGCGGCGATGATCGTGCCGATGCGGATATCGACGGCCAGGAAGGCGTCGAACCCGATTGTCTCGGATTCCGGCGCCTGCGGATCGTGGGTGACGTGCATGTCAGGCGAGCAGACGGTGGGCGAGGAGGGCTGCCAGCCCGAGCACGGCGAGCGGCATCTGGAACGGGCGCAGCCGCTCGAAGAACAGCGGCGCCTCCCCGCGTCGGGCCGCGATCGGATCGAGCACCGCGATGGCGACGTAGCCGACGATCAGGAGCCCGAGGGCGGCCACGACGAAGCCGAGGGCGAAGGCCACGAGCGCGCTGAAACCGAGGAGGAACAGCCCGAGCATCGTGACGATCTGCGAGACCCTGGCCCCGCCCTCGGTGCGGAAGCTGACGCCCCGGCGCACGCCCGACAGGAACAGCAGGATGGCGCAGCCCCACAGCAGGGTCAGCGTGAAGATCGCCGCGCCGGCCTCCCCGCGCAGCAGCCAGACGAGGGCGCCGCCGGCCAGGAAGGGCAGCATCGGTCCGTAGCCGAACACCACGCTGAGCCAGGGCACGGCCCTGGGCTCGTAGGCGTGGATCGTGCGGCCGTCGCGGCGATCGGTCAGGGGGCGGTTCATGGGGTCCGTCGCTGAGGCATTCCCGCCGGAAACGGGCGGGTCGTCCGCCTGTTCCGGTGGACTCGGACGAGCGGCGCTCCGGCGATGTCGTGGAGGGCCATCCGGGCTGCGGGGATGCCTCAGGCGGCTCCCTCGGCGGTGCGGGCCTCACGGCGGGCGGTCCGCCGCGCGTGGCGGCGCTGTGCGCCGCTCTCCTCCGTGGTGGCGGCGAGCCACCAGACCAGGCCGAACGCCGCCACGCCCGCCGCACCGAGGGCGAGGAAGCTGCCGGTCCAGCCGAGCCAGCCCTGAGCGAGCCCGCCATACCACGCCGAGAGCGCCCCGCCCGCGCCCTGCACCGCGTTGACGCATCCGAGCACGGTCTGGGTGCGGCCGGTGCCCCAGGTGAGATCGGCCACCACCACGGGCACGGCGACGCCGATGATCCCAGAGCCCACGCCGTCGAGCACCTCGGCGAGGATCAGCCAAGTGGGGTCATCGACGAAGGCGCAGATCGCGGCGCGCACCGGGAGCACGAGGCAGGCGGCGATGAGAAGCTGGCGGCGGCCGCGCCGGTCGGCGAGCGAGCCGGCCAGAAGCGCCACCGGCACCATCACGAGCTGGGCCACCATGACGTAGCGGGCGGTCCAGGCGACCGGATCGCTCGTCGTGTGGACGAGCTTCTGCCCGAGCAGGGTCAGCATCCCGCCATTGCCGAGCTGGAACAGGGCAAGCGCCACGGCCAGCACGAGGAGGCGGGTGTCGGAGAAGATCTGGCTATAGGACGAGCGGTCCGGGGCCTGCTCGTCCTCCTCCTTCCAGCCGAAAGAGCGGCGGCAGTTCCAGGCATCGGCCGGCATGGCGAGGGTCGCCGCGATGGCCGCCGCCGCCATGGCGCCGAGCACCCAGAAGGCCACGGCCGGTCCGAACCGGGCGGTCCCCAGGGTGATGAGGCCGGCGGCGAACAGGATGCCGAGATGATTGAAGGCCTGGTTGCGGCCCTGCTGGCGCGGAAAGGCCTCCTTGCCGACGATGCCGAGGGTGAGGGCCGTCACGGCGAGCAGCAGCAGCGTGCCGCCCGCCGCCGCGAGAAACTGCGCCGCCAGCACCGGCACAAAGCCGTGGGCCGGCATCAGCAGCAGGGTGCCGGCCAGGATCGCGGCGCAGGAGAGGACGACCAGCAGGCGCGGACGCTCGACCCGGTCGACCAGGGCCCCGAAGGGCCCGCTCAGCAGCAGGGCGCCGCCGCCGACGAGCGTGGTGACGAGGCCGATCTCGGACGGGCTCCACTGCCGCTGCTGCGCGAGCCACGTGCCGAGGAATGGCCCGAGCCCTCCCTGGATGTCGCCGATGAAGACGTTGATCAGGGCGAGATGGGTCGTGGGCGTCATCGGATCCTTCGGTCGAGCCTGGAAGACGCCCCTCCGCTCACGCGGCGCGGGCATCCTTGCTCGGCCATAACGCCCGGAGCAGACGGTTTTCTCATTTGCATCGGCCCGCGACCGGCACCCTGCGGGGAAGCGTGACCGTAAGCACCTGGGCCGGAACGGCGTTTCGCAGCTGCGGCGTGGCGCCTCAGCGATGCGCGAGCCAATTGCCGAAGCCTTCGGCGTAGTCTTCGGCGGCGCGGTCGAAGAGGTCGTCGGCACCCATCGATTGCAGGAGGGCGTCGCCCAGCACGCCGCCGACGCCCTGGCCGGCATATTTGCGACCCACTGCGCCGCGATAGGTCGTCAATTGTGCACCGGTGCGGGCGTCGATCACGTCGATATGGGCCGTAATCGTCGGATAACCGCCGATGACGATGCGGCGAGCCGCCGAGGGGATATCGATGAGGAGGACCGTCGCGACGAGACGTACCGGTCGCGTCCCCGGAGGCCGCTCAGCGAGCACGCGGACGAGCTTCGCTTTCAAGCGGGCCGTCGCGAGACTGCGCAGATGAGCGCGGGCTTCCGGTGTCGCCGTCAGCGCCGGGTCGGTCTGCGAAAGCTTGCGGTCGCGCAGGTAATCGTCCTCCGCCGAGGACCAGTCGATTCGCGCCTCGGGTGGGACCACGACCTCCAGGCCGACGACTTTCAAGTCCGCCGCCTCCTGCGGCGATAGGGTGTTGGGCGTGACGGTGACGCAGGCGGACAGGCCGACGGCCAGGAGCAGCGCGACAGCAAGGGGAAAGCGGAACATGGTCGGCAGCTCGGAGCATCTGCCGAAATGGCAGAGAAGTTCCGCCTACCACAACCAAAACGGGCATAATGTGGCGCCCCGGCCACAGTCCGGCGGGCGTGAATGGCCCTGCATCACCGACGAAAAAAGCCCCGGCGCGTCGGCGCCGGAGCTCGTGTCGTGGACGGACGTCGCTTCGCTCAGGAGGCGAGCGGCGCGCCCTGGCCCTGGGCGGCCTGGGCCTCTTCCATCTTCTGACGGTAGAGGCCGACGAAATCGATCGGATCGATGTAGAGCGGCGGGAAGCCGCCGTTGCGCACGGCTTCGGCGACGATCTGGCGCGCGAAGGGGAACAGCAGGCGCGGGCACTCGATCATCACCGCCGGATGGATCTGATCCTGCGGGATGTTGCGCATCCGGAACACGCCGCCATACTTCAGTTCAAACTTGAACAGCACGTCGTTCTTGATCTTGGCATCGCCTTCCAGCGACAGCTCGACCTCGAAATCCGCTTCGGCGAGTTGCTGGGCGTTGACGTTGACCTGAATGTTGATCTGCGGCCCACCCTCCTGCGGCTGCAGCGAGCGCGGCGCGTTCGGGTTCTCGAACGAGAGATCCTTGGTGTACTGCGCCAGCGCGTTGATCGCGGGGGTGAGGTCGCCGTCCTGGGCGCCGTTGCCGTTGGGTGCCGCGGTGTCGGCCATGACGAGTGTCTCCTCCTCGCGTCGTTGCTGCGCGGCTTCGAGGGCCGGCGCGCCTGACCGGCGCGGGCAGCGCGCTAACATGCCGCTTTCCCGCGAACAAGCCGGTGCCCTCGACCCTGTGTCCTGGCCCCCGCGCGAGAGGGCAGTGGAGCCGCGCGGTGCCGGCCTGCAGCGATTGCTCCGCCGGCCCGCCTGGAATCGCGCGCGGTCTCACCCATATCACGGCAAGGTCACGCGGTTCTCGACGCCGGAGACATTCACCTTCAAGATGCTGCGCCTCCGGCTCGATCCCCGCGCCGGGCTCGGCTAAGAGCTTCGAAAGCCTTTCGCGAGACGTCCCCTCGGGCCGCTGGCGGCTGCGGGTGCGTCGCCCCCGGGCCAGGCCGCGAGATCGGATCGCGCGGGGTCTCCCCTCCGGCAGCCCTCGGGTGTCAGCCTCACGCGTGCGACGGGCACGATTCGGATCGGTGATGCAGGATTCCTTCGACGCAACCACCCTGATTTTCCTGGCGCTCGCCGTCTTCGTCATCTGGCGGCTGCGCTCGGTCCTCGGCCAGAAGACCGGGACGGAGCGCTCGCCCTTCCGCCCGGTGGAGCGCAACCGCACCGAAACCCCCGGCAACCGGTCCGAGGGCGACAATGTCGTGCGCCTGCCCGGTGCCGATCGCGGCCAGCCCCCTGCGGCGCAGAGCGCGGCACCGCGCGACTGGCGCGGCATCGCCGAGCCGGGTTCGGCGGTCGCCCGCGGCCTGGAGCAGATCGTTCAGGTCGAGCCCGCCTTCGATCCGCGGGCCTTCCTGGAGGGCGCCAAGGGCGCCTACGAGGCTATCGTCACGGCCTTCGCCACCGGTGACCGCAAGACCCTGCGGGCGCTTCTGTCGCGGGAGGTCTGCGAGGGCTTCGAGCGGGCGATCTCCGAGCGCGAGAAGCGCCGCGAGACCGCCGAGACCACCTTCATCTCGATCGACAAGGCCGAGATCGTCGCCGTCGAGGTCAGGAACCGGGTCGCGCAGGTCACCGTGCGCTTCCTCTCGAACCTCATCACCGCCACGCGCGACGCCGAGGGCAAGGTGATCGACGGCAATGCCGAGACCGGCGTCGAGGTGCCCGACGTGTGGACCTTCGCCCGCACGCTCGGCGCGCGCGATCCGAACTGGCAGCTCGTCGCCACCGACGCGGGCGGCTGATTCCCTCTCGGCGCGATGTCGTTCCGACACGTTCTCCCTCGGGCCGCAGCGGTCTTCGTCGCTGCGGCCCTTTCCGTTCCGCTCGCCCGCGCGGAGGCACCGCCGCGCGTGGGCGACGGGGTACTGGAGCCGGTAGCGTTCTCCGCCCTTGCCGGCTGGCGCGAGGACGATGCGGCGGCCGCTCTCGACGCCTTCCGCCGTACCTGCGCCGCGCCGGGGCCGAACCCGCCCCAGGCCACGAACGTCACCGGCGACCCGGCCGACCTCGCCGCCGCCTGCGCGGCGGCGGCCGACCTGCCCGCGGACAAGGCCAAGGCGTTCTTCGAGGCGCGGTTCTCGGCCTACCGGATCGTGCGGCCGGCCTCCGGCGCCGAGCCCGAACGGCGCCTGGGCTTCCTGACCGGGTATTTCGAGCCGGAGCTGGTGGGCTCGCTCGAGCCCGGTCCCGGATACACCGCGCCCGTGCTGGCGCGCCCGGACGACCTCGTGACGCTGGCGCCCGGCGAGACCACGCCGGGGCTCGATGCGATCTACAAGGCGGGCCGCCGCACGGCGACCGGGCTCGAGCCCTATCCCGACCGCGCGGCCATCGAGGACGGCGCCATCGCGGCCCGCACCAAGCCCGTGCTGTGGCTGCGCGACGCGGTCGATCTGTTCGTGTTGCAGGTGCAGGGCTCCGGGCGGGCCCGCCTGCCCGACGGGCGCTCCGTGCGCGTGCTCTACGACGGCAAGAACGGACAGCCCTACACCTCCATCGGCAAGCTGCTCGTGGCGGAAGGGCACTTGCCGCTCAACGGGTTGAGCCTGGAGCGCTGGACGACGTGGCTGCGGGCCAACCCCGACCATGCCCGCCGGCTGATGCGGAAGAACGCGTCCTACGTCTTCTTCCGGGTCGAGCCGGTGGAGGATGCCCGCCTCGGGCCCCCCGGCGCCGCCGGCGCGCCCCTGAGCCCCGGCCGCAGCGTGGCGGTGGACGGCACTCTGTGGCGCTACGGCCTACCGTTCTTCCTCGAGGGCAAGCTGCCGGGTCAGCCCGGCCGCGGGCATCTCGTGATCGCTGCCGATACCGGTTCGGCCATCGTCGGCCCGGCGCGCGGAGACCTCTATGTCGGCACCGGTGCCAAGGCCGGAATCGCCGCGGGCGACCTGCATGACCGCATGGGCTTCGTGGTGCTCCTGCCGAAACCCGGAGCGACGCCGGCGATCGCGGAGCCCCGGCCATGAGGCCGCCACGGCGGCGCTCGCTCTCTCGCGAGGAGGCCTATCTGTGGGGTGAGATCGCCAAGCTGATCACGCCCCTGCGGGCGCGGGCACGGCCGAAGAAGCCGGCGCCCGAGGCCGGGCCGGACGCGGTGGCACCCGTGACGCCGGCTCTCGCCGATCCCTCTCTCGCAAAATCAGCCGCCGCCAAATCTACCCCCGCCAAGTCTGCTCCCGCCAAGCCTGCCACCCCTCGGCCCGCCACCCCCAAGCCGAGCCCCACGAAGCCGGGCCTCGCCAAACCCGATCCCGCCGCCGCGGTGCCGCCGACGGTGCGGCCCGCGGCCCAGGCGACCCCGCCCGCCGCCAAGCGGCCGGTGAAGCTCGGCGATCTCGCCGGCCTTCCCGCCGGTCGGCCCGCGGCCGCGCGGCCTCCCGCGGCTGCGCCTCCGCCGGGGCTGGAGCGCAAGGAGCGCCGCGGCCTGGAGCGCGGCACCCTGACGATCGAGGCGCGCATCGACCTGCACGGGCTCTATCAGGCGGAGGCGCATGCCGCCCTCGTCGGCTTCCTGATGCGGGCCCGGGCGGCCGGGCATGCTCGCGTCCTCGTCGTCACCGGCAAGGGAGGAGAGGCCTTCTCCGATGCGGGCTTCTCCGAGCGCGGCGTGCTGCGCCGGAGCGTGCCCCACTGGCTGCGCGGTCCGGAATTGCGCGGCCTCGTCCTCGGCTTCGAGGAGGCCGCCCGCCACCATGGCGGCGCGGGCGCGCTCTACGTGCGGCTGCGACGGCGCTGAGATGGCTCGTCCCACCGCCTACCCGGCTGCTTGGAACCTGCGCGCGGGACATTCGCTACCCGGCACCCCTTGAGCCGCCCCGCGAAACGCGATAAGGACGACTGCTTTCCAATTGCAGCCGTGTCGCATCCCTGGGGCTTCTTCCAAGCCAAGAGGAACCGATGCGTGGGCCGGACCGCTGCGCTCGCAGACGCGCCGGACCTGGGGCGTCTCCCCGGCGCCTAGCCCTGCTTTCCGACCGGCCGATCCTTCCCCCGCCTTCGTTGGTTGCATCCCCCCACATGACGTCACAGAACGACGCTCTCGCCCCCGTCGATGCCCCGTCCGAGGACGGCCCCGTGGCCGTCGAGGCCGCGGTGCGGCGCGAGGTGCGCCTGCAGGATCTCAAGTCCAAGTCGCCGACCGAGCTCATCGCCTTCGCCGAGGAGGTCGAGGTCGAGAACGCCTCGACCATGCGCAAGCAGGAGCTGATGTTCGCGATCCTCAAGCAGCTCGCGGCCAACGAGACCGAGATCATCGGTGCGGGCACCGTCGAGGTGCTGCAGGACGGCTTCGGCTTCCTGCGCTCGAACGATTCGAACTACCTGCCGGGCCCGGACGACATCTACATCTCGCCGACCCAGATCCGCCGCTTCGGCCTGCGCACCGGCGACACCGTCGAGGGCCCGATCCGCGGACCCAAGGACGGCGAGCGCTACTTCGCCCTGATCAAGGTCAACACGATCAACTTCGAGAACCCGGAGAAGATCAAGCACAAGGTCCATTTCGACAACCTGACGCCGCTCTTCCCCACCAAGCGGTTCAAGCTCGAGCTGGACAACCCGACCAAGAAGGATTTCAGCCCCCGCATCATCGACATCGTCTCGCCGATCGGTAAGGGCCAGCGCGCCCTGATCGTGGCGCCGCCGCGCACCGGCAAGACTGTGCTGATGCAGAACATCGCGCAGTCGATCACCCTGAACCACCCCGAATGCTACCTCATCGTGCTGCTCATCGACGAGCGCCCGGAAGAGGTGACCGACATGATCCGCTCGGTGAAGGGCGAGGTGATCGCCTCGACCTTCGACGAGCCGGCCACCCGTCACGTGCAGGTCGCCGAGATGGTGATCGAGAAGGCCAAGCGCCTCGTCGAGCACGGCCGCGACGTGGTGATCCTCCTCGACTCGATCACCCGCCTGGGCCGGGCCTACAACACGGTGGTGCCGTCCTCCGGCAAGGTGCTGACCGGCGGCGTCGACGCGAACGCCCTGCAGCGGCCCAAGCGCTTCTTCGGCGCGGCCCGCAACATCGAGGAGGGCGGCTCGCTCTCCATCATCGCCACCGCGCTCATCGATACCGGCTCGCGCATGGACGAGGTGATCTTCGAGGAGTTCAAGGGCACCGGCAACTCCGAGATCATTCTGGACCGCAAGGTCTCGGACAAGCGCATCTTCCCGGCCATCGACATCACCCGCTCCGGCACCCGCAAGGAGGAGCTGCTGGTGCCGCCGGATGCGCTCAAGAAGACCTACGTGCTGCGCCGCATCCTCAACCCGATGGGCGTCACCGACGCGATCGAGTTCCTCATGGACAAGCTGCGCCAGACCAAGAGCAACAGCGACTTCTTCGACTCGATGAACACCTGAGGCGGCGCTATCCGCGCCGCACGAGCAAGAGCCACAAACGGAATGGGTCGGGATCGGCGTCAGGCGCTTTTCTCGGCCCCGCCGCTTTCGAGCGGATCAGCACCGTCGAGGGGGTTTGACTGACGGCGGAGATCCGGATCGGAGCCCACCCAGGAACGGACGCGCATCACGGCAGACAAGTACGGCCGCGAGTCGTTCTCTGACGACCAGCAACATCCTGCATCCTTTGTGAAATTCGCGTAAGGCGCGAACCATCGCCCCGCGCCGACGTTGGCCCGCATCGATTGCCCGCGGTCACCGGGGAGACGGCGCATGGCCTCCGACAACGTATCCGACCTCATCGTCGAGACGCTCCAGCTGGCGGGCGTGCGGCGGATCTACGGGCTCGTCGGCGACAGCCTCAACGGCATCACCGAGGCGATCCGGGCGCGCGACGTGATCGAGTGGGTCCATGTCCGCCACGAGGAGGTCGCGGCCTTCGCCGCCGCGGGCGAGGCGCAGGTCACCGGCGAGCTCGCGGTCTGCGCCGGCTCCTGCGGACCGGGCAACCTCCACCTCATCAACGGCCTGTACGACGCCCACCGCACCCGCACGCCGGTCCTGGCGATCGCCGCACATATCCCGTCCTCCGAGATCGGCCTGAACTACTTCCAGGAAACGCGGCCCGAGCAGCTGTTCCGCGATTGCAGCCATTTCTGCGAGCTGGTCTCCGATCCGGCGCAACTCCCCAACGTGCTGGAGGCCGCGATCCGCAGTGCGGTCGGGCAGCGGGGCGTCGCCGTCATCGTCATCCCCGGCACCGTCGCGCTCAAGCCCGCGCCCGAGCGGACGCTGGCGGCGGCCTCGACGCTGCGGCCGCGCGCGCCGATCGTCGTGCCGCAGGCCGACGAGCTCGAGCGTTTGGCCGAGCTCCTCAACAACTCGAAGAAGATCACGCTGCTGTGCGGGCGCGGCTGCGCCGGGGCGCATGCCCCCCTGATGCGGCTGGCCGAGCGCCTGAAGAGCCCGATCGTCCACGCGCTGGGCGGCAAGGAGCATGTCGAGCACGACAACCCCTACGATGTCGGCATGACCGGGCTGATCGGCTTCTCCTCGGGCTACGCGGCCATGGAGGCCTGCGAGACCCTGCTGATGCTGGGCACCGATTTCCCCTACCGGCAATTCTATCCCGAGCATGCCCGCATCGCGCAGATCGACATCCGCCCGGAGAATCTCGGGCGACGCTGCCGCCTCGAACTCGGCCTCGTCGGCGACGTGGCGGCGACCATCGAGGCACTGCTGCCGCTTCTGTCGGGCAACGACAGCACCCGCCACCTCGACGCCAGCCTGAAGCACTACGTCAAGGCCCGCGAAGGGCTGGACGATCTCGCCACCGGCAAGCCCGGCCGCCGGCCGATCCATCCGCAATACCTGACCCGGCTCCTCAGCGAGGCGGCGACGGACGACGCGGTGTTCACGGCCGATGTCGGCACGCCCACCGTCTGGGCGGCGCGCTACCTCGCCATGACGGCTGGGCGGCGGCTGATCGGCTCCTGGGCGCACGGCTCGATGGCCAACGCCCTGCCGCACGCCATCGGCATCCAGGCGGCGAGCCCGGGCCGGCAGGTGATCTCGCTCTCGGGCGACGGCGGCTTCGCCATGCTGATGGGCGACATCCTCACCCTCACGCAGGAGAAGCTGCCGGTGAAGGTGGTGATCTTCAACAACGGCACGCTCGGCTTCGTCGAGCTGGAGATGAAGGCCGCAGGCTATCTCGAGACCGGTGTCGAACTGCAGAACCCGGACTTCTCCGCGCTCGCCCGTTCCGTGGGCATCCATGCCCGGCGGGTGGAGGATCCGGGCGATCTGGAGGGCGCGATCCGGGATATGCTCGCCCATCCCGGCCCGGCGCTCCTCGATGTCGTGACGAACCGGCAGGAGCTCGCCATGCCGCCGAAGCTTCAGGCCGAGCAGGTGAAGGGCTTCAGTCTCTACGCGCTGCAGGCGGTGATGAACGGACGGGGCGACGCCATCCTCGATCTCGCGAAGAGCAACCTCATCCGCTGAACATCCCGATCAGCGGGCGTCGACCATCTCGATCCGGCAATTTCTCCCATCCTCGTCCTCATCCTGAGGTGCTTCGCCGAAGGCGGAGCCTCGAAGGAGGGCTTCAGGGATCGCGCGTCAGCTGGAGCCCTCCTTCGAGGCCTCCGCTTCGCTCCGGCGCCTCAGGATGAGGGAGTTTGGTCGGAGAATCCGATTGGGACGGCTTTCACGAGCCTCGGGAGCCCACGGTTTCCTCCTTCTGCCGGACGGATTCCACCCGCAGCACCGTCCCCTCGACGCCGGACACCCGGACCTGTGTTCCGGCGGGCAGGTCCGGTCCGGCGAGGCGCCAGAGGGTGTCGTCGAGGCGGACGCGCCCTTCGCCCGCGACGATGCCGTTCTCCAGCCGGAAGCTGCGGCCGATCAGGCGGTGGGCTCCCAGATTCAGCATCGGCGCCCGCTGCCGGTTGAGGCGGCTCGCCAGCACCACGGCGGCGACGGCGAGCACCGAGAACAGCAGCAGCTGCCCCTGCCAGGGCAGCCCGAAGGCAGCCTCCGCCAATCCGGTCAATCCGGCGGCGAGGCCGAGCCAGACGAGGAAGACGCCGGGCAGGGCGAGTTCGCCACCCACGAGCAGCAGCCCGGCGATGATCCAGATCCAGGCGGGCCCGAGCGCGTCGAGAGCCGCCACGGATCAGACCTTCGGGGGAGCGGACGGGGTGGCGGGGACGCGCGGCGGCAGCCCGCCGCGGCCCGCCCCGCCGCTTCCGCCCTCTCCGAAGACCGAGCGGGTGATCTCGGCGATCCCGCCGAGGGTGCCCGCGAGCCCCGCCGCCTCGATCGGCACCACGACGACGCGCTGGTTCGGCGCCGTCGCCAGCGCGCGGATCGCCTCGACATATTTCTCGGCGACCAGAAAGTTCGCGGCCGCGAGATCGCCCTTGGCGATCGCCTCGCTGACCATGGCGGTGGCCTTCGCCTCGGCCTCCGCCCCGCGCTCCCGCGCCTCGGCATCGCGAAAGGCGGCCTCGCGGCGCCCCTCCGCTTCCAGGATCGCCGATTGCTTGCGCCCTTCCGCGCGCAGGATCTCGGCCTGGCGCTGACCTTCGGCCTCCAGCACGGAGGCACGCTTCTCGCGCTCGGCCTTCATCTGCCGGGCCATGGCACCGGCGAGATCGGCGGGGGGCAGGATGTCCTTGATCTCGACGCGGTTCATCTTGACGCCCCAGGGCGCAGCGGCCGCGTCGAGCACCCGCAGCAGCCGCTCGTTGATCTCGTCCCGGTGCGACAGCAGCTGGTCGAGATCCATCGAGCCGACCACGGTGCGGATATTGGTCATGGTCAGGGTCAGGAGCGCCATCTGAAGGTTCGAGACCTCGTAGGAGGCGCGCGCGGCATCGAGGACCTGATAGAACACCACCGCGTCGATCCGCACGCCCGCATTGTCCCGGGTGAAGGCCTCCTGGCTCGGCACCTCGACGACCTGCTCCATGATGTTCACCCGCCGGCCGATCCGCTCGACATAGGGGATGATCAGGCCGAGCCCGGAGCCGAGCGAGCGGTCGTAGCGCCCGAACCGCTCGACGGTGTGCACGTGACCCTGTGGGATCGTGCGGATCCCGATGGCGAGCGTCACGACGACGAGCAGGGCGAGGACGACGGCGAAGGCGCTCAGGCCGAGCGAGATGGTCATGAGCTCCCGTCTGTCCGTTCGCCGCGCGAATCGTGCGCCGCGTGCAGTGTAGAGCATCGTCCGGCAGACGGTATCCGGGCCGCCGCGCCTGGCCGCGCGGCCGCTGCCCGGTTTATGCGGCGGTCGCCCTCCCGACGCAGGCGCCGGCCGATCCGGAACGCGGGCTCACCGCTTCCACACGCCCAGCCGCTCGGTGCGGGCATGATCCTCGGCGGCGACGAGTTCGGGCGTGGCCTCCGAGGAGGCACGGCCGCCGCCGTTGAACAGCACGACCTCCGACACGTCGCGGCCCTCGACGGTGCAGACATGGGCGCTGCTGCCCGCCGCCGGCAGGCAGGTGACGGGCCGTCCGCGCAGGTATTTCGCGAGTTCGTCGGCCTGTCCGCCGCGCACCCATTCGACGCCGAACAGCCGCACGAGCTTGCCGCCGACCCGCAGGGTCGCGGTGTCGATCACCTCGGCGGCGCCGACGACGGCGTTGGCGTTGGCGGTGCGGGGTGGCTCGGCAGGGCGCTGCTCCGTCTCGGGGGGCGGCGTTCCGGCAGCGTTGGGAGCCGCGTCCGTCGGGGCGGCATCGGGCGCGGATTCTCCGGCGGGTGCCTGCGGGGCGGCATTGCGCGAGGCCTGCCTCTCGGACTGCGTCTCGCCGACGCCGTCCTCCCGCCCGGTCAGGACGAGGGCGGCCACCAAGGCCGCGCCCGCCAAGGCACCCAAACCCATGAGCACCACCGGCCGGCGGCTGCCCGCCGCCAGCCCGTCATCCACCCAGTCGCGCAGCCGCACCGCCGTCTCGCGGGACCGGACGGAAGCGGTGCGCAGGCCGCCACTCAGACGGTTCCTCAAGGCGGCTCCGCCGAGAGCGGGTCCGGCCAAGGCCGTTCCGAAGCGGGCGCCGTTCGCGGCCCCGCCGACCGGCGGGGGGGCGGACGAGGAGGTCGTCAAGGGAACAGCGAAATCGGGCGTCGTCGATGCCACGGGGGACGGCGCGGCGGGTGCCGGACGAGCCTTGGCCCTGAACCGCTCGGCCAAGCGGTGGCGCCAGCCCTCGACGGTTTCGCTGGCGGCACTCGCGAGGGCCCGGCTGCGCTCCGCCGAGGTGTTGGCCAGCGAGCGCGCCAGGGCGGATTGCGTCTCGACGAAGCGGGCGCCCGCCGCCCGCACGTCGGCGATCGGATCGCGCGGCGGCTCCGCAGGCTCCGGCGGCGGCAGGGCCGGCAGGACCAGCGCCGGGTGCTGTTCGGCCAGTTCGTCGACGAGGTCGTGGATGGTGAGCGGCACCCCAGCGCCTTCGCCCTCGCCCCGAAATCGGACCGCGCCGGAGCGATCGACGATGCGGTAGCCGGGCAGCCCGTCGGCGGGCTCGACGAAGCCCTCGGCGATCAGGGCGAGCGTGCGGCGCGCCACCGGACGGACCCGGCGGCGGTCGAGTTCGGCCAGGATGATCTGACGAATGCGGCGGTCATCCTCCGAGACCGGCATCTCGGGCGGAGATGCGATCTCCGCCCCGCTCCTCGCTGCGGCCTTTGCCGATCCCTTCACGCGCGGGTCACTCCGTCTCGCCGGCCGCTTCTCGGACCGGTCCCGGTCTCGCGCCTCCTCCTAGCACAATCGGGCGGGCCGGGCGGAACCGCAGGGCGGAGCCAAGCGCCGCCTTCCCCGCGGGAACCGCCGGTTGGAGGATCGCCCGCCGCCGTGCCACGCCCCTGCTGCCCCGTACCGGTCAGGCGCCGCCACGTCCGCCGACCGAGGCGCTGAGGGCACCGCGGCGCAGCACCCTACTCGTCTCCTCGACGATGACCGGGCGCCCGCTCGCGAAGCTCACCGTCAGCACCAATTCGCCCACGCCCTGCGAGCGGGCGCCGCGGCCGGGGCTTTCGGCGGTGAACTCGTGGATCGTGCGCACGAGGCAGGTCGCGGTTGCGGCATTGCACGAAACCCGCGGATCACCCTGCGGCTCGTAACGCCGCTCCGGCCAGCGCCGGGCGAAGCGGCGCTTCTCCGCCATCAGCGCGGCGAGCGACATCATGCGTCCATGGAAGCGGACCTGGGGGGCGTAGAAGCGCGGCGCCGCCGCAGCCATCCCGTCGCCGGGGCTCGACACGCTATCGAGATAGGCATCGCTCAGGCGCTGGGCCGAACCGGCCCATTCGGAGAAGCGCGGATCCGGTTCCGCGCGGGCCATGCCCTGCATCTCCCGCGGCGGCGTGAAGACCGGCGGCGCGACGCGGGCCGAACGCGGCGCCCGGCCCGCGGCCTCGCGGGCCGCCGCCTCCCGGGCCGCCTGCCGCCGGGCCTGCCGCTCCTCGCCCGCGCGGCGGGTGCCGCGCGCGGTGCGATGCGCGGCCGGGGTGTCGCCCGTGGCCGCCGAGCGGGTCTCGCGCCGGGACGGGGCCGTCGCCTCGGCAGGGGGCGAGGCCGAGGGAGGGGTCTCCGACCGTGTCACCGGCTGCGGCTCAGACTTCGGCTTGGCCGGCGCATCCGCTGCCTTGGCCGGAGGATCGACCCAGCCCGGTCCCTGCTGGGCGGCGACCGGCGACGACAGGGCAAGGACCGCCAGGGCGGTCGTAACGAGGAGGGGGCGCATGGCATCACCGATCGGTCAGGCGCGAACTGAAGGAACGCGGCCCGTCGCATGCGCGGTTCCCGTCCCGCGCTGCCGTCGGCGCATTCTCCGGAACCGTTGCTGATTTGCATCGGACAAGGCGGCCGACCCTTGACCCTTGCCGGATGCCGGTCCTCCTCCCCGAACCCTTTGCCCCAACCCTTGCCCTCCCGCCGGAACCTCCCACCTTGGGCGGGAGCCTTCAACCGGATCGCCGCTCCCCCTCGGTGGAGCGAGGGCGCGGTGGGCTCTCCAGAGACGGGTCCGGGCCCCTCTGGCGGCCGAGGCGTCGGTCGCGATGTCGGACCCCTTCGCGACCCGAGCGCTGACGCGGCGCGACTGCGTGCGAGACGATCTTGCCGGCCGCGATCAATCTGCCACTCGCCCTCCGCCCCCGAGCCCAGGGAGGCATGCCATGAGCCAGGCGGACGGAACACCGCGCCGCGCCCTGCTGCTCGTCAACGGCAAGGCCCGCAGCGGCGGGGCATCCCTCGACGCGATCCGGAACATCCTGCGCGAGGGTGGGCTCGATCTCGTCGAGCCGGAGAACAACCGCGACTGCCACGAGACCATCACCCGCCACGCGCCCTCGGTCGATCTCGTGGTGCTGGGCGGCGGCGACGGCACGATGAACGCCGCCGCGCCCGCGCTGGTGGAGACGAAGCTGCCCTTCGGCATCCTGCCCCTCGGCACCGCCAACGACCTCGCCCGCTCCCTGGGCCTGCCCCTGGAGCCGGAAGCCGCGGCGCGGGTCATCCCGACGGCCCCGGAGAAGGCGATCGATCTCGGCTGGGTCAACGGGCATTACTATTTCAACGTCGCGAGCATCGGCTTCTCCGCCGACCTCGCCGGCGAGCTGACCGCCGAGGCGAAGAAGACCTGGGGCACCGTGGGCTACGCCATCGCGGCCTTCCGGCTGCTGCGGCGCGCGCGGCCCTTCACTGTGACGATCGAGCATGACGGCACCACCGAGAAGGTGACCACGATCCAGGCCTCGGTCGGCAACGGGCGCCATTACGGCGGCGGCATGACGGTGCAGGAGGATGCCACCGTCGATGACGGCAAGCTCGATTTCTACAGCCTCGAGGTCGACCATTGGTGGCGGCTGGTGGCGCTGCTGCCGGCCCTGCGCCGCGGCACCCACGGACAGGCCGAGGACGTGCGCGCCTTCGAGACGACCGAACTCAAGCTCACGACCCGCAAGCCGCGGGCGGTCAACACCGATGGCGAGTTGACCACCTGGACGCCGGCCCACTTCAAGGTGATGCCGAAGGCGGTGCGCGTGCTCGCGCCCCCGATCGAGACGGGGGCGAACCGCATTCCCCTTCCCTTCAAGCTCTGACGCCGGACGGACCGACCGTGGACAGCCTGCTGCAACTCGCCGCCGACCCGACCGCCTGGGCGGCGCTCGCCACCCTCGTGGTCATGGAGGTGGTGCTCGGGATCGACAACCTCATCTTCATCTCGATCCTGACCAACAAGCTGCCGCCCGAGAACCAAGCCAAGGCCCGGCGCATCGGCATCGGGCTGGCGCTGATCCTGCGGCTGGCCCTCCTCGGCACGGTTGCCTGGATCGTCCACCTGACCGAGCCGGTCTTCGAGGTGTTCGGCAAGGGCTTCTCCTGGCGCGACCTCATCCTGATCGCCGGCGGCCTGTTCCTGCTCTGGAAGGCCACCAAGGAGATCCATCACACCGTCGATCCGAACCCGGAGGAGAAGGCCGGAAGCGGGGCGAGCATCGGCTTCGCCGCGGCGATCGGCCAGATCCTCGTGCTCGACCTCGTCTTCTCGATCGACTCGATCATCACCGCCGTCGGCATGACCGAGCACGTGCCGATCATGGTGATCGCGGTCGTCACCGCCGTGACCGTGATGCTGATCGCCGCCGATCCGCTCTCGCGCTTCATCGCGGCGAACCCGACGGTGGTGATGCTGGCGCTGGGCTTCCTCATCATGATCGGCATGACGCTGATCGCCGAGGGCTTCGGAGCGCATGTGCCGAAGGGCTACATCTACACCGCCATGGCCTTCTCGGCGGGTGTGGAGGGCCTCAACATGCTGGCACGCCGCCGTCGGCAGAAGAAGGCCGGAACCGCCTGAGCCGGCGGCGGCGCAGGATCGCCGCCGCACCGGACGTCACCAGGACTGCCGGGGCCTCGCTCCGGCGGTCGACGCGGCAGCGAGCGGGTTCGAGGGCCGGATCAGCCGCCCGCCTGCCCGCGCAGCAGCGGGCAGATACCGGCGCATTTCCCATGCCCCGGCAGGGCGTGGCGCAGGCAGCAGACCCGGCGGCGCGGCGCCTCGAGTCCGGCCAGGGCATCGGCGCGCATCAGGGTCAGGGCGGTGCAGGCCTCCTGCGGCCAGCGGAGCGCCCGCAAGGCTTCCTCCACCTCGCCGGCCCGCTCCGGCGTCTCGCGGGCCAGGGTCCCGAGCGTCCAGAACAGGTAGCCGCCCGCATTCTCCCACAGGAGACGCACCGACAGCCCGGTCTCGGCGCGCAGGAGCCGCACCGCCGGGGCGACGCATTCGGCGAGCAATCGATCGACCTGCATCGGCAGCGGGGCCGGGAGCGGACGTTCGGGCCCGAGGTGGAAGGCTTCGGGCAAGCCGTTCCCGGCGGCGAGGCGCAGGCGATCCGGTGCCAGCGCCAGCCCGAGCCGCGCCCCGGCGGCGAGCCCCGGCGCGATCAATCCGGCGAAGAGATAGGCGCTCCACAGCGACGCCACCGCCCGGCGCTCGCCCCCGGGATGCGTGTCGGCGAAGATCGCCAACGCATCCGACAGCGCGCCGCACGCGGCCAGATCCGGCAGCGTTCGCGCTTCCGGATCGGGATCGAGGCGCAGCCGGCCCGCGAAGACGGCGAAGCCTTCCGGCAGGGCGCCGTCGAGGGCGGCTTGGGTCGGAGGCCTGAGAGGACGGCTTGTCTCACCAGCGATAGATCAGGCTCCCGATCACCGTTGCCGGCGCGCCGCGATAGCAGTAGCCAGCTTGGCAGTTGTAGTAGTTGCGATCGAGGACGTTATAGCCGTTGATCTGCGCGCGGAAACCTTTGTATTTCGGGTCGATCGCGGCAAAATCGTACGCCACCAGCGCATCGAACAGCGTCACCGTCGGGTTGCGGAACGTGTTGAGTTCGTTCCCGAAGCTATGGGTCGTGAAGCGCGTGCCGCCACCGATGGTCAGGCCGGCGAGCGGCGAGGCAGGCGGGAACAGGTAGGTACCGAAGGCCGAGAACGTGTCGCCTGGGATGCCGGAG
Source organism: Methylorubrum suomiense (assembly GCF_022179765.1). Lineage (GTDB taxonomy): Bacteria > Pseudomonadota > Alphaproteobacteria > Rhizobiales > Beijerinckiaceae > Methylobacterium > Methylobacterium suomiense. Next base: position 612,541 of record NZ_BPRE01000001.1, on the reverse strand, counting down.
AGCGCGTTGCCGGAGATATCGATCAGCCGCGTCGAATCGTTGGGATCCGGCGTCGACTGACGCAGATAGCGCAGATCGAGATGGGTGTAGGCCAGCGTCAGATTGGTGCCGGGCGCGAAATTGGCGATCAACTCCATCTCGAAGCCGCGCGAGCGCACGGCACCGGACGCGATCTGCGCGGTGAGATTGTTCGGGTCCGTGCGCAGCACGCTGCTCTGCACGATGTCGAAGCCGGCGACGTTCGCCTGAATGTTCGTGTTCGGAATCAGATACTTGACGCCCGCTTCGATCTGATCGCCGGTTGTCGGCTTGAATGCGCGTTTGGCGGCATCGAAACCGATCTGCGGCGCGAAGGTCGTTGCATAACTCGCATAGGGCACGAGACCGGGCGCGAGCAGGTAGCTGAGACCCGCGCGGCCCGTGAAGGCTCGATCGTCCTGGGGCTGAGTCCCTGGGGTTCCTTCCGCGCGGTTGGTTTGGAACACCCAATCGTGCCGTCCCGACAGCGTCAGGATGAAGCGGTCGAGCTTGGCTTGATCTTGAAGATAGACGCCGACCTGATCCTGACTCTGGAAGTTGCGCGGGCCGAGCGGTGGTGCCGTGATGGGTTGGCGCCCGTAATTCAGGGTGAGAAGATCAAGATCCGGAGCGACCCCAAATCCGCTGCGGGTGTTGAAGTCGTAATGCGCGTAGTCGACGCCAGCGAGAAGCGTGTGCTGGACCGGGCCGGTCGCGAGATGGGCTTCGATCTGGTTGTCGAGCGTGACTTGGTTCAATTGTTCCTTCAGAAAGCCGGTTCCTCGATTCGCCAGCGTGCGCGCATCGTTCAATGAATTGATCTGCACATAGGCGTAGGAATTGGCGACGCCATAATAGCGGGCGTTCTGACGGAACACGAGATCGGGCGAGAAGCGATGCTCGAAGGCGTAGCCGATCCGGCCCTGCCGCTGCTTGAAGTCGGTGAGCGCAGGATCGCCCGAATAGAGCCGGGTGATCCGACCGTTTTCGTTAAAGAACGCCGGGTTTCCAGGCAGCTTATTCTCTTGGTACTCGCCCAGGAACGTCAGAGTGGTATCGGCTGAGGGCTTCCAAGTAAAAGCCGGAGCGATGTAGGTTCGGTCGTCGATGGCGCCGGGTAGGAAGGTGTCGGCCTGCCGCCGGATGCCGGTGATCCGGTAGGCCATCGTGCCGTCGCTTCCCTCGACCGGGCCGCCCAGATCGAAATTGCCCTGGAAGCGGTTGTAGTTGCCGCCTTGGAACTGCACTTCGCCGAAGGGCGTGAAGAGCGGGCGCTTGGTCGTCGCATCGACGATGCCGCCGGGCGAGCCGAGTCCGAAGAGGCCGGAGGCCGGGCCGCGCAGGATCGTGGCGGCCTCCAATCCGTAGGGCTCGATCCGCGGCAGCGTCAGACTGGAGCCGATCTGGCGCAGACCGTCGCGGAAGATTCCGTTGTAGGTCAGGTCGAAGCCGCGCACGTAGAAGGAATCGAAGCGAGGATCGAAGCCGAACACGTTCGATGAGGCACCGGCGACGTAGCCGAGCGCCTCGGTGACCGTCTGGACATTGCGGTCGTTCAATTGCTCGCGGGTGACCACCGTGACCGATTGCGGGGTCTCGATCAGCGGCGTGTTGGTCTTGGTCGCCGTCGGGCTGATCTGCGCGGTGTAGCCGACGACCCCGCTCGGCCCGCCCCCGCCACCGCTCGTGACGGCACCGTTGCCGAGGGCTGGCCCTTCGGTCAGCTTTGCCCCGGACTCGACCGTGATCGTCTCCAGCGACGTGCTGGCCTGTTGGGCGAGGGCCGGGCTCGTCAGTGCGGTGCTGGCGACGAGCAGAGCGGCGAGGTGCGCGGGGGCGTGGTGGCGGGTGGATGCAGGCATGGACGACTCGTGAAGCGGCAAGCCCCCTCGGTGCCGACGTCCACGCGCGTCATCAAGAGCAATACAATTGCTAGATGAATCTATAATAATTATAAATCTAACCGCCGCGGCGATTGATAAACAAAATCAGAATACTGCAGCGCAAAGCTCTAAAGGGGCAATCAGCAGAACTGTCCCGCCTGTGACCTAAGCGCAACAGATCTCTCCACTCAGAGAAGGGGTTGGCGAGCGGCGGCGTCCTCGCGGGCGCAGACCGCCGGGTCGGGCTTGGCACCGCCCGCCGCGAGCGCCTTCTTCAGGTCGGCCCTGGCTCGCTCGAGATCGGCACGGAAACCGGTATCGGCGAGCAGCACCGCGACGAGCGCCGAGGCGCCGGTGCGGGCCGCGACCACGTCGCTCAGCCAGTGGACGCCGCACACCACCCGGCTCTCCCCGTAGAGCCGGCTGCGCACGAGGAGCTGCGTCGCCTTTTCCGGGATCAGGTTCGCCATGATGAGACCGTAGGCCCAGCCCTGGCTCGCATGCCCGGAGGGATAGCTGTAGCTGTCGGCGAGTTCGGGCGAGCGGGCGACGCAGATCGGCGCGTCGTTGCCGACGAAGGGCCGCAGGCGGCGGTAGCGACGCTTGGTCTCGCGGGTGGCGCGGGCGATGTCGAGACGGGCCCGGTCGAGCAGTCGCATCAGGTCGGGCACGCGGGATTGTTCGAGCCGCTGGCCGAGGACGCAGGCATAATCCTCCAGCAGGGCCGCGCCGCCCTCGGCGACGTCGTTGGTGGCGAGCGCCCAGCGCTCGCTGCCCTGATAGGCCCGCGTCGCGTTGAAGGCGGCCCGATCCGCCGCCTCCGCCACCGAGTGGCCGGCGGGGGGCGGGGGCAGGATCGCGACGAGGTTCGGTGCGGTCGCGTCGGTGAGATAGGCCTTCGGCGCCGGCGCCCCCGGATTCAGCTTGTCCCTGTCCAGCGAGGGCGCGGATGTCTCCGGAGGCGGAGCCGCCTGCGGGGCCTCGGTCTGCGCCGCCAGGGGCAGCGCCGAACAGAGGGTCGTCAGAAGGACGGTCAGCAGGGCGGCGTGGCGGACCGGCGGACGGAGCATCGAACGAGGCACTTTCGAGAATCGGATACTGATCGAATCCGCATTTCTCTATGATGGACGTACGACAGCTTTGTCACAGTCCTGCAACATCCTGTTTCCTGACAGCTTTTCCGCGTTGTTCCCGATTTCGTGACCGCCGTGTCGTTCGGAGAATGGCGGATCAGGCGGCTTTCGGGCGATTCCGGCGAGCGGCCGGACCGGGGCCGGAGCCGTATCCGACCCCGTTTCATCGGGCCGACATCGCCGGCCCTTGCCGTGCCGCTCTGTCCCGCGACGAACCGGCCCCCATTCCGTCGGGGCGAGCTCCGGGCCTCAGCCGCGGATCGCCGCGGCGACCTCTCGGGGAAACTTCTCATGCGGGCTGAGAGCCCCCGGCACGGTGCGGGCCTCGACCCCGGCGGTCGCGATCAGCGCATCCATCTCGCCGCCCGAGCGACGGGGCGCCCGTTCCGGCCGCAGCACCCGCACCGGCGGAAGATCATTGCCGAACAGGGCCAGGAATTCCGCGCGGGAGCCGACCGGATCGAGCCCGCCGGTCACGAAGGCCGCCGTGCCGAAGCGTCCGCCGCTCTGGCGGGTGATGCGGTGCTTGGCCCGGATCACCTCGGGGGTCACGTGGGCGGCCTCCGCGTAGACATGGGCGCGCATCATCCGGCCGATGATCGGTGGGCTGATATTGATCCGGTAGAGCGCCTCGCCGACGAGCGGCATCTCGATGGCGCGGCGGATGCGCCCGAACCACTTGGCGCGCCGCTCGCCCATCGCGGTCGGCAGCGGCCCGCGCCAGGTCGGCGCCACCAGAACCAGCCGCCCGAAGGCGTCCGGGTGGCGCCGCGCGGCCGCCACGAGATAGGGCGCGGCGTGGCCCGCCGCGACGGCCAGCGCGTAGGGTCCGGGCGCGGCGGCGAGCAGCGCATCGAGGAAGGCGTGGTAGGTCGCAGGCGCGAGCGGCACCCGGGCGCGGGCCTGCGCGCCGAAGCCCGGCCAATCGGGCACGAGGCAGTGATGCCCCCCGGCCAGTTCGCGGGCGAGGGGCCGCATCTCCTCCCGGGCCGAGATCGAGGACAGGGCCGGCAGGAGCAGGGCGGCCGGTCCCGTGCCGATCTCCGTGCACGGCGTCGGGACGGATTGCCCCACGACCGTGAGGTCGAGAATGCGGGTCGTGAGCGTTGGATGGGAGGTGCCGGCCGTCGCCATGATCAAGCGGGTGTCCTGCTCGTCGAGCCGCCTCCGACCTGATCGCATCAGGCCGGCGGCCCTCAGTTCCGGTTACGTCGCGCGTTTCGACGAATCGGCATCCGCTTCCCCGAAACCGCCACCGAACTATGGACGGCCCGCGCGAGGATGTCCGCCGCCGGGAGGGAAGCGGCGGGACGAACGGACCTCCAGCTCCCTCCGACGCGTCGCGGGCGGGCCAATGCCGCCGCGACGCGATGGCCGTCGTTCCATCACGGCGTGCGGAGCGCCCCGCACACCGTCCCGCGCCTCAGGTCCGCAGCAATTCGTTGATGCCGGTCTTGGCGCGGGTGCCGGCATCGACGCGCTTGACGATCACGGCGCAGTAGAGACCGGGGCCGGGCGTGCCGTCGGGTAGCGGCTTGCCCGGTGTCGTGCCGGAGACGACCACCGAATAGGGTGGCACCCGTCCGTAGAAGGTCTCGCCGGTGGTGCGGTCGATGATGCGGGTCGAGGCGCCGATATAGACGCCCATCGACAGCACCGAGCCCTCACCGACGATCACGCCCTCGGCCACCTCGGCGCGGGCGCCGACGAAGCAATTGTCCTCGATGATGACCGGGTTGGCCTGGAGCGGCTCCAACACGCCGGCGATGCCGGCGCCGCCCGAGATGTGACAGTTCTTGCCGACCTGGGCGCAGGAGCCGATCGTCACCCAGGTGTCGACCATGGTGCCTTCGCCGACATGGGCGCCGAGATTGATGAAGCTCGGCATCAGCACCGCGCCCGGCGCGATGTAGGAGCCGCGGCGCACGAAGCAGCCCGGCACCGCGCGGAAGCCGGCGGAGCGGAACTCGGCCTCGCCCCAGCCCGAGAATTTCGACGGCACCTTGTCCCACCACGGCGACGAGCCCGGGCCGCCCTCGATCGGCACCATGTCGTTGAGGCGGAAGGAGAGCAGCACCGCCTTCTTCAGCCACTGGTTCACCTGCCAGGACTCGCCGGCCTTCTCGGCGACGCGGGCCTTGCCGGAATCGAGCAGGTTCAGGGCCTCCTCCACGGCCTCGCGCACCGCGCCGGTCGTCGCGGTCGAGACGTTCGCGCGATCCTCCCAGGCGGCTTCGATGGTCTTTTCGAGATCGGCGTGGGAGGCGGCTTGGGACATCGTCAGGTTCCGGCGGTTCGCGACGCGAAGGATCGGGCGTGCTTACAAAAGCCGCACCCTCCTGTCACCGCTCTCTCGGCACGAGATCCCGCAGGCGCCCGCCGACTCGCGAGAACCCCTGAACGAGGTCGCGCAACTCCCCGGCGATGCCGTCATGGACCGCCACGGCGACCTCGGGAAACTCACGCAGCACGCGGCTCATCACCGAGGGCGTCAGGCGCATCACGTCCGCCGTCTCCACGGCCCGGGCGTCCGCCGGCCGCTCGACCTGGCGGAACAGGGCGTTGCGCCCGATCAGCCCGGAGCGGGCAACCAGGGTCGCCGGCGCATCGTCGCGGCGAGACTCGACCGCGATCGTGCCGGACATCACCACGTAGCCGCCGTCGGACGGCTCGCCGCGGGCGAACAGGCGTTCGCCGGCCTCGAGCTGACGCCGATCCCCGGCAAAGCTCAGGAGGCGCAGGGCGTCGCGATCGAACAACTCGAACACCGGAGCGGCGGCCAGGATCGCGATATCGTCGTCGAGCCCCAACGCCTGTCCCGCCCCTCGGCCGATCCCGTCACGGCCCGGTGAAGCTTAACCGATACGGAACGCGCGCGAAACGCCGCCGCCGATTTCCTTTGCCGGGGCGCGCGAAGAGCGCCCCGCACAGCGGCCTCGGCTCTGCCGGGGCGTCGCGCGAAGCGAAGAGCCAACCAGCGGCTGCCGGCGCCTAAGGCTCCTCAGGGCAACAGCTTGTACCCGCCCCCCTCGGTGACGAGGATCGCGGCGGTGGCCGGGTTCGGCTCGATCTTCTGGCGCAGCCGATAGATATGCGTCTCGAGGGTGTGGGTGGTGACGTGGGCGTTGTAGCCCCACACCTCCGCCAGCAGCGTGTCGCGTCCCACCACCTCACGGCCCGCCCGGTAGAGGTAGCGCAGGATCGCGGTCTCCTTCTCGGTGAGCTTCAGCTTGGAGCCGCGCTCGCCGACGAGCAGCTTGGCGCCGGGGCGGAAGGTGTAGGGACCGATGCGGAACACCGCGTCCTCGCTGGCCTCGTGCTGGCGCAGCTGGACGCGGATGCGGGCGAGCAGCACCGCGAACTTGAACGGCTTGACCACGTAGTCGTTGGCGCCCGCCTCCAGGCCCTCGACCATGTCGTCGTCGGATTCCTGGGCGGTCAGGACGATGATCGGGCCACGATAGCCGTTGCGGCGCATGGCCCGCACGGCCTCGCGTCCATCCATGTCGGGCAGGCCGACATCCATCACGACGAGGTCGATGCGCTCCTCCGCCACCCGGGCCATGGCTCCGGCGGCGGTGCCCTCGCCGATGACGGAAAATTCCTCGTAGGCGTCGATCTGTTCCGTCAGTGCCTCGCGCAGGGCGTCGTCGTCATCGCAGACGAGGAGGCAATAAGGGTTCGACATCGACGACGTGACTTTCGGCAAGCTCATCCGGTGACCCGAGCCCAGAGGCTCGGGCAGGCGACAGAAAGGAGATCATGACGGAGGACTGGTCCGAGAGCATGTGCCCAAAGGTCCACCGTCGGCAGCGCCCGTACGGCCCTGCCTGAGCGTTAATTTAGATCATTCACGCCTCTAGACCATCCAGCACGTATGCTTATGCAGCATTTTCGCCATGTTCGACGGTCTGTCTCGCGCGCTAACGCACAGCCCGGACGGGCAAAAGGGCGACAACGCTACGGTGAAGGAACGAACCGGACATGACGCATGTCGGGCCGGGAACGGGCGGAAAGCGGAGGCCGGCGGCGCTGGCGATGGTGCGGGTGCATCCTCTGCCGGGCTCGCCCGATGCGGGCCGGCTCGTGGCGGGGGCGGCGGTCATCCCCTGCGCGCTCGGACGCTCCGGGGTACAGGCGGTCAAGCGCGAGGGCGACGGGGCCTCGCCCCGCGGCGTGTTTCGCCTGCGCGGTGGGTATTACCGGCCGGACCGCTTTCCCGTGCGGCCGGCGAGCCCGCTGCCGCTGCGGGCGACACGCCGGGACGACGGCTGGTGCGACGCCGCGCAGGATCGACGCTACAACCGGCCGATCCGCCTGCCGAGCCCGACCAGCGCCGAATCGATGTGGCGCGACGACGGGCTCTACGACCTCGTGCTCGATCTCGACCACAACCGCGGCCCGATCCGCCCCGGCCGGGGATCGGCCATCTTCATGCACATCGCCCGCGAGGGGTTTCGGCCCACGGAGGGCTGCGTCGCCCTCAGGCCCGCGGATCTCCGCCGCCTGCTGCGGCGACTCGGGCCGAAGACGCGGATCGCGATCGGTCCGGTGCCGGCCCGCCCGAAACGGTCGAAAGGCCGTTGAGCGCCTGATCCGGGGCGCCCCCTTACGACGAGGCGGCCTCCGCTGCATCGGAATGTGCTCCGCGCGGCCGGCGCATTCGCGTTCGCGGACGAATCCGCGTATATGAGAGAAATTCCAGCTACCAAGGTCATTTCCATGGCGACGGCGTCGTTCGACACCGCCCGGCGCGAGACGCGCGCCGTTCCTCCGATCGAGAAGGCCCCCGAGGTCACGGCACTCTCACGCCTGCCCGGCCGCAAGCGCTCGCTCGTCGGCCTGTCCCGGGCCGACCTGAAGCAGGCATTGCTCGAAATCGGCGTGGCCGAGCGCGAGACGCGGATGCGCGTCTCCCAGGTCTGGCACTGGATCTACGTGCGCGGCGCCCGCGACTTCGCCGAGATGACCAATGTCGGCAAGGGGCTGAAGGCGCAGCTTGCGGACGCCTTCACCCTGGACCGGCCGGAGGTCGTGAGCGAGCAGGTCTCGCGGGACGGCACCCGCAAATGGCTGCTGCGCATGGCGCCGACCGGCGCCCACGATCACAATCGCGGCGCCGAGATCGAGTGCGTCTACATTCCCGGCGACGATCGCGGCACGCTCTGCGTCTCGTCCCAGGTCGGCTGCACGCTGACCTGCTCGTTCTGCCACACCGGCACGCAGCGCCTCGTGCGCAATCTCTCGACGGCGGAGATCGTGTCGCAGCTCGTGGTCGCCCGCGACGCGCTCGGGGATTTCGCCGGGCAGATGCCGAGCAAGGATGGCGGCGAGGTCGGGCGCCTCGTCACCAACATCGTCTTCATGGGCATGGGCGAGCCTCTCTACAATCTCGACGCCGTGATCGACGCGGTGGCGGTGATGTCCGACCAAGAGGGCCTGGCCCTGTCGCGGCGCCGCATCACGGTCTCGACCTCCGGGGTCGTGCCGCAGATCGAGCGTCTGGGCCTCGAGGCGAACGCCATGCTGGCGATCTCGCTGCACGCCGTGCGCGACGATCTGCGCGACGAGCTGGTGCCGCTGAACCGCAAATACCCGATCGCCCAGTTGCTCGAGGCGTGCCGAAACTATCCGGGGGTGAGCAACGCGCGGCGCATCACCTTCGAATACGTGATGCTCAAGGGCGTCAACGATTCGGATGCGGATGCCCGCGCCCTGGTGCGGCTCCTCAAGGGCATTCCGGCCAAGATCAACCTGATCCCGTTCAATCCCTGGCCCGGCTCGAAATACGAGTGCTCGGACTGGGAGCGGATCGACCACTTCTCCGAGATCGTCTTCAACGCCGGCTACGCCTCGCCGGTGCGCACCCCCCGTGGGCGCGACATCCTGGCGGCCTGCGGCCAGCTGAAGAGCGAGACGGAAAAGCTGCGCGCCCGCGCCCGGATGATGCTCGAAGAGGGCCTCGGCGCCGAGGGGTTTTACGCGGGCGGGGACGATTGAGGAGTCCCCCCTCCATCCCGTCCCCCTCATCCTGAGGTGCCCGCCCAGCGGGCCTCGAAGGAGGGCTCCAGATGTCTCAGCGAGCCCTGGAGCCCTCCTTCGAGGGCGCCGCTTCGCGCCGCCACCTCAGGATGAGGGCGGTGGGTTGGGATGAGGATCCGGCAGCCGGTGAGACCCGGCCGCCTCGTCTTTCGAGAGAAATCAGAACCCGCGATTGGCGATCGAGGGCAGCGAGGGCTGCGTGTAGGCGCGGTTCACGTCCTTGCGGTCCATCGTGCCGTTGGTGTCGTTCGAGCGGCGGTAATTGCCGGTGTCGAAGCTCTGCGACAGGCCCGAATTGCCGGACTCCGTGCTGCTGCAGGCGGCGAGACCGCAGGCCAGGGCCGCGGCGAGGACGAGGAGCGTGGGGCGCATCGGACTGTTTCCTGAAGGGGCCGAAGCGTCGCCGCTCCGGCCGGTCCGTCGGCTTGCCCCGCCGGGGCCCGACCCGGCAAGGGCAAAGTGCCGGCGCGGGGGCGATCCCGCGCCGGGTGTGACCTATTCGGCCGCCGCCTTGAGGTACCGGCCGGGATCGTAGTTGAGGATCGGCCCGAGCCAGCGCTCGACCTCGGCCACGTCCATGCCCTTGCGCAGGGCATAATCCTCGACCTGATCGCGCTCGACCTTGGCAACGCCGAAGTAATGCGCCTGCGGATGGGCGAGGTAGAGGCCCGACACCGACGAGCCCGGCCACATGGCGTAGGACTCGGTGAGCTTCACGCCGATGCGGCGCTCCGCCTGGAGCAGGTCGAACAGCGTGACCTTCTCGGTGTGGTCGGGCTGGGCCGGGTAGCCCGGCGCCGGCCGGATCCCGTCGTACTTCTCGTGGACCAGCTCGTCGGGCGTGAAGGTCTCGTCGGGTGCGTAGCCCCAGAACTCGCGGCGGACGCGTTCGTGCATCCGCTCCGCAAACGCCTCGGCGATGCGGTCGGCGAGCGCCTTGACGAGGATCGAGCGGTAATCGTCGTTCGCCCGCTCGAAGCGCTCGGCAATGCGCACTTCCTCCAGCCCCGCCGTCACCACGAAGGCGCCGACGTAATCGGCGATGCCGGTCTCGGCGGGCGCCACGAAGTCGGAGATCGAGGTGTTGGGGCGCCCGTCGCGCTTCGACAGCTGCTGGCGCAGGCCGTGGAAGGTGGCGAGCTTTTCCGAGCGGCTCTCGCCGGTATAGAGCGCGATGTCGTCGCCGACGCTGTTGGCCGGCCAGAAGCCGATCACCGCCTTCGGGTTGAACCAGCGCTCCTCCACGATCTGTTTCAGCATCGCCTGCGCGTCCTCGAACAGGGCGCGCGCCGCCGGGCCCTGTTCGGGATCGTCGAGGATCGCGGGGTAGCGCCCCTTGAACTCGTAGGTCTGCAGGAACGGCGTCCAATCGATATACGGAACGAGGTCGGCGACCTCGTAGGAGCCGTAGACGCGGGTGCCGGTGAAGCTCGGCTTCTTCGGCTGATAGCCGGACCAGTCCACCTTGAAGGCGTTGGCGCGGGCCTTGGCCAGCGGCAGGCGCTGCTTGTCGAGTTCCGAGCGGGCATGCGCGTCGGCAACCTTGGCGTATTCCGCCCGCACCTTCTCGATGGTGGCCCCACGCGTCTCCTTCGAGATCAGGCTCGACACCACGCCCACCGCGCGGCTCGCATCGGTGACGTAGACCGCCTGCCCCTTGGCGTAGGACGGATGGATCTTCACCGCGGTGTGGACGCGGCTCGTCGTGGCACCGCCGATGAGAAGGGGCATGTCCATGCCCTCGCGCTCCATCTCGGCGGCGACGTGGACCATCTCGTCGAGGGAGGGGGTGATCAGGCCCGACAGGCCGACGATGTCGACCTTCTCGCGCTTGGCGGTCTCCAGGATCTTGGCGGCCGGCACCATCACACCGAGATCGATGATCTCGTAGTTGTTGCAGGCCAGCACGACGCCGACGATGTTCTTGCCGATGTCGTGGACGTCGCCCTTCACGGTCGCCATCAGCACCTTGCCGGCGGCCTGGCGCTGACCGGTGCCGCCATTGGCCCGCTTCTCCTCCTCCATGAAGGGTTCGAGATAGGCCACCGCCTGCTTCATCACGCGGGCGGACTTCACCACCTGCGGCAGGAACATCTTGCCCGAGCCGAACAGGTCGCCGACCACGTTCATGCCGGCCATCAGCGGGCCCTCGATGACGTGGAGCGGGCGCTCGGCGCCTTGGCGCGCCTCCTCGGTGTCCGCAACGATGTACTCGGTGATGCCGTTGACCAGCGCGTGCTCGATGCGCTTCTCGACCGGGGCCTCGCGCCAGGAGAGATCGGCGGTCTTGGCCTGGGCCGAGGCGCCGGTCTTGAAGCGCTCGGCGGCCTCCAGCAGGCGCTCCGTGGAATCCTCCCGCCGGTTGAGGACCACGTCCTCGCACAGCTCGCGCAGCTCCGCCGGGATCTCGTCGTAGACCGCGAGCTGGCCGGCATTCACGATGCCCATGTCCATGCCCGCCTTGATGCAGTGGAACAGGAACACCGCGTGCATCGCCTCGCGCACCGGCTCGTTGCCGCGGAAGGCGAAGGACAGATTGGACACGCCGCCCGAGATATGGGCGTGGGGCAGCGTCTCGCGGATCGTCCGCGTCGCCTCGATGAAGGCGACGCCGTAGGGATTGTGCTCCTCGATGCCGGTGGCGACGGCAAAGATGTTCGGATCGAAGATGATGTCTTCCGGCGGGAAGCCGACCTGCTCGGTCAGGATCCGATAGGCCTTGGTGCAGATCTCAACCTTGCGCTCGTAGGAATCCGCCTGGCCCTGCTCGTCGAAGGCCATCACGACCACCGCCGCGCCGTAGGAGCGGCAGACCTTGGCGGCCTCGATGAACTTCTCCTCGCCCTCCTTCATGGAGATCGAGTTCACGATCGGCTTGCCCTGAATGCATTTGAGGCCCGCCTCGATCACCTCGAACTTCGAGGAATCGACCATCACCGGGACGCGGGCGATGTCCGGCTCGGCGGCCACGAGGTTGAGGAACTCGACCATCGCCTTCTGGCTGTCGAGCAGGCCCTCGTCCATGTTGACGTCGATCACCTGGGCGCCGGCCGCGACCTGATCGCGGGCCACATCCAGCGCGGCGGCGTAATCGCCGTTGGTGATGAGCTTCCTGAACTTGGCCGAGCCGGTGACGTTGGTGCGCTCGCCGACATTCACGAAGGGAATCTCCTTCGTGAGCACGAAGGGCTCAAGGCCGGAGAGCCGCATCAGGCGCGGGATCTCGGGAATCGGGCGCGGCGTCTTGCCGGCGACGGCCTCCGCGATGGCGCGGATATGGTCCGGCGTGGTGCCGCAGCAGCCGCCGACCATGTTGACGAGGCCCGACTCGGCGAACTCGCCGACGAGCTTGCCCATGGCCTCCGGGCTCTCGTCGTAGAGGCCGAACTCGTTCGGCAGGCCGGCATTCGGATAGGCGCAGACCAGGGTGTCGCAGAGGCGGCTGAGCTCGGCGATGTGGCCGCGCATTTCCTTGGCGCCGAGCGCGCAGTTGAGGCCGAAGGTCAGCGGCGAGGAATGCCGCAGGGAGTTCCAGAACGCCCCCGGGGTCTGGCCCGAGAGGGTGCGGCCGGACAGGTCGGTGATGGTGCCCGAGATCTGGATCGGCAGACGGATGCCGGTCTCGTCGAAGACCTGCCACGCGGCGGCGATCGCCGCCTTGGCGTTGAGCGTGTCGAAGATCGTCTCGATCAGGATGAGTTCGGCGCCGCCGTTGAGCAGGCCGCGCACCTGCTCGACATAGGCCTGCTTGACCTGATCGAAGGTGACGGCGCGGTAGCCGGGATTGTTCACGTCCGGCGAGATCGACAGCGTGCGGTTGGTCGGGCCGATGGCGCCGGCGACGAACCGGCGGCGGCCGTCCTGCTTCTCGGCCAGTGCGGCAGCCTCGCGGGCCAGCCGCGCGCCCTCCGCGTTCAGCTCGTGGATGATCGATTCCATGCCGTAATCGGCCTGGGCGATCGTCGTGCCGGAGAAGGTGTTGGTCTCGCAGACATCGGCGCCGGCGAGGAAATAATCGAGGTGGATCTGACGGATCGCGTCGGGCTGGGTCAGGATCAGGAGGTCGTTGTTGCCCTTCTGATCGTGACCGTGGTCCTTGAACCGCTCGCCCCGGAAATCCTCTTCGGAGAATTTCAGGCGCTGGATCACCGTGCCCATCGCCCCGTCGAGGACGAGGATTTTCTCCGCCGCGCGCTCGCGGAGCGCGCGCTCGATCTCGGTGCCGTCGACGGGGGGGAAGGTGGTCATGTCGGACGATCCTGGATTTTCCGGGATGGCGATGGCCGAAAGCGTCGGTCCCATCAACCCACCTCATCCCGAGGTGCCGGAGCGAAGCGGAGGCCTCGAAGGAGACCTCCGGAAGGCACGGTGAACCCTGGAGACCCCCTTCGCGGCCGAGCTAACACTCGGCATTTCAGGAGGGGATCAGGGGGGAGAAGCGGGCGGTTACGCCGCCTTCGCGGCCGCCTTCGGGGCCTGCGAGCGCAGGCCGAGCAGGTGACAGATGGCGTAGACGAGGTCGGAGCGGTTCATCGAGTAGAAGTGGAAATCCTCCACGCCCTGGTCGACGAGGTCGAGCACCTGCTCGGCGGCGACCGCGGCGGCCACGAGGCGGCGGGTCTCGACGTCGTTCTCCAGCCCCTCGAAGCGGGCGGCGAGCCAGTAGGGCACGGAGGCGCCGGTGCGGCGGGCGAAGTTGGCCGCCTGCTTGAAGTTCTGCACCGGCAGGATGCCCGGGATGATCGGGATCTCGATGCCGGCGGCACGCACCTTGTCGAGGTAGCGGAGATAGATCTCGTTGTCGAAGAAGAACTGGGTGATCGCCTGATCGGCGCCCGCATCGACCTTGGCCTTGAGGGCGTCGATATCGGCATCGAGCGAGGCGGCCTCCGGGTGCTTCTCCGGATAGGCCGAGACCGAGACCTTGAAGTCGCCGATCCGCTTGATGCCGGCCACCAGATCGGATGTCTGGGCGTAGCCGCCGGGATGCGGCCGGTAGGTGTAGCCGACGCCCTCGGCCGGATCGCCGCGCAGGGCCACGATGTGGCGCACGCCCGCATCCCAATAGGACTGCACCACCGCGTCGATCTCCTCCCGCGTGGCGTTCACGCAGGTGAGATGGGCGGCGGGCTTGAGGCTGGTCTCGCGCACCATGCGGGCCACGGTGTTGTGGGTGCGCTCGCGGGTGGAGCCGCCCGCGCCGTAGGTCACCGAGACGAATTTGGGCTGCAGCGGCGCCAGTCGCTCGATCGAGGACCAGAGGATCTTCTCCATCTCCTCGGTCTTGGGCGGAAAGAACTCGATCGAGACGCGGATTGGGCGGAAGCCGTCGCGGCTGGCGCGGTGCTGGGAAGCGCTGGGCATCGGATCTCGTCCCTTCGTGTCCATTCGGTCTTGTTGTCGGATCATGTCTCAGTCGTGTCGGCTTGGCCGTCTTGATCTTGGCCGTCTCGTCTTGCCCGTCTCGTCTTGCCCGTGACGAAACCGCGTCGGGCCCCGATGTCAGGCCACCGCCCGCTCATCCTGCGCCGCCGGACGGATCGCGGCATCGTGGGCGAGCCAGAGCGTGACGGTGAGCGGATGCTCGGTGCCGTCGTCGGGAGCGAGATGGCGGCTCTCGACCCGGCCGAGGCCCGCCTGGACCAGCCAGCCCGTCACCTGCTCGGCACTGAACCCGAGGCGGCGATGGGCCTGGGTCTCGCGCAGCTGTTCGAGGCTGTGGGGCGCGAAATCGACCACGAGAAGGCGTCCGCCCGGAGCGACGAGGCGGGCGGCCTCGCGAAGCGCCCGGGCCGGATCGTCCAGATAATGCAGCACCTGATGCAGCACCACGAGATCGAAGCCCGCCCGGCCGAAGGGCGGCGCGTGCAGGTCGCCCTGGCGCAGATCGACCCGCGACAGGCCGGCCTGCTCCAGGTTCGCCCGGGCGACGGAGAGCATGGCGTGGCTCGAATCGAGTCCGGTGGCGCGGCCGGCGCGGGGCGCCAGCAGAGCCAGCATCTTGCCGGTGCCGGTGCCGAGATCGACCACGTGACGGATCGGCCGGTCGCCGAGGGCGGCGAGAACCGCCGCCTCGACGGTCGCCTCGGGGACATGGAGCGAGCGCAGCCGGTCCCATTTGGGGGCGAGGCGGGCGAAGAAGGTCTGGGCGGCCTCGGCGCGCTGCGCCCGCACCGAATCGAGCCGGGCCCGATCCTCGGAGAGCGGCGGCGCCTCGCGCTTGAGCGCGGCGATCAACGGCTCGACGAAGCCGATCGCCGCCTCCCGCAGGCGGAAGAACGCCCAAGCCCCCTCGCGATGGCGCTCGATCAGCCCGGATTCGACGAGAAGCTTGAGATGGCGCGAGATGCGCGGCTGCGACTGACCCAGGATGTCGGTGAGGTCGGAGACCGACAGCTCGCCCTCCGCCAGCAGCGCCAGAATGCGCAGGCGTGTCTCCTCGGCGGCGGCGCGCAACACGGCGAGGGCCTCGGCAAAAGGCACCGAAGCCGTTGGCGAAGCCGTCCCGGGGCTGCTCTCGCTAGACATAAAGATATCTTTATATTCGTAGTCGAAGGGGCGCAAGCGAATTCGCATGGGCCGGAGACCCGCAGGCCAGGATCTGCCGCGGCGGCCCCGCGCCGGGCCCCCGTTTCGGTTCGCCCGCTTGAGCTTCCCCCGGGCAGTCTTTAACCAAGTTGGGCAGCCTCCCGCGGCCGGGAGCCCGGCGGGCGCGATCGTTCCAGCCCGACCGGACGAAGGCCGAAACCGAGGCCAGACGTGGGCCGAGACACGGGCCAAGACGAAGGACCGGGATGATCGTCATCGAAGAGGGCCTGCCGACGCCGCTCGGCGCGCATTTCGACGGCCGCGGCGTCAACTTCGCCCTCTTCTCGCAGCACGCGACGGCGGTCGATCTCTGCCTGTTCGAGCCGGGCGTGCGCCACGAAACACGCACGATCCGGCTGCCCTGCCGGACCGACGACATCTTCCACGGCTACGTCCACGGCCTGCTGCCGGGCCAGCTCTACGGCTACCGCGTGTCCGGGCCCTGGGAGCCCGCCGCCGGTCACCGCTTCAACCCGGCCAAGCTCGTCCTCGACCCCTATGCCCGCGAGATCTCCGGCCGCATCCGCTGGCACGATGCGATCTTCGGCAATCGCCGCGGCGGCGTCCGCGAGGAGCAGCTCGACCGCCGCGACAGCGCCCCGTTCCTGCCGCGCTGCGTCGTGACGCGGCCGGACACCCCCGAGCCGGTGACGCTCTCGGCACCGCGACCGCTGCACGAGACGGTGATCTACGAGGCCCACGTCAAGGCGCTGACCATGACGCATCCGGCGCTCTCGGAGGCGGAGCGCGGCACCTATCTCGGTCTCGCGCATCCGGCGATCATCGAGCATCTGCTCAAGCTCGGCGTGACGGCGCTCGAACTCCTGCCGATCCAGGCCTTCGCCGATGACCGCTTCCTGGTCGACAAGGGTCTCGTGAACTTCTGGGGCTACCAGCCCTACAACTACTTCGCCCCCGAGCCGCGCTATCTCGGCGAGGGCGATGCCAGCGGCCTGCGCTTCGCGATCCGCGAACTCGCCGCGGCCGGCATCGAGACCCTGATCGACGTGGTCTACAACCACACGGCGGAGGGCGACCATCTCGGCCCGACGCTCTCGTTCCGCGGCATCGACAATGTCAGCTATTACAAGCTCGACCCGAACAATCGCCGCCGCAACATCGACTGCACCGGCTGCGGCAATACCCTGAACGTCGCCCATCCCCGCGTCCTGCGGATGGTGCTCGATTCCCTGCGGCATTGGGTGACCGTCTACGGCGTGGCGGGCTTCCGGTTCGATCTGGCCTCAAGCCTGGGCCGCGCACCGCACGATTTCACCCCCGAGGCCGCCTTCTTCCAGGCGGTGGCGCAGGATCCCGTTCTGTCGCGGGTGAAGCTCATCGCCGAGCCCTGGGATATCGGCATGGGCGGCTACCAGCTCGGCGGCTATCCCTATGGCTGGAGCGAGTGGAACGACCAGTTCCGCGACAACCTGCGCGGCTTCTGGCGGGGTGACCGCGGCACGCTGGCCAAGCTGACCCAGGGGCTCTCGGGCTCGCGCGAGATCTTCCTCCCATCCGGCCGCTCGCCCCTGGCCAGCATCAACTTCGTCGCCTCCCATGACGGCTTCACGCTGGCCGACGTCGTCGCCTACGAGGAGAAGCACAACGAGGCCAACGGCGAGGGAAACCGCGACGGCCACGGCCACAACCTCTCCTGCAATTACGGCGTCGAGGGGCCGACCGACGATCCGGCGATCCTGGGGAGCCGCGCCCGCCAGAAGCGCAACATGCTGGCCTGCGTGTTCTTCGCCCAGGGCGTGCCGATGCTGCTGATGGGCGACGAGCGCTCGCGCACCCAGAACGGCAACAACAACGCCTATTGCCAGGACAATGCGCTGAGCTGGATGGATTGGGAGACCGACCCCGATCCGGCTTTGGCCGAGTTCGTCGGAAATCTCGCGCAGCTCCGCCGCGTCTGCCTCTCCCTGCGACGGCGCCATTTCCTGAGGGGCGCCGAGGTCGAGGGCACCGGCCTCAAGGACGTGCACTGGCTCTCCCCCGACGCCGCCGAGATGGACGCCGCCGCCTGGGCGGACGGCGAACGCCAAGCCTTCGGCATGCAGATGAGCAACGACATCGCCGGCTCGGAGCGCGTGTTGATCCTGATGAACGCCGCGACCGCGCCCTGTCCCTTCGTTCTGCCCCTGGAGCTCGGCGGCCCGTGGCGCCCGGTCTTCGACACCACCCTGCCGACCGGCACCGTGCCCGAGGGCTCTCGGCCCCCGGTGGAAGCCGGCGGTACGGTCGATCTGCCCGAGCGGGTCGTGCTGGTGCTGAAGGCGGCGCCGGCCCTGGCCTGAGCCCCTTCTCCTCGGCTACTATTTCTACCTGAGGATGTATTTTCTTGTAAAGCAATCAAATTGAGATGACGCTTGCCGTCCGATTCGCGGAGGGAGCGTCCATGTCCGATCCGAGATTGCCGTCCGAAATGGACGATTACATGCGGTCGCTCGGCTGGGGCGAGCATCACGATCAATGGCATTACGAGCAGCGCTACGATTTCTGGCGGCATCTGGCGGCACGCGGCGATGCCGGTGCCGCGCAGGTCGTCGCTTACGGTGACGCCAAGGGCTGGAAGCGCGCGGCGCATCAGGAAGGAGCCCCCGGCCACGGGTTGCACTTCCTGGCCATGCACCGGGCGATGTTTCAGCTCCTGGCGGAGCGGTTCCCGCAGCACCGCCCGTATCTCGCCGGATGGCCGACGCCGCCCCAGGATCCGGCCGACCGGGACGATCCGGTGCCCGGCGGCGTGCCGTTCGCTCCTGAGAAGGCCCAGGGCATCGTCGTGGTCGAGACCCAGCCATCCCGGTTCGCCACGGATGACGACTTCGCCCTCTTCCTCGAAACGGATCTCCGGCCGACCCCCACCGATCCGACGAACCGGACCCCGGACCGGCAAGCCGGCCTGCACAACTGGCTCCACAACCGCTGGACCGATCCCGACAGCCCGGTCAATCTCGGCGACCCGACGGTGAACATCTTCAACGCCCGGTTCTGGCGGCTGCACGGCTGGATCGATCGGATGTGGTCGGCCTACCGGACCGCGCGGGGCGCCTCCGACGACGAGCCGCGCTACCGGGAGCTGCTGGACAGCTACCGGCACATGATGGCGCATGGCGGTCATCACGGCATGGCGATGGCCGGAGCGGCCGCCGCACCGCGCCCCGAGCGGCTGCGCCGCGCCTTCTCCGATTGAACATCCTGCCGGCATCCGGCCACCGGCGGATGCGGTCTCAAGATCGGACGCCTCGCCCTGGATACGCTCGGCGAGCGAGACCGCCCGATCACGTTGCTCACGGATAACCCCGCGCGCCATCTCGGCTTCGCGGGGGCTTCATGGCATCGTGAGCGCCGAGGCCGGAACGGGAGCGGAGATATGCAGGCAGGCGGCGGCGGAGCGGCTGCGGTCACGGTGGTCGATCATCCGCTCGTCCAGCACAAGCTGACGATGATGCGCGACCGCGACCGCTCGACGAAGGGATTCCGCGAGCTCCTCAACGAGATCGGCATGCTGCTGGCCTACGAGGTGACCCGCGATCTGCCGCTGGAGGCGATCTCGATCGAGACGCCGCTCCAGCGCATGGAGGGCCGCCAGATCGCCGGCAAGAAGCTCGTCCTCGCTCCGATCCTGCGCGCGGGCGTCGGCTTCCTCGACGGAATGCTCTCGCTGATGCCCTCGGCCCGCGTCGCCCATATCGGGCTCTACCGCGATCCGGACACGCTCCAGGCGGTCGAGTATTACTTCAAGAGCCCGTCCGACCTCGCCGATCGAACCGTGCTGGTGCTCGATCCGATGCTGGCCACCGCCAACTCGGCGGTGGCGGCGGTGGAACGGCTGAAGAGCCGGGGGGCGAAGGATCTGCGCTTCGTCTGCCTGCTGGCCGCCCCCGAGGGGATCGCCCGGTTCCAGGAGGCGCATCCGGACGTGCCGGTCTGGACGGCGGCGATCGACAGCCATCTCAACGACCACGGCTACATCGTGCCGGGCCTCGGCGATGCGGGCGACCGGATGTACGGCACGCGTTAGAAAAAAGACCTAACCCACCGCGCAGACCGTGCGGCAGCACCGTGTGGCCCGGCGCGAAGAGCGCCGCGCGCAGCGGCCTCGGCGTCAGCCGAGGCGTCGAGCGGAGTGAACACCCTGAGGCCGAGGACGCGGCCGCCGGCGCTTGAGGCCCAACTTATCGCGTCGGGATCGGCGTCTCGCCGCGGTAATCGTAGAAGCCGCGCTTGGTCTTGCGACCGAGCCAGCCGGCCTCGACATATTTCACCAGCAGCGGGCAGGGGCGGTACTTCGAATCCGCCAGACCCTCGTAGAGCACCTGCATCACCGACAGGCAGGTATCGAGGCCGATGAAATCGGCGAGCTGCAGCGGGCCCATCGGGTGGTTGGCGCCGAGCTTCATCGCCGTGTCGATCGACTCGACCGAGCCCACGCCCTCGTAGAGCGTGTAGATCGCCTCGTTGATCATCGGCAGCAGGATGCGGTTGACGATGAAGGCCGGGAAATCCTCCGACATCGTCGAGGTTTTGCCGAGCTTGCCGATGAAGGCCTTGGCCGACTCGTAGGTCGGATCCTCCGTGGCGATGCCGCGGATCAGCTCCACGAGCTGCATCACCGGCACCGGGTTCATGAAGTGGATGCCGATGAAGCGGTCCGGCCGGTCGGTGGAAGCGGCGAGCCGGGTGATCGAGATCGAGGAGGTGTTGGTCGCCACCAGGGCGTCGGGCTTGAGCGACGGACAGAGATCTTGGAAGATCTTGCGCTTGGTCGCCTCGTCCTCGGTCGCCGCCTCGATCACCAGATCGCAGGGGCCGAGATCCGCATAGGCGCGGGCCACGCCGATCCGCTCCAGGGCGGTGCGGCGCTGGTCCTCGCTGAGGCTGCCCTTCTGCACTTGGCGGGCGAGGTTCGCCTCGATCTGCGCGAGGCCGGCATCGAGCCGGTCGGCATCGCGGTCGTTCAGCCGGACGTCGAGGCCCGAGGCCGCGCAGACATGCGCGATGCCGGTCCCCATCTGGCCGGCACCGATGATGCCGACCGTCTTGATCTCGATGCCCATACCCGTCTCGCGTCTCACCTGCTGCGGCATCGCCGGGCGAACCGCCTGTATACCATGCGGCACTGCAACAAATGCGTCAAACCGGCTGTTCACCGAATCCGTACGGGTGTTGTCCGCGCCCGCCGGGGCAGGCGCGGAAACGCGCGACCTTTAGCGGTCCTTCGCCTTGGCGATCTCGGCCTGCAATTCCGGCACGACCTGGAACAGGTCGCCGACGAGACCGTAATCCGCCACCTGGAAGATCGGCGCGTCCTCGTCCTTGTTGACCGCGACGATGACCTTCGAATCCTTCATGCCGGCCAGATGCTGGATCGCGCCGGAGATGCCGACGGCGACGTAGAGGTCGGGGGCGACCACCTTGCCGGTCTGGCCGACCTGCCAATCGTTGGGGGCGTAACCCGCATCGACCGCCGCGCGGGAGGCGCCGACCGCGGCGCCGAGGGCGTCGGCCAGCGGCTCGATCAGTTCCTTGAACTTGTCTGCCGAGCCGAGCGAACGGCCGCCGGAGACGATGAACTTGGCCGAGGCCAGTTCCGGCCGATCGGACTTGGCGATCTCTTCGGATTTGTAGGCGGCGCCGAGCGCGTCGGGGGTCGCGGCCGAAACCGCTTCGACGGCCGCCGCCGCGCCGCCCTCTTCCGTCGCCTTGAAGGCGGCGGTGCGCACGGTGATGACCTTCTTGCCCGCGCCCGCCTGCACGGTCTGGATCGCGTTGCCGGCATAGATCGGCCGCTCGAAGGTATCGGGCGAGACGACCTTGATGATGTCGGAGACCTGGGCGACGTCGAGCAGGGCGGCGACGCGCGGCAGGGTGTTCTTGCCGGTCGTGGTGGCGGCGGCGACGATCGCGTCGTAGCCGTCGGCGAGCGAGACGATCAGCGCCGCATTGGTCTCGGCGAGGTCGTGATCGTAGGCGCCGTCCTCGGCATTGAGGACCTTCTCGATCCCGTCGAGCTTGGCCGCGGCCTCCGCCGCCGCCTTGGAGCCGGCACCGGCGACGAGGGCGTGGATGGGGGCGCCGAGCGCCTTGGCGGCGGTGAGGGCCTTGAGGGTGCCGTCCTTGATCTTGCCGTCGGCGTGCTCGACGTAGAGGAGCGTGGTCATCGGAAGGACTTTCGGAAGAGGGGAGGGGGCGCCGCTCGACCCGGAGGGAGCGGCGCGTGAATCGCGGGGACGATCGGAAGATGCCGGATCAGAAGACCCCCGCCTCGACCTTGAGCTTCTGAACGAGCTCGGCGGCGGAGCCGACCTTGACGCCCGCCGAGCGGCCCGGCGGCTCGGCGACCTTCACCACGGTCAGCTTCGGGCTGACATCGATGCCGAGCGCGTCGGGCGCCAGTTCCTCCAGCGGCTTCTTCTTCGCCTTCATGATGTTGGGCAGCGAGGCGTAGCGCGGCTCGTTGAGGCGCAGATCGGTGGTGACGATCGCCGGCAGCTTGAGCGCCACCGTCTGCAGACCGCCATCGACTTCACGGGTCACGTCGATCGTGCCCTCGCCGAACTCCACCTTGAACGCGAAGGTGCCCTGGGGCCAGCCGAGCAGGGCCGCGAGCATCTGGCCGGTCTGGTTGGAATCGTCGTCGATCGCCTGCTTGCCGAGGATGACGAGTTCCGGATTCTCCTTGGCGACCACCGCCTTGAGGATCTTGGCGACGGCCAGGGGCTCGCAATTCACGTCGGTCTTCACCAGGATCGCCCGGTCGGCACCCATGGCCAGCGCCGTGCGCAGGGTCTCCTGCGCCTGCTGCGGTCCGATCGAGACGGCGACGATCTCGGTGGCCTTGCCCTTCTCCTTCAGGCGGATCGCCTCCTCGACGGCGATCTCGTCGAAGGGGTTCATCGACATCTTCACGTTGGCGAGTTCCACGCCCGACCCGTCGGCCTTGACGCGGATCTTCACGTTGTAGTCGACGACCCGCTTGACGGGCACGAGAACCTTCATGGCAGTCGCTTTCCTCCGCGCCGTCGGATGGCCAACCGGGCGCTCATGAGGCGGCCGCGTCTGGCTCGACGGCAATCAGATCTTGATTGTCAGGGCGGCGGGACCGTAGCGAGGCGATTTCCCGCTTGTCAACGCGCCTTATGGGCAGCGTGGTCCTGCGAAAATCAGCGGTTCTGGCCCGGCACCCAGAGCACGTCGTCGGCCCCGTCGCGATTGGCCGCCCGCCCGGCGACGAACAGGAAGTCCGACAACCGGTTGAGGTATTGCAACGCTTCCGGCGAGATCGCCTCGCTCTCGTTGGCGGACAAGGCCACCACCAGGCGCTCGGCCCGTCGGCAGACCGTGCGGGCGAGGTGGAGCGCGGCGGAGGCCGGAGAGCCGCCGGGCAGCACGAAGGATTTCAGCGGCGGAATGTGGGCGTTGAGCGCGTCGATCTCGGCTTCGAGGCGCTGCACTTGGGCGGCCACCACCCGCAGGGGCTCGTAGCCAAGGGGCTCTTCGCTCGGCGGGGTCGCGAGGTCGGCGCCGAGATCGAACAGGTCGTTCTGGACCCGCGCCAGCATCGCGTCGAGGGCCGGCTCGGCGTGCAGCCGGGCCAGTCCGACGCAGGCATTGGTCTCGTCGACGGTGCCGTAGGCCTCGACCCGCAGATCCGCCTTCGAGCGGCGCTCACCGTTGGCGAGCCCTGTCGTCCCCTTGTCGCCGGTGCGGGTGTAGATGCGGTTCAGCTTGACCACGACGTCCCTCCCCACGGGCACGAAAAACCCGCCGGGCGATGGTGTTTCGCGCGCGGCGGGTCTTTGCAAGCGGGAAAACCGCGACCTCTGCGCCGATCGGGCGCTGGAAGCCGAGTACGATGAATGCCCCGCGCAGGCGGTCCCGGGACCGCGATCAGAACGTGTAGCCGACCTTGCCGCCGAAATTGGTCAGGCCGCGGTTGTCGCCGCACAGGCCCGCATTCGACATGTGCTCGACGGTGGCCATCACGCTCCATTGCGGGGTGATGCGGAAGCCGAGCGCGGCGGCCTCCCGGAAGAGGGGATTGCAGCCCAGCGTGTTGAAGCCGTAGGGCGTTTCCCCCTTCGGCCCGACATAGCCGTTATGGGCGGCGCCACCGAAGAAGCCTTCGATGAAGACGCGGCGTCCCAGCGTCTCGGGGAAGAGATCGACCGTCCAGGTGCCGCCGAGATAGGCGTAGCTGGTGCGCCCGCCGGTGTTGTAGCTGCCGCCGACGGTCGGACGCGGCACGAAGGCCTGCCAGAACGGATCGAGGCTGACGACCGGCTTGGCGAACAGGATCTCGCCGTTGACGTTGGCGGTGCTGAAGCCCGGCAGCTTGCCTTCGGCGCTTCCCGGATCCTGCACCGAGCCGCCGATGCGGATCTCGGACACGAAGCTGTAGGGCTGCACCGGCGCGGCGTAGGGCATCGGCGCGGGCGCCCGGGCGCCGCCGAGATCGGCAGCCTGCACGGCCGTGACGGCCAGCGCACCGGCCGCGAGCAGGGCCGTCGTCCGGGCAAGGGGAAACATCATCGGCGGTACATCCATTAGAACCGCTCTCGAATACCACGCGGCCCCGGACCCATCCCGCGGATTCATCCATCGATTACGCTTTGCTTCGGCGGTGGGGCGCGCGCGCCACACTCGGCGGCGGGCAGCCGTGCCGGACGTTGTCGCCCGCGCGTCGCTTCACGCAGGGCGGGTACAGATCAGGCGGTGCGCCACCAGACCACGCCCATGATGACGATGATGGCCACGAATTGCAGGAGCACGCGCAACCGCATCAGCTTCTGCGAGAGGTTGGCGCTCCCGCCGCGCATCATGTTGACGAGGCCGAACAGGAGGACGGCGGCCACCGCGAGGCAGGCGAGGAGAACGAGCTGATTGGCGGACATGGTGTGCGTTTCGTTCCGGTAGGAGCCTGGGCGCGCCGCGCGGGCTCATAGGGGTTGCGCGAGGGCCTGCCGCTCAGTTGCGGCGCAGCAGGCGCTCGAAATAGTCGAGTTCCTCTTGCGGGCGCGAGGGGTCGCCGAGCTTGCGCCGCAACTCCTCCATGATCCGGCGGGCGCGCTGCACCGCCGATTCGTCGGCGGTCGGCACCCGCACCCGGCCGTCGGAGATGTCGCGCCCGCGGGTCGGGCGGCCGAGCGGATCGTCGTCGGCGGCGCCGGGGCGGCCCTGCTGGCTGGATTGCTGGCCCTCGCCCTCACCCTGGCCTTCGCCCTCGGCCATCTGCTGCATCTGCTTCTGCATGCCCTCGGCGCCGCGCTTCAACCCGTCGAGGGCGCGACCCTGGGCATCGACCGCGTCGCCGCTGCGGCCCTGGCCGAGGGCGTCCTCGGCCTCGCGCATGGCATCCTCGGCATCGGCGAGGCCCTCCTCACCCTGGAGGCCCTGCTGCTTCATCCGGTCCTTGAGATCCTGAAGCTGCTCGCGCAGGCCCTGCTGGCGCTGGCCCATGCTCTGGCCCTGCTGCCCCTTCTGGCCCTGGCCCTTCTGACCTTGCCCCTGCTGCCCCTGTTCGCCGGGCTGGTTCTGGCCCTGCTGTCCCTGTTGTTGCTGGCCGCGCTGCCCCTGCTGGCCCTGAGGCTGGCCGTTCTGCTGTTGCTGCTGGCCCTGCCGCTGGCGCTGACCGGGGCGGGGGCGCTCCTGGCCCTGCTGCCCATCCTTGTAGGTCTCGTCGCGCAGGTCCTGCTGGTCGCGCGACATCTGGTCGAGCTCGTCGAGCTGCCGATTCATCTCCGCCATGCCGTCGCCGGACTTCTGGCCCTGGTTCTCGGCGCTCTGGAGATTCTCGAGGGTGTTGCGCAGCTGTTCGAGCAGGCGCTGGGCCTCGGCCGTGTCGCCGCGCTGCATCGCGTCTTGCATGTCCTTCAGCATCTTCTCCAGATCGTCGGGGGTGACGGTCTTGGCGCCCTGCTGCTGCTGGCGCTGCTGACGCTCGGATTGCTGCTGGCGGTTCTGCGGATTCTGCCGCTGGCGCTCGGCGAATTCCTTCATGAACTTGTCGAGGGCCTGCTTCAGATCCTCGGTGAGCTTCTTGACCTCCTCGTCGGGGGCGCCGCGCTCGATCGCTTCCTTCAGCCGGTCCTGGGCGGCGCGCAGCGCCTTCTCGGCATCGGACAGGTCCCCGTCCTCGATCTTGAGGGCCATTTCCCACAGCAGGTCGGCGACGCCGATCAGGTCGTCATCGGTCTGGGCTGTGCGCAGGCGCTTGGCCGCAGTGGTGAGGCCGAGGAAGATCGCGGGTTCCGGCGTGAACTGGTCGGGCGCGATCAGGAGCGCGTCCAGAGCCGTCTGGACGCGCTTGCGGTCGGTATCCGGCGCGGTGACGAGGCGGCGCCGCTCCTCCGCCAGGGAACGGGCGAGCGCCTTGCCGAAGGGGCGCGCCGGGAGCGTCGTCTCGGCGGGCTGCGTCCGGCCTTCCTGCCCGGCCTCGTCGCGCACCACGAGCGTCAGCCGCACGCGGGCCCCGGACCACGGATTGTCGGTGAGGTCGACGAGGGTCTTGGTGTCGTGCTCGCCGGTGGCGTCGGCGGGCAGGGCGAGGGCGATCTTCGGCACCGGCACGAGCGAGCGGCCGGGCTTCAGCGGTTCGACCAGCCCCTCGGCGGAGGCGATGCCGTAATCGTCCTTGGCCCGATAGGTCAGGGAGAAGGTGCCGCGCCCGTTCACCTCCAGCCCGCCGACCTGGCTGACCTCGGGCGCAAGATCGGGAATCGTCTCGACGACGAGGCGCTGGGGCTCGGAGCCGGAGGCGGCGATGCCGAGTTCGGCCGTGCCGCCAATGAGGCGGAAGCGCTCCTCGCGCAGCGAGGTCCGGGCTTCGGCCGCTTGGCCAGTCCCTTGGCTCAGGGCGCGGCGCGGGGCGGGCCTGTCGGTGCCCGCCTCCTTCTCGACCGGGACCAAGGCGGCATTCGGGGTCAGCTGCGCTTCACCCTGGCCGGCGATACGCACGATCAGGGTCGAATTCACCGGCGCGCGCAGGCGCTGAACCGCGTCCTTGCCGCCGGACATGGCAACGATCAGCGGCGGCACCCGCGTGTAGATCGGCGGATCGATCCAGCCGTCGACCCGGAAGCTGGGGGCGGCGGCCGGGGGCTCGCGCCAGTCGAAGGCGGCCGCCACACGACCGCGCCATTCCGGACCGGCGACGAACAGGGCCGCGAGCGTCGCGACCAGGGCGCCGGCCCGCAGCGCCCGGGGATCGTGCCGGGGCATGTCGGGCCGCGGTCGGCCGACGCGCAGCCGCGCCACGGCGGCGGCGGCCCGCGACTGGTGCAGGGCCCAGAGCGCCCGGGTCGCCGGATCGGTCCCGCCGACGGCGAGCGTGTCCTCGATCGCCGAGGCGGGATCGTGGGCGAGCCGGCTTCCGCTTCCGCCGGTCCGGGCAGCCTCCCGGTCGATCCGGGTCAGCGCCTCGCGCCGGCTCGGCCGCGCGATGCGCAGCAGCGGCACGAAGGCGGCGAGGGCGAGCAGCGCGAACAGGCCGAGCCCGATCATGCGCCAGACCGGCGACAGATCGAGCCAGAGGCCGAGCCAGGAGACGGTGAGGAACAGGAGCCCGACACCCAGCGGGCGCCACAGCACCGGCCAGACGCGTTCCCACAGGCCCGCCGCCCGTGCGCCGGCCACGAGCCGGTCGAGGCGCCGCCGCGCGTCGCCGTGCTGCGGCCCGGCCTCAGGGCTCGTCCGTTGCGCCTCGGTCATCGTGATCGGTCGCGGCTCCCGCATCGTCGGTCGGAAGCTAGCATGGTGGCGGGCCGGCACCATCGGGTCAAATCCGCCCAGCCGCGCTTGGCCGCCACGGCGTCCCTCCCCCTCCGCAAGGGAGGGTTTTACCCCAGCCAGTCGGGCATTCTGTCGAGGCGGATCAGATCCTCGTAGCTCGGCCGCGGGCGCACCACCGCCGAGCGGTCTCCCCTCACCAGCACCTCGGGCACGAGGCGGCGGCTGTTGTAGGTGCCGGCCTGGACCGCGCCGTAGGCCCCCGCGCTCATGACGGCGATCAGGTCGCCGGCCCGGACCTCGGGCATCTCGCGGGCCAGCGCGAGGTAATCGCCGGTCTCGCAGACCGGGCCGACCACGTCGGCGGTGATGCGGGGGGCATCGGGCGCGGCCCCGACGACCGGGCGCAGGCCGTGGAACGCCTCGTAGAGGGTCGGGCGGATCAGGTCGTTCATCGCCGCATCGACGATGACGAAGGTCTTGGCCTCGGTCGGCTTCACGTAGACCACGCGGGTGACGAGGATGCCGGCATTGCCGGCGATCATCCGGCCGATCTCGAAGACCGGGCGCAGGCCCAGGGGCTGGAATTGCGGGCGCAGGATCGCCGCCAAAGCCGCCGGGTCCGGCGGCGGGGCATTGTCGTCGCGGTAGGGGATGCCGAGGCCGCCGCCGAAATCGACGTGATGCAGCGCGTGCCCGTCGGCGAGCAGGGCGCCGGCCAGTTCGCAGAGGCGGCGCGCCGCGCTCGCGAAGGGGGCGAGATCGGTGATCTGGCTACCGATATGGGTGTCGACGCCGACGAGTTGCAGCCCCGGCATCCGGGCGGCGCGGGCATAGACTTCGCGGGCGCGGGTGATCGGGATGCCGAACTTGTTCTCGGACTTGCCGGTCGAGATCTTGGCATGCGTCAGCGCGTCGACGTCGGGATTGACCCGGATCGAGACCGGCGCGCGCTCGCCCCGTGAGGCGGCGACCTCGGACAGGGCCGCCAGTTCCGGCTCACTCTCGACGTTGAAGCAGAGGATGCCGGCCTCCAGGGCCGCGGCCATCTCCTCCTTCGTCTTGCCGACGCCAGAGAAGACGATGCGCTCCCCCGGAACGCCCGCGGCGAGGGCGCGGCGCAGCTCGCCCTCGGAGACGATGTCCATGCCGGCTCCCCGGCGGGCCAGGGTCGCGAGCACCGCTTGGTTGGAGTTCGCCTTCATGGCGAAGCACACCAGCGCGTCGTCGCCGGCGAAGGCATCGGCGAAGACACGGTAATGCCGCTCCAGCGTCGCGGTGCTGTAGCAGTAGAACGGGGTGCCGACCTCCGCGGCGAGCGCGGTCAGATCGACATCCTCCGCGTGGAGGCGTCCGTCGCGGTAATGGAAATGGTGCATGGCAGGCTTTGTAAGGGCCGCGCGGCGCTCCGGGAGGCCCCCGGCGCATCGCTGTCGCCCGCGTCTTTAGAGCACGATGCGGAAAAGTGGAATCCGGTTTTCCGGAATCATCGTGCGACCGCAAAGAGATAGAGCGTGCCGCTGTTTCCGTGGAAATGCAGCGCGCGCTCCCTCGGAGGCGCCACCCGAAAGTGGTTCGTCGCCCGGCGATCCGCCGCGATCAGAGGATCGCGTCGAGGATGAACGGTTCCTTCGGCACCCGGTAGCCGCGCTTGGCACCGCGGGAGGTGGTGACCGGCACGCCGTCGGCGGCCGGCGGAATCGCCGCGGGGCTCAGCTCGTCGCCGGCCTGCACGGCGTCCGGATCGGGTGCAGCGGCCCGGTCGCCGACGCCGACGCTGGTGGTCGGCAGGGCCCGCGGCGAGGCCAGCGTGCCCGGTCGCGCGGCGGCCGGAGCGACATTCGCCGAGGCGGTGCCGGGAGGCTCCAGCCCACCACGGCGCCCGCAGGCGGTGCAGGCGAGCGCGACGAGGCCGATCGCGATCAGGGCGGACAGACGGGAGGACATCGGCAGTTCCGGCACAGGTTTCGGCGACAGCTTAGCCGTTGCCGGCCCGCCGCGCGAGCCCGGCAGGGCCACAGGTCTGCCGAACGCGGCAAGCGCGGCCGGATCAGGAACCGAAGGCGGTCGCTACTCGGCGGCGGCTGCCGCCTTCGGCGGTTCGCGCTCGACGGTGCGGAAGGATTCGAGCTCGGCCATGAAGCTGCGGGCCCACCAATCCACGTCCTCGCGCAGCATGCGCTCGGCCATCGGCTTCCAGCGCTCCAGCCGCTCGGCCCGGGGCATGTAGAGCGCCTGCCGGATCGCCTCCGCCACCTCGAAGCGGTCGTAGGGATTGACCAGGAGCGCCTCGGGCAGCTGGCGCGCCGCGCCGGCGAACTTGGACAGGACGAGGACGCCCGGATCTTCCTCGCTCTGCGCGACGACGTATTCCTTGGCCACCAAGTTCATCCCGTCGCGCATCGGCGTGACGAGCCCGACCCGGGCGGCACGGTAGAGGCCGGCGAGCACCGGGCGGGGATAGGCCTTGGTGACGTACTGGATCGGCGTCCAGGCCGGCTCGCCGAGCGTCCCGTTGATGTCGCCGACCTTCTCGTTCACCTCGCGGGAGAGCTGCTCGTATTCCGGCACCTCGCTGCGGGATTTCGGCGTGATCTGGATGTAAACGACGTTGCCGCGCTGATCGGGGTTCGAGGCGAAGAAGCGATCCACCGCCTCCATGCGCTCGGGCACGCCCTTCGAGTAATCGAGCCGGTCGACGCCGATGAGAAGCTTGCGGGTGCGCAGACCCGCCATGGTCTCGCGCACGACCTTGTTGGAACCGGCCCGATCCGCCGCCTCCTTGAAACCGGCCACGTCGATGCCGATCGGGAAGGAGCGGATGCGGGTGCGGCGCCCATCGACCATCAGGGCGCCGCCGCCCAGCGGGATCCCCCGCATCGTGTCGATGAAATTGCGCGAGAGGTTCTGGACGTCCGCGTCGGTCTGGAGGCCGATCAGATCGTAATCGGCCATGGCGCGCAGCAACTCGTTGCTCGCCGGCAGCGTGTTGAACACGTCCGCCGCGGGCCACGGGATGTGGTGGAAGTAGCCGATCGGGTTGGCGATGCCCTGGCCGCGCAATTCACTCGCGAGCGGCAGCAGGTGATAGTCGTGCACCCAGATCAGATCGTCCGGCTCGACGAGCTTGGCGAGCGCACGGGCGAAGTTCTGGTTGACGCGCTGATAGCCGGCGTAATCCGAGCGCGAGAAGGTGCCCAGGCCGATGCGGTAATGCATGATCGGCCACAGGGCCCGGTTGGCGAACCCGGCATAATACTCGCGGTGATCCTGGGGCGAGAGGTCGAGCACGGCATACTGGATCGGACCGCGGTCGATCAGCTCCGGTTCGGAGCTCGCATCCTCGCAGATATTGCCGCTCCAGCCGAACCAGAGGCCCTCGTAGGAGGAGAACGCCTCCTTGACCGCCACGGCGAGGCCGCCGGCGGAGACCGCGTCTTTGCCCTCGGCGGGCACGGCGACGCGATTCGAGACGATGATCAGACGTGCCACGAACCCGGCTCCGGTCCTCGTTGCAGCGGATGCAGGGAATGCGCCCGCCTGTAGAGTCTTAAACGTCCGTGGGAAAACGCGCGGAACCCTCGCGTGATCCGTCGTGGCGCAGCCAAGCGCATCACCTCCCGCCGGTCAAGCGAGCAGAACGGGTTCCGACGCTCTGCCGCATGACCGGAGCGGAGGTTCGGCCCCCCCGTCACCGATCCGACACGGGACGGCAACGAATCAGCCATACGTTGCGCCGCGCGCCCCGTCACAAGCGCTGGCACAAGTCTTTGCACGGTCCCGCGCATGACCACAGACGGCGCTCCTCCCAGAGCGATGCATCGTCACCCGCCCACCGAAGCGCAACGGGATGTCTGGAAGGGGAACCCCGCCGCAGGGCCATTGGTTCTCCGGCCGAATCCTATTGCGGCCGTCGCACCCGGCGCCGGTCGCTCTTTCCGCTTCTTCGTTGCAGGAGTTGAGACCATGACTGCCTCCGCGTCACCGGATCCCGTCGGCGGGGCCGATCCCGCCGCCCGCCAAGCCGATCTGAAGGATCTGCGCCACGACGTCGAGGATACGGCTCATGTGGCCGTCGAGCGCGGCCGGGGCCTCGCGGCCGCCGCCCGCCAGCAGGCCTTGGATTACGTCGACCAGCGCAAGGGCGAAGCCGCCCGCTCTGTCGGCGATCTCGCGAAGTCCGTGCGCGATTCCGGGCAGACCTTCGAGGATCGCCCTAATATCCGCGCCTTCTTCGACAGCGCCGCCGACGGTCTCGATGACCTCGCCGGCTCGATCGAGCGGCGCGGCCTCGATGACTTCTACGCCGAGGCCGAGGCCTTCGCCCGGCGCTCGCCGGTGACGACGGCGGTGGCGACCTTTGCGGCGGGCTTCCTGTTGGCCCGCTTCGTCAAGGCATCGGGCCAGACCGAGCGCAGCGACCGGTACGACGACGGCTATCGGGCCTGAGGACGGAGACGACCACGATGGCAAGTCCTCCCCCCCCACCGCCGCCCTCGTCCTCGATCCAGGCTTTGATCGCGGACGCCCTGCGCGAGGCGAGCGAACTCGCCGGTAAGGAGATCGCGCTCTTCCGCTCCGAGATGACGAGCAATGTCCGCTCGCTGTTCGTCGGTCTCGGCATGATGGTCTTCGCCGCGGTGTTCGCGGTGACCGCGATGCTGGTGCTGATCGGCGCATTGGTGAAATACGTCGCGACCCTCGTGAACTCGGAATGGCTCGCCGCTCTCCTCGTCGGCGGCGTACTGCTCCTCATCGCGGTGATCCTCGGCATCGTCGGCGCCCGGGCGATGTCGCTCTCCAATCTTGCTCCGACCCGGACCACGCGGCAGGTCCGGCAGGATGCCCGCGCGCTGACGGAAAGGGTTTCGGGATGAGCGAATCGATCTCGGATCTCGAAAAGGACATCGAGCAGCGCCGCGCCCGGCTCGACGAAACGATCGACCGCATCCAGGGGCGCCTCAACGCGTCGAGCCTCGTCGACGAGATGCTCGGTTCGGCCCGGCGTACGCCCTATAGCGGCTTCTACGACGAGGCCCTCGACACGGTTCGGCGCAATCCTGTGCCGGTGCTGCTGATCGCGGCGGGCGTCGGTCTCCTCCTCAATGGGATGCGCAACGGCCGCCAGCGGGCGAGCCGCGCCGTGGTCCCGGTGGAGATCAAGCCCGTCACCGTGACCGGTGCCGACCGCACCTACGATCCCGACGCTCCGGCCGGGAGGCCTCCGCACGACCTGTCCGGCGAGCGACAGATCTGACCCCCGACCCCGCTTGAGCCCGCCTGCGGCGCCGGGATCGACCCCGCGCCGCCGCACCGCCCGAAATCGGAGCCCATCATGACGCAGAATCCCACCTCAACCCTTACGCCGGAAGGCACGCCGGTCGAGACGCTGCCGGAGCACCTGGCCGCCAAGGCCGGCATGCCGCGCTCCGGGAGCCTCGACCATACCCTGCACGCCGCCTCCGAGCGCGCCACCGCCCAGGGCCGCGACGCCAATGCCCGCCTTCAGCAGGGCCTGCACGACACGACCCGTGAAGCGTCCAACGAGGCCGCGAACCTGCGTGACCGCGCGGCGGAGCAGGCCTCGAACCTGCGTGATCAGGCCGCCGACAAGGCTGCGGAGTTGCGCGACCAGGCGACCGACAAGGCCGCGGAATTGCGCGATCGCGCCGGCGAGACGCTGCGCTCGGCACGCGAGCGGGCCGGCGAGACCTACGAGGAGGCCCGCTCCTGGGCCGAGGACCGCTACGACACGCATCGTCAGAACGCCGCCGATCTCGCCGATCGCGGCGCGCGGCAGCTGCGCCGCGGCCGCACCGCCACCGAGGAGTTCATCTCGGAGAATCCGTTGCTTGTCGGCGTGGTCGGTCTTGCCGCCGGCCTGCTGCTCGGGGCGCTCCTGCCGCGCACGCGCCAGGAAGATCGGGCGCTCGGCCCCTACGCCGACGACCTGCGCGACCAGGGCGTTCGCTACGCCCGCGATCTGACCCAGCGCGGCCGCTCCTTCGTCGAGACCGCCCTCGACCCCGAGAACATCGACGCCGCCGTCCAGCGTGCCTCGGCTCCCCCCTCAGGTCCGGCCACCGGTCGGGACGAGCGCGACGAGGCGGAGCGGACGGCGCACCGGCTCTGAAGACCCACCCATCCCTCTCATCCTGAGGCGGCGACGCGCACAATTGCCCTCGAAGGAAGGCTCCGGACGTCTCAGCAATCCCCGGAGCCCTCCTTCGAGGCCCGCCGCGGCGGGCTCCTCGGGATGAGGGCGAGGCTGGGATCGGCCGCTTCGATGCGGTTCATCGATAGTGGCCGGCCGGACAGGCTCGCGATGCGTCGCGCCTTCGGATAGCCTGGCGTCCATGACGCACGACGCGCCGCGGCTGCTCGCCTGCGGGGACACGGCCTTCACCATCGAGTTCGGCGCCCGGATCGACCCCGCGCTGTCGGCCCGCGTGCTGGCCCTCGACGCGGCCCTGGCGGCACGGGCGCTCCCCGGCATCCGCGAGACCGTGCCGACCTACCGCTCGCTCACGGTCCATCTCGATCCATTGACGGCCGACCCGGAGGCGCTCGGCCGCGCCGTCCTGGCGCTCGCCGAAGAGCCGCTGCCGCCGGTCGCGGCGTCCCGGCTCTGGCGCATCCCGGTCGTCTATGGCGGCGCGTTCGGCATCGATCTCGAGGCGGTGGCCGCCCATCACGGCCTGGATCCGGTATCCGTGATCGAGCGCCACGCCGCGCCCGAATATCGCGTCGCGATGATCGGCTTCCTGCCGGGCTACGCCTATCTCGAAGGGCTCGATCCCCGCCTCGCCCTGTCGCGCCGTCCGCATCCGCGCCCCGTCACGCCCGCGGGCACCATCTCCATCGGCGGAGCGCAGGCGCTGGTGGCGAGCATCGCCGCCCCGAGCGGCTGGCACCTGCTCGGCCGCACGCCGGTCCGAACCTTCGTGCCGGATCGCGATCCCGTCTTCCTGCTGCGACCCGGCGACCGGGTGCGCTTCGTTCCGACCCCGGCCGAGGACTGGGAGAGGCTGTCAGCGGCGGCCGAAGCCGGCGAGACGGTGGCCGAGTGGAGCGAGGCATGAGCCGCATCCTCCATCTCCTGCGCCTCTCCGGCGCGGCCTCGATCCAGGATGGCGGCCGGCCCGGCTACCTGCGCGACGGCCTGTCCGCCTCCGGCCCGATGGACCGGTTGGCGCACGAAGCCGCCAACCGTTTGGTCGGCAATCCGCCGGGCGCGGCGGCGATCGAGTGGGGGCTCGCCGCGGCGACGCTGCGCGTCGAGGGTGGGCCGGTGCGGCTGGCTTTGGCCGGTGCCTGCGGGCCGCTGCTCCTCGACGGCGAGCCCGTCGCGGACCACCGCTCCTTCGTGCTGCGGGAGGGCGCCGAACTGACCCTCGGGCGGCCGCGTACGGGCGTGTTCGCCACCCTCGCGATCGCTGGCGGCCTGGCTCTGCGTCCCGTCCTCGGCAGCGTCGCACTCCATCGCCGCGCCGGGATCGGCGGCCGCGACGGAGGCCCGCTGCAGGAGGGCGACCGCCTTACGCTCGCCGGCCCGGCGCCCGCGGGCGAGGCGGATGTCGGCCTCGATCCGGTCCCGCTCGAGAGCGACCGGCCGGTCCGCGTCGTGCTCGGGCCCCAGGACGATCATTTCACGCAGGAGGGCGTCGCGACCTTCCTGACGGCGACCTACACGGTCTCGGGCCAGGCCGACCGGATGGGTTATCAGTTCGACGGACCGGCCATCGCCCACGGCGCGGGCGGCTTCAACATCGTCTCCGATGCGACCGCGATGGGCTCGGTGCAGGTGCCGGGGTCCGGCCGCCCGATCGTGCTGATGGCCGACCGCCAGACCACCGGCGGCTATCCGAAGATCGCGACGGTGATTTCGGCCGATCTCCGCCGGATCGCCCAGCGACGGCCCGGCGAGACGGTGCGGTTCGAGGCTATCGATCTCGCCGCCGCGCGGCGATGCGCCCAGGCACGGGCGGCCGCACTCGATGCCCTTCCGGGACATCTGTGCCCGGTCGCGGGCGAGGCGGAGCGGTTGATGGCGGCCAATCTGGCGGGCGCGGCGGTGGATGCGCTCGGCGACGATGCGGCATCCTGATCGGTGACCGATCTCGCCCTGCCGCGTTGTCCGCCCGTGTCGCGCGAACCCTCCGAATCCCCCCGCCTCGGCTTCTGCTGCACCTTCATCCCGGATCCGGACCCTGAGCATAAGACGCTCAAGGCCGCCAAGGACGCGGCCAAGCTAATGAATCTCGGCACCGTAACCATGGCCAACCTCCAGCGTCTCGGCCCGGCCGAGCGGCGGAAGAAGCTGGAGGACGTGGTCCGCCACAATCTCGCGGCCCTGGAGCGGCAGGTCGCCTGGGTCGCCGCACGCCCGCCGCTGGAACGGCTCCTGCGCATGGCGAGCTCGCTCCTGCCCGGCTACACCCACCCGACGGCGATGCCGCTCTATGCCGAGCCCTCGTTCCGCGCCCTGATCGAGGCCGGGCTCGCCCGCATCGGCGAGCGGGCGCGCCAGGGAGGCGTGCGCCTCAGCATGCATCCGGGGCCGTTCTGCATCATCGCCTCGCGCAACCCGAACGCGCAGGCCAACGGCATCGCCGAGTTGGAGTACCACGCCGAGATCATGGCGATGCTGGGCTACGGCTCCGGCTGGCACCCGCATGGCGCCCACCTGAACATCCATGTCGGCGGGCGCGAGCCCGGCATCGAGGGCTTTCGCGAGAGCCTGTCGCTGATCTCGGAGACGGCGCGCAACCTGCTCACCGTGGAGAACGACGAATCCCTGTTCGGCCTCGATGCAGTCCTGCGCCTGGGTGACCGCATCCCGGTGGTGTTCGACATCCATCACCACTGGGTCGAGAGCCGCGGCGATTACATCGAGCCGGACGATCCCCGGATCGCGGCCGTGATCGCCTCCTGGCGTGGGGTGCGGCCGGTGAGCCATATCAGCGTGTCGCGCGAGAGCGTGCTGGCGGACCACGATCCCGGCGCCCTGCCGGACTTCGTCGGACTCTCGGAGCAGGGCCATTCCTGGCGCGATCTCGCCGCCCATTCCGATAAAATGTGGAACGAGGCCGTCAACGCGCTGGTGGCCCGCCACCTCGCCTGGACCGATTTCGAGATCGAGGCCAAGGGCAAGAACCAAGCGAGCGTCCCGCTCGCCGCGCAGATCGGGGGACGCCTCGGCGGCATCCGCGCCGCCGCCTGACGCAAGTCCCGGCGTCGCGCCCCATGCGGTCATCGCCGGGGGCGGGCGCCAACCGCCCTCGCGGCGCTTCGGCTCGCCGCCCGGGATCGTCATGATCGATCGTCTCGGCTACTGGCCGGACCGGAGGCGCGCCCAAGGTCAGGGTGACCAGGGCTGCGCCGGTAAGTTGACGGCAGCGCCCGACCCGAAAGGCCGATCATGAAGACAGCCGACTGCGACATCCTGATCCTGCCGGGCTATGCCGGCTCCGAGGAGGAGCATTGGCAGAGCCGCTGGGCGGGCCGCCTCAAGACGGCGCGGGTGGTCGAACAGGCGGATTGGCACCGGCCGGATCCGGAATCCTGGCGCGCGCGCATCGTCGAGGCGGTCGAGGCGGCGCATCGGCCGGTGATCCTGATCGCCCACAGCCTCGGCGTCGTCGCGGCGGTGGAGGCGGCGCCGCTTTTCCCCCCGAACGTGGTGCGCGGGGCGCTGCTCGTCGCCTTCCCGGACATCGAGGCTGGCACCGACCTGCCCGAGAGCGTGCGCGCCTTCGCCCCCGTCCCGCGCGACCCGCTGCCCTTCCCCTCGCTGCTGGTAGCGAGCCGCACCGATCCGTATTGCACCTACGCGCGGGCCGAAGACTACGCCTATGCCTGGGGCTCCGCCCTGGTGGATGCGGGCGAGTCCGGCCACATCAACGTGGCGAGCGGGCATGGACCCTGGCCCGAAGGCCTGATGCGGCTCGCCGGCTTCCTGAAGAATTTATAAGCCGTCGAAGCGAGCGATCGGCTCTGCCATGGGCTTGGCCGTCAGGAACTCCCCCGCCCCGGCCGGCGTTGGCCAAGCATATCCCAAATCACATCAGGCTGCCCGATGGCCCAGCGGCATCGGGGCGGCGAGAGAGGAATTCCATGGCGCCGATCGAGAACCCCACCGAAGCTCGCCAGGGCGAGAAGGGCAAGCCGGTCCTCTACGTGCTCATCGCCAGCTTGGTCCTGCTTGCGGTCGCGACCGTCGGTCTCCTGAGCTGGAACCGGGCCGAGTCGCCCGCCGACTATGCCGGCAAGAGCCAGGAATCGGCCCGTGAGATCACGACGGGCTCCGTCAACAAGGCGCCGTCCTCCAACAGCGGCAACGTCCCGGCCGAGAACCCGGCCTATCCGCAGCCGGCGCAGAAGAAGGCCAACTGAGCCCCACACTTCGACGCTTCGAGCAACAAAGCCCCCGGACACCGCGTTCGGGGGCTTTTTCATGCGCCGCTCCCCGCCATGTCCCCTGCCGGCAGGGATGAACGATCCGACCGCAACCTCGACGGGGCCGACCTTCCGCGCCATGTGTCGGGGAGCCCGGAACGCCGCAGGAGCCCGTCGATGACCCAATCCCCGCCCGAGACCATGCGCCAGATCCGCTTCGGCGGCGCGGGCGGGCCGGAGGTGATCGCGGTCGAGACGGCGCCGGTGCCGCGGCCCGGAGCGGGACAGGTCCTGATCGAGGTCGTGGCGGCGGGCGTCAACCGGCCCGACATCATGCAGCGCCAGGGCAGCTATCCGCCGCCGAAGGGCGCCACCGAGATCCCCGGTCTGGAGATCGCCGGACGCATCGCCGCCCTCGGCGAGGGCGTCGGCGGTTTCGCCCTCGGCGAGGAGGTCTGCGCCCTCGTCATCAGCGGCGGCTACGCCGAATTCGCCGTGGCCGAAGCCGGGCAGGTGCTCAAGAAGCCGTCCTCCCTCTCCCTCGTCGAGGCTGCGGGCCTGCCCGAGACCGTCTTCACGGTCTATTCCACCGTCGTCCAGCGCGGGCGGCTGAAGGCCGGCGAAACCTTCCTGGTCCATGGCGGGTCGAGCGGCATCGGCACCACCGCGATCCAGATCGCCAAGCAGCACGGCGCGCGGGTGCTCACCACGGCGGGCTCCGCCGAGAAGTGCCGGTTCTGCGAGGAGCTGGGCGCGGATGCCGCGATCAATTACCGCGAGGCCGATTTCGCCGAGGAGGTGAAGCGCCTCACCGACGGAAAGGGCGTCGACGTGATCCTCGACATGGTGGGCGCGGCCTACCTGCAGAAGAATATCGCCTCCCTCGCGGTCGAGGGCCGGCTGGTCCAGATCGCCTTCATGCAGGGCTACAAGGCCGAGAGCCTGACCCTGACCCCGATCATGCTCAAGCGCCTGACGATCACCGGGGCGACGCTGCGGGCGCAATCCAAGGAGGCCAAGGCCGCCATCGCCGACGGCGTGCGCGGCGAGGTCTGGCCGCTGGTCGAGGCGGGAAAGATCCGCCCCATCGTCCACGCCACCTTCCCGCTCGAAGACGCCCGGAAGGCCCACGAGCTGATGGAGACCAGCAGCCATTCGGGCAAGATCCTGCTGACGACCGGACGCTGATCGCTCGACTGCCGGGCATCCTGCATCCGATCCCCTCATCCAGAGGCGCCGCGCAGCGGCCTCGAAGGAGAGATCCGGGAATCGCGGGCGGGCTTGAGACCCTCCCACCCATCCCCCTCATCCTGAGGTGCTTCGCCAAAGGCGGAGCCTCGAAGGAGGGCTCCAGACGCCGCGCGATACGCTGGAGCCCGTCTTCCAGGCTGCTCCGCAGCACCGCAGGATGAAGGTGTGGGTGGGAGAAAGCGAGAGAGCCGGGCGAAGCCTTCCCGAACGGCGCGGAACTCCGATCCGGTGCCGGTGTTCGTCAGAACCCGCCGCTTCCGGCATTCTGACCTCGCAGGCCCTCCATGCGGCATCTTCCGATCGCCCTAGCGCTCGTCCTGACCCTTCCGGCCGCGCACGCCCTGGCGCAGTCCGGCCAGCGCGAGGGCCCATCCGCCGTCCCCTCGCCGCCGAGCCCGAAGGCCTCCGCCACCGGTGACGCGCCCGTATCGGGCCCCGGTACCGGCGGCACCCCGAACCGTCCGGCGGTGGTCGGTGGCACACCCGGTGCCGTGATCGGTGGGACGCCGACGAGCGGCCCGCCCGGCACCGGCGGTGCAGCCGGCGGCCCGTCGATCAGCGGGCAATAGAGCTCCGGCCCGAAAGGGGGAACCGGCTTTGGGGAAGCCGGTGCAGCAGGGGAATCGCGCGCGCCGGCTGGCCGCGGCCGGGCCGGGGGCTAGATCGTCTCGCATGACGCTCCGACTTCGCCTCGCCCTCGCGTTCCTCGTTCTCGCAGGCCCGGCCTGGGCGCAGGCGGACGTCACGCCGGGCTCCCTTCCCACCGCTCCCGAACCGCCGCCGATCCAATCGGATGCGGCGCGGTTGCTGCCGGTGCTGGCGACCCGCGGCATAGTCTCGTCGCAGGAGGCGCTGGCGACCCGTGTCGGGGTCGCGGTGCTGGAGAAGGGCGGCAACGCCATCGACGCGGCGGTGGCGGTGGGGTTCGCCCTGGCCGTGACCCTGCCGCGGGCGGGCAATCTCGGCGGCGGCGGCTTCATGATGGTCCACCGGGCCGCGAACCGCGAGACGGTGGCGATCGATTACCGCGAGACCGCCCCCGCGGCGGCAACGGCCGACATGTTCCTGGACGCCAAGGGCGAGCCCGACCGCGCCGCCTCCACCCGCGGCGGCAAGGCGGTCGGGGTACCGGGCACCGTGCGGGGCTTGGCGGAAGCGCATCGCCGCTACGGCTCGGGCAAGCTGACGCTCGCCGAACTCATCGCGCCGGCCGAGACGCTCGCCCGCGCGGGCATCCCGGTCGAGTCGGGGCTCGCCGATTCCCTGCCCCGCGCCTCCGGACTGCTCGGGGCGTGGCCGTCGAGCCGGAAGATCTTCTTCGAGGGCGATCATGTCCTGCCGCGCGGGGCGACGCTGAAGCAGACCGACCTCGCCGACACCCTCAAGGCCATCGCCGAGCGCGGGCCGGACGCCTTCTACGAAGGCGCGATCGCCCAGAAGATCGCGGATGCGGTGCAGGGTGCGGGCGGCATCATGACGGCGGCCGATCTCGCCGCCTACCGGCCGGAGATCCGCCAGCCGGTGCGCGGCACCTATCGCGGCTACGAGATCGTCTCGATGCCGCCGCCCAGCTCCGGCGGGGTCCACCTCATCGAGATCCTCAACGTGCTGGAGGGGTACGATCTGGCCAAACTCGGCACCGGCAGCGCGGCCGCACTGCACCTCATGGCGGAGGCGATGAAGCCCGCCTATGCCGATCGCGCCACCTGGCTCGGGGACCCAGCCCGCACCAAGGTTCCGGTGGCGGGTCTCACGTCCAAACCCTACGCGGCCGCGATCCGCGCAACGATCGACCCGGAGCGGGCGCGGCCCGCCACGGAGGTGAAGGCCGGCGACCCGCTGCCCTACGAATCGGACCAGACCACCCATTTCTCGGTGGTGGATGCCGAGGGCAACGCGGTCTCGAACACCTACACCCTCAACTTCTCCTACGGGATCGGGCTGGTGGCCGAGGGCACGGGGGTGCTGCTCAACAACGAGATGGACGATTTCTCCGCCAAGACCGGCGCGCGCAACGCCTACGGCCTGGTCGGGGGCGAGGCGAACGCGGTGGCCCCGGGCGCCCGCCCGCTCTCCTCCATGACGCCGACCTTCGTGTTCCGGGACGGCAAGCTCTATCTCGTCACCGGGAGCCCCGGCGGCAGCCGCATCATCACCACGGTGCTGCAGGTGATCGTCAACGTGCTCGACTTCCGGATGAACCTCGCCGAGGCGGTCGCCGCGCCGCGCATCCACCATCAGTGGCAGCCCGACATGCTGATGGTGGAGGAGGGCGTCTCTCCCGACACCCTGGCCCTGCTGCGCGCCAAGGGCCATCCGGTGAAGGTCGGGGCGAGTTCGGGCTCGGCCAATTCGGTGATGGCCGAGGACGGATTCCTCGCGGGCGCCTCAGACCCACGCCAGCGGGGGACGCTGGCGGAGGGGCATTGAGACACGCGGCGGTGGGCAAGCGCGGGCGCGCGAGCTAAAGGAGCGCCAGCCTCTCCGGACCGCCGATGCTCCTCCTCCGCTCGCTCGCCTTCAACCTCTGCTTCTATGTCGCGACGGCGCTGATCGCGATCGGGGGCCTGCCCGCCTTCGTCTCGCGCCAGGGCGTGATCCGGGTGGCGCAGTTCTGGGGCCGGACGGTGCTCTGGCTGCTGCGGGTGGTCGGCGGCACCCGGGTCGAATTCCGCGGCCTGCACAACATCCCGCCGGGGCCGCTGCTGGTCGCCGCCAAGCACCAATCGGCCCTCGAGACCCTAGCTCTGACGATCCCCTTCGACGATTTCGCCTACGTCCTCAAGCGCGAGCTGATGTGGACGCCGATCGTCGGCTGGTATTTTGCCCGCGGCGGCATGGTGCCGATCGATCGCGCCAAGGGCAGCAAGGTCATGGCAGCGATGAACGCGTCCGCCAAAGCCGCCATCGGTCAGGGCCGCCAGCTCATCATCTTCCCCGAGGGCACCCGCCGCCCGGCCGGCGCGCCGCCCGCCTACAAGCAGGGCGCCTCCCATCTCTACACCGCGCTGAACGTGCCCTGCCTGCCCGTGGCGCTCAACACCGGGCTGTACTGGCGTCGCCGGGGCTTCCGCCGGATGCCCGGCACCACCGTCATCGAGTTCCTGCCCGTCATTCCGCCGGGGCTGCCGCGCATCCAGTTCCTGAACACCGTGCAGGAGCGCATCGAGACCGCCTCCACCGCCCTGCTGGCGGAGGGCCGCGCCGACCTCGCCCGCCAGGGCCACCCCGTCGCGGTGCCGGTGGGCGGCGCCGAGCCGTCACCGGACGGGTCCGGGACGCTGTGAGGCGGCGCCCCTTTTTCGATCAAATCCCCTCATCCTGAGGTGCCCGCCTCGGCGGGCCTCGAAGGAGGGCTCCAGAAATCACCGCGATCCCTGGAGCCCTCCTTCGAGGGTGCCGCTTCGCGCCGCCACCTCAGGATGAGGGGGATGGATGGGGGAAGCGCGACGCGTCCCGCCCGCGCAGGATGATTCGGCGGCCAGGGAAGCCTTCGATCAGAGCGAGGCAGCGCTCACGCCGTTTTCGATTCCACATCGCGGTGTAGTGCAGAAACTCCAGAGTCAGTTGCTCCGGGCAGCCCTGCGGCCCCTCGGGACGCACACGACCGAGGCTCGACAGGGTGCGCCGCAGGACGCGAGCGGTACAGAGCCAAGCCGGCCGATCGAGATAGATCACCGTGTCGGCAGCCGCTAAGCGGGGACCGATCGTGCCGAGATAATTGCCGTCCGCGATCCAGGACGGAAGGGTGGCGATGCGCTCGACTTCGTCGCGGAACGCGTCCGATCCCGCCTCCACCCAACCCGGCCGCCAATAGGCATGGTCGAGATGGAACACCGGGAGCCCATGCCGGGCACCGAGGCGTCGGGCGAGGGTCGTCTTCCCGCTGCCCGGTGGACCCAGCACGACGATGCGCCGCGAGGCCGGATCGAGCCGCTCGCTCACGCCTTCGGACGACCCCGCCGCAGCAGGAACACGCCCTGCGCGCCGATCAGGTTCCAGAACCACCACGGCATCGAGAAGCGCATCGGGCGGCCGCGCACGTCGAGCGCCGTGGCCTTCTCGATGCGGGCGCCGACGAGGCGACACAGGCCGACGAAGTCGCGGATGGTGCAGTGGTGGATGTTGGCCGTCTCGTACCACGCCTCCGGCATGGTCTCGGTCACCGGCATCCGGCCACGGAAGGCGAGTTCGGCCCGCACGCGCCAATGGCCGAAATTCGGGAACGAGATCACGACCTGCTGCCCGATGCGGAGCAGATGCTCCAGCACGATCCGGGGGTTGCGGGTCGCCT
Organism: Methylorubrum suomiense; assembly: GCF_022179765.1. Lineage (GTDB taxonomy): Bacteria > Pseudomonadota > Alphaproteobacteria > Rhizobiales > Beijerinckiaceae > Methylobacterium > Methylobacterium suomiense. The sequence goes on along the minus strand of NZ_BPRE01000001.1, from coordinate 569,201 downwards.
GGATGGTCTGGGACAGGATCACGACGTCGAAGGCGCCGTCGGGATAGTTGGCGAGATCGGTGTCGGCGTCGCCCTGGATCACCGGCAGGCCGCGGGCGAGGCAGGCGTTGACGCCCTCGCGCGACAGCTCGATGCCGCGCCCGTCGACCCCGCGCCGGTCGCGCAGCAGCGCCAGAAGCGAGCCGTCACCGCAGCCGATATCGAGCACCCGCGCGCCCGGCGGCACGAGGCCGAGCACGACGATATGGTCGATGCGCGCCCCGGCCTCGCGGGGCAGGCCCTCGGCGGCGTCCCACGGGGCATCGGAAGCGGCGTCGGTGAAGCGTTCCGTCTCCACGGCGGTGTGTCCGCCGCTCACAGGCCGCGCGCCCGCGCCGCGGCGTCGATGAAGCCGCGGGCGGCGGAGAACATGGCCGGCTCGTCGAGGAGGAAGGCGTCGTGGCCCTTGTCGCTTTCCACCTCGACGAAGGCGACGGGGGCGGCGACCGCGTTGAGCGCGTGGACGATGGCGCGGGAATCGGCCGTCGGGAACAGCCAGTCGGAGGTGAAGGACATCACGCAGAAGCGGGTCTTGGAGCCGCGGAAGGCCTCGGCCAGCACGCCGCCATGGTCCTCGGCGAGGTCGAAATAGTCCATCGCGCGGGTGAGGTAGAGATAGGCGTTGGCGTCGAACCGCTCGACGAAGGAGAGCCCCTGGTGGCGCAGGTAGCTCTCGATCTGGAAATCGGCGTTGAAGGAGAAGGTCGGCGCGGCCCGGTTCTGGAGTCGGCGGCCGAACTTGCGGTGGAGCGCCGGCTCCGACAGGTAGGTGATGTGCGCGCCCATCCGGGCGACGCCGAGCCCCTTCGAGGGCCGGGTGCCGGCTTCGAGATAGCGGCCGTCCTCCCAGGCCGGATCGGCCATGATCGCCTGCCGTCCGACTTCGTGGAAGGCGATGTTCTGCGCCGAGTGGCGCGGGCCGGTGGCGATCGGCATCGCGGCGAAGACCCGCTCCGGGAAGAGCGAGGCCCATTGCAGCACCTGCATCCCGCCCATCGAACCGCCGATACAGAGGAAGAGGTCGGGCACGCCGAGCCGGTCGAGCAGCATCGCCTGGGCGCGGACCATGTCGCGGATCGTCACGAGCGGAAAATCGAGGCCGTAGGGCCGGTCGGTCGCCGGATCGAGGGAGGCGGGACCGGTCGAGCCCATGCAGGAGCCGATCACGTTGGAGCAGACGACGAAGTAGCGATCGGTGTCGACCGGCTTGCCGGGCCCCACCAGGGTCTCCCACCAGCCGGGCTTGGCCGTCACCGGATGGCGATGGGCGAAATGCTGGTCGCCGGTCAGCGCATGGCAGATCAGGACCGCGTTGGAGCGATCCGCATTGAGCGTCCCCGCCGTCTGATAGGCGATCTGGAAGGGTCCGAGCCGGGCGCCGGAATCCATCGCCAGGGGCTCGTCGGCGGAGAAGCGCATCACCGGGCTGCGCGGGTCCATAGCCTGCGAAACCTCGCTGCCGCGGCGCGCATCGTCGCGTGGGGCGGTCCCGATGCCCGGCTCGGCCGTGTGGGTGAGGGTCGAATCCATCGCGCGTCCCGGATGCCGAGCCCGGAGCCGGCCCGCCGGAGGAGCCGCCCGTCCTCCGCGCATCCCGCAAGATTTCGGGAGTCCGGGCCGCGGCGCCTTCGACGGGGCAGCTCTCGGCCGAACCTGCACCGGAGGTAATACCCACCCGGTCAAGCGTCAACGCGCGGTCGTGCCGGCGAGGCGCCCCGAATGGTCCGAGCCGCGCGGCGCCACCCATGCGGCGGTTCGCCCGGCGGCGGCGGCGGGGCTTTCATGCTATCGATTGCGCACGATGCTTCGCTTCGCCCGCTTCGGCGACCCCGTTTCGGGCCAACCCGCCGGAGGTCTTCCATGAACCGCCGTCAGACCCTGCGTGCCGGCGCCTCGTTCCTCGGTCTCCTCGCCGCCGCGCGCTTCGCCGGCCCGGCCTCGGCCGAAGCCGCCAAAACCTTCGAGGTGACGAAGACCGAGGCCGAGTGGCGCCAGGCCCTGAGCCCGGCCGCCTACGCGGTCCTGCGCGAGCACGGCACCGAGCGGGCGGGGACGAGCCCGCTCAACAAGGAGAAGCGGGCCGGCCGTTTCTCCTGCGCCGGCTGCGACCTGCCATTGTTCGCCTCGGAGACCAAATTCGAGAGCGGCACCGGCTGGCCGAGCTTCTACCAGCCCCTGCCGGAGGCGGTCGGCACGCAGGTCGACACCGCCTACGGCATGCGCCGCACCGAGGTGCATTGCCGGCGCTGCGGCGGCCATCTCGGCCACGTCTTCGAGGACGGGCCGCGCCCCACCGGACTGCGCTACTGCATGAACGGCGTGGCCCTGCGCTTCGAGCCCGCCACCGACCAGAAGGGAGCCGCGCTGTGAACTCGGACACCCCCCGTCATCCGCATTCCCCGAAATCGCTGCTGCTTGGTGGCTTGGCCGGGCTCGGCCTGCTGGCCGCCACCGTGCTGCCCCTCGCGCCGGTCTCCGCCGAGGAAGCCGGTCGGCGCCTGCCCGATGCGGCGGAGCAGGCCCAGGAAACCGCCGGGCTTCGCACCGCGACCCTCGCGGGCGGCTGTTTCTGGGGCGTGCAGGGCGTGTTCCAGCACGTGAAGGGCGTGAAACAGGCGGTGTCCGGCTATGCCGGCGGCACCAAGGCGAGCGCCCGCTACGAGGAGGTCGGCACCGGCCGCACCGGCCATGCCGAGGCCGTCCAGATCACCTACGATCCGGCGGTCATCCGCTACGACGAGTTGCTTCAGATCTTCTTCTCGGTGGCGCTCGACCCGACCCAGGTGAACCGCCAGGGCCCGGATACCGGCCCGCAATACCGTTCGGCCGTGTTCCCGGCCGATGCCGAGCAGGCGCGGATCGCCAAGGCCTATATCGGCCAGCTCGACGCCGCGAAGACGTTCTCCCGGCCGATCGCCACGAAGATCGAGCCGAACGCCGCCTTCTACCCGGCGGAGGACTACCATCAGGACTACATGACCCTGCATCCGAACAACGGCTACATCGTCGCCAACGATGCGCCGAAGCTGCAGGATCTCAAGTCATTCTTCCCGGAGCGGGCGAACCCGCAGCCGGTTCTGGTCGGCAAGTCGAAGGCGTAAGCCTCGACTCACCCGCTGTGAGGGTGGACGTCGGGGAACGGCACCGTCACGTCTCATCCTGAACCTCCCACCCCTGGCCCTCCCCGAGAGGGAAGAGCAGGGGGAGGGAGCGCTCCGAAAGGATCAGTCCTTCTCGGGCTCGATCTGCTGGAGCCCGCCGATATGGCTCTGGGCGTAGAGCGGCAGACCGATCTGGCCGATCAGGTCGAGCTGCGTCTCGAGGAAGTCGATATGGCCTTCCTCGTCGGTGGCCAGTTCCTCGAACAGATTTTTGGAGACGCGATCGTTGATCGAGTCGCAATACTTGGCAGCTTCCAGGTAGAGCGCCCGGGCGCCATTCTCGGCCGCAAGATCGCACTCGATGATCTCTTGGACGTTCTGCCCGATCTTCAGCGGGTCAAGTTCCTGGAGATTCGGAAAGCCGTCGAGGAACAGGATCCGATCGATGAACCGATCGGCGTGGTTCATCTCCTCGATGGATTCCTTGCGCCAGAATTTGGCGAGGTTAACGTAACCCCAGTCGTTCAGCAGGCGGAAGTGGAGCCAATACTGGCTAACAGCAGTCAGCTCGCTGCGCAGGCCCCGGTTGAGATATTCGATGACCTTCGCATCACCCTTCATCGACCCTTACTCCTCTGACGAGAGGCGTCGGGACGATCAGACGATTCGTCTCAGGCAGCGACGCCCTCGGGGTCTCTTGTAGTTTGGAATGATCCCAAACTGCAAGCCGAATTGCAGCTGCTCGTACAATCATGCCCCGCCTGGTTGTCGGCCTCGGCCAGGGCGCTGCGCAGGATCGAGCGGATGGTGCGGGCGCAGCGCCCGCATTTCGCGCTGCATCCGAGGCAACCATACACTTGGGCGGGGGTGCGCGGACAGCCGGGCCCCGGCGTGAGGCACGCACGGACTTGTCCGTCGGAGAGGACGTTGCAAGAGCAGACGATCATAGGGGATCGCGGACCTGTCGTGCCTGTCGGAATCCGCCGGGAGACGGCGGTGCCGGAAGCCTCTCAATCCTTCTTCGAAAGACGCCGCCGGAAGCCGGTGTCGGACGCTCTCAGATTAGAATAATTGAAAAGTTCAAGCCTTTCAGGACTTTAGCGGCGACACCGAACCCTGGCAACTCTTGACACGCGCTCTTGAATGGCGCGCGAGACATCTCCCGTCCCTGTTCCGAGACGCGTGGGGAGATCGGTCAAACCCCTTGGGGAAGCCCACCGATCGAGCGCGGGCAAGGACTTGCCCGGCGAATCGATGAAACGGGATTCGCGGTGATGCGCTCAATGCGCCATCAGAACCGGCACCCGTGCCTGCGACAGGATGTGGCTGGTCGGTCCGCCGAAGATCATCTGGCGCAGGCGGCTCTGGGTATAGGCCCCCTTGATGATCAAGTCGCAGCCGACGCTCTCGGCGGTGTCGAGATAGAGCTCGCCCGGTGTCCGGCGTCCAGCCAACAGCTCCTTGTGCGAGGCCTCGATGCCCTCCAGGGCCAGGGACCGGGCGACGTCCTCGGCGCTCGGCCCCGGCACCATGCCGCCCTCGGCGCTGAGCACCAGGGTGCGACGGGCCCGGCGCAGGAACGGCATGGCGAAGGCGATGGCGCGGGCCGTCTCGGTGGAGCCGTTCCAGGCGATCAGGATCGACTCACCGAGGCATGAGGGCGCCTCGGGTGGGGCGAGGAGGATCGGGCGCCCGCTCTCGAACAGGGCGGTCTCGAAGGTCGTCATGCGCGGAGCGCCGTCCTCCGGGCCCGGCCGACCGACCACGGTCGCCGAGAACAGGCGGGCATATTGACCGAGAAACGCGTCGCCCGGCGGCACGTCGGGACGCCAGCGATAGCGCGCGCCGGCATTGGCGGACGCGTCCGGCGAGCACACGGCGCCGGGCTCGCGGCGCGGCAGGCCCGCAGCCTCCATGGCGGCGACGAAGCGGGCGCCCGCATCCTGCGCCTCGGCCTGGTCGGCCTCCTCGTCGCGCAGCCAGGTCATGCCGCCGACCATGTCGACCGGAACGTATTCGGCGAGCGCGGGACGCAGCGCGACCCCCTCGATCAGGCTGCCGAAGCGACGGGCCACGAGGAGAGCCGTCTCGAACACCGAGGGGAGGGCGTCGTGCAGCGTGACCGGGACGAGCAGGGTCTTCATGGCCAGCCTCCTCGAACGGGCAGGAGCCTCACGGTGCGGATTTCCGTCGGCAAGGGCGAGGGGAAAGAGGCTAGATCGAATTGGGTGCGCGGGGAACCGGACCCGTCGTCGCCATCCCCTGCCGAGATGGGCCGTGCCGCAGGTCGCGTATCCGTTAACCAAGATTCATCCTGACCTCGTCCGCGCCTGATGCGCGATGAGCCGCCCATGGCCGGGACGAAGTCTGATCTGAGCCGACAAGCTTGTCCGTATCCAACAAGACCTGAGATGCTCGAAATCAAGTTCGGGGAACCATGCGCGCAAACGGCGGTTGTCGGACCGAAGTCGATATCACGGCCTCGACCGGTTCAACCGGTCTGTGAGGCCAAGACCCATGTCGATCTTTCCTGATCAGAGGTTTCGTATGCTGAAGAATTACGCCATCGCCTCCGCGCTCGTCGCCGTCATGGCCACCCCTGCCTTCGCCCAGAGCTCGGGCGATTTCCGCGTGGATGCCCTGCAAGCCAATTCGTTCGAGATTCAGTCGAGCCAGATCGCCCTGCAGAAGAGCCGCAACCCGGCGGTGCGCGCCTTCGCGAAGGAAGCGATCCGTGACCATCACGCCGCGGCCGTGGCGCTGACCGGCGGCGGGCGCGACGCGGTCGCGGGTGGCATCGGCGGTCCGATCGGCGGCCTCATCGAGGCTCCGCTGCAGGTCGCGGGCGGCGCGGTCGGCGCGGCCACGGGTGCGGCGGCCGGTGCCGTCGGCGGTACGCTCCAGGGTGGTCCGGTCGGCGGTCTTCAGGGCGCCGGTGCCGGTGCGGCGCGCGGCGCGGCGGCGGGAAGCCAGGCTTTCGATATCGACACCACGGCGGGCACCGGTCTCGGCGGTCGCTTGAACCCGCAGCAGCAGCAGATGCTTGCCGAGCTGTCCGCTGCTCCGGCCGGCCCGCAATTCGACCGGCTCTACGGCCGCCAGCAGGTGATGTCGCACCAGATGTCGCTGCAGATGCACCAGACCTACGCCCAGTCGGGCCCGAACCCGGCCCTGCGCAACTATGCCCAGCAGGCCGTGCCGGTGCTGCAGCAGCATTACGCGATGGCCCAGCGCCTGCCGGGCGCCCGCTGAGTCCAGCGATCCATTCGGTAACGAAAGAAGCGGCGGGCCGAGAGGCCCGCCGCTTCTTTTTGCGTTCGACGATGGGGGAACGACCGGGCAGGGAATGAACGCCGCCCGGCCGATCCGGTCAGTTGCAGTTGATCAGAGCGGAGGGGCTCAGGGGCTGACCGTCGCGGTTGACGACCGGCCGAAACTCGCCGCTCTCCGGATCACGCACGCGCAGCTCGCCGGTGGCGATGCCGAAATGCGCGCCGTGCAGGTGAAGCTCGCCCGACTCGACGGCCTTGCGCACGAAGTCGAAGGTCATGAGGTTCTGCAGGCTCTGGCCGACCATCGCGTATTCGAGGCGGGTGAGGTAACCCTCCTTGTCCTTGTGATCGCCGGCATCGGCGAGGGTCTTCTTGGCCGGCTCGACCAGCGACACCCAATTGCCGATGTAGTTTCCCTGCGACAGCGGATCGGAGCCGAGGCCGGCGGCCTTGATGCCGCCGCAGGTTGCGTGGCCCATCACCACGATGTGCTTGACCTTGAGGGCCACCACCGCGAATTCGAGGGCCGAGGACGTGCCGTGATGGCTCTCGCCCTTGTTGTCTTCGGCGGGCGGGACGATGTTGGCGACGTTGCGGATCGTGAAGATCTGGCCGGGTCCGGTGTCGAAGATCACCTCCGGGGCCACGCGGCTGTCGCAGCAACCGATCAGCAGCACCTCCGGCTCCTGGCCGGCGCCGAGCGCCTCGTATTTGCGCCGCTCGTTCGGCAGGCGCTCACCGAGGAAGGTTTTGTAGCCTTCCGTCAGAACCTCAGGAAACATCGTGTCGCTCTCCGGTTATGGTCGGGTGCGGCAGCGCATCTGCGGCCCCGATCGACCTTTTGAGCGTCGGACGGGGAGTGCCGCATCAGGCGCCGCCTCGGGCGGAATGACCCCGTTGCCGGTGATGTCACCGGCCTCGGGGTCGTGCGTTACGCCAATTTAAACGCACAGGCGTGCCCGGAACGTCCCCAGTCACGATTTGTTGCGCCAAAGCCGCCAATCCGGCCGGTTCGACCCGCTCTTCGCTCGCGGCAAGTGCGTCAAGGCACCACCAGCGCGTACCGCGGACCGGATTGTCCTCCGTTTCCGCCAGCCGGCTCGTGTCGATCGTGTCGTTGGGCAGCCTCACCACGAAGTAGCGCTCGCGGGCGTAGCGCGGCTTGCGGAACAGGTGGAACGGACCGTCGCAGACCGCCACCATCGGCCCCAATTCGACATCGGCGACGCCGATCTCCTCCGCCAGTTCGCGGCGGCAGGCCTCCTCGTGCGTCTCGCCGGGCTCCAGCCCCCCGCCGGGCATGAACCAGAAACCGCGCGCATCCGGCTTGTCGGGGTCGATCGGGCGCACGGCCTCGTACTCGATGAGCAGCAGGCGCCCGGCCGGGTCGAAGACCAGGGCGCGGGCGATGTCGCGGGTCGGCGGATCGAGATCGCTCATCCGCCTCGCCTATCAGCAAATCCCGGCGTCTCCGAGACCTACTCCAAGACCGCCGGCAGGTGCCCAGATCACCACCGGCAACCCTTCCGCGTCGTGCTCGAAATCGGGCGGCAGCGGCATGGCGCGTCCCTCCGCGATGTCGCGGGCGACGACGAGGGCGGCCATGGCATCGACATGATCGTCGGCCGCCACGCCCGGCGGAGGGGAGGAGGCGACGAGGGCCGGGGCCAGACCCGCCGCCGCGAGCAGCCGCCGGCGCTCGGCGAGGCCCGCCGCCTCCTTCTTCCCGGCTGCCAGGGGCCGGTCGCCGTTGAGGCGGAAGAAGGCGACCTCCGGATGCACCTCGTGAACCCGCGTCCGGAAGTCCGGCTCCGCCCGCAGGAGCGCGTCCACCTCCTTGATGGACCGGACGATGTTCCAGCACTGGATCGAGGGGGCGAAGGGCGGCTCGGACAGCGCGCGCGACAGGGCCTTGGCCGCCTCGTAATCCGCGGCGTAGACCGCCGCCCGCGGCGGCACCGGGAACACACTGGTGCGCTTGCGACCGAGCAGCGCCCGCGCCGCGCGGTCGGCCGAACGTCCCTTGTCGCGGATACGCTCGGGCAGGCCGATCGGTATGTCGATGCCGACGACGTCCGGCGCTTCCGGCGCTTCGAGGACGTCGCGCACCCGGGCAAAGCGGGCGGCGCGCCAGCGGCTGGGATCGTCGCGGTCGAGGAGCAGGCCGGCCCAGGCACCGCGGCTGCCGTCCAATCCCGCGATCCAGCGCGCCATCGGTTCTCCCTCGACATTCCGACCGCTATTCGGGTCTCTCGGCGCGATTGCTCCCCCGCTCGGCTTCGAGGACAATCGCACCCACCACACCGATACGGGGCAAGCGCTTGCGCGAGGATGCGACGAAACGGTTTTCGGGGAAGGCCCATCCATGAAGGTCGGGCTCCGCATCCTCGATTCCCGGCTCCAGGGTTGGGGCTTTCCGCGTTGGGGCAGCCCCGGCTCGGCCGGGCTCGACCTGCATGCCTGCCTCGACGCGCCGCTCCTGCTCGCACCCCAGGCAACGGCCGTGCTGATCCCGGCCGGCTTCTCCGTGCGGATCGGCGATTCCGAATGGTGCGGGCTGGTCCATCCCCGCTCGGGGCGGGGCCATCGCGACGGCCTCGTGCTCGGCAACGGCACCGGGGTGATCGATGCCGATTACGAGGGGCCGCTCCTGATCTCCGCCTGGAATCGCAATCCCGCGGGCGATCCGATCCGCATCGAGCCGGGGGAGCGCATCGCCCAGATCGTGTTCACCCGGATCGTGCGGCCGGATTTCGAGCTGATCGAGGATCTCGTCGACGGTGAGAGGGACGAGGATGCATCGGGCCGGCGCGGTCAGGGCGGGTTCGGTTCGACCGGGCTTCGCTGACCGGGATAAGCTTGGCCGTATAACGACTTACCGGCTCGCTCGCGCGAACTTTTCCCCACCTCGTCCGTTGATCAGGCCGAACCCCCAAAGCCCGGACGAGACGCCATGGCCGCCCACGAGATCCTCGGTTATTTCGAGCATCGCAACGACGGTGCCTGGATCTGCGTGAAGCCGTTCACGCTCAACACCCGGTCGAGCCGGATCGATATCCGCCGCGGCATGCGCTTCGAGTACGGACGGCGCGTCGGCGGCCTCGACCTCGCGGAGTATCTGGAGCAACTCGGCTCGCAGTTCGGGTCGTAATCCGCCGCCCCGCTACGCCTCACAGACGATAGGCCGTCCGGCAAGCGCCCCAGTGGCGCCCGAGGATGCGGATCGGCGCATCGACCTCGCGGACGAGGATCATGTCGCGCCCGACCTCGCGACGATAGGCCTGCACGGTGAAGGGCCGCGTGGAGCGCGCGGCGGTGATGCCGGTCCGGTCGTCGAAGATGCGCCGATTGCGGCAATGGGCATTGTTCCAGATCGGATCGCCCGGTCGTTGCGGCTGCGACACCCGGGCATTGTGGACCGGCAGGAACCCGTTGCGGTCGGTCGGGATGCAGAACAGCATCCGCTCGTCGGCGACGAGCGGCGGTTCGATCAGCGGCGGCATCAGGCGCTCCAGCGGTGCGACCGCCTCGCTCAGGAATTGCTGCGGGTCCGTGCCGGGGATCGGCCGATAGGCCGTGTCGAACAGGGCCTCCGGCGTCAGGCGCCCGGCGGCGATCTCGGCCTCCATCGCCTCGGCCATGCGCGCGGCCATGTCCTGGGCGCGGGCGACCAGCGGTGCGTACTCGGCCTCGATCTCGGCGAGGGTCGCCCGCAGGGAGGCGTCGGCGGCAGCCGACAGGGTCTCGAAAGCGCAGTGCAGGCCGAGGGGGCTCGCCGCCACGACGCGGGCATCGAGCCGACCGATCCGCTCGATCTCCAGGGATAGGCGCGTGCCGGGTGCGGGCGCCGTTCCCTCCGGACGGACCAGGACACCGCCGAGGCTGAGATCCGCCGTCTGGCCGCGACCGTTGGGAAGCGTCACGGCGCGCTCCACCGGATAGCGGTCGAAGCGGCGGCGGTCGCCCATCTCGGTCTGGCGGATCACGGCGACGAAGCGACGACCGAGGGCCTCGGTCTGCGTCGCGGCCGCGGCACTGGTGCCCTCGGCCCGCACCGCGAGATCGTCCATTTCGACCGTGGCGGCGGTCGCGACCCCGGCATCGCGGCTGACGCCGGAGACGAAGTTCGCCGTCTGCTGCGCCTCGGCGGCGAGGGTGCCCACCGTGGCGGCCTGATCCTCGGCGATGCCGCGCACGGTGGCGAAGGCCGGACGCATCGCCTCGACCGCCCCCGCCATCGCGGCGATGGCCGAGCCCGAGGCGCTCGCTCCCTCGCGCAGGCGGGCGATCCGGTCGCGCACCTCGGCGGCGGCGCGGCCGGTCTCGACGGCGAGCGCCTTGACCTCGCCGGCCACGACCGCGAAGCCGCGTCCCGCCTCACCGGCCCGGGCCGCCTCGATGGTGGCGTTGAGGGCGAGCAAATTGGTCTGGCGCGAGACCGCCGCGATGGTCTCGACGACGCTGGCGATCTCGTGGCCCGCCCGCTCCAATTCGGCGAGGAGGTCGCGGGCCTGCACCGACCGATCGTTGGCCGTGGCGAGGTGGTGGCCGGCCTCGTCCATGGCATCGGCGATGCGCCCCGAAGTCGAGGACAGCGTCCGGCTGGTGTCGAGCATGCCCGCGGCCATTCCGGCGGCGCCCTCGGCGGCCGTCGACAGCTGCTCCATCTGCGCACGGATGCGGGCAACGCCGGATTGCATCCGACCGACTTCGTCGCGGGTCGCGACGATCGAGTCGCCGACGCCGGTGATCGCGCTCAAGACGTCGGCCTCGACCGCGTCGATCGTCGCGTGGTCGGCGAGGGTCGCCGGCTCGGATACGGCGGACGGCGCGACGTCGGCCGCCTCCACCGGGGACACGGACCCTGCCTCCGCCGACGCCGGGGCGGGAGAACGGGAGGATGAGCGCGAGAAGAAACCCATGCGTGTAGGCTGCACAGCTTAGGTTAACAACACCTTCCCAAACATGCAGCGCAATGATGAAAGCACTGCTCCAGACACCGGGATTCGAGACGACGCTGTTGCGTTGTCACACGGCCGAGCCTTGTTTCGAGATTCGCCGCTCCGCTCACCAATCAATGCTCGAGGATCGTATCTTGAGCGGAAGAGGCACAGCCTTCCAAGTCTCATCGCCGAGCGGTGCCCGAGGGCCGAAACATCCGCGCTTACTTGAGAGCGACGGGTCACGGGGGATACGGGTGCGTTGCCTTTATCGTCGCCGAACCCTCGCGGGGAACGGATCGTCGGTGATACGATTTGGGATGTGGGTCGATGGGCTTCGAGCGATCCTGCGGCCACTTTGACGCATCCCAATGCGAGGCTTAGGTACTCACGACAATGCCTGCCGCGACGGCCCATCTCATCCCGCTCCCCGTCGAGGAGACGGCCCCGACGACCCGTGAGCGGATTGTGGAGGTGGCGGCCCGTTCCTTCCGGGAGATCGGCTACCAGAAGACCACGGTCGCCGACATCGCCCGGACCCTCAAGATGAGTCCGGCCAACGTGTATCGCTTCTTCGATTCGAAGAAGGCGATCAACGAGGCGGTGGTCGAACGGGTGACCGGCGAGATCGAGGGCATGATCGCGGCGATCGCCGACACGCCGAAGCTCGACGCGCCCGAGCGCCTCGCCCGCGTGATCACGGCCTTGCACACCGATTGCCGCCGACGCTGGGAGGCGCATCCGCGCGTCCACGAGATGGTCGAGGCGGCGATGAGCGAGAGCTGGTCGGTCTGCCAAGCGCATGTCGACCGGATCGAGGCCGTGTTCCGGCGCATGATCGAGGACGGCGTGCGCGAGGGCAGCCTCACGGTCGCTGATCCCAAGGCCGCCGCCGCCTGCCTGCACGCCGCGATCGTGCGCTACTGCCATCCCCTGCTGGTGAGCCGACAGCACGGCACCGCCCTGCCGCCGCTGCCCACCATGATCGCGTTCCTGCTCGGCGCCCTCGGGGTGTCCGGGCGTTAGGTCGCCGGTCGGCGCCGCCTCACTCCGAGGCGGCGCCCGGCGTCGGGGCCGGCTCCGACACGTTCGGCTGCGGACCGTCATAGCCCTCGATCACCACGATATCGGCCTCGGCCCCATCCTTCTGCAGGGCGCGGGCGGATTGGTAGAGGTCCGATTTCCAGCAATCGAGCGCCGCCTCGTAGCTGGGGAACTCGACGATCACGTTGCGGGCCCGTGCCGTGCCGGCCACCGCCTCGTAGGCGCCGCCCCGCACGAGGAAGCGACCGCCGAAGCGGGCAAAGGCGGCACCATTGGCCGCCGCATAGGCCTTGTAAGCCTCCGCGTCCCGCACATCGACCCGGACGATCCAATATCCCCTTGCCGTACCTTGGGTCATGCTCACGCTCCCTCCATCTCGGCGACGATCCGTTCCGCAATCCGACGGGGATCGTCGGCTCCGGTGATCGGACGCCCGACCACGACATGATCGATGCCGGCCGCGCGCGCCTGCCCCGGCGTCATCACGCGCTTCTGGTCGCCCAGGGCCGCATCGGCCGGGCGGATGCCCGGCGTCACGATCAGGCATTCGGTCCCGACGACCCGGCGCACCGCTTCCGCCTCGACCGCCGAGCAGACGATGCCGTCGATGCCGATGTCGCGGGCCTGGGCCGAGCGCTGCGCCACCAACTCCGTCACCGGCAGGGCGTATCCGGCCTCGGTCGCGTCGGCGTCGTCGTAGGAGGTGAGCACCGTCACCGCCAGGATCTTGAGGCCGTTCCCGCGCCCCTTCACGGCGGCCCGCATGGTCTGCGGATAGGCGTGCACCGTCAGGAACGTCGCCCCGAGGCCGGAGGCCGAGCGCACCCCTTCCTCGACGGTGTTGCCGATGTCGTGCAGCTTGAGATCGAGGAAGGTCTTCTTGCCTTGCCGGGCGAGGCGCTCGGCGAAGGCGAGGCCACCGGCATAACCGAGGCGATAGCCGATCTTGTAGAAGGTCGCCGCGTCGCCGATGCGCTCGACGAGCCGCTCGGCCGCGGCGACGTCGGGCAGGTCGAGGGCGACGATCAGGCGGTCGCGGGGGTCGGCGATGTCCGGCATCAGGCGCTCGAAGGAAAAGAACCGCGGGCAGCGATCCTCTCCCCGGGCGCGTCTGTCAACGCAGGTCCCATCACGGCGGCGACCTCCGCCCGCAGCACCGGCAGCAGCTCCGCCTCGAACCAGGGGTTCTTTCGCAGCCAGCCGTTGTTGCGCCAGGACGGGTGCGGCAGCGGCAGGATGCGCGGCCGCGACGAGGCCTCGATAATGTCACGCCAGCGCGCGACCGTCGCGGTCAGGCCGCCGGGCGGGCGGCCGAGATGCCAGCCCTGCGCGTACTGACCGATCACCAGGATCAGATCGAGCTCCGGCAAGCCGGCCAGCAAAGCGGAGCGCCAGGCGGGCGCGCATTCCCGCCGGGGCGGGCGGTCGCCGCCCTTGGCATCGAGACCGGGAAAGCAGGCCCCCATCGGCAGGATCGCCACCCGCGCGGCGTCGTAGAACGCGGCCTCCGAGAGGCCGAGCCAGGCCCGCAGGCGGACGCCCGAGGGATCGCAGAACGGCACGCCGCTGCGATGCGCCCGGTTGCCCGGCGCTTGGCTCGCAATCAGCAGGCGGGCTGTGGCGCTGCCCTGCACCACGGGGCGCGGCTCGTGCGGCAGGGCCGCCCCGAAGCGGGGCGCGTCGCGGCAGATCCGGCAGGCGCGCAGGGCCGCGGCGGTGGTGGCGAAGGGGTCGGACAGCATGACGCCCGGAAGATGGGGCAGGCGGGCCCACCCCACGATGCGTCATCCGCGCCCCATGGGACGACGCGGCTCGAAGCCCCGATGACGTATCGGCCTCTCGCGACCGCAGGAGGTCCGCCTTGCGGACCCCGATCACCGAGCCCGCATGCGGTTCTAGCCCTCGCCGGGCGCGTCCTCGATGTAGAGTTCCTCCAGCAGCACCTTGATCACCGCGACGAGGGGCAGCGCCAGCGCCACGCCCCACAGCCCGAACAGCACGCCGAGCAGGAGCTGGCCGGCGAAGATCGTGGCCGCCGGCAGGTCGAGGGCGCGGCGCTGGATGAAGGGTGTGAGGCCGTAGCTCTCCGCCGCCTGCACCGCGAGATAGACGCCCGCCGCCCCGAGCGCCGCATTGAAGCCGGAGGCGAGGCTGCTCAGCACGATGATGGCACCCGCGATCATCGGGCCGATGGTCGGCACGAAGGCCAGCAGGCCCGCCTGCAAGCCGAGGATCAGCGCGCCGCCGATGCCGAGGAAGGAGAGCCCGGCCCAGGTGAGGGCGAAGATCGCCGCCATGGTCAGAAGCTGGCCGAACAGCCAGTGCCGCAGGGTCTCGCCCGACCCGTCGAGGACGCGGGCGCCCTTGTCGCGGTGGCGCACCGGCACGAGGCGCAGGGCCCCGTTCCGGTAACTGCCCGGATCGGCCGCGATGGCGATGCCCAGGAAGGCGATGACGAGGACGTTGCCGAGGGCGTTGAACAATCCGAGCACGACGGTCGCCGCCGGCCCGAGCACGCTGCCGGCATCCGAGAGAAGAGAGCCGGGGCTCTTCAGGGCACCCGAGGCGAGGCCCGCAAGGCCGCCCTGCTTGCGGCCGTTGTCGTCCTTGCCGTCCTCGTCCGGCTTGGGATCGGCTTTGGGCGCCGCGTTGCCCGCCTCGCCGCCGCCCTGCTGCGAGAAATCGAGCTCGATGCCGTGATCCTTGAGCCAAGTCCGCACCGTCTCGGATTGCTGGCGCACGGTGGTGCCGAGGTCGCGCGCCTGGCTCGTCACCGTGGCGCCGCCGAAGGCGACGAGGCCGAGGGAGAGGCCGGTCAGCGCCAGCACGACGAGGGTCAGCCGTAGGGCCCGCGGCAGCGGCAGGATATGGCCCAGCGCCCGGGTCAGTCCGTCGAGGAAGACGGCGAGGAGAATGCCGGAGAAGATGAGGAGCAATGTCGCCGCGGCGGTCCAGGCCAGCCAGAGCCCGGCCGCGAAGGCGACGACGGCGATGCCGGCGGCCGCGAGCCGGCGCGGCCCGATGGAGGAGGGTTCGCTCATCGGGGATGTCATCTCTTGCGCGAAGTGTCGGGGAGACGTGTCGGGGATTGGGGCCGAATCGTGCCCGCGTTCAGGCCCAGGATTCGGCGGCGGCCTCGTCGGCGGCCGTCGCCTCGACCCAGCCGCCGGTGGTGCCGTCGGCGAGGTGCTCGCGCTTCCAGAACGGGGCGCGGGTCTTGAGATAGTCCATCAGGAAATCGGCCGCCCCGAAGGCCGCCTTGCGGTGGGGCGAGGCGGTGACCACTAGCACGATGCCCTCGCCCGGGCGCACGAGGCCGTGGCGGTGGATCACCCGCACGGCCTGGACCGGCCAGCGGGCGCGCGCTTCCTCGACCACGCGGCCGATCTCCGCCTCCGCCATGCCCGGATAATGCTCCAGTTCCAGGGCGGCGAGGCGCCCGCCCTCGTCGCGGCAGAGCCCCGAGAAGGTCACGACCGCACCGGCGCGCCCCATCAGATCCGCTTCGACGCGGGCGATCTCGGCGGCGGTGTCGAAGGGCTCGGACTGGATGCTGACCGGATTCATCGCACTCGACTTGAAGGGCCGTGCCGGACGCCGGCAGAGGGCTGAAGGCCTCGGCGCGGGTCTCGACCTACCCCAACGCCCCGTGCGCCTATATGGCTCATCGATGCCAACGCGCCACGGCGCGCCGGCCTTGCCAGCAGACGAGCCGCCCGTGACGCCCGACCTGATCCTGCCCTACGACGGCGTCCTCCCCGTTTTCGCCTCGCGGCCCGTGTGGTGCGGGCGCGGCAGCACGGTGATCGGCACCGCCTCCCTCGGAGCCCAGGCCTGGCTCGGCGACGACAGCGTGATCCGCAGCGATGGCCAAGTCATCACCGCGGGGGAGCGCTTCTGGCTCGGGGCCCGCTCGACCGTCCACATCGCCACCGAATCGCTGCCGACCCATATCGGCGACCGGGTCACGGTCGGTCGCAACGCCGTGGTGCATGCCTGCACCGTCGGTTCGGACGTGGTGATCGAGGACGACGCGATCATCCTCGACGGCGCGACGGTCGGCGACGGCGTGCTGATCGAGGCCGGCGCCACCATCTTCCCGCGCTCCACCCTGGAAGGGGGCTTCGCCTATGGCGGCAACCCGGCCAAGCGCCTGCGCCCGGTGACGCTCGCGGAGATCGCCGAGCGGGCCGAGCGGCTGCGCGAGGCCGCCGACGAGAGCGCCACCGGCCCGGATCCGGTTCCGCCGGAGGTGGAGGAGAGCGTGTTCGTGGCCCGCACGGCCCGGCTGTCGGGCCGCATCGCCCTGGGCGCGGGCGCCACGGTGCTGTTCTCCTGCGAGCTCGCCGCGGAGGTCGGCCCGATCGTGGTCGGCGCCGACACCAACATCCAGGACAACACGGTGATCCGCACCCGCGGCGAGGGCGTGGTGATCGGCCGCGACACCACCATCGGCCACAATGTCCGCATGAATGACTGCCGGATCGGCGCCCGGTCGCTCATCGGCATCGGCTCGGTGCTGGCGCCGGGCACGGTGGTGGCCGACGACGTGATGCTCGCTGGCGGCTCGACCACGGATCCGGGCCAGCTGCTCGAAGGCGGCCATCTCTGGGGCGGACGCCCCGCGCGCATCCTCGGCGCCCTCGATCCGAAGAAGCGGGCGATGATGGCGCATATCGTCGAGGGCTATTGCCGCCACGGGCGGGAATACCGGGCCCTGCAGGACGCGGAAGGGTAGGGCGGCGGGTCTGCGGAAACCCACCACTTCCCCTCCTCACGATTTCCTCACCGTGAAGCGGTCAGCTCCTTGATCCGCGAGGCGAGCGCCTCCATCGCGAACGGCTTCGTCAGCACCGCCATGCCGGGCTCGAGATGGCCGTTGCCGATCACGCTGTTCTCGGCGTAGCCCGTGATGAACAGCACCTTGAGGTCCGCCCGCCGCTGGCGCCCGGCATCGGCCATCTGGCGGCCGTTCATGCCGCCGGGGAGGCCCACATCGGTGACGAGCAGGTCGATCCGCATGTCCGATTGAAGCAGCTTCAATCCCGCCACGCTGTCGGCGGCCTCGATGGCGGTGTAGCCGAGATCCTCCAGAACCTCCGTCACCAGCATCCGCACCGACGGCTCGTCGTCGACGATCAGCACCGTCTCGCCCTGCCGGGCCCGCGCCGTCTCGCCGAGCGTCGGCGCCGTCTCGTCGGTGTCGGCCTCGCCGTCATGGCGCGGCATGTAGAGGCAGACCGTCGTGCCCTGGCCGAGCTCGGAATAGATCCGCACCTGCCCGCCGGACTGCTTGGCAAAGCCATGGATCATCGAGAGGCCGAGGCCCGTGCCCTGACCGATGGGCTTCGTCGTGAAGAACGGCTCGAACACCCGGGCGACCACCGCCGGGCTCATGCCGGTGCCGGTATCGGTCACGCACAGCGACAGGTACTGGCCCTCCGGAATGTCGTGAGCAACCGCCGCGGGTCGATCCAGCCACTTGTTGGCGGTCTCGATGGTGATGCGCCCACCCTCCGGCATGGCGTCGCGAGCGTTGATGCAGAGGTTCAGCAACGCGTTCTCGAGCTGTCCCGGGTCGATCAGCGCCGGCCACAGCCCCGCGGCTCCGACCATTTCGAGCGCGATCTCCGGGCCGATGGTTCGGCGGATCAGATCCTCCATGCCGGCGATGAGGCCGTTCACGTTGGTGGGCTTCGGCGTGAGCGTCTGGCGGCGGGAGAAGGCGAGCAGGCGGTGGGTCAGCGCGGCGGCGCGCTTGGCCGCCCCCTGCGCCACGCTCATGTAGCGGTCCATGTCGTGGAGCCGGCCCTGGCTCATCCGCGCCTGCATCAGCTCGAGCGAGCCGGAGATGCCGGCGAGGAGATTGTTGAAGTCGTGGGCGAGGCCGCCGGTGAGCTGGCCGACCGCCTCCATCTTCTGCGATTGCCGCAGCGCCGCCTCGGTCTGCGCCAACACCTCGGTCTGCGCCCGCTCGGCGGTGATGTCGCGGCCGATCGCGTAGGTGACCTCACCCGCAGGCGCCGCCACCCAGGAGATCCAGCGTAGGGAGCCGTCCTTGTGGCGGTAGCGGTTGACGATCCGCGGCTGGCCCCCCTCCGCCGCCAGGATGGTGGCCTCGACGGTTTCGGCATGGTCGGCGGCGACGACGAATTCGTTGACGTGACGACCGACGAGTTCGTCCGGCCGATAGCCGAGCATCTTGGTCCAGGCCGGATTGACCCGCCGGAAGACGCCCTTGAAATCGAGAACGAGAAGAAGGTCGGGCGATGTGTCCCACAGGGTGTTCAGTTCGAGCGTGCGCTCCTGAATCTGTTGTTCGAGGGTTTCGTTAAGCCGGTGCAGGCGCTCCTCGGCACATTTGCGGGCGGTCACGTCGTTGAAGAAGATCGCGATCTGCCGCTCGGCGGGATCGCCCACCCGGATCGCCCGCACGTCGAACCAGCGCTCGAACGTGTTCGCGTAATTCTCGAAATTGGCCGGCTCACCGGTCCAGGCGACGCGGCCGTAGGTCTCGAACCAGAACCGCTCCAGGTCCGGCGCGAATTCCGTGACCCATTTTCCGCGCAGATTGACCCCGGCCTGCCGCTCGAAGGCCGGATTGGCCTCAAGGAAACGGTAATCGACCGGACGATCCTCGGCGTCGAACTTCACCTCGACGATGGCGAAGGCCGTCTCCATGGTCTCCACGAGCGCCCGGAACCGGTCCTGGCTCCGGCGCAGGCGCTCGAACGCATCACGCTGGCGGGTCTGGTCGCGGACGATCTTGGCAAAGCCTTCGGGAGCGCCGTCCGCGCCGCGTAGGAGCGTCATCTCGCCCGATGCCCAGAACCGGCTGCCCGCCTTGCGCCGATGCCAGCGCTCGTCGCCAGCGCGACCCTCGGCGAGCGCGAGGCGCATCTCCTCGCGGTGACGGCCCTCGGCCCTGTCCTCGTCCGTGAAGATGCGCTCGATCGATGCGCCCACGATCTCCTGATGCGGCCAGCCGAAGATGCGCTCCGCACCCCCGTTCCAGTCCGTCACGATGCCGTCGAGATCGATGACGATCACCGCGAAATCGATCGCATTGTCGATGACATGCTGGAGGTGGTGGCGCGCGGGCATGGGCCCGTTTAGCGAATTATGGGGCAAAAAAAGAGATTGTCGTAGCGATCTCTTTGATTTTGCAAATGTCTTTGACCGTACAATCCAAGTACGGCCAAGATGCTTGGACGGTCAGGTTGGCATGCGCATTCGCCCCGGCGACCGTTTCTTGGAAGCAAAGTCGCTAGCCGCAGGCGATCTGATCGCAGCGCCGCACCGCCGCGATCATCCGGGCGAGCGATTTGACGCCCGGATGGCCCAGCACTCCGGTATTGCCCAGCACGTAGGACGGGGTTGCGGTCAGCCCGAGATTGGCCGCCACGTTCATGTGGGCGCGCAGGGCTTGGCGCACCTCCTCGCTGTCGGCGATCTGTTCGAGCTCGGCCCGGGGCACACCGGTCTTGGCCGCGGTCTCGAGGGCCTTGAGACCGTCGATCTGCCCCCTGGTGGCCAGCAATTGTCCGTAGAAGGCGAAGGCGGCCGCCGAGCCGAGCTTGCGCTGCACCGCGAGCGAGACCTTCGCGGCCTGGGCCGACATCGGCGACAGGATCGGGTTATGGACGAGGCCGATGCGCAAGGCCGCGTCGCTGCCCGAGAGCGCGGTGAGATCGGCCGCCGCCTTGCGGCACCAGGGGCAGTTGTAGTCGAAGAACTCGTAGAGCGTGACCTCGGCCTCGCGGGGCCCGAGATAGGTGACGCCGCGCAGTTCCTGGATCTGGCCGGTGATCTCGCCCGGCAGCCGCATGTTCGCGACCGGACGGCCCTCGTCGTTCTCGACCTTGAAGAACTGGCCGTAGCTCTGCGCGGCGGCAGGCCCCGCGACCGCGAGGCCGAGCGACGTGGCGAGGAAGCGGCGGCGGGAAAGAGGCATCGCGAACGACCGGAACAGCAAGGAATGAAGCGCAGGATAGGGGCAAGAATGGTTTAAGTTCGGCTTCGACCCTTCCGCCGTTCCGTCACGAGCCATGAGACCGCGTGGCCCTCAGGCGAGAACCTGCAGGCCGTGCTTCTGGACCACGGTCAGAAGCTCTTTGAGAGATCGATCTCTTCAACCCCCCTCATCCTGAGGTGCTGCGAAGCAGCCTCGAAGGAGGGCTCCAGGGATCGCAGCACCTCCTGGAGCCCTCCTTCGAGGCTCCGCTTCGCGGAGCACCTCAGGATGAGGACGAGGATGGGAGACGCACCAATCCGAGATCGATTTTTCTTGGAGACACAAGTCAAGCAGACCCTGAGACGCCGGCCCGAAGCCGCGTCGCAGGATGGGAGAACGGTATCACGTTCACCCATGCATCCTCACGCCGCCTCCGCCGTCGCCGCTCGCTCCTTCGCCAGCTTCGTCACGCCCACCTGATCGACCTTGCCGGTGCCCAGCATCGGCAGCGTCTCCAGCACCGCCACCTCGGCGGGGATGGCGAGGTCGGAGGCGCCGCGGCCCTTGGCGAAGGTCTGGTAGGCCGCGCGGGTGGCGCCCTTCGCTTCGGTGAACAGGATCAGGCGCTCGCCCTTGCGGGCATCGGCCACCGCCGCGACCGCGCTCGGGGCGTCGGGCCAGAGTTCGGCCGCCAGGGCCTCGACGCCGGCCAGCGAGACCATCTCCCCCGCGATCTTGGCGAAGCGCTTGGCCCGGCCCTGGATGGTGATGAAGCCGTCGGCGTCGAGCCGGACGATGTCGCCGGTGTCGTGCCACCCCTCCGGCGGCGGTTCGAGCTGGCCGGGTTTCTCGGCGCGCAGATAGCCCAGCATGATGTTGGGGCCGCGCACGGAGAGGCGCCCGCCCTCGTCGATGCCCGGCACCGGCTCCAGCCGCGATTCGATGCCCGGCAGGAGCCGGCCGACCGTGCCGAAGCGGTTGAACATCGGCGTGTTGAGGGCGAGCACCGGCCCGCATTCGGTGACGCCGTAGCCCTCCAGGATGCGCAGGCCGAACTTCTCCGCCCAGGTCTTGCGGGTCGTCTGCTTCACCGGCTCGGCACCGGCCACGACGTAGCGCAGGGAGCGCAGATCGTAGGAATGGGCCATCCTGGCATAGCCGGTGAGGAAGGTGTCGGTGCCGAACAGGACGGTGGCGTTCGAGCCGTAGATGAGTTCGGGCACGATCCGGTAGTGCAGGGGCGAGGGATAGAGGTAGACCGGCACGCCGGAGACCAGCGGCAGCACGAGGCCCGCCGTCAGACCGAAGGCGTGGAAGACGGGCAGCACGTTGAACACCTTGTCGCGCGGCCCGAAATCGATCCGCGCGGCGACCTGGGCGGTGTTGGCGAGCATGGCGCGATGGGCCAGCACCACGCCCTTCGGCGTGCCCTCCGAGCCAGAAGTGAACAGGATCGCGGCCGGATCCGCGCCCCGGCGCTCGACGAGCGGGCGGCGGGGGCTCAGGAAGCCCCGGATCTTGTCGCCGGTGCCGACGCTCGCCCGCACGTCCTCCAAGTAGATCAGGCGCACGGAATCCTTGATCCCGTCGATGAGCGCGCCGAGCCGGCCCTTCTCGATGAAGGCGCGGGAGGTCAGGATCGTGTCGACCTGCGCCGCCTTGCAGGCCGAGAGGACGGCCGCCGGCCCGGCGGAGAAGTTGATCATCGCCGGCACGCGGCCCGCGCTGGCGAGCGCGAAGAAGGTCACCGCCGCGCCGTTGGCGTTGGGCAGCATCAGCCCGACCGGCTTCTTCGCGTCCGGCAGGAGCGCCTGCAGCTTTCGGCCGAGGATGTTGGCGCCCATCACGAGGCGCGAATAGCGCATCGTGCCGGTGACCGGGTCCTCCAGGGCGGTGCGACGCCAGCCGTGGCGCTCGCCGGCCTCGATGAGGGCGGCGAAGACGCCGCGCTCGATGTCGGCGGTCTCGAAGACGAGATCCGACATGATGTCGTAGAGGGCAGCCCCCGCGGCGCGGCGGCGGTTCTTGCCCTTGAGGGCCGGATCGACCGTGAGCCGCACCGGCGGCATGATCGTCACGGTGATCTTGGGCCACCACGCCCGGCGCACCTGATCGCGCTTCAACCGCGAGAAGACCGTGCGCTCCGGCCCGTCGATCTTCACCGGCACCACCATGGCGCCGGACTTGTCGGCGATCAGCCCCGCCCCGTCATAGACCTTCATCAGACTGCCGGTGACGGTGAGCCGGCCCTCGGGGAAGATGATCAGCGTCTCGCCGGATTTGACCGCGTTGATGAGGGTGCGCGTCGCGAGCGGCCGGGTCGGATCGAGGGGCATCGCCTTGGCGACGCTGAGGAACGGCTTCACCCACCAGCGCTGCGCGATGCCGTGATCGATGGCGAAGACCGGATCATGATCGAGCAGCGACAGCGCCAGCGGCGCGTCGAGGAAGGAGACGTGGTTCAACGCCACGATCGCGTTCGGCCCCGCCTTCTCGACATTCTCCAGCCCCTTCACCTCCAGGCGGTAGATCGCGCGGAACAGGATCGAGAGCGCGTCGCGCAGCGGGTTCGTCGGCAGGGTCTTGAGAATGACGGCGCCGGCGATGAGGTTCAGCACCGCCACCAGCACGAGGAGCTGCGCCATCGAGAGGCCCGCGGCCTGGAGGATGGCGAGCCCCAGCGTGCCGCCGACCATGAAGGCGGCGGTGAGCACGTTGACCGCGCCGATGACGCGGGCGCGCTTGGCCTTCTCGGTCCAGGCCTGCACCGCGGCGAAGGAGGGCACGACATAGAGGCCGCCCGCCACGGCGAGCCCGGCGAAGTCGAGGGCGATGCGCAGGCCCGAGCCACTCGTGATGAAGTCGAGGGCGCCGATGGGCTCGGCCCCGGGCGGGGGCACGTGCGAGACCGCCCAGGCGAGATCGAGCCCGAACAGGCCCATCAGCACCGCGCCGACGGGCGTGGGCAGGAGCACGATGCGCCCGCTGGCGAGCCAGGAGGCGAGGCCCGAACCGACCGCAATGCCGACGGAGAAGATGGCGAGCAGGGTGGTCGCGACGATCTCGGTGCCGTTGAGTGTCTGCCGGACCAGCGTCGGCAGCAGCGAGAGCACGACGACGCCGACCAGCCAGAACCAGCTCACGATCACCGAGCCGCGCCACAGCCGCGTGTCGGACCACAGATCCTTGAGGAGGTCGGCGGTGGAGCGGGCGATGTTCGGATCGACCCGCAGGTCGGGCGCGCCCTCTCCGGTCTTCGGGATCGCCCGGGCGGCGAGCCAGCACAGGACCGCCATGCCGAGCAGCCCGGCGCCGAGCCCCAGCGCGTGGCCGCCCATGGCCATGGCGAGCCCCGCCGTGATGGTGCCCAGCAGGATGGCGAGGAAGGTCGCGGCCTCGACCAGCGCGTTGCCCGCGGTCAGTTCCTCGCGCCGCAGGTGGTCGGGCAGGATGCCGTACTTGATCGGCCCGAACAGGGCCGCGATGATGCCGAACAGGCCGAGCGCGCCGAACAGCAACGGCACCGAATGCAGCCAGAAGCCCAGCACCGAGAGCAGGGCGGCGAAGATCTCCACGAATTTCAGGCGGCGGGCCAGCAGCGCCTTGTCGTAGCGGTCGGCGAGCTGGCCGCCGAGGCCCGACAGGATGAAGAACGGGCCGACGAACACGGCGCTCGCCAGCGTCACCAGCACGCTGCCCTTCTCCCCGCTCTCGGCATTGACCTGGAACAGGATCAGCAACGCGAGCGCGTTCTTGAGGAAGTTGTCGTTGAACGCGGAGAAGAACTGGCACCAGAACAGCGGCGCGAAACGCCGCGTCGTCATCAGCGTGCGGAACATCGTGGTCTCCCGGCTTCCGGCATGACTGCCCGCCGACGGGCGGGGCGTCAAATCGAGCCTTTGCACGATGTTCAAATTATCTGGGTACGGTTCTCCCGCAAGGTTGATTTTGCACGACGTGCAATCTATCGCCGCCGGGCGTGCGAGCCCGCACGTTTTTCGGCTTTTCCCACCCACACCCTCATCCTGAAGTGCTGCGAAGCAGCCTCGAAGGAGCCCTCCAGGAATCGCTGAGACTTCGGGAGCCCTCCTTCGAGGCCCGCTGACGCGGGCACCTCAGGATGAGGGGTGAGGGTGGGACGGGCCCGAGCCGATGAGCTGCCCGAACCGCCATGCAGGATCAACCGGCACCGCCCCCTCGCAAAAGGGCCGTCCGCAGCAGCGGGCCGCGGGGCGAGCACGACCGGGACGGCTTCGTCGCGCTCGTGGCGAGCGCCGCCGAGAGTCTCGTGCGGCACGAGGGCTTCCGCGCGCTCGGGATGCGGCGGCTGGCAAGCACCATCGGCTACGCGCCGAACTCGATCTACAACGCCGTCGGCGACCTTGATCAGGTGGTGCTGCGGGTCAATGCCCGCACGCTGGAACGCCTGCACGGGGCATTGGAAGCCGTCATCGATCCCCGCCGGCCCCCGCGGGACAACGCCCTGGCCCTGGCCGATGCCTATCTCGTGTTCGTGGCCGCCGATCCGCGGGTCTGGAGCCTGCTGTTCGAGCATCTCGCCGCACCCGATCAGCCGTTCCCGGACTGGTACGCGGCGGCGCTGGCGCGGCCGGTCGGCCGCGTCGATGCGGTGCTGGCGCCGCTGATCGCCGAGCCGGCGGAGCGGCGCCGGGCGGTGGCGGCCCTGTGGGCGGCCCTGCACGGACTCGCCTCGCTCTCGACCTCGGGCAAGCTCGCGGTGCTGACGCCCGACGCGCCGCGCGAACTGGCGCGGCTGCTGGTCGGACGGTTTCTGGGGTGAGAATTCAGGCTTTCGCCGCGACGACGTGGGAGAGATGCGTTGCAGCGGCCTTCAGCGCGGCACGAAGACCGGTATAGAGCCCGCAATCGTCCCGTTGACCGGATCGCCCTCCCATGACCCAGCCCCCCGTCCCGACGCTTCGCCACTTCGAGGCGGTGGCCGAGCGCTACGACCTGATCCTCTGCGATGTCTGGGGCGTGCTGCATGACGGGCGCCGCGCCCATGTCTCGGCGGGCGAGGCGTTGATCCGGTTCCGAGCCTTGCCGGGGCCGCGGGCGCGGCGGGTGATCCTCGTCTCGAACGCGCCGCGTCCCTGGCCGGGCGTGCAGACAATTCTCGACGGCTACGGCGTGCCGCGGGAGGCCTACGACGCGATCCTCACCTCCGGCGACCTGACCCGGCGGCTGATCGCCGAGCATCCCGGCGAGCGGGTGCACCATCTGGGGCCGGAGCGCGACGCGCCGATCTTCGACGGGCTCGACCTGACGCTGGTCCCCGGCCACGAGGCGCAACGCGTCGTCTGCACCGGCCTGTTCGACGACGACACCGAGACCGCCGAGGATTACCGCGAGACCCTGGCGGAGTTCCGGGCCCGCGACGTGCCGATGATCTGCGCCAATCCCGATCTCGTGGTCGAGCGCGACAAAAAACTCATCCCCTGCGCCGGCCTGATCGCCCAGGCCTACGAGGCGATCGGCGGCGCGGTGGTCTATGCCGGCAAGCCGTACCGCCCGGTCTACGAGACGGCGCTCGCCATGGCGGGCGAGCTCGACGGAACGCACCCGCCCGAGATCGCCCGCACCGTCGCGGTGGGCGATGCGATCCGCACCGACATCGCCGGAGCGTCGGGCTACGGCATCCCCTCGATCCTCGTGGCCCGCGGCATCCACGCCGAGGAACTCGGCGTCACCGCCGACCACCACAGCCTCGGCGACATTGCCGAATGGCTCGCCGCACAGCCGGTGCGGCCCGATGCCGTGATCGAGCGGCTGACCTGGTAGAGCAGCGGCCCGAAAGGTGGTCGCCGGCTTTCGGGACACAGCCGACACGGCCCAAGATCTCCGGCCGTTATCCCTGCGCAGTCAAAAGCCGGTCCCCCGGTTGATCCACAGGTCGCCAACAGGGCGGGCGGTTGCTATGGGGGCTCGGATCCAAGCGGGACCGAGGACCCATGACGAGACCGGAGGCAGGCGGACCCAGCGGGGCGGAAGCCGTGCGCCACGAGCGGCTGCGAGCGCATTTCGCGGCCTGCGGCTACGTGCCGGCCTCGCCGCCGGTGCTGCAGCCGGTGGAACCCTTCCTCGAACTCTCGGGCGAGGACATCCGCCGCCGCATCTTCGTGACCCAGGATTCGACCGGCGCCGAGCTCTGCCTGCGGCCGGAATTCACGATTCCGGTCTGCCGCCTGCACCAGGCGCAGAGGCCCGGGGAGACGGCCGATTACAGCTATCTCGGCCCGGTCTTCCGGCTGGCCGCCGGGGAGCCCGACGAATTCGTGCAGGGCGGCATCGAGTCGATCGGGCGCACCGACACCCCCGCCGCCGACGCCGAGGTGATCGGCCTCGCCCTCGAAGGGCTCGACCTGCTCGGGCGCACCGAGACCGCGGTGCGGCTCGGCGATATGGGGCTCACCCACGCCTTCCTCGACGCGCTCCAGGTGCCGCCGGTCGCCAAGCGCCGGACCCTGCGGGCGATCGCCGCCGGCCGGCCGCTCGCCGAGGTCGCCAACAATGCCCAGACCGAGGATCCGCATGCGGGCCTCCTCGCCGCGATCCAGGGCCAGGATGCCGGCGCCGTGCGCGGCTTCGTCGAGGACGTTCTGTCGATCGCCGGCATCTCGCAGGTCGGCGGGCGCAGCGCGGGCGCCATCGCCGAGCGTTTCCTCGCGCGCGCCGCCGCGCAGGCGCAGGGCGGGGCGGGTCTGAACGCGGGCAACCGCGCGGTGATCGAGCGCTACTGCGCCATCAGCGGCGACCCGGACGCCGCGGCGGCCTCTGTCCGCGCCCTCGCCCGCGAGGCGGGGCTGGAGCATGCCGGGCTGGAGGCTGCGCTCAGCCTGTTCGAGGAGCGCACCGGCTTCATGGCGGCGCGCGGCCTGCCGATCGAGCGGTTCCGCTTCTCCGGCGGCTTCGCACGCAATCTCGACTACTACACCGGCTTCATCTTCGAGGTGACGGCAGAGGCCGGCGGTCCGACGCTCGTCGGCGGCGGGCGCTACGACGGCCTGCTGCAGCAGCTCGGCAGCCCCGTGCCGCTGCCGGCGGTCGGCTGCGCCTTCTGGCTGTCCCGGTGTGCGGAAGGAGCCTCGGCATGAGCGAGCAGCCCCTGGTTCTGGCCGTTCCCTCCAAGGGCCGGCTTCAGGAGAACGCGACCGCCTTCTTCTCCCGGGCAGGCCTCAAGCTCGTCCAGAAGGCGGGCGGGCGCGAGTATCGCGGCACGCTGGCCGGTGTCCCGGGCGTCGAGGTGCGCTACCTCTCGGCCTCCGAGATCGCCGGCCAGCTCGCGAGCGGCACCGCCCATCTCGGGGTCACCGGCGAGGACCTGATCCGCGAGACGCTGCCCGACCCGTCCTCCCGCGTGGAATTGCTGACGCCGCTGGGCTTCGGCCATGCCAGCGTCGTGGTGGCGGTGCCCCAGGCCTGGATCGACGTGCGCGCCATGAGCGATCTCGACGAGGTCGCGAGCGAGATGCGCCTGCGCCAGGGCAAGCGGCTGCGCATCGCCACGAAATACGTGAACCTGACCCGCCGCTTCTTCGCCGAGGCCGGCATCGCCGATTACCGCATCGTCGAGAGCCTGGGCGCCACCGAAGGCGCGCCCGCTTCCGGTTCGGCGGAGATCATCGTCGACATCACCACCACCGGCGCGACCCTCGCGGCCAACGCCCTCAAGATCCTCGACGACGGGGTGATGCTGCGCTCGGAGGCCAATCTGGTGGCCTCGCTCACGGCGTCCTGGGGCGAGACCGCCCGCGGGGCGCTCCGCACCGTGCTGGGCCGCATCGCGGCGGAGGAGCGGGCCCGCACGACACGAGAGGTGCGCGCCGGCCTGCCCGAATCCGGTGCGATCGATCTGGCCACCATCGCCGGCCTGCACGAGGCCGAGCTGCCCTACGGCGCCCCGCGCGGCGCCGACGGCGAGATCGTCCTGCGCTGTCCGGCCGATGCCGTGTTCGACCTCTCCGACGCGCTGGTCCAGGCCGGGGCGCGGGCGGTGACCGTGCGCCGGATCGACTACGCGTTCCAGGCGGAGAACCCGCTGGCGGAGCGGCTGCTGGCACGCCTCTGACGGCGTCTCCCCGCCCTTCATCCTGAGGCCGCTTCGCGGCACCTCAGGGTGGGGGCTTCGGATGGGATGACGCGGTGTGCCGGACTACTGCCCGCCCTGCTTGGCGAATTCCGACAGCACGCTGCGGAGGATCTTCAGCCGGCTCTCGTAGGCCGCCGTCAGACAAGCCACGTCCGCCTTGCAGGCGCGACGATCCGCGAGCCACGTTTCCTGGTCCTCCTGCATCTTGGTGCGGTTGCCCATCGGCAGCAGGTCTTTGAGGATGTCGAAGCGCACGCCCATCTCGACATCGAGGTCGTTGAGGGCGCGGGTGTCGCAGACCGCGCGCTCGTCCGGCGTCTCGGCCTTGGCGCAGGGAAAGCTCGCGGCGAAGGCCGGGCCGGCCACGAGACTCAGCATCAGGGCGAGGATCGGCGCGCGCATCGAAAGGTCTCCCGGTGGCGAACGGCCACGCTTGAGCCGTCAACCCGCGAGCGGCCCGGAGGTGCCGCCGGGCCGGACGATTCGGCCGCGCGCCGTGTTCAAAAACTCACGACCACGGCTTCACGATCGCCAATATGACGATGAGGATCATCAGGACCGTCGGCACCTCGTTGATGATCCGGTAGAAGCGCTGGCTGCGGGTGTTGCGGTCGGCGGCGAAGTCCTTGACCGCGCGGGAGAGGAAGCCGTGTACGCCGCTCATGGCGATCACCAGGGCGAACTTCGCGTGCAGCCAGGGCGCGGCGTAGTAGCCGCTCTGCCACGCGAGCCAGAGGCCGAGCAGCCACGTCGCGATCAGGGCCGGCGTCATGATCGCCTTGAGGAGCCGCCGCTCCATCACCTTGAAGGTCTCGGACTGCACCCGCGAGCCCGCCGGGAGGCCGGCGTGATAGACGAACAGGCGCGGCAGGTAGAGCATCGCCGCCATCCAGGCGATCACCGCGACGACGTGAAAGGCCTTGATCCAGGGGTACAGGGTTTCGGTCACCGGGCGGTGTGCTCCTGATTACGCAACGCGGAAAAACTCGTCTCGACCCGCATGGCTCCCGATCCGCGGATCGGGTGAACGCGGCCGGCGGGAATCCGCCAGCCTCTCCGTGCAGCGTCGATCGGACTCAGCGGCCCGCGCGCAGGCGCGCCAGCATCCGCTCGACATGGGCGACCGGCGTCTGCGGGGTGATGCCGTGGCCGAGATTGAAGATGTGCGGCAGGCCCGCCGTCGCCTCCAGGATCGCGTCGACCGCGGCGTCGAGCTTGTCGCCCCCCTCGATCAGCGTCTCGGGATGCAGGTTGCCCTGGGTGACGGTGGTGGCCGGAATGCGGGCGCGGAGCGCCGCGAGATCGACGCCCCAATCGACGCCGACCGCGTCGGCCCCGGTCTCCGGAACAACGCGGGCATGGCCGTCGAGGCCCGAGCCGCGGGCGAACACGATGATCTTCGCCTGCGGAACCTGAGCCCGGATGCCTTCGACCATGCGGGCGATGGGGCCGAGGGAGAAGCGCTTGAGCGCATCGCCGTCGGGCGACTCGGGCAGAACGCCGGCATGGGACTCGAAGATCTGCACCGCATCCACGCCGGCGCGGAACTGGCGGACGAGATACTCGGTCTGGACCGTGACCAAGCGATCGAGAAGCGCGTCGAGAAGCGCCGGATCGGCGGCGGCCAGCGCGCGGGCCGGGGCGAGGTCGGGCGTGCCGCGTCCGCCGATCATGTAGCTCGCCACTGTCCAGGGGGCGCCGCAGAAGCCGAGCAGCGTCGTCTCGTGGGGCAGGGCCCCCCGGATGCGCGTCACCGCCTCGAAAACCGGCGCGAGGTGGGAAAAGATCGCGGGATCGCCGGCCTCGCGCAGGCGCTCGAACTGGGCCCGGCCTTCGAGGGCGTCGAGGCGCGGACCTTCGCCCTCCACGAAGCGCACGTCCTGGCCGAGCGCGTGAGGCACCACGAGGATGTCGGAGAACAGGATCGACGCCTCGAAGCCGAAGCGGCGGATCGGCTGCAGCGTCACCTCGGTGGCGAAAGCTGGATTGTAGCAGAGATCGAGGAAGGAACCGGCCTCGGCCCGGGTCGCCCGGTATTCCGGCAGGTAGCGTCCGGCTTGGCGCATCATCCAGGCGGGCGGTGGCGAGATCGCCTCGCCGGAGAGCACGCGCAGAACCGGCCTGTCCATCGTCGCGTCCGCCATGCCGTCTCCCGCCCGCTCGGATACCGTGTCGGCGAACCGGAGAGGGCTCGGCCCTCGCCGTCCCCAACCCGGCCCTTCTTAAAGAAAGAGAGATTCTAGACTCTCTGTTTTTTCTCTTGGACGTTGGATCGTGGTGCCGCAAGCGCGTCCACAGGCCCTCCCCACAGCCGCGGCGTTAATCGGCTCTTAACAGATTGCCTCTAATCTCCCGGATAGGCCAAGCTTGCCAGGAGCTTGTGAGCCCGAGTGTGGCCGCCTGCGGCCGACGGTCCCGGATTCTCCCATTCGGCCGATTCCGGCAAGCCGTGCCGGACGCCGTGTTGAGGGCGGAGTCGACAAGTTCCCGCCCGCCCGGGAGTCGGCCCGGTTCGAAGCCGGCTTATCCCCATCCATCGACTCCTGCCGGGGCTGCTGGGGACAGACCCGTGGTTCGGACTCGGTAATCCATTCGAATCACACTCGTTTTCTGTGACATCGATCATCCCGACAGCCCCATCGCCGTCATTCCGGGGCGTCGCAGACGAACCCGGAACCCACCCGTGATGCGCCGCTTCACGAAGCCTCGCCCCTGGTCGTGGATCCGGGGTTCCGGTGCGCGGCCCTGAGATGACGGGGCGGGGTGGATCGCCGGGTTCGGATGAAGGCGGCGCATCCTCGCGCAAGCCCAGAACCGAGGCTCATCGGAACGGTCCGGCTTCCCTGCGGGCCCGCGCGCCTCTAAGCATCGCAAAGCGGGCCGCTTCGGGCGGCCCCGGATGCGTCATCGAAAGTCGATCCTCTCGCGATGAGCCGCAGTTACTTCCACCTCCATCTCGTCTCCGATTCCACCGGCGAGACCTTGATCAATGTCGGGCGTGCCGCGGCGGTGCAGTACGAGGGCATCTCGGCGATCGAGCACGTCTATCCCCTGGTGCGCTCGAGCCCGCAGCTCGAACGGGTGATCTCCGAGATCAAGGCGGCGCCCGGCCTCGTGCTCTATACGCTGGTCGGTCACGAATTGACCGAGCGGCTGGAGGAGGCCTGCCGCGAGACCGGCTCGCCGACGCTCAACGTGCTCCAGCCGGTGCACGCGCTCCTGCGCTCCTATCTCGGCGCGACCTCGACCGAGCGGCCCGGCGCCCAGCACATGCTCAATGCCGAGTACTTCAAGCGCATCGACGCGATGAACTTCACGCTGGCCCACGACGACGGCAACCTGCCCGACGACCTCGACGAGGCGGACGTGGTCCTGGTCGGCGTCAGCCGCACCTCGAAGACGCCGACCTCGATCTACCTCGCCAATCGCGGCCTCAAGACCGCCAATCTCCCTCTCGTGCCGTCGATGCCCCTGCCGCCGAGCTTCGACCGGGTGCGCAAGGCCCTGATCGTCGGCCTGATCGCCAGCCCCGAGCGCATCGTCCAGATCCGGCAGAACCGCCTGCTCAGCCTGAAGGCGGACGACAATTCCTCCTACGTCGATCGCGAGGCGGTTGCCGACGAGATCACCGCCTCGCGCCGGCTCTGCGCCAAGTATCGCTGGCCGACGATCGACGTGACCCGCCGGTCCATCGAGGAGACGGCCGCCGCGATCCTCGACCTCTACCGCGAGCACCGCCTGAAATTCATCGCCACCTGATGCCGATGCCCGACGAGACGGGCTTCGCCGCTGGCGAGCTGCGCGACGCCGTCGCGGCCGGACGCGGCCGGCTCACGGATCTCAGCCTGTCCTCCCGTGCACGAATGCCGCCGCCGGACCTGATGATCGGGGCGATCCATGCCGGGCTGCTGCGCGACTATTTCGGGCAGACCGTGGTGCTCGGCGCCAGCCTGTACGAGGTGACCGATGCCGAGGTGGCCGCCGAGGGAGTCCTCTTCCTCGACGGCGCGGTCCAGTATTGCGGGCAGCTCAACATCTTCCCGGTCGACAGCGAGGCCCGCTTCCGGACGCTCGCGGCGCGCCGGTCCGGCCTGCGGCCGGTGAGCATGGCGGATCCGGTCGTGCTGCTCGCGGGCCCCGGCCATCACATGTACGGGCACTGGCTGGTGGATTTCCTGCCCAAGCTGTTCCTGCTCCACCGGGCCGGCCACGACATCGCGCGGCTGCGCTACCTGCTGCCGGCCGACACGCCGGCCTTCGCCCGGACCTGGCTCGGGCTCCTGGGGATCGGCGCGGACCGGATCGTCGCCTACGACCGCGAGCGCGACCGCGTCGCCTGCCGCCGGCTGCTCGTGCCGACGGCCCTGCGCTTCATCGGCCGCGCCTCGCCGCTGATGCGCGAGGCCGCCCGCTTCCTGCTCGACCGCGTCACGCCCCGATCCCGCCCGGGCTGGCGCCTCGGCCGGAGCGGCCGGGCACGGCCCGCTTTGCGCAGGCTCCTGATCTCCCGGTCGGACAATGCCGACACGCACAATCGCCGCACCCTGACGGAGCGGGCGGAGCTGGAGGCGGGCGCGCGGGCGCGCGGTTTCGAGATCGTGCGGCCCGAAGGTCTGAGCGTGCCGGAGCAGGTCGCCCTGTTCCGCTCGGCCGACGTCCTCGTCGGCGAGTACGGCTCGGGGCTGCACGGCTCGCTGTTCGCCCTCCCCGGTGCGACCATCGTGTCGTTCCGCGACAACGGGACCGAACTCGGCTTCCTGCAGAACTCCCTCGACCACGCGCTCGGCCATGCCAGCGGCTACGTGTTCGGTTCGGCCCGGACGGGGGAGGGGTTCTTCTCGGTGCAGCCGCAGGATATCGACTTCGCCTTCGACTGGATCGACGCGCATCGCCTGCGCTGAGGCATCGGGCGATCGCGGGGCGATCCGCCCGATGGACCGGGGGCCGCCGACGCCCGGACCGGACATGACGGCACGATCGCGGCAAGCGATGACCCTCGCTGACGGAGACCACCCGCCTTGACGCTCGCTTCCCCCTGGCGCCCCGCCGAACCGCTGGTTCTCGCCTCGGGCAGCCGCACCCGGCGCGATCTCCTGGCGGGGGCCTCTCTGCCCGTCGAGGCGGTGCCGGCCGCGATCGACGAGCGGGCGGCGGAGCGCCAAGCCGGCGGCCTCCCGCCCACGGCCCTGGCGCTCCATCTCGCCCGCGCCAAGGCACGGGACGTGGCCGGGCGTCGTCCCGGCCGGATCGTGGTCGGCGCCGATCAGGTGCTCGAACTCGACGGCGCGATCCTGCACAAACCCGCCGACCGCGCGGCGGCGGCGGCCCATCTCGCCCGTCTCCAGGGCCGGACCCATGCCCTGCATTCGGCCGTGGTCCTGATCCGCGGCGAGGCCGAGGACGGCTTCGTCGAGACGGCATCGCTCACGATGCGCGCCCTCGACGAGGCGGGGATCGACGCCTACCTGAGATGCGCCGGCGATGCGGTCACGGCGTCGGTCGGCGCCTATCAGCTGGAGGGCGTCGGCATCCACCTGTTCGAGCGGGTCGAGGGCGCGCACGAGACCATCCTCGGTCTGCCGCTGCTGCCGCTGCTGGCACGATTGAGGGCAATGGGCCTGCTGGCCTTCTGAGAACGGGCGGCGGCATGCGCGATCCCCTGCAAGGTCCCTTGCAAGAGTCTCGGCAAGATTCCCGGCATGATCAGGCGCACGGGCATTCGCACGCGCCCGATGATGCCCACGATCACCATCACGACCATGGCCACGGCCATGCGCATGGTCACGTCCACGCCCCGAAGGATTTCGGCCGGGCCTTCGCCCTGGGCATCGCGCTGAATGTCGGCTTCGTGGTGGTCGAGGCGGCCTACGGGTTCCTGTCGAACTCCATGGCCCTGGTGGCGGATGCCGGCCACAACCTCTCCGACGTGCTCGGGCTCGCCGCCGCGTGGCTCGCCTCGGTGCTCGTGAAGCGAACGGCCACCGCCCGCTTCACCTACGGCCTGCGCGGCTCCTCGATCCTCGCCGCCCTGTTCAACGCGGTGACGCTGCTGGTGGCGACGGGTGCCATCATCGCCGAGGCGATCCAGCGGTTCCTGGCGCCGGCGCCGGTGGCGGGGACGACCGTGATGGTGGTGGCCGGGATCGGAATCCTCATCAACGGCTTCACCGCTTGGCTGTTCGCCTCCGGCGGCAAGCACGACATCAACATCCGCGGCGCCTATCTGCACATGGCGGCGGACGCTGCCGTATCCCTCGGGGTGGTGCTGGCCGGATTGGCGATCCTCGCCACCGGCTACGACTGGATCGACCCCGTGGTGAGCCTGATCATCGCCGCCTTCATCATCATCACGACCTGGGGTCTGCTGATCGAGAGTCTGCGCATGGCGCTCGCCGCCGTACCCCCGCGCATCGATCCCCAGGCGGTGCGGGCCTGCCTCGCCGGCCGTCCGGGCGTGGTCGGCCTGCACGATCTCCATATCTGGTCGATGAGCACCACCGAGGTGGCGCTCACCGCCCATCTCGTCGTGGCCGACATTCCCGAGGGCCGTTTCCTGAAGGAGACGGCGGAGGCCTTGCGCGCGCGCTTCGGCATCCACCACACCACCCTCCAGATCGAGCTGGAGGGTCGCACCGCCTGCACCCTGGCCCAGGATTGCACCGCATGACCCGGAAAGCCTTCGTCATCGGGCATCCCATCGCCCATTCCCGCTCGCCGATGATCCACGGCCACTGGCTCGCCGAGCACGGCATCGACGGCACTTACGAGCGCATCGACGTTCCTCCGGAGGCACTCGAGGCCTTCATCCGCTCCCTGCCCCGATCCGGCTTCGCCGGCGGCAACGTCACGATCCCGCACAAGGAGACGGCGTTCCGCCTCGTCGATTCCCTGACCGAGCGGGCCGAGCGGGTCGGGGCGGTGAACACGCTCGTCGTCGAGGGCGACCGGGTCGTCGGCGACAACACCGACGGCCTCGGCTTCATCGCCCATCTCGACCACAGCCTCGGCGTGGACTGGCCAGAGCGGGCCGGGCATCGCGCGGTGGTGCTCGGGGCCGGTGGCGCGGCGCGCGGCATCGTCGCCGGGCTGCTCGGGCGGGGGATGCGCGTCCAGATCGCCAACCGCAGTCCGGACAACGCCCGGTCCCTCGCCGCCCTCGATCCGGAGAAGGCGCAGGCGCTGCCCTGGGACGCCCTGCCCGAGGCGCTCCCAGAAACGGGGCTTCTCATCAACGCCACGTCGCTCGGCATGGTCGGGCATCCACCGCTCGATCTCGATCTCGCCGCCCTGCCGGCTCGGGCCGCGGTGGCCGATATCGTCTACGTGCCCCTTGAGACGCCGCTGCTGGCCGCCGCCCGCGCCCGCGGCCTCGCCGCGGTCGATGGGCTCGGCATGCTGCTGCATCAGGCGGTGCCGGGCTTTGCCGCATGGTTCGGCGTGCGCCCCGAGGTCACCCCGGCCCTGCGCGAGATGATCGTCGCGGACCTCGTCGGGAAATGAGCGGCGGCTCGCAGACACCGCGCAAGACGCCGCGCTTGCCGTTCGTTCTCGGCCTCACCGGCTCGATCGGCATGGGCAAGTCGGCCACCGCCGCGATGTTCACCGCCCGCGGTGTGCCGGTCCACGATTCGGATGCGGCGGTCCACGCCCTCTACGGGCCGGGCGGCGCGGCCGCGGGGGCGATCGGCGCGGCCTTTCCCGGAACGCTGACGGCGGAGGGCGGTGTCGATCGCCCGGCCCTGCGCGAGGCCGTGCTCGGCGACCCGGACAAGCTGCGGCGGCTGGAGCAGATCGTCCATCCCCTCGTGGGCGCGCAGGCCCGCGCCTTCCTCGACCGCCACGCGGCGGAACGCCTCGTCGTCCTCGACATCCCGCTCCTGTTCGAGACGGGGGGCCAAGCGCGCTGCGACGCGGTCCTCGTCGTCACGGCGCCGCCCGAGGTGCAGCGCGCCCGGGTGCTGGCCCGCCCCGGCATGACGGAAGGCGCCCTCGACGCGATCCTCGCCAAGCAGATGCCCGATGCCGAGAAGCGGCAACGGGCCGATCACGTGATCGACACGAGCCGCGGCTTCGCGGCGGCCGAGGCCGAGGTCGAGGCGCTGATCGCGCGTTTGGGCGGTGCCGACCCGGCCTCGAATCGATGAGCGCGAATGCACCGATCGACCCGACCCTCCTGGCCCTCCGCCGGGGCGATCTCGCCGGCACCCGCGCGCTGCGGCTGACGGGGCCGCTCGATGCCTTTCCCGACGAGGTGTTCGGCCTCGCCGAGACGCTCGAACGGCTCGATCTCAGCGGCTGCGGGCTGACGGCTCTCCCCGACGGGTTCGGGCGATTGCGTCGGCTGAAGGTGCTGTTCTGCTCGGGCAACCGCTTCGATCGGTTGCCGCCCGTCCTCGGCGACTGCCCCGAACTGGCCCAGATCGGCTTCCGTGGCACCGGGCTGCGGGAGGTGCCGGGCGAGGCCCTGCCGATGCGGCTGCGCTGGCTCACCCTGACCGACAACCGGATCACCCATCTGCCCGACGCGCTCGGCGCGCGGCCGCAACTGCAGAAGCTGATGCTGGCCGGCAACGCGCTCGACGCGCTGCCGGCCACGCTCGAGGGCGCGCCAAACCTCGAATTGCTGCGGCTGTCCGCCAATGCCTTCGCGACGCTGCCGGCATGGCTCGCGCATCTGCCGCGGCTCGCCTGGATCGCCTGGGCCGGCAACCCGGCCGAGGGCGGGACGGTGCAGGCCCGGGTCCCCGACGTGCCCTGGTCGCGGCTGGATCCCGGAGCCCTGCTCGGCGAGGGCGCCTCCGGCCGGATCGTGGCGGCGACCTGGCGGGCGGAGGAGGGGGAACCCGCTCGGCCCGTCGCGGTGAAGCTGTTCAAGGGGGCCATGACCAGCGACGGGCTGCCCGAGCGCGAGATGGCCGCCTGCCTCGCCGCGGGCCAGCATCCGAACCTGACCGGAGCGCTCGGGCAGATCGTCGATCATCCGGACGGCGCGCAGGGCCTGCTGATGCCGCTGCTGCCGGCGGATTGGCGGGTGCTCGCCGGTCCGCCGAGCCTCGAGAGCTGCAGCCGCGACGTCTACGATCCGGCCCTGCGCCTGCCGCTGGCCGCGGCGCTGCGGATCACCCTCTCGGTCGCGCGGGGGGCGGCCCATCTCCACGCCCGCGGCCTGCTGCACGGCGATCTCTACGCCCACAACACGATCTGGGATGGGACGGCGGGCACGGCGGTGCTGAGCGATTTCGGTGCCGCCTCCCTGTTGCCGCCCGGCCCCGCGGGCGCGGCTTGGCAAAGGATCGAGACCCGCGCCTGGGGCCTGCTTCTGGGCGAGTTGCTCGATTGTTGCACGAGCGATCCCGCGACCCTCGCCGAGCTGCGAGACTTGGAGCGGGCCTGCATTCAGGCGGATATCAGGGCACGGCCCCTCATGGCCGAGGTGGTGCAGGCTCTCTCCGCACACATCGGCGAGGCCTGTCCGGACGAGTAACCATTCCGGGTTAGAACCTCTCGATCCGCATCCCTCCGGCCGAGTGCGAACACCATGCTGCGCGAGATCGTCCTCGACACCGAGACCACCGGCACCGACGCCAAGGGCGGTGATCGGCTCATCGAGATCGGCTGCGTCGAGCTGATCAACCACGTCCAGACCGGCCAGACCTTTCACCAACTCGTCAACCCGCAGCGGGCGGTCTCCGAGGGGGCCTTCGCGGTTCACGGCATCTCGGACGCGATGCTCGCCGGCAAGCCGGTCTTCGCGGACATCGTCGATGCCTTCGTGGCGTTCTGCGGCGATGCGCGGCTGGTGATCCACAACGCACCCTTCGATGTCGGCTTCCTCAACATGGAGTTCGGGCGTCTCGGTCCCGCCGCTCCGCCGCAGATCGTGCTGGAGGACGTGGTCGACACGCTGCTCTTGGCTCGCCGCAAGCATCCGGGCGCGGCCAACAATCTCGATGCGCTGTGCAATCGCTACGGCGTCGACACCACGCGCCGGGTCAAGCACGGGGCGCTGCTCGACGCGCAGATCCTCGCGGAGGTCTATGTCGAGCTGCTCGGCGGCAAGCAGACGAGTCTCGGCCTCAGCGTCGCCGAGCCGGTGGAGACCGCGTCCGCCCTCGCGGCCGTCGAGTCGGGCCCGGTCGGACCGCGACCGATCCGCAGCCGCCTTGGCGACGCCGAGCGCGAGCGCCATGCCGCCTTCGTCGCGGGTCTGGGAACCAATGCGGTCTGGCGCGAATACCTCGGCGACCCCGAGACGGCTTGACCGTCACACGCCCGCATTGCTGCATTGCAAAACGTTTCATCTTGCGGCGCAGCATATTCAACCCCATACCATCCCTGTGGATGGCGGCGGGATGGACGGGACGATGGAAGCGCTCGAGGACATGGGGCACGAGACCCCGATCCGGATCGGAACGCGGGCGGCCGACAGCGAGAAGATCACGGTCAATCTCGGCTATGTCGATCTCGGCCACGTCGATCTGCTCGTGTCCGAGGGCGCCTACGCCAACCGCAGCGACTTCATTCGCACTGCGGTGCGCAATCAGATCGCCCATCACGCCGACATCACGCGCCAGTCGGTCGCCCGCAAGGCGGTCGAGCTGGGGATGCGGCATTACGGACGGGCGGAACTGGAGGCTGCTCGGTCATCGGGCACCACCCTCGACATCCGGGTGCTCGGCCTCGCGGTGATCGCCGCCGACGTCTCCCCCGACCTTGCCCGCGCCACCATCGCCTCCCTCGAAGTGCTGGGCAGCCTCCAGGCGAGCCCGGCCGTCAAACGGGCGCTCGCCGACCGCCTGCGCTGATCCCTCAACCCCCTCGTGACCCGGGCGCGTGCGCGCGCCCGTCGCCGACCCGGAAAGCGAGACCCCATGACCGATCATTCCTCGACCCTGATGTCCGATATGGCCGAAGCGACCCGGCTGACCCGGGCCGGACGGCTCGCCGAGGCCGCCGCCTTGATCCAGCGCAGCCTCGGTGCCGCCGGGCTGCCGGGTGCGGGCGGCACTGCGAGGAACGAGATCGCTGCCCGGCTCGAAGGTTTGGCCGGGGCGGCGGACCCCCGTTCGCAGGGTTATTCCGACGCCCAGGCCGCCGTTCTGCCGGAGCGGCTGCGCGACGGCATCGACCAGATGATGCGCAGCCTGCGCACGCTGGCTCCGGCCCTGAACGGCCTCGCCGGCGGCGAGGGCCGCGGAATGCCGCGCGAGGGAGATCCGTCCGTTGACCGGTCGTCCGACGGCGGACAGTTCGTCGCGCGCAGCTTCTCCAACGCGGCGGGGGCGCGGGATTACAAGCTGTTCGTCCCGAGCCCGCGGCCGGGCCCCCGGCCGCTCGTCGTGATGCTGCACGGCTGCACCCAGTCGCCCGACGATTTCGCGGCCGGCACCCGCATGAACCTGCTGGCCGAGGAGGAGGGCATCTACGTGGCCTATCCGCGCCAGTCGGGCCGGGCCAATGCCCAGCGCTGCTGGAACTGGTTCGAGCCCGCCGACCAGGGCCGGGAGATGGGTGAGACGGGCATCATCGCCGGGCTCGCCCGCGCCATCGCCACCGAGCATCCGATCGACCGCAGCCGGATCTACATCGCCGGGCTCTCGGCGGGCGGTGCGGCGGCGGCCAACATCGCCCGGGCCTATCCGGACCTGTTCGCCGCGGTCGGCGTCCATTCGGGCCTCGCGGCGGGCTGCGCCCGGGATCTGCCCTCGGCGCTCTCGGCCATGCGGGTCGGCGCGCCGGGCTCCGAGGCACCCGGAGGGGCTTCGGGTTTCGGCGCCGGCTCGGTCGCGCAGTCGCTGCGCGTGCCCACCATCGTCTTCCACGGCGAGGGTGACGGCACGGTCAGCCCGCGCAATGCCGAGGCCGTGCTGGCCCAGGCGGGTGTCGCCGGGCTGACGCCCCGGTCCGAGCGCGGCAGCAGCGCGGGCCATTCCTACCTGCGCACCCGCTACGCCGACGAGGCCGGCCGGGTGCAGGTCGAGTCCTGGTCGATCCAGGGGGCGGGCCATGCCTGGGCCGGTGGCAGCGCAACGGGCAGCTACACCGACCCGAACGGACCGGACGCCTCGCGGGCGATGCTGGACTTCTTCCTCGGCCACAGCCTGCCGAGCCGGAGAGATTGAGGTCGGGTTCTGGGCGCCCGACGGACGAAAGCCGCGACGGAGCGGCCACTCACGGCTTAGTCGGAGCCCCCAATCGCGGCCGCGTTTCGAGCGCGGCCGCAAGGCCCTCGGGATAGAGACTGACGCCCGCGTCCAGGATGTCGGGCCGGAACCAGCGCGCCGTGCAGGGCGCGCCGTCATCCTCGCGGAACAGGATGACGTCGCGCTCGTAGAGGGTCGCGTCGTGGAGCCGGAGATCGGCCGCGAACACGATCTCGTGGCCGAGCGCACCTTCATGGCGAAAGATGTTCTCGAAGACCGACCAGGGGCCGGTGATCGTCACGTCGCAGCCGAGTTCCTCTTGGAACTCCCGGATGAGAGCCTGTTCGCGGGTCTCGCCGAAGGCGATGCCGCCGCCCAGGGGACGCACGCCCATGAGGCGGCCGCCATCGTCGCGCACCTCCGCGGCCAGCAACCGGTCGCCGCGCCATGCCAGCCCGATCACCGTGGCGCGGATCTGTTGGAGCGGGCGCCACATTGTCACCGGTTTCCGGCCTCCCGCCATTCCGCCGCGGCCACGGCGAGCGCGTCGTGCCACGTCGCCCGGTCCGCCGCCTCGACCGTGAGCGTGACGGTTCGCGGCAGCACCAGCGCGCTCGCCAGCTCGCCGGCGAGGAGGCTGATCCCCTGATACTGGGCGAAATGGGCGAAGGTGACCGAGAGCCCGAGCGGATCGGGCGCGATGCCGGCCACGGCCAGCAGCTCCATGGGAACGGTCAGGCCGCAGCGCAGGGCCTTGGACAGGGCCTCCTTCAGGCACCAGAGCCGCATCAGCCCCTCGACCTCCGACCCGTCGAGGCGAGCGGCCATCCGCCGTTCGGCCTCCGTCATCTGGCTTGCCAGCGCGGGGACGGCGTCGGCGCGCACCCATTCGAGGTCGATCCCCATCGGGCAGCCCTCGGGAAAGGCGACCGCCAGCGCCACCGGCCCGGCATGGGACAGGCTGACGCCGAGATTGCGCAGACCTTCCCCCGACAGGACCGGCTGTTCCAGCACGCCGGGCCGGATCGCCAGCGCCCGCGGGTCGATCTCGGGATGGAGCCGCGCCAGCGCCTGCTTGGCCGCGAAGCGCCCGGCGAGCAGGCCGTGACGGCGGCGGGCATGCAGCCGGTCGGTGACGAGCGCCGCCTCGTCCGGATGCAGGAATGTCTCGCGGTTCGCGTCGAGCCAATCCAGGGAAGCGGCGGCCAGCGCCAAGCTCGCGCGCAGGGGCTCGCCTCGGCCGGTGAGGGTGAGGGGGACGGTGCGGACGAAGGGGCCTAAGGGCTCGGCGGATGGTCCGGTCATGGGCTGCCGATCCGATCAATCAGACTGTCCCACCCACCCCCTCATCCTGAGGTGTGGAGCGTAGCGAAGCCTCGAAGGAGGGCTCCAGCGGATCGCGCGATCCCTGGAGCCCTCCTTCGAGGCCGCTGGCGCGGCACCTCAGGATGAGGGGGTGGGAGAAAGCTCGACTCGGCCTCACCGAAGCGCGTGCTCCGGGCCAAACAAACTCTTACGCCTCCCGGTCATAGCGGAAGGCGTGCGCCACCCGTGGCATGCCGATCTTGTCGTAATAGGTCTCGACGCCCGGCGCGGCGGTGAGCAGCACGCTCGCCTCCGGACCCGCCGCCCGGCGCGTCTCCGCGATCAGCGTTTGGCCGATGCCGAGGCCCTGCACGTCGCGGGCAACCGCGAGGTCGGACAGGTAGGCGCAGAACGCGAAGTCGGTCAGCGTGCGGGCGACGCCGACGAGGCGCCCGCCGAGACGGGCGGTGACGATCAGGTCGGAGCCCGCGAGCATCCGGCCGAGCCGGTCGAGGGATTCGGCCGGGCGGCGCGGGGCGAGGCCGGAGGCGACGAGCACTGCCTGAAACTCGACCGCGCCGAGATTCGGCTCCAGCGCGTAGACGACGGCCTCGTCCGCCCGGTCACCCGTCCCCTCGCCCGCCATCCCGGCCTCAGGCCTCGCCGGTCTCGCTGGCGAAGCGGCCGTGGCAATGCTTGAACTTCTTGCCCGAGCCGCAGGGGCAGAGTTCGTTGCGGCCGACCTTGCCCCAGGTCGAGGTGTCGGTCGGGTCGCGCTCCAACACCGCCGCGTCCGCCGACAATTCGCGGGCGGCGTAGCCGTAGGCCGGGCCCGCGCCGCCATCGCTGCCGGTGCCGTCGAAATCCATCTCGTTGCGGCCGGTGGCCGGGTCGCGATGCTCCTCGAACATCGGCAGGGCCTGCGCCCCGCCGAAGCCGGCCTGTTCGAAGGCGCCGCCGGCCTGCGCGTCGGGCTCCTGATAGAGGATCTCGACGCGGGCGAGCTGCGCCGTCACCTGCTCGCGGAGCGCCGTGACGAGGCCGTTGAAGAGTTCGAACGCCTCCGACTTGTACTCGTTGAGCGGATCGCGCTGGGCGAACCCGCGCCAGCCGATCACCTGCCGCAGGTGGTCGAGCGTCACGAGATGCTCGCGCCACAGGTGGTCGAGGGTCTGGAGCACCACCTGCTTCTCGATATAGGCCATGACGTCGGGCGTGTTCTTCTCGACGCGGGCCTCGTAGGAGGCGTCGGAGGCCTTCTTCAGACGCTCCCGGATCTCCTCGTCGGCGATGCCCTCTTCCTTGGCCCATTCCTCGACGGGAAGGTCGAGATTGAGCAGATCCAGGCTGCGCTCCTTCAGCCCCGCCACGTCCCACTGCTCGGCATAGGCGTTCTCGGGGATGTGGACGGCGACCACGTCGTCGATGACGCCGTGGCGCATCTCGTCGACGGTCTCGCGCACGCTGTCCTGGCCCATCAGGTCCCGGCGCTGCTCGAACACGACCTTGCGCTGGTCGTTCATGACATTGTCGTACTTGAGCACGTTCTTGCGCATGTCGAAGTTGCGCGCCTCGACCTTCTGCTGCGCCTTCTCGATCGCCTTGTTGATCCAGGGATGGATGATCGCCTCGCCCTGCTCCAGGCCGAGGCGGGTGAGCATCCCGTCCATCCGGTCCGAGCCGAAGATGCGCATCAGGTCGTCCTTGAGGGACAGGTAGAATTTCGAGCGACCCGGATCGCCCTGGCGGCCGGAGCGGCCGCGAAGCTGGTTGTCGATGCGCCGCGACTCGTGGCGCTCGGTGCCGAGGATGTAGAGGCCGCCCGGCAGCGCCTTCTTGCGGCCCGCCTCCGGATCGGCCGGCTCGCCCGAGGCCAGCACCTTCTCGCGGTTCTCGGCGATCTCCTTCTTGAGCGCCTCGATCGCCGCCTCGCGCTCGGGGCCCTCGGCCAGTCCGCCGAGTTCCTTCTCGATGCGCATCTCGAGATTGCCGCCGAGTTTGATGTCGGTGCCGCGGCCGGCCATATTGGTCGCGATGGTGATGGCGCCCGGCACGCCGGCCTCGGCCACGATGTAGGCCTCCTGCTCGTGGAAGCGGGCGTTCAGCACGGCGAAGCGCTTGGTCACCCGGTTCTCGCGGGCGGCGGCGTAGACGTCGGTGAGGGCGTTCGGGTCGGAATAATCGAGGGCCTTGTAGCCGGCCTTGCGCAGGAGGTCGGCCAGCACTTCCGACTTCTCGATCGAACCGGTGCCGACGAGGACCGGCTGAAGGCGGCTATGCGCCTTGTCGATCTCCTTGATGATCGCGTCGAACTTCTCCTCGACGGTACGGTAGACCTCGTCGTCCTCGTCGACGCGCTCGATCTCCTTGTTGGTCGGGATCTCGACCACGTCGAGCTTGTAGATTTCGGCGAACTCATCCGCCTCGGTCGAGGCGGTGCCGGTCATGCCGGCGAGCTTCTTGTAGAGGCGGAAGTAGTTCTGGAAGGTGATCGAGGCGAGGGTCTGGTTCTCGGGCTGGATCGTCACCCGCTCCTTGGCCTCGAGCGCCTGGTGCAGACCTTCCGAGTAGC
This sequence comes from Methylorubrum suomiense, assembly GCF_022179765.1. Taxonomy (GTDB): domain Bacteria; phylum Pseudomonadota; class Alphaproteobacteria; order Rhizobiales; family Beijerinckiaceae; genus Methylobacterium; species Methylobacterium suomiense. Next base: position 524,721 of record NZ_BPRE01000001.1, on the reverse strand, counting down.
GCCGGCCCTGCATCATGCGGCCGGTGAACTCGTCGATGATCACGACCTCGTCGTTCTTGACGATGTAATCCTTGTCGAGCGTGAACAGGGTGTGGGCGCGCAGGGCCTGGTTCACGTGGTGGACGAGGGTGACGTTGTGGGCGTCGTAGAGGTCGCCCTCCTTGAGAAGGCCGGCCTCGCGCAGGGCCTCCTCGATGAACTCGTTGCCGGCCTCCGTCAGCGAGACCTGGCGCTGCTTCTCGTCGAGGTCGTAATGCTCCGCGACCAGCTGCGGCATGATCGCGTCGACGGCGACGTAGAGTTCCGAGCGGTCGTCGACCGGGCCGGAGATGATGAGCGGCGTGCGCGCCTCGTCGATCAGGATGGAATCGACCTCGTCGACGATGGCGAAGTGGTGCCCGCGCTGCGCCATCTGCGACAGCTCGTACTTCATGTTGTCGCGAAGATAGTCGAAGCCGAATTCGTTGTTGGTGCCGTAGGTGATGTCGCAGGCATAGGCGTCCTTGCGCTGCGTATCGTCGAGTCCGTGGACGATGGTGCCGACGCTCATGCCGAGGAAGCGGTAGACCCGGCCCATCCACTCCGCGTCGCGGGAGGCGAGGTAGTCGTTGACGGTGACGACGTGGACGCCCTTGCCCTCCAGCGCATTGAGATAGACCGGGAGCGTGGCCACCAGCGTCTTGCCCTCGCCGGTCTTCATCTCCGAGATGCCGGATTCGTGAAGCACCATGCCGCCGATCATCTGCACGTCGAAATGGCGCTGCCCGAGGACGCGCTTGGCCGCCTCGCGGACCGTGGCGAAGGCGGGCACGAGCAGGTCGTCGAGACGCGTGCCGGCGGCGAGCTGGTCGCGGAAGCCCTGGGTTCGGGCACGCAGCTGCTCGTCGGAGAGCGCGGCGAGTTCGGGCTCCAGGGCATTGATCGCGGCGACGCGCGGGCGAAAACCCTTCACTCGACGGTCGTTGGACGAGCCGAAAATCTTCTTGAGGGCACCGAGCATCGTGAACCTACGGTCCTGAAAAAAGTCGCGCGGCGGCGTTCCGTCAGAACGCCGCCGGCCTCGCGTTGGGCGGGCTTATAGAGGTAAATAGGGCGCCCCGCATCCGGAAGTGACGGGGCGAAGCTGAAGAGTCGTCGTGAGGTCTGAAATGGACCGGCCGACGCGCCGATGCCGGGCCCGGCCGAAAAAGCCCGCGGTGTCACGAGACCGCGCGCGGGTGTCCTGCCACGCTTGCCTTTGACCGGAAGAGGTTCCACCTCTGGCGCGCTGCGGCAGCCGCCGCGTGCCGAAAGATCAAGCCCCGCGCGAAGACCGGCCGGAAGATGCCGGCCCGCGGCGGCCTCGCCCAAGGACGAGCCGTTCCCGATGACGATCCCGACCCTTCTCCGGCGCGTGAGCGCCGCCGCCCTCCTCCTGGCGCTGCCGTCGCTGGCGCACGCGCAGGGCGCGGCCCCAGGCACGTCTTCGCAAGGCGCGGCCGAGTCGGCAGCCGCCGCGCCCGCCCCCGATGCGGTGGTCGCCAAGGTGAACGGTCAGCCGATCACGGGCGCCGATCTCGCCCTGGCCGCCGAGGATCCGGCCCTGTCGCTGCCCGGCGTGGACGAGGCCGCCAAGAAGAATCTGCTCGTCGATTACATGGTCGATCTCAAGGTCGGCGCGCAGGCGGCGGAAGCCGCCAAGGTCGGCGACAGCCCGGACTTCAAGCGCAAGCTCGCCTATTTCCGCGACAAGCTCCTGCTCGACGAATATCTCGAGCGCGAGACCAAGAAGTCGGTCACGCCGGAGGCCGCCAAGGCGCTCTACGATCAGACCGTGAAGTCGATGAAGCCCGAGGAAGAGGTGCGCGCCCGCCATATCCTCGTCGAGAGCGAGGACGAGGCCAAGAAGATCGCCGCGCGGGTGAAGGGCGGCGAGGATTTCGCCAAGATCGCCGGTGAGGTCTCGAAGGATCCGGGCTCCAAGACGGAAGGTGGCGATCTCGGTTTCTTCACCAAGGACCGGATGGTGAAGCCCTTCGCCGAAGCCGCCTTCAAGCTCGCGCCGGGACAGGTGTCCGACCCGGTCAAGACCCAGTTCGGCTGGCACGTGCTGCGCGTCGAGGAGAAGCGGGTGAAGCCGGTGCCGAGCTTCGACGAGATGAAAGAGCAGATCGACCAGTACCTGACCCGCAAGGCGCAGCAGGATACGATCATTCGCCTGCGCGAGGCGGCCAAGGTCGAGCGCACCGACGCGGCGCCCGCCGCCACGCCGCCCGCCGGCGAGACGAAGAAGCCGTAAGGCGAGGGGCCTTCAGGTCACGGACGGCATCACCATCGGGCGGTGCCGTCCCCTACGAAGGGATGCCGCGGGGTCGATCGGCCTTCGGCATCTCACGATCATGAAACAGGGCGGAAGGCGGCTTAATCCCGGTCAAAGGGCCGTAAGGTATGCATTGGCGGAATGTCGGGTTTTCGGCATGTGGCATACCAAATCCCAGTGTGCAGTGCGATATAGGCTTCAACGCAACGCACCCAAACATGGACCTGCCCCGATGATCGCTCTTCTGGTTCTCACCGCTGCCGTCGCCAACGTCGCTCTCGTCGTGCTGCTTGCCGATCGCTTCGGCGGTGAGGGTGGGGTCCACGCCTCCGCTGGCGAGCTGACCAGCCTGCAGACGACCCACAGCGCGACCCCGGCTCCCGCCGCGACCTACGCTCCAGCCAACGAGAACGCTGCCGCCGAGGCCGCTCGCCGCGCCGCGTAAACCCGAAGACACCGTTGTCCGATCAGCCCCGCCCCTGTGGCGGGGCTTTTTGCATGTGCGAAGGGTTCATCTATTTCAGCCGAGTCGCCAGTCGATCGGCGCCCGGCCGTGGTCCTCGAGCCATGCGTTCGCGCGCTGGAACGGGCGGGATCCCGGGAAGTCCCGCGCGCGGTTGAGCGGGGACGGATGGCCCGAGGCGACGATGCCGTGGCGGCGTGCATCGATCAGCGCCTCGCGGGCACGGGCTTGCGCGCCCCAGAGCAGGAACACCGTGGGCTCGTCGCGGGCGGAGACGGCCTCCACCGCCTCGTCGGTGAGCTGCGACCAGCCGAGCCGCAGATGCGCCCCCGCCTTTCCGGCCTCGACGGTCAGGGCCGAATTGAGCAGCAGCACGCCGCGCTCCGCCCAAGGGGTCAGGTCGCCGGTCGAGAGGTCGGGTTTGGCGCCGTCGGGAGCCAGTTCGGCGAGGATCACCTTGAGCGAGGCCGGCAGACGGCGCGACCCCACGTAGGAGAAGGCGAGCCCGTTGGCGTCGCCCGGCGTCGGATAGGGGTCCTGGCCCAGGATCACCGCCTTGACGGCGGGAAGCGGCGTCAGCGTCAGCGCCCGGAAGATCGCGGAAGGGTCGGGCAGGATGCGGGCACCGGCCGCCACGCGGGCATCGATGGCCCCCGCGACCGCGTCGGCCGCCCCCTCTCGGAAAAAGGGCAGGGCGAGCCAGGGAGAACCGCTCGCGCGGAAGGCGGCCAGCGCGGCCGCAACCGGGGCGGAGGTCGGATCGATCACGGAAAGACCTTCTACGGCAAGACCTTGAGTCGCGGCCCCGTCTCCGCCGGGAGCGGGGCTTGGGCGCGGATATAGGTCATCACCGCGTTGGCCAGCAGTTTCCCATCCGTCGCACCGATCAGGGTGCGGCCATCGGCCAGCATCCCGTAATCGTTGCCGCCGCGCAGCATAAAGTCGTTGGCGGCGACGCGGTAGGTGCGCGTCGCGTCGAGGGGTTCGTCGCCCACGCTGACCGCGGCGACGCGCCGGCCGGGCGGCGCCGATCCGTCGAGGGTCACGGTCAGGCCGGAGACATGGAGGAAGCGGCCAGACGCGCGGCCGAGATCGCGATAGCCGTTCTCCAGGGCCGCGCGCACGGTCGCCCCATCGAGCGCCACCAGCACCACCGTGTTGCCGAAGGGCAATTCGCTCAGGATGTCGCGCCGGGTGATCGCCGCGCCCGCCGGGTAGAGCCGGTCGCCGCGGATGCCCCCGCCGTTCATCAGGCCGATCTCGGCACCGGTGCTCATCCGCACGGCATCGGCGACGAGGCTGCCGAAGCTCGCCTCCCGCGACCGCACGCTGGCAACACGGCTGTCGAGGGGCGCCTGGGTCGTGCCGAGCGCCACGTCGAGTTCCCGCGACAGATCCCCTTCGAGGCGTGCCACCAGCGCGGCGGTCTCGGGATCGGGCGTCACCTGAGCGGTGTCGTGCACGCGGAAGGCCGCGCGCCAGCGCAGGGGGTCGTCGCCGGCGGAGGTGACGAAGACGTCCACCGCCGTGACGTAATGGGCATCGTGACTCGACTCGACCAGCACCGCCTGCCCGTCGTCGCGCACCACGAGATCGTGGTCGTGACCCGAGAGCAGGATGTCGACGATGCGGGCGCGCAGGATCGCGTCGTCGGTTGCCCGCGCGGTGTGGCAGACGCCGATAATCATCTGGGCGCCCGCCGCGCGCAGACTCTGCGCCTGGGCGGCGAGCGTCTCGATCTCCGGACCGAAGCGGAGATCTCCGGACTGGGATTTCTCCGGGGTCGATTGAAGCGCGATGCCGACGAGACCCAGGCGCACGCCGCCGCGTTCGATCAGCGCCGAATCCTTCACGCCGGGCAGCGGCCGGCCCGCGCCGTCGCGGAGGTTGGCGGCGAAGAACGGGAAGCGCGCCTCGGCCAGCCGCTCGGCGAAGATCCCGGGGCCGAAATCGAATTCGTGATTGCCCGGCACGAAGATGTCCGGGGGCGCGAGATTGTGGAGCGCCACGATATGGGCGCCCTTGTCGAAGCCCGACATCAGCGAGGGCGAGAAGCAATCCCCCGCATGGGCGTAGAGCAGCGGCACGCCGCGGGCCCGCTCGGCCTTCACCACGGCGTTGAGCCGGGCGAAGCCGCCGCGGCCCTCGGCCTCACCCATGGCGTAGATGTCGTTGACGAGGAGCAGGGTGAAGGTCGGCGTGGCGGCCCGCGCCGTACCGGCCGCGATCAGGCCTGCGCCGATACTCGCCCCGAGCCCCGCCACGGTGGTGCGGCGGGTGGGGTGGCGGGTCGCCCGATCGGATCGCATCGGCGCCTCAGCGCCTCAGCGCCGGGCGAGCCCGTCCCGTACCGCCTTGGCGTTGCGCCGCAGAGCCGGCCAGATCCAGGCGCCTGAGGCCAGGAACAGGCCCGCCGACATCGGCTTCAGTTCGACGGCCAGACGCTGGGCGAGGCCGGGATTCTGAAGCGGCACGGGCGGCGCGTCGGTCTTGCGGTAGACCACCGTGGTGTCCTCGCGCCAGTACTCGGTATGCGGCACGAGGCCGGCACGGCGGGCGAGGAGATCGAAGGTTTCGCGCACGTAGCCGTGGACATGGGCGAAGTGGAATCGCTCGTGCGGCGGCTTGGCGGTGGCGGCCATGTTCGGCACCGCCGCGTAGAGAATGCCGTCGGGCTTCAGCCAGCGGCTCAGCCGCTCCATCGTCTCGGCGGGGTTGCGCAGGTGCTCCAGCACGTGATGCGTGGAGATCACGTCGAAATGTCCGGCCGGGAAGCGATCCGGGTCCTCCGCCTCGGCCAGGACCTCGATGCCGTGCTGCCCGCGGGCATAGGTCGCGTAGTCCTGGCCCGGCTCGACGCCGATCACCGTGCAGCCGCGCTTCTTCGCCTCGGCCAGGAATTCGCCGGAGCCCGACCCGAAATCGAGGAGCCGCGCGCCGGGCGTGAGCTTGGGGGCCAGCAGATCGGCGCGGAAGACCGCCTCGCGGGCGGAGCGGTTGAGGTGGTGCCGCGGCGGGCCGCCGGCAAAGGCGAGCTGGTAATCGGCCCGGTAGGCGGTGGCGTAGTACTCGGCCAGCTCCTCCGGCGTCGGCATCGGATCGGTGCGGATCAGGCCGCATTGGGTGCAGGCGATCGAGCGCAGGGTCTTGAGCCGCCGGTCAGTCTCGGCGACGGAGATGGCCTCGCGCGATCCGCACAGATTGCACGCCGCCGCCGCACCCTTGTACGGGTAGCCGGTAAAGGGCACGAAGTGCTGCAGGAAGTAGCGGGGGGACTGCATGTCGCGCTGGCCTCCGGAGCGATTTCGGGCGAAGGGTTCGCCACATTCTCCGTCTCTCTTCGCCCCAAGACGCGCGAACTGACATTCGTGGTCTTGGATGGTCGCCTGCTCTAGATCGAACGGCGGGACCGCACAACCTGATCGCTCTGGCCTCGGACGGCCCTGCGTCGACGGAGGCGGTATGCCCGTGACCGGAAGCCCGATGAACGAACGCGTCGAACCCCAAACCCTGCTGCGCGAGCCCGTGCGGGTCGCGCCCACCGCCCTGCCGCCCGACCATCCGGCCGTACGGACCGGCCGCGTCGGCGTGCTCCTGATGAATCTCGGCACGCCCGAGGGCACGAGCTACTGGCCGATGCGCCGGTACCTCAAGGAATTCCTCTCCGACCGCCGGGTCATCGAGGTGCCGCGCCTGATCTGGTGGCCGCTCCTCAACCTCATCATCCTGACGAAGCGCCCGGGGCCGAAGGGCCGCGACTACGCCAGCATCTGGAACAACGAGCGGGACGAGGGCCCGCTTAAGACCATCACCCGCGGCCAGTGCGAGAAGCTCCAGGCGGCGATGGGCGACACGGTGCTGGTCGATTGGGCGATGCGCTACGGCAAGCCCGAGGTGTCGGTCCGCATCCAGGCCCTGCTCGACGAGGGCTGCGACCGCATCCTGCTGGTGCCGCTCTATCCGCAATACGCGGCGGCGACCTCGGCCACCGCCTGCGACCAGGCCTTCAAGGCCCTGATGCAGATGCGCTGGCAGCCGACCGTGCGCGTCTCGCCGCCCTACCACGACGATCCGGTCTACATCCAAGCCATGGCGGATTCGATCCGCGAGGGCTTGGCCAAGCTCGATTTCGTGCCGGAGGTGATCCTGACCTCCTTCCACGGCGTGCCCAAGAGCTACCTGCTCAAGGGCGACCCCTACCATTGCCAGTGCCTCAAGACCGGCCGCCTGATCCGCGAGGCGATGGGCTACACCCCGGAGCAGATGCGGGTGACCTTCCAGTCGCGCTTCGGCAACGAGGAATGGCTCAAGCCCTATACCGACGAGACCGTGCAGGCCCTGGCCAAGTCCGGCGTGAAGCGCATGGCGATCGTCGCCCCGGGCTTCACCGCGGATTGCCTGGAGACGCTGGAGGAACTCGATGGCGAGAACCGCCACTATTTCGAGGAGAACGGCGGCGAGAACTACGCCTTCATCCCCTGCCTCAACGACTCGGATCTCGGCATGCGGGTGATCGAGCACGTGGTGCGGCGGGAGCTGCAGGGCTGGATCTGATCCGGTGACGGCGCGCTCCGGCCTCGTCGCGATCCTGCCCTGCCGGGATCTCGACCTGTCGGAGCGGTTCTACGAGCGGCTCGGTTTCACCCGCGATGCCGGTCAAGACGATTGGCAGGACACGTACCGCATGCTGAGCCGCCCCGATGGCTCGCGGCTGCATCTCCGGCGGGCGGAGCCGGGTTGGCTGGCGCCCGAGCGTAATCCCTTCGGGCTCTATCTCTACGCCGAAGATGTCGAGACGATCGCCGCCCTCGTGTCCTCGGAGATCATCGGGGCCCGAGGGCCCGAGCGAACATCCTGGGGAACGCTGGAATTCGCGATGTCCGACCCGGACGGTGCACTGGTACGGGTCGGCAAGCCGCTGCGAAGATGAGTCTTGCAGTCGGGCATGCCGTTAAACCGCCCGATCCATGCCCTGACTTCGCCTTGCGCACCCCCGGAGCCCATGCTAGGCGACAGCCGCGCCGCGGGGAGACCCTCTTGGGCCTTCCGTGCCCGGCGCCATTCCAATCCCCACGGTCCTGAAGCCTCTGCCGTCGCGGGCGGGAGCGGGCTGAAGAGCGGCGGGCAAGGACAAGAGAGAGCGACGGGTGGCGCAGAACGGTTCCGAGGGTCCCCTGGTGGCAGGCGTTGCCGGTCGCTACGCATTGGCCCTGTACGAGCTGGCCCGCGATGAGCGGCAGGTCGACGACGTCGCCAAGAATCTCGAAGCCTTCGATGCGCTCTACAAGGAGAGCGCGGATCTCCGCCGCCTCGTGAAGAGCCCGGCCTACTCGGCCGAGCAGCAGACGGCCGCCATCGGCGCCCTGCTCGACAAGGCCGGCATCACCGGGCTGGCCGCCAACTTCATCAAGCTGTCGGCCGCCAACCGCCGCCTGTTCGCCCTGCCGGACATGATCCGCGCCTATCGTGAGCAGGTGCGCGAGGCCAAGGGCATCGTGCGGGCCGAGGTCCGCGTGGCGGAGAAGCCCTCCGACGCGATCATCGAAGAGATCAAGGGCTCCCTGCGGGATGTCGCCAAGACCGAGGTCGAGATCGATCTCCACGTCGATCCGGCCCTCATCGGCGGCATCGTCGTGAAGATGGGCTCGCGCATGGTCGACGCCTCGCTGCGGACCAAGCTCAACAACATTCGCCTTGCCATGCGGGAAGCGCGCTGAGGCTGTTCAAGCCTCGCTGAGCCCCCGATCCGACGAAACAGACACGTATCCGACCTTAAAGAGGCCCGACGATGGACATCCGCGCCGCCGAGATCTCCGCGATCCTGAAAGAGCAGATCAAGAATTTCGGCGAGGAGGCCGAAGTCACGGAAGTCGGGCAGGTGCTCGCGGTCGGCGACGGCATCGCCCGCGTCTACGGCCTCGACAACGTCCAGGCCGGTGAGATGGTCGAGTTCGAGTCGGGCGTGCGCGGCATGGCCCTCAACCTCGAGCAGGACAATGTCGGCGTCGTGATCTTCGGTTCCGACCGCGAGATCAAGGAAGGCCAGACCGTCAAGCGCACCGGCGCCATCGTGGACGTACCGGTGGGCAAGGGCCTGCTCGGCCGCGTGGTCGACGGCCTCGGCAACCCGATCGACGGCAAGGGCCCGATCCAGTCGACCGAGCGTCGCCGCGTCGACGTGAAGGCGCCGGGCATCATCCCGCGCAAGTCGGTGCACGAGCCGATGGCCACCGGCCTCAAGGCGATCGACGCCCTCATCCCGGTCGGCCGCGGCCAGCGCGAGCTGATCATCGGCGACCGCCAGACCGGCAAGACCGCCATCGCCCTCGACACCATCCTCAACCAGAAGCCGGCCCATGCCGGTTCGGACGAGAACGCCAAGCTCTACTGCGTCTACGTCGCCATCGGCCAGAAGCGCTCGACGGTGGCCCAGTTCGTGAAGGTGCTCGAGGACCAGGGCGCGATGGAATACTCCATCGTCATCGCCGCCACCGCCTCCGACGCCGCGCCGATGCAGTTCATCGCGCCGTTCTCCGGCTGCGCCATGGGCGAGTATTTCCGCGACAACGGCATGCATGCCGTGATCGTCTATGACGACCTGTCGAAGCAGGCCGTCGCCTACCGCCAGATGTCGCTGCTCCTGCGCCGCCCGCCGGGCCGCGAGGCCTATCCGGGCGACGTGTTCTACCTCCACAGCCGCCTGCTCGAGCGCGCCGCCAAGATGGGCGATGCCGCTGGCAAGGGCTCGCTCACCGCGCTGCCGGTCATCGAGACCCAGGCCAACGACGTGTCGGCCTACATCCCGACCAACGTGATCTCGATCACCGACGGTCAGATCTTCCTCGAGACCGACCTGTTCTACCAGGGCATCCGCCCGGCGGTGAATGTCGGCCTCTCGGTGTCGCGGGTGGGCTCCTCGGCTCAGACCAAGGCGATGAAAAAGGTCGCCGGCAAGATCAAGGGCGAGCTGGCGCAGTACCGCGAGATGGCGGCCTTCGCGCAGTTCGGCTCCGATCTCGACGCCTCGACCCAGCGCCTGCTCAACCGCGGTTCGCGCCTCACCGAGCTCCTGAAGCAGCCGCAATTCTCGCCGCTGAAGATGGAAGAGCAGGTCGCGGTGATCTACGCCGGCGTCAACGGCTACCTCGACAAGCTCCCGCTGCCGAAGGTCCGTGCCTTCGAGGATCAGCTGCTCGGCACGCTGCGCTCCAAGCATGCCGACCTGCTGAACGCGATCCGCGACTCGAAGGACCTGTCCGACGAGAACGCGAACAAGCTGAAGAGCGTCGTCGAAAGCGTCGCCAAGTCCCTCGAGGGCTGACGCCCACGCGGACGGCACGGATCCCTTCCCGCGGGAGGGGATCGAGGACGGCGGCCCGTCAGGCTTGCCGTCCCGGACGACACCCCCATCGGCTCCTCTCCCCTGAGGGAGAGGAGAGGCCCTTCCGAACGGACCCGGACGCCCCTCGATGCCTAGCTTGAAGGATCTGCGGAATCGCATCACCTCGGTGAAGGCGACGCAGAAGATCACCAAGGCGATGCAGATGGTCGCCGCCGCCAAGCTGCGGCGCGCCCAGAATGCCGCCGAGAACGGGCGTCCCTACGCCGAGAAGATGGCGAACGTGCTCGGCAATCTCGCCGGCAACCTGATCGGCGGCGTCGATGCCCCGCGCCTGCTCTCGGGCACCGGCCAGGACCGTGTCCACCTGCTCGTGGTCTGCACCGGCGACCGCGGCCTGTGCGGCGCCTTCAATTCCTCGATCGTGCGCCTTGCCCGCGAGCATGTCCGCAAGCTCGAGGCCGAGGGCAAGACGGTCAAGATCATGACCGTCGGCAAGAAGGGCCTCGACATCCTGCGCCGCCAGTACCGCGACCGGATCATCGAGAGCATGGATATCCGCGGCACCAAGCCGGTGGATTACGCCTTCGCCTCGGAGATCGCCGACAAGATCGTCGCCCGCTTCAATGCCGGCGAGTTCGACGTCGCGACGTTGTTCTACTCGGAATTCCGCTCGGTGATCTCGCAGATCCCGACCGCCCAGCGCCTGATCCCGGCCGAGTTGCCGGCGACCGACGGCTCGACCACCACGGGCGCCGGCGCCGACGCCGCCATGGAGTTCGAGCCGTCCGAGGAGGCGATCCTCGAGACGCTGCTGCCCAAGAACCTGACCGTCCAGGTCTATCGCGCGCTGCTCGAGAACGCCGCCTCCGAGCAGGGTGCCCGGATGAGCGCCATGGATTCGGCGACCCGCAACGCGGGCGAGATGATCAAGAAGCAGACGCTGGTCTACAACCGCACGCGTCAGGCCATGATCACCAAGGAACTCATCGAAATCATCTCGGGCGCGGAAGCGCTCTGATCCACCACACGCGCCCGCACGCATTCGAAGGACAGGCATCATGGCCAACACCGCCGCCCCCACCAACGCCAAGGGCAAGATCACCCAGGTCATCGGCCCCGTGGTCGACGTGCAGTTCGAGGGTCACCTGCCGGAGATCCTGAACGCGCTGGAGACCAAGAACCAGGGCAACCGCCTCGTCCTCGAGGTTGCCCAGCAGCTCGGCGAGAACACCGTCCGGTGCATCGCCATGGACACCTCCGAGGGCCTCGTGCGCGGCCAGCCGGTCGAGGATACCGGTGCGCCGATCCGGGTGCCGGTGGGTCACAACACCCTCGGCCGCATCATGAACGTCATCGGCGAGCCGATCGACGAGGCCGGCCCGATCCAGGCCGACACCTTCCGTGCCATCCACCAGCCGGCTCCGTCCTACGACGAGCAGTCGACCGAGGCGCAGATCCTCGTCACCGGCATCAAGGTCGTGGACCTGCTGGCTCCCTACGCCAAGGGCGGTAAGATCGGCCTGTTCGGCGGCGCCGGCGTCGGCAAGACCGTGCTGATCATGGAGCTGATCAATAACATCGCGAAGGCCCACTCGGGCTACTCCGTCTTCGCCGGCGTCGGCGAGCGGACCCGCGAGGGCAACGATCTCTACCACGAGATGATCGAGTCCAACGTCAACAAGAACCCGAAGGAGAACGGCGGCTCGGCCGAAGGCTCCAAGTGCGCGCTGGTCTACGGCCAGATGAACGAATCGCCCGGCGCCCGCTCCCGCGTCGCCCTGACCGGCCTGACCATCGCCGAGCAGTTCCGCGACGAGGGCCAGGACGTGCTGTTCTTCGTCGACAACATCTTCCGCTTCACCCAGGCGGGCTCCGAGGTGTCGGCGCTGCTCGGCCGCATCCCGTCGGCGGTGGGCTATCAGCCGACGCTCGCCACCGACATGGGCGCCCTGCAGGAGCGCATCACCACCACGACCAAGGGCTCGATCACCTCGGTGCAGGCGATCTACGTGCCGGCGGACGATCTGACCGACCCGGCCCCGGCCACCTCGTTCGCCCACCTCGACGCCACGACGGTGCTGTCGCGCTCCATCGCCGAGAAGGGCATCTACCCGGCCGTGGACCCGCTCGACTCGACCTCGCGCATGCTCTCGCCGGCGATCCTCGGCGAGGAGCATTACGACGTCGCCCGCCGCGTCCAGCAGACGCTGCAGCGCTACAAGTCGCTCCAGGACATCATCGCGATCCTGGGCATGGACGAGCTGTCCGAGGAGGATAAGCTGACGGTGGCCCGCGCCCGCAAGATCGAGCGCTTCCTGTCGCAGCCGTTCCACGTCGCCGAGGTGTTCACCGGCTCGCCGGGCAAGCTCGTGGCGCTCGAGGACACGATCAAGGGCTTCAAGGGTCTGGTCGAGGGCAAGTACGACGACCTGCCGGAGGCCGCCTTCTACATGGTCGGCTCCATCGAGGAGGCCCAGGAGAAGGCCAAGAAGCTCGCCGCGTAAGCGGGCGACTTTCCCCTTCGGAGGCGCGCGGGTCCTCGGACGCGCGCGCCGCTCAACCTCTCGCGGACACCTGACGCATGGCCACCTTCCAGTTCGATTTCGTCGGCCCCGAGCGGACGCTGTATTCCGGCCAGGTCGAGGCGGTGCAGCTGCCCGGTTCCGAGGGTGAGATGACCGTGCTGCCGGGCCACGCGCCGGTCATCACCTCTCTCAAGGTCGGGGTCATCACGGTCACCGAGCACTCCGGCGCCGGCAAGCGCATCTACGTTCAGGGCGGTTTCGCCGATATCGGCCCGAAGGCCGTGACGGTGCTGGCCGAGCGCGCCGCGCCGATCGAGGAGATCAGCCCGGCGACGATCGATCAGGAGATCGAGGCCGCCGAGATGGCCCGCGACGCCACGCAGGATCCGGCCAAGCGCGAGGAGCTCAACAGCCAGATCGTCCAGCTGCGCGAAGCCCGCTTCACGCTGAACCTCTGATCCACGCGCACGATCGATATTGCCGAGGGCGCCGGGAAACCGGCGCCCTCGCTGTTTTCGGGGTTCGCGCCGTGGCGTCCTCCTGCGGGCAGGTTTCCACGATGCCCGCCGCACGACCCTCCGCCTCTCACCCTTGCCCCTGCGCCGCGTCACGGGGGAGGGGGGACGGCGCGTCGATGGCCGCCAGTGCATGCGCGATGAGCCGGTCCCGGGCCGCCGCGTCGTCGGGGCAGCCCTCGGCCAGCCACCGGCTCCGCGCCGCGCGCAGGGCCGCCCCCACGCCCGGGCCCGGCGGGACGCCCCGCGCCACGAGATCGGCACCGGTCACCGGCAGGACCGGCCGCGTGCCGGCCTGGGCGATCCGGTCGAGGGCGATCCGGGCGCCCGGCGTCACGAGCGGGCGCGGCTCGCCGTCGAGGATGCGCAGCACGGCCCGTGAGGGAACGGCACCGTGTTCGGCGACGAGGGCCGGCACCTCCGCCGCGTCGAGGGCGGATCGGGCCCGAAGCGCGACGAGGGCGTCGGCGTAAGCGGTGAGATCGGCATGCTCGGCCTTGGACAGGCGCAGCCTCTCCTGGAGCCGATCGGCATCGTCCCGCGTCAGCACGGCCAGTGCCCCGAGGCGGATCACCGCATCCGGTTCGGCCCGTGCGAGCCGACCGATGTCACCGACACCGCCGGTGATGCGCAGGAGCAGACCCGTCTCGCTCAAGGTTGCGACGGCCTCGACGGCGCGGGGGGCGAGCAGCAGCTTCAGGAACTCGGCCCGCACCCGCTCCCGCGACAGGCGGTCGAGGCTGTCGCGCGCCGCGATGGCCGCCGCGAGCCCCTCCGGATCGGGCGCGCCGGCCCCGTAGCGGGCATGGAAGCGGAAGAAGCGCAGGAGCCGCAGGGCATCCTCGCGCAGGCGGGTGGCGGCCTCGCCGATGAAGCGCACGCGGCCCTCGGCCAGATCGGCCACGCCCCCGGTCGTGTCGTGGAGCCGCCCGTCCGCCGAGAGCGACAGCGCGTTGATGGTGAAGTCCCGCCGCTCCGCATCCCGCGCGAAGTCGCGGCCGAACCGGACCACGGCGTGGCGCCCGTCGGTCTCGACATCCTCGCGCAGGGTCGTGACCTCGTGCGGCTCGCCCTCCACCACCAGGGTGACGGTGCCGTGCTCGATCCCCGTCGGCACCGCCTTGAGCCCGGCCCTGCGGGCCCGCGCGATCACGGTCTGCGGCAGGAGCGTGGTGGCGAGGTCGATGTCGCTCACCATCCGCCCGAGCAGCGCGTCGCGCACGCAGCCGCCGACGAGGCGGGTCTCCTCACCGGGCATGGCCAGGGCGGCGAGGCAGGCTTGTACGCCGTCGCGGGCGAGAAGCCGGGCCGGGCCGCCGGGGTCGAGGCCGGGCGGCAGCACCGTCACTGGAAGTGGCCCGGCACCAAGCGCCCGTTCTCGTAGCGCGGCGGCACGTAGCCCTCGGCGTGGCGCTCCCCCGTCAGCCCGGCCATCAGCAGCGAGGCCACCACGACGAACAGCCCGGCGAGAACGAGGCGGGTCCATTGCGGCCTCCACTCGGCCCCGTCGAGGGGCGAGCGGCGGGCGAGAAGCAGCCATCCGGCGAAGAGGACGAAGGGCAGGGAGAACAGGGCGACCTGTTCGAGGACGAGGCGCAGCATCGGTTTCTTTTTGTCAGGTGTCGGGGCCGTCCGTCAGGCGTAGAGGCGCTCGTAGAGGTTATGCACGATCCCCGCCGTGACACCCCAGATCAAGTGTTCCCCGTGCGGGATGGCATAGAAGTAACGCGTCCGGCCCTGCCATGCCCGCGACCGGACGAGATGCCGCGCCGGGTCCATCAACAGGCCGAGCGGCACCTCGAAGGCGAGGTCCACCTCGTCGCGGTTGAGGGTGAGGGCGGCGTCCGGTGCCACGAGGCCGACCACCGGCACCACGAGAAAGCCCGTCGCCGAGAGATAGGGATCGAGATAGCCGAGCGGGCGCACCGCATCGGCGGGCAGACCGATCTCCTCGCGGGCCTCGCGAAGCGCCGTGTCAATCGGCGAGACGTCGCCCGGATCGACCTTGCCGCCGGGAAAGGCGATCTGCCCCGAATGGTCGCGCAGATGGGCCGCGCGCCGCGTCAGCAGTACGCTCATGCCCTCGGGCCGCTCGACCACCGGCACCAGCACCGCGGCATCCCGATGCGGCGCGGCCGGCGCCGTGGTCGGGCCGCCGGGATCGAGATCGTGGTCGCCCCGGGGGTTGGAGAGCGGCACACCGGGGCCGGGCGGCACGTGGGAGAGGCCCGCCTCCGCCCGTGCCAGGAAGCCGGCGCGGCGAAAATCGGCGGGATCGATCGATTCGGCCTGGCCGGTCGGTGCGGCGGCGCGCTCCGCCGGCCCCTCGGGCAGCTTCATGCGGCGGCCCCGGCCGGGGCGATGCGGTGGAACGCGCCGCCGGCCCATAGGCCGAGCCAAGTCTCGCCCTCGATATCCCGCTCCTCGACGAGGTCGACGAGGTCGTAGGTCAGCGCTCGGCTCACCAGGGCCGTCAGGCCGCCGCGCACGAGGATGTAGGGCTTGAGACCGCTCTCCCCGTCCTCGAAGCGCAGGGGATGCGCGGCATCGGCCGCGACGAGATCGTCGACATTGGTGCGGAAGGCGATGCGGCGGTCCTCGCCCTCGCCCTCGATCGCCATCTCGACCGCGGTGAACGGCGCATCGTCGACCTGGATCCGCACCTTCTCGACCGGCGTCACCAGCACGGTCGAGCCGTCGGGCTCCTTCCGCAGGATCGAGGCGAACAGCCGGACGAGCTTCGGCCGCCGGATCGCCGATCCGTTGTGGAACCATGACCCGTCGGAGGCGATGCGGATGTCGATCTCGCCGCAATGCTCCGGGTTCCAGCGTTCGACCGGCGGCGGCCCGCGCTTGGGCAGGTCACCCAGGGCGGCGCTGAGACGGGCGAGGGCGGGATCGGGGGCATCGTCGCTCATGCCCGAGACATATAGGCAAGGCGCCCGGCGCAGGGAAACGCCTCGAGGCTCGCACTTCGAACGCGGCGCCGAGGCCCGGCAGGCCCTCTGCGGCGTGCGGGCCAACCGGCGCGATCGATCGCCGCCGGGTCCTTCGCCGACGATTGTTCCACTGGGACCGGTTACCGGCCGGGCTTCTCCTTCAGCACCTTCCAGATGCCGGTCACGGCGACGAGCGCGCGCCCGCCGCTCGTCAGTGTGCCGCGCACGAAGACGAGGGAGGAGGTTTGGCGCACGATTTCCGGGACCACCTCGATCAGGTCGCCGATCCGGGCCGCGTCGACGAACTGGCTCGACATCTCGACGGTCACGCAGGGCGCGTCGTTTGCGGCCTCCCGCACCACGATGCTGAGCGCCCGGTCGGCGAAGGTCAGCAGCATGCCGCCATGGACGATGCCCACGAGATTGCCGTGCCGCTCGTCGGTGCGGACCGCGAATTCGCGTCGTCCCGCAATGGTGCGGTGATGGACCGGCCCGACATGGGCGATGAAGCCCGGATCGGTGAAGGCTTCCCAGCCGGCCGGAAACGCCGCGCTCTCCTCGTCGGTCATCAGGGCTCCGCCTCCGCGCCAAAAGTCCGGGTCGGCCCGCGCGAGATGCAAGATGTCGCGGGGCGCCTGCTCTCAGGTCTCGACCGGCCCATATAGAGCGCATGCCGGCGAAGTGGGTCGCCGGTCCGCCGAAAGCGTGGGCGGCAGAACGGGACTCGGGAGCCCTGACCGGCCCGACGGGATCGGTCCCGGCTCTAGCGCCCATCCGCCGCGCGGCAGCGCCGCGCTTGCGTTCGATGCAGGTTCGGCGCCAGACTTGCACCTTTCCTGGGCGCCCGGATCTCCGCGCCGCCCGGCATTCGGAGATTCGACCGCATGGCACAGGGCGCCGGTTCGGCCAGCACGACGAGCCTCGACGACGGGATCGTCGCCACCGCCGAGACCTGCCTGTCGGCGATCCACGAGGCGCGGGAGGCGATCCACGGGGTCATCTTCGGCCAGGAAAAGATCGTCGATCTGGCCCTCGTGACGATCCTGGCCGGCGGCCACGGCCTGCTCGTCGGCCTGCCGGGACTGGCCAAGACCAAGCTCGTCGAGACGCTGGGCACCGTGCTCGGGCTCGATGCACGGCGCGTGCAGTTCACGCCGGATCTCATGCCCTCCGACATCCTCGGCACCGAAATCCTCGACGAGGATGCCGAGCGCCGCCGCTCTTTCCGCTTCGTGAAGGGGCCGGTCTTCACGCAGCTGCTGATGGCCGACGAGATCAACCGCGCCAGCCCGCGGACGCAATCGGCCCTGCTCCAGGCCATGCAGGAGCATTTCGTCTCGGTGGCGGGCGAGCGGCACGACCTGCCGCGCCCCTTCCACGTGCTGGCGACCCAGAACCCGATCGAGCAGGAGGGCACCTATCCGCTGCCCGAGGCGCAGCTCGACCGCTTCCTGCTGGAGATCGATGTCGGCTATCCCGACCGCGCCGCCGAGCGCCGCATCCTGATTGAGACGACCGGCGTCGAGGACGCCAAGGCCCGGACCGTGATGACCACCGAGCAACTGCTGACCGCGCAGCGCCTCGTGCGGCGCCTGCCGGTGGGCGACGCCGTGGTCGACGCGATTCTCGACCTCGTCCGCTCCGCCCGTCCGGAGGGCGGCGATCCGAGCGTGGCCAAGAAACTGCTGTGGGGCCCCGGCCCCCGCGCCAGCCAGGCGCTGACGCTCGCCGTGCGCGCCCGCGCCCTGATCGAGGGCCGCGTCGCCCCCTCCGTCGCCGACGTGAAGGCGCTCGCCGAGCCGGTGCTCAAGCACCGCATGGCCGTCACCTTCGCGGCCCGCGCCGACGGCGAGAGCGTGACCGGCCTAATCGGCCAGCTCGTCGCCAAGCTCTGACGGAACGGACCCCATGGCCTCCACCCGGCTCGTCGAGGCCGAGAGCCGCCGCCCCGGGCGGCCCGAGACCGGCGGGGCCCTCGACCTCGCCGGGCGCATGCCGCGCCTCGTGCTCGAATCCCGGCGCGTCTCCGGCACCCTGGCCCATGGCCTGCACGGTCGGCGCCGGGCCGGGCCGGGCGAGAGCTTCTGGCAGTTTCGCCCCTTCGTCACCGGGGAGGCCGCCGCGCGGATCGACTGGCGCCGCTCGGCCCGGGACGACCGGCTCTACGTGCGCGAGCGCGAATGGGAGGCCGCCCACAACATCTGGATCTGGATCGACCGCTCCGCCTCCATGGGCTTCGCCTCGGACTTGGCCCAGACCTCCAAGGTCGAGCGGGCCCTGGTGCTGGGTCTCGCGCTGGCCGACACCTTCGTCGATGGCGGCGAGCGGGTGGGGCTCCTCGGCCTCACCCGGTCGAGCGCCGCCCGCGGCATCGTCGAGACCCTGGCCCAGTCGCTCGTCAACGATCGCGCCGGGCTGAATCAGGATCTGCCGCCGCCGGCGAGCCCCGGCCGTTTCGACGAGACGGTGCTGATCAGCGACTTCCTCACCCCGCTCGATGCCGTCCGTGCCTCGGTGCAGACCATCGCGGCCCGCGGCACCCACGGCCATCTCGTGGTCGTGGTCGACCCCGTGGAAGAGACCTTCCCCTTCACGGGGCAGGCCGTGCTGCACGACCCGCAGGGCAATACCAGCCTCGACATCGGCGAAGCCGGTGCCTGGGGCGAAGCCTATCGCCAGCGCATCGGCGCCCACCGTGACGGTCTCGCCGAGATCGCCCGGCAGCGGGGCTGGACGCTGACGATCCACCGCACCGACCGGCCCGCGACCGAGGCGGCGCTGCGCGTCCTCACCCTCGTCGCCGCCGCGCGCGGGCTCGGCTGAAAGGCAAGGCGTGTTCGGGATTCCCCTCACCTTCGCCGCTCCGCTGGCGCTCGCTGCCCTCGTCGCGCTGCCTGCGCTCTGGATCCTGCTGCGGGTGACGCCGCCGCGCCCGCGCCGCATCAGCTTCCCGCCGCTGGCGCTGATGGCCGACATCCTGCCCAAGCGGGAGACCCCGGCCCGCACGCCGCCCTGGCTCCTGATCCTGCGCATCCTCGCCGCCGCCTGCCTGATCCTGGCGGTGGCAGGCCCCGTCTGGAACCCCTCCGGCATCGGCGCCGCCTCCGGGCGGAACCCGTTGCTCCTGATCCTCGACAACGGCTTCACCGCCGCCCACGACTGGCGCGACCGCCTGCGGGCCGCCACCGACGAGATCGAGGCCGCCGCCCGTGACGGGCGCCCCGTCGCCCTGGTCGCGAGCGCGGAGAGTCCCGCGCCGTTCGAGGCGCGTCCCCCGGCCAATGCCCTGGAGCGGCTGCGGGCGATCAAGCCGCGCCCGCATCTGGCCGATCGGGGCGCGCATCTGGCTTCCATCGGCGCCTTCCTGGAGCGCGTGCCCGGCGCCTCGATCCTCTGGATCGCCGACGGCGTGCGCGGGGCCGGCGACACGGACTTCTCGAAGTCCCTCGGCGAACTCGCCAAGCGCCACGGCAGCGCCGTGACCCTGCTCAAGGCCGATCGCCCCCCCGCGCTCGCCCTCGAAGGCTCACCGCAGCAGCCCGGCGAGAAGCTCGCTGCGCAGGTGCTCAGGGCGGAGCCCAACGGCCGCGATTCCGGCCTCGTGCGGGCCTTGGATCCGAAGGGCCTGCCGCTCGCCGAGAGCCGCTTCACCCTGGAGCCGGAGGCCCGCGAGGCGACCGTGACCTTCGATCTGCCGGTGGAGCTGCGCAACGCCATCGCCCGGCTGGAGATCGAGGGCGAGGGTTCGGCCGGCGCCGTGGTGCTGATGGACGAGCGCGGCCGCCGCCGCCGCGTCGGCCTCGTCTTCGGCGGCACCCTCGATCAGGCCCAGCCGCTGCTGGCCCCGACCTACTATCTCGCCAAGGCGCTCGCGCCCTTCGCCGATGTGCAGCAGCCCCGCGGCGGCCAGGGCACGTCGGAGGCCATCGCGCAGATGCTCGACAATCAGGTCTCGGTCCTCGCCCTCGCCGATGTCGGCGCGCTGGATGAGCGAACCCTGGCGCGGGTCGAGCAGTTCGTGGAGGAAGGCGGGCTGCTTCTGCGCTTCGCCGGGCCGCGCTTGGCGGCAGGCAACGACCCGCTCGTGCCGGTGCGCCTGCGCCGGGGCGGGCGTTCCCTGGGCGGCACGCTGTCCTGGGATCGGCCGAAGACGCTGGCGGCTTTCGCCCCGGAGAGCCCGTTCGCCGGGCTCAATCCGCCGGCGGATATCGGCGTGCGGCGCCAGATCCTGGCCGAGCCCGACGGCGATCTGCCGGGCAAGACCTGGGCGGCGTTGCAGGACGGTACGCCGATCGTCACGGCGCAGAAGCGGGGCCAGGGGCTGATGGTGCTGTTCCACGTCACGGCCGACACCACATGGTCGAACCTGCCGCTGTCGGGTCTCTTCGTCGACATGCTGCGCCGGGTGGTCGGGCTCGCCGGCCCCTCGGCGAAGCTCGGCGAGGGCGAGGGGCGGCAGGCCAAGGCGGCTCTGCTCGCGCCGCGCCTGACGCTGGACGGGTTCGGCGCGCTCGGCTCCCCGCCCGCGAGCGCCACCGCGGTGCCGGCCGATTTCGCCGACCGCGCCGGCCCCGAGCATCCGCCGGGCTTCTACGGCGCAGCAGAGGGCGGCATCGCCGTCAACGCTCTGCGCCCCGGCGACCGCCTCGAACCCCTCGACGTCGCGGCGCTGACGGGCGCCCGGATCGGCTCCCTCGCCGGCGCCGAGACCGTCGATCTGCGCGCGGCCCTGTTCAGCCTCGCCCTCATGCTCCTGGCCCTCGACACCCTGGCCGGGCTCTGGCTCGGCGGTTTCCTGCGCGGCCCCGGCCGGCTCGCCCGCGGGCGCGCCGCGCCCGCCGCCCTGCTCCTCGTCGCTCTGCTGGGCGCCGGGCTTGTCGCGACCGCGCCGCCGGCCCTGGCGCAGACACCCGCCGCCAACCGGCCGAACGGCACCGAATCGGCCCTCGCCACCCGTCTCGCCTACGTGGTGACTGGCGATTCCACCGTCGACACCGC
Organism: Methylorubrum suomiense; assembly: GCF_022179765.1. GTDB lineage: Bacteria > Pseudomonadota > Alphaproteobacteria > Rhizobiales > Beijerinckiaceae > Methylobacterium > Methylobacterium suomiense. The sequence goes on along the minus strand of NZ_BPRE01000001.1, from coordinate 503,640 downwards.
GAGCCGGGCCGGCCTGAGCGGGTTGACCCAGATGCTTGCGGCCCGCACCGCCCTGGAACCGGGCGAACCGGCTGGCCTCGACCCCGAGAAGGACGAACTCGCCTTCTATCCGCTGATCTACTGGCCCATCGTCGCCGGCCGCCCGCAGCCGAGCGAGGCGGCGATCCGCAAGATCGACGCCTTCATGCGCAACGGCGGCACCGTGGTCTTCGACACCCGCGACGCCCAGACCGCCCGGGCCGGCGGCCCGCCGACCCCGGAGACCGCCTATCTCCGCAAAATGCTCGGCACGCTCGAAGTGCCGGAGCTGGAGCCGGTGCCGCCCGACCACGTGCTGACCAAGGCGTTCTACCTCGTCGATTCCTTCCCCGGCCGCACCGCCACCGGGCAGACCTGGGTGGAGACGATCCCCCCCGCGGCGGAGGGCGGCGAGCGCCGCCCCGCGCGGGCGGGCGACGGCGTCACTCCGATCATCATCACCGGCAACGACCTCGCCGCCGCCTGGGCGGTCGGCCGCAACGGCGAGCCGCTCTATCCGGTCAACGGCGACCAGCGGCAGCGCGAGATGGCGTTTCGGGGCGGCATCAACATCGTGATCTACACGCTGACCGGAAACTACAAGGCCGACCAGGTGCATGTCCCGGCGCTGCTGGAGCGGCTGGGCCAGTGATCCATTTTTCAGACACGCGGCCGGCGCCAAACCCTTCCCGCTCTGCGGGGGAGGGGGCAGGGCTCTCCGCGCTTCATCCTGAAGGCCTGAGCCCATGCTGAGCCTCAGCTTCACGCCCCTCGTCCCCTGGCCGGTGCTGGCCGCCTTCGGCGTGCTCGCGGGCGTGCTCGTCGTCGTCGCGATCCTGGCCCGGGGGCGCACGGCGCTCCTGCGCGCCGTCGCCCTCGCCCTGGTGATCGCGGCGCTCGCCAACCCGTCCCTGGTGCGCGAGGACCGCGACCCGGTGAAGGATGTCGCCGCCATCGTGGTCGATCGCTCCGGCTCGCAGAGCCTGGGCGAGCGCCCGGCCATGACCGATGCGGTGAAGACCGAACTGGAGCGCCGCTTCGGCGCGCTCACCAACATCGAGCCACGCTTCATCGAGGTCGGCGACGCCCAGGGCGGGGAGGGCGACGACGGCACCAAGCTGTTCACGGCGCTGACCCAGGCGCTCGCCGACGTGCCCGCCGAGCGCATCGCCGGCATCGTCATGCTCACCGATGGCGTGGTCCACGACATCCCGGCCTCGCTGGAGACGCTCGGTCTCAAGGCGCCGCTGCACGTCCTGGTCACCGGCCGGTCCGACGAGCGCGATCGCCAGATCCGCATGCTGGAGGCGCCGCGCTTCGGCATCGTCGGCAAGGACGTGACGATCCGCGCCGAGGTGATGGAGCGCGGCGGCACCGGCCACGCGACCGTCAGCGTGCGCCGCGACGGCGAGGAGATCGACCGCCAGAGCATCGCGACCGGCACGCCGTTCTCGCTCACGACGCATATCGAGCATGGCGGCCCGAACGTGATCGAGATCGAGGTCGAGCCGCTGCCGGGCGAGCTGACCACGGTCAACAACCGCGCGGTCCTTCCCATCGAAGGCATTCGCGAGAAGCTCAGGGTGCTGCTCGTCTCCGGCGAGCCGCATCAGGGCGAGCGCACGTGGCGCAACCTGCTGAAGTCGGACGCCTCGGTCGATCTCGTCCACTTCACGATTCTCAGGCCGCCGGAGAAGCAGGACGGCACGCCGATCTCGGAACTGTCGCTGATCGCCTTCCCGACCCGCGAGCTGTTCGTCCAGAAGATCAAGGATTTCGACCTCATCATCTTCGACCGCTACGCCAATCAGAGCGTGCTGCCCTCGGCCTATTTCGACAACATCGTCCGCTATGTCCGCGAGGGCGGCGCCCTGCTGATCGCGGCGGGGCCGGAATTCGCCGGACCGGCGAGCCTCGCCCGCACGCGGCTGTCCGCGGTGCTGCCGGGCGACCCGTCGATGAAGGTGGTCGAACAGCCGTTCAAGGCCGCGCTCACCGAGACCGGCCAGCGCCATCCGGTCACCCGCGCCCTGCCGGGCTCGGAATCGAATCCGCCGGCCTGGGGCGACTGGCTGCGCATTGTCTCGGCCCAGACCCGGGCCGGGATCCAGCCGATCCTGTCCGGCGCCAATGGCCTGCCGCTGCTGGCGCTCTCGCGGGAGGAGAAGGGGCGCGTCGCCCTGATGCTGTCGGATCAGGCTTGGCTCTGGGCCCGCGGCTATCAGCAGGGCGGACCCTATCTCGACCTGCTGCGGCGGCTCGCCCACTGGCTGATGAAGGAGCCCGCCCTGGAAGAGGAGGCGCTCCGCGCCCAGACGACCGGCCGCGGTCGCGAGGTGCGCGTCGAGCGTCAGACCATGGCGGAGGAGGCCGGGCCGGTCACGATCACCGGCCCGACCGGCAAGGAGCGCACGCTGGCGCTGTCCAAGGCCGAACCCGGCCTGTTCAGCGCGACCTTCGAGGCCGAGAGCTTGGGCCTGCATACCCTGCGCTCGGGCAACCTCGTCGCCTTCGTCAGCGTCGGCCCGGCCAATCCGCGCGAACTCGCCGACGTGTTCAGCGACACCGACCGCCTGAAGGGCGTGGCCGAGGGTTCCGGCGGCACCATCCGCCGCGTAGCGGCGGCGGGGGGCGGCATCGAGGTGCCGCGCCTGCAGGTGATCCGCGGCGGCCGCCTCGGGGGCGCCGACTGGATCGGCTTCCGCCCCAGCGACAGCGCGACGGTGCGCGGCGTCGAGGTCTATCCCCTCGGCATCGGCCTCTGGGCGCTGGTGGCCCTGGCCGCGGCGGTGCTGGCGATGTGGCTGGTGGAAGGGCGGCGCGGGCGGGCGGTGTAGGGCCGCGGGACGGCGCTGTCGTAATCAATCGTCGGAGGACGCCGATCCGTCGTTCTCGGGATCGAGGCTGTACAGGGCCTCGAAATCCCGTCCTCCGTAGAACACGTTGGTGACGAGGATCCGATCGGGCTCGATCCTGTACGCGATCACAGCCCTGTGCTCGAAGGGTACCGTCCGCAATCCGGGCTCCAGATCGTCGCGAGGACGGCCGCCTCGGGGCGCATCGCCGATGCGTAGGCAGCGATCCCTGATCCGCTTCACGAAGCCTCGTGCGGTCGGGACATTCTGACTGACGTGCAGCACAATGCGGAAAATGTCCGCAAGGTCGCGCAGAGCCTCTGGTTGAAGCTCGACGTGCAGCCTACGCACGGGATGCGTCGTTCTCCGCTTGGGCGAACAGCGCCTCCAAATGCGCGTCCACCTCCTCAAGGCTTAAGGCCGGGCGCGGGTCGTCCAGAGAGCGCCGGATGCGGGCGCGGATGACGTTCAACCGCTCGGCATCGTCCCGGCGCCGGCGCTGCCACAGCCGCACGGCGTCACTCAGCACGTCGCTGGTCGAGGCATACTCGCCCGCCTCGACGCTCTCCCGCACCGCGCGGAGCTGTTCGGGGGTCATCGTGATGCTGATCGTCTCGGACGATGGCATGGCCGGTCACCTTCCTCGGAGGTTCCGGGATGGTCGCATAGGATCGAGCTCAACGCACGCCGTTCGTTGCAATGGGCGGTTGCCAGGAATTTGGGGCCGGACGCTCCAGAGATTGGCCGGCGCTGTCGCCCGAATGCCGACATCCGCCCTTATCGGCCGAATGTCCGCGACCGGCCGTTTCACGGGGCGGGCTAACCTGTGTAAGCCCGGGTCCTATGACCGAGCGACTTCCCTTTCTGGCCGGCGGCGGTGAAGCCGCCCGCATGATCGCCGAGCGCGATTGGTCGGGTCATCCCCTCGGCGCTCCGGAGACCTGGCCGGAATCGCTGCGCACGGCGCTGAGCCTCGTCCTCAACTCCCCCGAGAGCATGATCCTGGCCTGGGGGCCGGACCTGCATTTCTTCTTCAACGACACCTACTTCCCGCTGCTCGGCCCGCGTCTGTCCTGGGCGATGGGCGAGCGGTTCGATCGCGTCTGGGCCGATGGCTGGGATCAGGCGAAGCCCATCATCGACGAGGCCTTCGCCGGCCGCAGCCGCCGCTTCGAGGATCTGCCCTGGAAGCTCGCCACCGACCGGGGCGAGGCCGACACATGGTGGTCGTTCTCCTATTCGCGGGTGCTGGACGGGGAGGGGCGCATCGCCGGCCTGTTCATCTTCACCAACGAGACGACGAAGCGGGTGCAGGCCGAAGCGCGGCGGCAGGAGGTCGAGGCGGAGTTGCGGGCCGAGCGCGACCGGGCGCAGGGCGTGCTCGCCAATATGGGCGACGCCTTCCAGCTGCTGGATCGAGATTTCCGCATCCTCGACGTCAATGCCGCGGCGATGCGCATGGAGACGCGGCCCCGGGAGGCGATCGTCGGGGGCCTGCAATGGGAGGTCTATCCCGATGCCGATCCGGCCTTCGAGGAGGCCATCCGGCGCGCCATGGCCGAGCGCGTGCCGGTGGCGCTGGAGCACCGCTACACCTGGCCCGACGGACGCTCCGCCTGGATCGACCTGCGCGGCTATCCTGTGCCCGAGGGGCTCGCCCTGTTCTACCGGGACGTGACCGCCCGGCAGGAGGCGGCGGAGCACTTGCGCCGCAGCGAGACGCTCCTGGCCGCGACCCTCGACGCGCTGCCGGTCGGTGTCATCATCGCCGATGCGCAGGGGCGCATCCTGCGCGACAACGCCGCCAACCGGACGCTCTGGGGCATGCCGCCGGAGACCGGGAGCTGGGAGCAGTACGGCGAGTGGGTCGGCTACTGGCCCGAGACCGGGGAGCGCCTGCGCGCCGAGGATTGGGGCATGACCCGCGCGATCCTGCACGGCGAGACCGTGCGGGGCGAATTGATCGAGATCGAGCCGTTCGACGGGTCGGAACGGCGCCAGTTCCTCAACAATGCCGCGCCGATCCGCGACACGACGGGCGCCATCGTCGGCGGCGTGGTGGCCGAACTCGACGTGACCGAGCGCATCGCCGTCGAACGGCGGCTGCGGGAGAGCGAGGCTCTGGTCCGGGAGCATGCCGAGCGCGTCCAGCTGGCGCTGGCGGCCGGGGCGATCATCGGCACATGGTTCTGGGACGTGACCGCCGACCGCTTCACCGTGGACGACGCCTTCGCCCGCGCCTTCGGCCTCGACCCGGCCCTGGGCCGGGTGGGGCTCAGCCTGGAGCAGGTGGTGGCGACGGTCCATCCCGACGACAAGGCCGGACTCGCGCGGGCGATCGAGGCTGCCATCCGCCGGGGCGGCGCCTATGCTCACCAGTACCGGGTGCGGCGCACGGACGGGCGCTATTACTGGATCGAGGCCAATGGCCGGGTCGAGCACGGCCGTGACGGTGGGCCGACCCGCTTTCCTGGCGTCCTCATCGATGTGGAGGAGCGCCGCGCCGTCGAGGCCGAGCGCGACCGTGCCAGCGCGCTCCTGCGGGAGAAGGCGGTCGAATTCGAGACGCTGGCCGACAACATCCCGGTCCTGTGCTGGATGGCGCAGGCCGACGGGCAGATCTACTGGTACAACCGTCGCTGGTACGCGTATTCCGGCACCGATTTCGCCGCGATGCAGGGCTGGGGCTGGGAGGCGCTGCACGATCCCGCCACGCTCCCTGCCGTGGCGGCGCGCTGGCAGCACTCGCTCGCCACCGGCGAGCGCTTCGAGATGACCTTCCCCCTGAGAGGGGCGGACGGCATCTTCCGGCCGTTCCTGACCCGCATCGTGCCGATCCGCGACGAGGCTGGTGCGGTGATCCGCTGGTTCGGCACCAATGTCGACATCACCGAGCAGCGCGCGGCCCAAGACGCCCTGCGCGACCTGAACGAGACCCTGGAGGAGCAGGTCGCCATCCGCACCCGCGCCCTGATGCAGACCGAGGAGGCGCTGCGGCAATCGCAGAAGATGGAGGCGGTTGGCCAGCTGACCGGCGGCCTCGCCCACGACTTCAACAATCTTCTCGCCGGCATCTCCGGCTCGCTGGAACTGATGCAGACCCGCATCGGCCAGGGGCGGCTCAAGGACGTCGATCGCTACATGGGCGCGGCGCAGGGGGCGGCCAAGCGCGCCGCCGCGCTGACGCACCGCCTGCTCGCCTTCTCCCGCCGCCAGACGCTCGATCCCAAGCCCACCGACGTGAATCGCTTGGTCGCCGGCATGGAGGAGTTGATCCGCCGCACGGTGGGGCCGACCGTGACCATCGAGGTCGTCGGCGCCATCGGCCTCTGGCCCGCTCTGGTCGATCCGCCCCAGCTCGAGAACGCGCTGCTGAACCTCTGCATCAACGCCCGCGACGCCATGCCGGAGGGCGGACGCATCACCATCGAGACCGCCAACAAGTGGCTCGACGACCACGCCGCGCGCCGCCACGACATGCCGCCGGGCGCCTATCTCTCGCTCTGCGTGACCGATACCGGCACCGGCATGAGCCCGGCGGTGATCGCCAAGGCGTTCGACCCGTTCTTCACGACGAAGCCCACCGGGCAGGGCACGGGCCTCGGCCTCTCGATGATCTACGGCTTCGCCAAGCAGTCCGGCGGGCAGGTGCGGATCTATTCCGAGCTCGGCCAGGGCACGACGGTCTGCCTCTACCTGCCGCGCCATCACGGCGCGGCCGCCGAGCCCGATCCCTTCGGCCCCCTGGTCGACGCCCCGCGGGCCGAGCAGGGCGAGACGGTGCTGATCGTCGACGATGAGCCGACCGTGCGGATGCTGGTGACCGAGGTTCTGGAGGATCTCGGCTACACCGCCATCGAGGCCGCCGACAGCGCGGCCGGACTCCAAGTGCTGCAATCGGACGTGCGGATCGACCTGCTCATCACCGATGTGGGCCTGCCCGGCGGCATGAACGGTCGCCAGATGGCCGATGCGGCCCGCGTCTCGCGCCCCAGCCTGAAGGTGCTGTTCATCACCGGCTACGCCGAGAACGCCGCGGTCGGCAACGGCCATCTGGAGCCCGGCATGGCGGTGCTGACGAAGCCCTTCGTGATCGAGGCGTTGGGGCTGCGGATCCGCGAGATGATTGCGCGGGGGTAGGGCGCCGGCCCGCCGGATCGGTCAGCCGCCCGCCCAGGCCTCGACCGTGCGGCCGCCGAAGATCTGCGTCTTCGGCAGCGCGAAGATGAAGTAGGGATTGAGGCTCGGCGGGGCACTGGCCGCGTCGAGGCGCTCCTGCTGCTCCGCGCTCAGGCTCACCTCCAGGGCCGCGACGTTCTGCGCGAGCTGCTCCGGACGGCTCGCCCCCACCAGCACCGACGACACGCCCGGCCGCCGCGCCACCCAGGCCAGCGCCACCTGCGCCATCGGCCGCCCGACCTCCTCCGCCACCGCCCGGAGGGTGTCGACGATGCGGAAATTGGTCTCCGTGAACAGCCTGCCGCCGAAGGGATTGTCGCCGTTGAGGCGACCGTCGCTGCCGCTCGCGGCCGTCGCGCCCGCCCGGTCGGGCACGGAGCCCGCCGGCCCGGCCCGGTCCAGCATGTCCCGGCCGTACTTGCCCGTCAGCAATCCCGCCCCCAGCGGGCTCCACGGCACCAGCCCGAGACCGAGCGCCCGGCCGGCGGGCAGGATGTCGAGCTCCACGCCGCGGTCGATGAGCGAGTAGGCGTATTGCAGCCCGATCGGCGCGGGCAGGCCGTGGGCTCGGGCGAGCGTCGCGATCTGCGCCGCGTACCAAGCGGGCGCGTTGGAGAAGCCGTAATAGAGGATGTCGCCGCGGGACACGGCGTCGGTGAGCGCCCGCAGCACCTCCTCCGCCGGCGTGGTGCGGTCCCAGACATGGGTCCAGTACAGGTCGATCCGGTCCGTGCGCAGGCGGCGCAGCGATCCCTCCAGGCCGGCGCGGATGTTGCGGGCGCTGTTGCCGCCGGTGAGCGGCGTGCCCTGCTCGCGGGAGAATCCCGATTTCGTCGCGATCACCAGCCGGTCGCGCAGGGAGCGTTCGGCCATGAAGGCGCCGAGCATCGCCTCGCTCTCGCCGCCCGAATACACGTCCGCCGTATCGATGAAATTGCCACCCGCCGCGACATAGGCGTCGAACATCGCCCGCGAGGCCGTCGCATCGCTGCCCCAGCGGCCGGCGCCGAAGGTCATGGTGCCGAGTGCCAGGGGGCTCACCGCCAGGCCCGAGCGGCCCAGGGTCCGGTAATGCGTCAGGTCCATCGCGGCGTCTCCTCGTCGAGAGCCGGAGATAGCGCCGGGCGCGGGAAGCGATTAGCCGTGATCGGCGGCAAGCGCTTGTGAAGGGCATTCAGCAATGCGGCGGGGGACGCTGGACGATCTCGCGGCCTTCGCGGCGGTGGCGCGCAGCCGCAGCTTCACCCGCGCGGCCGCCGAACTCGGCGTCTCGGCCTCCGCCCTCAGCCACGCGATGCGGGCGCTGGAAACGCGCCTCGGCGTCCGCCTGCTCGCCCGCACCACGCGCAGCGTCGCCCCGACGCCGGCGGGCGAGCGCTTGTTGCGCTCCCTCGATCCGGCCCTTGCCGAGGTCGCCCGCGGGCTCGCCGCGCTGGCCGACTGGCGCGGCGCGCCGTCGGGCACGCTGCGGCTGACGACCTTCGCCTACGCGGCGCGCACGATCCTCGAACCGGCCCTGCCGGGCTTCCTGCTCGATCACCCGGACGTCTCGGTCGAGGTCATCGTCGACGACCGTCCCGTCGACATCGTCGCGGCCGGCTTCGACGCGGGCATCCGCTTCGGTGAAACGGTGGAGCGCGACATGGTGGCGGTGCGGGTCGGGCCCGATCTGCGCACGGTGGTGGTCGGGACGCCCGCCTATTTCGCGCGCCTGCCCCCGCCCGCGACCCCGGCCGATCTCGAAGCGCATTGCTGCGTGAATTACCGCCTGCTCGGCGGCGGCGGGTTGCTGCCCTGGGAATTCGCCGGCGAGGGCCGGGAATGGCGCGTGCGGGCGTCGGGCCAGCTCATCGTGAACGACGGCGCCCTCGCGGGGGCGGCGGTGCGGGCGGGCGCCGGCCTCGGCTACATGCTGGAGGGCGAGGTCGCGGACGACCTCGCCGCCGGTCGGCTGGTCCAGGTATTGGACCCGTGGTGCCCGCCCTTTCCGGGCTGCCACCTCTACTATCCGAGCCGGCAGGTCACGCCCGCCCTGCGCGCCCTCGTCGAGGCCCTGCGCTGGACGGGCGGTGGTGCCGCCGGGGCGGGGTGACCGCCCCGTCAGGCGGCCCGCACGGTGGCCAGGAAGTGGGCCACCTCGCCCGAGAGATGCTCCGACTGGCGTGACAGTTCGGAGGCCGAGGCGAGCACCTGCGTGGCGGCGGCGCCCGTATCTTCCGAGGCGCGGGCCACGCCGACGATGTTGCTCGTCACCTCGGCGGTGCCGGTCGAGGCCTGGGCGACGTTGCGCACGATCTCTTGCGTCGCGGCACCCTGCTCCTCCACCGCCGCGGCGATGCCGGTCGCCACGCTGCTGATCTCGCGGATGCGCCCGGCGATCCCGCCGATCGCGGCGACGGCCTGATCGGTCACGCCCTGCACCTGACCGATGCGCTGGCCGATCTCGTCGGTGGCCCGCGCGGTCTGGTTGGCGAGCTCCTTCACCTCGGCGGCGACCACCGCGAAGCCCCGGCCCGCCTCGCCGGCGCGGGCCGCCTCGATGGTGGCGTTGAGGGCGAGCAGGTTGGTCTGCCCGGCGATGTTGGAGATGAGGCCGACCATCGCCCCGATCTGCTCGGCGGCCTGGCTGAGTTCCTGCACCAGCCGCGTGGTCTGGTCGGCCTCGGTCACGGCCTGCTGCGCGAGGTTGGCCGAACCCGCCACCTGCCGGCCGATCTCCAGGACGGAGGTGCCCAGTTCCTCGGCGGCGGCGGCCACCGTCCCGACATTGGCGGCGGCCTCCTCGGCGGCGGCGGCCACGGCGGTGGATTGGGCGGTCGTCTGCGTCGCGGTCGCGGTCATGGTCTGTGCCGTGGCCTGCAGCTCGGTGGCGGCGGACGAGACCGTCCCGACGATCGATCCGACCGCCCGCTCGAAATCGTTCGCGAGCTCGACCATGGTCCGCTTGCGCTCGACCGCGGCGGCCTCGTCGGCGACGCGCTGGATCTCGGCCTGCTCGGCCGCCTTCTGGGCCACCATCGCCTTGATGCCGTCGACCGCACGGGCCACCGCACCGACCTCGTCGCCGCGGGCCGCTTCCTTGATCTCGGCGTCGATCTCGCCCTTCGCCATCCGCTGGAGCACGCCGACGAGGCTGTCCAGGGGCCGCGAGATGCCCACCAGGGCGACGAAGAACGCTGCGGCGAGGCCGACCAGCATGCCGAACACGGTGACGCCGATCAGGGTGTAGCGGGTGTTGTTGGTCTGCTCGGTGAGGATATCGGAGCCCCGCTCCATGTAAGCGGCGATGTCCTCCGCCAGCTTGCCGCCCTCGGCGATGATATCCGCATAGGTCGGATCGATGGTGCGGTGGACGAGGTCGATGGCTTCGCCGTTTCGGTTGAGGGCGCCGAGGCGGCGCACTTCGGTGGCGTCGCCCACGAATTTCTCGATGCGGGTGCTGATCTGCTCGACGCGCGCGGTGTAGGTCGGTGCTTGTTCGCGCAGATCGGCCAGCGCCTTCTGGATCTTCGGCGCCGCCGCCTCGAACCCGTCATTGGCCGCCTTGATCTGCCCGTCCTCGGTCTCGGCGATGATCCGGTAGACCCAGTAATTGAGTTCGTACATCAGCCGGTTGGTGTACCGGACCGTTCCGACGGCCCGCGCTTCCTGGACGATGAAACGGCTATAGGCATCGTCGATCGCGAACATGCGCGATTGCGCATACCAGACGCAGCCGCCGACGATGACGGCAATCAGGGAGATGACCGACGCGAGCTTGGGGAGGACTTTGACGCGAGCGAGCAGAGACATGGGCGCTTCCTTGCAGATGCGACCATGATCGCCGCCGAATGCTTAATGGCAGCCTAAGAAATAACATTTCCTGTGTTTTGGGCGCGCGTCCGAGGCTGGAGATGGGCGCTGCTCAGCGGACGGTATCCGCCGATACAACCGGTTGAGGTTGCGGGCTCATCGGGTGCGGGCCAACGCCCGTTCGGTCCGCTGAGGCTCAGGTCACGGGCTACTCCATTTCGCTCCGCGCACGATCCTTTCGAACCGGAGATGGTGGGCGGGAACGGATCGATTCCGCTGAACCGATGCGCTCTTTCAGCGGTCGCCCGATCCGAGGGCGCTTGCGGCTGGGTTCGCAGCTCACCGCATGCCGCCGCACCCATCGCCCGCCGACCCGATGATGCACGGGATGCAGAGGTCCCACGCACGGCGCAATGGGGGGAGCAGAAACCAGTCTTACCAAGGGATATGAGCATAGCGGAGACGCGATGCGGAATTATATGATAGAAATCTGTGTTAAAGTTCGCGGAATTCGTGTCTTTCGATCATGCGCCCACCTCCATAATCAGAAATAATGAAAAAAATTATTTGTAGAGGTGCCGCAAAATCGCTCGGGGCGGCGCATCGCCGAGCTGCCATACACAATCGGCTTCGCCTGCTGACCGCATATACCCTCACGAACGAAGTAAAATTGCTTAGCGGCGCAGCTATTCAATGAATGTCGATCTGATCTGTCTGACCGTCATTTTTGCTAATGATAATACTGATTAACGAACTGCCGGTATAGTGTTCGTAGATAAACTCGATAAATGGAATTGTTTGCAGCAAATTGCAGAAGAGGACGGCTTGCCGGTATGACGTATCCATTTTCATGGCATCGAAAGTTGTTTGTACTATTCGCCTTATCGCTTGCGTTCGCGAGCACCGTCATCACATCCGCATGGGCTGATGTCGATTTCACCGGTGGAAATGGATCGGGGCCGATCAAGGCATCCCATTCCAATCTATGCTTGGGTTTGTCGAGCGGCAGCACTGCAGCCGGTGCGCAGATCATTCAAGAAACTTGCAACGGCAGCGCCGCGCAGTTCTGGCAAGCGAAGCCATTCGGGAGCGGCTTCACCGTCGTGAATCTGGCGACTGGCCAATGCCTCGATTCGCAAATTTCGAACACGGCCGGCGGTGCGGTGATTCAATGGCCGTGCAACGGCAGCGGCCAGCAGACATGGTCGGTCAAGGCCCGCGGCGGTGGAATCGGGCTCGTCTCGGCCTATTCGGGGCAATGCCTCGATGTGTTCGGCGGCTTCAAGGACAGCGGAACGAAGATCATCCAATGGGGGTGCCATAGCGATGCCAATCAGACGTTCGTCCCCGTCGCTCTCGCAACGGGCGACGGCAGCGCCCTCGCCGAGAGCAGCGGGCGCAGTCCGATCAGCTTCGCAAATCGAACGGGTGCCGGGCCGATCAAGGTCGCCCATTCCGGCCTGTGCCTGACGGTCCCAGGTGGCAGTACCACGGGCGGCACGCAACTCGTTCAAGAGCCCTGCAACGGGAGCATCGCGCAGACGTGGCAGGTCAATCGCTTCGGTGACGGCTTCAATGTCGTCAATCGGGCGACCGGCCTCTGCATCGACTCGCAGATCTCGAAAGTTGCGGGCGGCGCTATCATCCAATGGGCCTGCAACGGCATGGCTCAGCAGACATGGTCGGCCGTGGCACAAGGTGATGGGTTCAGCCTGACTGCGGCCTATTCGGGCCAGTGCCTCGATGTCTTCGGCGGCGACAAAGAGAGCGGCACCAGGCTGATCCAATGGAACTGCACCGGTAACACCAATCAGACATTTATGGCCGGCTCAGCGACGAGCGACGGCGGTAGCCTCGCGGGCGACAATCAAGGCGGCGGCGGTGGATCGAATCCGGCCGGCAGCGCGCAGATCGGTGGAAACGGTGGGTCGATCTCACCCGGCGCATCGCCCCCCGCTGCCACCGGCCTGATCGTGGCCCGTCATTCGGCGATGTGTGTCGCGAACCCGAATGCACAGATGGCGGCCGGAACCGGCCTGGTTCAATGGACCTGCGAGCCGAAGGCCACGCATATGGATTGGCGGTTCGTCCCAGTCGGCAACGGCTACGAGATCCAGAACGTGAAGTCGGGCCTCTGCCTCACTGTCTCCGGGGGCGCCACGGCCAACGGAGCCGGCACGTCGCAGCAGGCCTGCAACAGAAGCGCCGGCAGTCTCTGGACGTTCCGGAAGGTCGGAAGCTTCTTCGAACTGGTCGCGGCCCATTCGGGACGATGCCTCAACATCTTCGACTCGTCGCGTACGGACAATGCCGCGGTGATCCAGTGGGATTGTACGGCGCAGGACAACGCCTTGTTCTCGCTCGTTCCGCCGGCCGCGCCATCGTTCTGGACGGCGCCGACTTCGCTCGGGATCGTTCCGGCCGCAGCGACGATGCTGCCTTCGGGCAAAGTCATGATGTGGGCGGCGGAGGCCAAATATTACTTCTCCAACGGTAACGGAACGTGGTTCACGGTGTACGATCCGAAGACCGGCAGCTCCGAGGATACTTATATCGCGAACACCGAACATGACATGTTCTGCCCCGGGACAAACCTGCTGGCGGATGGTCGTCTGGTTGTCGCCGGGGGCATCACTTCGGGTGCGACATCGATCTACAATCCCGATACCAACCAGTGGAGTTCAGGTCCGAAACTCAACATTTCGCGCGGCTACAATTCCAGCGTGACGCTCTCCACCGGCGAAGCCATGACTTACGGCGGCTCGTGGTCGGGTGGCCCCGGTGGGAAGAATGCCGAGGTCTGGTCGCCCGAGACCGGCAATTGGCGCGTCCTCTCGAACGTCCTCGGCAATGCCGGTGCGGAATCGGGCAACAACATTTACCGCAACGACAACCACTTCTGGATGTTCGCGGTGTCGAACGGATCCGTGTTCCGTGCTGGGCCGAGTCGGGAGATGCATTGGATCGGCACCCAAGGGAACGGGACGCTGACCAGTGCCGGTAGACGGAGTGACGATGCCCACTCGATGAACGGCACCGCGACGATGTTCGACGTCAACCGGATCTTCAAGGCTGGCGGCGCGCCCAGTTACGAGAACGATCCGGCGAACGGGCTGACCTACACGATCGACATCAGCGGAGGCTCGGGAACCACCCCCGTGGTCAAGGCGGCGCCGCCTCTCGCCTTCGCCCGAGCCTTCCACAACAGCGTGGTCCTGCCGAGCGGGGACGTCGTCGTGGTGGGCGGTCAAACGATGCCGGTCCCCTTCACGGACACCACCGCGATCTATCATCCGGAGATGTGGTCGCCGACGAAGAACACGATGGTGCGTCTTGCGCCGATCGATGTGCCGCGCACCTACCACAGCGTCGCGCTCCTCCTCACCGATGGGCGCGTGCTCTCGGCGGGGGGCGGCCTGTGCGGGAATGGCTGCTCTCAGAACCACCCCGACCTGCAGATCCTGACACCGCCCTATCTCTATGCCGCCGATGGGAGCCTCGCGAGCCGGCCGGTCATCGTCAGTGCCCCCGCAAAGGCCTTTCTCGGGCGACCGATCACGACCGTCACGGACCGCGCGGTCGGCAGCTTTGCCCTCGTGCGCCTCGGCAGCAACACGCACACGGTGGACAACGATCAGCGCCGCGTGCCGCTGACGATCTCCTGGTCGAGAGGGACGCTGTACGGCCTTGCGTTGCCGGCCGATCCGGGGATCGTGACGCCCGGCAACTGGATGCTGTTTGCCCTCGATGCGAACGGCGTCCCGAGCGTCGCGAAGGTCATCCGCATCCGATAGGTCCGCCCGTGAACGCACTCTTCTTCATCCGGGGAAGAGCGTGCCGAGACAGGAACGAGAGCCGTGTCCGATCAATCTCGATCGGACACGGCTCTCCGTTGAGCCAGGACATCGCGGGCTCAGGGGAGAGCACATACAAATCGTTGTTGCGATTCGCGTTTTCTTCCTGGGCTTGCGCTTCCCCGCGCAGGGGGATCGCGATGGCACGGCCGTTGTCGCTCTCGGATTCACATCGGACACGGATCGCGCCGCACCTGCCCCATGGTCCACCGAGCTGAGTTCGGGTCGAGGGCAGCGGGTCGCAGCGCTGGGTTTGGCGGCGGCTGCTCGCTAAGATCGCCGCCGCAGGGCCTATCCCCGGTGCGTTGCTGCTCGATGCCGCGCACGTGAAGGCACATCGCCCGGCATCGGGCGGAAGCAGGGAGCCTGGATCTCGGGTCCGCGGTCGCGGCGCCGGACAAGATGCGCCGCGCGATCCTACGCCAGGGCGCCCAGCCGCCGCCCGGCCCACAGCGTCCCGGCGGCGCCGGCGAACATCGCGACGCCGAAGACCCAGCCGGAGACGGCGCCGGCCATGATGCCGGACAGGAGCGTGCCGACGCTGCAGCCCAGTCCCGTCATCGCGCCCCAGCCCAGCAAGACGCCGCCGGCCAGACCCCGGAACACCTGTCCGCGGCTCGGCACGGCCGGACGGAACTGGCCGGCGACGAGCGCCGCGGCGAAGGAAGCGAGCACGAGGCCGCCGATGAACAGGCCGTTGGGGGTGAGAACCGCGTCGCGCAGGGCGGTGGCGCAGCCGCGAAAGGTGTCGAGGCCTTCCAGCCGCTCCGGTAATATTCCGAAGGCGCCGGCCGCCTGACGCGAACGCCCGCCGATCTCGGCGGTGACGCCCAGCGGCCCGATCCGGAGATAGCTGAGCGTACCGAGCGCTCCGACTGCGAGCCCGCCGAACCAGACCGGCCAGCGCGCCACGAACACCGCGTGGAGCGGATCGGCCGCGTGGCGCGGCTCCGGCGCGGGCAGCCGGCGCAGCAGCGGCCACGCCAGGGCGGCGAGAAGCGCGAGGGAGAGGGCGAGACTGCCGGCGTAGCCCAGATGGCGCGGCAGCCAGAGCACCGGGGCTTCCGACAGGCTGGCCAGGTAGAGCGGGTTCCAGGTCAGGAAGCCGAGGACGAAGCCGAGCCCCGTGCCGAGCAGCGCGAACGGCGCCGTCGGCGAGCCTTCGCCCAGCCGGTAGAGATGGGCGCTGATGCAGGAGCCCGAGATCGCCATGCCGGCCCCGAAGGCGAGTCCGGCCAGCGCCAGCACGGGACCGACCGGGGCGATATGCGCGTCCGGCGGCAACCGCGTGCCGGACGGGTCCGGCATCCAGGCACCCAGCACGACCGCGTAGCCCGCGACCCCCACGGCGAGCGCCGCCAGGATGCCGAGCATGCCCCGGGGATCGCCGCTCACGAGGAAGTCGCGCCACTGGCAGTAGAAGCAGAAGCGGCTGCGCTGGAGCACGAGGCCGAACAACGCGCCGAAGACGAGCGAGAGGGCGAGCCGGGTGCCCCCCGCCCCGCCCGAGAGCCGCCACGCGGCCGCCGCGAGCCCGGCCGCGACCAGGCTCGCCAAGGCTGCCCGCAGCGGTTTTCCGCGGGCGACCGTGCCGGGCGCAGGCCCGGCCGGGCTCGGCGCCAGGGCCGGCACGAGACTGGCCCGGCTCAGATGCCGGGCCGGCTTAGCGGCGATGCCGAGCGAACCGACCGGCTCCGCCAGAGCGTCCGACCGGCGCAGGTGCCGGTTCGCTTGCCACTTCACTTGCCGCCCCAGACCGTCCCGGCTAGGTTCACCACCGGCACGCCCACCGCGTTGCCGTACTCGGTCCAGGAGCCGTCATAGTTGCGGGCGTCGTAGCCGAGGATGCGGCTCAGCACGAACCAGGAATGGCTGGAGCGCTCGCCGATGCGGCAGGAGGTGATGATCGGCTTCGAGCCGTCGATGCCCGCCGCCGCGTAGAGCGCCTTCAGTTCTTCCTTGGATTTGAGGGTGCCGTCCGGGTTCACCGCCTTGGCCCAGGGGATGTTGACCGAGCCGGGGATGTGACCGGCGCGGATCGCCAGTTCCTGGATGCCGGCGGGGGCGATGATCTTGCCGCTGAACTCGTCGGGGGAGCGGATGTCGAGGATCTGCTCGTCCCGCTCCTTCTTCGCCACCGCCAGCACATCGGCGAAGCGGGCGCGGAGCTTCCCCGAGGGCGCTTGCGCGGTGAAGGTCGAGGCGGGCACCTCGGCGGTGCGGGTGTCGAGCGGACGCTTCTCGGCCTCCCATTTTTTGCGACCGCCGTCGAGGAGCTTGACGTTGTCGGTCAGGCCATACTGGGCGAACACCCAGGCGCCCCAGGCCGCGAACCAGTTGTTGTTGTCGCCGTAGAGCACCACGGTGGTGTCGCGATCGACGCCGAGGCGCCGGGCGAGCGCGGTGAACTTGTCGGGGCTGGCGATGTCGCGGCTCACCGTCTCGACGAGGTCGGTGTGCCACGCGACGTTCTGGGCATTCGGGATATGCCCGCGCTCGAACACGCCCGGCTCCACGCTGACCTCGACGATCCGGAGATTCTTGGCATCGAGATTCTTCTCCAGCCACTCGGTGGAGACGAGCGGGCTGCTGTTCGCCGCGCTCTCCTTCGCGGGTTTTGTGGCCGGTTCCTGGGCCGCGGCCGGGGCGGCGGGCAGGAGGACGGCGGCGGCGACGGCGAACAGGAAGGCGGATTTGCGCAGCACGGGTGAGGCTCCGGACAAGGCGGCAGCGATCGACCGGAGCGGCGGCGGCCGTTCCGTCGGGGGCTTGCTTCGAGGGAAATTGGGCAGGTCCGGCGGTGCTCCGGCCGCACCTCGAGGACAGGATCCGCTGGCGGGACCCGTTCCGAGGAGGGCCGGTCGTGACCGGACCGCACATCAATGTCGCCGCGCCTTAGCCATCCGGTCAACGAAATAATCGTCCGTTCTTCGGGAGTTTACGCGTGTCTATTTCTGCCCGCACCCGAATTTTCATGAAGGATTATCTTGGGCAATTTGGACGTGGTTCGACTCACGTCCCGATCCGCCCGAAAAAGCCCGCGATCTCCCGCGCCGCCGCGTCGGGCCGCTCCCGATGCGGGAAATGGCCCGCGCCTTCGAACGGCGCGAGATCGAGCTGGGCGAACGTTTCGCCGAGGCGGTCGGTCCAGGCATAGGGGAAGAGCGGGTCCTGCGTGCCCCAGCGGATGCCGGTCGGCACCGTGATCGGGGCCGTATCGGGCACCTCGCCCTTCAGCATCGCGAGCCGCCCCGCCTGCTGGCTCAGATACCAGTTGAAGCCCCCCTGCAGGTTGCCGGGCACCAGGAAATTGTCGGTGAAGGTGTCGAGCACATCGTCGAACGCGTGCGGATTGCCGCCGGCCCAATGCGTCAGGAAGTGGCCGATATAGGCGCGGCACGCCTCGCGCGAGGCGCCCACCACCTGCGCGGCGAAGGGCTGGAGGTGGAAGGACTGGTACCAGATCTCGGCCAGCATCTCCGGCTGGGCGAGCCGTGGACCGATGCCGGGATAGGGGCAATCGAAGAAGAACAGGCCGGTGAGCCGCTCCGGCGCGCGGCGCCCCAGGGCCTGACCGACATAGGCGCCGACATCGTGGCCGACGAGGCCCGTCCGCTCGATCCCGAGGCCATCGAGAAGGCTCAGGATGTCGGCGGCGTGCACCTCCGGGCCGGCTTGGTCCGACGGGCCGGGATCGGGCTTCTCGCTGGCGCCGAAACCGCGCAGATCCGGAGCGATCAGGCTGAACCGATCCGCGAGGCGGGCCATCACCGGCTCCCAGGTCAGCCAGAATTCCGGCCAGCCGTGCAGGAGCACCAGGGGCGGGCCCTCGCCCGTGCGCGCCACGTGCAGCCGCACGCCGTTGGCCATCACCGTCTCGTGCCGGATATCCATCAGACCCGCGTCCCCCATTCCGCGCGGGGGCAACGCGGCGGACCCGCCGCGCCGTTCCGCGGCGTCGGCGACACGGTGCCGACATCTTCGCGGGCGGCCGCTTGACCGGACAAGCTCAGCTGTTTCAATGCGCGCGCTCCGCCATCCGGCCGGGGACGAGGCGCGCGAGGCGGCAGATGGCGACGACGTTCCGGTGGTTCGCGCTCCCGCTCGCCCTGGGTTTCGGCCTCACGGCGTCCGGTTGCACGGGTTTCGCCTACATCTCCAAGACCTACGTCTCCCAGGTGCCTCAGGTCGTCACCATCGGCTGCAACGAGCCCTACGAGATCTACGACAATCGCCAGAAGCGCCGCGTGCTCGTGGTCTCGAACGCCCTGCGCGAGGTGACGGGCTGCGATATCGGGCGCCTCGGCGAGGGCCGCTCGCCCGCCGAGACCCGTGCCACCCGCTTCCGCACGGCCGCACGCACCTATCTCGACGAGACCGTGCGCGAGGATTGCACGATCACCGGCGAGACCGTCTTCAGCGACCTCCAGGCTGAGTTCGCCTATACCTGCGACGCGCCGGTCGAGCCCCGGGGCACAAAGGTGCCGCGCCTGCCGGGCCGACGCATCCAGCGCTGACGGTTTCGCGCGTCACCGCGCGGGACGGCGGTCGACCTTCGCCCGATGCAACAGGTCGAGCGCAGCGCTAGGACTCGGCCGGGCCGACGAAGGTCCGCTCGGTCGCGTCGCCCGCCGCCGCCAGCAGCGCCCGGGCGAAGGCCCGCGCCTCGCTCCGGTCGAGGCTCAGGATCGCGGTGACGGGACGCCCGCCGAGATCGGGCAGGCCGAGTTCCAGGCGCACGCCGTCGCCCTCCGCGGTCGCGGACAGGCTCCAGCCGCGCTCCCCGCCCTGGCCGGACTCGCTCATCGGGACGAATCCTCTCCGAAGCGCCCTCCGGCGAAGCGAATGCCGGTTCTGCGAAAGAAAGCGCGTGAGAACAGAGGCCTAGAGCCGTATCCGGCGTGATGCAATCGGCTTGGACGCGACTTCGGCTCCGGGGCTGCCCAGGACCGGTCCCCGTGATCCAGGCCGGACGCCCGTGCCGGGCAGGGCCGCGGGTGGCGCGATTGACGGGCGGGGCCGGGGATGATGTGTGCGCCGCGACCCGCCCGCGGGACGACATTCTTTTCTCAGAGAGAGCAGGGACGACCGACATGTCCGAGATCTGGTTCCGCACCGGCGAGGCGACGGTGCTCGCCGCCGAGGGGCAGTACACCGACGCGATGCCGGAGGTGCTGATCGGCTCGACCCGCGGCCCCGTGGGACAGGCTTTCGCCAGCATGCTGGGTCAGGTCCAGGGCCATACCCGCATGTTCGTGGTGCGCGACCTCAACCAGCTGGTCCGCCCCTCCACGATCATGACCACCAAGGTCACGATCCACACCGCCGAGTACGCGGAGCTGCTCGGCGGCGTCGTGCAGGCGGCGACCGGCGACGCCATCGTCGATTGCGTGATCGAGGGAATCCTGCCGAAGGACGGTCTCGACGAGCTCTGCATGATCATCACGATCTGGCTCGACGAGCGCTGCGGCAGCCACGAGGATCTCGACCGCAAGGATCTCTACCGCACCAATTACGAGGCGACGAAGCTCGCCATCGGCCGGGCGATGCGCGGCGAGCCGACGATCGACGAGCTGATCGCCAACCGAAAGACCGTCAAGCACTACGCCCTGGAAGGTGTGATCGAGTATTGATTGGCGCGAATGTGCGGGACGCGGCCCGGGCCGCGTCCTGTTCGAGCGGACCGGCGGCCGGCCCATGGCCGAAGCCGGTCCTGCCCGGAGGTGAAGACCCTCGGGATCGCTCATGAAGAGCGCCACGGTCTCAGACCGGCGCCGAGGCCTGCGGAGCGCGGGTGCGCACGGCACACGCAAGGCGAGCGGCGGCCTCCGACCCGACAGCCGCACCCTCTCTTGACAGGGAGATGCCTCGCTCTCGTTACGACGACCGCACGAGGGGGATGCACATCATGATCTGGGTCAAGGACCAGAGGTGCCGGTTAACTTATATCTGTGAGGATTGGTATCGAATCACCGGTCAGGAGCCGGACGAGTCCCTGGGATTCGGTTGGCTTGCCGCGATCCACCCTGACGATCGCCCTCTGATCGAACACAGTGTCAAGGAAGCCTGCCGACATCGCGTCGAGTTCATGATGCGGTTTCGGATCAGACGTCAGAACGGATCCTACGTCTGGATCATCGACGCGGCCACGCCCTCGTTCGCCCCCCTGACCCATGACTTCATCGGTTACTTGGGGCTGATCAGTCAGTACCAGGACGATACGCAGGATTTGACGGCCAAGGCCGAAGTCGGCGCGTTCAAACCGGGGCGAGCGGCTGCCGAATTCGGGCCGGTTTCAAAGCTCGACATCATCGCCGATCACTTGATCATGGCGAAAGCTGCATCGGTCGGCTGTGCGCCGGAAGTCATGACGGCGATCGACGGCGCGCTGCATGCGGCCGGCCGCGCTCTCGTCGTGGAAATGCAGAGAAACACGCAGCCGGAATCGCTTCACTGATTCTCGGCCGCCAGGAGACGGCGGAGTTCCGCATAGGCCCGTTCGCGGACCTCGTACGAGGTTCGCAGCAGGGTGCCCGGTTCACCCTGAGCCTCAGGAAGATCGTCTAGATCGCGCTTATTGCCGTCCTGTCTCAGAACCTTGGCGGCCTCGCAGCGCCATGTCGCATCGGCGACGTCGAACAGGAGCTGTGCTGCTGCTTGATCGCCGCCGGGGACAGTCTGGCCGTCAACGCAATTGCTGGCGATAAAGTCGTGCATTTTTGAGTTGTGCGCCATCTACTTGTTGCGGGGGCCGCTCTTAAGCGATTTCCGTCCGTTGTCCAGCGTATTCCAGTCCATTCGACTGCCTAGTCCGTGAAAACACGGAAATTTGAAAACAACTGTAGGGTCGTGGTGTTGCACTCGCCGATCGGTCGTTTAACGCGATCGTGTCGTCCCTCGGTCGAGCTCACGAGGTGGATGTTTCACCCGATTCAAGCTGCCGCTGACCGAACGGGCACCGTAATCGTTTCACGTTCTGATGAGTGAATAAAGGAAATAACTGCCCGGAATCCAATCAGGTTGATTTCAGCCAAGCCGCTGCTTAGGCGATGAGATCGTTACTGTTCCCATCTGGCCTCGATCCGCTGTCCGGTTTTGTTGAGTGTTCCAAGAGTGGGACCGGCAACAATTCTGCGATTTCAGCCAGACGAGGAGCTTTGCGGAAGTGGTGGGACAGGTGTGATGGGTTGGTAACCGGTTGCGCTAAAAGGTAAGAACAACAATGACGCGTGCCAGTGTGCTCGTTGATATGGAAATATTTGTGGAAGTGGCCAAGCACCGCAGCTTCAGCCGTGCCGCCGTGGAAATCGGTATCCCGATCTCGTCCCTGTCGCGACGCCTCAAGAGGCTGGAGGAAAGCATCGGGGTACGGCTGATGGATCGTACGACCCGGAGGATCACGCTGACGTCCTACGGCGAGGCCTTCTACGCTCAGGCTGTTCGGGTCGTCGAGGAAGCGCAGCGTGCTTATGACGACGTCGCGGCCGATGCGCGTGGGCTTCGTGGACTTCTCAAGATCGTGGCGCACCCGAATGCTTGGCTCTTGAACAGCTTCGCATCCTTCATCTCCGAATACCGGTCGACCAACGACCTCGTCGAAATCCAGCTTGATCTGAGCCACGGGCCCATCGACCTGATGGGCGACCGTTACGACCTGGCCGTGATGCTCGAACCTCCCAAGGAATCGGCACTCATCGTGCGAAAGATGCGCGACGTCGAGAATGGTATCTTTGCCGCCCCCGGCTATCTGGAGGATTGGGGGCGCCCCCATACCCCGTCCGATCTCGCGGATCATCATGTCATCGTGTCCGGCCAGGGATCGACGTGGTCGCTGAGCCGAGAGGGGGAAACGGTATCGGTCGCGGTGGCCGGCCCGGTTTCCTCCAACTCCCCCACGCTGACCCATCGGCTGGCCCTGGAGGGGCATGGATTGTTTGCCTCCGACATCCTGCAAGCTCGGGAGGATGTCGAAAGCGGGGCCTTGGTCCAAGTCATGCCGGCCTGGAAGCTCGAGACGACCTCGCTCTACATCGTGACGACGTCGCGCCTGCTCTCGGCCCGCGCCCGCAGCTTCATCGATTTCGTCCTGTCCCAAGAAATCCGCCCTCAGGCCGCCTAGAGCAGAGTCCGACGCAGAGATCCGGTTCGCCGAAGGTCGGCTCGCAAAGGGCGCCGGCACATGATGCAAGGCGGCAGATCCATCGCGGTCGCAAGAGGGGCACCGCCCGTTCCGGATGCCGGTCGTCCCGTGGTCGAGCAACCGATCGTCCGCCCCGAGTGGACGGCACCGAGCGCCGAGCGGCCGCCAAGCGGGACTTTCCCGACCGGTGCGGTGTCGCGTTGTGAGGCAGGGCCCCGAGCGGCGCCGGCCGGATGCGGCGAGCGGCCTTACGGGGCTGGTTTCGCCGAACGGGACCCGCCGGGCATGCGGGGATCGTCAGAACTCGATTCCCTCCTGCGCCTTCACCCCCGCGGAGAAATGGTGCTTCACGCTGCCCATCTCGGTGACGAGATCGGCGGCCTCGATGAGGGCCGGCTTGGCGTTGCGGCCCGTGACGACGACGTGGAGATCCGGCCGGCGCGCCCGCAGATCGGCGACGACGGTGTCGAGGTCGAGATAATCGTAGCGCAGCGCGATGTTCAGCTCGTCGAGGACGAGCAGGCGGATGCTCTCGTCCGCCATGAGGGCGCGGGCCGTCTCCCAGGCGTTGCGGCAGGCGGCGATGTCGCGGGCCTTGTCCTGGGTCTCCCAGGTGAAGCCTTCGCCGAGGGCGTGCCAAGCGATCTGGTCGCCGAAGCGTTGCAGGGCATGCGCCTCGCCGGTGTCCCAAGCGCCCTTGATGAACTGCACCACGCCGACCCGGTGGCCGCGCCCGAGCATGCGCAGCACCAGGCCGAGGGCCGCCGTCGTCTTGCCCTTGCCGGGGCCGGTATGGACGACGAGCAGGCCCTTCTCGATCTTCTTCGAGGCGACCTCGGCGTCCTGCACCGCCTTGCGCTTGGCCATCTTCTCGCGGTGGCGGTCGTCGTCGCTCATGAGCGGTGTCCTGTCGGGTCGGGGGAAGGCTTCACCGTCAGCGGCAGGCCGGCGACGGTGAGGACCACGCGGTCGGCTTGCGCGGCGAGCCGCTGATGCAGGCGCCCGGCCGCGTCGCGAAACCGGCGGGCGAGGGCATTGTCCGGCACGATGCCGAGGCCGACCTCGTTGCCGACCAGCACCAGGGGGCCCGGCGCGGCGGCGCAGGCGCGGGCCAGGGCCTCGGTCGCGGCCTCGAGGTCGGCCTCGGCGAGCAGGAGGTTGGTGAGCCAGAGCGTCAGGCAATCGACCAGCGTCGGCCCGGTCGCGGCCCTGATCGCCTCGGGGAGGGCGGTCGGCACGTCGAGGGTCTGCCAGCCGGAGGGACGCCGCGCCCGGTGCTCGGCGATGCGCGCCCGCATCTCGTCGTCCCAGGCCTGGGCGGTGGCGAGGTAGAGCCAGGGGGCGGGACAGGCTTCGATCAGCCGCTCGGCGTGAGCGCTCTTTCCCGAGCGGGCGCCGCCGAGCACCAGCGTCATCCGGTCGGGAGGGCGAGTATCCATGCGCGCCGGTTTGCACCGGGCGCGGTCGATCACGCAATGGCGCTTTGCAAGGCACCCTCACCCGCGTTAGAACGATGAAAAGGACGGTGCCCCGGCAACGGGGTGAAAAGGGAATGCGGTGAGGGACGATCCCGAAACCGCAGCTGCCCCCGCAACTGTGAGCGGCGAGTTCCTGCCGAGAGCCACCGGGGCGACCTGGGAAGGCGGCAGGCGCGATCGAGCATCTCTCGGGAGCTTCCTGAGGCGCTCGGCAGCCGTGAGCCAGGAGACCTGCCGTCCCGCGAAAAGACTTTTCTCGAATGCCGCCGGTGGGGCGGCCGGAGCCCGTGACCTATGACGACCGCGACCCTTCAGACCTCCGCCCTCCGCACCGGCGAGAGCGCCCGCACCCTGCTCGTCGCCGCCTTCCTCGGCCTCGGTCTCGTCTTCGTGGCGGGCTTTGCCCCGGCGGCGGTGCTGCACAATGCGGCGCACGATTTCCGCCACGCGCAGAACTTCCCCTGCCACTGATCGCTTTCCGACGCGCGAAAGCGGTTCCATGATTCTCCGGTTGGTGTCGGCAGCGCTCGTTGCCGGCTTCCTCGCGTCCGTCGTCACGACGGGCCTGCAGCTCGCGCTCACCTCGCCCCTGATCCTTCAGGCGGAGACCTTCGAGGGCGGCCATTCCCATGCCCAAGCGCCGTCCCCCGCCATCGCGCCCGCCGCGCTGATCGTGCACGCCCATGCTCATGCCCATGGTCCGTCGCAGGATCCGGCCCAGGGCGGAGCGGAGAAGCCCGACGCGTGGCAGCCCGAGCCCGGCCTTCAGCGCATGGCCTTCACCGGCCTCGCGACGCTGATCGGCGGCGTCGGCTACGCGCTGCTCCTCGCGGCGGTGATGCTGGCGCTCGGCCGCGAGCCGACCCCGCGCAGCGGGCTGGCCGTCGGGATCGCCGGTTTCCTCGCGGTGGCGCTCGCCCCCGCGGTCGGGCTGCCGCCGGAACTGCCGGGAATGGGGGCAGCGCCCCTCGTGCTGCGGCAGAGCTGGTGGATCATGACGGTCGCGGCGACGGGGATCGGCCTCTACCTTATCGCGGTCCGGCGGGTGCCGATCACGATCCTCGGCGGCCTCGTCCTGATCGTCGCCCCGCATCTCGCCGGCGCGCCGCAATCGATCGACACGGTCAGTTCGCAGGTGCCGCCGGCCAGCGCGGCGCAGTTCGCGGCGCGCTCCCTCGCCATCGGCTTCGTCTTCTGGGCGCTGATCGGCCTCGCCTATGGCTGGGCCTGGGGCCTGTTCGGGCGCGAGGCGAGTGACCGCGCGCATGCCTGAGGACCCGCGCGAGACCGTTCTCTCCGTCTGCACCACCTGTCGGGCGGCGGGCGATCCCGCCGAGCCGCGGGCCGGCGCGCGGCTGCTGGCCGCCCTGATCGCCGAGGCCGCCCGCGAGCCGGTGCCGGGTTTGGCCATCGAGGGCGTCGAGTGCCTCTCGGTCTGCAAGCGGCCCTGCTCGGTCGCGGTCGCGTCGGCCGGTCGCTGGACCTATGTCTACGGCGATTTCGACGCGCTGGAGAATCCGCAGGATTCCGCCCGCACCATCCTGGCGGGCCTGCGCCGCTATCAAGAGACTCCGGACGGCCTCGTGCCCTGGCGCGAGCGACCGGAGGCGTTTCGCAAGGGCGTCGTCGCCCGCATCCCGCCGCTGACCCCGACACGAGCGGAATCCTGACCCTCATGGCCATCCTCGAAAAAATTCCCTGCACCATCGTCACCGGCTTCCTGGGAGCCGGGAAGACCACGCTGGTGCGCCACACGATCGAGCAGGCCCGCGGCCGGCGGCTCGCCGTCATCGTCAACGAGTTCGGCGATCTCGGCTTCGACGGCTCGTTCCTGGCCTCCTGCGGCGTCGAGGGCTGCACCGAGGATTCGGTGGTGGAACTGCCCAATGGCTGCATCTGCTGCACCGTGGCCGACGATTTTGTGCCGGCCCTCACGAAGCTCCTCGACCGGCCGGAGCCGCCGGAGCACATCCTGATCGAGACCTCCGGCCTCGCCCTGCCCAAGCCCCTGGTCCAGGCCTTCCAGTGGCCGGCGATCCGCTCGCGGGTGACGGTGGACGGCGTCGTCGCCGTGGTGGACGGCCCGGCGGTCGCCTCCGGCCTGTTCGCCGAGGATCCGGACGCCCTGGCCAACCAGCGTGCCGCCGATCAGGCGGTGGATCACGACAATCCGCTGGAGGAGGTGTTCGAGGACCAGATCCTCTGCGCCGACCTCGTGGTGCTCAACAAGTCCGACCTTCTGGACGAGGCGGCCCGCGACAAGGTCCGCGCCGAGATCGAGGCGCATCTGCCCCGCGCCGTCGAGATCGTCGCCACCGAGCACGGTCGCCTCGATCCGCGGGTGCTGCTCGGGATCAGTGCGGCGGCCGAAGACGACCTCGATGCCCGCCCCTCCCATCACGGCGAGGGCGAGGACCACGACCACGACGACTTCGAATCGGTGGCGCTCCCCATCGGCGTCGCGGGCAGCCCCGAAGACCTCGCCGCCCGCGTCGAGAAGGCCGCCGAGACCGAGGGCGTGCTGCGCATCAAGGGCTTCGCCGAGGTAAAGGCCAAGCCGATGCGTCTCGTGGTGCAGGGGGTCGGCCGCCGCGTCGCCCACCATTACGACCGTCCCTGGAAGGGCAGCGAGCCCCGCGACGGCCGCCTCGTCGTCATCGGTCTCAAGGGTTTCGACAAGGACGCGGTCGCCGCCGCGCTGCGGGGATGATCTTTTTCGCAGGGCGACAGCCGCACCGGCAGGCAGGTCCATGATGGGCCTGCGGCGGCGCGCCTGGGCCTTGCTGCCGGCCCGGCAGCCCGCCTCTGCGCGGGCGACCGGCATGCCTGCGGATCGAGCCGGGAGGACGGGCGCGCCATGCACCTGATCCGCATCGATACGGTCTCCCTCGACGAGGGCGAGGCGGCGATCGATCTCGGCCAGACCCCCGGCGAGATCGTCGTCCTGTCCTTCACCGATACCGATCTCGCGGCCATCGCCCGCGCCCACGCATCCGATCCGGACCTGCCGTCGTTGCGGCTCGCCAAGATGGCGCAGCTGCGCCATCCGATGTCGGTCGATCTCTACGTCGATGCGGTGATCGCGCGGGCGAAGGTGTGCGTGATCCGCTGCCTCGGCGGCCTCGATTACTGGCGTTACGGCATCGAGCGGGCGAGTGCCGCCGCGCGGGCGAACGGGGTTCGGCTCGCGGTCCTGCCCGGCGACGACCGGCCCGATCCCCGTCTCGACGCCTTCTCGACCCTGCCGCCGGAGACCTGCGCGACCCTCGACGCCTATTTCCGCGCGGGCGGACCGGGCAACCTGACCAACCTGCTGCGGCGGCTCGCCGTCGAGGCCGGCCACGCCCTCGCGCCGGAGCCGCCCCGCGCGCTGCCGCGGGGCTTCGCCTGGTGTCCCGGCTGCGGCCCGGTCTCCGTCGAGCGGGGGGCGGAAGCCGCCGGAACGGGACCGCTGGCGCTGCTCCTCGTCTACCGCTCGGCCGTGCTCTCGGGCGAGACCGCGCCGGCCATCCACCTCACGGCCGCCCTGCGGGAGCGCGGGATCGGTTGCCTGACGCTGGCGGTGTCGAGCCTGAAGGACCCGGAGGCCGTCGCGGTGCTGCGGGCGACGCTCAGTTGCCATCGGCCCGACATCGTGCTGGCCGCCACCGCCTTCTCGGCCCGCGACGATGCCGGCTTCGTCCTCGACGCCGCCGATTGCCCGGTGCTCCAGGCCTACACGATCGGAGCGCCGCGCGACGCGTGGGCCGCCTCCGGCCGTGGCATGAACGCCTCCGATCTCGCCATGCAGGTGGCGCTTCCCGAATTCGACGGGCGCCTCTCCGGCTTCCCGATCTCGTTCAAGGAGGAGGGCGCGGCGATCGAGGGGTTCTCGGAGCGCCGCGCCGTGCCGGATGCCGCCGGCATCGCCGCCCTGGCCGACCGGGCCGCGGCCTGGATCCGCCTGAGACGGACCCCCCGCGCCGAGCGCCGCCTCGCGATGGTGCTGTCCGATTATCCGGCCCGCGGGGGCCGGGCCGGCTACGCGGTGGGCCTCGACACGCCGGAAAGCGCGCGGGCCATCGCCGCCGATCTCGCCGCGGCGGGCTTTTTCGCGGGCGCTTTGCCCGATGCCGAGTCCTTGATGGCAGGGCTGACCGAGGGCGAGGCGGGCTTTCCCGTGCCGCTCGCCGCGTACGCGGCGTGGTTTGCCGGCTTGCCGGAGGAACGACAGGCAGAGCTGACCGGGCGATGGGGCCGCCCCGGGGACGATCCGTCCTGCCGCGACGGGGCGTTCCGGTTCCGCGCCTTGTCCCTGGGGACCCTTACCCTCTTCCTCCAGCCCGACCGCGGACGCGCCGCCGACCGCAAGGCCGGCTATCACGATCCCGACGAGCCGCCGACCCACGCCTATCTGGCCTTCTATCTGGGTCTGCGGACCAGCGCCGATGCGCTGATCCATCTCGGCACCCACGGCACCACCGAATGGCTGCCCGGCAAGGCCGTGGCCCTCTCTCCCGATTGCTGGCCGGCCCTGGCGATCGGGCCGTTGCCGGTGGTCTATCCCTTCATCGTCGACGATCCGGGCGAGGCCGCACCCCTCAAGCGGCGGCTCGGGGGCGTGGCGCTCGGGCATCTCACGCCCACCGTCGAGGCGTCCGGCCTGACACCGGAGGCCGCCGCGCTACGCGAATTGGTGGAGGAATATTCGGCGGCGAGCGTCCTCGATCCGCGCCGCGCCGCCTTGATCGCCTCGGCGATCCTCGACGAGGCCGCCTCCGCCGGGCTGCTCGCGGGGGCCGGCATCGATGCCGATACGCCCATGGCCGACGCGCTGACCGCCCTCGACGCGCATCTGTGCGATCTCGGCGAGACGCCGATGCGCGATGGCCTGCACGTCTTCGGTCGTGCGCCGGAGGAGGCCGCCGAAGCCGTGCGGGCGAGCGCCGAGGCCGAACGGAACGCGCTCGTCGCGGCCCTCGACGGGCGCTTCGTGGCGCCGGGACCCGCCGGCTCCCCGTCGCGCGGGCGCAGCGACGTGCTGCCGACGGGCCGCAACCTCACCACGCTGGACCCGCGCGCCCTGCCGACCCGCGCCGCGACCCTGCTCGGCGCGAAGGCGGCGGACGCGGTGGTGCGCCGCTACCTGCAGGACGAGGGCGAGTATCCGGCCCGCATCGTCATGGATCTCTGGGCCTCGCCGACGCTCCGTACCGGCGGCGAGGACGTGGCTCACGCGCTCAGCCTGATGGGCGTCCGCCCGGTCTGGGATCACGCCTCGACCCGCGTCACCGGTTTCGAGGTGCTGCCGCTGGCCCTGCTCGACCGGCCGCGCATCGACGTCACCTGCCGCGTCTCCGGCGCCTTCCGCGACACCTTCCCGGAGACCCTCGCGCTGCTCGACCGCGCCGCCCGCGCCGTCGCCGCCCGCGAGGAGGAGGACGACGAGAATCCCCTCGCCGCCGCCCGCCGCCGGGGCGAATCCGCCGCCCGCATCTACGGCGCGGCGCCCGGCCGCTACGGCGCGGGCGCGGCCGAGACCGCGCTCGACGGGGCCTGGGAAGCGCGGGCCGATCTGGGCGCGGCCTATCTCGGAGCCACCACCCATGCCTATGGCGATGCCGAGGGCCTTGATGCGGGCTTCTCGGCCCGCGTGGCCGCGGCGGATGCCTATGTCCACGCCTTCGACGTCGCCGAGCGCGACCTTCTGGACGGCGACGCGGCCGCCGACGCCATGGGAGGGTTCTTCTCCGCCGCGTCCGCGGAGGGGCGTGCGCCCGCCCTCTACAGCCTCGACGTATCGAACCCGGAGGCGCCGCGCACCCGCACCGCCCGCGAGGACGTGGCCCGGCTGATCCGGGGCCGGCTGTCCCATCCCCGCTGGATCGCGGCGCAGCTGCGTCACGGCTATCGCGGGGCGCAGGAATTCGCCCAGGGCATCGACGCCGTGTTCGTGCTGGCCGCCGCCACCGACGCGGTGGCGAACGACGATCTGGACCGGCTCTACGGCGCCTGGATCGCCGATCCCGAGGTGTTCGAGGCCTTGCGCGCCGCCAATCCCCGGGCGACGCGGGCGATCCTCGAACGGTTCGACGCGCTGCGGGCCCGCGGCCTCTGGCAGAGCCGCCGCAACGCCGCCCCCGCCGACGCCCTGATGGCCGCCGAATGAGCGCCCGCCGCACCCTGCCCGAGGGCGCCCGCCGGGGGTGGTGCCCGTCGCTGGCCCGGCCGATGCCGACCGGCGACGGCCTGCTCGCCCGCGTCCATCCGCCCCTCGGGCGGCTCACCCCGGACCAGATGCGGGCCCTGGCCGAGGGCGCCCGCACCCACGGCAACGGCCATATCGACGTGACCGCGCGGGGCAATCTCCAGATCCGCGGCGTCAGCGAGGCGAGCGCGCCGCGCCTGGCCTGCGCGCTCGCGCAAGCCGGCCTCGGCGACACCCGCGACGACGGCGGCCCGCAGCGTCTGACGCTGACCGCGCCCCTCGCCGGCCTCGACGGGAGCGAGACCATCGACGTGCCCGCGCTCGCCCGCGCCGTCGAGG
This sequence comes from Methylorubrum suomiense, assembly GCF_022179765.1. Classification (GTDB taxonomy): domain Bacteria; phylum Pseudomonadota; class Alphaproteobacteria; order Rhizobiales; family Beijerinckiaceae; genus Methylobacterium; species Methylobacterium suomiense. The sequence goes on along the minus strand of NZ_BPRE01000001.1, from coordinate 472,798 downwards.
CGGTGGGCCTCGCGGTCCCGGGGCTTCCGGCCAAGACCCTCGTCGCGGTGGATGGCGGCGGCGCCTTCGGTCTCGGGCCGGTGGAGGCCGACTTCTTTCTCTTCGCCGAAGGGCGGGCGCAGGTTGCCTTCGGCCTTGCGGGCGCGGATGGGCCGATCCGCTGCGGGGTGCTGCCGGAGCTCGGGGCGGCCGGGGCGCTGGGCCTCGCGCTCGCGGCCTTCGCCGGTACCGGGCGGCGCCGGGTGCGCGACCTCGATGCGCAGCAGCGCGCCCTGGTCGCGGCGGCGGCGGGTTTCCATCCCCTCGCGCCGAGCCCGCTCGCGCCCGCGCCGATGCCGGCCGGACCGGGGCCGGCTGCCCTGCCGGAGGGGCGCGCGGCGATCCTCGTCCAGGCGCCGTTCGGCCGCTGCACCGCCGAGCGGCTCGAACGGGCGGCGGCGCTCGCCGGGCCGGACGGGGCACGGCTGAGCCCGGAGCGCGGATTCGCATTCCTCGCCCCCGGGACCGCCGACGCCACGGCGATCCTGCAGGCGGCCCTGGCCGAGGCCGGCTTCATCGTGAGCCCGGACGATCCCCGCCGCACGGTCTTCGCCTGCCCCGGCGCGCCCGCCTGCCGCTCCGGCACCACCCCGGTGCCCGATCACGCGGCGCGCCTCGCCGCCGTGCTGGCGCCCCTGGCAAACCCCGGTGGGGCGACGCGGTCCGACCCTGGGCCGACGGTGCATGTCTCGGGCTGCGCCAAGGGCTGCGCCCATCCGGGCCGGGCCGACCTCACGTTGGTGGCCCGCGACGGCGCCTACGACGTGGTGCTCGGCGGCGAGCCCGGCGATGAGCCGGCCACGCGTCTCGCTTTCGAGGCGGCGCTGGACCGGATAAGGAAGGCCGCCGCGGCCGGTCGCCCGGCGCTGGATCTCGCTTTTCGGGACGACCTGAGATGAGTGCCCACCCGAATGCGCGCTACGATTACATCCGCGACGGCGGCGCCATCTATGCCCGCTCCTTCGCGATGATCCGCGCCGAATCCGACCTCGCCCGATGGTCGGGGGCGGCCGAGCGCGTCGTCGTGCGCATGATCCACGCCTGCGGCATGACCGACCTGCCCCGCGACGTCGAGATGTCGGACGGTTTCGCCGTGGCCGGCGAGGCGGCGCTGAAGGCCGGCGCCCCGATCCTGTGCGACGTGCGCATGGTGGCCGACGGCGTCACCCGCGCGCGCCTGCCGGCGAAGAACGAGGTTCTCTGCACCCTCGGCGATCCGCGGGTGCCCGCCTTGGCCGAGCAACTCGGCACCACCCGCTCGGCCGCCGCCATGGAACTGTGGCGCGAGCACCTGCCCGGCAGCGTCGTCGCCGTCGGCAACGCGCCGACCGCCCTGTTTCGTCTGCTCGAACTCCTGGACGAGGGCGTCGCGCCCCCGGCCGCCGTCATCGGCATCCCGGTCGGCTTCGTCGGGGCGGCGGAATCGAAGGAGGCGCTGGCGCGGGACGGGCGGGTGCCCTTCGTCGTGGTCCATGGCCGCCGGGGCGGCAGCGCCATGACGGCCGCTGCCGTCAACGCGCTTGCGAACGAGATCGAGTGATGGAGGGCAGCGTGCGCATCGACGCCCCGGCCGAGACCGACGGCGCGGGCGAGGCCCTCGTCACCCGGAAGACCGGCACGCTCTACGGGGTCGGCATGGGGCCGGGCGATCCCGACTACCTCACCGTGAAGGCGATCCGCGTGCTGGAGCGCGCGCCGGTGCTCGTGCATTTCTGCAAGCAGGGCAAGCGCGGCAATGCCCGCACCATCGCCGACGCGGTGATGCGCGACCCCGCCCGCGAGTTTCCGCTCGCCTATCCCTACACCACCGAGTTGCCGCCGGATCACCCGGATTACGTCGCGGCCCTGGCCGGCTTCTACGACGAGGCCTCCGACCGGCTCGCCGACCATCTCGGCGCCGGCCGCGACGTGGCGATTCTGTCGGAGGGCGATCCCTTCTTCTACGGCTCGTTCATGCATCTGTGGCGCCGGCTCAAGGACCGCTTCCCCGTCGAGGTGATCCCCGGCGTGACCGGCATGTCGGGCTGCTGGACCCGGGCCGGCACGCCGATCACCTGGGGTGACGACGTGCTCACCATCCTGCCCGCAACGCTCCCGCGTGCCGCCCTGGCGGAGCGCCTGCGCGGGACGGACGCCGCCGTCATCATGAAGCTCGGCCGCCATCTGCCGAAGGTGCGCGCCGTGCTCGCCGAGACCGGCTTCCTCGACCGTGCGGTCTATGTCGAGCGGGGCACCATGGCGGGCGAGCGGGTGGTGCCGCTGGCGCAGAAGCCCGACGATGTCGCCCCCTATTTCTCGATGGTGCTGGTGCCCGGCGAAGGCCGCCGGCCGTGAGCGCGGCGGATTCCGGTGGACGCGTCACCGTGGTCGGCCTCGGACCCGGCGACCCGCGCCTGTTGACGGAGGCCGCCCGCGCCGCCCTCGACGCCGCCCAGGACCTGATCGGCTACCACCCCTATGTCGCCCGCGTGCCCGAGCGCGCCGGGCTGGTGCGGCACGCCACCGACAACCGGGTCGAGCTCGACCGCGCCCGCCACGCCCTCGAACTCGCGGCCGCCGGCCGCCGCGTCGCCGTGGTGTCGGGGGGCGATCCCGGCGTGTTCGCCATGGCGGCGGCTCTGTTCGAAGCTATCGAACATGGTCCGCGGGAATGGCGCGCCCTCGACATCCGGGTCGAGCCCGGCATCACCGCGATGCTCGCCGCCGCCGCCCGGCTCGGCGCGCCCCTCGGGGGCGATTTCTGCGCGCTCTCGCTGTCGGACAATCTCAAGCCCTGGGAGGTCGTGACGGCCCGGCTCGAAGCGGTGTTCCGCGCCGGATTCGCGGTCGCCCTCTACAACCCGATCTCGTCCGCCCGGCCCTGGCAGCTCGGCCGCGCGCTGGCCCTCGCCGCCGAGATCCTGCCGGCCACCACGCCGGTGATCTTCGCCCGCGCCGTGACCCGCCCGGACGAATCGGTCCGCGTCCTGACGCTGGCGGAAGCCCGCACCGCCCCTGCCGACATGGCGACGATGATCCTGATCGGAACGGCGGCGACGCGCCTGATCGAGCGGGAGGGACAGGTGCCGTTCGTCTACACGCCGCGCAGCGTCGCCGGTTGAGGAACGAGGCGACGGCATTCGGGCCTCGAACCCGGCCGATGCGATCTCGGGCGGCGGATCTGCGTGGCAGGGGGCCGGGGTGCCGATGGCTCGCAGGGCCCGAGATCAGCCGTCGGCCTGGAATGCAGCTCCGGCGGTCATGCTGCCTAAGCAGCTTTTCGGCATATTTCCCTTCTATAGGAATTTTAGCATTGACAGCGCGACGCTCCTGAGCTAGAGATATCCCACGCTCAAGAAGTGTGGATGGAGACCCCGCGATGCCGCGACGCTCCGGACCCCGCCGCGAGCCCGAGCCGCACTCTCCCGACAAGCCGCCTGCGCTGCGCAGAAGGCCGCCCCTGACCGCCCAGCGGTTGCGGGCGCGGTTCCTCGTCCATATCGCGCGTCAGATCGATCGGTTCGACGCCGCTCTCGATGCGGAGGCGGCACCGTCCGGGTTCGACTCGGCGAAGGTGCTGCGGGATCTGCGCGGGTTGAAGGCGTTGCTCGACGAAGTGAAGGCGGAGGAGGCGGGGCATGACGCGGTCGCGCCTTCCGTCGATCTCGTGGCTTTGCGCGCGGACATCGCGCGACGCTATGCGGCGTTCGAGGCGCACGAACCGGACGGCGCGCTTTCTGGAGAGCCTGCCCCGGACGCATCTCCAGGCCCTTGAGATCGATTGGCTCCATCTGGCCCGGGACGATCAGCTTCCCCCACCGGGCGACTGGACGACCTGGGCGGTGATCGGTGGGCGCGGTTCGGGCAAGACCCGCACCGGTGCCGAATGGGTGCGGGGCCTCGCCTACGGTGATCCGGTCTTCACCGAGATCGCCGTCGGGCGCATCGCCCTGATCGGCGAGACCTTCGCCGATGTGCGCGACGTGATGATCGAGGGGCCTTCGGGGGTGCTGTCCCTTCCCTCGCTCGGCCATGCCCCACCGTCGTGGCAGCCGTCCCGGCGGCGGCTCGTCTTCGGGAACGGTGCGGTGGCGCTCGCTTTCTCGGCGGAAGAGCCGGATTCCCTGCGTGGCCCGCAATTCGGTGCCGCGTGGTCCGACGAGGTCGGGAAATGGCGGGAGGCCGAAGCCGCCTACGACATGATCCAGTTCGGGCTGCGGCTCGGGACGCGGCCCCGCGGGCTCGTCACCACGACGCCGCGGCCGATCCCCCTGATCCGCCGGTTGCTCGCCGATCCGCGCAGCGTGGTGACGCGCTCGCACACCGCCGACAATGCCAGAAACCTCGCACCGTCCTTCCTGGATGAGATCGTCGGGCGTTACGCCGGCACGCGGCTCGGGCGTCAGGAACTCGATGGCGAATTGATCGAGGATCGGGCGGATGCTCTCTGGAGCCGCCAGGGGATCGAGCGGGCCCGTGTCACGGAGGCGCCCGCCCTGCAGCGGATCGTCGTGGCGATCGATCCGCCCGCCTCGTCGCGTGCCGGGGCCGATGCCTGCGGGATCGTCGCGGCCGGTCTGGCTGCGGACGGCACGGCCTATGTCCTCGCCGACGCGACCTTGGAACGGGCGAGCCCCGCTGCCTGGGCACGGGTGGCTCTGACGCTCTATCATCGGCTCGAGGCCGACGCCCTCGTGGCGGAGGTCAACCAGGGCGGCGAGATGGTGACCGCCGTTCTCGCCGAGGCGGATGCCGACGTTCCGGTGGTCCCCGTCCGCGCCACGCGTGGGAAGCTGGTCCGGGCCGAGCCGGTCTCCCTGCTCTACGCCCAGGGCCGTGTGCGCCATGTCGGCCCGCTGCCGCAACTCGAAGACGAGATGTGTGATTTCGGTCCGGGCGGTCTGTCCGGTGGTCGTTCACCAGATCGGCTGGACGCGCTGGTCTGGGCTCTGACGCATCTGATGCTGACCCATCGCGCAGAGCCGCGCGTGCGCCGCCTGTGAGGCCGCGCGACCGTCGCCGTCATGGTTAATTTCACGTGAAACATTGTCGTCGGGAGGAGTCCCATGCCCGGTCTGTTCGCGCGCTTGGCCCGTGCCGCCGGTTACGCGCCGCACGTCAAATCGGCGCCGATGCTCGCGTTGTATGGGGACGGACGGGCGGTCTGGACGCCGCGGGATTACGCGGCGCTTGCCCGGGAGGGCTTCCAGCGCAACGCCGTCGTCCACCGTGCCATACGCTTGGTCGCCGAAGCGGCGGCCTCTGCGCCGCTCACGCTCAGCGGCGCGGACGAAGCGCATCCCCTGATCGCCCTGTTGTCACGGCCGAACCCGCGCGAGGGCGGCGCGAGCTTCCTCGACCGGGTCTACGGACACCTGCTCGTCTCGGGGAACGCCTATCTCGAGGTCGTGGCCATCGACGGCGAACCCCGCGAGTTGTTCTGCTTGAGGCCGGATCGGATGCGGGTGGTGGCGGGTGCCGATGGTTGGCCCGTGGCCTACGCGTACAGCGTCGGCGGTCGCACCGTTCGCTACGACCAGACCGGCGATGTCCCGCCGATCCTTCACCTGACCCTGTTCAACCCCCTCGACGACCATTACGGCCTCTCGCCGATGGAAGCCGCCGCGGTGCCGCTCGACATCCACAATGCGGCGGGTGCCTGGAACAAGGCGCTGCTCGACAACGCGGCCCGTCCCTCCGGCGCCCTCGTCTTCGCCCCGGCGACCGGTGCCGCGCTGAGCGACACGCAGTTCACACGGCTGAAGGCGGAACTGGAGGCGAGCTATCAGGGCGCGGGCAATGCCGGACGGCCGCTGCTGCTCGATGGCGGCCTCGATTGGCGCCCGCTCTCGCTCACGCCGAAGGAGATGGATTTCGTCGAGGCGAAAGCATCCGCCGCCCGCGACATCGCCCTGGCCTTCGGCGTGCCGCCGCTGCTGTTGGGGCTTCCCGGGGACAATACCCACGCGAACTACGCCGAGGCGAACCGCGCCTTCTACCGGCAGACGGTGATTCCGCTGGTGCGCCGCACGGCGGACGCGATCGCCCGCTGGCTGGAGCCCGCGCTCGGTCCGGCCCGCCTGGAGCCCGACCTCGACGGCATCGAGGCGCTGGCGGCGGAGCGGGAATCGCTGTGGCGTCGGGTGCAAGCGGCGGAGTTCCTGTCGGTCGCCGAGAAGCGCGAGGCCGTCGGCTACCCCGCGGAAGCCGCACAACCGGGAGCCTGACGGCCCCGGCGGGCTTCGAGCCGAACGCGCCCTCATCAACAACCTGAGGCTTCTGCCATGGATGGCCATTTCACCGGCTATGCCAGCCTGTTCGGCGTGCCCGATCTCGGTCGCGACGTGGTCGCGCCGGGCGCCTTCGCCGCGAGCCTTGCCCGGCGGGGCGTGTCCGGGGTGCGCATGCTCTGGCAGCACGATCCGGCCGAGCCGATCGGCAGCTGGCTCTCGCTGGAGGAGGATGCTCTGGGCCTCCGGGTCTCGGGCCGGCTGAACCTCGCGGTCCAGCGTGCCCGCGAGCTCGACGCGCTGATGCGCGAGCGTGCCCTCGACGGGCTCTCGATCGGGTTCCGGGCCGTGCGGGCGCAGCCGGAGCGCGGCGGACGGCGGCTGATCGCCGTCGATCTCTGGGAAATCTCGCTGGTGACCTTCCCGCTTCAGCCCGGCGCCCGGATCGCCCGCGCGTCGCGGCTCCACGCTTCACGGCCGTTGCCGCGCCTTCGCCCCGCCCTCCGGCCGCCCGCGAGAGCCCGCGCCTGATGGGCCGATCCGCCTCACAGCTTCACCCCGAGAGGATGTCATGACCGAGATGCGCTTCGAAACCAGTGCCTCGTCCGGCCTGCCGGAGAACAAGGCCCTTCCCCTGGGCAGGGATGGGGCGATCGAGGAGTTTGCCCGCGCCTTCGAGGCCTTCAAGGAAACGAACGATGCGCGGCTCGCCGAGATCGAGGATCGGCTGACCGCCGATGTCGTGACCGAGGAGAAGCTGGCGCGCATCGACGCCGCCCTCGATCAGGCGCGGCACCGCCTCGACCGCATCAGCCTCGACCGTGCCCGGCCCCCACTCGGCGGAGCGGAGCCGCCGCGCGACCCCACCGCCACCGAGCACAAGGCCGCGTTCGACCTCTATGTCCGCGCCGGTGAGAGCGGTGGCCTCAAGCGGCTGGAGGAGAAGGCCCTGTCCGCCGGCTCCGGGCCGGACGGCGGCTATCTCGTGCCGCCGACCATCGAGCGCGAGGTGCTGCGCCGATTGGCCGAGATCTCGCCGATCCGCTCCATCGCCACGGTGCGCGTGGTGTCCGGCGGGCAGTACAAGCGCGCCGTCACCGTCAACGGCCCGGCCTCCGGCTGGGTCGCCGAGACCGCGCAACGGCCTCAGACCGACTCGCCGACCCTGTCGGAGCTGAGCTTCCCGGCGATGGAACTCTACGCCATGCCGGCGGCGACCCAGACGCTGCTCGACGATGCCGTGCTCGACATCGATGCCTGGCTTGCCGACGAGGTCGAGACGGCGTTTGCCGAACAGGAAGGCGTCGCCTTCGTCACCGGCAACGGCGTCGCCCGGCCGAAAGGGTTCCTGGCCTACGACACCGTGGCGAACGCATCCTGGACATCGGGCAAGCTCGGCTTCGTCGCCACGGGGGCGGCGGGCGCCTTCCCGGCGAGCAATCCGACCGACATCCTGTTCGACCTGATCTATTCCCTGCGCGCCGGCTATCGCCAGGGCGCGAACTTCGTGATGAACCGCCGCGTCCAGAGCACGATTCGCAAGTTCAAGGATGCGGACGGCAATTATCTCTGGCAGCCGCCGCTCGCCGCCGACCGGGCCGCGACCCTGATCGGCTTCCCCGTGGTCGAGGCCGAGGCGATGCCGGATCTCGCCTCGGGCAGCCACTCCATCGCCTTCGGCGATTTCCGCCGGGGCTATCTGGTGGTGGACCGCGCCGGATTGCGGACCCTGCGCGATCCCTATTCCGCCAAGCCTTACGTGCTGTTCTACACCACGAAGCGCGTCGGCGGCGGGGTGCAGGACTTCAACGCGATCAAACTGCTGCGCTTCGCCTGACGCTTCACGTGGAAAGGGCAGGTCTGAGGATGTCAGACCTGCCCTTTCGGTTTCGGTTCGGGATGCCGCCGTCCGTGAGAGGACGCCGCGCTCGTCGGTTGTCGCTCAGCGGGCCGAGCGTCGGCCGGGGCGAGCGACCCAACGGGTTTCCCCCGGCTGAGCCGCCACGTCGGCGGGGAGGGCTTCCATCTCGGCGGCCCGGTTGGAGATCCAGCTAGTGTGCTCGGCGGTCGGCGTCACGGCGGTGAAACCACCGCAGGCAGTGCGGGCGCGCCGATCCTGGCGCATGGCGCCGCTCGACCAGCTCACCACGCCAACCATCTGCCCGCCGCGCAGGATCGGACCGCCGGAATCGCCCAGACAGGCACCGGCGCCCGCAGTCTCGGCCAAGCGACGGGCATCGGTGACGACGGTGACGCGGTTGGCGACCTGCAGCGAGCCGATCGAGACGAGCTGGGCGGTGCGCAGCGTCCGCGCGGTGCCGCGGCGGTTCTCCGCCAGAACACCGTAGCCGGCAATGTCGACGGAATCGCCGGTGCCGATCGCGCCGCTGCGGGGATCGAGCGGACGGAAGCCGGCACCCACCGGGCGTTCCAGCTTCAGCATCGCGAGGTCAATGCCCGGTTGCTCCTCCGGCGTCGTGCCGGGGACGAATTCGGGATGCATGGAGGCTGCGACCACGCGCAGGCGGCGCTGGCGGAAGTCAGGGTCGACCACGAACACTTGGTAGCTCGCCTTGCGCATCACGCAGTGAGCGGCAGTGAGCACGAGATCCTGCGCGATCAGGGTGCCGGAGCAGATCTCGCCCTGGCTGCTCTCGATGCGCACCACCGACGCGCGCAATCCCCCCGGATCGCGGCTGGTATGACCTTCGACCACGGCCTGGGCCGAGAACGGCACGAGGCCGATCACGGCTCCAAGCAGACAGGCACGCAGGGGGCTCAGAGCCATCGAGGTTCTCCGAAGATCCGGGCGGTTCCAAAGCCGGACACAGCCAAGCGTATCTGAACGGAATTCGGCGGCCAAGGTCAGGTTCCAAAGTAGAAACGACGCGGCGATCAATTTCCGCTCAGCGAAAATCCGATCACCACCGCGCCGAAGCCCCCCAACCGGCCAAAGTTCGATCGATCCAGTCGCGCTGGGGGCCGAGCAGCACGGCCTGGGTCAGGCCGCCGCAAGCATCCTTGACCCAGGCGGCCACCGCCACGACCGCCTCGCCGTCGAGGACCGGACCGCCGGAATCGCCGTTGCAGCCACCCGCGCCGTGGGTCTGGAGCCAGACCAGGATACGGCTTTGGCCATAGGGCTCGACCGCGACGAGAGCCGCGCCGCGGTAGCGGCCGATCGAGCGGCGGTCGTTCGCCCGCGCCGCGCCGAAGCCGGCCAGCGTCAGAGCGGCGCCGGCCCGCGGTTGGCCCGTGCTCAAGGTCGCGGGCTCGAAGCGCGATGGCAGCGCCGCCTTGGTGCGCAGCAAGGCGAGATCGATGGAGCGGGTCCGCCCGCGGATCGCGTCGCCGTCGTAGCCCGGATGCACAGCGCGCGCGGTGATTTCGGCGAGCACGGGACGCCCGGCCTCGTCGCGATAATGGACCCGGTTGTCGGACACGCCCGCCACGCAATGGCCGGCGGTCAACACGGTGTCGGGGGCGAGCACGATGCCGGTGCAGACCCCGCCGCCGGAGGTCAGCACCATCACGGCGGAGCGACCGCCGGGCAGGTCCGCTCCCTCGCGGCCGCCGACGATGGCCGAGGCCGGCGATGCGAGGGTGCTCGCGACGGCGAGGACCGACAGCGCATCCCGCAGGCGCCTCAAAGGCGCGCGGCGGTCGGACGGGATCGACGCAATCATCTTCGACAATCGGTTCACGGGAGGGCGGCATGACCCCGATACGCGCGGCGGAACTCGGCGTCGAGCCGGTGAGCCTTGCCGAGATGCGCACCTTCCTGCGCCTCGGCTCCGACGAGACTGCCGAGGATGGCCTCGTCCTTGCCCTGATCGCGGCGGCCCGGGCCGCGGTCGAGACGGCGTCTCGACGCCTGCTCCGATCGGCCCGATTCCGGGTGCCGCTTCAGGTTTGGCCGCGCGACGGCCTGCTGCCGCTGCCGTTGAGCCCCCTCGTGGCGGTCGAGCGGGTCGGCCTGAGCGGATCGAGCGGCGTCGTGGAAGAGATCGCGCCCACCACGATCCGCGTCGGGCCCGATCCTTGGGACGCGACCTGCCTGCTGTTCGGGTCGGATCTGCCGACGCTCGACGGTCGTACCGCCCTGGTTGAGGTCATCGCGGGCTGCGGCGGCAACGGTCCGTCGGTACCGGAGCCGCTCCTCCAGGCCCTGCGCCTGACGGTGGCCGATTGGTTCGAGAACCGGGGCGATGCCGGCGAGGCCGGTGAACCCCGCACTCTTCCGCCCGCCGCCGCCGGTCTCGCCGCGGCCTGCCGTCGGATGCGGCTGTAAGCGCGCCGCTCGACCCGCCGACCTCCGTCCAAGGAACGGCGCGCATCATCCACATCGGGAGATCGTTCGATGACCCACGGGCCCCTCGGCGCGCGGCGGCGGCGCCTCGTGCTCGAACGACCGGTGGACGAGCCCGACGGGTTCGGCGGTCGGCTGCGCCGGTACGTGGCCGGCCCGATCCTGTGGGGGGCCGTGGAACCGGCGGGTTCGGCCACCGCACCGCAGAGCGGCCGACCTGGGCTCTACCGGATCCGCCTGCGCTACCGCCCGGACGTCGTCCCGGCCATGCGGTTGGCCGACGGACCGCGCCGCTTCGCCATTCGCTCCGCCGACGATCCCGACGGGGCGCGCCGCGCCCTGGTCTGCACGGTCGAGGAACTCATCGAGGAGGTCCCGCCATGGGTGAAGCCCTGAGCCCTCTGCTGGCGATGCGCGCCGGCATCCTGGCCCGCCTGCGCGGCGACGCGGCGCTCGCCGGGCTGATGGGCGGCGTGGTGCGGCTCTACGACGAGCCGCCGCGCGGGGCGGCACCGGTCTACGCCCTGTTCGGTGACGGCGAGGTCCGCGACGACTCCGTCGAAGGTGCGCGCCGCCATCGCCACACTCTGGCGCTGCTCGTCGTCGCCAAGCCCGGCTCGACCCGCACGGCCCTCGATGCGGCCGAGCGCATCGCCGTGCTCCTCGACGATGCACCGCTCGAACTCGACGGACATGCCCTCATCCTGCTGCGCCTCGCCGCCCTGTCCGCCGCCCGCGACGAGCGCACCGGCGAGGCCCGCGCCACGCTGACCTTCGAGGCCGTGACCGAGCGCCCGACGACCTGACCTCGAAGCCCACCCGGACGAACAGGGAGCCGACCATGAGCGCACAGAAGGGCAAGGATCTTCTGATCCGGATCAGCGACGGCGCGAGCGGCTTCACCGCCGTCGCCGGCCTGCGCGCCCGCCAAATCGCCTTCAACGCCGAGACCGTGGACGTGACGAATGCCGATTCCGCCGGGCGCTGGCGCGAACTGCTCGCCGGGGCGGGCGTGCGGCGCGCGGCGATCGCGGGAGCCGGCGTGTTCCGCGACGCGGCGTCCGATGCGCAGCTGCGGCAGATGTTCTTCGACGGCACCATCGATCGCTTCCAGATCGTGGTGCCGGCTTTCGGCACGATCGAAGGGCCGTTCCAGATTTCGAGCCTCGAATATCGCGGCGACCATGCGGGGGAGGTGACCTACGACATGGCGCTCGATTCCGCCGGTCCCCTCGGCTTCACGGCGGCCTGAGACGATGGCGAACCGCAGACGCGGCGAGGTGCCCCTCGTCCTTGGGGCCGAACGCTACACCCTCTGCCTGACGCTCGGTGCCCTCGCCGAACTGGAGGATGCCTTCGCCACCGGCGATCTCGCCGGCATCGCCGAGCGATTCCAGCGGGAACGATTGAGGGCCCGCGACCTCATCGTCCTCCTCGGTGCGGCCCTGCGCGGCGGCGGTCACGCCCTCGACGACGCGGCGGTGGCGGCCCTGCCGCTGGCGGGCGGCTTCTCGGCGGTGACCGCAGCTCTCGGGGAGGTGCTGGAAGCCGCCTTCGGCACTGCACCGGACCCTTGAACCCCACGGGTGGGACGGCGCCGGAGAATCCCCTCTCCGCCTTCCCGTGGGAGACCGCGCTGGCGCTGGACCTGTCGGTCCTGCGCTGGCGCCCGCGCGACTTCTGGGCGGCGACGCCCCGCGAACTCGCCGCTGCCGCGGGCCTGCAGGCCGACCGGTTCGGCGCGGCTTTGGGCCGGGCCGACCTCGACCGCCTCGTCGCCGCATACCCTGATCCGGAGACCGCCCGATGACCGGCAGCGACAGCGACCGCGGCACCGCCGAGCGGGTGCGCCAACTCGAAACACTGGACCGTCTCGCGCAGAAATTCGGGCAGAGTCTGTCGGCGGCCTTCAGCCAGAATCTGAATGCCGGGCGCCAGCTCGACAGTGTGCTCGGCACCCTGACGACCAAGCTCGCCGGGGTCGCGACCCAGGCGGCGCTCGAGCCCGTGAAGGCGGGAGTGAAGGGCCTCGTCGATTCGCTCCTGAGTTCGGCCGCTAGCGCCCGCAGTCCGGTGGCGTTTTCCCGGGGCGGTGTTCTCGACGGTCTCGGGTCGGACGGCGGGGCACGCCGTGTCCGACCCTTTGCCGGCGGCGGGGTCGTCGCCGCACCGACCTACTTTCCGATGACCGGCGGTGATCTCGGCCTGATGGGGGAAGCGGGCCCGGAGGCGATCCTGCCGCTCCGGCGCGGCAGCGACGGCCGCCTCGGCGTCGCCGCGGGCGGCAGCGAACGCCCGGTCGCCGTCACCGTCAACATCGCGACGCCCGACATCGAGGGCTTCCGACGCTCGGAAGCCCAGGTTGCCGCTCGCCTGGCCCGCGCCGTCGCTCGCGGGCGGCGAGCCTTGTGAGGGGGCTCTCGCATGCCGACCGATTTCCACGAGGTGCGCTTTCCCCTCGACGTGGCCCTGCGCGGCAGCGGCGGCCCGGTGCGACGCACCGAGATCGTCACGCTGGCCTCGGGGCGCGAACACCGCAACAGCCGTTGGGCGGATTCCCGCCGCCGCTACGATGCGGGCCTCGGCATCCGCACGCTGGACGCGCTTCACGCCGTGTTGGCCTTCTTCGAGGAGCGGCGCGGGCGCCTCTACGGCTTCCGCTACCGCGACCGGGTCGATCATCGGTCCGGCCCACCCTCGGGCCCGATCACTCCGATCGACCAGCGCATCGGCATCGGCGACGGCACCACCCGCGTCTTTGCCCTGGCCAAGACCTACGGAGAGGGCACGGCACCCTACCGTCGCACCATCGCCAAGCCGGTGGCCGGTTCGGTGCGCATCGCGGTCGCTGGCATCGAGGTGCCGTCGGCGCAGGTCGCCTGCGAGCCCGCGACCGGACTCGTCACCTTCGCCGCCGGCGCGGCTCCCCCGGCCGGCGCGTCCGTCACCGCCGGTTTCGAGTTCGACGTCCCGGTCCGCTTCGACACCGACGAGCTGTCCATCGACCTCGCGGCCTTCACGGCCGGCGAGGTGCCGCGGGTGCCGCTCGTCGAGATCGTGCCGTGAGCCTCGGGGAACGCAACGCTTGTCCCGATCGCCCCGCGACCGTGATCGCCCGCTGGGCACACGGAACGGGACGCCGTTCGGTCCTGGGCATCCTCGCGGAGAGCTGAACCGATGCGCATTCTTCCCGCCGCCCTCGCCGCCCGCCTTGCGGAAAACGCCACCACCCTGTGCCGCTGCTGGGCCCTGCATCGTCGCGACGGGCGCAGTCTCGGCTTCACCGATCACGACCGCGACCTGAGCTTCGGCGGTCTCGTCTACGAGGCTCGAACCGGGCTGGAAGCGGCGGAAGCGTCCGCCGAACTCGGCTTCGCCGTCGGCGGCGGCGAGGTCGCCGGGGCGCTGACCTCGACGGGCATCGCGGAATCCGATGTGGCCGCCGGCCTCTATGATGGGGCCGGCGTCGAGACCTGGCTGGTGGATTGGGCGATGCCGGAGGCGCGTCTGCTCCTCGACGTGGCGACCCTGGGCGAGCTGCGCCGGGCCGGCGGAGCCTTCGTCGCGGAGCTTCGGGGGTTGATGCATCGCCTCGACGTGCCGACCGGACGCAGCTTCCGGGCGACCTGCGACGCCGATCTCGGCGACGCCCGTTGCGGCGTGGCGTTGAGCGATCCGCGCTACCGCGCCGAGGGCAGGGTGGTCGCCGTCCCCGAACCGGGGCAGCTCGTGGTGGCGTTGGCGGCGATGTTCGCCCCCGATTGGTTCACCGGCGGGCGCCTCGCCTGGATCGATGGCGCCAATGCGGGCGGCAGCGTCGATCTGCGCAGCGAGACACGGGACGGCGCCGACCTCGTCCTCGATCTCTGGGAGCCGCCGCCGCACCCCGCCCTGCCGGGGGACGCCGTCCGGCTCACGGCGGGCTGCGACAAGCGCCTCGCCACCTGCCGCGACCGTTTCGCCAACGCCCTCAACTTCCAGGGCTTCCCGCATATGCCGGGCAACGATTTCGTGCTGCGCGGCGTCGAGGGCGATCGAGACCGCCCCGACGGTTCCAGCCTGTTCCGCTGAGGAGACGACGATGGATCGCGCCCTCGCGGACCGGATCGTCGCGGAAGCCCGCGGCTGGGTCGGAACGCCCTACCGGCATCAGGCCTCGCTCAAGGGCGTCGGCTGCGACTGTCTCGGTCTGCTGCGCGGCGTCTGGCGCGGCGTGCTGGGTTCCGAGCCCGAAACCGCGCCGCCCTACGCCGCCTCCTGGGTGGAAGTCGATCGCGGCGACGATCCCCTCGCCAGCGCCGCCGGCCGTCATTTCGTGCCGGTCGCGACCCCACTTCCCGCTTATGTCCCACAGCCCGGCGACGTGCTGCTCTTCGCGTTTCGCGCGTATTTGCCGGCAAAACACTGTGCCGTCGCCACCGGTCCGGCGGCGATGATCCATGCCCATGACGGCGCGGCGGTGTGCGAGGTCGCCCTGACGCCGTGGTGGCGCCGCCATCTCGCCCACGCCTTCCGCTTCCCCGGCATCGGCTGACGCACGGTCTCGAGCCCCGCTCGACGCTTGGCCCCTCGACCGACGGCGAGGCTCGCTTCCGCACGGCCCTCACGCTGGCTCGTACCGCCCGCGCGCTTTCCCTGGAACGGAGGACCCGCCATGACGACGATCGTCCTTCAGACGGCCGGCGAGGCGGTCGGCAGCGCACTGGGCGGCCCGATCGGCGGAATGATCGGCCGCGTCGTCGGTGCGGCGGGCGGTGCCGCTATCGACGTCGCTCTGTTCGGCGGGGCGGGACGGGCCCGCTCCGTCGAGGGACCGCGCCTGACCGAATTGGCCGGTCTCGCCTCCACCGAGGGGGCACCGGTCCCGCGCTTCTATGGCCGGGCACGCATCGGCGGCACCCTGATCTGGGCGACGCGACCCCTGGAAGTCGCCAACACGACGGTGGCGCGCACGCGCTCCGGCGCCAAGGGCGGGAGCGGCGGGCAGAAGAGCGTGCGCACCGCCTACAGCTATTTCGCCAATCTCGCGATCGGCCTCTGTGCCGGTGAGATTGCCTGGGTACGCCGGATCTGGGCCGACGGGACCGAACTCGACCTGACGACGCTGAACGTCCGCATCCATACCGGCAGCGCGACGCAGGCCCCCGACCCCCTGATCGTCGCCAAGGAGGGAGCGGGCAATGCGCCTGCCTATCGCGGCCTCGCCTACATCGTGTTCGAGCGCCTGCCGCTCGCCGCCTTCGGTAACCGCGTCCCGCAATTCGCCTTCGAAGTGATCCGCCCGGTGGAAGGACTGGCCCGCCGGATCCGCGCCGTCTGCCTGATCCCCGGCTCGACCGAGTTCGGGCTCGATCCGGTTCCAGTCAGCGAGGATGCGGGCTTCGGCGTTACCAAGCCGGCAAACCGTTTCCAGCTGCAGGGACAGAGCGACGTCATCGCCTCCCTCGACGCGTTGCAGGCGCTCTGCCCGAACCTCGTCCGGATTTCGGTGGTGGTGAGCTGGTTCGGGAACGACCTGCGGGCCGGCCATTGCACCCTGACGCCGCGGGTCGATGCCGAGCGGAAGACGACCAAGGGGGCCGAATGGGTGGTCGCCGGCTACACGCGGAAGAACGCTCCCGCCACCTCGCGCTCGGGCGACGTGGCGGCCTACGGCGGCACGCCTTCGGATGCGAGCCTGACCCGCCTCGTGGCCGAACTGACCCGTCGCGGTCTCGCTCCCGTGCTCTACCCATTCGTGATGATGGACGTGCCCGCCGGCAATGCGCTGCCGGATCCCCGCAATCCCACCGGGTATCAGCCGCCCTATCCCTGGCGCGGGCGCATCACCTGCCATCCCGCCCCTGGCCGGTCGGGCAGTCCGGACGGAACCCGAGAGGCGGCCGACCAGGTCGCCGCCTTCTTCGCGGGGCCGCAGGGCTACCGGGCGATGATCCTGCACTATGCCGGCCTCGCCGCCGGTTGGGCCGCAGCGGGCTCGCCGCTCGCGGGTTTCATCCTCGGCAGCGAGTTCGCGAGCCTCACCCGCGTGCGAGGGCCGGGCGGCCTCGCCCCCGCCGTCGAGCAATTCCGCAGGCTCGCCGGGGAGGTCCGTGCCCTTCTCGGCGCAAGCGTCGCTCTCGTCTACGCCGCCGACTGGACCGAGTACGGCGCGCAGGTGGACGAGGGCGGGGCCTCGGTGCGCTTTCCGCTCGACCCGCTCTTCGCCGATCCGGCGATCACGGCCATCGGCATTGATTATTACCCACCGCTCACCGATTGGCGCGACGGCACCGACCATCGCGACGCGGCGGCGGCCGGAAGCGTCTACGACCGGGCCTATCTGAGAAGCCGCCTCGGCGCGGGGGAGGCGTTCGACTGGTTCTATGCAAGCCCCGAAGACCGCGCCGCGCAGAAGCGGACGCCGATCACCGATGGCGCGTACGCCCAGCCGTGGATCTACCGGGCCAAGGATCTGGTCGCGTGGTGGTCGAACCCGCATGTCGAGCGGGTGAACGGCATCGAGACCGGCCCGACGCCCTGGGTGCCGACATCGAAGCCGATCTGGCTGACCGAGATCGGCGTTCCGGCCGTCGATCGCGGGACCAATGGGCCGAACGTGTTCCCCGATCCGAAATCGTCGGAGAACGCGGCGCCACCGTTCTCGCGGGGCCACCGCGACGACCTGATCCAAGTCCGCGGCCTCGAGGCGATCCTGACGCGGTTCGACCCGGCGGCAGACGATTTCGAGCCGGCTCATAATCCGGTCTCGCCCCTCTACGGCGGCCGGATGATCGCACCGGAGGACGTGTTCGTCTGGGCCTGGGACGCGCGGCCGTTCCCCGCCTTCCCGGCCTTCCGCTCGGTGTGGTCGGACGCCCAGAACTGGGCCCTGGGGCACTGGATCACCGGCCGCATCGAGGGGCTCGACCTCGACCGTCTGATCGCCGCGATTCTGACCGATCTCGGCATCGACGCGCCGGCCGCGATCGACGCCACCGGTTTTCTCGACGGCTACGTCCTTGATCGCCCGCTCTCGGCGCGCGAGGCGCTCGAGCCCTTGGCCCGGCTCTTCGGCCTCGACGTCTCGGTCTCCGCCGGGATCCTGCGGGTGCGCGGCGCGGACAAGGACTGCCTTCCGGTGACGGTCGACGCTGCCGATCTCGTGCTGACGGAGCGGGAAGACGCACCCCTGCGCCTCGTCCGGGCGGAGGAGAGCGAGCTGCCCCGAACCGTCGAGATCGATTTCTCCGACGGCGAGAGCGCGGAATATCGCCGGGCCACCGCGGCGGCCCGGCGCCCCGGCGGGACTCGGCGGCGGGAGGCGCGCATCGAGGCGGCCATCGTGACCCGGCGCGACGCGGCGCAGGTCCTGGCGGAGGCCCTGCTCGACGCGAGCCTCGCCGGGCGCGAGACTGCTTCCTTCGGCGTGAGCCCGCGCCGGATCGATCTGGAGCCCGGCGACCGTCTGCGCCTACCGGGCGGTGCCCTCCATCGCATCGCCCGCATCGACGATTCGCCCCAGGGCCGCCGGATCGAGACGCAGGCGGTGCCGCGCGGCGGTCGCGATGCAGTCCAGGGCCGCTCGACCCCGCTGCCGGAGCGGTCGCCCCCAGCCCTGCCCGGACCCGTCTTCGCCCGCGTCCTCGATCTGCCGACGACGCGGGGCGACCCGAGCCCGCTCTCCGCCCTCGCGGTCGCCGCCGAGCCTTGGCCCGGCGCCGTCGCGGTCTGGCGTTCGACGGGGGAGGGGGCGCCCTTCGCGCTCCATCGCCTCGTCGATCATCCGGCCTGCCTCGGCGAGACCCTGTCGACGCTGCCGCCCGGCCCGCTCTGGCGCTTCGATCGCAACGCCCATCTCGACGTGCGGCTTCGCCACGCGGAGGGTTTGAGCGCGATCGGGAAGGCTGCGGCCCTGTCGGGCGCCAATCTGTTCGCCCTGGTCGGGCCGGAGGGGGCGATCGAGATCCTGTCGGCGGCGGGTGCCGCGTTCACGGGATCGGACACGTGGCGGCTGACGACGCTGCTGCGCGGGCTCGGCGGCAGCGAGGCCGCAGCCGCTCGCCCGGCTCCGGCCGGCTGCCTGATCGTGCGGCTCGACGATGGCGCGGTCATCCCCCTGGTCGAGCGTCTCGACGAGGCCGGCCGCCCCTTCCTCTACCGGGTCGGTCCGGCGGACCGCGACCCGGCCGATCCGGTCTTCATCGGATTTGCGGCCAGTGCGGGCCTGACGGCCTTCCTCCCGCTGAGCCCGGTCCATCTAAGGGCCCGGCGCGAGGCCGGCGGTCTGCGGCTCAGCTGGACGCGCCGGGCCCGGCGCGAGGCCGATGCCTGGGAGCCCGCCGACGTGCCCTTCGACGAGGCGTCGGAATCCTACGCCATCGACATCCTCGATGGCGGTGGCGCCGTCCTGCGCAGCCTCACCAGCACGGTCGCGCATGTCCTCTACGCGGACGAGGTCGCCGATTTCGGCGGCCCCCGCACCGAGATCGCGTTCGCGGTGGCGCAGGTCGGCCTCGTCGGCGGGCGTGGTCCCGCACGACGGGCGTGGGTGCGCGTGCGCAGCTGATCCTTCGCGGGTCCCTCACGGAGTCGAGCATGGTGGAGAACACCCCCAGCCTGGCCCTGCCGCTGATCGCGGCGGGGCAGGCCCAGAAGCATGTCACCCACAACGAGGCCCTCGCGCTTCTCGACGCGCTGGTACAGCTCGCGGTGATCGACCGGGATCTGGCCGTCCCGCCCGGACATCCGGAGGAGGGCGACCGCTACCTCGTCGCCGCCGATCCGTCGGGCGCCTGGGCCGGTTGGGCGGGGCGCATCGCCCGCTATCAGGACGGGGCGTGGTTCTCCCTCGTGCCGCGTTCGGGCTGGCTCGTTTTCGTTGCCGACGAGGCTGAGATCTACGCGTTCACGAACGGTGCGTGGTCCCCGCTCCGGCCCGCCCTGACCGCGCTTCAGAATCTGACGCGTCTCGGCCTCGGCACGGCCGCCGATGCGCAGAACCCATTCGCCGCCAAGCTCAACAAGGCGCTCTGGACGGCGCTTACCACGGGCGAGGGCGGGGACGGCGATCTCCGTTATACCCTCAACAAGCAGGCGCCGGGGCACGTGCTCTCGCTCCTGCTGCAAACGGGCTTTTCCGGCCGCGCCGAGATCGGACTCGTCGGCAACGACGATCTCAGCCTGCGCGTGAGCCCGGACGGCGGCACTTGGACCACCGTGTTCACGGTCGAGCGCACGACCGGTGCGGCCCTCTTCGACAAGGGAATCCTGCGGGAGGAGCTGACCGTCTTCACCGCGTCGGGCGCTTGGACGAAGCCGGATTGGGCCCGCACCGTCACGGTCACCGCCATGGGCGGCGGCGGGGGCGGCGGGGGTGCCCGGCGCGGCGCGGCGGGCACGGTCCGCAACGGCGGGGGAGGGGGCGGGGCCGGTGCTCTCAACAGCGAAACCTTCGCGGCCTCCGAGATCGGCGCGACGCTGACGGTGACGATCGGCGCGGGCGGCGCCGGGGCGCCGGCCGTCACCACCGACGACACGAACGGCGCCTCCGGCGCGGCGGGCGGCGCGACGAGCGTCCACGACGGCTCGGGCTACGATCTCGTGCGCGCCTTCGGCGGCAGCGCGGGCGGCGGCGGGACGAATTCCGTACCCGGCAGCGGCGGAGCAGCGGGCGGGGGTGCCTCCCTCGAATCCGTCGGCGCGGGCGGTGCGGCCGGCAGCAATGGCGTCACCGGCGCCAGCGGCACCGCTGGACTGCGCGGCGCGGGCGGCGGCGGCGCGGGTGGGGGCCTCACCGGGGGCAATGTCGCCGCCCCCGGACGGAACGCGGGAGCCGGCTACGCCGTCGGAAACGGTCGCGAATCCGCCGGTGGCAGCCTCGGCGCGGTCGGTGCTGCGGGTGCGGCGGGCCAGGCCAAGAGATGGCCGCGCGGCGCGGGCGGCGGCGGGGGCGGCGGTGGAGCCGGGGCCGCGGACGGTTCGAGCGGCGGCGGCCGGGGCGGCGCGGGCGGCCTTCCCGGTGGCGGCGGGGGCGGGGCGGGCGCCGCCGTCAACGGCGCCGCCACCGGAGCCGGCGGCCCCGGCGGGCGCGGTGAAGTCTGGATCCTCGCCCGCGGGTGAGGCGACGGCCGCTGCCTCCCCATCGCCCCCCAACTTCTGTCGAGAGAACGCACCATGGATCTCAGCCCCATCGGCCGCGCCGTGCTGGTCGCTCGCGAAGGGCGTCGGCTCGAGGCCTACCGCGACAGCGTCGGGATCTGGACTATCGGCGTCGGCCATACCGCTGCCGCCGGTCCCCCCCTGCCGCGGGCGGGCCTGCGGATCACCGCTGCGGAATGCGACGCGATCTTCGCCCGGGACATCGCCCGCTTCGTCCGCACCGTCGCCCAGGCCCTCCCGGAACCGCTGCCACAGCACGCCTTCGACGCGCTGGTCTCGCTCAGCTTCAACATCGGCCCGGCGGCCTTCCTGCGCTCCACCGTCCTGCGCCGTCTGCGCGCCGGCGACCGGGCGGGCGCGGCGGAGGCCATGCTGCTGTGGAACCGACCCGCCGTGCTGATCCCGCGCCGGCAGGCCGAAGTCGACCAGTTCCGCACGCCCTACGAGACCGCCCTGCCGCGCCCCCGCCGCAGCGATCCGCCGCTCGCCGCCTCCATCCAGACCGAGCCCGCAGAGACGCCATCGCCCGGCTGGGTCGCGCGCCTGCGGGCGTGGCTCGGCAGCCGCCGCTGAAACCTGTCCGCTCCCGAGAAAGGATATCTGTCATGGCTCTGCCTGAACCGGCCACCCGGCGCTCCGCATCCGGTCTGCGCGGGCTGCTGCTCGCGGCCGCCGTCGTGATCGCCGCGCCCCGGGCCTGCACCCCCGCCCATGCCGCCGACGCCGTCGTCGTGCTGCCCTGGGGCGATGGCCTGGTTGCCCTCGCCCACGCCCTCGCCGGGCTGACCGGGCCGGTGCTCGCGGCCGTCGTGGCGGCCTTGATCGCCCGCATCGCCGGGCCCTTGCGCCTCCTCGTCACCGATGCCCTGGTGGAGCGGCTGGTGCGCAACGCCACCGACTACGCCCTCAACGCCGTTGCCGGCACGGTTCGCGGGCGAACCCTGACCGTCACCCTCGGCTCGGCAGTGATCGCCCGCGCGGTGCAGCGGGCGCTGGACGAGGCACCGGCCTGGCTGGTCCGGGCCGCGGGCGACGGGCCGGGGATCGCCGCCAAGGTGTTCCGCGCCCTGCCGCTGGAGGCGGACGCGACCGCCGCCAACACCCTGCACGCCGCCCTTGACCGCGTCCCCGGTTCCGCCCCGCGCCGGCCGCGCACCTGATCCCAAGGCGGCCCGACTCCCAAGGCGGCCCGAAGCGGGCCCGCCTCGCAAGCCGCTCCGGAGCGCCGCCGTGGACAAGATCGCCATCGAGGCCGCCCGTCTGCTGTTCGCCGATGGCGGCGCCGGCTGGATCGTCGCGGTGCTGCTCGGCATCGCCTGCCTGCATCTCTACCGCGACAGCCTGCGCAGTCTGGAGGCGCGGATCGAGGAGACCGGCGCCACGGCGGCGGCCCTGGAGCGGGCCTCGCAGACCAACATCGCGGTGGCTGCGGCTCTCGAGAGCCGGACGCGAACGCTGGAGGATCTGACCCGGCTCTCCGCCGAGATCGCCCGAGACGTCGAGCGCAGCGATCTCCGCACCCGCGACAAGCTCGAAGAGATCCTCCGGCGATTAAACGATCTCCCGCATCGCCCGCGGTCCTGATCGGACGATCCATTCGGGGGGGGACATGGGACGAGCCGCCTTCGCCAACCGGTTCGATCCGGGTGCTCACGGACGGCGGTGCCTTGCGCGGCGCCGGATCCGGGCCGCGACGGCCCGCTTCCGGATCGCGCTTCGGGACTTCGAGGATTCGATCCGCGCGCTGCACGGGGCCGCACACGATTATGCCCGAGACCTGGCGGCTGCCGGTCCGACGCCGCGAATCACGCGCGATGGTGACTCCGTACCGCATACCGGGCGGTCGGGCGGCGCAGGGCGCCGTGGGGAACCGTCACGGCCATCTGAACTTAACCCGCACCGAAGCTCGCCCGAGACCATGGCAACCGACCGCAAATCCACATTTCATCTTCCCGGTCGGTGTCGCGTCCCGAACATTCAGGACGCATTCAGTGCTCCGGCGCGAATGTCGTTTTCAATGCGCCAAGCTTTCGCCCTGTTGATCGTCGTCTCGACCGTCGCGGTTTTCGCGACGGATGCGGTCGGTCCTCTTGCCGAGGAGACCGGCGCCCTTGCGCCGGCGCCGCAGATCCGCGAGCCGATGAATCGCGGAGACGACTGTCTGTCGCCCGCCGATCTGCGCGAGGCGGTGGCCGACAAGCGCGTGGTCCCGCCGATCGCGGCGATCCGCGCCGCGCGTCAGGCGATTCCCCGGGCCGAGATTCAGCGCGCCCGGCTGTGCCGGCACGATGCCGGACTCGTTTACCTGCTCACCGCCTTGCGTCGGGACGGGCAATTCGTCCAGGTCATGGTCGACGGCCAGTCGGGGCAGGTCAGCGGGCAGTGGTAGGCCATCCCCAGCCGCCGGCCTTCAAGAAATCGCCGGTGCGTCGGGGGTGCACAAGGATTGAGAAACGTCGCTCCGGATAAGGTATTCCCGACGACGTTTTGAGGATCGAGGAGTGACCGACCGTGCGTCTGCTCGTGGTCGAGGACGACCGTGACATCAACCGCCAGGTGGTGACTGCGCTGGAGGAGGCCGGCTACGTCGCCGACAAGGCCTTCGACGGCGAGGAAGGGGGGTATCTCGGCGAGAACGAGCCCTACGACGCCATCATCCTCGACATGGGCCTTCCCAAGGCCGACGGCGTCACCGTGCTGCAGAATTGGCGCCGGGCCGGGGTGAAGACGCCCGTCATCATCCTGACCGCCCGGGACCGCTGGTCCGACAAGGTCGACGGCTTCGATGCCGGCGCCGACGACTACGTCACCAAGCCCTTCCACATGGAGGAGCTGATGGCCCGCGTGCGCGCGATTCTTCGGCGCGCGGCCGGTCATGCCAGCAGTCAGATATCCTGCGGTCCCGTCACCCTCGACACCCGCTCCGGCCGCGTCTTCGTCGACGGCAATCCGGTGAAGCTGACGAGCCACGAATATCGTCTGCTCTCCTACCTCATGCACCATACCGGCCGCGTCGTCTCCCGCGCGGAACTCACCGAACACCTCTACGATCAGGATTTCGACCGCGATTCCAACACCATCGAGGTCTTCGTCGGGCGCCTGCGCAAGAAGCTGGCGGTGGATCTGATCCAGACGGTGCGGGGCTTGGGTTATCTCGTTGATCCGAACCAGCCGGGCGGGAAGGGGTGAGGGGGCGAAGCCCTCGCTCAATTTCGTGGCAACCGCGCGGACCATGTCCTAAGGTCAAGGCGTGCGAGCCGAGGGCGCAGTCCACGGCTGGAGCGCCCCACTTCTCCGAACGGGTCCTTCCTGTCCCGATGCGTGCGACGACCCAGAAATTTCCTGAGCGGACCCGCCTCGGCAGCTTCTTCGCTGGTCTGAGCGCGCTGGTTTCCGTGTGGCCGGCCTCGGACCCGGCACGCTATCCACATCGCGACGAGGCCGATGCCCTGTTGAGCGATGGCCTCAGGATCGGGAATGACATGCGGGTCGTGATCGAGCGTGAGCATATCCGTGCGCAAGCCGAGGCGGAGTAGCGCACCGGCCCGGCAAGCGGGACCGACCGATCAGGGAAGTTCCGAGACGCAGCGTGACCGGACAGTCGTTGTCGAACGCGGGGTATCCTGGCGTGGCCCCCTGCCGCCGCCGGCCGTCCTCGACGATTTTCGAAAGCTCGTGCCGGATGCGCCCGAACGCATTTTCCGGCAGTGGGAAGGTGAGTCGGAGCATCGACGCTCCTATGAGAAGGCAGCGCTCGAAGCCTCCATCCGGCGCGATCTGATCGGACAGATCAGCGCGACCGTGTTCGCTCTTTCGGCCCTGGCGGTCTCCGCGTTCGCACTCTGGATGGGTGAACCCTGGGTCGCCGGAACGATCGGTGGCGGGACCATCGTTTCCGTCGTTGGGGCCTTCCTGTACCGACGCGGCTCGGGCAGGACGAAGGACAAACAGTAGAAGCCGCAATGACCGACCGCCTCGCCTGGCTTCCCCTGCGCCGCCGCTCCATCGCGGTCCGGCTCGCGGTCTCCTCGTTTCTGTCGAGCACCGCGATCCTCGTCATCGCGGCCTTCATCCTCACGACGCTCTACCGTGAGAACACTGAGCGGGCCTTCGACAGCCGGTTGCTCGTCTTCGCCAACAATCTCGCCACCGACCTCGTCTCCCCGAGCGATCCCGAGACGCGCTCCTTCTCGCTGGGCGATCCGCGCTTCGACCTGCCCCTGTCGGGCTGGTACTGGCAGGTCGGGCGGCCCGACGCGAAGCCGCGGGACCTGCGCACCTCGCGCTCGCTCGTCGGCGTCCCGCTGAAAGGTCCGGATCAGGCCGGCACCGCGACGATCGGCCAGATTCGCCAGGGTTATGGACGGGGCCAGGACGACCGGACGCTGCGCATCGTCGAGCGCGACGTCGATGTCGGTACGGAGGGGCGCTACACGGTGCGGGTCGCAGGCCCCGCCGACGAAATCGTGAACGACGTCGAGCGCTTCCGCTTCTCGCTGTTCATGACCTTCGGGCTGCTCGGCTTCTCGCTGGCGGCGACCGCGCTCCTGCAGATCCGCTTCGGCCTCGCACCCCTGCGCAAGCTGCGCACGGCGCTCGGCACCATCCGCCGTGGCGAGGCCGACCGGATCGACGGCGAGTACCCGCGCGACATCGCTCCGCTGGCCGGCGAGATCAATCTCCTGATCGAGACCAATCGCGAGATCCTGGAGCGCGCCCGCACCCAGGTCGGCAACCTCGCCCACGCTCTCAAGACGCCGCTCTCGATCATCGTCAACGAGGTCGGCAGCAGCGATGCGCCGCCGGAGCTGTCGGAGAAGATCCGCGAGCAGGCCGCGGTGATGCGCGATCAGGTGAACTACCATCTCGACCGGGCGCGCGCCGCCGCCCTGGCCGGGACGCTGGGCACCTCCACCGAGGTCGAGCCGGCGCTCGCCGGCCTCGTGCGCACCTTCGGCAAGATCTATCGCGACAAGGACATCGCCTACGAGGTCCGCGTCTCGCCGGGCCTGCGCTTCCGCGGAGAGAAGCAGGATTTCGAGGAGATGATCGGCAATCTCGTCGACAACGCGTCGAAATGGGCCCATGGCCGCGTCTCGATCGCGGCGACGCCGATCGGGGGCGACGATTATCCCCACCTCATCGTCGCCGTGGAGGATGACGGGCCGGGCCTGCCCGAGGAGGACCGCGCCGCTGTGCTCAAGCGCGGACGCCGCCTCGACGAGACCAAGCCGGGCTCCGGCCTCGGCCTGTCCATCGTCGCCGACTTGGCCGCCCTCTATCGCGGTCGGTTCCGCCTGGAGGCCGCCGGCCTGGGCGGGTTGCGGGCCGTGATCGAGGTGCCCGGCGACGCGCCCGCCGGGGCGGGGCAGCGTTGAGTCACAGAAGAGAATCGAGATTGACCGGCCAAGGTTACGCCCGGCCGGACCTATGCTAAGGCGCTACCTTCGCGCCTTGCGCTTCGCGTGACGACGTGTCGCCCGAGGGCGATGTCGTGCGGACCCTGCTCCGGCACTACACGGGGCCGAGCTAGTATTCAGGGGCCAATGACGGCGATCTGGTTCATTCTGGCGGCCATGACCGGCGCGGCCGTCTTCGCGCTGCTCTGGCCGATGTCGCGCCGCCGCCGCCAGGAGGTGGCTGGGGCCGAGCTCTCGACCGAGGCCGGCTTCTACGAGGATCAACTCGCCGAGATCGAGCGGGATCTCGCGCGCGGGCTGATCGCACCGGCCGAGGCCGAAGCCGCCCGCACCGAGGCCGCGCGCCGCCTCCTGCGCGCGAGCCGCGAGGAGAGTGCGGCGAAATCGACGCTGGCGCCGCTGGCGGAGCCGCATCTGCGTCAGCGCCGCGCGGCCTCCGCCTTCGCCCTGTCGACGATCCCCCTCGTGGCGCTCGTGGTCTACGGCTTGTACGGCTCGCCGAACCTTCCCTCGCAGACCGATGCCGACCGGAGCGCGAGTCGCGCCGGGGCGCAGGATCTGATGACCGCCATCGGCCAGATCGAGGCGCGTCTCGCGAGCCACCCGGACGACGTCCGCGGCTGGAGCGTGCTCGGCCCCGTCTATATGCGCCTCGGGCGCTACGACGACGCGGCCCGGGCCTATGCCGCCATTGTTCGCCTTAAGGGCGAGGACGCCTCCGCGCTCTCCGACTGGGGCGAGGCCCTGGTCGTCGCCGCCGACGGCGCGGTTTCGCCGGAGGCCCGCAAGGTGCTGAGCCGCGCCGCCGCCGCCGATCCGAAGGCCCCCAAGGCCCAGTTCTACCTCGCCCGCGGCGACGAACAGGCCGGCGACGTGGCCGGCGCGATCCGTCGGCTCGGCGCGCTCGCCGACGGGGCGCCCACCGACGCGCCCTGGCTTCCCACGGTGCGCGACACTCTGGCCCGCCTCAAGGGAGAGACCGCAGCGCCGGCGACGCCGGAGGGCGGCCCGAAGCCTGAGCAGCCCGGGGGCGGCGCGGCGGCCGGCAATTCCTCGGTCGCGGGCCCGGCGGCCAGCATCCAGGCGCTTCCGCCCTCGGAGCGGATCGACGCGATTCGCGGCATGGTCGAGGGGCTGGAGCGGCGCTTGGCCAAGCAGGGTGGAACCGCCGACGAGTGGCTGCGCCTCGTGCGTTCCCACGCGGTGCTCGGCGAGCGTGACAAGGCGCTCGACGCGCTGGTCCGCGCCCGCGAGGCCCTGAAGGGTGACGAGGCGGCCCGTGCTCGCTTGGACGCGCAGGCCCGTGAACTCGGCCTCGCCGAAATCCGCCCCGGCGGCATGCCCGGATCGGCCGAGGCATCCTCCGACGCCAAGCCGACCGAGACCGGTCCGTCGGAGTCCAGATCCTCCGACGCGAAGCCCCCGGGCGAGGCGCCGCGCGGTGGGGGGATGGATTCCGATGCCGCCGCCAATGCCATCCGGACGATGCCGCCGGCCGAACGGGAGGCGGCGATCCGCGGCATGGTCGCAACGCTCGACCGGCGATTGGCGGCCAAGGGCGGAAGCACCGACGAGTGGATGCGCCTCGTGCGCTCCTACGGGGTGATCGGCGACCGGGCCGCCGCGATCCAGGCGCTCGACCGGGCCAAGATGGCCCTCGCCGCCAATCCGGTCGCGGTGGAACGGCTCGACGCGCTCGGCCGGGAACTGGACCTCGTGGCCAAGCCCTGAAGGGCACCTCTGACAATCGGTCCCGCCCGCTCAACCTTGACCCGAGGGGCGCGCGGGCCGAAACCGTTCAAGCGAACAACTCTAAGAAAGATGTCAGGCCGCCCTTCGAGCCCTGCCCGAAGGCCAGGAACGCGCCGACGAACCGGGACGGAACCCTGTGACCCGCAAGAGCCGCCGCCTGATCCTCATCGCCTGCTGCGGGGCCGTGCTGGCCCTGGCGCTGGGGCTGATCCTGTCGGCGATGACCGGCTCGATCGTGTTCTTCCGCTCGCCCACGGAAGTCGCCGCCCAGGGCGTGGCACCGGGAACCCGCTTCCGCCTCGGCGGCCTCGTGACGGAGGGCTCGCTCAAGCGCGGCCCCGACCAGAATGTCGAGTTCTCGGTGACCGATACGGGCGCGACCGTGCCGGTGCAGTATCGCGGCCAATTGCCGGACCTGTTCCGCGAGGGCCAGGGTATCGTCGCCGAGGGCACCCTCGATATGGGCGGCGTGTTCCGCGCCGACACCGTGCTGGCCAAGCACGACGAGAACTACATGCCCCGCGAGGTCGCCGACGCTCTGAAGGCGCAGGGGCGCTGGCAGGAGGGCGGCGGCAAGCCGCCCGCGGAAGCAGCCAAAGAGACCCCGAAAGATGCCGCGAAGCCGGCCGCCGACGCGACCCTCGGCCAGCGCAGCGAGCGGTAGCCCCATGACCACCAACCGGATCGTGTCCGCGCGGGAGACCCATTCGTGATCGTCGAGCTCGGCCATTACGCCCTGGCGCTCGCGCTGGCCCTCTCTCTCGTCCAGGCGGTGATGCCGGCCTGGGCCGCCCGCTCCGGCGATGCGGCGTTGCGCGAGGTCGCGGTGCCGGCGGCGCTCGGCACCTTCGCCTGCATCCTGTTTTCGTTCTGCGCGCTCACCTACGCGCATGTCGCCTCGGACTTCTCGGTCCAGAACGTCGTCGAGAACTCTCACACGGCCAAGCCGCTGATCTACAAGATCTCCGGCGTGTGGGGGAACCACGAGGGCTCGATGCTGCTCTGGGTGCTCATCCTCGCCCTGTTCGGGGCCTGGGTCGCCACCGCCAAGAATTCCGTGCCGGCGGTCCTGCGCACCAACACCCTGATGGTGCAGGCCTCGATCACCTTCGTGTTCGTGCTGTTCATCATCACGACCTCGAACCCGTTCAGCCGCGTCGCCCCGGCGCCGCTCGAGGGCAACGACCTCAACCCGCTGCTGCAGGATCTCGGCCTCGCGATCCATCCGCCGCTGCTCTATCTCGGCTATGTCGGCTTCTCGATCACCTTCGCCTTCGCCGTCGCCGCACTGATCGAGGGGCGCATCGACGCCGTCTGGGCGCGCGCCGTGCGGCCCTGGACCCTGATCGCCTGGAGCTTCCTGACGCTCGGCATCGCCATGGGGTCGTACTGGGCCTATTACGAGCTCGGCTGGGGCGGCTGGTGGTTCTGGGACCCGGTCGAGAACGCCTCGCTGATGCCCTGGATCGCCGGCACGGCGCTGTTGCACTCCACCGTCGTCATGGAGAAGCGCGACGCGCTCAAGGTCTGGACGGTGCTGCTCGCCATCCTGACCTTCTCGCTCTCGCTGGTCGGCACCTTCATCGTCCGCTCCGGCCTCCTGACCTCGGTCCACAGCTTCGCTTCGGATCCGAGCCGCGGCGTCTTCATCCTCGGCATCCTCGCCCTGTTCATCGGCGGCTCCCTCAGCCTGTTCGCGTGGCGGGCGCCGATGCTGCGCCAGGGCGGCCTGTTCGCGCCGATCTCCCGCGAGGGCGCGCTGGTGATGAACAACCTTTTCCTCGTCGCCGCCTGCGCCACGGTGTTCGTCGGCACGCTCTATCCGCTGCTGCTGGAGATGCTGACGGGCGACAAGATCTCGGTCGGCCCGCCCTTCTTCAACTGGACCTTCATTCCCCTGGCGCTGCCGCTGCTGTTCATCGTCCCGTTCGGCCAGGGACTCGCCTGGAAGCGTGGCGATGCGGCGGCGGCCGCCCAGCGCCTGCTCGCGGCCTTCGCGGTGGCGCTCGTCGTCGGGCTCGCGGCCGCCGCGATGACCTGGGGCGGGCCGGTCATGGCACCGATCGGACTCGGCATCGGCGCCTATCTCATCATCGGCTCGGCCCTGGAGATCTGGGTCCGTGCCCGCGGCACCAGCCAGAGCCGCAGCCGCGATCTCGGCACGACGTGGCGCCGGGCGATCGGCCTGCCGCGCTCGGCCTGGGGCACCGCCCTGGCGCATGCGGGCGTCGGCGTCGCGGTGCTGGGTATCGCCGCGCAGGGCTGGGCCACGGAAGGCCTCGGCACCATCCGCCCCGGTGGGCAAGTGACGGCGGGTTCCTACGTCGCCACCCTCGACCGGGTCGGCCCGAAGAAGGGTGAGAATTACGAGGAGACTGCGGCCTTCCTGACCCTGCGCACCAAAGCCGGCGATTTCGTCGGCACGGTCGAGACCGGCAAGCGTTTCTACCCCTCCCGGCGGATGACGGTGACGGAAGCCGGGCTGACCACGATCGGGTTCAGTCAGATCTACGCGAGCCTCGGCGAGGTGATGCCCGACGGGTCGATCGGCCTGCGGCTCTACCACAAGCCTCTCGTGCTCCTGATCTGGATCGGCGCGCTGATCATGGCGGCGGGCGGCGGCCTGTCGCTCACCGACCGGCGCATGCGCGTGGGCGCTCCCGTCAAGGCGCGGGCGAAGCTGCCGCCGTCCGCGGTGCCGGCCGAATGACCCGTCTCCTCGCGCGACTCGCCCTGGTCCTGCTCCTCGTCCCGGCACCTGCCCTGGCGGTGCAGCCGGACGAGGTGTTGAAGGACCCGGCCATGGAGGCGCGGGCCCGCCAGATCTCGGAGGGCCTGCGCTGCCTCGTCTGTCAGAATCAGTCGATCGACGATTCCGACGCGCCGCTCGCCAAAGACCTGCGCCTGATCGTGCGCGAGCGCCTGAAGGAAGGCGATTCCAACAATCAGGTCGTCGATTACGTGGTCGCCCGCTACGGCGAGTTCGTGCTGCTGCGGCCCACCTTCGGCTGGCACACGCTGCTGCTTTGGCTGAGTCCG
Source organism: Methylorubrum suomiense (assembly GCF_022179765.1). Taxonomy (GTDB): domain Bacteria; phylum Pseudomonadota; class Alphaproteobacteria; order Rhizobiales; family Beijerinckiaceae; genus Methylobacterium; species Methylobacterium suomiense. The sequence continues at coordinate 441,890 of NZ_BPRE01000001.1, read as the reverse complement.
CTGCTCGCGGTGGGGCTCGGTGCCTTCGGCATCTGGCGCCTGTCGCGCCGCCAGGCCCCCAAGGCGGAGCGCCTGTCGGAGGCCGAGGCCGCCGAGGTCGAGGCGCTGCTCAAGCGGCCGTGACGGCGCGCTCGTCGAGCGTCCGCACCTCCGACCCCTCCCGCATGACGACGACGCGCCGCACGAACCGGGCGATGTCGGGGACCGAGCCCGGCACCGTCAGCTCCACCACCCGCTCGCCGCGGGAACGCTTCCTACGCCACTGGGCATAGGGATAGGCGTCGAGCGGCAGGAAGGTGTCGGCGCCGCGCGGGGCCGGAAACTGCCCGGTCGCTCCCGAATTGATCGGGGACAGCTCGATCCGGTCCGCATAGGCGGCGACGAAGGGCGCGGCCTCGATCTCTAGAACCTCGTGGGCGTGGTCCCGATAGGCGCGTCCGGCCAGCAGCGTCTAGACGCGCTTGCGGCTCAGCCAGAAGAACACCCGCCCGTTGAGCCGCGCGTGCCAGTCGGCCGGGACGAGGCCGTCGCGCAGGCAGCGGGTCAATGCCTTGTCGTTCAAGGGCTTCTGGTCGCGCAGCACGATCCGCCCGAGATCGGCCCGCTCGAGCACGATGCTCTCGGGGCGGCGCCGGAGAGCCGCCTCCCGCGCCGCGCCGTCGATGGCGAACAGGTCGAGCGCGGCCACCGGACTGAGCAGGCCGTGACGGCGGATCGTCGGCCATGCCCCGGCTTCCGCCATGTGGAACAGTGTCGGGCAGTCGCGCAGCCACTCGGCGCGCTCGTCCGCATTCATCGGCGCTTCCTCGTCGTCCCCGTGCGGCGCGCCCTGCTTTCGCCCGATCGACCGGGCAGGACTCGGCATCGACCGCCATCCTCAACGCAGCGAAACCCGATCCGAGCGCCATGCCGATCGCCGCACATCTTCGCCGCCTGCTCCTCGCGCCCCTGGCCGGCGTCGCCCTATCCCAGGCCGCGCAGGCGCATCCTCACGTCTGGGTCACGGCCAAGGCCGAGGTCGCCTACGAGGGCGGGCGCGTCGCCGGCATCCGGCACAGCTGGAGCTTCGATGCGGCCTATTCGGCCTACGTGACCCAGGGGCTCGACACCAACGGCGACGGCAAGCTCTCGCCGGAGGAACTCCAGGGACTTGCCACCGAGAACACCACGAATCTCACCGAATTCGCCTACTTCACCAAGCTCAAGGTCGCGGGGCGGGAGCAGGCTTTCGCCGATCCCCGCGAGGCCCGCATGAGCATGGAGGGCGATCGGCTGACCCTGAGCTTCCTGCTGCCGCTGAAGGCGCCCACCGCGCAAGGACGGGGCGTTGCGGCGCTGGAGGTGTACGACCCGACCTATTTCGTTTCCTTCAGTCTCGCCGAGGGGGCGGATGCCGTGCGCCTGCCGGGCGCCGCCGCCGGCTGCACCACCACCGTGACGCGGCCCAAGACCGTCGAGCCCGCAGTGGCCGAGGCTGGCAAATCGATGACCGAGGCGATGTTCGAAGCCCTCACCTCCGCGTCGAATTACGGCGAGCAATTCGCCAACCGGGCCATCGTCGCATGTCCCTGACGGCGGCCCTGGCGCCCAAGGAGCGGATGGGAAGCCGGCTGTCTCTCCGTCTCGCCCTCGCCGCTGGGGCGGTTCTCGCCGTCGCCGGTCTGCTGGCCATCCTCTCCTGGATCGTCGGGCCGACCCTGCCGGCGTCGCCGCCGCGCTCACCCTTCGGCATCGGCTTTCGCGAGGCCGCGCCGGCGGCGACCGGTCTCGGCGGATGGCTGCTCGCGGTCCAGTCGAACTTCTCGCGCAACCTGCAAGGGGCCGTGACGGCCTTGAAGGCGGGTGGCGACGGATGGGGCGGCTGGTGGCCCCTCGTCGTGATGGGCTTCGCCTACGGCGTGTTCCACGCGGCCGGGCCCGGACACGGCAAGGCGGTGATCGCCGGCTATATCGTGGCGGGCGAGCGCAGCCTGCGCCGCGGCTTCGCCCTCAGTGCCGCCGCCGCCCTCCTGCAAGCCTGCGTCGCCATCGCCATCGTCGGGATCGGCGCCCTCGTCCTCAAGGCAACGGCCAGCGGCATGACCCGGGCCGGCATCCTGATCGAGACCGTCAGCTTCGCCCTGGTGGCGCTGCTCGGCGCCGCGGTCACGTGGCGCAAGGCCGGACGGCTCGCCGCGCTGGCGACGGATGCGCCTGCCGCCGCCTGCGCTCCCGGCTGCGGCCACGTCCACCTGACCGACGCCGCCGCCCTGGACCGGCTCGACGGCTGGCGCGAGCGGGCCGCCGTGGTGGTTGCCGCCGGAAGCCGCCCCTGTGCCGGGGCGGTGCTGATCCTCGTGTTCGGTGCGAGCCAGGGCATGCTGGCGGCCGGAATCGCCGCGACGCTGGCCATGGCGCTCGGCACGGCGCTCACCACCGGCGCGCTCGCGAGCCTCGCGGTCTTCGCCAAGGCGCTGGCTTTGCGCCTCGCGGGCGGGCGCGGCCGGGCCGGAGCGCTCGCGGTCGGCGGCCTCGAACTGATGGCTGCCGCCTTCGTGCTGGTGCTCGGCCTCGCCCTCGTCCTCGGGATCGCCTCCGGCGCCGGCGGCTGAACGTCCTCTCGCCAAGGACGGCCCCGGCGTGGCAGGCTGACCGCCCGATCCGGAGGAGAGCCCCCGCGTGACCACACCCGGCGATGCCCTCGATGCTTTCGCACCCATCCTGAACTGGCGGCTCCTGAAAGGCTCGCACGCCTTTCCGGGGCCGGACGGGGGCACCTGCATCAACGAGGCGGCGATCGTCGCGGCGGGCCTGCCCTACCGGACGATCCGGGGCACGGAGGATTGCCCGCCCTGCTTCTCCCGCCCCCTCGCGGCCTACGCCCTCGGCCTCAACGACGCGATGCCCGAAGCCGAGCGGCAGGGGCTGATGGTGTTCGTGCTGCGCCTCTCGGGTTCGGCCGATCGCCCCGAGATCGAGGCGGCCCGCACCCGCTTCCTCGCGCTGGAGAGCGTGCGTCGCATTCTGCCGCCGCTGCTCGACCGGGCCGGTTTGCCCGCGCTCGCCGCCCGCTGCGAGATCGCGGCCGATGCGGAGGCGGCGCTTGGAATGGCGAAGACCGCCGAAGTGCAGGGCGGAGCGCTGTCCCACGCCGCCGCGGGGCGCCGGGCCTGGATCGTCGGAGCCCACGCATCGGCGGTCGCCCGCACCGCGACGGCGGCGATCCGGGCCTTCACCGATCCGCGCTGTGCGGCGGAAGTGGCGGAGGGCGCAGCGCCCTTCGCCGACGGCATCTGGGCCAGCGCCATGGGCATCCTCGACGGGGCCCTCGGCATCGGCCGGCAGGCTCCGGCGATCGATCCGACCTCGGCACGGGACCGTCTCGACGCGGCCCGCGCTCAGGCGTAGGCGCGCGGGCGCGGCGGCTCGGCCAAGTCGATCTCCATCGATTCGCAGTTGGCGAGCCAGCGCCCGGTCAGGTGGTAGAAGAAGGTGCAATGGCCGACGACCGCGATGGTCTGCTCCGGCCGTGCCCGAAGCCATTCCTGGAAGCCCAGGACGCGCTGGTCGAACAGAGTGCGGGGCTCGACATGCCACCCTTCGGGCCCGGCCGCGCCTTCGGCGTACCACCACGTCTCGGGCAGGTGATCGACCTGAAAATCCGGGAATTCTTGCGCGAGGACCGAGGCCGCGCGACCGATGTCGCAACTGCTCTCCTGGCATTCGCGGTGCAACACCTCGACCAGCACCTTGGGGGTCGCCGGGTGGTCCGCGAAGAGGCCCGCCGTGGTCTGGAGCGCGCGGGTCAGCGGCGAGGTGACGACGAGCTCGAACGGCACGTCGCGCAGCCGCGCGCGGGCGGCGGCGACCTGGGCGTGGCCGCGCTCCGAGAGGCGGGCGTCGATATGGCCGGGATCGCGCCCCGTCGCCTCGTGATGGGCGTTGAAGGTCGATTCGCCGTGGCGGATGCAGATGATGCGAGTGACGGATTGAGTCATGGGGCGGATGTAGGCGGCGGGCCCCCGCGGGCCAGCCATTGCGGCGGCGGGTCTCGCCCCGTTTCGAGTCACGGCCTGCCCTGCACCCTGCTGAGCGGCCGTTCGACGATCCAGGGTGAGCTGTTCGGCATCCGGGCGGCCCTGTTCTCCGGCCGCGGGGCACTGGCGGGCGGCACGCATGATGGGCGGATCGACCCCGGCATGGCCTGCGAGCCGTAGTACCGCCGCCTCCTCGACTGGGTGCGAGCGGACGGGCTCGCCGGGGAGTGACACGGCTCAGGCCGTGCTCGACAGCTTCATCAGCACGAGGCCGCCGACGATCAGCGCGGCGGCCAGAACCCGCATCGCGCTCAGCTCCTCTCCGAGCACCGCGATGCCGACCACGAAGGCGCCGATTGCGCCGACCCCGGTCCAGACCGTGTAGGCGGTGCCGAGCGGAAGCGTCCGCATCGCCCAGGCGAGCCCGGCGAGACTCACCGCCATCGCCCCGACGGTGACGAGCGAGGGCCAGAGCCGCGAGAAGCCGTCGGATTGCTTCATCGAGAAGGCCCAGACGACCTCGAACAGGCCGGCGGCGATGAGGATGATCCAGGCCAAGGCGGCCTCCCGGCGCGTGTCGCCGGGCCGTCCCGGTCTTGGACCCGAACTTGGCTCGCAAGCGGGGAGGACGTGGCCTCGCGGGCGTAGCTAAGGCACGCGACCCGGCTATTCCAGCCGCACCACCACGCTGTCGCTGGACCCGGCCGCATCCATCACCGAGATGCGCGCGAAGCCCGCGCCCTCCGGGCTCCAGTCCGATTGCCGGCGCAGGCTCTCGGCGACCGGGAGGCCGTCCACCATCCAGGTCAGTGGCGGCTGGCCGCCGAGCGCCTTGAGGGCGAGGCGGGCTTTTTCCCCTGCGCCGAGGCCGAGATCGACCCGCGCGCCGTCGGGCGGATAGGCGATCTTCAGCGGCACGCCGAGCGTCGCCGCGAGGGTCTTGGGCGCATCGCGGCGGATGTGGCGCAGCGGTGGAGGCAGGGCGATGGTCGCGGCCACCAGAGCCTCGCGCGGGCGCGGCAGCGGCTCGGGCTCCCCGCCGAACCGGCTGAACGCGTCGAACAGCATCGGCGCGGCGGCGCTGCGCCCGACGAGGCCCGGCACCGAGGCGCCGTCCGGCCGTCCGACCCAGACCGCGACGGTGACGCGGGCGTCGAACCCCAAGGCCCAGGCGTCGCGGTAGCCGTAGGAGGTGCCGGTCTTGAAGGCGAGCCGCCCCGCAGGGGCATTCTCCGGGGGCGGGGCGCCGCGCAGGATGTCGGCCACGTACCAAGCGGAGACCGGATCGGCGACCGCGCGTTCGGGCGCGGCGGGGCTCGGCGGCCCGTCGAGGCGATGCCGTAGGCTCGGCACGCTGCCGCCCCTTGCCAGCCCGGCATAGAGCCGGGCGAGGTCGGTGAGCGTGATGCCGAGCCCGCCCAGCGCCACCGGCAGGCCGGGCGCGGTGTCGCGCGGCAGCAGGATCGAGGCGCCCGCTCCCCGCAGCCGCGCGACGAAGCGGGCCGCACCGACGGTCTCCAGCAGATCGACCGCGGGGAGATTGAGCGATTGCTGGAGCGCGACGCGGGCCGTCACGGTCCCGCGATAGCCCAGGTCGAAATTCTCGGGGGCGTAGCTCGCGGCGAAGCGCGCCGGGCGGTCGTCGAGCAGGGTTTCGGGATGGGCGAGGCCGTTCTCGAAAGCGAGCGCGTAGATGAAGGGCTTGAGCGCCGAACCCGGCGAGCGCACCGCGGCCGTGGCATCGACCGCACCGGCGCGGGCGCCGTCGAGATAGCCGGCGCTGCCGACATGGGCGAGGACATGGCCGCTGCGATTGTCGACGACGAGGATCGCCGCCGACAGGGCCGGACCCAGAGCGGTCGCGCGCTCGGCCGCCAGTGTCTCCAGGCTTGCCTGGAGACGGGCATCGAGCGTCAGGCGCTGCACCCGCGCATCGGGATCGGCGGCGACCGCCTGCTCGGCGGCGTGGGCCGCGAGCATCGGAAACCGCTTTCGCGCGGTGGGCACCGGCTCGGCCTTGGCGGCGTGGGCTTCCTGCGGTGTGAGCAGGCCGCGCGCGGCGGCGATATCGAGCACCCGGTCGCGGGCGCGCCTCGCCGTTGCGGCGAAGCGGTCGGGCCGGCGGGTCTCGGGCGCCTGCGGCAGGGCGACCAGCAGGGCGCTTTCGGCGAAGGACAACCGGGCCGGCTCGCGGCCGAAATAGGCGAGGCTCGCCGCGCGCAGGCCTTCCACCGGGCCGCCATAGGGGGCGAGGGCCAAGTAGAGGTCGAGCACGCCCGCCTTGCCGAGGCGGCGCTCCAGCTCGACCGCGCGGATCATCTGCCGGAGCTTGGCGCGAAGCGAGCGCTCCGCCCGCGGCTCGACGAGGCGGGCGACCTGCATGGAGAGCGTCGAGCCGCCCGACACGATTCTCTGCGCGGTGAGCAACTGCCATGCGGCGCGGAGGGTGGCCGCCGGGTCGATCCCCGGATGGCTGTCGAAGCGGTGATCCTCGTAGGCCTTGAGCATGGCGAGGAAGCGCGGATCGACCTCGCCTGCGGTGACGGGCAGGCGCCAGCGCCCGTCGGCGGTGGCGAAGGGGCGCAGCAACTGCCCCTTCCGGTCGAGGATGACGGTGGAGCGGAGGGAGGCTGCGGTCAGGTCGAGGGGCGGGAGGGCGGCGGCGGTGCGCCACAGGGTGAGGGCGGGGAGGGCCAGAGCGGCGAGCACGAGAAGGGCGACGAGCGTCCCGACGCGTCTCCCTCCGCCCTCTGCGGGGGAGGGCGGCCTCCACGAGGTCGGGAGAGGAGAGCAACGTTTCCGCTTGGCTGCGTCCGACGCGAAATCTCCGGAAGCGTCGCTCCCCTCTCCCGCCTGCTCCGCAGGCACCCTCCCCCACCCAAGTCGGGCCTGCCCGACTTGGGCAGCTGCTTGCAGAACTCGGGCAAGCCCGAGGGCCGGCGGGGGGAGGGTTCGATGGGGCATCGCGCCTCATGGCCTACTTCGCCGACACCACCTCGACCGATCCGAACGCGGAGCGCCCGAACCGCTCGGGGCGGTACATGTCCTCGACGCTCGCCCCCGGATGCACGTAGGTGCCCGGCGAGACGACCCGCACCGTGTAGGCCGCCGAGAAGAAGGCCGATTGCTCCGGCGTGCGGTCGTAGGCCGCCACGAAGCGGTCGTCGCGGAACTCGGTATGGACCGGCAGCACGTCGCTCTTGGCGAAGCTCAATCCCGAGAGCGCGTCCGCGTCCAGAAGCTTCGGGTTGTCGATCTCCAGGCCCGCGGGCAGGCGATCGACGAGGAGCAGGCGCGCGGCGCTCGCCTTCGCCTCGGTCACCGTCAGCACGACGACGAGGCGGTCGTTCTGTCGGAGCGGCTTGCCGGTCTCCACCGGGCTGCCGTCGAGACGATAGAAGGCGCGCTCGACCGTGTAGCCGTGGGCGGCGGCGGGCTCCGGCGTGATCGGATTGCCGGAGACGCTGAGCGTCACCGGCACCGGCTCGCGGCCGGCATTGGCGATCCGCACCGGCCGCGCCTCCAGGGCCGGCGCCCGGTAGAGCCGCGAGAACGGGCCGGTCTCGGCCTTGCCGTCGATCGTCAGCCCGAGCGCGTCCGATTCCTTGGCGAGGCCTTGCGCGGCCAGGACCATCCAGGCGTTCTCCTGCGTGCTGGTCGCGCGGGCGTCGCCGCGCTCCTGACCGATCACCGCGGCCACGGGCTGGAGCGTCTCGCGGGCAAAGCCGGTCTCGGCGGACAGCGCCAGCAGGGCCGCGCCATCGCGCAGGCGGGAGCCGTAATCGGCGCGGTAATCGCCGTTGTCGCGGCCCGCCTGCAGCGCCTTCACCGCCGCGTCGAAGGCCTTTTGCGCCCGGCCCCTGTCCCCGAGCAGGGCGAGGGCGGCGGCGAGCTGCCCGCGCCCGAGCGGCGTGGCGAAATCCGCGATCTTGGTGTCGGCGAGGTAGCGCAGGTCGCCCATCACCGGCCGGCCGTTGCGGGCGAGCACGTAGGCCGCGTAGGCCAGATCCATCCCGCCATTCTCGACATTCGTGGTGTTGGCCACCGTGTTGCGCAGACGGTCGAGGGCGCTGTTGAACGCGGTCTGCGGCACCGCGAAACCGCGCTCGCGGGCGCGGGTGAGGAAGTCGGTCACGTAGGCATCGAGCCACGTGTCGCCCGCGTTCTCCGTCGACCACAGGCCGAAGGCCCCGCTCGAATCCTGGCGCGCCAGCACCCGCTCGATGGCCCCACGCACCCGCTCGTCCACGGCGCCGTCGAGGCCGAGTTTCTCCGTGGCAGCCAAGCCGTTGACGTAGAGGAGCGGGAGCGCCCGGCTCACCGTCTGCTCGGAGCAGCCATAGGGGTAGCGGTCGAGGGATTGCAGCAGCGCCGCCACGTCGATCCCGGCGAGGCGGTTGGCCGCCACCGAGACCGCGCCGGTGCCGGGCAGGATGTCGGCGAGCAGGTCCGCCGTGATGTCGAGGTTCGCGCCCGGCTCCAGCGGGTGCACCGAACGGCGCACCAGCGCACCGGTGCCGGGGCCGATGGCTAGGGCGAAGGATTGGCCGGCACTCCCCTGGATGCCCGGGCCGGTCAGCGTCAGGTCGAGCCGGGTGAGGCCGGGCCCCGCGGCGGTGATCGGGATCACGATCTGCCCCTTGGCGCCCGCCTCCAGCCGGAGCGTCGAGTGCAGGGCCTCGCCCGCCACCACGACGGGACCCGACAGGTCGAGATCGACCGTGTAGTCGCCGGCCCCGCCCTCGACATTGTCGAGCGCCACGAAGAAGCGCGAGCGGTCGCCGACATTGAGGAAGCGCGGCAGCGTGCCGGTGAGCACGACGGGATCGCGCACGATCACGTCGGCCTGCGCCTGACCCACCCGCGTCTTGGTCCAGGCGGTCGCCATCAATCGGGCGGTGCCGTTGAAGGCCGGCAGGTCCAGCGGAATGCGTGCCGTCCCATCGGCGCCGACCGTGACGACACCGGAATAGAGCGCCAACGGCGCCTGCGTCGGCGGCGTATCGGCGAGTTCGGCCGACCCGCCGTCGCCGCCGGAGCGGATCGCCCCGAGCGTGCCCTGCATGCCGTCGATCAGGTAGCCGTAGAGATCGCGCAACTCCGGCCCGAGCGCCTTCTGGCCGAAGAAGTACTGGAACGGGTTCGGCGCCTCGTAGCGGGTGAGGTTGAGGATGCCGACATCGACCGCCGCCAGCGTCACCCGCGCCTCCTCGCCGGCCTGAAGCCCGGCGATCTTGACCGGCACGGTCAGCGTGCCGCGGGGCCGCACCTTGTCCGGCGCTTCCAGCGAGACGGAAAGGCCGCGCTTCTCCCGGTCGATCGAGAACCATGCGAGGCCGAGTGCCCGACCCGGCATGCGCTTGGCCGCCTGATCCAGCGGCCGATAGGCGGTGGCGACGAGGTAGGCGCCGGAGCCCCATTCCGCCTTGACGGGGATATCGACCGTGGTGCCGCCCTCGGCGACGGTGACGTCGCGGATCTCGTGGACGTGATCGCTCACCACGGCAAGCGTCGCCGTGCCCGCGAATTTCGGCGCGAGCCGGGCCCGGAGGCGTTCACTGGACGCGTAGGCGGCCTTGTCGAGGGTCAGGTCCAGAAGATCGGGCACGTCGGCGCTCTCGGAGCCGCCCCAACCGACCGAGAATGTCACGCTCGCCGCCGCCTGCGGCTGGCCCGGCACGGTGGCCTCCAAGCGGTACTGCCCGAGGCCGACCGGCGCGGCGATGCGGGCGGGGGCATCGGCCGAGATCGCCGCGCGCCCGTCGGCGACGCGGCGGCTCGACTTCACCGGCTCGAAGCTCCAGCGCCCGTCCTCGCGGTACCATTGATAGGTTCGCTCGAGCTTCGACAGCGTCCAGACCACGCCGTCCTGGGGAAGGCGTCGCCCATCGGGGGCGGCCATCACGAGATCGAAGGTCGCGGTCGCGCCGTCCGAGAGCTCGCTGCCGAATCCCTTGCGGATCGCCAGAACGGGGTTCGAGGGCAGGATCGGCAGGGTCACGCTGCGGCTCAAGGCCCGCCCGCCCGGCTCGCCGACGGAGAGAGTGATCTTGGCTTCCAGCGGCCGGGGCGCCGCCAACTCCTGCACCGGCACGGTGAGGCTCGCCTGCCCCCGCGCGTCGGTGGTGGCCTTGGCCTCGGCCTCCGTGGTGGTGGCCTCCACCGCCTCGTCGTCGAGGCCGATGGAATAGCCGTCCAGGCCCTTGATGCCGGACGCGGTTGCGGGTTGCACCGCGACCGTGGCCGAGACGTCGAGGCCCGCGCCCGGTGCGCCGTAGAGGTAGCGGGCCGCCACGTCGATGGTGGCAGGCTCGCCGCGCGTCAGCGTCGGCGTCCGCGGGGTGAGGCTGACCTCCAGCCGCTCGGGGACGTAATCCTCGACGAGCCAGCTCGCCTCGCCGACCGGGGGCGCCTTCGGATCGGTGTAGGCGGAGACCCGCCACGTGCCGTGCATAGCGCCGGCCATCAGCGGCAGCGAGAGGGCCCGCCCGCCGAGCCCCGCGTCGGCGACCGCCGCGCGGCGATATTCGACACCGTCCGGCCGCTTCACCACGAGGGTGAGGGGCAGCCCCGCCACCGCCGCGCCCTGCGGATCGCGCAACAGGGCGGTCAACTGCACCGTCTCGCCGGAGCGGTACACCCCGCGCTCGGGGAAGACGTAGGCCTCCGCGCCGCCCGGCGCCACACGGCCCTTCACGCCGCGGTCGGACAGGTCGAAGGCGCCCTGCGCCAAGTCGAGGAAGCCGTAATCGTCGCCGATCTGCGCCACGACGAGGCCCGGCGCCAGCCCGCCCTCGCCGCGGGCCAGCCCGCCGGGGAAGGCGGCGTGGCCCTGGCCGTCGGTCTTGGCGGTGGCGAGCACGTCGTTGTTGCGGGCGACCAAGCGGATCTCGGCCCCCGACACCGCCTTGGCGCTGGCGAGCGAGCGGACCAGCACGTGCACGCCGTCGCGTCCCTTGAAGGCGGTCAGCCCGAGATCGGAGACGACGAACCATTGCGTTGCCTGGGTCTCGTACCCGCCCTCCTCGTCCGACGACGCATCGGTGGTGCCGGTGGGCTTGGCGAGCATCAGGTAGAGGCCGGGCTCGAGCGTGCCGACCGCCTGGAGCACGGGGAAGGCGGTGACCGCCTCGCGGTTCGTCTCGGCCTTCGCCGTGTCGAGCGTCCCCTTCCAGACCCGCTGGCCCTTCTGGTCGGCGATCCCCTTGGCGGTCGCGCCGCTGAGCTGGCTCAGGAACTCTTCCGAGCGAAGGGTCGGCAGCAGGCCACGGTCGCCGATGCGCAGCACCTCCACGTCGAGTGTGGGCGCGTTGACCGAGACAAGCGGCACGCCGGCCTGTCCGGTGCGCGGCAGGACGTAGTTGCGGCCGGTGAAGCGGACCTGGGGGGAGCGGTCGCGAACATAGACCTCGTAATCCGCGGCCTTCAGGAGGTTCTCGCCGACGGTGGAGGGCAGGCCCTGGCGCAGAACGAAGGCGTAGCGCTCGGAATGCTTCAGTCCGTCGACACAGAGCTGCTGGCCCTCCGCCGTCACCGCCGCGTTGCTCGCGCCCGAGACGGCGACGAAGGGGGCGTAATCGGACTTGGGTAGGAGCGCCTCCGAGAAGGTGAAGCAGACTCGCGGCGCGGCGGCGTCGGAATCGACCTTGTAGTCGAGGATGCGGAAGCCGTGCTCCTCGCGCAGTTTTTCGTAGGTGCCCCGCGTCGGCGCATCGTCCTTGAGCGCGAGGCTCGCCCGGTAGGCCTCCATCGCCGGGCGCCACTCGTTCTGCGCCGCCTGGACCTCGCCGAGGCGGGCGAGCGCGCGGGCCTCGTCGGCGGGCGTCCTCGCCTTGAGGTAACCCTGGTAGGCGGCGGCCGCCGCGCGGTTCCTGAGCTTGAGCCGGGCCGAATAATCGCCGCGCTCCTCGTCGGCGCCGGCCACGGCGGCGGTGCGGGCATAGTCGAGCCAATTCCGGATATCGCTTGGGTCGGCCGCGATGGCCGCGGCATAGGCATTCATCTCGGCATCGGGTTCGGCCTCGTCGCTCTTGCCCGCGGCCTCCGCCTCGCGGCGCCACTGGGCGGCCGTCTTGGCGCCGGGGGGCGCCTCGGCCTTCAGCGTCGCCTCCAGGCGCACGCCCGCGCTGGCGAGCGCCTCGCGCAGGAAGCCTTTCTGGACCGGGGCCGTGGCGGATTTCTGCGGTGGTGCGGGGCGGAGCGCCTGGGCGGCGGCGGGCGGGATCGCCGCCAGGGACGCTGTCATCAGCGCCGCCGACAGCACGGCGAGGCGCCGGATCCGGTTGCCCTGGGACATGCATCGCCTCCCCGACCGGCGCCGTGCGGTCTCGCGCGATCCCGTGCGCCGTCGGTGGCACGCTATCACTTGGAACGGGCGCCGCAACGCTCGTCACAGCTTGTCGGGGCGCGCCCGAGACGGGCATCATTCTCCCGGCGACGCGCCCGCGCGTCGGGACGGACGACGGCGATGCGACAGCGGATGGCAGCGATTCGAACGGGCCTTGCGGCGCTGGCCGCCCTCGGGCTCGCCTTCGACGCTTCGGCGCAGGCGGTCCCTCCGGCACCCGCCGCCAAGCCCGCGGTGCCCACCCCCAAGCCTGCCGCGCCCGCGCTCGATCCCACCTTCGAGGCGGCGCGGTCGGCCTTCGAGGCTCTGCTCGAGCCCGAGCGGCGCGCGGTGCAGGACGCGCTGGTCTGGACCGGCGACTATAACGGCGTGACCACGGGTGGCTTCGGGCGACGGACCTTCGACGGCATCGCCACCTATCAGCGGCGCACCGGGGCCCCGCCCACCGGCCAACTCGCCGCGCCGGAGCGGGCGGCCCTCGCCGCGGCGGCCGATGCGGCGCGGAAGGCGGCGCGGTTCCGGATTCAGACGGACGCTGCGAGCGGAGCCGCGATCGGCGTGCCGGAGCGCCTGCTGTCGAAGCGCAGCCCCCTGCCCGGCGGCACCCGTTGGCAGAGCGCCGATGGCCGCGTGACCCTCGACACCCGATCCTTTCCGCCCGGCACGACCGATCTCGACGCGCTGTTCGAGCGCGCCACCGCCGCGGCGCCGGAGCGTAAGGTCACCTACAAGCTGAAGAAACCCGACTTCATCGTCGTGACCGCCGAGACCGCGACGGGGCGCTCCTATGTCCGCTATGCCCAGGGCGAAGCCGGCATTCGCGGCTTCGCCCTGGGCTACGACCGGGCCCTTGCGGGCGAGGTCGAGCCCCTGGTGATCGCGGTGGCCAACAGCTTCGCGCCGTTTCCCGCAGCGGAGCCGCCCGCGCCGACGCCTCCGGCGGTCGCCTCGGCGAGGTCCGACCCCACGCCCCGACCGGGGCCCGGCCCCGCCGTCACGCCGGCCGCGCCGCCGGCCGAAGCGCGCGCCTCCGCGACGGGGTTGAATCTCGGCGGCGGGCACGTCCTGACGACGGCCTCCGCTCTCGACGACTGCCCGGCCCCCCGGATCGGCGGGTTGCCGGGCCGGAGCGAGGCACGCGACGCGGCCAATTCCCTGGTGCTGCTGCGGGTCGAGGGGCTCGGTGGCGGCGCAGGTCCGGTTCTTCGAGCGGATGCCGTCGGTGCGGACGAGGCGCTGCTGGTCCTCGCGGCGGGAACGGGCGGGGGCCGGAGCGTCGCCCCCGGCATCGCCGGACCCGGCGGCGTGTACGCGCCGCTCCAGCCGGGGGCGGGCGGCGCGCCGGTTCTCGATCGGGCGGGCCGACTCGTCGGCCTCGTCGCGCGGGCGCCGGTGGCGCCGCGCCTGATCGCCGGGGTGATGCCGCCCACGCGCTACCCGACGGTGCCGGCCACCGCCGTGGCCGCCTTCCTGAAGCGGAGCGGAATCGGATCTGCCCTGCCACCCTCTGCGGCGCCCGTTGCCACGGCGACGCCCGGTGCGGCCGTCGCGCCGGTTCTCGCCGCGGTGGTCGATCTCCAATGCGGGCCGTGAGCCCCGCACGACGATCCCGAAAGCCGGAGAGGCAGGGTCATCGCCTCGGTCGAGCGATGGCGCCACCGTCCCCGGGAACGGAAGGGGGAGCGCTTCGTGCAGTATCGGGGAAAGGGCCGCAGCCCTCCGGTCAGTCGACGACGACGGCGACGAGGGAAAACAGGCCGGCCAGCAACAGGTTGCAGGCGATGAGGACGACGACCGTCATGGAACGTTTCGTTCTTTCGAGGGAGGACCGGGAAGTCGGGAAGGCACGCCTGTCCGGGGATAGCCGGAGAAGCTTGAGGATGTGTTCCCTCACGTCCGATTGCGGCGGCGGCGGGGCCTCACGTGCCCGAAAGCGGTGCATCGAGAACACACTCGCTCCCGATCGGCCTCTGCGCTTGAATGGACGCTGAACCGGCTCGCACCGGCCGGCTCTCGGAAAGTTGTTAAGGTTGTTTTAACCGATGTGATTCCGCCGGCGTCCTGTTTCGGGACACTTATGGCATGGCCCTTCTGAGCGACTCCCTCCTGACCGCCGCCGGCCTGTTCGGTTTCGGCGCGACGTCCGCACCCGTTTCCGAGGCATCGGCAAAGGCCGAGCCCGAGAGGAGAAACCCTTCGTCCGACGGGCTCTCGTCGGATGATCCCTTCTTTCTTGCGATCGCCGAGGCGCTCCAGGAGGCCGGCTACCTGGATTCCTGAAAACCCGGCGATTAAGCCTCGCCGACGACCGGCGCCCATTCCGGGGCCGGTGCCGGAGGCCGACACGCATGACCGCACCCCGCGACGTCCCGCAGACATCCGCGCAGGACGTTCTGGCCGCGGTGGGCAATACGCCGCTGATCCGGCTGCGCCGTGCCTCGGAGGAGACCGGCTGCACCATTCTCGGCAAGGCCGAATTCCTCAATCCGGGTCTCTCGGTGAAGGACCGGGCCGCCCTCTCGATCGTGCGCGACGCGGAGAAGCGCGGCCTGATCCGGCCCGGCGGCACCATCGTCGAGGGCACGGCGGGCAATACCGGGATCGGGCTCGCCCTGGTGGCGGCGGTGCGCGGCTACCGCACCGTCATCGTCATCCCCGAGACCCAGTCCGCGGAGAAGAAGGAGACGCTGCGGCTCGCCGGTGCCCGCCTCGTGGAGGTGCCCGCCGTCCCCTTCGCCAATCCCAACAACTACGTCCACGCCGCCCGTCGCCTCGCCGAGCGCCTGGCCGAGACGGAAGAGGCCGGCGCCTTCTTCGCCGACCAGTTCGACAACGTCGCGAACCGCCGGGCCCATATCGAGGGGACGGGCCCCGAGATCGTCGCGCAGACCGGCGGGGCCGTCGACGGCTTCGTCTGCGCCGCCGGAACCGGCGGCACGCTGGCGGGCGTGGCGGAGGCGTTGCGGGCCGCCAAGCCCGGCGTGACGATCGCGCTCTCGGATCCGGAGGGTTCGGCGCTGCACAGCCTCTACAGCACCGGGACGCTCAAGGCCGAAGGGTCCTCGATCACTGAGGGCATCGGCCAGGGCCGGGTGACGAAGAACCTCGAGGGGTTCGCCCCGGACCTCTCCTTCCGGATTCCCGACACGGAAGCGCTCGAGATCGTTTTCCGGCTCATGCGGGAGGAGGGCCTGTCGCTCGGGGGCTCCTCGGGCATCAACGTGGCGGGCGCGATCCGGCTGGCCCGTGCCCTGGGGCCGGGCCACACCATCGTGACGATCCTGTGCGATGGGGCGGCGCGCTACGCCTCGAAGCTGTTCAACCCCGCCTTTCTCACGGAGCGCGGCCTGCCCGTCCCGGACTGGCTCGGCGCGCCCGCGGGCGACCTGCCGGACTGGCGAGCCTGAAGGGCCTTCGGCCCGGCTCGTCTGGCCTCCCCGCCCGTGCGAGGCGTGGGCCGAAGCCGTCCCGTGCTCCGCAACCCGCCGGAACCACGGCCTGTTCGCCGCGCGGTGGGCGGGGTGAGGCGGAGCACGCGGCGATCGCACGGACGTCGTGTGAAGGGGCCGAGGCGCTATCCCCGCGTCTTTCCGAGGCGCGCGATCAGCGCCTCGATGCGCTCGCCGACCGGTTCGGTGAGGCAGCCGGCGTAGAGGCTGCGCAGATTCTTGCCGAGATGGCGGCGCACGCCCTGGCTCAGCGGCGGCGCGGCGGCCTCCGCCTTGGGCTTCGTCTCGGTGACCGTCTTCGTCACGGATCGTCTCCCATTCTGGCCCCTCGGAGCCGGCATCCTGGCAGGCGACGGTTAAGGCGGGTTTTACCGGTATCGTTGACGGGTGGTTCACCACGGGGCGTTCTGGGGAGCCCCCGACATGCGGACGGCGCCCGACCCTTGCGGATCGGACGCCGTCTCGAGTTCTCAGGTTCCGTTATGCCGCGACCTCTTCCGACGAAGCGGCAGCCGTGTGCCTGGATTGCGCCCTAGAGCGTGCTGCATTTCTACGGAAACAGCAGCACGCTCTATCTCTTTGTGGTCGCACGATGATTCCGGAAAACCGGATTCCACTTTTCCGCATCGTGCTCTAGCGCGTCGACGGCAGGAGCAGGTCCGGCAGCCAGAGGGCGATGCCCGGCACGAGGCAGAGCAGGACGATCGCCACGGCCATCAGGATCACGAAGGGCAGCGTGCCCCAGATGATGTCCTTCAAGGGGATGTCGGGCGCGATGTTCTTGATGACGAAGATGTTGAGGCCTACCGGCGGGTGGATCAGGCCCATCTCCATGGTGATCGTCATCACGACACCGAACCAGACGAGGTCGAACCCGGCGGCCTTCAAGGGCGGCAGGATGATCGGCGCCGTCATCAGGATGATCGAGACCGGCGGCAGGAAGAAGCCGAGCGCGATCACCAGCGACAGGATGGTGGCGAGCAGCACCCAGGGCGAGAGCTGCATCGCGACGATGGCCTGCGCCGCCGCCTGAGAGATGTGGAGGTAGCTCATCACGTAGGCGTAGAGGAGCGACATGCCGATGATCAGCATCAGCATGGTCGATTCCCGCAGCGTCGCCGTGAGGATCGGGTCGAGGTCGCGGAAGCGCCAGACGCCGTAAATCACCGCGATGAGCGCCAGCGCCAGCAGGCCGCCCAGCCCCGCCGTCTCGGAGGGCGTGGCGTAGCCGCCGTAGAGCGCGACCATGACGCCGGTGAGCAGCACCACGAAGGGCAGCACCCGCGGCAGCGTCGAGAAGCGCTCCCGCATGCTGTAGGTGTCTTCCTTCAGGATCGGGTGCTGCGTGCCGGTCCGCTCGTAGGCCAGTTTCGCGGCGGCGAATTCCGAGCGGAAGCGGAACACCGACCAGCCGGCGAACAGCGCGACCAGGAGGAAGCCCGGCCCGATGCCGGCGAGGAACAGGCGCCCCAGCGATTGCTCGGCGGCGACCGCGTAGAGGATCATGGTGATCGAGGGCGGCAGCAGGATGCCGAGCGTGCCGCCCGCGGCGATGATCCCGGCGGCGAAGCCCGGCGAGTAGCCGCGCTTCCGCATCTCCGGAATGCCGGCCGAGCCGATCGCCGAGCAGGTGGCGGGCGAGGAGCCGGCCATGGCGGCGAACAGCGCGCAGGCGAAGACGTTGGCGATGCCGAGGCCTCCGGGGATGCGATGCATCCAGGCATGCATCGCCGAGTAGAGGTCCTGGCCGGCGCGCGAGCGCCCGATCGCCGCGCCCTTCAGGATGAAGAGCGGGATCGAGAGCAGGGTGATCGAGGCCATCTCCTCGTAGACGTTCTGCGCCACCGTATCGAGCGAGGCGGCGGGCATGAACGCGTACATGAAGGCGAGCGCGACGAAGCCGAGCGCGAAGGCGATGGGGATGCCCGACAGCATCGCCCCGAGCGTCGCCCCGGCATAGAGGAAACCGATCGCGGCGGTGCTCATCGGTGTCCTCCGGTCTTGGTGGTGAGGGGTGCGCCCGACAGGGAAGCCGCGTCGTCGCGGTTCTTGTTGAGATCGGCGCCCATGCCGATCTTGCGGCCGGCAAAGCCCGCGGCCCACGGTCCGTAGAGGAGGGCTTGCGCGATCTGCAGGACGAGCTGGAGCGTCAGGAGGCTCATGCCCGCCGACATCAGGACGTAGGGGATCCAGAGCGGCGGCCCCCAGGTCGATTGCGAGATCTGGCCGTCGACCCAGGCCTCGTGGAACAGGCTCCAGCTCTTCCAGGCGAAGAAGGTCACGAAGGCGAGGCTCACCCCATCGACGAGGATAAGACGCACCCGGTTGACCGCGGGGGAGAGCAGGCCGGTCAGCGCCTCGATGGCGACATGGCCGCGCTTGGCCTGCACGCCCGCCGCCGAGAGGAAGGTCGCGCCGACGATCAGGAACACGGCGCTCTCGTCCTGCCACTCGGTGGGCTCGTGCAGGACGTAGCGGATCACCACCGAGTAGCTCAGGACGAGGCAGGCCGCGACCAGCGCGAGGCCGCCGCAGACCAGGATGACGTGATTGAGCCGGCGCAGGGTCCGGTCGATGACCCCGAGAAGGCCCGGAACCCGCGGCTCCTCGGCCTTGCGGGTCTCGGAGGCGGCCGAGGCCGCGTCGAAGGCGTGGCTCATGCGACCTGCTCCGCCAGCTTGAGGAGTTCGGCGCAGGACGCGTTCTTGTTGGCGAAGTCCTTCCAGGCGGTGTCGCGGGCGATGTCGCGCCACTTGCCCAAAGTCGCCTCGTCGAGCTGAACGACCTTCGCCCCCGCCTTGGAGAACACCTCCTCGACCCGGGTGTCGTCGGCCTTGGCGCCCTCCTGCCCGAAGCTCTCCAGCTCGCTGCCGACCGCCATGATCAAGTCCTGCTGGTCCTTCGGCAGGCCGGAGAACACGATCTTGGACATCATGATCGGCTCGAGCATGAACCAGTAGGAGCGCTCGCGGCCCGAGGTCAGCGCTTTGGAGATCTCCTCCAGGCGGAACGAGATCAGGCTGGTGGAGGAGGTCAGCACCGCGTCGCAGGCCCCGGTCTGCATGGCGGCGTAGGATTCGTTCGAGGGCAGCGAGAGGGTGGCGGCGCCCGCCTGCTTCATCATCAGGTCCATCTCGCGCGAGCCGCCGCGGACCTTCATGCCCTTGGCGTCGTCCGGCGTCAGCAGCGGGCGCTCGCGGCTCGCGATGCCCCCGGCCTGCCACACCCAGGAGACGAGGACGATGCCCTTGGCGTCGAGGATCTCGGTGAGCTTCTTGCCGACGGGGGCGGTCTTCCAGGCGAGGGCTTGCGCGTAGGAGGACACGAGCGCCGGCATCAGGCCGATATTGAGTTCGGGGACCTCGCCGCCCGCGTAAGGGGAGGGATAGAGTGAGAGGTCGAGCGCGCCTTTGCGCATGGCGCTGAACTGGGCGTTGGTCTTCATCAGCGACGAGCCGGGATAGACCTGCACGTCGATGGCGCCCTTCGAACGCTCCTTCACGGCGGCGGCGAACTTGCGGCACATCCGATCGCGGAAATCCCCCTCGTCGATCGAGCCGCCGGGGAATTGGTGCGAGATCTTCAAGGTCGTGGCGGCCTGGGCGGTGCCGCGGCCGAAGGTCAGCAGAGCCGGTGCGGCGAGGCCGGCCGCGAGCAGGTGGCGGCGGTTCAGCGTCGAGGCGCTTGTCATGGCGTTTCCTTCCGAAATCCGCTTTCGCGGGTTCGCGCGCGGTATCCGCTTGTCGCGGTTCTATTGTGCGCTGCAAAATATTCTTGCTGCGCAACATAATATACAAGATCGCGCCATCTTGCATATTTTGTCAACCGCTCCGAATATGCTCTAGCAGGAAATCGCCGACGAGCTGCCGCCATGAATCAGACCCAGCGCCTCCGGCAGACGATCGAGGACGAGATCGTCGACGGGCGCCTCGCCGTAGGGTCCCGCCTGGACGAGACGCAGCTCGCGGAGCGGTTCGGGGTCTCGCGCACGCCGATCCGCGAGGCGCTCCTGCAACTTGCCGCCACCGGCCTGGTCGAGACCAAGCCGCGCAAGGGCATGGTGGTGAGTGCCCCGGAGCCGGGCCATCTCCTGGAAATGTTCGAGACGATGGCGGAGTTGGAGGCATCCTGCGGACGGCTCGCCGCCCGCCGCCTCACGCCGGAGCTGGAGGTCGAGTTGAAGGCCGCCCTCGAGGCCTGCCGCCGCGCCGCCGCCGAGGGCGATCCGGAAGCCTATTACGGCGAGAACTACGTGTTTCACACGGTGGTCTACCGGGCCTGCCGCAACGCCTTCCTGTGCGGCCAGGCCTTGGCGCTGCACCGGCGCCTCTCGCCCTATCGCCGCCTGCAACTGCGCACCCGCC
Source organism: Methylorubrum suomiense (assembly GCF_022179765.1). GTDB lineage: Bacteria > Pseudomonadota > Alphaproteobacteria > Rhizobiales > Beijerinckiaceae > Methylobacterium > Methylobacterium suomiense. Next base: position 421,714 of record NZ_BPRE01000001.1, on the reverse strand, counting down.
ACCGCGTGGCGCAATCGCTCAGCGAGCACGAGGCGGTGGTGACCGCGATCCTGGCGGGCGACGGCGCCACCGCGGCCGAGCAACTGCGCCGCCACGTGCTGATCCAGGGCGACGGCTTCTCCGAACTCGTCGCCAACCTGCGGGCCCTCGATACCAGCGCGGCGTGAGGCGCCGCCGGAGTCCCATCGAAGCCCTGAATAGAATTTCTATCTTGAGGTGTACTGCGCGACAGCGGGTGGCGCACGGTTGGCCCTCCGATGGAGCGGTTCGCGGCATGACCTTGACACCGCTCTTCGAGGCAGGCGCGATCGTGATGGCCCATGCCGGAGCCGCCCTGGCGGCCCTCGGGCTCGGGTCTGCCCAGCTTTTCCTGCCCAAGGGAGGAGCGCGTCACCGCATCCTCGGTTGGGGCTGGGTCGTGCTGATGGGGCTCGCCGCGGCGAGTTCCTTCGGCATCGGCGGCCAGCAGTGGAGCCCGATCCATCTCCTCTCGGCGGCGGCGTTGATCATGCTCGCCGTCGCAATCGTCCATGCCCGCGCTCGACGCATCGAGGCGCATCGCTGGACCATGATCGGATTGTTCGTCGGGGCCCTGGTGATCACCGGCCTGTTCACCCTGGTGCCGGGTCGCGTGATGCACGCCGTGCTGTTCGGAACGTGACGCGCCGGCCCGGACGGAATGGTGTCACGCGTCGTCGGTTCAGCTCCGAAACCCGAGCAGTTCGATTGCCTGACTGGCCCCTCGGGAAAGGCGGCCTCTAAAAGGAGCTACCGGCGAGTGTGAGGCCCGGTTGAAACAAGAAGGGGAATGCCGCAACCATCGAAAACATTATTCCAAAGCAAAAATCACGATACCCTGAGAGGCGAATATCGCTCGATGAGCGAATTGGATCTACCTATGTTAGGGATCGTCATAAAACTTCTTGTTGTTAATACGTCATTAGTATGACAAACGAAATGATGCCTAATCCGTAGGCACAAGGGCGGCTGGCGGATGCAGCGTTTCTGCCCCTCAGAAGTCAACCATGTCCTGGCTCAACAATCTCCGGCTGCTCGGCAAGCTGGCCATTCCAGCCGCCGTGATGCTCATCGTTTCCGCCGGCATCATCCTGTTGGCGCGGGATAAGTTGGCGACACTGGCGGAAAACACGCAGCACATCGTGGACGTCAATGCAGCCCGTGCGGTCATTTCTTTGCAGATGAACGTTGCCCTCGATGAGGCATCCATCAGCGAGAAGAACACGATCATCGAGACCGAAGATGCTGCGCTGGCTGCTCAGGTCGAGAACTTCAAGAACTCCAAGCAGCAGGCGCTCAATGCCATCGATCGGCTCATTGCACTTGCCGATACAGAAGCGCGGCGCGCGACCAATCTCGGCATCAAGGACGATTTGAACCTGTTCTTCGCCGCCGCGGAGCGGTCGATCGCGCTCGGCGTGAAGAACAACAACGCCGAGGCGTCCAAGGTGTCCAACACCGAGGTTCGTTCCGCACGCCGGAAGGTCGTCGAGTCGGTCACCAAGCGCGTCGAGACCAATCTGCGCGACCTCGAGGCCGCGAAGGCGCGGGCGGCGGAGATCGCCGGGGCGGCCTCCGTCACGCTCACCGGTCTCGCCGTGGCAGGATTGCTGGTGGCGTTCGGCCTGCTCGCCACCATTGCCATCTGGGGCGCCGTCCGGCCGATGGGTCGGCTCGTCGACGTCCTCCAGCGTATGGCCAAGGGCGACATCGATGCCGAGATCGCGGAGGCCCGCCGCGGCGACGAGATCGGCGCCATCGGCAAGGCTGTCGAAGGCATCAAGGCCATGGTCGCGCAGAAGGCGGCCGAGCAGGCGGAGATCAAGCGCATCGCCGACGAGGCGGCCGCCGTCGAGCGGAAGCGCACCATGTTGGAACTGGCCGACCGCTTCGAGCGGGCCGTCGGTGGCATTGTCGGCATGGTCTCGTCGTCGGCCACCGAGCTGCAGGCGACCGCTAGCACAATGACCGCCACGGCCACCGAAACGGCGAGCCAGTCCACCACGGTCGCGGCGGCCGCGGAGGAGGCAGCCTCCAACGTCAGCACCGTCGCCGCCGCCGCCGAGGAACTGGGCGCCTCCGTCCAGGAGATCGGACGCCAGGTCCACGGATCGGCCAGTCTCGCGCAGACGGCCGCAGGCGAAGCGGACCAGACGGCGCATTTCGTCGGCGAACTGAGCCAGGCCGCGACCCGGATCGGCGATGTGGTGAGCCTGATCTCGAACATCGCCGGACAGACGAACCTGCTGGCCCTCAATGCCACGATCGAGGCAGCCCGCGCGGGTGAGGCCGGGCGCGGCTTCGCGGTCGTGGCCAGCGAGGTCAAGGAACTCGCGGCCCAGACGGCCCGGGCCACGGGCGAGATTTCGGGCCAGATCGCCCAGATCCAGGGAGCGACGAGTCAGGCCGTGACGGCGATCGGGACGATCACGAGCCGGATCCGGGAGATCAACGCGATGACGACGACGATCGCCGCCGCGGTGGAGGAGCAGGGTGCCGCCACACAGGAGATCGTGCGCAACGTCTCGCAGGCGGCCAGCGGCACGGGCGAGGTGACGAGCAACATCGCCGGTGTGGCACAGGCCTCCGAGGAAACCGGCGCCGCCGCCAGCCAAGTGCTGTCCGCGGCATCCGAGCTCTCGCGCCAGTCCGAGCATCTCGGCGCGGAGGTGGCGCGCTTCCTCAACACGGTGCGGGCCGCCTGATGAGCGGGGCCGAGATCCCCACCCTGCCGACCATGGGCCTCGCGACAGGGCAGGTCAGCCGCCTCGTCACAGAATTGGCCGAGGCACAGGCAGCGGGGGGCGATCTCGGCTCCGAAGTGCCGGCTCTCCGGGCCGACCACGAGGCGCTCCTGAACCTGTACGGCGATCTGGAGCGCGAACTCGCCGGGCTGCAATCGGCGTTGGATCAGCTCGGTGTGCGGGGCCGTCTCGCCGGGGCGACGCTGCAGCCCTTGCTGGACGAGGTTCGACACCTCGCCAAGACGGCCCGCTGCGCCCCCGAGCGAGGCCAAGACGGCCAAGCTTGACGCCTCAAGCGGGTGACGACGACAGGCCGTCCGCCGAGCCGCGGATTGCGGTGGACCGACGGGCATGAACGCCAGCGATTGACGAAAATGCGAGGGGCTAGAGCGGCGCTTGACCGCTTTCGGCTGCGGGCAGGGCGGGCTGCTCGTCGGCTCGAACCGGCACGGGCGGCATGTCCCCGGCAAGGATGCGGATCATCTCACGGCGGCTCTCCAGCACGATGGCCGGGGGCTCGCCCACGATCCGGCACCAAGCCGACACGAACTCCGCGGCCGACATCAGCGTCAAAGCTTCCGCCGAGGGGAGATCCCCACGGTCCGTCATCCGATCCTCTCCGTTGACCGTATCGATTGACGGAGCAGCGCCGCATTTGGTTGCGCGAGGCTGCCAGAATGGTGAACGGGAGCTTGGGCCAAAACCTCAGCCGTCCGCGACCTCAACCTGATCGCCGACACCCTCGGTCTTGCCGCTGAGGCCGGGCACCTCGTCCAACTGGCGCAGGCTGGTGAAACGCCCGCGCTCTTCCCGGTAGCGGACGATCTCATGCCCATGGCCCTTGAGGGCGGGCACGGCGTCCAACTCGGCGGCCGTGGCCGTGTTCAGGTCGATCATGGAGGCCCCTTCGGTTGCGGCCTCGCCCAACGCCGGTGGCCGATCCCCGTTCCGGTGAGATCGTTCGTTGCAGACCGGTGTGCCGCGGCCAACGATCCCCCGGTCCAAACGGCCTCCAGCTCTTCTTGAAGCCGATCGAGACGCTGAAGGGCGATCGTTTCTCCCCACACGCTGATCAGAGCCGGGACGGAAGCCGTCCTTCGAAGGGGAATGCCGATTGCGGTTCGACGCGGCGCATCGCTTCGAACATCGGCCCTCGACTTTCGGGAAGGCCGGCGCGGTACGATACGCTCGGCGCCGGCCCGAACGGGAAGGCGGGGCCGTCAGCTGTCGCGGCCGCCTGAGACCAGCCGGTGCAGCTGCTTGAGGGCGAGGTCGTGCCCCGCATCCAGGGAGAGCGGCCCCACGAAGCCCCCGTCCCGGTCCATCATGTAGACCATCAGGGCATGTTCCAGGGTGAAGCCGCCATCCGGCAACGGCACCCGCTTCACCTCGGCGCGATAGGCCTGCGTCACCTGCGCGATCGCCTGCGGGCTCCCGGTCAGGCCGGTGATCCGCTCGCTGAACGAGGCCATGTAGTCCCGCATGATCTCCGGCGTGTCCCGCTCGGGATCGACGGTGATGTAATAGGCGTGAATGTCGCCGCCCTCGCGCGCGAACCGGTCGAGCAGATTGCCGAGATCCGCCAGGGTCGTCGGGCAGACGTTCGGGCACTGGGTGAAGCCGAAGAACACGAGGTAGGGCTGGCCCTTGAGGTCGCGCGAATCGAGCACGCCGCCCTTCGAGGATTCGAGTCGGAACGCGCCGCCCACCACGGAGATCGGCGGCGGCTTCGGCCCCCACGGCAGGAAGACCACCGTCGTCCCGACGATGGCGGCGAGGCCGAGGGCGAACAGGGCGAGGATCAGGCCCCCGCCCCGCTGCGGCCCCCGATGGGGGCCATCGGCGGGCTCAGTGGGCATGGTCGTGCCCCTTCTCATGCCCCTTGTCGGGCCCTTTGGCCGCGATGCCCTCGACGACGAACTCGACCGGCACCGTGCCGGCCCGCTCGAAGGTGAGGGTGCCGGCGATCCGCTCACCCTGCTTGAACGGCTGCTTCAGGTCGAGAAACATCAGGTGGTTGCCGCTGGGCGCGAGGGTCACCGTGCCGCCGGGCGGGATCTCGAGGCCGTTCGGAAGCGGCGCCATCCGCATCACGCCGCCCTCGCTCGACATGCTGTGCATCTCGGCGCGACCGGCCGCGGTCACGCTCGCGCCGGTGAGGCGATCCGGGCTGTTCCCCGTATTCGTGACGGTGAGATAGCCCGCCGCGACCTTGGCGCCGCCGGGCGTGGCGCGGCTCCAGGGATGGCCGATCTTGAGGGGGCCGGCGGAGTAATCGTGGGCTGAGAGCGGTCCCGCCGAAAGACCCGTGAGGGCAAGGCAAAGGGTGATGCTTCGTGCGAGGGCCGGCAGCGGGAGGGCGGACAGGCGCATGGTTCGTCTCCGATGGTGAAAGTCCCGGACGCGGGGCTCGGCGCCAGGGCGTGGAGGCTGAGGGACAGATAGGGAGCCCCGCCGATCGACGGGGCTCGCCGGGCCGGACGCGGCGTCGCACGCCGCGCTCACATCAATGGTGATGCTGATGACCGCCGGATTCGGGGGCTGTCGCGCCGGGGGCCTGGGCACCGATCGGAGCCACCGTGAAGGTCACCGGAACGGTGCCGGCTCGCTCGAAGGTGAGCGTGCCCGACACGGTCTCGCCGGCCCGCAAGGCTTCGGTCAGGTCGAGGAACATCAGGTGCAGCCCGCCGGGCTTCAGCGCGACACCCGCGCCGGGGGCAATCGTCAGGCCGCCCTCGACGGGGGCCATCTTCATCACCCCGTTCTCCGTCGACATCGTGTGAATCTCGCCGCGCCCGGCGCGGGCGATCGTGGCGCCGGTCAGCCGGTCGGGCTCCGAGCCGGTGTTGCGCAGGGTCACGTAGCCGCCCGCAACCTTCGCCCCGCCCGGCGTGGCGCGCAGCCACGGGGTCTCGATCGCGAGCGTGCCGGCCCTGGTCTCGGCGCTCGCCCCGGTCTCGGTTTTCGCGGGTGTCGCGGGGGCGGGTGTCGCGGCGGTCGTCTGAATTCCCGGCGCCATACCCTTGGCGGCCACGATCCGAACTGCGGGCGCGGGATTCTTGAGCGCACGGGCGTCCTGCCCCTGCGCCGGGATCTCGCTCCACCGCGTGCCGCCCCCGGGGCAATCCTGCTCGACCGGGAAGTAGATCGTCGCCCCCGGCTCGAAGGCGTCGGAGACCCGGGCGAAGAAGGTGAACTCGTCGACCTGATCGTCCGGCAGGCTGCCGCCGCTCCACGTGATCGTGGTCACACCCTCCGTGACGGTCCCGTGGAAGGACGGGTAGGGCTTGGCATAGGCCGACCGCGTGGTGGCGATGGTCCAGCCGGGCTTGGGCATCGGCTTGGCGCCGGTCACGCCCTCGGGGATCGAGACGCTGACGCGGGTGGTCGGCTGGCCGTCGCAGCCATGCATGATCTGGACGACGCCGCGATAGGCGGCGTTGGGCGCGGCCTCCTTGCGCTCCAGCAGGGCATGGGCCGAAGCGGCGGACGCGAGAAGCGGGACGAGGAGGAGGGTGGCGACCGGCAGGGCGGTGCGCGGATGGGCGTGGAACATGGTGGGATCCGAAAGCTGACAGCGAGGGCCGCGCGCGATCCGGGCTGCCGGCTCGGCAGGGGAGGGCGCGGCGGGGCGGGGTCCCGAACCGGTGCGCGGGCGGCATCGGCTTCCGGGAGCGGTCGCGGTCAGGCGAGCGGAGGCGCGCGGGCCTCCGCAAGTCGAAGAGGCGAGGCGCGGGATGCCTGCGCCGTGCGGCCCCGCCAGCCGGGCAAGGCCGCGTTCTCCGCCGTCCAGGCGACGAAGCCCGCAGCGGCGGGCGGTGGGGCGGCGGACGGAGCATGACCCGCCGCCGTGCAGCAGGCGGCGTGGAACGCCCCCGGGACGGGCTTGCCGTCCGGGGCCTTGTTGGTCCTGTCCGGCGCAGCGGCGCAGAGAAGGCCGGGCGCGCCCGCGACCGGCAGGGTCGCGATGCCGCCGAGCAGCGCCTGGAGCACCAGCGCGTAAAGTGCGACGACGGCCGTGAGCGCGCGCAGGCAGCGCGGCGCGCATCCCGTCCGGTCGCGGCTCTTCGTCGGCATGAGCCGAGAAGTAGAGCAGCCGCGTGCGGGCCGCCAGCGGATTCGCGGTGCTCCAAGGTCGGCGGGGGACCGAGCCGCGTGGCCCGCGCGCGTCAGGGCGAGAGCCACGTGCGCCACGACACCCGCGGCGCCACAATATGGCCCGGAACGGCATGGCTTCTTAACGTTGAGACCGCAACAACGTCGGCACGAGGACTTGGCGGGACTGTTGTCCCTGCCGATCCGACCGAACCGCACCTTCATCCAGAGCCCCGGATCGATGCTGCAGACCGCGCGCCCCACCCGCTCCCTCGCCTTCGCCCTCGCGGCCGCCACGCTCCTCGCCGGGCCGGCTTCCGCCCGCGAGCCGGGCTTCGCCCAGGCCGAATGGGCGCAGGACTATTCCTCGCCCTCGACCATGCAGGTCACCCGGTCCTCGACGCCGATCCTGTCGCCGCAGACGGTCGCCGCCACCGAGGCGATGGCCGAGAAGTATCATGCCATCGTCGCCCGCGGCGGCTGGCAGCCGGTCTCCGGCGCGGCCGGCCTGCGCATCGGCTCCCGCGGTGTGGCGGTCGCCGCCGTCCGCCAGCGCCTGATCGTGACGGGCGACCTCGACGCCAATGCCGGCGGCGCGGGCGTCTACGATTCCTACGTCGCGGCCGGCGTGAAGCGCTTCCAGGCCCGCCACGGCCTGTCGCAGACCGGCCAGATGAGCCCGGCGACCCAGGCGGCGATGAACGTGCCCGCCGACATCCGCCTGCGCCAGCTCGAGACCAACGTGATCCGCCTGCGCTCCTATTCGGGCGATCTCGGCCGGCGCTTCGTCATCACCAACATTCCGGCCGCCCTGGTCCAGACGGTCGAGAACGGTCAGGTCGTGACGCTGCATGCGGCCGGTGTCGGCAAGATCGACCGGCAGTCGCCGATCATGAACACCAAGGCGGTGGAGATCAATTTCAACCCGACCTGGACGGTCCCGGCTTCCATCGTGAAGAAGGACCTCATCCCGAAGATGCAGAAGGATCCGAACTACCTGTCGGACAACAAGATCCGCATCCTCTCGGGCGGCCAGGAGATCTCGCCGCGTTCCGTGAACTGGAACTCGGACGAGGGCACCCGCTACACCTACCGCCAGGATTCGGGCGCCGACTTCAACTCGATGGGCGTGGTGCGCATCAACATCCCGAACCCCTACGGCGTGTTCATGCACGACACGAACACCCGCGGCGTGTTCGGTGACGATTTCCGCTTCATCTCCTCGGGCTGCGTCCGCGTGCAGAATGTGCGCGAGTACATCACGTGGCTTCTCAAGGACACGCCCGGCTGGGACCGCGCCGCGGTCGAGCGCGCCGTCGAGGGCGGCCAGCGCATCGATGCCCGCCTCGCCCAGCCCGTGCCGGTCTACTGGACCTACATCACCGCCTGGGCGACCCCGGAGGGTACGGTCCAGTTCCGCGACGACATCTACAAGCGCGACGGCGTGAATGTGCCCTCGACCATCGAGGCGCCGACCCCGGTGGCGAGCGCCGCCGCGACCCAGCCCGAGACCTTCGAGCCGGGCGACGAGTAAGGCCGTTCACGACGCAGACCGATCCCGGCCCCCGGCCGGGATCGGCTTTTTTCCGTTGTGGCGTCCCCGTGGGACCCGAACGTAGCCTCCGCGACGATGAAGGTTCGCTCGCAAGCGGGCAGAGACACGGCGCGCGGCGTGGGGGCGTCTAACCCCCCGGTCCCGGCAGCCCGTGACGGCAATCTTCATGAACCCCGCTGCGACCTGAGAGCGAAGTGCGAGGCTGGTGGCCCGCAAACGGCGCGATCAGGCTCGTCGATTCCCGGCCTTGTCGACCGTCCCGAGGGTCGGCGATCGTCTATCCGTCTCATCCCGTCGCCTCGGCCACATCGGGCTTCCCCCCGTTGGCGGAACCGTCCATCCATGTGACCTGGCGCACATCGCTTCGGTCCGGTGGAGCCGACGCGGATTAAAGGCGAAGGCGCCCGCGTTAACTCGACATGGTGCCAGATCGCATGCGCTCGAAACGCCCCGAAATCGTCGATCTCCTCGTGCCGTTGCGGCGCTACGCCCGCTCGCTCACGCGGGATGCGATCAAGGCGGACGACCTCGTCCACGACACTCTCGTGCGGGCGCTCGAATCCCGGGCGAATCTGCGGCCCGACACCAATCTGCGCACGTGGATGATGACGGTGCTGCACAACGTCTTCATTGACGAGCAGCGCCGCAAGCGGGTCGAGGCCCGGCATGCCGACGTGCTGGTGCAGCTCTCCGACGACGTGGCCCCGCCGGCCCAGGAGGGGCAGGTGCGGCTGATGCAGATCCGCAAGGCCTTCGAGAGCCTGCCGGAGGAGCAGCGCGCCGCGCTCCACCTCGTCACTCTAGAAGGCATGGCCTATGCGGATGCCGCGGATGTTCTCGGCATTCCGATCGGCACCCTGATGTCGCGGCTTGGCCGCGGTCGCGCCGCCCTGCGGGCCTTCGAGGAAGGGAGCCGCAAGTCCCGCGGCTCGGCGAGTGCCTCGGACGAACCTTCCGAGCGAGGGCCGCCGCGATTGCGCCTTGTCGGTCGGGAAAGCGCGGCCTGAACCGGCGTTTACCGAGTATGAGCGGGCGACGCGCCTCGGAGGTGGGGGGCGGGCTCAGGAGAGGCATCGAGCCAGAAGGTCGAAAGTCTTGGCTGGCAGAAAGGACAATCGGAGTGGGCTGATGGTCGACCCGATCACGCAAACCGATCTCATTGCCTATATCGATGGCGAACTCGACCCGATGCGTCGCGTCGAAGTCGAGGCCCATCTCGCGCGCCATCCGGAGGACGCCGTCGTCGTGATGGCGGATCTGCGCGATCGCGATGCCCTGCGTGAGGCCTTCGCCGAGCCCACGACCAACGGACCCGAGCGCCTGCGCTCCGGCGCCCGCCGCATCGACCGCGCCCTGGCCTGGCAGCGGGTCGGCAACCGTCTGCGCCGTGCCGCCGCCATCGTCGTGCTGGTGGGAGCTGGCTGGCTGGCGCATACCGAAATCGGGACCTTCGGCGTGCCGAACTCCATCGCTTCGCCCATCGATCCTGCCCTGGCCGAGGAAGCGCAGCAGGCGCGCGAGGCGGTGCAGATCCGTGCTCGCGCGGTCTCGCAGCGGGCAACCTCAGCCTACGACACGGCCGACCTTGAAGCCGCCACGGGGGTCGATCTCCCGGACATGCCGAACGGCTGGGTCGTCCGCGACGTGCAGATCTTCCCCGGTCGGCACGGCACGGGGGTCGAGATCGAGATCGAGACCAAGGATCTCGGCGAACTCTCGCTCTTCGCCAAGCGCAGCAACGGCGCGATCGTTCCCGAGGGAAGCGAGCCGGTGGCGCGCTCGGGCGACGGCGCCACCGCCTACTGGCGCAACGGCCACACAGCCTATGCCCTCAGCGGTCCCCGGGACGATCCCGGCCTGCACGCCGCCGCCGCCCGTCTCGCCGCCGTCCGGCACTGAGCCGACACATCGAACGCGGCCGATGGAGGCCGCGGCCGGTCACTCTTGCGGGAGTGCCCCTACCCATCGCTAACCGTACGCATTATTCATGATGCGTCCGTTGCAGCCTCGGGTTCATGCGCCTCTTCGGCCTCATCGTTCTGGCCCTTGCCGGCCTCTACGGCCTCGTCGTCCTGTCGCTCGCGCTGGGGCAGAGGCGGCTGATCTATCCCGGGGCATGGATGGCGACGCCGTCCGTCGCCGGGGCGGTCGCCGGAACCGAGACGATCACCCTCCGCACCTCGGACGGCCAGAGCCTGCACGCGCTCTGGCGTGCACCGCGGCCAGGCTGCGGCGTCGTGGTGAGCTTTCACGGCAATGCCTCGATCCCCGAACCCCATGCCCAACGGTTCTCCGAAGGGGTGTGGCGACAGGGCGGCTGGGGCATCCTGGCGCCGACCTATCGGGGTTATCCGGGCTCCACCGGCCGTCCGAGCGAGGACGGCCTGATCCGCGACGGGGTGGCCGCCTATATCGCGGCCGCGGAGCGGGCACCGGGCGCCCCGATCCTGCTGCACGGCCATTCCCTCGGTGCCGCGGTCGCCGTCGCTGTGGCGGAGCGGGCGCCCCATCTCGGCCTCTACCTCGAAGCGCCGTTCGACTCGCTGAGCCATCTGGTCCATCTGCGGTTTCCGTTCGCGCCGAGCCGCTGGCTGCTCGCCGATACCTACCGCTCCGACCAGCGCATCGCCGGCCGCACCGAGCCGGTCCTAATCGTCCAGGGGGTGGAGGATCCGGTGGTGCCGGCCAAGCTCGCCCGCCGTCTCGCCGACGCGGCGGGCCCGCAGGCCGAGTTTCTCCTCATCCCCGGGGATCACATGTCGATCCTGGGGGAGGCCGACGCCCGGGCGGAAGCGCAGTTCCGCGCCCGGCTGGAGGGCCGTTGCGCCGGCGTGCCCGCTACGGCGGCGGTGCCCGACCCGCTCGCTCAGCCATAGGCCCGCAGCGGCGCTGCCTCCAGCGCCTGCAGCGCCATGCGGTAGGTCATGTCGTGCGAGGACAACGTGTCGGCGATGAAGCGGTCGAGGGCCGTCATGCCCCGCGGCGTCAGGCCAAGACCGGTCCGGGCGGCGCGAGCGACGAGGCCGTGTTCCTCCCCCGCCGCCAACACGTTGCGGACATGCGAGCGGGAGAAGCCGAAGCGTGGCCGCAGCCCGGCAAGATCGCCCTCGCGCACTGGCGCCGTGGGGGCGGTATGGGTGGCTTCCCACAGCAGCAGCAACACCCGCACGCCGTTGTTCATGGAATGGAACGGCAGGAGGTCGGTATTGGCCGCCAGGAAGCGCCCGATGACCGGAAACATCGTGGTGGAGGCGCCGCGCTGCGCCCGCTGAAAGGCCGGATCGCGGGTCAGGGCAAGCCCGTATCCGGTTTCGGGATAGAGCAGCCGGAGCGCACCGTAATAGGCGGCGAGGACCTCGCGGTCCCAGGCCAGAAGGGCTGCGGTAGGGCGCAGCAGGCGCACCCGCCCGTCCGCGGGCGAGCGCTCCATCGTGAGGTAGCCCGTCGCGACGAGGCGGGCGACGATCTCGTCGATCTGCCGCGGGCTGGTGAGGCCGAACACCGAGACGGATTGCTTGAACCGCGCGAGGGTCGGCCACGTCGCTCGATCCGCCGGATCGAACACGGCATCGTTGCAGACGATGGCGCCGAGGGCGGCGACGCGGCCCGCGGTGCTCTGCCAATGGCCCGGCAGGACGGTGAGTTCGTAATGCGCCATCGTGGTGGCGATGTAGACGGGCCGCATCTGCGCGAAGCCCGGATGGGCCAGCACTTCGCCGGTGGTCCGATGGTCGATCTCCGGGATGAAGCGCCGGAACAGGGAATCGTCCGGCTCGGCCGCCTTCCCATCCTCCTCCTGGTTCTGCTGCACGTGTCGTCTCGTCGCCCCCGCCGGAAGGGTGGCGAACCGTCGTCTCGCGTCCTGCCGGGCGGCTCGGCCAAGCAAGGCGGACAGCCGCCGCGACGCGAACGCCGCGGCAGCGTCACTGTTCCCCGGGGCGCGTTCGAACGTCCTCGGGGATTCCTGAGCGGTCAGGGATTCTTGCGCCCACGGTGATCCGGATCGACGCCGCCTTCCGGGGTCGTCTCGTTCTCCACATCGCCCTCGAACGTCGAGTCGGCCTCCAGATCCGCCGGGTCGGTTCCGGTCAGACCCCTGGACTGGCCGATACCGGGATTGCCCTTCAGGTCGGCATCGGTCGGCGTGTCCGTCTTCAGATGCTTCGACATCGCGGATCTCCTTGTCGCGTGAGACCGGGCAACCGCATCCGGCCGGCGCCGTTCCAGGCTGCGATGTCGCGGTGACCTCACAGGACGGCGGACAGAACCTCATCGAGGGTCACCGTGCGTCCCGCCTCGCGAGAGAGACGCAGCAGGGTGGATTGGCGGAAGCGCGGGTCGGCGGTGACCTCCCGGCCGAGCCAGCCGGGGGTGGAGAAGGCCTGCGCCTCCTCTTCCAGTTCGACCTCAGCCAGGATCATGCCGGCGAGGGCGCCGCCGTAGACATCGACCTCCCAGACGAGGCCGCCATGGAGCACCCGGTGGCGGGTTTTCTCGATCAGGCAGGTGTCGCAGACCAGGCGCAGCATGGCCTCCCCGTCCGCCCAGGGGATCTCGTACTCGAATTCCGGCCGGCCGAGGCCCTTGCGCTCGCCCTTGACGGTGAGGAAGGCGCGCTCGTCGTCGAGCCGCACCCGCACCTTCCCGTTCTCGAATTGCCCGATCAGGCCGTCCGTCAGCCGCCGCCGGCCGATCACGCCCGCCTTCCAGCCGTCATCGACGACCAGAAACTTCCGCTCGATCTCGAAACGCATCACAGGTGGTTCGCTGGATGACGGAACCGGCCCGCCTCCTTCAGCCGGATCCGACTAGGGCAAAACCCGATTGTGCGCCATCCGGTGCCGAGCTCCCGGCGAATGCGGCCGGCGCGGGGCTTGCCGCCCGGTCGCCGCTCAGCGCCAGAACGGCTTGGCATCGATCAGTTCCGCATGGGCCTCCGCGGCCTGCTCGAGCAGATCCGCGCTCCGGGCCTCGATATCCGCGGCGGTCATGCCGGCAGCGAACAGGGTCGAGGCGCCCGCCTCGATGCCGCCCTCCCGCACGACCTCGTCGCGCACCACGTCGTGGGCGGTGGCGATATCGTTGAGGGCGCCGAGTTGGTCCTGCAGGCCCGACAGCGCCTTCCCGAAGGCGGCGTGGCGCCGGGCGGCCTTGCGGCCGGGATAGAGCGTCGCGAAGAATTCCGCGCCGTAGCGCAGCTTCTTGGCGGCGATCCGCACCCGGTGGCGTTCCTCGGGGCTGAGGCGGTCGAGATGGCGGCCGCGCTTCTTCACCTGTCGGCGGCGGCGGTCGAGTTCGCGGTCGGCGAAGTCGCGGGCCGGCTCGTCGCGACGCACCGGCCGGTCGCCGCGTTCGTCCCGCAGCCAGGGGCCGGCATTGATCCAGCCGATCAGATCCAGCAACAGCGAGCGCCACGCCTCGGAATCGAGCAGAACTTCGACCTCGGCATAGGCCTTGCCGCGCGCTTCCTCCAATTGCCGCTCCAGGCCGAGCAGGCCGACCTCGTCGGGATGGCGCTCCCGCTCGGCCGGCAGGGTCGTGCTGAGGAAGACGTCGAGGTTGCGCGCGCGTCCCAGCGGCTCGGTCATCCGCTTCAGGTCGGCCTGCAGCCGCTCGCCCATCGCGTCCTCAACCAAGTCGCCGAACAGCGAGAAGGCCGAACGCAGGCGCCGGATCGCCACCCGCATCTGGTGGAGCGCGCTCGCGTCCCGCCGCTCCAGCAGGATCGCCTCGTTGAGCCGCATGTGGCGCAGACAGGCATGCGCGATGGTCCGGAAGGCGTCGGCGGCGGTCGCCTCTTCCCGCAGCGGCACCGGCTCCGCCTTGTGGACGCGATCGATGTCGCCGGACGCCAGGGCGTAGCCCCGCTCGGCCTTGGTGCGCACGCCGAGCCGCACCGGGACCAGGGCGCCGACCGCGTGGGCCAGGGCGAACAGGTCGCTGGCCTCGCCGTCCTTCAGTTCCAGCTCGATCTCGCAGATCGGTGCGATCCTGTCCCCGGCGGCGGGCGCCTCGACGCGGCCGACATCCAGGGCGATCTCGATCGTGGAGCTGCCCTGCCGCACCAGGAAGGTCTTGCGCGTCACGGCGGTGGTGAAGAGCGGCTCCAGCACGGCATCCCGTTCGAGGATGTCGGCGAGCGGCGTGTCGGCCAACAGCCCGAGATCGGGTTGCGCGCCCGCGATCGGGTGCTCCCATTCGGGCCGCGCGAACAGGCCGTCGCCCTCCCCCTTGAGGGTCTGGACATGGCGGTCGCCGATCCGGCGGACCCGCAGACCGAGACCGCCCGCCCGCAGAGCCCGGTCCGGCGTATCGTAATAGACCGAGGCAAGTTGTGCCTCGCCGCGCTCGGAGGCTTCCCGCAGCAGCGGATGGTCTTGCAGCTGGGCGATGTCGGACACCTCGCATTCCAGCTTCAACTCGATCTCCCGCGGCTCGCTCATCCGGTTCGTCCCGATCCCTGTTCCGTGTGTCTTCTGCCGCGGCGCGGCAATGCCTTCCACCTCGCTCAACGCGGCAGGATGCGGATTGGATCGGGTGCGCGACCCGGCTCCGTCCACGCCCGGCCCGACCGACACGAGACGCGCCGCGCGGCGTCGGGGAGACGGCTTTATCGGGAACTCATGACGAAGAGATCGCCATCGGGCCTCACCCGCGCCGACCCGCTGGGCTAAGGACGCCAGATGTTCCGCGATCGCCGCCCGTGCGATCGGCGCGAAAGTCCACTACATCCGTGCCGCCGGTCGCCCTAGACTCTTCGTGGGTGACCGTCCCCCGGACGGCGTGTCTCGTCCCGAGCCGCCGCACCGCGCCCGTTCCGAGCCTGCCAGAGCCTGCCCATGACCCTCATCGCACCCTCGATCCTCGCCGCCGACTTCGCGCGCCTCGGCGAGGAGACGCGGGCCATCGCCGAGGCCGGGGCCGACTGGATCCATCTCGACGTGATGGACGGACACTTTGTGCCGAATATCAGCTTCGGTCCGGCGATCGTGAAGGCATTGCGGCCCTGGACCGACAAGCTCTTCGACGTCCACCTCATGATCGCGCCGGCCGATCCCTACCTCGCCGCCTTCGCCGAGGCGGGCGCCGACGCGATCACCGTCCATGCCGAGGCCGGTCCGCATCTCCACCGCTCGCTCCAGACGATCCGGGGATTGGGCAAGCGCGCGGGCGTGGCGCTCAATCCCGGCACGCCCGCCGCCATGATCGAGCCGGTGCTCGACATGGTCGATCTCGTGCTGGTGATGACGGTCAATCCCGGCTTCGGCGGCCAGAGCTTCATCGGCTCGGCACTGGAGACGGTGTCCCGGGTCAAGGCCCTCGTGGGCGGCCGCTCGATCGGCATCTCGGTCGATGGCGGCGTCACACCCGAGACCGCCGGCCCCGCCGCCGCGGCCGGCGCCGACATCCTGGTCGCCGGCTCCGCCGCCTTCAAAGGCGGCCCGGCCGCCTACGCGGCGAACGTTGCGGCGATCCGCGCGGCGGCGGAGACGGCCACCGGTCGGGACGGCGCGCGATGCTGAAGGCCCTGATCTTCGACGTCGACGGGACCCTGGCCGAAACCGAAGACCTCCACCGGCAGGGCTTCAACCGTGCCTTCGAGACCCTCGGTCTGCCCTGGCACTGGTCGCCGGAATTCTACGCCGATCTCCTGAAGGTGATGGGCGGCAAGGAGCGCCTCGTCCACTACATCGAGCGCTTCCATCCGGACGAGGCGGAGGCGCTGAAGGCTCGCCTGCCGGAGATCCACGACCTCAAGACCTACTATTACGGCGAGCTTGCCGAGGGCGGGCAACTCGGGCTGCGGCCCGGAATCGGACGGCTGGTCGGTCAGGCGCGGGAGCGTGGCGTGCGGCTCGCCGTCGCCACCACGACGAGTCGGCCGAACATCGACCTGCTGCTCCGCCTCAATTTCCCCGGTGCCCATCCGTTCGACGTGATCGCGGCGGGCGACGAGGCGGCGCAGAAGAAGCCTGCTCCCGACATCTTCGCCCTCGCGGTCCACCGCCTCGGCATCGATCCGTCGGAAGCCATCGCCTTCGAGGATTCGGCCGCCGGCATCCGCTCGGCGCTCGGCGCCGGCCTGCCGGTGCTCGCCACCCGCAGCCGCTACACCCACAGCCACGCGCTGGACGGTGCCTTCTCGGCAGTCTCCGATCTCGGCGAGCCGGGAGCGCCCCATACCCACCTGCACGGCGTCGCGTGGCCGGGCGGGGTCGTCACCCTCGACGCGCTCGCCGACTGGCACGCCGGCCACCTGCACGGCGCCGCCTGACGCGCCCGGACCAACCGGGCCCGGGAACATCGTGCGCTCCTCTGTGTGAGAGCCGTCTCAGCTGAGCGCCGGCTGCCCGTTGGAGGCCGAGAGGCCGCCATCGACCGGCAGGTTCACGCCGGTGATGAAATGCGCATCCTCGCTCGCCAGGAAGGCGATGGCGCCGGTGATGTCGTCGGGCTTGGCGCCGCGGCCCATCGGGATGCGCTCCTCGAACTTGGCGACGAGTTCCGGCTGGTCCTGCATGCCGGCGGTGAAGGGCGTGTAGACCAGGGACGGATTTACCGCGTTCACCCGGACACCGCTCTTCGCCTCGTCCAGGGCGACCGCGCGGGTGAAGTTCGTCACCGCGCCCTTGGCGGCACAGTAGAAGCTGTGGTTCCAGTCACCGCCCAGGCCGGAGACCGACGAGACGTTGACGATGCAACCCCGGCTCTGGCGCAGATGCGGCAGGGCGAAGCGGGTCATGTAGAACACGCCGTAGAGGTCGGTCTCGATCACCACCGAGAAGTCCTTCAGGTCGCCCTCGTCGACCTTGCCGAGATGATCCTTGCCGGCATTGTTGACGAGCACGTCCAGCCGGCCGAATTGGTCGATCGCCGCCGCGATCAGCTCCTTGCAGCGATCCGCGTTCGACAGGTCGGCGGCGTGCACGAGCGTGTCCTCCGCGCCGATCTCACCCGCGACCTTGCGCAGGCCGTCCTCGTTCAGATCGGCGAGGACGAGCTTGGCCCCCTCCTGCCCGAAGCGGCGCGCCGTGGCCTCGCCGATGCCGGAAGCGGCGCCCGTCACGAGCACGACCTTGCTGGAAAAACGACCCATGATTGTCCCGCTTCCCTCCGACCGATGCCGGGTTCGCTGCAATTCCGGCTCAACGGGAGGCGGTCAGGCGGGTTCCGGCGGCGAAATCACACGTGAGGGAGGGAGAAGGGGCGAGAGCCGGATCGTTGCGACCGTTGTGGAAACCGAGGTCGACCCTCAGCGTCCGTTCCACGGTCGCCGCATGAACGCCGCGAGGGCATCCACGACACCGGCAGCGAGCGGTTTGTCCGGCTCCCCATAGGTCGCAACATTGGCCGCTTGATCGTCGGACGCGACGCGCTTCAGGACATGGTTCGTGTCCGGGAGAAGGACCAACTCGGCATCGGGGCGCGCCCGGTGCAAACGTTCCGCGTCGGCCCGCCCGACCTGGATGTCGCGCAGACCCTGGAGGATCAAGGTCGGTCCCGGAGTGGTCGCGATCAGTTCGGCGGGATCGTGTGCGAAGGCGCTGATCAGGAAGCCTTGTATCTCGGGCCGAAACAGCGGCTGCAAGGCTGGATCGATGTCGTCCGATGCCACCCGCTGCCCGACCTCAAGCTGAGCGATGACGGCCTCGGCGCGTTCGCGGATCGGTGCGTTGGCAGGGTTGCCGGCGATCTGCGCGCGGAGCACGTCGCCGAGCTTGCGCCCCATCGCCGAGACGAGCAGCAGCCCGCAGAGGTCGGCCCCTTGCCGGGCGGCGACCAGCGCGGCCAGGGCACCCTCGCTGTGCCCCAGTACCCAGACGCACGGCGTTCCCATCTGCTCCCGGATGGCGGCGGCCCAAGTCCGAATGTCGGCGGCGTAATCCTCGACGGTGACAGCGTTGGCGTCCGGGACGGCGCGCGCGCTGCTGAACAGGCCGCGCTTGTCGACGCGAACGCTCCTGATCCCGCGCGCGGCCAGCCCCTCCGCGATCAGGCGGTACGGCGATGCCCGGATACCGAGCGGGTTGTTGCCGTCACGGTCGGTCGGTCCTGAGCCCGGAACGATGAGGACGACGGGGCCATCGGCGTCGGCGGGTCCCGACACCGTTCCCGCGAGCGGCCCGGCGGGGCCCGGTGCCTCGATCGAACCCGAATCCCGCATCGGCGCTGCCTCCGAACGGGCTATGGCCAAGGCCATCAGGCAGGCCACAACCCAGCATCTCGGCCTTCGCTCCAACCCAACGGCCCTGCTCTCGACGGGATCGGCCGGGACGGCATGAGCGCCGCCCGCATCCGGCAGCGTAGCACGGGGATGCACCGGTGGGGCCTGCCCGGCGGTCGATGTTCGCCCGCGCCATCGGTTCCGTCCGAGGGCCGCCGGATCGCCGGCCATCGGCCGATGCCATGGCCGTAGCCCGGGTCGATGCGCGATCAGCACCAGCACCCTCGTGCGATCAGGGGGCGCTCATCGGTGAGCGGCATTTTCCCCCTGAAGGGCATGCGTGACGATGGCCGACCTCCTGCGGCGACATCCGTCGGCCAGCGGAGGGCCGGCGATCATGTCGGCAGCTTCCGCGGCAGCCACAGCCCCGCTGCGACCGCCACCAGCAGCGTGGAGGCGCCTGCGAGGCCGGCCACCGCGTGTAGCCCGGTGACGAAAGCCTGCTTCGCTTGAAGCGCCGCCTCGGGCGGAAGGCCGGGGTGAGCCAGCGTCTCGTTCAGTGTGCCGGCTAGGCCGGGGCCGAACAGCCGGAAGCAGAGGGCGGAAACGGACCCGAGCAGAGAGATGCCGAGTGCGTTGCCCAACTCGTTGCTCGTCTCGGCGATCGAGCCGGCCGCACCCGCCCGTTCGGCGGGCACGGCGGACACGGCGATCTCGGCGACCAAGCTGAACGACAGCCCATAGCCGAGACCCGCCACGATGGTCGAAGCGATGAGGGCGGGACCGCCCGTCTCGACCGTGGTGAGGAGAAGCAGGAGCACGCCGGTGCCGATCAGGGCGTGCGTTGCCACCAGCGCGGCTTTGCGACCGACGCGCTCGACGATTCGGCTGGTGCCGATGCAGGTGACCGTGAGCGTGATCGCACCGGGCAATGTCAGGAGCGCCGCGGCGAGCACCGGATGGTCAAGCACCGCTTGCAGGTAGATGCCTGAGAGAGAGCCGGTCGCCGACCAGACGACGAGCGACAGCAATCCCGTGAGGATGGCGATGGTGAAGACCGGATCGCGGAACAGGTTGAGATCCAGCAGCGGATCGTCGATCCGTCGCTGCCGGTCGATGAACAGCGCCAGCGCGCCGAGGCCGAGGCCGCCGACGAGCGCCTGTCGGCTGCCGAAGCCGTCAGCGGCCGCCGTCTTCACCGACCAGACGGTGAGCAGGAGCCCGAGGAAGGAGAGGAGCAGGCTCGCAAGATCGATCCGGCCGCTGCCGGCGTCGCGCACCTCGCGCAGGAACACGGGCGCCGCCACGAGGAAGACGACGACGACGGGAACGTTGATGAGGAACACGACGCCCCACGCGAACGACTGGAGCAGCAGGCCGCCGAGCACGGGGCCGATTGCGAACCCGGCCGCGAAAGTCGCCGCGAAGAGTCCGATGGCCTGCGCTCGCTCGCGAGGATCGGGGAACAAGGCGCTGACGATCGCGAGGCCGGAGGGCAGAAGCGTCGCGCCGCCCAACCCCATCAACGCCCGGCAGGCGATCAGCGCTGCGGGCGTTTCCGAGAACGCCGCGCCGAGCGAGCCGAGCCCGAAGACACTCGCGCCGATCATGATGAGTTTCAGCCGCCCGTGTCGGTCCCCGATGGTGCCGAATGCGATCAGCAGCGCACTGACGAGAAAGCCGTAGATGTCGAGGATCCAGAGTGTCTGATCCGCCGTCGGTTTCAGCGCGGCCGTGACGCGCGGTATCGCGAGATAGAGTACCGAGCCATCCATCGCCACGAGCAGCACGAGGCTGAGGACCGTGAGGAGCCCGAGCCACGATGACCGGCGGGACGGCAGCGCGATGGCATCGATCATGGGCGGGCTTCTCCGTACGATGGACACACGACCGCCCATGCCGCGCGGATCGCTCCGGCGGGTTGCAGCCCGATGCCCAATGCTATATACTAAAAGTAGGCTACGATCGGTATATAGGGATGTCAACCGCACCGTCGTCATCGCGCCGTATCCGCCTCAGCCGAGAGGACCGGCTGATCCAGCTCCTCGACGTCGCCTGGCGCATCATCCGGGAGGACGGCACGGATGCCCTGACCCTCGGCCGGCTCGCCGAGCAGGCCGGCGTCGCCAAGCCGGTCGTGTACGATCATTTCGGTACGCGCAGCGGTTTGCTGGTCGCGCTCTACGAGGCGTTCGACCGGCATCAGACCGCCATCATGGATGCGGCCTTGGCCGGCGCCGGGCCGACGCTTGCGGAGACGGCCGCCGTGATCGCCTCGTCCTACGTCGATTGTGTTCTCACGCAGGGGCGCGAGATCCCCGAACTGCTGGCGGCGCTCGCGGGATCGCCGGAACTGGAGGCGACGAAACGAAGCTACCTGGCGGCGTTCATGGAGAAGTGCCGAGGGGCGCTCGCTCCCTTCACGAACAGCCGCACCCTCGCAACGGCCAGCCTCTGGGCGATGCTCGGAGCGGCCGAGGCGCTGTCGAAGGCCGCCGTTACCGGGGAGATCACGCCCGAGCAGGCCAAGGATGAGCTGCATCGGCTGATCGTGGCGACGGTCGGGAGGGATGGAAGCGTAGAGATTGTCCCGGCTCGTTAACGCGAAGCGGGCTCCGATCGATGGGCGAGGGACAGCCTGGAACGATGACTGTGAACCTACGCCCGGCCACGTCGGTCGATGCCGTGGATGGCAGTCGCGTCCTGCGGCGCGCGATTGTCGAACTCTGCCATGCCGATCACGGGGGTGATCCGGCTCTGATCGCGGCCTGGATCGCCAACAAAACCCCTGAAAACTGGCTGGCGTGGCTGATGCAGCCGGGCGCTTCGCTTTTCGTGGCCGAGCGCTCGGCCGCGCTGGTCGGGGTGGGGATGGTCGATGCGGGTGGGATGATCCTCCTCAACTACGTTGCACCCGAGGCGAGGTATCGGGGGGTGAGCACCGCGTTGCTCAAGGCGATGGAGCAAGCCAGCATCGAACGTGGCGCGACCGCCTGTCGGCTGGAGACCACGAAGACCGCCAGACCTTTCTACCGAAGCCGAGGTTATGCGCCTGTCGTGGCGGACACTCCGATGATCTTGGCCAAGAACCTCGCCTGAAGTCCGCTGGGGATCCCCCGGCCATCGTCCCGGAAGTCGTGGGAATGGGCCCTCGCCCCGGCGCCGGCCCGAATCACCTTTCCATCCACCGCCCGGCGCAACGACTCTGTGGACCGTGACGAAACGGAAGGGGACGGCGTGGGACCCGGCCGGGCCGAACGGCGTTTGGAGGGGAGCCCGGTCCTGAACCGGCTCATCAGGGATCCTCGATGGCCAAGTCCAAGCCCGCCCCGCGCCGCAGCGACGCCCCGGAGCCGAACGCCGTCCCGCTGGTCCCCACGGGGGCGCTCGCCGTCTCTCTCCTCGGCCTCCTCGACGGACCTCGGCCGCTCGTCCACGTGGCGCGCGACGGGCGCAGGCTCGACGAGGTCGCCGCCATCCTGCGGGCGCTCGCGCCGGAACGGCAGATCGCCGTCTTTCCCGAATGGGATTGCCTGCCCTTCGACCGCGCCTCGCCCTCGCGCGGGGTGATGGGAACGCGCGCCGGCGTGCTGCGCTGGCTGACCGACCGGGACGCCCTGCCCGACATTCTCCTGACCACGGCACCGGCCCTGCTTCAGCGGGTGCCACCGGCGCAGACGTGGCGCGAGGCCCATGTCGAGATCCGCGTCGGCGACCGCCTCGATCCGGAAGCCCTGACCGCACAGTTGCGGCGCATGGGCTACCATCTCGACGACCGGGTGGACGAGCCCGGCGAGGTCGCGATTCGCGGCCGGACCATCGACGTGTTTCCCGCCGCCGCGCCGCTGCCCTGCCGCGTCGAGCACGCGAACGGGCGCGTCGCGGCGATCCGCTCCTACGACCCGGTCTCGCAGCGCTCCCGCGTCGAGACCGATCGGCTGGTGATCGATCCGGCCACCGAGATCGTCCCCGGCCCCGATTCCGACATCGCGGTGACGCCGTTCATCGGCGAGGAGCACCGGCTGGCCCGCTATTATCCCGCGTTGTCGACGGTGCTCGATTACGTGCCGGAGGCGCGCCTCGTGGTCGAGTCCGGTGTGGAGGGCCGCGTCTCCGCCGCTTTCGAGCAGCTCGAGGAGGCACGGGACGAGCTTGGATCGCCGGGCGCCGAGAGCGACACGCTCTATCTCGACCCCTCCGATTGGGCGGATCTCGTCGCCCGCCACGGCATCGCCACCGCCGATGCGGCGGAGGGCGAGGCGGTCGCGCTGTCCCCCTTCGTGCGAGAGAGCCGGCCCGAGGCCGCCTTCGCCCGGACGTTGAAGGAGCGCCTGAAGGCCGGTGACCGCATCGTCCTGACGGGGCCCAAGGCACCGCTCCGCCGGCTCGTGCGCGCCGCCGCCGAGCAGGACGGACGGACCCTACGCCTGATCGACGGCTGGAGCGAGGTGGCGGCGGCCGCGCCCGGCGCGATGCTGGCGATCGAGACGCCGATCCAGGCGGGGTTCCGGGTGCCGGAGGTCGGGGCGACCGTCATCGCCGCCGCCGACCTGCTCGGCGGATCGGATGCGGGCACGCCGCGGCAGGCCGCGATTCTGCCGATCGGCGAGGTCGAACTGCGGATCGGCGACGTGGCGGTGGACCGCGATCACGGCCTGTGCGTGTTCGAGGGCTTGGACGCGCTCCCCGGCGACGATGCCAGCGAGGGGGGCGGCGAGGATGCCCTGCGTCTGCGCTTCGCCGACGGGGCGATCCGCATGGTGCCGGCGTCCCAGGCCGACCGCATCTGGCGCTACGGCTCGGAGGTCGAGGCCGTTTCCCTGGACCGCCTCGACGGCGGCAGCTGGGGCCGGCGGCGGTTGGAGACGGAAGCCACCCTGGCCAAGGCCGCCCGCGCGATGCTGAAGGCCGCGGAGGAGCGCCGCACCGCCCGCGCCCCGCGCCTCGTCCCGCCGCCGCGGGAGATGGAGCGCTTCGCGGCCGGTTTCGGCTTCGCCCTGACCGGCGATCAGGCCAGGGCGGTCGAGGACACCCTGGCCGATCTCGCCACCGAGGTGCCGATGGATCGGCTGGTCTGCGGCGATGTCGGCTTCGGCAAGACAGAAGTGGCCCTGCGCGCGGCGGCGGCGGCGGTCTTCGCCGGGCGACAGGTCGCCGTCATGGCGCCGACGACGGTGCTGGCGCGCCAGCATGCCGAGACCTTCCGGCGGCGCTTCGCCCGCTTCGGCATCGCGGTGGCGCAGCTGTCGCGGCTGGTGGCGCCGGCGGAGGCGCGACGGGTGCGCGAGGGCCTCGCCGACGGTTCCGTGCGCCTCGTGGTCGGAACGCAGGCGCTCGCCGGGCGCGGCGTGCGCTTCCACGATCTCGGGCTGTCCATCATCGACGAGGAGCAGCGCTTCGGTACGAAGACCAAGGCGTCCCTGCGCCGGGCCGCGGGCACCGCGCATCTCCTGACGCTGAGCGCGACGCCGATCCCCCGCACCCTCCAGGCGGCGATGGTGGGTCTGCAGAGCCTCAGCGTGATCGCCACGCCCCCCGCCGTGCGCCGGCCGATCCGCACGGTCATCGCGCCGTTCGCGGACGATACGCTGCGCGCCGCGCTCAACCGCGAGCATGCCCGCGGCGGACAGAGCTTCGTCGTCTGCCCCCGCATCGAGGACATTGCCCCGATGGCCCGGCGCCTCGCCGCCCTCGTGCCCGATCTCGACGTCGTGACGGCGCATGGCGAGATGAAGCCCGCCGAGATGGACGCCGCCATGGTCCGCTTCGCCGACGGCGAGGGCGACGTGCTGCTCGCCACCAGCATCATCGAGAGCGGCCTCGACGTGCCGCGCGCCAACACGATGCTGGTCTTCGACGCCGAGCGGTTCGGGCTGGCTCAGCTGCATCAGCTGCGCGGGCGGGTCGGGCGCGGACAGCGGCGAGGCAGCGTCCTGCTGTTCGGTCATCCGGACAAGCCGCTGAGCCCCAGCGCCGAGAAGCGGCTGCGGACGCTGGAGGCCCTCGACCGGCTCGGCGCGGGCTTCGCCATCGCGGCCCGCGACCTCGATCTGCGCGGAGCGGGCGACCTCGTCGGCGAGGCCCAGGCCGGACATGTCGCCCGCGTCGGCCTCGGGCTCTACCAGCACCTGCTGCAACTGGCGCTGCGTGCCGCCAAGGGCGAGCCCGCCGAGGATTGGAGCCCGGACCTGCGGATCGGCGTGAGCGGGCGGGTGCCGGCCGACTACATCCCGGAACCCGAAATCCGGCTGAGCCTCACCATCCGCCTCCTGCGCCTGCGCAGCCGCAACGAACTCGACGCCCTGCGCGACGAGGTCGAGGACCGGTTCGGCGCGCCGCCGGAGCCGGTCGAGGCCCTGTTCACCTTGGCGGCCCTGCGCATCGGATGCCTCGGTCTCGGCATCGCGCGCCTCAGCGGCGGCCCCCAGGGGATCGCCGCCGATTTCCACGCCGACCGGGCGGTGCCGATGATGCCAGTGTCGGACGCCGTGACGCTGCGCGAGCGGCGGGTGGTCTGGCGCCGGGGTGGCGGCGATCCCGCCGAGCGCGCGCGTCAGGCTGCCGCGCTTCTTCGCCACTTGGAGAAGGCAGGAGCGCGGCACAGGTGACGGCAAAGGCCTGCGCGCCGCAGGACCTCGCGTCAGGAGCCCCATGTCGACGATCGATCGCGCCACCCTCGACCGGCTCGTCGCTCTCGGCCGCGCGCGGGGCGAACTCTCCGCCGACGATCTTCAGCGGTTCCTGCCGATCGATGCGATGGATGTGGACGCCCTCGTCCTCGTGATGCTGGAACTGGACGCGGCGGGCGTGAGCGTCGAGCCGGAAGCGTTCGGGCCGCGGGGCGAGCCGCCGGTGGGGCCGGTGCCCGAGCTGCCTGCCCCCGCGCGGGGCGCCCCGGCCCGAAATCCGGCCGTGGAGGCGGCCGCGCGAACGGGGGCATCCGGTTCCGCGCGCGGTGCCATGAATGCGGGAGCGGCGACCGGCACCGCCTCGGCCGGATCCGCGGAGGCGCAGCCGGCCGACCGGATCGTGCTGTTGGCCGGGCTCGTGGCCTTCGTCGTTCTGGCGGGCGGGCTGCTGCTCCTGTGAGCGCCCGGCGCGTGCCTATCGCCGCCCGATGAGCCGCTTCATCTCCGCGCGGGCGCGATGCTCGAAGCGTGCGAGGTCGGCGCGCCGCTCCAGCGGGAACAGGCTGGCGCCGGGGGGCAGGGCCAGGATCTCGGCGATCCGGGCCCGCTCGGGATAGAGATGCTCCAGGGGCGAGCCGGGCAGCGTCGCCGAATCGAGCCGATCCGCGAAGGCGGTGTCGTGCAGGGCGCGCACGATCTGATCCTCCAGCACCAGCCCGGGAGCGTAGCTGCGCAGGGTTTCGTCGTAGGCGATCTTCAGGAGATAGGCGGTGCGCCCGGCCACGAGGGCGAGGCTCGCGGCGATCACCCGGCCGTCGAGCCGCACGCAATCCGCCCGCACCGTCGGCGGGTCGGCCGGTGCCGTCTCGTCCTGCCGGAACAGGGCGCGGGCGAACAGGGCGCTGTCCGGGCGGCTTGCCAGGGCCGTGCCCGCGGCGCCCTTCCAGCCGGCGGCCTCAAGCTCCAGGAAGGCGTCGAGCGCCCGCTCCAGCGCCGGCCCCGTCGTCGCCACCTCGAAGGTCAGCGCCCCCGCCTCCCCGAGGCGGCGGCGGCGGCGGCGCAGATCCTTGAGGCGGCTCTTGTGGGGATGGTCGGCGAGGAAGGCGGCATGGTCCGCGCGCCGGTCGAGGACCGGGCGCTCGAAGCTCCCCACGGTGGCGACCTGCCAGCCGGCCCGCTCCATCGCGGCGACCAGCCCCGCGCCGAGACGGCCCTCGACGGGGAGCAGCGGCCAGCGCCAGCAGCGTCCCCCCGAGGCGCGGGCGAGGCCCGTCACCAGGGCATCGAGCCGGTCGTCGAGATCGGGACCGTCGGCGACGAGGGGGGTGGTCTCCGTCACGTAGGGGGAGAGGAAGGGCTGCGCCACCGCGCCGCCGAGCCCGGCGATGTCGGCCCGCAGGACGAAGGGCAGCAGCGCCGACAGACCGTCGGGACCGCGCACGGTGACCGCGGCGAGATCCGCCGGCCCGAGCCCGCTCGCCCGATGCGCCTCGACCGGGCGGCGGGCGTAGAACGGATGCGGCGCGACGGCGTGCCGGGTAAGGGCGTCCCAGGCTACCGCCTCGATGGCGGCGACGGGTTCGATGGCGGCCTCGAACGGGACCGGCGGGGCGGAGCGCAGCGGGAGGCCCATGGTCAGGCAGCACCGTGGCCGCGGGTGAAACTTGGGAGGAAGGGGAGGGGGAAAGCGGGTGTCGCGATCCCGTGCACGGCATAGGCGCCCGCCGCCATGGCGAGCCCGCGCAGCGCGCTGGCGCCGGCCATGGCGAGCGCCGCCCCGATCACGCCGAGCCAGGGAATGAGGACGAGGCAGAGCAGGACCGCGAGTGCCAGCATGGCCACGGTGATGGCGACGCAGAGCCGTTCGCCGCCGAGCATGGTCAGGATGTCCTCGCCCGGTCCGAACAGGCTCGCCGTGACGCCGCCAGCGACCAGGATCGCCAGCACCGGCAGGCTGTCGTGGAAATCGGAGCCGAACAGGCCGAGCAGCAGCGGGGCGGCGGCGAGCACGCCGAGGCCGACCAGCGCGGTGCCGAGGAAGGTCCAGCGCGCCTGCGCCCGCACCAGCCCGGCGAGCCCGGCCTCGTCGCCCTCGGCGCGGGCGGCGGCGAAGCGCGGCGCGGTGGCCGCCGAGGCGGCGTAGGCGACGAAGACCACGAATTGCTGGATGCGGGTGGCGGCGAAGTACAGGCCGACCGCGGCGGGCGGGGCGAGGAAGCCCAGCAGCACCACGTCGATGAAGCCGAAGGCGCTGGTGGCGAGTTCGGCCGCCGCGATCGGCAGGCAGGCGCCGAACCAGATCCGCCAGCGGTAACGCCGGGGGCCGGCGGGGAGGTGGCGGCGCAGACGCGCCAGCAGCAGGACCCCCTGGATGGTCGCCGCAATGCCGGTGGCGACGAGGGTGCAGGCGATGGCGACCCAGGCATGGGCAGGGGCGCCGAACAGGACGGCGCCGGCCATGCCGACCATGATCAGGCCCTGCCGCATCAGATAGGGCGGGGCGATGGCGAGCATCGGCCAGCCCTGGCTGCGGGCCACCCCTTCGAGATAATCCTGGAAGGCGAAGAGCGGCACGACGAGGACCGCGACGAGGACCGGGCCGCCATAGGGGCCGTCGAGCAGATCGTGCCGGATCTCGGTGAGGGCGAGACCGGCGAGGGCGAGACCCAAGCCGCCCGCCGCGCTGGCGAGCGCCCCGCCCAGCAGGAAGCCGCGCACCGCGTCGAGATGGCCGCGGGCCCGCTCGACGGGCAGGAAACGGCAGGCGCCCTGGGCAAGCCCCAGGGTCGCAGTGTGGCCGAGGATCGCGATCCAGACCCAGACGGTGGCGAAGATGCCGTATTCCGCGCCGCCCATCATCCGGGCCATCAGCACCTGCGCGAGATAGGCGCAGCCGGCGGCGGCGATGCGCAGGCCGAACACGCCGACCGCCGCCCCACCGACGCCCGATCGGGCCGCCAGCAGCCGGGCGCGTGCCCGCTCGGGGAGAGACGGGGCGCCCCGGAGGGAGCCGGCCGCCAACTCGTCCGCCGCCATGGCTGCACCCTCCCGCGGCGCCGGATGCGGGAAGGCCGACGCGCTCTCGGTTCACCCTAACCAGGGCGGTGTTTCAACCAGGTTAAGCCGCGCCTCGGTCCCGTTCGGTCTTCGCCGTCCGGTTCGAGGCTTCGCACCGTCGTCTCCCTGACCGGCCCCGGGTTTTTTGCGGTCGTCCATCCTTTCATCTGTCGGGACTTCCAGGAAACCGAGAGCGGTTCGATCAACATTTCGGTCGCAACTACGGTGCACTGCTTTCGAGCATCGCTCTCTTGTCTGCCCCCAGCGGCTCTACGGCCGATGAGCTTCCGATTTACAGTTGATGGGGGGATTTGTTTTGGATATGCCCGCTGCAGCTCGGTAATACGGGTCAATTGTTCACAATTATATTGATTTGGTTATAGAAGGCGGCTCGAAAACCGACATGACGAAGATTGATAAAACGCGCCATTCAATGATTACGGCTCGATCATTCTTTCATCGCATGGCTAGAGCGTCGGCGGTCGGTTCCCGTGCCCTGTGCCGAGTCAAGCTTGGCCATGAATCCGCCGGAGACCGTACGAAGCGGGGTCGCGCCCGCTTCTTGATAGGGGCCATGCTCATCCTCGGTGCCGGCCCCGCCGCCGCACTCGACGGCCAAGATCTGCTTGCGAAGCTGCGCCTGCAAACGGAACGATCCGGCTTTGTCCTGGCGGCCGAACGCGTCGAGGAAGTCGGGCGCAACCTTGTTCTGCGCGGCTTGCGGATTACGGCGACCGGCGGTCTCGATCTGCCGCCCCTGGAGGCCGGCGAACTGACCCTCGAAGGCGTCACGCCGCGCGCGGATGGCGGCTACACGATCGAGCGCATCGCCGTGCCCGACATCGCCATCGACGACGAGAAGAGTCACTTCGTCCTCCGCAACACGGTCTTCACCGGCTGCCAGATCGCGCCCAAGCCCGAGGGCCGGGCGTTGCAGGATCTGACCTATTGCCGATCCTTTGCGATGGGCCCGGCCGAGATCGGTGCCGGCGGTGTTCCGCCGGTCGCGACCTTCCAGCGGGTGACCTACGCGGTTCGCGAGCAACCCCGAGACACCGGCCTGACGTTCGAGTTCCGGGCGGACGGCCTTTCGTACAATTTCGAGGCTCTCGGCGAGGCCGCCAACAGCGAGGAATGGAAGAAGGTCGGCCTTCCAAAATCGCAGGGAAGCGCCGGCCTGAAAGGGCGCTGGTCGCTCGCGGACGGCCGCCTGGTGCTCGAAGAGGGGCAACTGGCCATGGACGGCTTCGGGCGTCTCGCCGTCGCCTTCGATCTTTCCGGTTATACGCTGGACGCGCTCTCCAAGATGCGGAAGGCGGTCGATCCGGCCACGATCGATTCACGCGATACCACCCGGAAGCCGTCGGTCGCCGCGCAGGCGGCCATGCTCCAAATGTTCGCCGGATTGACGATCAACGGCGCATCCCTGCGGTTCGAGGAGGGCGGCCTCACGAAACGGCTCTTCGCCTTCCTGGCCGAAAAGCAGAGTTTGTCGCCGCCGCAGCTCGTCACCGTCCTCAAGATCGCTGCCGCGGGTGAGGTCACGAAGCGCGCACAGATGCTCGGGCAGCCTCTGTCGGAGGCCGCTCTGCGGGCCGCCAATGCCTACCTCTCGGATCCGCGATCCCTGACCGTCACCCTCGCCCCGGCTTCCCCCGTGCCGGCCATTGCCCTCCTGATGGCGGCCCAGGGCGAGCCGGAGAAGCTGGTGACGCTTCTCGGCGTCAAGGCCCGGGCCAACGACTGATCGCCCGCGCCTCGCCGGATCGGCTCATCCGCCCCGATCCGCTCGCGAAAACGCCGCGACCCGACCCCTCCCATCGACCGAAGGAAACATCATGACGTGGATGCCGGCATTCCTCTTGGCCCTCGCCCCCTATGCCTTGGTCCCCAGTGCAAGCGCCTCGGCGCAGGACAGCAGCCGTGCCTACCTCGAACACAGAAACGATCTCGGCCTCATCGCCTATTGCAGTGACAAGGGGTGGCTCCCGGCCGATTCCGCGCAATTCTTCGAGATTGGCATTGCGGAGATCTACGGCAAACCATCTCCGACCCCGAAGGGCGATCTTCACGAGCGGAAGGGCCGCGAGGGCATTTCCTATCTTGAGGGCGAGGAGCAAACCCTCGCGGAACTGGCCGCCAAGAACAATGTCGAAGTTGCCGAGGTGTGCGAGCAGTACAAGGTTCAAATCAAGCTTGGAAAAGCAATCGCCGCCGGCAAAAAAGCAAAATGAACGAGCTTTTCCTATAGAGAGGCAGTCAGTGCTGCGGGCGGATGCGGAGCGCGTCGGGTCGCGGTGATCGCCCCAGGGAACCCTTTCGCGGAGTTGACCGGGAGGCCGAAGAGTCCGGCCTCGACCTGGGCGGCGGCCCCACCTCCGAGAGGAAGCGCCGCCCGACCGGGCCATCCGCACCTGCGCGAGATCGGCGCCCGCTCGGGGAGGGACGGGCCGCCCCGGAGGGAGCCCGACGGCTGACTCGTCCGCCGCCATGGCCGCGCGCTCCCGCGATGCCGGATACGGGAAGGCCGATGCGCGCTCGGTTCGACATCACCCGGGCGGCGTTTCGACCAGGGCAAGCTGCGGGACGGCCTCTCTCTGACCTGCGCCGTCGCCCGGTTCCCCGCTCAAGTCTCCGCCCAAAATTTCGCCCAGGCCGACGCGTCGAGATCGCAGGCTCCGGCCGCCAGCACCGCGTAGACCCGCTCGCCTCCGGGCCCGGCGGGGTCCGCCGAGGCGAGGCGCAGACGTGACAGGAGGTGGGAGGTCCAGGTCGCCCAGCCCGGCTGGTCCGGGTGGGCGCGCCCTCGGAACAGGAAGGAGACCTTGTCCCCCGATCCGGCAAGGCGGAAGATCAGGTCGCGGTGATAGCCCTGGGTGGCCACGTTCGCGAGCAGCACGCGGCAGCCGTCGCGCGCCCCGGAGGCCGCCGGCAGGTCGACGAGCCCCGCCTCCACTTGCGCCGAGAACCCCGCCTCGGCGAGGAAGGCCCGCATGCCCTCGCGGATTGCGTCGTCGCCCGCTTGGCTCGATGCGCGGGCCTCGGGCAGGGTCCAAAGCTTCAGCGGCACCGAGGCCGCGAGCAGGACGAGGAGGAGCGCCCGGAGAACGGATCGCGTCGAAACTCTAGGCCGCATGGCGCGCCATCCGGCGAACGGTCGGTGGGGAGACTTCCCGATCGTGTCGGCACATTCCGAATTCGAAGACGCAGAGCATCACGGCCACGAACAGCCAGTTCGCCACGCTCGCGCCGAGGCCGCCATGCAGCATGTCGTGATGCGCCGGAAAGGCGGCGATCAAACTGATGCGGCCGACATTGAGGGCAATGATCAGGCCGGCGCAGAGCCCGCACCAGGGCAGGCCGCGGCGCAGCCCGATGCCGCGTAGCGTGCAGAACATCGTCCAGCACAGGACGACCAGGGAGAGGTTGAGCATCGAGGAGCAGCTCGACTCGATCCAGAGATGCGTGCGTCCGTCGGCGAGGGCGAGGGTGTTGCCGAGCCGCGGCAGGCCGAGCACGGCGCTCACGAGCATCGCGTCGAGGGTCAGGACGACCCCGCTGCACAGCGACAGGGCGAGCTTGCCCCAGAACATCGGGACGCCGACGGCGAGGAGCAGCCATCCGCCCCGCGCGGCTGCGGAGTCCCGCGCCGCGTGCGCCACGACGTTGAGGGCCATCAGCGTCAGCCCGATCCAGGCGACATGACGGAGCGGGACGAGGATCAGGGCGAGGACGGCGAGGTGAATCGCGAACTCGGTTCGTCGCATCCCCCGGTCGGGCTCGGCCGCCAGCAGCCGGGCGACGAGTGCCAGGGCGATCCAGACGATGGCGCTGATGCCGAAGGTTCCCATCACCGCACCGGACAGACCCGATGCCGCGACCGCGTCGCGCACCGGGTGGAGAAGGGCATTGAGGAGGCCGACGACGAGCAGGGCGAGACGCGCCTCGCGCTCATTGAGCAGCGCCTTCCGGGCCGCCGGGGCATCGGACGCCACGCTTGTCACCATCCGCTCCGCTTCCGCCACGACGGCACCAAACGGCGCAGCGCCCGAACGCGCCGCGCCGAGATCCGCCGATTGGCCGCTCGCCTCAGAGATTCTGTTCCTTGGCCCTGACTTATTGGGCGTCCGACTTGGCGGC
The DNA here is from genome assembly GCF_022179765.1 of Methylorubrum suomiense. Lineage (GTDB taxonomy): Bacteria > Pseudomonadota > Alphaproteobacteria > Rhizobiales > Beijerinckiaceae > Methylobacterium > Methylobacterium suomiense. The sequence continues at coordinate 389,311 of NZ_BPRE01000001.1, read as the reverse complement.
GCGGCGGCGCATCAGCATGTAGGCGCCGGCGGCGACGAGGAACGGCAGGCCGACGGCCGCCTCCGGACCGGGCGCGCCGCGGCCGCCACCGAACAGGCCTCCCAGGAAGCCGCCATGACCGGCGGCGGCCGGCGTGGCGGCCAGCGCGACGATGCTGGCGATGCCGACGATGTTGAGAATTCGCTGCATGTTTGCCTCCTCCGAGCCCATGCTCGAGCAACACTTTGCTTAGCCTGAGTGCTGCGGAGGCTCATCGTGGCGGTCTACGTAGCCGGGCCACCGATATGACGTGAGGCCGTCGCCGTCGAAAACGCTCGCGACCGTCGTTCGGACAATTCTCCATCTCGGGGCATGCCGCCGAAGCATGGAATTGGGACGGGGGACATCCCGGTCTCCTGGCTGGGAGCCGTGATCCGCCCGCGCGGTCGCTTCGACGGGTGAGCCTGCCGCACGCAAAGGCCGGCCGGGCGGGCAGCCCGAAGGATGGGGGCGGTGGGAAGCCGTCGCTCAAGCCGGGATCGGCCTGCGGGGGGGAACGGCCTGACTAGTTCCCTCGTGGGACGGCATCGGAGGATTCGCGACCCGTGGCGGGGCGGGTCGCGGTGCCGGTCCGGTCGGGATCCGCTTCCGGCTTGGCCGGGTCCGATTGCAGCAGCGAGAGGGTGATCGCGCGGGTCGCGTGCTCGGCCATGCAGCGCAGGCCCAGATCGTTCAGCCGGAACCGGCGCCCCAGCATGTGCGCCTCGTCGGTGCTGCGGGTCGAGAGGTAGCGCATCGCCGCGTAACGATGGACCAGCGGCACCGCCTCGCGGCGCGCGACCTCCTGCACGGTGCGGACCATGCGGTTGTAGTAATCGTCCTCGGCGAGGCTCGCGGTGAAGACCGGATCGATCAGCACGATGTCGATGTCGTGCGACATCACCCACTTGACCGATTCGTCGAGCGCTTCGGCGAAGGAGTCGATATCGACCCGGGCGAGCGCGTCGTTGGTGCCGACCTGCCAGACCACGAGATCGGGTTCGACCTCCGCCACGATGGTGCGCAGGCGCTCGCCCGCCCCGCTCGCGACCTCGCCGGGCAGGGAACGCGCCTCGACATCGATCTGCACGTCGGGCAGCGCGCTCTCCAGCGCGTTCTCGAGCTTGACCGGATAGCTCGACGCGGCGCCCAGGCCCGCCGAGGACGAGCCGATCGAGAGCACCCGGACCGGCCGCTTCTCCTTGAGCGCGGCCTTGACCGCCTTGAGCTTGGCGAGGGTGTAGAGCTTGGAGCCGGGCACGCGGCATTCCGGCGAGAGGCTCTGGTCGAGCGCCTCCGCTGTCTGTGCCGGGGCCGACATGGTCGGAGCCGGAGCGGCCGGCAGCGTCTCGGCGCGGGCCGGCACCGAGGCGAGGAGACCGATCCCGAGGGCGAAACTCAGGCCGGCGGAGAGGCCGAGCGCGGGGCGGCGCCGTCGGGCGGCGTCCGTGGGGCGCGCGGCTTGCGGGCACGCCATTCGACGAACCATGCGGTGAAACCCAGTGCGAACAGGCCGGACCCTACGACCGAAATGTCAACGAAGATACCGCCTCCGGTCTGGAAGCGCACGAACTGCGCGGCCAGGCTTAACAGTGAACCCATTGAGAAGACCGCGAGGGAATTGCGGCCCAGGCCCGAGAGGAAGCGGGCGAGCGGCATCACCCTTGGCGCGATCAGGCCGTAGACCGCCTGAAAAGCCAGCACCACCCCGCAGAAATGGATGAGCCGGCCGGGCGAGAGATACGTCTTGTCGAAGGTGAAGACGAGGCGCGGCTCGGGCACCAGCATCGGATCGGGGCGCAGCTCCAGCACGGCGAGGACGAAGCCGAGCGCCACGAGGGCGATGCCGAGCGGCGTCAGCCGCCGGGCCAGGGACCGCAGCCGCGGGCTCTCCCGACTCGTCTCGTTCGCGAGGAAGCCGAGCACCAGCAGCAGCTGCCAGCAGAGCGGGTTGAAGAACCAATCGCCCTCGCCCGGCCAGGACGGAAAGTTCCACTCGAACACGAGGCTCGCGCCGTAGAGCGACAGCGACAGGGCGAGCAGGAGCGCCCGGCTCAGGCGGCCCACCAGCACCACCAGGGGCGCGATGGCGATCAGCACCACGTAGAGCGGCAGGATGTTGAAGAAGCCGAGCTGGTGCGTGAGCAGCACGATGCCGACCATGGTCTGGATCGGGTCGCCGAAGAAGCCGCCGGCATTGTGCCATTCGAGGATGAGCGGATTGTCGAGGTAGAGCGCGCAGCCCGCGATCATGGCGAGCGCCAGCGACATGATCACGATCTGCGCCCGGTACACCTCGATCGTGCGCGACAGGAGCCGCAGCACGGTGGTGAGGCGCGGCTCGGGCTTGCCGTCGCGCCCCCGGGTCGCGAGCCCGATCGACCAGCCGGCCAGGAACACGAACAGCTCGGCGGCATCCGAGATGCCGTATTGCGAGAAGGTGTAGCGCTCGAAGAAGTTGCCCGGGATGTGGTTGACGAAGATCGTCACGAGGGCGACGCCGCGCCAGAAATCGATCGCGTTCGGCTCGCGCATCAGGCTCCACGTTCCGGCGGTGTGACGGCGAAGCAGCAGGATCCCGGCCTCCCGGGTCGGGACTCGGCTCCCGTCCGGTACCGTCCCGGGACCCGCGACCCGGAAGCGGAAGGCGCGTTCTGATAGACCGCACCGGGGCCGCTTGGAAAGCCACGGAGCGGTGATCCCTGGCTTCGAGATCCGGGATTGCGCCGCCATCCGAAGCCGCCGCCATCCGTTCCGGGGGCGCGACGGGCGCCAGCCCGAAAATCACCCCCGACATCGTCCCGAGACGCGTCGCGCGGTCGCGTCGAGCGGGACGACCGAAGATGAGGGGCACGGGCGAGGCATGCGGGCAAGATTTCGTGGCCCGCTCTGCCAACTCGCCACCTGCGGAAAACCTCTCTATAAGCCGCGCTTCGCGCGAGGCGGGAGGGCCCGCGCGCTTCACCTTTTGAGGTGAGCGGAGAGAGTGTCATGACCGAGCGGTGGACCCCGAAGACCTGGCGCAACCTGCCGATCCAGCAGGTGCCGTCCTATCCGGACGCGGACGCGCTCCAGGCCGTGGAGAGCCAGCTCTCGAGCTTTCCCCCGCTGGTCTTTGCCGGCGAGGCCCGCAAGCTGAAGGCGGCGCTGGCGCGCGTCTCGACGGGTCAGGCGTTCCTGTTGCAGGGCGGCGATTGCGCCGAAAGCTTCGACGAGCACTCGGCCGACAACATCCGCGATTTCTTCCGCGTCTTCCTGCAGATGGCGATGGTGCTCACCTTCGCGGGCGGCTCGCCGGTGGTGAAGGTCGGCCGCATCGCCGGTCAGTTCGCCAAGCCGCGCTCCTCGCCGACCGAGACGCTGGAGGGCGTGTCGCTGCCGAGCTACCGCGGCGACATCATCAATGGGCTGACCTTCACGGAAGAGGCGCGGATTCCCGATCCGAAGCGTCAGCTCGAGGCCTACCGGCAATCGGCGGCGACGCTGAACCTGCTGCGCGCCTTCGCGACCGGCGGCTACGCCAACCTCGAGAACGCGCATCGCTGGATGCTGGGCTTCGTGAAGGACAGCCCGCAATCCTCCCGCTACCGGGACGTGGCCGAGCGGATGTCGGACGCGCTCGACTTCATGCGCGCCATCGGGATCAACCCGGAGACGCACCAGGAGGTGCGCACCACCGACTTCTACACCAGCCACGAGGCCCTGCTGCTCGGCTACGAGGAGTCGCTGACCCGCGTCGATTCGACGAGCGGCGACTGGTACGCCACCTCCGGCCACATGCTCTGGATCGGCGACCGCACCCGCCAGCCGGACCACGCGCACGTGGAATACGCCCGCGGCATCAAGAACCCGATCGGCCTCAAATGCGGGCCGAGCACGACGCCCGAGGGGCTGATCCGCCTGATCGATCTGCTCAATCCGGAGAACGAGGCGGGCCGCCTCTCGCTGATCTGCCGCTTCGGTGCCGACAAGGTGGGCGACCACCTGCCGAACCTGATCCGCGCGGTCGAGCGCGAGGGCCGTTCGGTGGTGTGGGTCTGCGATCCCATGCACGGCAACACCATCGCGGCGGGCCGCTACAAGACGCGGCCCTTCGAGCGGGTGATGCAGGAGATCGAGGGCTTCTTCGGCGTCCATCGTGCGGAAGGGACCATCGCCGGCGGCATCCATCTGGAGATGACCGGCAAGGACGTGACCGAGTGCACGGGCGGCGCCCGCGCGCTCACGGCCGACGACCTGCAGGACCGCTACCACACCTATTGCGACCCGCGCCTCAACGCGGAGCAGGCGCTGGAAGTGGCCTTCCTCACGGCGGAGCTCGTCAAGCGCGAGCGCGCCGAGATCGAGCATCCGCGCCTGGACGCGGCGGAGTAAGGTTCTGACACGGGCGTCGGCGGGTCATTCGGCCTGCCGACGCCGTCGCCGCTCCGCCCGCGCCAATTCCTCGGCATTGAGAAAACCCGTCGCCGCGGCGATCTCGGCCGCCGGCATCGCGGTCTCGCGGCGCAGGCGATGCGCCTGGTCGAGGCGCAGGCCGAGATAGTGTCGATGCAGGCTCGTCCCGAGCCGCTCGCGAAACAGCCGCTCCAACTGCCGCACGCCGATCCGGGCGAGGTCGGCGAGCGCCTCGCGGGTCAGCGGGGCTTCGAGATTCTCTTCCATGACGGCGAGCACCCGCAGGAGCCGGGGATCGCGCAGGTCGAAGCGCTGGCGCAGGGCCATCCGCTGCGGGCTCAGGCCCTCGCGGATCTGGTTGTGCAGGAACCAGTCGGCGACGCCCGCCGCGAGGCCAGGGCCATGGTCGCGCCCGATCCGGTCGAGCATCATGTCGAGCGCCGCGATGCCACCCGAACAGGTCATTCGGTCGGGACCGACCTCGTAGAGCGAGCGCACCACCTCGACCCGCGGAAACCGCTCGCGGAAGGCCGGGATATGCTCCCAATGGAGGGTGCAGCGCCGACCGTCGAGAAGCCCCGCCCGCGCCAGCAGGTAGGGTCCGCCGGAAAGGCCGCCGATCACCGCCCCGGGCCGCAGGCTGAGCCGGCGCAGCCATGCGAACAGGGCCGGATCGTCGAAGTCCGACGGGTTGCCGCCCGCGCAGACGAGAATCCAGTCGGCCCCCGGTGATTCGGCGCCGATCGCCACGTCGGGGGCGACCGTCAGCCCGTTCGAGGCGGGCACGGGGCAATCGCCGGGCGCGGCGTGCCACCAGCGGTACAGGATGCGGCCTGACAGGGCGTTGGCCGCCCGCAGCGGCTCGACCGCCGCCGCGTAGGTCATCAGCGCGAAATCCGGCACCAGCACGAAGCCGACCGTCGTCGGCGCGGGGTCGGGGAGGGGGGCGGCGCACATTCTGCCGCGATCTGCGGGAAAGACGTCGCGATTTGCAAGGGGCGATCGGCCGAGCGGGCGTATGTAGGGCTTCGTGCCGAGGGGCGGTGGATCCCATCGATCCAATCCAACCCCCTCATCCTGAGGTGCCGCGAAGCGGCCTCGAAGGAGGGCTCCAGTGTATCGCGCGATCCCTGGAGCCCTCCTTCGAGGCCCCTTGCCGAGGCAAGGGGCACCTCAGGATGAGGGGATTTGGTGGGACTTCGCCACCGTCTCCACCGGCGATCCAAGAGAGTCGTGGCGATGCGCTATTCCCTCTTCAGCGTCCTCGGACAGGCCCTGCGGGGCCAGCGGGACTGGAAGCCCCAGTGGCGCGACGCGGCGCCGAAGGCCGAATACGACGTCGTCATCGTCGGCGGCGGTGGCCACGGGCTCGCCACCGCCTATTACCTCGCCAAGGAGCACGGCATCACCAACGTCGCCGTGCTGGAGAAGAGCCATGTCGGCTCCGGCAATGTGGGCCGCAACACCACCATCGTGCGCTCGAATTACGGGCTGCCCGGCAACATCCCCTTCTACGAGCACTCGATGAAGCTCTGGGAGGGGCTGGAGCAGGACATCAACTACAACGCCATGGTCAGCCAGCGCGGCGTGCTGAACCTCTACCATTCGGACGCCCAGCGCGACGCCTATGCCCGGCGCGGCAACGCCATGCGCATGGCCGGCATCGACGCCGAACTGCTCGACCGCGAGGGCGTGCGGGCGATGGTCCCGTTCATCGATTTCGACAATGCCCGCTTTCCGGTGAAGGGCGGCCTGCTGCAGCGGCGCGGCGGCACCGTGCGCCACGACGCGGTCGCCTGGGGCTATGCCCGGGCGGCCAGCGACCGCGGCGTCGACATCATCCAGAACTGCGCCGTCACCGGCATTCGCCGGGAGAATGGGCGCGTCACCGGCGTCGAGACCAGCCGCGGCTTCATCGGCGCGAAGAAGGTCGGCCTGTCGGTCGCCGGCTCCTCCTCGCTCCTGGCCGCCATGGTGGACATGCGGCTGCCGATCGAGAGCCACGTCCTCCAGGCCTTCGTCAGCGAGGGCGTGAAGCCCTTGATCGACTGCGTGATGACCTTCGGCGCCGGCCATTTCTACGTCAGCCAGTCGGACAAGGGCGGCCTGGTCTTCGGCGGCGACATCGACGGCTACAATTCCTACGCCCAGCGCGGCAACCTGCACACCATCGAGGACGTGATGGAGGGCGGCATGGCCCTCTGGCCGGGGCTGGGCCGCCTGCGGCTGCTGCGCCACTGGGGCGGCATCATGGACATGTCGATGGACGGTTCGCCGATCATCGACCGCACCGATATCGGCGGCCTCTATCTCAATGCCGGCTGGTGCTACGGCGGCTTCAAGGCGACGCCCGCGGCGGGCTTCTGCTTCGCCCACACCATCGCCCGCGACGAGCCGCATCCCCACAGCGCCGCCTACCGCCTCGACCGCTTCGCGACCGGTCACCTCATCGACGAGAAGGGCATGGGCGCCCAGCCCAACCTGCACTGATTTTTTGCGTCCCATCCAAACCCCTCATCCTGAGGTGCCGCGCTCCGGCACCTCAAGATGAGGGGGAGGAATGAGATCGGCCCGAGCAACGCCAACGAGGACGGACGAAGAGCCATGCGCATCCGATGCCCCTATTGCGGCGAGCGCGACAACGGCGAGTTCAGCTATCTCGGCGACGCCGCGCCCGTCCGTCCCGACGGAATGGACGCCTCATCCGAGGCGATGCACGACTACGTCTACCTGCGCGACAACCGCGCCGGGGAGATCCGCGAGCTCTGGTATCACGCCGCCGGCTGCCGCTCCTGGCTCGTCGTGACCCGCGACACCCGCACCCACGCCATCACCGACGTTCAGCCGGCCCGCGAGGTCGCCAAGACCCGCCGCGCCGAGACTCGCCTCGCCGAGACCCGCACCGTCACGCCCGCCGGGAGTGCCTCCCATGCTTGACCGCACGCCGACCTTTCCGCTCCCCGTCCGCGAGGCGGAGCAGGCGGGTCCGCCCCAGCCCTTCCGCACCGCCTCCGGCGGCCTGATCGACCGCCGCCGGGCGCGCGACTTCACCTTCGACGGGCGCCAGCTCACGGGCTATCACGGCGACACGCTGGCCTCGGCGCTGCTCGCCAACGGCGTGCGGCTGGTCGGACGCTCCTTCAAGTATCACCGGCCGCGCGGCCTGCTCTCGGCGGGTTCGGAGGAGCCGAACGCCCTGGTCGAGCTGCGCACCGGCGCCCGCCGCGAGCCCAACACCCGCGCCACCATGGCCGAACTCTACGAGGGGCTGGAGGCGACGAGCCAGAACCGTTGGCCCTCGCTCGCGGTCGATGCGCTCTCGGTGAATGCCCTGCTCTCGCCGGTCTTCGCAGCGGGCTTCTACTACAAGACTTTCATGTGGCCGGCCGCCCTGTGGGAGAAGCTGTACGAGCCGATGATCCGGCGCGCGGCGGGCCTCGGCCGAGCCGCGAATGCGCCCGATCCCGATACCTACGAGCACGCCCACGTCCATTGCGACGTCCTCGTCATCGGCGGCGGCCCGGCCGGCCTGTCGGCGGCCCTCGCCGCCGGGCGTTCGGGCGCCCGCGTCGTCCTCGTCGACGAGGATTTCCGGCTGGGCGGCCGTCTGCTGGCGGAGCGCCGCGAGATCGACGGGCTCTCCGGCTCCGATTGGGCCGCGCAGGCCGTGGCCGAGCTGGAGAGCCTGCCCGAGGTGCGGCTCCTGCCCCGCACCACCCTGTTCGGCGTCTACGATCACGGGGCCTACGGCGCGGTCGAGCGGGTCTCCGACCATCTCGCCGTGCCGGCCGCCCACGCGCCGCGCCAGCGGCTGTGGCGGATCGTGGCCAAGCGCGCGGTGCTCGCCGCCGGCGCCATCGAGCGCCCGCATATCTTCGGCGGCAACGACCGGCCCGGCGTCATGCTGGCCGGCGCGGTGCGGACCTACCTCAACCGCTACGGCGTGCTGCCGGGCGCCCATCCCGCCGTGTTCACGTCGAGCGACGACGGCTGGCGCACGGTCGCCGACATCGCCGCAGCGGGCGGGCGCGTGGCCGCGGTGGTCGATTCCCGCCCCGACGTTCCGGTGGCCCTGCGCCGCATGGCGGAGGCTGCGGGGGCGCAGGTGGTGGCCGGGGGGCAGGTGATCGGCACGCGCGGGCACCTCGCCCTGTCGGGCATCGAGGTGCGCGACGCCTACGGCAGCACGCTCCGCATTCCCTGCGATACGCTGGCCATGGCCAATGGCTGGAACCCGGTGGTCCATCTGGATTCCCACCTCTCCCGCCGTCCGGTCTGGGAGGAGGCGATCCACGCCTTCGTGCCAGGCCAATTGCCCACCGGCATGGTCGCGGCCGGCGCGGCCTCGGGCCGATTGACGCTGGCGGATGCCCTGGAGAGCGGCGCCCGACTCGGCGCCGAGGCGGCGGAATCCTGCGGCTTCGCGGCCGAGACCGCCGGGACGCCCCGGACCGATCCGGAATCGACCGCCCACACGCCGCTCTGGCGCGTCGCCAAGCCCAGGGGCAAGGCCTTCGTCGATTTCCAGAACGACGTGGCGGCCTCCGATGTCGAACTCGCCCACCGGGAGGGGTTCCGCGCCGTCGAGCTGCTCAAGCGCTACACCACGCTCGGCATGGCGACCGATCAGGGCAAGACCTCGAACCTCGCCGGCCTGTCGATCATGGCCGAACTGACCGGCCAGAACATTCCCTCGGTCGGCACCACGGTGTTCCGTCCGCCCTTCACCCCCGTCGCCATCGGGGCCTTCGCCGGTCATCACCGCGGCAAGGAGTTCCGCGCGAGCCGGCACGTTCCGAGCCATGCGTGGTGCCTTGAGAACAACGCCCAGTTCCTGGAGACCGGCCTGTGGCTGCGCCCGGCCTATTTCCCGCGGGCGGGTGAGACCGACTGGCTGCAGACGGTCGTGCGCGAGGTCGAGACCGTGCGCAGCAGGGTCGGCCTGTGCGATGTCAGCACCTTCGGCAAGATCGACATCCAGGGCCGCGACGCGCTGACCTTCATCGAACGGGTCTGCGCCAACCCGTTCGGCACCCTCAAGGTGGGCCGTTCGCGCTACGCCCTGCTGCTGCGCGAGGACGGCTTCGTCCTCGACGACGGCACCGTCTCGCGCCTGGCCGAGACCCACTTCGTGATGACGGCCTCGACCGCCAACGCCGCGAAGGTGATGCAGCACCTCGAATTCTGCCGCCAGTGGCTCTGGCCGGAACTCGACGTGCAGATGGTCTCGGTGAGCGAGCAATGGGCGCAATATGCCGTGGCCGGCCCGCGGGCCCGCGACGTGCTGCGCAAGATCGTCGATCCGCAGCACGACCTCTCGAACGAGGCCTTCCCCTTTTTGGGGGCGGCCGAGATCACCGTCGGCGGCGGTATCCCGGCGCGGCTGTTCCGCATCTCGTTCTCAGGCGAACTCGCCTACGAGATCGCGGTGCCGGCGGGCTACGGCGACGCGGCCTGGCGCGCCATCCTGCAGGCGGGCCTGCCCTACGGCATCTGCCCCTACGGCGCGGAGGCGCTCTCGGTGATGCGCATCGAGAAGGGGCATGCGGCGGGCGCCGAGATCAACGGCCAGACCACGGCCCGCGACCTCGCGCTGGGGGGCATGCTCGCCAAGAAGAAGGACTATATCGGCCGCGTGATGAAGGAGCGCCCGGCGCTGACCGATCCGGAGCGGCCGATCCTCGTGGGGTTCCGCCCGGTCGATCCGAGCCAGCGCCTGCGGGCGGGGGCCCATTTCCTCGCCCTCGGCGCCGAGCCGAGTCTGACCGCCGACGAAGGGTACATGACCTCAGTCGCGTTCTCGCCGTCGCTTCGCCACTGGATCGGGCTCGGCCTGATCCGTCGGGGCAACGAGCGCCACGGCGAGCGGGTGCGCGCCTACGATCCGGTGCGCGGCGGCGATGTCGAGGTCGAGATCTGCAACGCCGCCTTCGTGGATCCGGCGGGGGAGAGGATGCATGGCTGAGATCGCGACCCTCTGGCGGCCCCGCGGGGCCTGGGACCTCTACGCGCAGATCGGCCGGCACGGCCGGCGCGACGGTCCGGCCGGGCTGATCGTCGCCCCGCGCGAGGGGCTGGCGCTGGCGAGCATCACCGCTGCCGACGGCGCCGGGGATGGGCTCGCCGAGGCGATCCGGGCGCGGTTCGGATTGTCGCTTCCGGAGCCCGGTGCGGCCCTGTTCTCCGGCGAGACCGGGCTCGTCTGGTCCGGCCCCGACCAGTGGCTGGCGCTCGCCCCCGCCCGCGGCGACCTCGACGGGCTCGGCGCGGCGCTCCAAAACCTCGCCGCGGTGGCCGACCAGAGCGACGGACGGGCGGTGCTGCGGCTGTCGGGCCCGGACGCGCGCCGCGTGCTGGAGAAGGGCGTCTCGGTCGATCTTCATCCCCGCGCCTTCGCGGCCGGGCGCACGGCGGTGACGGCGGTGGCCCATATCGGCGTGCAGCTCTGGCAGCGCGACGACCGCCCGACCTACGAGCTCGCCGTCGCCCGCAGCTTCGCCGGAAGCCTCTGGTCCTGGCTCGAGGAGGCCGCGGCCGAATTCGGATGCGAGGTTCGCGCGAGCGCCTGAGGCGTCTCGCCCGCGCGACGGAATGCGCGGCCCGACGAGAGCCGACGGCCCGCTCCGTTCGGGCCGTACGGTCTCAGAAATCCGTGTGCAGCCGCGTCCCGAAGAAGTCCGCCGGGCCGCGGTCGCGGTTGTAGGCCGGGTTCTCGACGTGCTGGTAATCGAGGGACACGGTGACGCCCTTGGTTAGGTTCATCGCGTAATAGACCTCGACCGCTCGCTCCGGGCTGTAGTTGAGCCGCCCATCGCCGATCAGCAGGCCGAGGCCGCCATTTGCGAAATAGGCCCGATGCGTGCGGGAGATCGTGTTCGTCGAGGCGCCGAAGCCCACCGTGTCCTGCGGGCGGCCCCAGGCGGAGCCTTTCAGGGACAGGCCGCCGGAGATCGAGCCGTCGACATCGGTGAAGGACAGGCTCTCGTTGCGCCCGTCATTGGCGCTGGCGCGGGCGAACAGGCCGAGATCGGCGGTGAGCGCCTGCTCCAGATTGACGTAGACCCCGCTCTTGCGCCGCGGGGCGCGGGTGGCGATCACCGCCTCGTTGATGTCCGCGAAGGCGCCGCCCTGCGTCAGGGCCACCACCTGCCGGAAATCGGCGGTGTTGCCGACATTCGAGAACAGGCCGAGGCGCAGCCGGCCCGGCTGGTCGAGGGCGGGAAGCGTGTAGCGTCCCTCGAACTCGATATTGGTGCCCGCCCGCTCGAACACCCGGGGGTCCAGCACGTCGGAGGAGGGCTCTTTCGGCACCTGGGTGTAGGCGGCACGGACCGCGAACTCGGCGCGGTTGTACTCGACCATCAGCCCCTGCGTGAAGCCGGGGAGATTGGCGGGGAAATCCCAGGCGGCGGAGGCCCACAGGCCCCAGTTCATGAAATCGACCCGCGGGTCGTGGGCGTAGAGATTGCCGTCGAAGAAGTCGCCCAGGGCGAACTTGCCGGCGATCACCGTGATGCGCTCGACATCGCGGGTGCCGGCGATCGAGTTCGGCCCGTCCGGCACCGCCTCGGTCTCGCCGCCGAGGCCGAAGGTCTGGCGGACGAAGTAGCGATTGGAGCGCAGCTTCGGGAAGGGGGCGCCGGCCTTCTGCGCCTCGCCGTTGACGAAGCCGGCGACGCCGAGCGTGCGCGAGAGGCCGAAGCCCTGGCTGAATTCCGGATTGTAGTAGAGCTCGGTGCCCTCCCACAGCTTGAGGCCAAGGAACAGCGTCGCGGTGGTGGTGGCCTGCGCCTGATCCGGCACGAGGCTCTGCGGCCCGCGATAGGGCGCGCGGAAGCCGCCCACCGCCTGGTTCACGAACGTCGTCTGGCCGTGGAGCGAGAAGCGGCTGTCCTTCGGGCCCTCGTCCTCATCCGGCTGGAGGACCAGCGCCTGCGGGTGCCAGGTCAGCCGGGCCATCATCTTGTTGGAGACGAAGGCGGCGCGGGTCGTCACCGGCCCGCCATTCGGGCCCGGCACCGTGCCGAGATCGAACCGGCGGGTCTCGCCGAGGTCGCTGTAGCGGTAGTCGATCCCGAGCGAGAGATGCGGATGAACCGCGAATTGCACGCCGGCGCCGAGCGTGAAGCCCAGGGAGGATACGTCGCGGGAGGCGGTCGCGGTCGGGCCGCCGTCGAGGTCGGGATAGGTGGCGAGCACGCGTCCGCTGGCGGCGGTCAGCCCGGCGCTCGCGTAGACCAGATTGTTGCCGAAGGCGTAGCCGAGACGGCCGCGCAGCGCCCCGAACAGGCCGGTCTTCTCGCGGATCAAGGCGAAGGGGGGATCGATGCCCTCGTAGCCGAAGCCGGGGGCGTCGGAGCGCACACCCCGCTTGAGATTCGTGCCGACGAGATCGGCCTCGACCCCGTAGACGAAGGCACCGGTTTGCCAGTTCCAGCCGGCAAAGGCGCCGCCGACCACGGTGGTGGCATCGGCCCCGAGGTCGCGGCTGCCCGTGGCATCGCCCGTGGCGACGCGCGGCACGCGCCGGGCCCCGATCGTGGTCGGACCGAAATCGTAATTGCCGAAGGAGGCGCCCGCGCTGCCCTGGAGGCCGAGATAGGGACCGGACCAGTCGATCGCAGCCGCCAGGGCCGGGCGCGCCGCGAGGTCGGCGGCCTGCGCCCCTGATGCACCGAGCCCGACGAGAGCGGCGAAACAGGCTGCCCCCGTGCGGCATGCCTTGGCGCGGATGACTCGGCCTTCCGTGACGCGATTCGTCCGCAACCCCGCTGCCCCCCGCACGCTTCACGGGGCGGGGTACCAGATGCTCCCGCCTCCGTAATCCGGGTCGCATCGTTCCGTCGCGAACGGTTGCAGATGCGCCACGGCGCGACAAAGGCGGTATTCGTCCGACAGGACGATGACAGTCGGCGAAACGATCAGGAAATCGCGCGGGAGACACCGGATGGGCGCGGCGCGGCCACTTGCCGCTCTCAAGCGCTGCTGTAGGTAGACGGTGCCTGGACCCCCATCAGGTTAGGCAACCGACTTGAAGGGCGCATCGGTGACGATGCGCCCGCTTTCGTTTCACGGCATCGATCGGTGCCGAAAGGGCGGCCGAGACGCCTATTCCGCCGCGGCCTTGGCGGCGGCGGGCTTGGCGGCCGGCTTCGCGACGGGCTTGGGTGCCTCGGGCTGGATCGCGGCCTGCTGGTTCACGTCCGGCACGCGGGTCCAGGTCTGCGAACCGCACAGCACCTTGAGCATGCAGCCCTGCACGTTCAGCTCGGCCTCGCTCTCCCGCTCCAGGCTGACCTGATAGATCTTGCCCTCGTCGGCATTGTAGATCTCGCCCGCAAAGGCGGCATCGTCGGGCTTGAGGTTGTCGAGCAGCGTCAGGCCGATGATCGGGCGGGCGCGCTTCTTCGGGTCGGGGTTCTTGGCGTCGGTGCGCGGCGCGCCGGCATCGTCCGTGGGCGTCTTGAGCCACACCACCTTGCCGCAGGCATTGGCGCCGCTGGGGCCGCAGCGGTCGATCCGGATCTTGGCGCGGCCGTCGCCCGTCAGCCACGTGCCGGACAGGTCCTTGGGGGCGGCGTTCGCGGCGGTCGAGATCAGCAGGGCCGAGGCGGCGAGGCCGAGGCGGGCGGAAAGACGCATGGAAGGCTCCTGAGGCGGTGCCCCGGAAGGGGCGGGGGCTTACGGAGATCGATGGACCCGCCCTCCCGGAGGAGGAGCGGAACGTTCGCTCGCGATGAGGCCTCCGCATTCCGGCGAATTTTCGGCAGTGTTGCGCAAAAGCCATGGCGAGGCTGGACGGCCCCCGCTGTCCTGATCCTTCTGATGATCACGAAGGTCCGATGGGCCGCTTCGGTTGAGGACGGCCGAACCCGCCGCTATAAGCCGCGCGCGCCGGCTGCCCCTCTGCGCGTCGCGCGATCCTTCTCTTCTCAGCACCCGGACTGGACTCATGGCCCTCGAGCGCACCTTCTCCATCCTCAAGCCCGACGCCACCCGCCGCAACCTCACCGGCGCGGTCAACGCCGTGATCGAGGCCGCCGGCCTGCGCATCGTCGGCCAGCGCCGCATCCTCATGAGCCGCGAGCAGGCGGAGACCTTCTACGGGGTGCACAAGGAGCGTCCGTTCTTCGGCGAGCTCGTCGAGTTCATGACCTCGGGCCCGGTCGTCGTGCAGGTGCTCGAAGGCGAGAACGCCGTGGCCAAGTATCGTGAGGTGATGGGCGCCACGAACCCGGCCCAGGCGGCCGAGGGCACGATCCGCAAGCAGTTCGCCGAGTCCGTCGGCGAGAACACCGTTCACGGCTCGGATAGCGTGGACAACGCCAAGATCGAGATCGCCCAGTTCTTCACCGACGCCGACATCGCGGCGTAATCTGATCGCGTCGCATCCGGTCGGGTGCGACGCGATCCGGCGGGCGACCGCTTCGAGGTCGAGGAAGCCGTCTTGGCCGTCGGGCGAGCGTCGCCCGGCGGACTCACCCGCGCGCCAATCGCGCCGCGGGCGCCGCATTCTCGTCGCGGTGTGACTCTCCTGCGCTAGCGGTGCGGCCAAGCTTGGCCGGAAACAGGATCCCGACGATTTCCCGTCATGACGGATCCCGCTTCCATGCGCTCACCGCTTTCGCGCACCGGCCGCCTCGTGCTCGCGGCCGGCCTCGTTTCGCTGCTCGCCGCCTGCAACAGCGCCGGGCGCACCGGGCAGTACGCCGCGCTCGAGGGCTACACGCCCGACCCGACGCTCAAGACGGCCTCGAAGAGTAACCTCACCGGCCGCGTGCGCAACGCCTGCACGGTCGTCCAGTCTCGCCTCCAGAAGGTCGAGCAATCGACGCTGGCCGCGCCCTGCGGCTGCTACGCCGACCGTACCCTCGCCGCCCTGGACAAGGACGAGGTCGCCTCGTACCGCGCCACCGGCTACTTCAACGACACCGCCACGGCGAAGGCGCTGAGCGCCCTCGACAGCTGCAAGCTGCCGCGCCCGGTCTGATCTTCGAGCAAACCGGTTTCTCGGTCGGCCTCAATCGCCGGGGCGGGCCTCCACAGTCTTAAGGCTTCCGCTTCGCTGGAGCATCGTGCCGGATATCGGATCCGGCGCGGTGCTTCAGGCTGTTGCGCCGCATCGGCTTTTTCCTGAAAGCCGGTTCCCCCTTTCGGGCCGATGCTCCAGACGGACGCGGCTCAGAGCCGAAGCTTACGCTCGCACGGTTTCACGCGTGGGCCTCGTCCGGTCTATCTCCCGGTCATGACGCGGCTGGGATCGGCCTCTCACCGCACCACGTAGACCTGCGTCCCCACCGAGACACGCTCGATCAGGTCGGCGATGTCGTGGTTGTACATGCGGATGCAGCCGTAGGACGCGAAGGTGCCGATCGAGCTGGGGCGGTTGGTGCCGTGGATGGCGTATTCGCCGCCGCGCAGCGTCATCGCCGCCACCCCCATCGGATTGCCCGGCGAGCCGCCGCGGATGAGGTTGGGCAGCCAAGGCTTGTCGCGCTTCACCTCGCGGGGCGGCGACCAGTCGGGCTGGTAATACTTGCCGTCGATCTCGGTCGCGCCGCTCCACTGCTTGCCCGGCTTGCCGACGGCCACCGCGTAGCGGATCGCCGTGCCGTCGCCGTTGACGAGATAGAGCCGACGCTCGCCGGTGCGCACGACGATGCTGCCCCGCGCCATGCCGTCCGCGAACGGGACGATCTCGCGCGCCTGCGCCGTGCCGATCAGGCACAAACCGGCCATGAGCGAACCCGTCAGGGCCGCCCTGTACTTGCCTGTTCCGAACATCGAAGACCGCCTTTCCGAGCGTGACCGTAACTCGGAAGACGTTGGAGCGTTCCACCTTGCCGCATTGCTTCACAGACTTCGGCGTCGGGGCGCTATGCACCGTCGCTTTAAGTCACGGAGAATGCCGAACTGGCAGGTTCGCGCGCATTTTAAGTGTCGCGGTAAGCAGCCTCCGCTCACCGCTCGTGCAGATGGGCGGATTCCGGAGCGCGCGCCTGCCAGCCATGGCGGACGAGTTCCGGATCGGCATGCTCCTCCTGCGGGCGGCCGACGCAGAGATAGGCGACGAGGTCCCAGGCCTCCGGCACGTCGAGGAGGCGGGTGATACGGGCGGGTTCCAGGATCGAGACCCAGCCGACGCCGAGGCCGTGGGCGCGGGCGGCGAGCCAGAACGCGTGCACGGCGGCGACCGCCGAGTAGCGCAGCATCTCCGGCATGGTGGCCCGGCCGAGGCCGTGGCCGGCCTCCGTGGCGCCGTCGCAGAACACGGCGAGGTGAACCGGGGCTTCCTTCAACCCGGCGAGCTTCAGGCCGGCATAGAGGGCACGGCGCGCATCCGTGTAGCTGTCCCGCGCCGCCGCGTTGCAGCGCTCGAAATCCGCCGTCACGGCGGCCCGTCGGGCCGGGTCCGAGACCCGCACGAAGCGCCAGGGCTGGCTGTTGCCGACGGAGGGCGCCAGGGCCGCTAGGCCGAGGCAGGCCCGGAGCACCTCTTCCTCGACCGGATCGGCGCGGAAGCGGCGCACGTCGCGCCGCCACGCGAACAGGTCGCCGAGCCGCGCCCGAAAGGCGGCGTCGAAGACCGGCGGGCCGTTCTCGCGAGGATCGGGGGCATCGGGCATGCTCCGGCTTCTGGCGCCGAAGCGGGCCGCTGGCAACGGGCGCGCCCTTCGGGTGTGTCGGGCGGAGGCTTCGGACGAAAAAAGGGCGGCGCTCCGAAGAGGCCGCCTGAAGTCCTTGGGTCTCGAAACCTCCGGGTGTCGGCGAGCCGGATCCGGAATGACGCCCGAGGGCTGGGGAGCTCGGGTTTCGGGCGCCACCCCGAGGACGCGCCGACGAGGTTTCAGGTCACACATGATCGTGTTCCGGTGACCTTGGCAAGGCGAGATCGCGGCGGGAGCGTGGCCGAGATAGCCCAGAGTGCGACCGCGCACACGGTGTCGTCATGGTGGTTGCACCGAAGCCGGCAGGGCAGCCCGGCCATGCGTGGCCGGCGAAGCACCTTGTCGGCACGGGCCGGGCGGCCCATCATTCCCGGAGAAGAACCGGCGGCCCGATCCGGGCCGATGCGCCAGGGAGCGACGATGAGCGAGGGGCAGAGCGCCGAGCACCGCCCGAGCGAGCGGGACGCCCAGCGGGAAAAAGCTGTGGGCTCGCAGGTGATCCCGTTCCCATCCGCCACGACACCGCAGGTCGCCTTCCAGCGCGACGAGCTGCGGATCCTGTTCAATCTCTATGGCCGCCGCGTCGCCGAGGGCGAGTGGCGAGACTACGCGCTCGATTTTCGCCGCGACAAGGCGGTGTTCTCGATCTACCGGCGCACCTCCGAGATGCCGCTCTACCGGATCGAGAAGGATCCGAAGCTCGCCCGTCGCCAGGGCGCCTACGCGGTCATCGCGGCAAGCGGCCTCGTGATGAAGCGCGGCCACGACCTCGCACGGGTCATCGGCGTGCTGGAGGGCCCGCTGAAAGCGGTGTGATCCGGCCGGGCCTACGAAGGGGTTATCGGCTCGATTCCCCCTTCGTCGGCGTTCCCGGTCGTCAGGCCTGGCGCAGCCGGGCCGCCGCCTGCGCCAAGCGCCGGATCGCGGCCGGATCGGGTTTACCCGCCGGCACCACCCAGCTTCCGCCGACGCAGAGCACCGAGGGGTGGGCGAGCCAGTCCGGTGCGGTCGTCTCGGTGATGCCACCGGTGGGGCAGAAGCGCACCCGATGGAACGGCGCCGCCAGGGCCTTGAGCGCCTTCAGCCCGCCCGCCGCCTCCGCCGGGAAGAACTTGAACCGCTCGAGCCCGTGGTCGAGGCCACGCATGATGTCGGCCGAGGTCGCCACGCCCGGGAGATAAGGGACGCCGGAGGCGGTGGCGGCTTCGGTGAGGGGCGCGGTGAGGCCGGGACTGACGATGAACTTCGCACCCGCGCCGATGGCGGCGTCGAGGTCGCGGGCGTTCAGCACGGTGCCAGCGCCGACCACGGCACCCTCCACCGAGGACATCGCCCGGATCACGTCGAGGGCGGCGGGGGTGCGCAGGGTCACTTCGAGGGCGGTCAGCCCGCCGGAGACCAGGGCCTCGGCGATCGGCACGGCATCCGCCGCATCCTCGACGACGAGAACCGGGATCACGGGGACGGAGCGCATCAGCGCGTCGATGGGGCTCATGTCGGTGTCTCCCGGTGGTTCTCGTCGTCAGAGGCCCGCAGCCGCCAGCATCGCCGAGCCGCCGCGCTCGGCATCGTCGGCGCCGTGGCGCATGAAGGCGAACAGCTCGCGGCCGGTGCCGAGGCCGGGCGGCGGCGGGGTGGCGTCCTCGCGGGCATCCCATTCCGCCGGATCGACCAGCACCTCGAGCACGCCGTCCTCCGCCGAGAGGCGGATCACGTCGCCGTCGCGGATGCGGCCAATTGGGCCGCCGCCGACCGCCTCGGGGCTGAGATGGATCGCCGCCGGCACCTTGCCGGAGGCGCCCGACATCCGCCCGTCGGTCACCAGCGCGACCTTGTGGCCGCGGTCCTGCAGCACCCCCAGCGGCGGCGTCAGCTTGTGCAGCTCCGGCATGCCGTTGGCCCGCGGCCCCTGGAAGCGCACGACCACGACGACGTCGCGCTCCAGCTCGCCCGCCTTGAAGGCGGCGATGACGTCGTCCTGATCGGAGAAGACGCGGGCCGGAGCCTCGATGGTGCGCCGCTGCGGCTCGACCGCGCTGGTCTTGAAGGTGGCGCGCCCGAGATTGCCCTTCACCAGCCGCATCCCGCCATCCGGCTGAAACGGTGTCGCGGGCGGGCGCAGCATCGTGTCGTCGAGGGGCTCGGCGGGGGCGTCCTCGAATGTCAGATCGTCTCCCTCTCCCGAAAGCTTCGGGTCGCGGGCGTGGTCGCGCAGGCGGGTGCCGGCCACCGTCAGGATGTCGTCGTGCAGGAGCCCGGCATCGATCAGCGAGGCGATGACGTAGGACATGCCGCCGGCGGCGTGGAAGTGGTTCACGTCGCCCGCGCCGTTCGGGTAGACGCGGGCGATGAGGGGCACGACGCCGGACAGGCGATCGAAATCCTCCCAGTCGATGACGATGCCGGCGGCGCGCGCCATGGCCGGCAGGTGGATCGCGTGGTTGGTCGAGCCGCCGGTGGCGAGCAGGCCGACGATGGCGTTGACGATCGCCTTCTCGTCGATGCAGCGCCCGATCGGCCGGTAATCGTTGCCGTTCCAGCCGATCTCGGTCAGCCGGTGGATCGCCGCGCGCGTCACCGCCTGGCGCAGGCGGGTGCCGGGATTGATGAAGGAGGCGCCGGGCATGTGCAGGCCCATCACGTCCATCATCATCTGGTTGGAATTCGCCGTGCCGTAGAAGGTGCAGGTTCCGGCGCCGTGATAGGAGGCGGACTCGCTCTCCAGAAGCTCCTTCCGCCCGACCTTGCCCTCGGCGAAGAGCTGGCGGATGCGCTGCTTCTCCTTGTTGGCGAGGCCCGAGGGCATGGGACCGGCCGGGATCAGGATCATCGGCAGGTGGCCGAAGCGCAAGCTCCCGATGATCAGGCCCGGCACGATCTTGTCGCAGATGCCGAGCAGGGCCGCGCCCTCGAACATGCCGTGGCTGAGCGCCACGGCGGTCGAGAGGGCGATGACATCGCGGGAGAACAGCGACAATTCCATGCCGCGCTGGCCCTGGGTGACGCCGTCGCACATGGCGGGCGTGCCGCCGGCGACCTGGGCCGTGGCCCCCACCTCGCGGGCGAAGATCTTGATCTGCTCCGGGTAGCGCCCGTAGGGCTGATGCGCCGAGAGCATGTCGTTATAGGCGGTGACGACGCCGATATTCATGGCCCGGCCCGCGATGATCGCCGACTTGTCCTCGCCCGACGCCGCGAAGCCGTGGGCGAGGTTGCCGCAGGCGAGCTTCGGGCGGTGCACGCCGGCCTCGCGCTCCCGGTCGATCAGGTCGAGATAGGCGCGGCGGCTGTCGCGGGAGCGGGCGATCACCCGCTCGGTGACTGCGGCGACCTCGGGATGAAGCTCCGGCATGGCGTTTCGCCTCGTTCGTTTCGCGGGGTGCACGCAAGAACGGCGCCCGGCTCGCCCGTCCTTACCATGGAGCGGGTCGAAACGGGATTGCGGCCGATGGAGCGATCGGTCCGGGTGTCAGGACTGGCGGCTGCCACCCCACCCATCCCCCTCATCCTGAGGTGCGAAGCGTAGCGAAGCCGCGAAGGAGGCCTCCAGGGATCGTTCAGAGTTCTGGAGGCCTCCTTCGAGGCCCGCTCGCGCGGGCACCTCAGGATGGGGAATCGGATGGGATGAAGGGGCGGCGGAGCGAGCGGCCCTCAATCCGGCAGCGGCGCCTCGACGGTGAAGACGAGGCCGCGGGGGCGGTAGTCGATGGCGGCGCGGCCGCCGAATTCGGCAGCGAGCACGCGCTCGATCATGCGGGTGCCGAACCCGACCCGGGTCGGCTTCTCCACCATCGGGCCGTCGAGTTCCTCCCAGCGCAGCCGGAGCAGGGCGGGCGTCGGCCCCTGGCCGTCGGCGGAATCCTGGCTGGGCCGGGCGCCCGGAGGCTTGCCGTCGACCTCCCAGTTCAGGATCACCCGGCCGGAATCGTTGGAGAGGCCGCCATATTTCGAGGCGTTGGTGGCGAGTTCGTGCAGGGCCATCACCACGGCGAGCGTCAGGCGCGGCGACAGGCGCACCTCCGGCCCACCGACCCGGATGCGGCCCCGCGGGGTCACCCGGAACGGGCTGAGCGCGGTCTCGACCGCCTCGGCCAGGGTCGCACCGACATCGTTCTCGGAAGTGAGGATGTCGTGGGCGCCCGCCAGCGAGTTGAGGCGCGCGTCGAGCGTCTTCTGCGCATCCTGGATCGAGGCGGCGTTGCGCAGGGTCTGGTGGGCGATCGACTGCACCGTGGCGATCGAGTTCTTGACCCGGTGCTTCATCTCGGCGGCGAGCAGCGCGCGCTGCTCGTCGGCGCGCTTGCGCTCGGTCACGTCCAGCGAGATGCCCGCCATGGAGAGCGGCGCGCCGTCGGCCCGATAATAGGCTCGGCCACGCAACTGAACCCAGCGGACCTCGCCGCCCGGCCCGGTGACGCGATGCTCGACGTCGTAATCGGACCGCCGGTCGATGGCGGCCTGCATCGCGGCCTCGAGCTTCGGGCGATCCTCCGGCACCACGGCGGAAACGAGATCGTCGTAGGTGAAGGGCTCCTCGGCCGAGCGGCCGAAATTCAGCTTGCACAGCTCCGAGGCGACGAGGCGGCGCGCGCCCAGATCGAGGCTCCAGGCGCCGAGGCGGCCGGCGGCGAGCATGAAGTGCAGGCGGTTCTCGCTGCGGGTGAGATCGTCGTTGCGGCGCTCGACCTCCTGCTCCAGGGCGTCGCGGTCGCGCTGGAGCCGCACCAGACGGTCGCGCTCCAGCGTCACGTCGAACTGCGAGGCGAAGAAGTAGGTGAGCTGCCCCTCCTCGTCGAAGACCGGCGAGATCAGCAGCCGGTTCCAGAACACCTCGCCGCTCTTCTTGTGGTTCAGCAGGTCGATCTCGATCGGAACGCGCCGCTCGATGGCGTCGCGGATCCTGTCGACATCGGCGCGGTTCGTCTCCGGCCCCTGGAGAAAGCGACAGTTCTGGCCGAGGATTTCCTCGCGGCCGTAGCCCGTGAGCTTGATGAACGCGTCGTTGACGAAGACGATCGGGTTGTCGGGCTGGCTCGGATCGGTGATCAGCATCGGCATCCGGGTCGCCCGAACGGCGGCGGCGAAGGGGTCCGAGCTCTTGGCGACGCGGTGAAGTTCCGCGTCGATCCGGTCGTGCTCCTGGCGGCTGGTCACGGTCAGCGTTGTCCCGACGATTCCTTGGGGCGGTCGAACAGGCGGCCCCCCACGCCTTTCGGACGGGCAGCCCCATATCATCTCGGGCGCCACAATCGCATCACAGACGCGAGAGCGCTACCGCCCGTCACCCCTTCGGCGGGCCCGCGTAGAGCCCGGCATGGCTCTCCCGCAAAACATTCTTCTGCACCTTGCCCATGGCGTTGCGGGGCAGATCGTCGGCGAACAGCACGCGCTTGGGGCACTTGTACTTGGCGAGCCGCTCTTCCAGCGCCGCGAGGATGCCGGCCTCGTCCGGAGCGTTCTCGCCCGCCACCACCACGGCGGTGACGCCCTCCCCGAAATCCGGGTGGGCCAGCCCGATCACCGCCGATTCGACCACGCCGGGCAGAGCATCGATCTCGGTCTCGATCTCTTTCGGATAGACGTTGTACCCGCCGGTGATGATCAGATCCTTGCCCCGGCCGACAATGTGAACATAGCCGTCGCGATCGATCTTGCCGAGATCGCCGGTGATGAAGAAACCGTCCGCCTTGAACTCGGAGGCGGTCTTCTCGGGCATGCGCCAATAGCCCAGGAACACGTTGGGGCCCTTCACCTCGATCATCCCGACTTCCTCGGGGCCGAGCGGCGCGCCGGTCTCGGGCTCGACCACCCGCAGGGTCACGCCGGGCAGCGGGAAGCCGACCGTGCCGGCCCGCCGCGCGCCCTCGTAGGGGTTCGAGGTGTTCATGTTGGTCTCGGTCATGCCGTAGCGTTCGAGGATCGCGTGGCCGGTGCGCTCCGACCATTCGCGATGCGTCTCGGCGAGCAGCGGCGCCGAACCTGAGACGAACAGGCGCATGTGCGCGGCGGCTTCGCGGGTCAGGCCCGGCTCCTTGAGCAGCCGCGTGTAGAAGGTCGGCACGCCCATCATCGCGGTCGCCCGCGGCATCAGCTCCAGGATCTTCTTCGCGTCGAGGCGGGGCAGGAACAGCATGGTGCCGCCGGTGGCGAGCACGATGTTGGTGGCGACGAACAGGCCGTGGGTGTGGAACACCGGGAGCGCGTGGATCAGCACGTCGCGTTCCGTGAAGTGCCAGTACTGCGCCAGCGTCAGGGCGTTGGACACGAGGTTGTCGTGGCTCAGCATGGCGCCCTTCGAGCGCCCGGTCGTGCCCGAGGTGTAGAGGATGGCGGCGAGATCCTCGGGCCCGCGGGCCAGGTCGGCGAAATCGGTCGCGGCGGCGTCCGCCGCCTCGGCCATGCTGCCGTGCCCGTCGCCGCCGAGGGTGCGGATCTGCGCGACGCCGGCCTCGCGGGCCACGGCCGTGAGATCCGCCTCGCGGGCCGGATCGCAGACGAACAGGGCCGGCTCGGCATCGCCCAGGAAGTAGGCGATCTCGGCTCCGGTATAGGCGGTGTTGAGCGGCAGGAAGATCGCCCCGGCCCGCACCGCGCCGAGATAGAGGAAGATCACCTCCGCACTCTTCTCGACCTGCACCGCGACCCGGTCGCCGGGTCGCACGCCGAGGCCGACGAGGGCGTTCGCGTAGGCCCCCGAGCGGGTGAGGAGGTCGGCGTAGCTGTAGCGCCGGCCCTCGGTGACGGCTTCGATGAAGGTGGATCCGCTCGGATCGGCCGGGAGATGCGCGCGCACGAGATCGAACAGGTGGTTGCCGGCTGCCTCCGCCATCGTTTCCGTCTCCTACCCCGTCCCGATTCTTGTCTCCGCGACCGCATTGGCGCAGGGCGGCGCGCGGTTCAAGCGGAGCAGGCGGTCGGGGTCCCGCTCAGTCGGTCGGGATGCGGCCGACCGAGCAGAGGGTGCGCAGGGCTCCCGCGCTGTCGGTGTAGCAGCTCGCCGACCAGCCGTTCTGCTGGATGAAGGATTTGCGGCCCTCGCGCAGAGCCGTCTCGTAGGCCCGCGTGAGGATCGGCCCGATCGCCGCCGCCGGCTCGCCGATCACGGATTCCGAGGCGAGGGTCAGGTCGCGAAAATAGGCGGCGGACGGGGAGGGATCGCCCGAGGCGGCCTGCACGATCGGCTCGGCCCGGCAGGTGAGATTGAGCGTGACGCCGCTCGCCGTGCGCACGTCGATGCTCGGGCCCGTCCGCCGCCCCGGCTTCTTCGCGCCGGTGGCCTGGGCGATGGTCTGGGCGAGGGCGTCGCACGTGTCCGCCCGGCCGGGGGAGGGGGCGAGCAACGGGAGCGCGAGAAGGGCGGAGAGGAGCGAGCGGCGCATGGCGTCCCTCTATGCGCGCAGCCCAACGCAAGGAGCAAGACGGCGCGGCTTCGCCCGACCGCCCGGCTTCGCTATAGCCGAGATGCGAGCGGGCCGCCGATCTTCGAGGAATCCCCATGACGGTGTCGAGCGACGACGAACTGGCGGCCCTGAAGCGGATCGGGCGCATCGTCGCCGAGACGCTGGAGGCGATGGGAAGGGCCATCGAACCCGGCATGACCACGCGCGACCTCGACGCGATCGGCCGGGCCTGCCTGGAGGGGGCCGGCGCGCGGTCGGCGCCGGAGACGGTCTACGGCTTTCCCGGTGCCACCTGCATCAGCGTCAACGAGGAGATCGCCCACGGCATTCCCGGGGATCGCCGGATCGGGCCGGGCGATCTCGTCAACATCGACGTCTCGGCGGAGAAGGACGGCTATTTCGCCGATACCGGCGCCTCGTTTCCCGTGCCGCCGGTGACGCGGGCGGTCGAGCGCCTCTGCAAGGATGGACGCCGCGCCCTGTGGACCGGCCTGCGCCAGGTCGGCGCCGGCAAGCCCGTCGCCGGCATCGGACGGGCGGTGGGCACCTTCGCCGCGAAGAACGGCTACACCCTGGTGCGCAATCTCGCGAGTCACGGCGTCGGCCGCGCCCTGCACGAGGAGCCCACCGAGATCGCCACATGGCCCGACGCGTCGGAGCGCCGGATCATGGGAGAGGGGCTGGTGCTCACCGTCGAGCCGTTCCTGTCGCTGGGCGCCGACTTCGCCGAGAACGGCGACGATCCCTGGACCCTCTACAGCCGGCCGCGCGCCCGCACGGTGCAATACGAGCACACGGTGGTCGCCACCCGCAACGGGCCGCTGATTCTCACGATGGCGGGAGCGTGAGAGAGAACCGGGGGCGAGCGGGCTTGACCGTTCGGCCGGAGCCGCCGAAACCTGCCCCGCCGCGCCGGTAGACGCGCGGGCGAGCCGGGAGGAACGAGATGCCTGCGACGTGCGCCGTGGGACGTTTGCCGTGGCCGATCCTGCTGGCGGGCCTTTTGCTCGCCGCACCGGCCGCAGCCCAGCAGCCTGCGCCGGCCGATGCGCCCGCGCCCCAGGCGCGGCCGGCTCAGGCCCAGCCCAGACCTCAAGCACAGGGCCGTTCGAAGACCTCGGTGCCCCCGATCCAGATCTGGGACGCGCGCATCGAGGGGGGCGACCTGCGGATCAGCGGCAGCATCCGCAAGAGCAATCAGACCGTGGTCCTCGACGACGACATCTCCGTGCTGTCCGACCGGCGCGGGCGCTTCGAGTTCCGCCTGCCCTATCGGCCGGCCACCTGCGTGGCCGTCGTGAAGTCGGGCGAGGACGAGCGCGAGGCGGTGATCGCCAATTGCGCCCCGGAGGGACAGCCGGGCAAGGCGGGCGAGCCGGGTCCGCAGGGTGTGGCGGGGATCCAGGGACCGCCCGGTCCCGACGGTATCCAGGGACCGCCCGGCGCCCCGGGGCCGCAGGGGCAGAAGGGCGAACGCGGCGAGGCAGGCCCGGCCGGCGCGCCGGGTCCCGCGGGCCCGGCCGGCCCCAAGGGGGAGGCCGGCCCGAAGGGAGAGACGGGTCCCAAGGGAGAGGCCGGGGCCAAAGGTGAAGCCGGGGCCAAGGGTGAGGCGGGTGCCAAGGGAGAGGCCGGGGTCAAGGGCGAGGCCGCCACTGCGGCCGCGAGCCCGTTCCGGGTCGTGCGCACGCAGACCTGTCCGGAGACCGGCTGCACCCTCGCCTGCGATTCCGGCGAGGTGGTCGTCTCCGCGGTCTGCCTGAAGGGCGGGCCGGCGCAGTTCGAGGCGGCAACCTCCGCCACCTGTCCGGCCGGCAGCGGCGGCATCACCGGGCTCTGTGCCAAGCCGTGAGCGATCCCTGGAGCCCCGTTCGGGGCTCCACACGCAGGATCACGGGAAGGCGGGGTCGCGCGACGAGGGTCGCGCGCGCCGTCAATCCGGCAGGGCGATGAACCACTCGTAGGGGCCGGTCAGGCGATCGATCATCGCGGGTTGCAGCTGGAAGCCCGCGGGATCGTCCTCGATCAGGCCCGAGACCTGAGAGGCGTGCGCCTCCACCGCCCGGCGCTTGGCCGCCCGCTCCGCCTCGACCGCGAGGCGATAGCCCGACGGGGCCGCCCCGACCTCGCGCTCCGGCGGCAGGGTCCAACCCCAGACCGGGTAGGCGTAGAAGGCCGATCCCGGCAGATGCGCCTGGGCGAGATCGACGATGGCGGCGGAGGCCGTGTGGTCGCAATGGGGATCGTGCCGCCACGTCACGAACACGGCCCGCGCGCCGGCCTCCCGCGCGATGTCCGCGATGCGCGCCGCCGCCGCCTCGGCCTGCGGTCCTTCGCTCGGCACGCCGCCATCGGGCAGGCGCAGGAAGTGGATATGCTCCGCCCCGAGTCCCAGGGCCGCCATGGCCGCCACCGTCTCGGCTTCGCGCAGGCTCCGCAGGCGGTCGTGCGGATAGGCCTTGGAGTTCGGGTGCGAGCCGCAGCCGTCGCTGACGATGACGACCCGCACGCTCCGGCCGCGGGCCAGGGCCTGCGCGATCAGCCCGCCGCAGCCGAGGCTCTCGTCGTCCGGATGCGGCGCGACCACGACGAGGCCGCCCTCCGGCAGGATCGTCTCGAACGCCGCCACCGGCAGGGCGGTCACGGCCTCAAAGAAGGCATCGGCGCGCATGGGCTCCTCCCGTCGTTCGGTTGATGGGTCCGGTCCGGGCGACCGTTCGGGCGCGAGCCGCCTCAATCGGCCCGTGCCGCGAGATAGCGTGTAAACCCGCGGGCGCGCAGGTCGCAGGCCGGGCAGGTGGCGCAACCATAGCCCCAGGCGTGGCGCTCGCCCCGCTCGCCGCGATAGCAGGTGTGGCTCTCCTCGACGATGAGGTCGACCAGCGCCCGGCCGCCGAGTTCCTCCGCGAGCGACCAAGTCTGCGCCTTGTCGAGCCACATCAGGGGCGTGTGCAGGACGAAGCGGCGCTCCATCCCGAGATTCAGCGCGACCTGCAGCGCCTTGATCGTGTCGTCGCGGCAATCGGGATAGCCCGAGTAATCGGTCTCGCACATGCCGCCGACGATGTGGCGCAGGTCCCGCCGGTAGGCCAGGGCGGCCGCGAAGGTCAGGAAGGCGATGTTGCGCCCCGGCACGAAGGTATTGGGCAGCCCGTCCCGCTCCAGCGCGATCTCGCTCTCGCGGGTCAGCGCCGTGTCGGAGATCTCGCCGAGCGCCCCGAGATCGAGGGTGTGGTCGCGCCCGAGCCGACGCCACCAAGACCGGTCGAGGGCGGTCATCCCCCGGCGCAGGGCCGCGCGACGGTCGAGTTCGACCCGGTGGCGCTGACCGTAATCGAAGCCCAGGGTCTCGACCCGGGGGAAGCGGTCGAGCGCCCAGGCGAGGCAGGTGGCCGAGTCCTGGCCGCCGGAGAACAGCACCAGGGCGCCGGCATCGTTGCCCGTTGCGCTCTCCGCCATGGCTTATCAGCCCTCGTATTCGGCCCAGGACATCGGCGTCTCGAAGACGCGCACGTTCGACAGCCCGGGGATTGCCGGCTTGGCCTGATGCCAGATCCAGGCCGCGATATGCTCGGCGGTCGGGTTCTCAAGGCCCTCGATGTCGTTGAGGCAATGGTGGTCGAGCCGCTTCAGGAGCGGGTCGAAGGCGCTCTCGATGTCGTAGAAATCGATGATCCAGCCGGTCTTCTCGTCGATCTCGCCGGAGACCGTCAGTTCGACGCGGTAGGAATGCCCATGCATGCGGTGGCAGCGATGCGTTTCCGGCACGTTGGGTAGGCGATGGGCCGCCTCGAAGGTGAAGGCCTGCGTGATCTTCATGCTGTCTCAGCCGGCCGCGGGAGCCGGCACCGGGTTAGTGAAAGGCGGCGCGCCGCCAGAATCACCGATATGTCATCGAACCTCCCGGAATGCACGCGCGACCCCGGTATGCCTGCCGGAACCGGCACCCGCGCCGGCCGGTTCGTGAGGTTCACGGGATCAGGCCCACAAGCGCGTGCTCCGGGATGCGGCTGAAGATTCGCCCATTCGGGGTGGCGCCGGAAGCACGCGGCAATCTCCGATCGGGATGTCCCGCCCGCTTCCTCGACGCTGCGCCGCGCCGCCCGCACGGCTGACGATCGCGAGACCACCGAACAACTGCCGACGAACGGCCATCGAGGGATCATCATGAGCGGAACGGCACTGATCGCCGGTGTCGGCGGCATCGTCGGCAACAATCTGGCGCGCCATCTCGTCGCCACCGGCTGGACCGTCCAAGGGCTCGCCCGGAATCCGCCCGGCGACATCCCGGGCGTCGAGCCCATCGCGGCCGACCTGCTCGACCCGGCGGGCCTCGGAACGGCGCTCGCCGGGCGTCGTCCGAGCCACGTCTTCGTCACCACCTGGCTGCGCCAGGAAACGGAGGCCGAGAACATCCGGGTCAACGCGGCGATGGTTCGCAACCTCCTCGACGCGGTCCGGCCCGCCGGCACCACACAGCACGTCGCGCTGGTGACCGGCCTCA
This sequence comes from Methylorubrum suomiense, assembly GCF_022179765.1. GTDB lineage: Bacteria > Pseudomonadota > Alphaproteobacteria > Rhizobiales > Beijerinckiaceae > Methylobacterium > Methylobacterium suomiense. The sequence goes on along the minus strand of NZ_BPRE01000001.1, from coordinate 360,329 downwards.
AGCACTATCTCGGGCCGTTCGAGGCCTATGGCCAGGGGACCTTGCCGGCCACGCCCTTCCGCGAGGAGCAGGGCCGGCTCGATGTCGAGAATTTCTACTATGCCCAGGAGGACGAGGTCTTCGCCGCCGCGGAGCGCGACGGGTTCGGCTGGAGCGTGCACCGACCGCACACGATCATCGGCTACGCTCTCGGCAACGCCATGAACATGGGCGTGACGCTCGCCACCTACGCCACGCTCTGCCGGGAGACCGGCCGTCCGTTCCGCTTCCCCGGCTCGGCGGTGCAGTGGAACGGCCTGACCGACATGACCGACGCGCGGTTGCTCGCCCGGCATCTCGCCTGGGCGGCGACGACGCCGGCGGCGCGCAACGAGGCCTTCAACGTCGTCGACGGCGACGTCTTCCGCTGGAGCTGGATGTGGAGCCGGATCGCCGCGTGGTTCGGCGTCGAGCCCGCGCCCTTCGACGGCGAGCCCAACCCCCTGGAGGTGCAGATGGCCGGGGCGGCGGCGCTCTGGGCGGAGATCGCCGCCCGGCACGGACTGATCGAGCCGGACCTCAACCGCCTCGCCTCCGCCTGGCACACGGATGCCGATCTCGGCCGCCCGATCGAGGTGGTGACCGATATGAGCAAGAGCCGCCGCCTCGGCTTCCTCGATTACCAGGCGACGGACGAGGCGTTCTTCGATCTGTTCGAGCGGCTCCGGGCCGCGCGGGTCATCCCGTGATCACCCTGTGAGGCTCGGCCCCGGTTCGACGTGAAGCGTGCAAACCGCCCCGACGGAAGGCCGTGATTGTCCGATCCACCCCCTCAGGATGAGGTGCCGCGAAAGCGGCCTCGAGGGAGGGGGTTGGATGGGAGAAGCCGGTCGAACGGACCCTCACGGGATCCCGATGATCTTGTGGGTCTGCAGCGACAGCCGCCAGCGGGCGTCCGACCGGCAATAGGCCACCGCTGCGGCGGTGTTGGCCGCCGCCTCCGGCCCATCCATCGGCTGGAGGAAGCGGTGGCGGAAGGGCAACTCGGCGAAGCGCTCAGGGGGAGCCTCGGCCTGGGGGAAGACGAGCTTGAGTTCGTGGCCCGAGGTCTGGGCCAGCGGGTTGCCGGCCTTGGGGCTCACGCAGATCCAATCGATGCCGGGCGGGGCGGGCAGGGTCCCGTTGGTCTCCACCGCCACCTCGAAGCCGCGGTCATGGACGGCGGCGATCAGCGCTTCGTCGAGTTGCAGCAGCGGCTCGCCGCCGGTGAAGACGACGTAGCGGTTGGCCTCGCCCCCGGCCCAGGTGGCGGCGATGGCGTCCGCCAGGGCCGCGGCGTCGGCGAAGCGTCCGCCGCCCACGCCGTTCATGCCGATGAAATCGGTGTCGCAGAAGGTGCAGGCCGCCGTCGCCCGGTCCTCCTCGCGGCCCGACCAGAGATTGCAGCCGGCGAATCGGCAGAACACCGCCGCGCGCCCGGCTTGGGCGCCCTCGCCCTGGAGGGTGTGGAACAGTTCCTTGACCGCGTAGGACATGCCGATTTCGCTGCGTTGCGCGTCTGCCCATACAGGGGCGCGGGGAACCGTGTCACGCCGCGCGTAATTCTGCGGGCACAACCCTGCCGACGAGCTTATCCGTTGGTGATCCGACGGTTTCTGCCATGCTCTCGCCACGGAGGGCACGTTGATGATCGCGCAATCCTTGCGCCGGACCCGCGCTTGTCCCTCGGGACGGAGCGACGCCCCGGCGCCGTCACACCGTTTCCTGCCCCCTTGCCCGAGATGAACCCGATGGTGAACCGAGTCTGGGGACGCCTGATCGCACGGCTCGCCGTGCTGGCGGCGGTGGCCGGCCCCCTGGCCGCTCCGGCGGCGGCGGTGACGACGCCGATCCTCGTGGTCGAGGCCGATTCCGGCAAGGTGCTCTACAGCCAGGGGGCCACCGATCCCTGGTATCCGGCCTCCATCACCAAGCTGATGACCACCTACGTCGCCCTCGACATGGTGCGCCGGGGCAAGGTCTCGCTCGACACGCTCCTGACCGTCTCGCCCGAGGCCGCGGCCGAGCCGCCCTCGAAGATGGGCTTCAAGCCCGGCACCCAGATCACCCTCGACAACGCCCTCAAGATCATCATGGTCAAGTCGGCCAACGACGTGTCCTGGGTGATCGCGGAAGGTCTCGGCGGATCGGTCGACGGTTTCGCCGACATGATGAACGAGACCGCGCAGCGGATCGGCATGCGCGAGAGCCGCTGGTACAACCCCAACGGCCTGCCCGAGCCGCGGCAATGGACCACCGCCCGCGACATGGCGATCCTGGCGCGCGCCCTGATGCGCGACTTCCCCGACCAGCAGGGCCTGTTCTCGATCTCGGCGATCCAGTTCGGCAAGGCCGTGATGGCCAACCACAACGGCCTGCTCGGGCGCTATCCCGGCGCCGACGGGATGAAGACCGGCTTCATCTGCTCGGGCGGCTTCAACGTGGTGGCGAGCGCGACCCGCGGGGGGCGCCGCATCATCGCCGTGGTGATGGGTCAGCCGACCGCGCGCGAGCGCGACATCAAGGCCGCCGACCTGTTCGATTACGGCTTCAGCCAGTCCGCGGGCTGGACCGCGCAGACCCTCGAGACCCTGCCGGCCTCCAACCTCGCCGCCCCGCCGGACCTGCGGCCCTATATCTGCGACAAGCGCAAGCCGCTTCCCGTCGACGAGGGGCCGGGCGCGCTGACGGCGGGCGCCGACGCCACCGCCACCCAGCTGTTCGGATCGGCCACCGCCGACACCTCGAACCTCGCCTTCGCGGCGCTGAGCGCCGCCAATGTCCGCGGGCGCAGCCTGCCGCCGCGCGCGCCGCTTCAGCCGATCGCGGTCTGGACCGGCCGCAGCCCGGCCGAGGGCGCCGCCGCCCTGGTCCAGGCCGAGCAGGAGGCCCAGGCCTCCAAGGAGGCCGCGCGCAATGCCAAGCTCGAAGCCGTGCGCGTCAAGCGCGAGGAGGCGAAGGCCGCCCACGCCGCCAAGGTCGAGGCCGCCAAGCAGGCCGCTGCGGAGAAGGCCGCCAAGGCCCGCGCCGCCGCCGTGACGGCGCCGAAGCCCGCCGCGAAGACGGCCGCCAAGGACAAGGTGCCCGCCGCCGCCAGCGCCTACACCGCCGCCGAAGCGCCGGCGAAGGCTGTGCCCAAGCATGCCGAGAAGCCGGCAGCGAAGAAGCCCGAGGCCAAGTCGGAGGCAAAGCCGGCCGCCAAGAAGACCGAAGCCAAGCCCGCCGCGAAGAAGGCCAAGGGCAAGGACGACGACGCCTGATCCTGTCCCGACCCGGCGCCGTCCCCTCCCTGCAACGGAGGAAGAGGCGCCGCCGCGGCTTGTCCGGTAGAGAGGGTGGAATCGCGGCTCTGTCGCCGCTGCTTCCGGACGTCGGCCCATGACCCAGACTGATCCCCGCCGCCCGGCGCCGATTCCGCTGACCGTCCTCACCGGCTTCCTCGGCGCCGGGAAGACCACGCTCCTCAACCGGCTGCTCGCCGATCCGGCGCTCGCCGACACGGTGGTGATCGTCAACGAGTTCGGCGAGATCGGACTCGACCACCTGCTGATCGAGACGGTCGATGACGGGATGATCCTGCTCGGGGCGGGCTGCCTGTGCTGCACCGTGCGCGGCGACCTCATCAACACCCTGGAGGATCTGCTGCGCCGCCGGGACAACGGCCGCATCGCCGCGTTCCGCCGGATCGTCATCGAGACCACCGGGCTCGCCGATCCCGCCCCGATCCTCCACGCCCTGATCTACCATCCCTACCTATCGCTGCGCTTCCAGCTTCAGGGCGTCGTGACGGTGATCGACGCGGTCAACGGTCAGGCCACCCTCGATGCCCACCCGGAGGCCCGGCGGCAGGCCGCGGTGGCCGACCATCTCGTGCTGACCAAGGCGGATCTTCCCAGGGCCGAGCCCGAGGCGCTCGCGGCGCGCCTCTCCGCCCTCAATCCGGGCGCGGCGATCCAGGGGCCGGACGTTCCGGCGGAGCGCCTTCTCGGCGGCCTGTTCGGGCTCGACGGCAAGCACGGCGATGTGCGGGCATGGCTCGGGGCGGAGGCGCCGGAGGATCATCACGACCATGCCGGAGGACACGGTCATCACGGGCATGATCATCACGGCCACCACCATCACGACGTGAACCGTCACGATGCCGCGATCCGCGCCTTCCATCTCACCAGCGACACGCCGGTGCCGCGCCCGGCCTTCGAGATGTTCCTCGATCTCGTCCGCTCGGCGCACGGGCCGAAGCTGCTGCGCCTGAAGGGGCTGGTGGCTTTGGCCGACGATCCCGAGCGGCCGGTGGTGGTGCACGGGGTGCAGCACATCGTCCATGCCCCCGTCACGCTGCCGGCTTGGCCCGACGACGACCGGCGCTCGCGGCTCGTCATGATCGTCCACGATCTCGACCCGGATTTCGTGCGCCGGATCTGGGACGCCTTCCTGGGCCGCCCGGCCATCGATGCGCCGGACCGTGCCGCGCTCACCGACAACCCGCTGGCGATTCCGGGGGGCTGACGCGAGGGTTCGGCCCTGGAGGCGCGCCTCGACCCGCGAGAGGGACGATCCCTCTCGAGACCCCGGACCTACTCGTCCTCGCCGAACTTGTCGGCCAAGAGGGCCTCGATGGCGTCGAGGGCGGCCTCGGCATCGTCCCCCAGAGCCACCACGGCGATGGTGGTGCCCTTGGCGGCACCCAGGGTCAGCAGGCCCATGATCGAGCGCCCGCCCACGGTCTCGCCGCCGCGGGTCACCGTGACGGCGGCGGCGTAACGCTCCACCGTCTGCACGAACTTGGCCGAAGCGCGGGCATGGAGGCCGCGGCGGTTGATGATCGGTAGGATGCGGCAGAGCCCACCCTCGGGGATCTCGGGCTCCGGCTCGATCTCGCCGTCCACGCTCTCGCTCATCGGCCTTCGTGCTCCCTCCCGGATCGGGACAGAGTGGTTAAGCCGGCTCTCGGGCGAAGGGAAGGCGCTGTCTCGGCGATTCCGGTGGGGCTACTTGCCCGCCAGAACCCGCGAGGCGACGTTGATGTACTTGCGTCCCGCCTCCTGGGCATGGAGCACCGCGTCGCCGAGGCTCTCGGCCTCGCGCACGCTGGCGAGCTTGATCAGCATCGGCAGGTTGATCCCGGCGACCACCTCGACCTGGCCGCCGTTCATACACGATAGCGCGAGGTTCGAGGGCGTGCCGCCGAACATGTCGGTGAGCACGACGACGCCCGCGCCCGAATTGACGCGACAGACCGCGGTCATGATGTCGCCGCGGCGCAATTCCATATCGTCCTCAGGGCCGATCGTGATGGTCTCGATCTGCTTCTGAGGCCCGACGACATGCTCCAGGGCGGCCTTGAACTCGGTCGCCAACAGGCCATGGGTGACGAGCACCATTCCAATCATCGAAGCGTGTTCCGACGCCCTGTGAGCGGAGACGCCATCTTGTGCAGCGCAAGGTGAAGCGCAACCCGGTCGCGGCGAATTGCTCGACGCAACGCCCTCACCATGACATGGCGGCGACACCGGCGCTACACATCGCGGACCTCACCGGGCACGAGAGCCGCCGGGTGCGTCCGTAAGGCCACGCTGGCGTCAAGCGCCTCCCGAATCAGGTATTCCCTCGGTTGGTCCCGTGCAAGGGACAGCCGCGGCAGGCTTACCCCCAAAAGACCCTCGCTCAGGAGACGCTCCGTCGCAGCCGGTCCCGCGGGCATCCGCTCGGGCGCTTCGACCAGATCGACCACGAGCCGCAGCACTGCCGCCTCCGCATGGGCCGCGAGCCGCCGCAGGCCGTGGCCGCGGATCTCGATCAGCCCGGCGAGCGTCGGGTGCGGCCGCGCGACGAGGCGCCCGTGACGCGCTTGCAACCGAATGCGGTCGTCGCCGACCAAGCGGGCATGGCGTCCCTCCAGGGCGGCGCGGTCGAGCAATGCGAGGCAGAGCGACGACTTGCCCGCGCCCGCCGGGCCCCGCACCAGCACGCCGGCCTCCCCGAGGAGGACGCAGCTCGCGTGGAGGGTCAGCGCGTCGGTCGGGGCGCTCACGCCGCGAGGTCGTCGCCGAAGCGGTCGGCCCGGGGCGCCACGGGCAGCCGCACGGTGAAGCGGGCACCGCGCACGGTCGGATGGCCCTCCTCGTCGGCGGGGCCGGGGCGGTTCTCGGCCCGGATCGTGCCGTGATGGGCCTGGATGATTTGGCGCGAGATCGACAGGCCGAGGCCGGAATTCTGTCCGAAGCCCTGCTCGGGCCGGTCCGTGTAGAAGCGCTCGAAGATGCGCTCCAGCGCATGCTCGGGAATGCCGGGGCCCTCGTCCTCGACGATGAACTCGACCTCGTTCTTCAGGCGGCGCAGCGCCACCCGCACCTGGGCACCGGGGGGCGAGAACGAGCGGGCATTGTCCAGCAGGTTGTTGACGACCTGACCGAGGCGGCTGTCATGGCCGATGATGCGGAACGGATCCTCCACATCGCCCGGCGGACGCTCGATGTCGAACCGGATCAGGGCCGCCTTGGCCCGTCGTCGCTCGTTGGCGACCGAGGTGACGGTGGTCAGCAGCTTGCCGAGATCGACCCGGCGCGCCTCGGCGCGGGCGAGCTCCGCATCGAGGCGGGAAGCATCGGCGATGTCGGAGATCAGCCGGTCGAGGCGCTTCACGTCGTGCTGGATGATCTGCATCAGCCGGCTGCGCGACTCGTCGGTCTTGGCGAGCGGCAGGGTCTCGACCGCGCTGCGCAGGCTCGTCAGGGGGTTCTTCAGCTCGTGGCTGACATCGGCGGCGAAGCTCTCGATGGCGTCGAGGCGGCGGTAGAGCGCCTGGGTCATGTCGCGCAGCGCACCGGACAGATGGCCGATCTCGTCGGTGCGGGCGGTGAAGTCGGGGATCTCCTGGCGCGACTTGATGCCTCGGCGCACCCGCTCGGCGGCGTCGGCCAGCCGGCGCACCGGACCGGCGATGGCGCCGGCCAGCAGGATCGACAGCACCAGCATCACCGCCGCCGCCACGAGGAACACCTGGAGCAGGCCGAATCGCTCGGAGGCGATGACGCGATCGATATCGCCCCCTTGCGTCGAGACCATCAGGACGCCGCGCACCGAGCCCGAGCGTTGAATCGGCACCGCCACCGAGACGATGGTCTCGCCGCGCTCGTTGCGCCGGGCGATGGTGCCGCGCGCGCCGGACAGGGCGGCCTGGACCTCGCGGAAACCGCGCCCGTCCTGCGGCCCCGCCTCCTCCTGGCCGGAGCGCTCGCTGACGACGAGGCCGAGAATGCGGGTGCCGATGAAGTCCCAGGTCCGCTCCAGCACATTGGGCTTCGGCGGCCGCACTGCGGTCTCGTTTCGGCCGACATCGCCGCGGGCGGACAGCGAGCGGGTGTCGAACAGGAGGCTGCCCTCGCGGTCGTAGACCCGCGCGCGGTTGCCGGTCGGCGTCACGAGGCGGCGCAGCAGCGGTGCGACCTTCTCCGGATTGAGCGAGAAGGCCAGGGAGGACGGGTCGTCGTCGAAGTCGCGGCCCTCACCCGCCTGCTGCTGCAGCAGCTTGTCGGGATCGACCCGGATCGTGTCGGTATCGACTGAGGCCTGGGCCGCGATGGCCAGGGAGATGATGTCGCCCTGGATCAGCAGGCTTTGGACCCGGGACTGGATCAGGCCCTGGCGGAACTGGTTCAGGTACAGGAAGCCGAACAGCAGGACGATCAGCCCGACGAGGTTGAGCACCACGATGCGGCGCGTCAGGCTGGAGGAGGCGCGCTGTCCCACCGCGTTCCACAGGTCCCGCGGCCAGGTCAGCGGCGGACGGGCGAAGGATTCGAGCAGGCGCACCAGGGCATGGCGGCGGGCGCCGCCCTGGGAATCTGGGTCTCGGGACAGGGGAGCGAGCATCCGCGGGCGGGCCTTCAAATCGGGGCCTTGGGCTTGCGTATGGGCGCTCAACCTTCCTTGAAGCGGTAGCCGACGCCGTAGAGCGTCTCGATCATGTCGAAGCTCTGGTCGGTCACCTTGAACTTCTTGCGCAGGCGCTTGATGTGGCTGTCGATGGTGCGGTCGTCGACATAGACCTGATCGTCGTAGGCCGCGTCCATCAGGGCGTTGCGGCTCTTCACGACGCCGGGACGCTGCGCCAGCGCCTGGAGAATCAGGAATTCGGTGACGGTGAGCGTCACCGGCTCGCCCTTCCAGGTGCAGGTATGGCGCTCGGGATCCATCATGAGCTGGCCACGCTCGAGGGAGCGGGCGGCGGCGGCGTCGGCGTCGCGTGCCGGGGCGCCGGGCGTCCCGTCCTTGGGGGCGAAGCGCCGCAGCACCGCCTTGACCCGCTCGACCAGCAGGCGCTGCGAGAACGGCTTATGGATGAAGTCGTCCGCGCCCATCTTCAGGCCGAACAATTCGTCGATCTCCTCGTCCTTCGAGGTGAGGAAGATCACCGGAAGGTCCGATTTCTGCCGCAGGCGCCTGAGAAGCTCCATCCCGTCCATGCGCGGCATCTTGATGTCGAAGATGGCGAGGTCGGGCGGGGAGTGGCGCAGGCCGTCCAGCGCCGAGGCGCCGTCGGTGTAGGTCTGGATCCGGTAGCCCTCGGTCTCCAGCGCGATCGAGACGGAGGTCAGGATGTTGCGGTCGTCGTCGACGAGGGCGATGGTCGGCATGCGAAATCCTTGACTGGACGGCGCGGCGCCGCGTCTCCCGTGCGGAAGGGCGGCGGCGCGGCACGCAACCCGCCGGGAGCGGTCGTGATGCCCCGCGGCGGGTCTCGTCCTTTACGACCATCGTTCGAAAAAAGCGAGCGGGGGTCTAAGCTTGGCCGTGACGGACCGGCGCGTTCGTGATCGCCGGCACCGCCTTTTCCGGCAGGATGCCGCACCCGCCGGAGGCCCCGCGCCCTCGTGCGGCGCGGGCGCGACGCGCTATGCTCGGGTCCGAACCGGGCGCCGACGGATCCGGGCGTCCGGGAGGGAGTTTTTCATGAACGACGACGCGACGCCCCCGGCCCCCGAGCGGCGCGGCCCGGCCGAGCCCCTTCCCGCGGCGCAGGCGCCGTTCGACGCCATCGGGCTCGCCCGGCAGCTGCTGCGCGGCGTGCGCGCGGGTGCCCTCGCCACGCTCGACGCCCAGGACGGCACGCCCTTCGCCTCGCTCGTCACCATCGCGACCGACCACGACGGCACGCCCTTGATGCTGATGTCGCGGCTCTCGGCGCATACGCGCAACCTCGACAAGGACCCGCGCTGCTCGCTGCTGTTCTCCGTCGGCGGCAAGGGCGATCCGCTGGCCCATCCGCGCCTGACCGTGACCGGCCGCGCCGCCCGCACCGACGAACCGCGCATCCGCGAGCGGTTCCTGGCCCGCCATCCCAAGGCCAAGCTCTACGCCGACTTCCCCGATTTCGGCTTCTTCGCCCTCGATCCGAATGCGGGCCACCTCAACGGGGGCTTTGCCAAGGCCGCGACGCTGACGCGGGACGAGCTGCTCCTCGATCTCGCCGGGGCGGAGGCCCTGGTGTCGGGCGAGCGCGGCGCGGTCGAGCACATGAACGAGGATCACACCGACGCGCTCGCCCTCTACGCGGCCGCCGTCGGCGAGACCGGCACGGGGTGGCGGCTGACCGGACTCGATCCGGAGGGCATGGACCTGCTCGCCGGCGACCGCACCGCCCGCATCTCCTACCCGGAGCCGGTGCGGGACATGGGGTCCCTGCGCAAGGTCTTGGTCTCCATGGCGAATGCGGCGCGGTCCGGCGCCGAGACTACCGGCTCCTGAGGATCAGCCGATCGCCCCGCACCTCGTAGGAGGGCAGGCGCGTCAGGAAGCTCTGGCCGAGCAGGTTGCCGGTCAGCGCGCCCGGCCGGCTCACCACCGCGTCGACCTGGCGCTCGGTGATCGGTCCGACCCGAATCGAATCGAGCCGGATCGGTGCGGTCATCGCGATGCCGTTGGCGGTGGACACGCGGAGTGTGTAGTCGCCCTCTGCCGGGCGGATGCCGAGGGCGGCGGCGTTCTCGGCGGTGAGCACCACGCTGCTCGCCCCCGTATCGAAGGCGAAGCGCTGCTCGGCGCGGCCGTTCACCTCGGCGATCACCGCGAAATCGCCGTCCGCGCGGCGGGTGATCGTGACCTCGCCGCCGGGGCCGACCACGGCCGTGCCGGGGCGCAGGGCCCCGATCAGGGTGGCGCCGACCCGCTGGGCGTCGTCGCGATAGGCATAGGCGCCAACCGCGAGCGCCCCGAGGCCGAGCCAGATCAGGGCCGCCCGGATCGTGTTCCCCGGCATGGCCAGGGCGTGGCGCCAGCGCCCGGCGGTGATGAGGAGCAGCAGCGCCGAGAGTGAGACGAGGCCGGCGAGCTGATCGGAATCGAGCCCCATGACGGGGCCGCCCTCGTGGTTGGCGATCAGGACGACGAGGCCGATGGCGAGGATCGCGAGCCCGATCCACCTCATCGCACGCGCGCCCCGCGCCCCGGATAGGCCCGGGCCAGCCGATCCGGCAGGATCGCCATGATCGCGCGCCGCTGCGGCTCGGACAGCGAGCCCCACAGGCCGATCTCGTCGCGGGTGCGGCCGCAGCCCTCGCACAGGCCGTTCCGCGCATCGAGCACGCAGACCTTGGTGCAGGGTGAGGAGGGCTTGGGAGACAGGGGGGCGATCATGGCCCTGGCAGATGGGACGGAGCGGGGCCGCGAATCAAGACGTGCGGGCGTAAGCAGCGGTAGCGCGCTGGGTGGCGAACACGCGACACCATCACCCAGCGCGACCGTTCCGACCGAATCGATCCGGCCTGTCGGTTCGCCGTCGAGCAAACCGGGATCCACGACGGGATTCGATCCCGGCAGACGGCGTCCCAGGTTTCGCTGCTCGGCCTCGGACTGCGCCGGGGTGTCCGGGGTCGCATCGCGTCGGCCTCCCCGTTCGCCTCGGAGTCGCTCCTTCGTTCTTCCGCGCTACGCCGTCGCTCCCACCAGGGCGAGCAGCACCGCGATCTCGCCGAGTTGCTGGCAGGCGCCGACCACGTCGCCGGTCTGGCCGCCGATCTTGCGGCGGGCGAGGGCCGAGAGGGCGAAGGCGGCGGCGGGCGCGAGGACGAGGCCGAGACCGAGGCCGAGCGGCGGCAGGCCCAGGGCCGCTCCGACGAGGGCCAGGGCGAGGCAGAGACCGCCGACGACCGCGAGGGTCACTTGGCTCGGACGGCCGACAGCGGCGCCCGCCCCGCCCGGCCGGGCGGGGGGCAGCCACGCGATCGGGACCAGGGCGGCGCTGCGGGAGACGGAGGCCGCGTAGAGAAGCGCGACCGAAGCGAGCCAGCCGGAGCGGTCGAGCAGCGTGGCGAGCGTCGCCGCCCGGAGCGCCAAGCCGAGGAACAGGGCGGTGCCCCCGAAGGCGCCGATGCGGCTGTCGCGCATGATCTCCAGGCTGCGCTCGGCGCTCCGACCGCCGCCGAAGCCGTCGGCCACGTCCGCGAGGCCGTCCTCGTGCATCGCGCCGGTGACGAGGGCGAGGGCGGCCAAGGCCAGGGCGGCGGCCACGAACGGGCCGAGCCGGATCTCCCAGGCCAGGACCAGCACGAGGGCGGCGGGCAGCGCCAGCAGCAGGGCCGCGATGGGAAGCATCCGCGGCACGGTGCGGAAATCCGGGATGCCGTAGGGGGCCGGCTCGTCGGGCAGCGGCGGGATCGGCAGGCGGGTGAAGAAGCGCAGGCAGGCGGCGAGGTCGTAGACCCAATCCGCGCCGGGAAAGGGAGGGCCGGGATCGCCGCCGCTGCGCTCGACCATTCCGGCTCCCCAAGGCGGTGATGCGCCCATTGCCGATGCGGCGCGCGGGCGCGGCCGCCTGTACCGCGGGCCCGCACGCTTCTATAGCGCTGGCGGGTCCGCGCCCGCTACGCGCCCCATCCGCCGTCCCGCCGCAATTTTCGGCAGCCGAGGCTCCCTGCGATGACCGAGAACGCCGCGCCGTTCGCCGATATCCGCCGCCTGATCGCCGAGATGCCCGGCCCCGACACGGATTCCGTCGCCGCGGTCCGGGCCCGCGATGCAACGTTGACCAAGCCGCCGGGCGCCCTCGGGCGGCTCGAAACCCTCGTGGAATGGCTGGCCGCGTGGCAGGGCAAGGCGAAGCCCACCCTCGACCGGCCGCTGGTCTGCGTATTCGCCGGCAGTCATGGAGTGACGGCCCGCGGCGTCTCGGCCTTCCCGCCGGAGGTCAACCGGCAGATGCTCGACAATTTCGCGGCCGGAGGGGCCGCGATCAACCAGCTCTGCGCCGCCTACGGCCTCGGCTTCCGGGTGTTCGACCTCGCCGTCGATCTGCCGACCGGCGATATCTGCGAAGGCCCGGCGCTTGATGAGAAGGGGTGCGTCGCCACCATGGCCTTCGGCATGGAGGCGGTCGCCGCCGGCACCGACGGCCTCGCCATCGGCGAGATGGGCATCGGCAACACCACCGTCGCGGCAGCGATCTACGCCGCGCTCTACGGCGGCGATCCGGCCCATTGGGTCGGGCGCGGCACGGGGGTGGATGCGGGCGGCCTCGCTCGCAAGGCGGAGGCCGTGCGCCTCGCGCTCCAGACCCATGCCGGCCATCTCGACGATCCGCTCCAGGTGCTCGCCCGTCTCGGCGGCCGGGAGATCGCCGCCATGGCCGGCGCGATCCTCGCCGCGCGGCTCCAGCGGGTGCCGGTGGTGCTCGACGGCTACGTGGCGACCGCCGCGGCCGCCGTGCTGCACGCCCTCGACGCATCCGCCCTCGACCATTGCGTCGCCGGCCATCTCTCGGCCGAAGGCGCCCATGCGGAGGTGCTGGAGCGGCTCGGGCTCGAACCGCTCCTGTCGCTGGGCATGCGCCTCGGCGAGGCCTCCGGCGCCGCCCTGGCGATGAGCCTCCTCAAGGGCGCGCTCGCCTGCCACCGCGACATGGCGACCTTCGAGCAGGCGGGGGTTTCGGGCAAGGCGGGTTGAGCGGTTGCTCGAACGCCCCCTCCCACCCAAGCCCCTCACGATGAAAGGGAAAGTGCGGGAGATACGCTTCAGGCGATTCCAGCCAGATGCAGCCCGACGCCCGCGGCGGAGGCCGCGAGCAGCGTCGGGATCACGCCCGCGCGGAAGCGGAACACCGCCAGGATCGCGGCGGCGCTCAGGACCAGCGCCGGCCCCTTCAGGCTCGACCAGACCGGGATGTCGAGCCGCAGCCCGAAACCCGGATGCAGGCTGCGGATCTCCGAGAACAGCAGGTGCAGCGCGAACCAGACCGCGAGGTTGAGGATCACCCCCACCACCGCCGCGGTGATGGCCGCGAGCGCGCCCGACAGCGACCGGTTCCCCCGCAGGGCCTCGACATAGGGGGCGCCCGCGAAGATCCAGAGGAAGCAGGGCAGGAAGGTCACCCAGGTGGTGAGCAGCCCGCCGAGCACGCCCGCGACGTAGGGGTCGAGCCCGCTCGCCTGCCGGAAGGCGCCGAGGAAGCCGACGAACTGGGTCACCATGATGAGCGGGCCGGGCGTCGTCTCGGCGAGCCCCAGCCCGTCGAGCATCTCGCCGGGTTTCAGCCAGCCATAGGTGTCGACCGCCGCCTGGGCGACGTAGGCCAGGACCGCGTAGGCGCCGCCGAAGGTGACGATGGCCATCTTGGAGAAGAAGACCGCGATCGCGCTGAAGACGTGGTTCGGCCCGAGTCCGATCACCAAGGCCAGCACAGGCCCGAGCCAGAGCGCCAGGAGCGCAGCCGAGAGCATCAGCGTTCGGCGCGGAGCGGGCCGGGCATGGGCCGGCACGCCGAGGCCCAGCAGGCTGTCGGCATCGGCCAGGCCGTTCTCCGCCGCGCTGCCGTGACCGCCGGTGCGGAAGCTTTTCGCCCCGGCCCGCGTCCCCGCATAGCCGATGACGCCCGCCGCCAGCACGATCAGCGGGAACGGCACGTCGAACAGGAAGATCGCCGCGAAGGCACCCGCCGCGATCCCGCGCATCGCGCCGTTGCGCAGGGCCCGGGCGCCCAGCCGCACCACCGCCTGAAGCACGATGGCGAGCACCGCGCATTTGAGGCCGAAGAACAGGCCGCCGACGATCCCGACCCCGCCATAGGCCGCGTAGATCAGGCTGAGACCCATGATCGAGACGAGGCCGGGCAGCACGAACAGCCCGCCCGCGATCAGCCCACCCGCCGTGCGGTGCATCAGCCAGCCGATATAGGTGGCGAGCTGCTGCGCCTCGGGGCCGGGCAGCAGGGTGCAGAAGGACAGCGCGTGGAGGAAGCGCCCCTCGCCGATCCAGCGCTTCTCCTCGACGAGGATGCGGTGCATCACCGCGATCTGCCCGGCCGGGCCGCCGAAGCTCAGGAGCGCGATCCGGGCCCAGACGCGGGCCGCCTCGGTGAGGGTGACGCCGTGATCGGGCATATGCGCCGCCGTTTCGGCGCGTGCGGCGGCCTGATCCAAGGCGCCTAATCCCGCATCCGCAGGGCCGCCTCGATCATCCCGGCAAGCGCCAGGGCCCGCCCGTCATCCCCGAAGCGGGCAATCACCTGAACCCCGAGCGGCAATCCGTCTCCGGGCACCGGGACGGTGACGCAGGGAACACCCATCAGCGTCCAGAGCCGGTTGAAGCGGGCATCCCCCGTGGTGGCGCGGTCGGGCGCGCGGCCGACGGCGGACACGGTCAGGATCGCGTCGAAGTCCGCGAACATGTCCTTCAGCTGGCGGCGCGCCCGGTGGGCGTCCCGGCGGGCCGAGTCGTACTGCGCGGCGGTGAGCGCCTGCGCCCGATCGAGTTGGGCCCCGAGCACCGGCGGCAGCGCCGCGCGATGGGTCGCATATTCCCAGGCCAGCGCTTGGCGGGCCTCGAAATCCTGCACCGTCGGATGGGCGGCCCAGGCGCGGGCGAAGGGGTCCGGCAGCGCAAGGTCGAAGACGCGCGCGCCCGCCCGCTCGGCGGCCCGGCCCGCGCGGGCGAGCGCCGCGAGGGCCTCCGCATCGGCCTCGCCGGCGAAATCCTGGCGACAGAGTGCGATCCGAGGCGCCGACGGCGCCTCCGTCTCGATCTCGCGCCGCTCGACGATCAGGGCCAGCGCGCGGGCGAGGTCGGGCACGCCGCGGGCGAACAGCCCCACCGTGTCGAGGGCCCAGGAGAAGGTCTTCACCCCCACCGTCGGGATCAGCCGGAACGAGGGCTTGATCGCCGCGATCCCGCAGAAGGCGGCCGGGCGGATCACCGACCCCCCGGTCTGGGTGCCGAGCGCCAGCGGCAGGAGTCCAGCGGCGATCGCGGCGGCCGAGCCGGAAGAGGAGCCCCCCGGCGTGCGGGCGGGATCGTGCGGGTTCGCCGTCCCGCACGGGTCGAGTCCGGCGAAGGCGGTGGTCGCGGTCTTGGCGAGCGGCACGGCGCCGAGCGCCCTGAGCCGCGCCACCACCGCCGCATCGGCCCGGGGGCGCCAGCCGGCATGGATCGGCGAGCCGTGCTCGGTCGCCATGTCGGCGGTGTCGATGATGTCCTTGATGCCGACCGCGATGCCGGCGAGCGGACCCTCCGCCGGAACGGGACCCTCCGGTGCGGTGCGAAGGATCGCGCCGAGGCTCCCGTCGCGCTTCGTGATCGCCGCGCGGGCCCCGCGGATCGCCGCGTCCGGCGAGAGGGTGCCGGACTCGATGCGGGCGCGGAGATCGAGAAGCGAGATCATGCTCCCGGGGTGGGGCGCGGGCGCCCGTCCTGTCAACACCGCTCCACAGGGGCGATGCGCCGGAGCCACGGTCCGGACGCGTCCGTCCGCATCGTTAGCGGAGCATTTACGGAAAGGCGCGCAACGTCGCCTCATGTGGCGTAAAGTGTTTGCGTTCTCGGCT
Organism: Methylorubrum suomiense; assembly: GCF_022179765.1. Taxonomy (GTDB): domain Bacteria; phylum Pseudomonadota; class Alphaproteobacteria; order Rhizobiales; family Beijerinckiaceae; genus Methylobacterium; species Methylobacterium suomiense. Next base: position 344,499 of record NZ_BPRE01000001.1, on the reverse strand, counting down.
CTGGCGCTGTTCGGCGCGGGCCTCACCGGTTGCGCGATCAACCGCTTCGAGCGCCGTGAGGCGTGGCGCGACCAGGCGGAGCAGGCTTGCATCGCCCGGAAGCTGGTTCAACCGACCTCGTGGGTCTCGCTGGCGCGCGAGATCGACGGGCCGGGCCCCTGCGGCATGCAGCAGCCGTTCCGGGTGACCCGGCTCGGCAACGGCACCGTCGCGCTCAAGCAGCGGATGACGCTGGCCTGCCCGGCTTTGGCCGAGGCCGAGGCGTGGCTCGCCGACACGATCCAGCCCGCCGCCAATCTCTATTTCGGCGTGCCGGTCGCCGAGATCAACGCGGGCTCCTATTCCTGCCGCGGGCGCAACAATCAGGTCGGCGCCAAGCTGTCCGAGCATTCCTTCGGCAACGCCGTCGACATCATGTCCTTCACCCTGGCCGACGGCCACGTCATCACCGTCAAGGGCGGATGGCGCGGCACCGAAGCCGAGCAGGGTTTTCTGCGCGAGGTCTTCGTCGGGGCCTGCGCCCGCTTCACCACGGTGCTGGCGCCGGGCTCGAACGTGTTCCACTACGACCACATCCACGTCGATCTCGCCCGCCACGACCCGCGGGGCCTGAGGCGCGTCTGCAAGCCGCTGCTCAAGTTCGAGTCGCAGCTCTACGCCGCCGACGGCACGCCGCGACCGATGGCGACGCCCCGCCCGCCCGCGCGCCAGCCGGCGGCGCCCCAGGCACCGGTTGATGTGGAGGAAGACGATCCCTACGGCCTGTCGCCGACCTCGTCGCGGAATGGCGGCGCCCGCTTCGCGCGGAGTCCGAGCCCCTCGGCGCCCTCGGCCTACGCCGCCGCGCCGCCTTCGGCCCGGCCCCGCGTGGCCGCCGCCCCCGCCGCCGAGGACGAGGCGGAGTCGATGCCCGCGCACGGCCCTTCGGACGAGCCGATCTACTGAGGCCGTTCGAGCGGTTCGGCATGCCGACATCGACACGGCGTCCCACCCACTTTCCTCATCCTGAGGCGGCGGCGCTTCGCTCCGCACCTCAGGATGAGGGGGGAGGGGCGTCTCTGAGGCGTTCCGGCACTGTGCCCCCCAAACCCCAACCGCTGCCAAAACGACCGCTCCACCCGGCATAAGCTTGACTTGGGAGCGCCGCCCGTCATCGTCTTTCGCCATCCTCAACAGGCGGACCCGACCGGCATGCGCCCGAACCTTCCCCTCGCCGTCCTGGCGTTGGGCCTCGTCACGGTCTCCTCCGTGGTCCCGGCCTTCGCCCGCTCCGGCCGCGAAGAGATCTCGCCCGCCGAGGAGCAGACCTTCCCCTACGATGCCCAGATTCCCGGCTGCCAGGATGCCGAGGTGCTGGAAACGGTCTCGACCCAGTTCGCCGAGAAGGAGGCGAAGTTCTGGAACTCGTCGCTGACGATCCTCTCCTATGAGCGGATCGAGCGCACCGCATGGCGGCCCTACGGCGTCGACTTCATCCCCCGCCGCTACTGCTCGGCGGTCGCCACAACCTCCGATGGGGTGCGCCGCAAGGTCGATTACTCCGTGCGCGAGAGCATGGGCTTCATCGGTGCGTCCTGGGGCGTCGATTTCTGCGTCCACGGCCTCGACCGCAATCTCGCCTACGCCTATGCCACCGCCTGCCGGATGGCCCGGCCCTGACGACGAGGCAGCGACGCGCGCGGGCACACGCTTGACTTGCGTTCTCGGCCCGGCATCGTCCGGTCGTCGATCCGCGCTTTCGAGACCTCCATGCTCGCCCGCTCCCTCGCCGCGCTCGCCCTGGCGCTGACGCTCGCCCCCGCCGCGGGGGCACAGGATTTCGGCGGGTTCCGCCGCGGTGGCGGCGGCGGCGAGCCGGGGGCGTTCGATTTCTACGTGCTCGCCCTGTCCTGGTCGCCGACCTATTGCGACGGAGAGGGGGCGCGCCGCGACCGCGACGGCCAATGCGCCCCCGGCCGCGGGCTCGGCTTCGTCGTTCACGGTCTCTGGCCGCAATATCAGCGGGGCTATCCCTCGAACTGCTCCGCGGTCGAGCGTTCGCTCACCCGCAACGCCGTCGAGGCCGCGGGCGAGATCATGCCGAGCGAGGGGCTCGCCCGCCACGAATGGCGCACCCACGGCACCTGCTCCGGCCTCGATCCGGTCGCGTATTTCAAGGCGGTGAAGACCGCCCGCGAGGCGGTGACGGTCCCCGACGCCTTCGTGAAGCCGAGCGGCACGATCCAGACCGCGCCGATCGACATCGCCCGGCAGTTCGTCGCGGCCAACCGGGGCTTGCGCCCCGACATGATGTCCGTGACCTGCCGCCGGGGGCAGTTGCAGGAGGTGCGGATCTGCTTCTCCAAGGACCTGCGCGGCTTCACCCCCTGCCCGGAGGTGGCGCGCCAGAATTGCCGCGCGGGTGAAGTGACGATCGAGGCGGCACGCTAGGGCGCTCTATTTTTCTCGGTCAGAGCCGCACGCTCTATCTCTCTGTGGCCGCACGATGATTTCGGAAAACAGGATTCCCTGTTCCGCATCGTGCTCCCGAGCATCGGCGTGCGTCAGGCCCGGCGGATCAGGCGCGAGACAATACGGCCGAGCCGGTGGCGCAGCCGGGTCAGCCCTAGCCGTATCGCCTGGCGTCTGGTTCCCATCAGCCGGTCGAAGGCGAGGCCGAGGGGCAGGTCGGCGAGCTCGCAGGCCGAGGCGTTCAGGTGCTGGTAGTGCTGCCCGCGTTTGGCCGCGAGGATCAGGAACCACGGTCGCAGCGCGCCCTGGCCGTCGAGGTCGAGATTCAGTTCCAGCACCCGCAGATGCGGTCCGCCGAACACGATGTTGCTGAGCCCCGCACCATGGGCCGCCACCACGTGGGTCGCCCCGGCGAACAGGCGGATCTGATCGGCCATGGTGAGCCGTTCGAGCTGCACCCGCTCGAAGCCGTGCAGGGCGAGATGCCGGTCGAGGGTGCGGATCGCCCGCGGATCGAGCAGGCGGGAATCGCGCACCCGCTCGATGAAGATGCGCCGCGGGAGCGGACGGGCCGACTCCGGAGGCACGGCCCGGACCAGGGTCGCGAACGTGTCGAAGGTCTCGTCGAACAGGTGGAGAGCGGCGGGCTGGTCGTGGTTCGGCCAGATCAGGTGGAGGTTGCGCGGCCGGTAGAGGCCGTCCGGCACCCAGCGGACCTGTCCGGCCTGCCCGCTCAGGGCGAGAAGCTGGTCGAGCATCGCCGGGCGATCCCCGGTGGCCTCGGAGCGGCGGGCCGGCAGCACCGCCGCCGCCCCCGGCAGCTGCGCCAGGGCGAGCGGCAGCTTCGGCAGCGCCAGCATCAGGAGATGGAAGTGATTGTCCCAGGCGCAGTCGACGACGGTGACCCAATCCTCGTCGATGTCCTGGGCCGCCTGAAGGCGCTCCGGCGTCAAGGTCGGATCGGCGCGGGCGAACATCGCGGTCTCGCGGACTTGGCGCCCCTCGGCCGTGAAGGCGATGCCGTCGACGCCAGGGCCGAACAGCAGGCAGCCGCGGGGAATCGTGACCACGTCGAGCCGCATGGGCCGGGTTGTGCCGCGGTAAGGAACCTGCTTCAGGAGGGCGGACGGGCTCTGGCCGCCGAAGGAGGCGACGACCGCTTCGTCGATGCGGGGATCCCGCCCGACGGCGATGGTCCGGCGCTCGGTGAGGTCCGTGACGGCGATGGGCAGCGCCGGGCTCATCGGCCGGATCGGTCCCCGTCGGGCGTCCCGTCCCCGAACCCGCGCAACAGGAAAGCTGGCATCATGGTCCGATCGCGACGGAACGAGGATCGGGCGGAGCCCCCGGCCGTCCGGTGAACTATCGCCACGCCTTCCATGCCGGCAATTTCGCCGACGTTCTCAAGCATCTCGTGCTGGTGCGGGTGCTAGCACACCTCGCCGCCAAGCCGAAGCCGTTCCGCGCCGTCGACACCCATGCGGGCATCGGGCTCTACGATCTCGATGCCGACGAGGCCGGGCGCACAGGCGAGTGGCATGACGGGGTCGGCCGGCTCGACACGCCCTTTCCGCCCGAGATCGAAGCGCTGCTCGTTCCCTACCGGGAGGCCCTGGCGGCGGTGCGGGCCCGCCACGGCGCCACGGTCTATCCGGGCTCGCCCGCGATCATCCGGGAGGCCCTGCGGGCGGGCGACAAGGGCGTGTTCGTCGAATTGCACCCGGTCGATGCCGCGACGCTCGCCGCGCGCTACGCCAGCGATTCCCGCACCAAGGTGCTCCATCTCGACGGTTGGACCGCCCTCAACGCCCTGATCCCGCCGCCGGAGCGCCGGGGGCTCGTGCTGATCGACCCGCCCTACGAGGAGCGCGGCGAGATCGACCGGCTGGGCACGAGCCTGCTCAAGGCCGCGCGCAAATGGCCGACCGGGATCTTCCTGGGCTGGTATCCGATCAAGGATCCCGCCGGGATCGACCGGATGGCCGCCGCGCTCGATGCGGGTCTGGAGCGGCCGGCTCTGCGCCTCGACCTCATGATCGAGCGGCCCGACGACCTGACGCGGCTGTCCGGCACCGGATTGATCGTCATCAACCCGCCCTGGACGCTCGCCGCCGAGGCGGAACAGTTCCTGCCCGCCCTCGCCGAACGGCTGGCGCGGAGCGGCTACGGCGCGTTCCGCTGCGAGCGGCTGGGGCCCGAGGGGTAGCGCGCCGCCCCGGCCGGGTAAGGCCCGGCGCCGGCGTCAGTGGAGGGTGTCGTCGCCCTCCGGCGGTGTATCGACAGCTTCCGAGAAGGGAAACTCGAACACCGTCTCGCCGGACGCGTCCGCGACGATCAGGCTCGCGGTGATCAGCCGGCTCGTATCGGGTTCCTCGGACAGGCTCTCGCGGATCGTCGCCCGGGCGACGCGCCACGCATGGTCGGGATCGTGCAGCTCCACGCCCTCCTCGTCGGTGAGGAGGGCGTCGCCGATCCGGGTGTGGAAGAAGTAACGGGGCATCCGCGCAACCCTCAGGCGGCCACCCGGCCCTCCAGCGGAAACACCTTGGCGGGGTTCATCAGCCAGGCGGGGTCGAACACGTTGCGCACCCGCATCTGCTGCTCGAGGTCTTCCTGAGCGTATTGGAAGCGCATCAGCTCGCGCTTCTCGATGCCGACGCCGTGCTCACCGGTGAGGCAACCGCCGACCTCGACGCAGAGCTTGAGGATCGCGTCGCCCGCGGCCTCCGCCTTCTGCAACTCGCCCGGCTTGTTGATGTCGAACAGGATCAGCGGGTGCAGGTTGCCGTCGCCCGCGTGGAACACGTTGGCGACGCGCAGGCCCTGATCGGCGCAGATCGCACCGATGCGCTCCAGCACCGGGCCGAGCTGGCCGGTCGGGATCGTGCCGTCCATGCAGATGTAATCGGAGATGCGGCCGGTGGCGCCGAAGGCGGATTTCCGTCCCTTCCAGATCGCCGCCGACTCGGCCTCCGACTTCGAGACCCGGATGCTGGTCGGGTTGAAGCGCGCCGCGATGGCCTCGATGCGGGCCAGCATGTCGGTGCATTCCTCGTCCGACCCCTCGACCTCGATAATCAGCATCGCGGCGGCGTCGCGCGGATAGCCGGCTCCCGAGAAATCGTCGGTGATGAGGATCGCCTCCCGGTCCATGTACTCGATGGCGACCGGGATGATGCCGGCGGCGATGATCGCGGCGGTGCAGGCACCGGCATCCTCCACCGACGAGAAGCCGACCAGGGCGGGCCGGGCCCCCTCCGCCGCCCGCAGGATGCGCACGGTCGCCTCCGTGACGATGCCGAGCTGTCCCTCGGAGCCGCAGATCAGGCCGAGCAGATCGTAGCCGCCGGCATCGAGATGCTGGCCGCCGAGCTCGACCACGGTGCCGTCGTTGGTCACCAGCGTCACGCCCATGAGGTTGTTGGTCGTCACGCCGTATTTCAGGCAATGGGCGCCGCCCGAATTCATGGCGATGTTGCCCGCGATGGTGCAGGCGAGCTGGCTGGACGGATCGGGGGCGTAGAAGAAGCCCTCATGCGCCACCGCGCCCGAGATCGCGAGATTGGTGATGCCGGCCTCGACCCGCGCGGTGCGGTTGGCGAAATCAAGATCGAGAATGCGGGTCATCTTGCCGACGCCGAGGATGATCGCGTCCTCCTGCGCGATGGCCCCACCCGCGAGGGAGGTGCCGGCCCCCCGCGGCACCACGCGCACGCCGTTGGCGTGGCAGAAGGCCATGACCCGCGAAACCTCCTCGGTCGTGGAGGGCAGCACCACGGCGAGCGGCATCTTGCGGTAGGCGGTGAGCCCGTCGGTCTCGAAGGCGCGGCGCTCGTCCTCGGTGGTCACCAGCGCCTCGGGGGCGACGAGCGCGGCTAAGCCTTCGACGATCGCCTCGCGACGGGCGACGACGTCCGCATCGGGGGTGGGAAAGGCGATCGACATGGCCGGCATCTCCTCGAATTGTTCTGTGGGCACCGTAGTCGGATTCTTGCCGAGGCGATTGCGCACACGTGTCCGCGTTGCGTCAGCCATCTTCGACAGGATCGGGCGCCGAATAGACATCGAGTGTAGCGCGAAACGCCGGGCGGCGCACGCCGCCGTACCGTCGCGCGGGGGCCGGAACCCTGAGGTGCCTGACATGCGTTACCGGGTGTCAGCTCGACTGGACGGTGGCACAGCTTAGTCTATATCTGTTCTAAGGCAGGAAGCTCTGCCGCAAGCGGGGGCACGTGGGTCGCCCCCCGGAGGAAAAAACACGATGCGTCACCTCATCCTCGGCGCCGCTCTCGCAGTGCTGATGCCGATCGCAGCCCAGGCCGAGGGCGATGCCGCCGCCGGCGAGAAGGCGTTCGCACCCTGCAAGGCCTGTCACAACTTCGAGAAGAACGGCGTCGGCCCGAACCTCAAGGGTGTCGTCGGGCGCAAGGCGGCTTCGGCCGAAGGCTACAGCTACTCGCAGGCGCTCAAGGATTCCGGGCTCACCTGGGACGAGGCCAACCTCAAGGAATGGCTGATCGGCCCGGCCACCAACAAGGTGAAGGGCACCAAGATGGCCTATCCGGGCCTCAAGGACGAGAAGAAGGTCGAGGACGTCATCGCCTATCTCAAGTCCAAGTCCTGATCCCGAAAGGGTCCGAGGGCCCGGCTGCAGGCAGCCGGGCCTTTTCGGTTTCGCTCATACCGTGCGGAGGGTGAGCGAAACTCGCGGGGCCCGCATCGCCCAAGGCCGTGCGGGTCTTTCTCAGGAACGAAACCTCTGCACGCGCGCGCCGGAACCGGCCGCATCCAAGGAGGAAAACGACAATGCGTCATCTGATCCTCGGCGCCGCTTTCGCGCTGCTTCTGCCCGTCGCCGCCCAGGCCGAGGGCGATGCCGCCGCTGGCGAGAAGGCTTTCGCGCCCTGCAAGTCCTGCCACAACTTCGAGAAGAACGGCGTCGGTCCGCAGCTCAAGGGCATCGTCGGCGAGAAGGCTGGCCAGGGCCGTGACGGCTACGCCTTCTCCGAAGCTCTGAAGAACTCGGGCCTCACCTGGGACGAGGCCAATCTCAAGGAATGGCTGATCGACCCGAAGAAGAAGGTCCCCGGCACCAAGATGGTCTTCCCGGGCATCAAGGACGAGAAGAAGGTCGACGACATCATCGCCTACCTCAAGACCAAGTCCTGACCGGACGCGTTGCGCCGGATTCCGTGTCCGGCGCCTAACGGAAAAGCCGCCTCGGTTTCGAGGCGGCTTTTTGTCGAACTGGGACGCAGGTCCGCCGCGCCGAGGATTCCGATCAGCCGTGTTCGGCGACGGCATCCGTGCCAGCCGCACCGACATGCAGGGAGTCGCGCATCATCGCGAGGCTCTCCAGCAGCGTGCGGCGTTCCGCCAGCGACATGCCGGTCATGCCGCCGACCGTGTTGGGCACGCAGTCCATCTGTCCCTTGAGGCCACGCCCCTTCTCGGTCAGGAAGATGCTGACCTGTCGCTCGTCCGGCCGGTCGCGAGCCCGGCGGACATGACCCGAGGCTTCCAGCCGCTTCAGCAGCGGCGTGAGCGTGCCGGAATCGAGGAAGAGCCGGCTACCGATCTCCTTGACCGACAGGCCCTCTTCTTCCCAGAGGACCAGCAGCACGAGATATTGCGGGTAGGTCAGCTCGTGATGCGCGAGCAGGTTGCGATAGGCGCGGCCGAAGGCGTGCGCAGCTGCGTAGACGGCGAAGCAGAGCTGATTGTCCAGTCTTTGCGGGTCGTCCCGTCCCAGGTCACTCATCGTCGATCCTCACTACGCGTCGCGTCCCGCCTCGATCTCCGTGGGTTGTGAGTCGAACACGGCAGGGCACGGGCGGCGAACCACCTCAAGTATGATCGGCCCCCGGAAGTGCCAACCCGCCGAAGGCGAGTCTGGCTCCGCGCACGCACGATGAACCGCACGAACATCAGCCCAACACGCCGGAAATGCGCGAAGGCCGGGATGATCGCGCGGCGGACAGCGTGCGACAGACCTAAGTGCCAGACATTAGAGGAACATCTTGCAGGGCACAATCAAACTGTGCGCAGCGCAACCCCCCGCTCAGGTGATGGCTCCAATGCGCCGTCCGGTGGTGGACTTGGTTGGGTGCCTCACGCCTCCCGACGGGCCGCCGGGACCGGGGTGAGGCGCGTGATGCGGAGCGACGTGATGCGGTTGCGCGCCTTGCGCAGAACCTGAAATCGGAAGCCGTGGAAGTTGAAGGCGGTGCCGGCATCCGGGATGGCGCGGGCCTCGTGGATCACGAGGCCGGCCACCGTGGTGGCCTCGGCATCGGGCAGGTTCCAGTCCATCGCCCGGTTGAGGTCGCGCACCGCCACGCTGCCCTCGGCCAGCACCGAGCCGTCCGCCTGCGGCCGGACGCCGGAGACGGCGACATCGTGCTCGTCGGCGATGTCGCCGACGATCTCCTCCAGGATGTCCTCGAGGGTCACGAGCCCCATCACCTCGCCGTACTCGTCGACCACCAGGGCGAAGTGCGTCTTGCGGTTCAGGAAGGCCTTGAGCTGGTCCCGCAGGGTCGTGGTGTCGGGCACGAACCACGTCTCCAGCGCCAAGGCCTCGACCTTGAGGCCCGCCGCGACGCCGCCCGCGGCATCCAGCGCCCGGAGCAGATCCTTGGCGTGCAGCACGCCGACGATGTTCTCGTGGCTGTCCCGCCAGAGCGGCATGCGAGTGTAGGGCGAGGCCAGCACCGCCCGGACGATCTCCTCTGAGGAGAGGCCGGCGTCGATGGTGCGCATCTTGGTGCGGTGGACCATCACCTCGGCCACCGTCAGCTCGCCGAGATCGAGCAGCCCGCCCAGCATGTCGCGCTGCGCCTTCTCGACCCCGCCCTCGCGGTGGAGCAGGGCGACCTGGCCCCTGATCTCCTCGGTGGGCGTGAGGATCGAGCGGCCCGCATCGATCGACAGGCCGAAGGGACGCAGGAGCATCCGAACCAGCGCCTCGACGGCGAGCGCCAACGGCCCGAGCAGCCCCACCGCGAAGGCGACCGGCCGGGCGGAGGCGAGGGCGATCCGGTCGGGATTGTTGATCGCGAGGGTCTTGGGCAGCACCTGCGCGAAGGCGATGACGAGCACCGACAGGGCGGCGGTGGCGTAGAGCACGCCGACTTTGCCGAACAGGTGGACCAGGACGCCCGTGGTGAAGGCCGCCGCGCCGATGGCGACGACGTTGTAGCCGATCAGCATCGCGCCGATGAACCGCTCGCGCCCGGCCAGGATCCGGTTGACGATGCCGGCCTGCCGGCTGCCCGCATTCTCCAGAGCCAGGATTCGGGCCCGGGAAGCGGCGGTGAAGGCGGTCTCGGCGCCCGCGAAGAAGGCCGACAGGATCAGCGCGATCCCGACGATCCCCGCCGCGAACCAGAATTCGGTGTGGTCGTCCATGGGCGCGGCGCGTCCGGTCCTCGGCCCGCACGCGGGCGGCGGGCGGCACCGGGGCAGTATAGCGCGAACCGGGACTGTTGGGGCTTCGAACGACGCCGGAGCGCCCCGCTCGCCGCCGCGGGGGGGCGGGGCAGGGGGATCAGCCCTTGCCGTCCTCCGCCGTCGGCTCGGCCGGACTGTCGATGGTGCAGCCGACCGCCTGGACCGCGGCGTCGGCGGCGGCGCGCTGGCTCGGCAGGGCGGCGATGACCCGGACCACCGCGAAGCCCCGGCGGGCGGGCGCGACGATCCGCACGTCCCGGGTCACCTCGCCGGCGACATCGTTGGCGAGCGCCTCGTCCAGCTGCGCCCGGGTCATCACCACGAGGTCGAGGCCGCCGCGCACCGCCGCCTGATCGGTCAGCGCGTAGAAGGCGCCGCGCCGGGCATGGACCGAGACCGAGAGCATCAGCGTCCCCGCCTGGGCCGAGACCCGCATCGGCCCATCGTCGAGATCGTAGGAGCAGACGCCCACCGACACCGCCGGATCGGGGTTGGGCAACCAGGATTCCTGCGGCGGGGCCTCGCCGGACAATCCGTGGATGCGCAAGGGGTGGTCGAGGGTCTCGGAGGCCTGCGCCCGGGAGAAGGCGTCGCTCTCCGCGAAGCGCGGGATCGCCAGCACGGTCGCGACGTGGACGAGGCCGGCCAGCACCAGCCCGGCGGCGGTGGCGAGGAGGAACGGGCCCCGTCTCATCGGGCGCATCCCACGCGCGCGATCGCCGGCAGGCTGTCCCGGTCGAGCGAACTGACGCTCGCGGCCACCGGCGTGTCGTAGAGGCGCAGGGCGAGGCGCACCGGCCCGCGCGGGCGCGGCATCGGCAGCCAATTGCCGGGCTGGACCTCGGGGGAGAGAAGGATCGCGAACAGTCCGTCGGCCTCGCGGAGGATCTCGGTGGAGGTGAAGCCCTCGCGGATCGGCGCCTGCTCCGTGGCACCGCGGCCGGTGACGGTGAGCGTCCAGGCGCGGGCCGGGGGCGTCATGCCCGAGAGCCGGTAGGTGCAGGCGGCGTCCAGCGCCCGGCCGTCATCGTCCACGGCGGCCGTGAGCAGCATGCCCTCGCCGACCGCGAGGGGAATGTCGCCGCGCCGCGCGTTGACGGCACGCGAATAGGGGTCCGCATCCAGGGACCCGGCCTTGGGCCAAGCCGTCCAGCTGCCGATCGCGGTGCCGCCGAAGGGGTAGCCGCCGCTCGTGGCGTAGTCGGCGCTGACGAGGCCGAGGATGCCGCCGAGCGTCAGCGCGTAGACGACGAGCCCGACCCGCGAACTGCGCGAGACCGCGCCGCGCAGATGCGCGCCGAGGCCGGAGAGCGTCCCCCGCCGTGCGGGCGTCCGGGCCGCCGGGCCGGATCCGGTCGGTGCCTGCATGTCCATGCCGGAGCGCTCAGGGCGTTCCGAAGCCGGTGGCGCGGGCGCCCTCGGCGACATCGACCGGGGCGAGGCCGGGCACTTGGCGCTGCGTGCCGAGGGCGCCCTGGCGCGCCGGCCGGTCCGCGCCCGGCTGCGTCGCGGCCGACCGCTCCGCCTCGACGCTGCGGAACAGGCCGTTGAGGCCGGACAGGACCTCGAAGGAGCGGCGCGACAGCCGTCCGCCCGCGCTCGCCGCCGTACCCGTCGTCTCGGCCTGGGCCACCTGGGGGCTGCCCTTGCGGTCGTTCAGCCCCGGTATCGGCTTCAGCTCGATGCCCTGATGCGCCGGTGCCATGATCTCGTGCCACGTCATCGCGGGGAGCGAACCGCCGGTCATCTTGTTGGTCGGGCTGTGGTCGTCGTTGCCGTACCAGACGGCGCCGACGTAATTGCCGGTGTAGCCGACGAACCACGCGTCGCGGTAGCCGTTGGTCGTGCCGGTCTTGCCCGCCACCTTCACGCCCTCGATCTGGGCTTTGCGCGCGGTGCCTTCCTCAACCACCTTGTTAAGCATGTAGTTCATGTCGGCGGTGACCTGGGACGACAGCACCTGGACCGGCTTCTCGTCCGCGTGGCGGTAGATCACCTCGCCGCTCGAATTCTTCACTTCGACGGCGGCGTAGGGCTTGGCGAGCCGACCGCCATTGGCGAACACGGCGAAGCCCGCGGCCTGATCCATGACCGTCACCTCGGTGGCGCCGATCGGCAGGGACGGCGTGTCGGTCAGCGGCGTCGTCACGCCCATCGCCTTGGCGAGCTGGATCACCTTGGCGCGCCCCGCCTTGGCGGCATTCCACTCGTGGGTGATGCCCATGCCCTTGCCGATGGCCGTGGTGATCTTGATCGGGATCGTGTTGACGGATTTCGCCACCGCGAGCCACAGCGGCTGGCGGCCGGAATAGGAACGGCCGTAATTCTGCGGGCACCAATTGCCGACGCAGACCGGCGAATCGACCACGGGCGAATCCGGCTTGTAGAGGCCCGAGGCCAGGGCCGCGGCGTAGACGTAGGGCTTGAACGAGGAGCCGGGCTGGCGCAGCGCGTCGGTGGCGCGGTTGAACTGGCTCTCGCCGTAATCGGCCCCGCCGACCATCGCCCGGAGCGCCCCGTCCGGATCGAGGATCACCACGCCCGCCTCGTCCACGTCGTACTGATCGCCGAGGCGCCGCAACATGCCTTCGACCGCCTGATCGGCCGACCTCTGGATGGAGAGATCGAGCGGCGTCTTGACGGTCAGCACCCGGTCGGAGCGCAGCTTGCCGGCATCGGCCATCCGCCGGACCTCGTTGAAGGCCCAGTCGAGATAGTAGTCGGCGGTGATGTCGCGGGTCCGCGTGACCGGGGTGGCCGGGTTGCGCAAGGCCGTCTGGATCTGGCCCTCCGTGACGAAACCCGCCTCGACCATGTTGTGCAGCACGTCCACCGCCCGGCCGCGGGCGGCGGGCAGGTTGACGTTGGGGGAGTACTTCGTCGGCGCCTTGAACAGGCCCGCCAGCATCGCGGCCTCGGCCAGGGTCACGTCCTGAAGCCGCTTGCCGAAATAGTAATCGGCCGCCGCCACGGCGCCGAAGGTGCCGCCGCCCATATAGGCGCGGTCGAGATAGAGCTTGAGGATCTGGTTCTTGGTGAGGTGGCTCTCCAGCCAGAAGGCCAGGAACGCCTCGTTCACCTTGCGCTCCAGCGAGCGCTCGTTGGAGAGGAACAGGTTCTTGGCGAGCTGCTGGGTCAGCGTCGAGCCGCCCTGCGTCCCGCCCTTGCCGGACGAGTTCGAGACGAGCGCGCGGGCGGTGCCGATCGGGTCGATGCCGTAATGCTCGTAGAAGCGCCGGTCCTCGGTCGAGAGCAGCGCCTTGATCATCAGTTCGGGGAAGTCGTCGAACTTGAGCGAGTCGTCGTGCTTGATGCCGCGCCGCCCGACCTCGGTGCCGTAGCGGTCGAGGAAGGTGACGGCGAGATCCTGGGCTTTCAGCCAGTTGTCGCTCGTGAGGTTGAAGGCGGGCTGGGCCAGGAACAGCAGCAGCATCGCCCCGGCCGTGCCGATGGTGATGCCCTCGCTGGTCAGATCGAGGGCGACGCGCTTCCAGCCACGGAAGGCGAAGATCTGCATCCGGGCCTGGAAGCGCTCATAGGCTTCGGTGGTGGAATGGCCGCCCTCGTAGAGCCCGGCATTGACCCAGGCATCGAAGGCGAGCGCGCCCCGGGAGAGCCGTGTCTTCAGCGACTGGAGGCTGGGCAGGCGCACGGGCTGATCCGCTCTTCTTCCATTCGAGGCCGGCCTGGAGCACCCGGCCTTCCGTCCGCGACGATCCCCCCACGTTCTGTATCAGGACAGGGGCGAGGCTGCGAGCTTTCGTATCCGTTAAGGAACGCAGCGTCCGCACCGCCGGCCCATCCGGCGGGTCTTGAGTTTCACTTAACCTTAACGGGGTCGATCCGGCTCCAACCTCACCGCCGATCCGGGCACAGGTGTGGCGGAGGGCGGGCGCCGGATCGCCGCGGCCCCGTCATGACGGCGGCGAATCATGGAGCGGCCGCGCTTGCCCCTTCCCCCGCCATGCGGCAGGAGGGGCCCCGTCCCGGAATGGAACGTGACGAAACAGGGCGAGGCGCCGAGATCATGGCGGAGCGCGGCGAGGGGCCGTTCTGGCGGACCAAGACCCTCGAAGAAATGAACCCGGCGGAGTGGGAGAGCCTGTGCGACGGCTGCGGTCGCTGCTGCCTCCTGAAGCTCGAGGACGACGATACCGGCGAGATCCACCACACCGATATCGGCTGCACCCTGCTGGACGCCCATGCCTGCCGCTGCCGCGACTACCGCAACCGGGCCAAGCGCGTGCCGGATTGCGTCCGGCTGACCCCGGAGGCCGTGCGCGAGATCCCGTGGCTGCCGCCGACCTGCGCCTACCGTCTCGTGCGCGAGGGCCGCGACCTGCCGGGCTGGCACCCGTTGATCTCCGGGCGCAGGGCCAGTGTCCACGAGGCCGGCATCTCCGTGCGCGGACGCGTCTCCGGCAACGAGGAGGAATTCTTGGAAGAGGAGTATGTCGAGCGGATCGTGGCTTGGCCCGGCGAGGCGGCCTGACGCCGCAATTCCTATGCGGCCCGCGGCAGCGGGGCCGGGGCCGCCGCCGCGGCGAGCCCGAGATCGAGCATCCCTTCCACGCCCTCTCGCCAGAGCGAGAGCATCGTCGGCCGCGTGAGGCGCAGCTTCGCCTCGCTCTCGCCGTCGCGGAGGCGAAGTTCCGCGCCGAGACGGCCGGCGAGGCGCCGCATCGCCGCGTTCGCGGGCAGGCAGCGCAGGTGGAGTTCGCGCACGGCGCGGTTCCGGGCGGCTTCGGCCAGGCGCTCCAGTAGCAGGCCGCCATGACCGGCCCGGCGAAAGCCCGGCTCGACGGCGAGCGCGCCCTCGGCCCGGACGCCGAACCGGCCCGACCGTCCCTCGACGCCGAGGGGACGCAGTTCCGCCAATCCCCGCAGGACGCCGTCGACGAAGAGGCCGAACATCAGCCCCGGCGCCCGCATCGCGCGGTCGGCATGGGCCGCCACGGCGCCGTCGCCGAGGGCGGCCATGAAGCGACTCGCGCGGGCTTCCGGGTCGAGGCGCAGGAAATGCGCCCGCACGGCAGCGGCGTCGCTCGGCCAGAGACGGCGGCAGATCGTCCCCGCGGCGGGCGGGGTGCGGGAGGAAACGTCCGATAAGGACATGAGACGCGACTTCACTTCAGTGCCTGCTCGACGCATGTCGATGGCGGCGACGCTCCCCCTCCCGGGGCGGAAACTGGCGACGAACCGGATTTGTTGCAACGCAGCAAAATGCCGAATCGGCCGGTTGGGCTGCATGGCTGCCTTGTGCGCGCCGGTCTGCCCCCGAGCCGGCGGCGCCCGCGTCTCGGGCCTCGGGAGACGGATCACCGGATCATGACGTGGCATGCCACGACGGCCCGCCTCGGGCGGCGTTCCCCGGTCCGCGGCGGCCCTTCGGCTTGATCCGGATCGGAGGGCGCGGCACTAGGAGACCCTTCGGCCGGAGAGGGCCGCTCATCGACGCGGCCCGGGATGCCCACGGACAAGCTCGCCCCTTCCGACCACGCCGTCGCCGGCGCGGTCTCCCCCGGCCCGGTGCGTCAGCGCTACGACGCCCTCGTCGCCGCCCGGACGATCGAGCGCGACCCGGCGCAGATGCGCCTCGTGACGGCTCTCGACGACCTGGTGCAGGCCCTGTCGCGGCGGCGGCGGGCGAAGAAGGGCAGCGCGCTCGGCTGGCTGTTCGGCCGCAAGGACGACGGGCCGGAGCCGACCAAGGGGCTCTATGTCTGGGGCTCGGTCGGCCGCGGCAAGACCATGCTGATGGATCTGTTCCACGAGGCGGCACCCGGTCCGAAGCGGCGGGTGCATTTTCACGGCTTCATGGCCGACGCGCATGAGCGCATCCATGCCCATCGGCAGGCGGTGAAGAGCGGCGAGGCCAAGGGCGACGATCCGATCCCGCCGGTCGCCGAGGCGCTCGCGGCGGAGGCCACGCTCCTGTGCTTCGACGAGTTCACCGTCACCGATATCGCCGACGCGATGCTCCTCGGCCGCCTGTTCGCGGCCTTGTTCCGGCACGGCGTCACGGTGGTGGCCACCTCGAATGTCGAACCCGACCGGCTCTACGAGGGCGGGCTCAACCGTGCCCTGTTCCTGCCCTTCGTGGCGGAGCTGAAGGAGCGCGTGACCGTTCTGCGCCTCGATTCCCGCACGGATTTCCGCCTGGAGAAGCTCGGCGGCGCTTCGGTCTACCATGTGCCCGCGGATGCCGCCGCGGCGGAAGCCCTCGACGCCGCCTTCCGCGGGCTCACCGGCAAGGCGAAGGGCCGCCCCGGCACGATCCGGGTGAAGGGCCGCACGGTGACGGTGCCGGAAGAGGCGGGGGGCGTGGCCCGCTTCACCTTCGACGATCTGTGCCGAAACCCGCTGGGTGCCTCCGATTACATGGCGCTCGCCGTCACCTTCCACACACTGATCGTCTCCGGGATCCCGGTGATGGGCGAGGCCGAGCGCAACGAGGCCAAGCGCTTCATCACGCTGGTTGATACGCTCTACGACGCCAAGGTGAAGCTCGTCGCCTCGGCCGAGGCCGAGCCGCCGAGGCTCTACACCGCGACGGACGGCCGTGAGGCCTTCGAGTTCGATCGCACCGTCTCCCGTTTGATCGAGATGCGCTCGGAGGCCTATCTGGCCGAGCCGCACGGGCATGGCTTGTCGGAATCGAGCGCCGGCCTCGTCGAGACCTGACGGTTTTGACACTCCCCCTTCCCTCCATCCCCGCATCCTGAGGCGCGAAGCGGAGCGAGGCCTCGGGATGCGGGGGGTGAATGGGAGATGCGTGGTGCCGGACAGCCCTATCGCGTCCGCGGCAGCGGTCGGCTGACATAGGGCGAGCCGGCCAGCAGGAAGCGCCACGGCGTCTCGGCTGCCTTGGTGATGCCGATGCGGGTCGTGGCCGCCACCGCCACCGGACCCTCCGGCGGACCCCAGGCGAAGGGCGCCCGGTCGAGCGCCGCGCCGTCATGCGAGGCGTCGATGCCGAGGGCCTGGGCGAGGCGGCCGGGGCCGGCACAGAGCCGTCGCGGATCGTCGAGGCCGCGGCGGGCGCGCATGGTGTCGAGACCCGCCGATGGGGCGAGCGCCCGGAGCAGCACGGCGCTGCCGCTCTCGCAGACGAGGTTCAGGCACCAGTGCAGGCCGTAGGAGCGGTAGACATAGGCCCGCCCCGGCGGCCCGAACATGCTGGCATTGCGCCGGGTCGGCCCCGCGAAGCTGTGGGAGGCGGGGTCGGTGCGGTCATAGGCTTCGGTCTCGACGATGGTGCCGCCGACGCCCTCGACGAGGAGGACATGCCCGATCAGCGCCGCCGCGACGGTCGCGGCGGGGCGGTCGAAATCGGCGATGTCCATCCGGCGCCCTCAGGAGGCTTTTCGCGAACACTCCGCCCGCACGCGGGCGATGCCGGCGGGGCCGAGGTCGAGGGCGAGCCGCACGGCCTCTTCCAGGAGCGCCTGGGGCGTCGTGTCGGCCCGGGCGGCGGCGCGGGACAGGGCCCCGACGAGATCGGAGGGGAGCTGGACCGGACTGGTCTTGGCCTCGACCTTGGCCTGAGCCGAGCTCGGCGGCGCCGAGACGGGCATCGTGGCGGAGGCCGAAGCCTCGCTGGTCGCGGAAGCGGCGACCGAGGAGGATGCGGCCGCGGACGCCGCGGTGGTGGCGGCGGACGACGTGCCCGTGATGCCCAGCAGCGCCTCGCGGCGCCCCTGCGCGGCGAGGCGGTCGGCGCGCTCGTTGCCCGCCTCGCCGGCATGGCCCCGCACCCAGGTCCAGCAGATGTCGCGGGCGGCGGCGAGCGCATCGAGGCGCTGCATCAGGTCGATGTTCTTCACCGGCCCGGTGGCGGTGCGCCAGCCGCGGGCCTTCCAGCCACGCATCCACTCGGTGACGGACTTCACCACGTACTGGCTGTCGCAGCGCATCTCGATCTGCGCGCCCGCGGGGAAATGCTCCAGCGCGCTGATCGCGGCGGTCAGTTCCATGCGGTTGTTGGTGGTGGCGCGCTCGCCCCCGCACAGCTCGACCGTGCCGGCGGGGTCCTGGATCACGACGCCCCAGCCGCCGGGGCCGGGATTGGGGTCGCAGCCGCCATCCGCGTAGACGATGGTTCGCATGGGGTCCTGGGTGCTTCGGGCTCGGGACGGCCTAATACTTGGCCACGACCGGCGGAGCCAGGGCCACCGGCGCGGCGCCTTCGACGAGCCCGCAGCGCTCGGCGGCCTCCCGCGGCAGCAGCGGGTCGAGCAGGCCACGGCGGCCTTCGAGGAAGGCCAGGGCCTGTTCGGCGGGCACCGCCTCTCGGCCGGGCATCTCGACCAGAAAATGCTCAAGGGCATAGCGGTAGCGCGCGATGCGGAGCCCGGTCTCCAGGCGCACCCAGGCGACGAGGCAGCGGTTCTCGGCGACCCGGATCGCGGCCTGGCGCAGATCCTCCTCGTCGAGGCTCCGAGCGAGCGGCAGCGCCCGCAGGCGCATCGTGTCCGCCTCGAACACGCGGGCGGCGATGGACGTGAAGGAGGGAATCAGCCGACCATCGGCGGTGGCGTCCTCGGACAGGCGGCGGTAGCGGGAGTAGGGAGAGCGAAACCCCTCGCCGAGCAGGCCGTCGTGGTAGGACGCCAAGTCGTCGGAGCGCCACGCGGTCGGAAGCGCCCGCATGCGGGTGAGATTGGCCAGAGCATCCTCGAACGCCGCGCGCCCCTGCGCCGGCATCAGGAAGCGCCACGCCCGATCACGGAGGATTTCCTCGTCGTCGGTCAGCGGCGAGCGGGAGACCTGAAGACCGCGCTCGCGGGCCGCGATCGCGCCGGTGGTCTCGACGAGGCCGTTCCACGCGCTCTTGGACGGCCGCCCGAAATCGCCCTCCTGGGCGCAGGCGGCGAGCGAGGCCGCGAGCAGCGCGGCGAGAAAACGGGGTCCGCCCTCGTGGATCACGAGCGGCGGCGCTGCGGGACCGCCGGGGCGTCCGCGTCCGGCAGCCTCTCGTAGCGCACGCCCGTGAAGAGCAGGATCTGGCCGCGGGGGGCATCGTCCTCGCGCCGGGGACGCCGCGTCGCGGCTGCGGCGAAGGGGATCACCGCCGCGCTGCGCTCGCGGCCGGCGGTCGAAGGTCGTTGGATTGAAGGCGTCATGAGCCTGTCCCGTCATGCTGTGAAGTCGGCGTCCGCCCGCCCCGGCCCGCCGCGACGGGTCGGACAGGGTGCGGCACGGCCACCGTGGACGGGCTGGTCCGTCCGGCCGGGCTTTCGACGCAAGCTCACCACGACGTGGTTAACGGAATGTTTCGCTGGCCGGCCCGAGGCGTCTCATCCGCGCCGGCGGCAGCGGCGAGGCGTCGCAGGTGGCATCCGCGCGACACCGGCCTGCTCCTTGCTTCGAGGTCCGTGCCCATGGCGGGCTTATCCTCCCTTCGACTTCGGCCCCGCGCGCGATCCGCTGCGGGGCCTTTTTTCGTGGGCGGATCGCCGTCGCGGTGGGTCGATCACCGTTCGGCGGAAGCGGGGCAGGACGGCGCCGGGGGGCCGATGCTGCGCTTGCTAACGCGGCGGGATGACCGATATGCGGGGTCGTGAGCCCCTCTCGATCGAGCGAAGGACAAGGCAGGATGCGTCCGGACTTCTCACGACTTGGCAGACGATCCCGTACGCTGCGGGGATTGTCGGTGGCTCTGCGATTCGCCCCCCTCGCCCTCGTGGCCCTGGCCGTCACTCCGGCCCAGGCCCAGCGCGAAGACCAGGGGCTGCAGCTCGGCTGCGCCAACGATTACTTCCGCCTCTGCGCGGGCGTCGATCCGAACTCTGCGGACGCCGAAGCCTGCATGACCCGCAACCGCTCGCGCCTCTCGCCGGAATGCCGTTCGGCCATTACCGATTACGACAAGCGCACGGGCGGTGGCTCGCAGCGCAGCGGGCGGACCAAGGGCGCCGGACAGGCGGACGACTGATCACCCGGTAGGCGTGAGGCGGGCGGCGGGATGAAGACGCGGGGACGAGCATGGCGTTGACCGTCGCGGTCCAGATGGACCCGATCCAGTCGATCCGCATCGCGGGCGACACGACGTTCGGCCTGATGCTGGAGGCCCAGCGGCGCGGCCATACCCTCTACACCTACACGCCCGACCGGCTCTCGCTTCAGGGGCGGCGCGTGACCGCCCATGCGGCGCCCGTGACGGTGCAGGATGTTGAGGGGGCGCACGCCACGCTGCGCCCGCCGGAGCGGATCGACCTCGCCGAGGTCGATGTGGTGCTGATGCGTCAGGACCCGCCCTTCGACATGGCCTACGTCACCGCCACCCACATGCTGGAGAAGATCGCCTCCCGCACGCTGGTGGTGAACGATCCGGCGGAAGTCCGGAACGCGCCGGAGAAGCTGTTCGTCCTCGACTTTCCCGACCTCATGCCGCCGACCTTGATCTCCCGCGACCGCGCGGAGATCGAGGCGTTCCGGGCCGAGCACGGCACCATCGCGATGAAACCGCTCCACGGCCATGGCGGTGCGGCGGTGTTCCGGGTCTCCGAGGAGGATCCGAATTTCGGCTCGATGTTCGACCTGTTCGCCGCGACCTTCCGGGAGCAATGGGTCGTGCAGCGCTTCCTCGAGAAGATCACCGAGGGCGACAAGCGCATCATCCTCGTCGAGGGCGAGCCCATGGGCGCGATCAACCGGGTGCCGGCGAAGGGCGACATCCGTTCGAACATGGTGCGTGGCGGCGCGGCCGGCGCCTCCGACCTGACGGAGCGCGAGCGCGAGATCTGCGCGATGATCGGCCCGGAGCTGCGGCGGCGCGGCCTGATCCTCGTCGGCATCGACGTGATCGACGGGCATCTCACCGAGATCAACGTCACGTCGCCGACGGGCGTGCGCACGATCAAGCGACTCGGCGGGCCGGACCTCGCGGGGCCGATCTGGGACGCCATCGAGACTCGCCTCGCGGCCCGCCGCCTCGTCGCCTGAGACGTCCGGCGGAACGCGCCCTGGGACTCGGTGCCGACCACAGCCTCTTCGAGCGCCCTTCGCTTCCCGTCGGATCGCGCCGCGTGACCACGCTCGGTCCGATGACGCGGGGCCCGCTTCCGTGCCCCCCGGTCTCGCCGCATCGGCTCTCGCGAAGCGTGCTGGCGGATTTCAGGTCCAGGATGATTCCCTCGCCTCTCGGACCGCATCGGCCCGAAAGTCGGCGTCCGCCTCTCGGGCCGATCCTCTAGCGAAAGATCGGCAAGCCGCTGCCGATCAAGGCGAGACCGAGGATCAACAATCCACCAGCGATGGATTCGGCGATCGACACGTGTTCATCGAAGCGATGGGCGATGCCGGCCAGAAAGGCTCCGGCAACGAGGCAGACGAGAGAAGCCACGATCATTCCCTCACACGCTCTCGCGGCGGGGGCGCCGTCCGAAAGGACGCTCCCGTTCGTGCGGGGTCCACCAGATCATCGGTAACATCCGTATAAAAATGAAAATTCCGAGTCGGGGCGCGGCCAGTTCCCTGCAATCCTTCCAATATCGACATCGACAATCGTAGGTCAAACAAATCTTTTTGGCCGAAATGCGTCTCATGGGTGGATGAGGATTTGACCAACTTGAAATTGTATTGTGAGATATCGAAATACTGCAATGATCATAATCTGTGTTAAGTGGCGATGTTAGCATTGAGCAATGAGACGAAACATATGTGCGGAACATGCATCCCATCGATGCAAAAATTCGATTGGATCAATCAGAAATCATCGATCCGAATACAGAACAATCTCTGATGACAGGGCGTAGTGATCGCGAGCTACGGGAGCGGTTGTCATGCTGAGCATGAGATCGTCGCGCTGCGCGCCGCCAAGACGCGCGATCCCGTCATGGCCCGCGACGACGCGCCGGCGGTGACGGATGTCCCTCCCGCGGGTCGCGCCGAAACGCCCCTCACGCCTCCGCCCGCGGCGTGGCGTTGAGTTCGGCCCAATCGAGTTCCTCTTCCAGCACGGAGAAGGCGTCGTCGCCGATCCGTCCGTCGCGGCGCATCGCCAGGATGCGATCGCGGGCGGCATGCACGGCCCGGCGGCGCGGCTCGTCGGCCGGGAGACTTTCGGGGGCGAGGCCCTCCTCATGGGCCTCGGCCTGGGCCAGCACGGCGTGGAACTCCCGGCGCAGGGCGTCGGCGGCCTCGGAGGTGTCGTTCTTCAGGGTCTCGACCGCGGCGCCGTAGGCCTCGGCCCGGGCCCGCCCGACCTCGCGCCCGACCGGATCCGCATCCTCCAGCCCGAGTCGCTGCAGCAACGGGCGCAGGGTCAGCCCTTGGAACACGAGGGTACCCAGCACGACGCAGAAGGCGGTGAGCACGATGAGGTCCCGATGGGGGAACCCGCCGCCCCCCGGCCCGCCCTCGGGCAAGGCCAGGGCGGCGGCGACGGTGACGAGACCCCGCATCCCGGCCCATGACACGGCGAAGCCCGCGCCCATTCCGAGATCGGCCCGTGCTTCATCCTTCCCCGCGCCGGGCTCCCCGAACCGCATCCGCCGGATGCCGCTGGCCGGCAGCACCCAGGCGATGCGCACGACCATCACGGTGACGAGGATGCCCGCCGCCACCAGCAGGTAGGAGAATTCCTGCGCCGCGCTCAACCGCTCCAGGATCGGCCCGATCTGGTTGCCGATCAGCACGAAGGCCAGCACGTTGAGGACGAAGATCACCGTCTCCCATACTGCGTTCGAGATCACCCGCTGGCGCGGGGCGGTCTGGTCCGGGGCGCGCCGGGCCACCGTGATCGCGAAGCTCACGACGGTGAGGACGCCGGACAGCTCGATCTCCTCGGCGGCGATCCAGAGACCGAAGGTGACGACGAACTGGAGCACGATGGTGCTCGGCGCATCGGCGAAGCGGCGCAGCACGCGCAGGTAGACGAGGGCCGCGAGCGGCCCGGCGATCAGGGCGCCGACGACGCTGAGCAGGAAGGCGGGCGCCACCTCGCCGAGCGAGAAATGGCCGGTGATCGCGGCGGCAACGCCGAGGCGATAGATCAACAGCGAGGCCGCATCGTTCAGCAGGCTCTCGCCGCGCAGGATCGTGGCGAGCCGGTGCGGCAGCGGCACATGGGCGAGCACCGTCAGGGCCGCCACCGCGTCCGGTGGAGCGACGATGGCGCCGAGAACGATCGCGGCGGGCAGCGGCATGTCCGGTACGAGCCAGATCGCCACCGCCGCGACCGCGGCCGTCGTCACCAGCACGGCGCCGATGGCGAGCCCGGCGATGGGGCGCCAGTTGCGCATCAGGTCGCGCAGGGAGGTGTCGTAGCCCGCATCCATCAGCACGGGGGCGAGGAACAGGGCGAGCGCCAGGTCCGGGTCGAGGCTGAGATTCGGCACGCCGGGCAGGAAGGCGAGGCCCGCCCCGCCGAGCGCGAGGAAGGCCGGATAGGGCGCGCCGAGGCGGCGGGCGAGGGCCGCGAGCAGCACGGCCCCGAACAGGACGCCGACGATCCAGTAGAACACGAACATGGGAGGCCGGCAGATAGGGCGGCCCCGGCGGCGCCGCGGCGGTGGCGACGAAACGCCGCCCGATCCTCTTTCTTTCCCGCTTCCCTCCCGAACCCGTCAGGCCGGCAGGGCAGCGATCAGGTCGCGCAGGGTCGTGATGGTCGAGGAATCGGCGACGCCATCCACGCGGGCGGGGCGGAAATGGCGCTGGAAGGCGGTGACGACCGCGCGCATTCCCTCGTCGAACCGGCCGGTCACCGGCTGGTCGTAGCCGTAGAGGGCGAACATCGCCTGGAGCGCCGCGATCGGCTCGCCCGCCTCGCCCATGGCGAAGAAACGTCCGTCGCGGATCGGGGCCGGCGCCACCCAATGGCCGATCCCGGCCGCCGCGAGGCGATCCCAGGGGAAATTCTCGCCGGGATCCTCCTTGCGGGCGGGCGCCACGTCGGAATGGGCCAGCACCCGCGCCGCCGGGATCGGATGGCGGGCGAGGATGTCGGCGCAGAGGGCGGTCACGGCCGCGATCTGCACCTCCGGATAGGGCGGCAGGCCGCCGTCATGGCCCGGATGGACGATCTCGATTCCGACGGAGCGGGAATTGATGTCGCCGATCCCCGCCCAGGACGCCCGCCCGGCATGCCAAGCCCGCTCGGCCTCCGGCACGAGTTGCACCACGCACCCGTCCTCGAAGACGAGGTAATGGGCCGAGACCTCCGCCTCCGGGTCGCGCAGGCGCGCGAGCGCGCCCTCGGCCGTCGGCATGCCCGTGTAGTGCAGGATCAGCATGTCGATCCCCGCGGCGATCCGCGGGCCGCGATTGGGCGAGGGCAGGACCTCGGCGGCGGGGGCGTCGGCGGGAAAGGTCACCGCAGGCCCCGCTCGGCACCGATCCGGTCCCAGGCCGCGTTGATCGCCGCGAGCCGTCGCGTCGCGATCGCCACCGCCTCGGGCGGCAGGCCGCGGGCGAGCGCCCGGTCCGGATGAGTCTCGGCGACGAGACGCCGGTACTGCGCCTTGAGAGTCGCGTCATCCGCGGATCGCTCCAGGCCGAGGACGAGATAGGGGTCGTCGGACAGCCGGACATGGCGCGCGGCGATGCGACGGAAGCCGTCCTCGTCGAAGCCGAAGATGCCCGCGACCGCGCGCAGATAGCGCTCCTCCTTTTCGTGGATCGCTCCATCGGCCTTGGCGATGTGGAACAGGCCGTCGAGGACGTCCTCCAGAAGCGCGGGCTCCTCGCCGAAGGTCGTGGCAAGCTGGCCGGCATAGGCCTCGAACCCATCGGTCGTCGCCTTGGCGAGGTCGAACAGGCGCTCGACGCCGGCCCGCGCCTCGGGCTCGACCTGAATCACCTGACCGAAGGCCTGAACCTCCGAATCGGTCACGACGCCGTCGGATTTCGCCATCTTGGCGGCGAGCGCGACGAGGCCGGTGGTGAACACCACGTCCCGCGGCGTCGGCCCGAACGGCGCGCCCTCGCGATCCACGAGGAAATGACCGGCCACGCCACCCACGAGCGCGCCGATCGGCCCGCCGACCAGCACGCCGAGCCCGGCTCCGCCGATCTTGCCCCAGATGCCTGCGCTCATCGGCCGGCCTCGTCACCGGGCGTTGGGAAGATAGCGGGACGGGGCACGGGCGGTCGGACGCTCCTCGGGGATCGGTCGCCGGAGTGTAACGCCGCAAAGCGGCCCGCGGTGCAAGCCCAGGGGAACGAGCCTATCCGGAACAAGGCTGCACGAAACAGGAAGGGCCGGGGCTCCTCGCCCCGGCCCCTCCCATCATGTCCGGTGTCGCGATCAGCGGCAGTAGACGTTGCCGAACTCGTCGCGGTAGGTGCCGTAGGGGCAGCGCGGCGCCGTGGCGGCACCGGCGATGGCGCCGCCCGCGCCACCGATCGCGGCGCCGGCGAGCGCGCCGCCGGCCCGGCCCGTGGCGAGGCCGCCCACCGCGGCGCCGAGGCCAGCGCCGAGCACACCGCCGCCGAGCGCGCGATCCTGAGGCGTGTTGCAGGCGCCGAGCGAGAGGGCGAGGCTGCCGGCGAGCGCGGCGGCGATCAAGGTCTTCATGGTCGTGCAACTCCCTTGTGCATCGGCGCTCCGGCCTCGTCGCGGGACGACCCCGCCGGGCACCGGTGGTCTCACAGCACCGGCAGACGAAACGGCCAAGATTGCGGCTGGTTCGCGCCGGGACATGACATTTCGGCCCGCGCCTGCCATCTGATGCGCACCTGTTGCAAAAACGTCGGTCTGCGCCGTCCGCGCCCGCCGCCGTTCCTTCGACCGAGGATGCCATGCCCACAGCCCGTCAGATCGTCCGCAAGGCCGCCGTCCGGCCCGATCAGGTCGTCGACACGGTCACCCTCGATCACGCGGCCCGCGCGCAGGGCCATGCCCATTTCCACACGGCGGGCGGGCTTTGCATCGATCTGGCCCTGGAGCGGGCCTCGGGCCTGGAGGATGGTGATGCGCTGCGCCTGGAGGACGGGCGGCTCGTCGGCGTGCTCGCCGCCGAGGAGGCGCTCCTCGAAGTGCGCGCGGGCAGCCCGGCCCGGCTCCTGCGCCTCGCCTGGCAGCTCGGCGGCAGCCACGTCCCGGCCGAGGTCGGCGCCGAGGTGCTCTACGTGCCGGCGAGCGCGGCGGAGCTGGTGCGCGGCTCCGGCTGCGCCGCCGAGCCGGTGTCGCGGGCCTTCCGCCCCGAGAAGGCCGCCCACGACCACAGCACCTGCGGCCACGATCATTCGCACGATCATGGACACGACCACGGGCACCATCATCACGCCGAAAAGCATGATCATGGGCACGATCACGCACATGACCACGGGCATGACCACGGTCACGCGCATTCCCATGATCATTCGCACGACCATGATCACTCCCATGACCACGCGCACGGGCATGACCACGATCACGACCGACACGGCCACCGGCACTGATCCGCGCATGATCGCGCAGGATCTCCGCTTCTCCGTCGCCCCGATGATGGATTGGACCGACCGGCAATGCCGGGCGTTCCACCGGGTCCTCTCGCGTCGCGCCCGGCTCTACACCGAGATGGTGACCACCGGGGCGGTGCTGCACGGGGATCGCGAGCGGCTGCTCGGCTTCGACGCGGTCGAGCAACCGGTGGCGGTGCAGCTGGGGGGCTCCGATCCGGGCGATCTCGCCCGCGCCGCGCGGATCGCGGAGGCGTTCGGCTATGCCGAGGTCAATCTCAATGTCGGCTGCCCGTCGGACCGGGTGCAGGATGGCCGCTTCGGGGCCTGCCTGATGCGCGAACCGGCGCTGGTCGGCGATTGCGTGGCGGCGATGAAGGCCGCCGTCTCCGTGCCGGTGACGGTGAAGTGCCGCCTCGGGGTCGATGATCAGGACACGGAGGAGGCCCTCGACGCCCTGGCCGGGGCGGTCGTGGCGGCGGGGGTCGACGGGCTGATCGTGCATGCGCGGAAGGCTTGGCTGAAGGGCCTGTCGCCGCGGGAGAACCGCGACGTGCCACCCCTCGATTACGGGCGGGTCGCGCGCCTCAAGGCGACCCGGCCCGATCTGCCGATCGCGATCAATGGCGGCGTCCGAACGATCGGGGACGCCTGCGACCGGCTGGCCGAAGTCGATGGGGTGATGATCGGGCGCGCCGCCTATACCGAGCCGGCGCTCCTGCTCGAGGTCGATCCCGAGATCTTCGGCGAGCCCGCGCCCGTTCCCGATGCCTTCGCGGCGGTCGAGGCGCTGGCGCCGACGATCCACGATGCCCTCGCGCGCGGGATGCGGCTCCACGCCTTCACCCGCCACATGCTCGGCCTGTTCAACGGGCGGCCCGGCGCGCGGGCCTTTCGCCGGCACCTCGCCACGGCCGGGATGGCGCCGGATGCCGACCTCTCGACGCTGCGCGCGGCGGTGGCGAAGGTGTCGCGCGAGCGTCCGCCGGCCCGGGCGGCCGAGGCCGCGTAACGGCCGTCCGGCGCCGGGCCGTGCGCCCCGCCGGGCAGACCCTCAGGCCGCGCGGCGCCCGCCGCCGTTCCAGGTTTCCAGCAGGGCGGGCACCTCGGAGGCGGGCACCGGCGGGCTGAACAGGTAGCCCTGCGCCTCGTTGCAGCCCTCCTCGCGCAGGCGGGCGAGCTGCTCGGGGGTTTCGACGCCCTCCGCCGTCGTGATCATGCCGAGGCTGGAGGCGAGGCTGATGACCGCCCGCACGATGAAGCCGGAGCCGGGCTCGGCCATGAGATCGCGGGTGAAGCAGCGATCGACCTTCATCTTGTCGAAGGGGAAGCTGCGCAGGTAGCTCAGCGACGAGTAGCCCGTGCCGAAATCGTCCATGGCGATGCGGGTGCCCAGGCCCCGCAGCCCGTGCAGGATCGCGACCGTGGCGTTGCCGTTCACCAGCAGCACGCCCTCGGTGATTTCGAGTTCGAGGCGATGGGCGGGCAGATGGCTCTCGGCCAGGGCGTCCCGCACCATGGTGATGAGCCCGACGGAGGTGAACTGCGCCGCCGAGACGTTCACGGCGAGCTTGAGGTCGTCCGGCCAGCCCGCCGCCTCGCGGCAGGCGCGGCGCAGAACCCATTCGCCCAACGGCACGATCAGGCCGATCTCCTCGGCGAGCGGCACGAATTCGGTGGGCGAGACCCGGCCGCGCAGGGGATGATTCCAGCGCAAAAGCGCCTCGAAGCCGCAGATGCGCTCGGCCGTCAGATCGTAGATCGGCTGGTAGTGCAGATCGAAGGCCTCCGCCTCGAAGGCGGCGCGCAGGTCGAGTTCCAGGGCGCGCCGGGCCTGGAGGCGGGCATCCATCTCGGCCTCGAAGAAGCGGTAGATGCCGCGCCCATCCGCCTTGGCGCGATAGAGCGCGACGTCGGCGCATTGCATCAGCCGGTCCGGCTCAAGCCCGTCGCCGGGGGCGAGGGCGATGCCGATGCTCACGCCGACCGTGACGGCGTGGTGCGTCAGGGTATAGGGCGCGCTCACCACCTCGATGATCCGACGGGCCAGGGTTCCGGCTTCCGCCGCGCTTTCGACGCAGGCCTGAATGATCGCGAACTCGTCGCCGCCGAGCCGTGCCACCGTGTCGACGTCGCGCAGGCAGGCCCGGAGGCGGTGCGTCACCGCCCGCAGCAACTCGTCGCCGACCCCGTGGCCGAGGGTGTCGTTGACCTGCTTGAAGTTGTCGAGGTCGAGGCACAACACCGCGAAGCCGGTGTTGCGGCGGGCAAGGGTGATGGCGCCCTCGATCCGCTCCCGCAGGAGCAGGCGGTTGGGCAGGTCCGTCAGGGCATCGTGCCGCGCCATATGCGCGATGCGGGCCTCCGACTGCCATCGCTCGGTCACGTCCTCGTAGAACGACGCGCTGCCGCCGCAGGGCAGGGGATGCGACTCGATGGCGACGACGCGCCCATCGGCGAGGCGCTGGATCCGGGCGGACATGGAATCGGCCCGCATCGCCCCATCCTCCTCGGCGAAGGCTCCGTTCGGGAGTCGGTCCGGATGAGCGCCCGCCGCCGCGTTGCGGGACAAGACCTCGGTGGGGGCCATCCCCTCGATGATGCTGCCGGGCGGCAGGCGGAAAATCTCGTGGTAGCGCCGGTTCACGGCCAGCAGCCGGTACGCGGCGTCGTAGAGCAGGAAGCCCTGGGGCATGGTGTCGAGGGCCGTCTCGATCCGGTAGAGGCGCTCGCTCAATTCCGCCTCGCGCCGCGTCAGGGCGGTGACGTCGAACAGCAGGGTCAGCCTGCCGCCATCGGCGACGGGCACGTGCTCGGCCCGGAACCGTCGTCCGTCCCCCGTCAGCGCCTCCTCGTCGCGTCCCCCGTATCCCGAACCGGCCAGGACCGTGCCGGCGGGTGCCGCCCAGGCCAAGCGCCCGTCGGCGTCGGTCAGCCGCATGGGGATGGTTGCGCCGGCGGCGAGCGCCGCACCGATCCGGGTCTCGGGGGCGGAACGGAGGGCGGCGAGCTGCCCGGCCAAGTCGTCATAGGCCGTCCGCAGGCCGGCGATCCGTGCGAGCAGGGCATCGAACTCGGCGAGGCCGGTCCCCTCGGTGGAGACATCCGCGGCGGCAAGGCGTCCGGCGATGGCGGCGCTGTCGGCGAGGCTCCGGGCCAGGCGGGCCAGGATCACGATGACGAGACCGAGCGCCACCGCTGCGGCTAGGCCGACGATCGCGCTCCCGAGGACGGGGCCGAGCTGCGCTCCCAGGGCGGTCGTCACGAGGGCAGTCGCGGCGAGGGCGACGACGATCAGGCCGATCCGGAAGCCGGCCTGCGCGATGCGCGCGCGGATCGTTGCCGATCCGGGTCGAGCGGCATCGGCCCGCGTCCCAACCCGATCCTCCATGGGAGGCCGCACGACCCTTTCGGCACGCTGTTCGGCAGGCGATCGCATGATGGTCAGGGGCCGGCTCCTTCCAGGGGCCAGAATGCGCGCGCTGACGTTAAGAGGGTATCACAAAATGCCCGTTGAAGTCGTTTTTATCCCGGCGATTGCCGCAAAACGAGCGTTTTGCCGGGGCGGCGGGGGAGGCGTCCGGGAGAGCGCCCGCGATCAGGGCACGCCTCGCGCCGATTCGGGACGGGGATCGCGGCCTTCCGTCGGGGCCTGCCCACGTGATTCGGCTTTGCAACCTTGGGACGTGTCTGCCCCGCATCCGCGCTCCGGGCGGTGAGGCGGATCCTCAAAGCGCGGGCGGATCGGTGCCCGGCGCGCCGCCGACGCGGTGTGGCGCCGGACGATTCGACTCTCAGAACTTGCCGAGCAGCGGGAAGTCCTGGCTGAGCGTCGATTCCGTGGGCAGCGGCGCGTCGCGGCGGCGGGGCTTGCGGTTCAGCACCTGCTTCAGCTTGGTCTTGAGCAGATTGATGTCGAACGGCTTGAGGATGAAGGCGTCGGCGCCGGCCACGTGGGCGAGGTTGATGTCCTCGAAGTCGAACGAGGTCTCGGTGAGGATGAAGGGCGTGTTCATCAGCGCATCGTCCGCCCGGATCTCGCGCAGGAGCTGCAGCCCGTCCATCGGCTCCATGTTCAGATCCGAGATCACCAGAGCGTAGCGCCGCCCGCGCAGGCGCTCGAGCGCCTCGGGACCGTCGGTCACACCCTCCACCTCGGGGAAGCCGAGGCGCGTCATCAACTCGATGACCAGCCGCATCAGCTTGGGCTGGTCGTCGACGATCAGGATGGGAAGCGTGTCGCTCATGGATTCGGGGGGCCCTTCGGAGGCGTCTGCCTCACACGAACAGGTGGTCGATGCCCTGCTTGGCCATCGACTCGGCCTGGAGGGTGACGGCGAGGCCGTGGATGACGGCCCCCTTCGGCGTGCCCCGCTGGAGCATGGGCAGCAGACCGGACTTGGCGAAATGCACCTCGTTCGCCGCCGAGCGCGTCACCGTGGTGAACGAGGTGACGAATTCGCGTTTGGAGATCTCGCGCCACTCGACGATCTGAACGTCGCGATGGCGGTTGTCGCTGGCGATGCGCTGGAACGTCTCGTGGACCGAGAGCCGCTCACCCTCGATCACCTGGACGGCGAACGGGCCGTCGATGACGAGGAAGCTCGTGATGACGGCGAACTCGTTCTTCTTCTGAGCCTGCCGGGTGATCTCGCCGATCTGCTTGGTGCGAGCAGCGGGATCGGCCGAAAGGTTCAGACGTGAGAAGTAGATCAGGTGGACGAGGCTCGTCCGCTTGCTTTTCATCTGTCTCGTCCGAGCGATCCCGACCGGAAGGATAGCGCGCTCCCCATAACGGGGCGTAAACGGCATTTCGGCCCGGCAGGTTCTGCCGGGCCGAAATGTCGGCTTGGTCCGAATTTGCCGGGTATTCGATCGAACGCTCTAACGAAATCAATACCTTGGGCATGGCATGGCGGTTGCTGAACCGGTGTTCCAGGAGACGGCCGCCCCGAGCGGTTCTTTCGGAGAAGCCAGGGCCATGGACATCTTTACCGCGCTGCAGACAGCGGTTTCAGGCTTGAAGGCGCAGGCCTTCTCCCTCGACAACATCTCCGGCAACATCGCGAATTCGCAGACCACCGGCTACAAGCGGATCGATACCAGCTTCGTCGATCTCATCGCCGAGCAGGATCCCAAGCATCAGGTCTCCGGCTCGGTCTCGGCCTATTCCGAGATGACCAACTCGATCCAGGGCTCCCTGAAGGAGACCGGCGTCGCGACCAACATGGCGCTCAACGGGGACGGCTTCTTCGTTGTCCAGAAGAAGACCACCGATTCCGGCGGGGCGACGAACTTCTCCGCGTCGAACCTCTTCACCCGCCGCGGCGATTTCGCCCAGGATAAGGACGGCTACCTCGTCAACGGAGCGGGCTCCTATCTCAGCGGCGCGAGTCTCGATCCGGCCACCGGCCAGACGATCTCGGACGGCCCGATCCGGATCTCGAACGGGCTTCTGCCGGCCAAGGCCACGGCGACGATCGCCTACGCGGCCAACCTCCCTCGGACGCCGACCACCACCCAAGCCAAGATCAATGACGGCCTCCTGCCGGCCTTCGCCGCGGATCGGGATGCGCGGGTGCTCTCCGGCACCGGAACCGGCAAGGTCGACGCCTCCGATGCCCAGACCCTGATCGACAACAGCATCGGCGGCCCCGAACTCACCGTCTATACCGCCGCGGGCGCGCCGGTGAGCCTGAAGACCCGGTGGGCCAAGGTCGCCAATGCGAGCGGCGACACGAAGGACACCTGGAACCTGTTCTACGCCGACAAGCCGGGCGTCTCGGGCAGCCAGACCGGCTGGACCAATCTGGGTCAGGCCTTCCAGTTCGGCGCCAGCGGGCAGCTCTCTGCTCCGACCGGCGGCACCCTGACGATCCCGGACCTCACCATCGACAATACCCCGGTCGCCTCGCTGACCCTCGATCTCAGCGGCGGCCTGACCCAGTACGCCTCGTCCGGCGGCACGGCGACGACCAGCACTCTGAAGCAGGACGGCTACGCCTCCGGCTCGCTCAACGTGGTCGAGGTCGGCGAGGATGGAGTGATCCGCGGCACCTACTCGAACGGCAGGACGCTCGATCTCGCCCGGGTCCAGGTGGTGCAGTTCACCAATCCCGACGGACTGAAGGCCGACTCGCTCGGCAACTACCAGCAGACGACGTCCTCGGGCGAGCCCCTCGTCGGGTTGCGCAACAGCACGGTGGTGGGCGCCAATGTCGAGCAATCGAACACCGACGTCGCCGCGGAATTCTCCAAGATGATCATCACCCAGCAGGCCTATTCGGCCAACACCCGGGTGATGTCGACCGCGCAGAGCATGCTCTCGGATCTGATCAACGTCATTCGCTGAGGCGGCTTTCTCCGCCTCGGCGGCGGAGATCGCCGCGCCCGGTTGACCGACCGGACGCGGCATCGGGCATGAAGAGGGAGGGCGGCCTTGGCCTTTGACGCGTTCACGACGGCAACGGCGGGCCTGCGCCTGACGCAGTCTCAGATCGGGGTCGTCTCCCAGAACATCGCCAATGTCGGCACCGTCGGCTACGTCCGGCGCAGCCTTTCGCCGATCACCACGGGGCCGGGCAATTCGGGCGTGGCCTCCGGCACCATCACCCGGGCGATCGACGCGGCGGCGCTCAAGCAGCTGCGGTCCGAGACGTCGGGGGCGGCCTACACCTCGACGATGTCGGGCATCCGCACGCAACTCGACGCGCTCTACGGCCGGCCGGGCGATCCGTCCGCCCTCGACGGCATGTTCAACAGCTTCACCCTCTCGCTGCAATCGCTCGCCGCCAACCCGACCTCGACGGCGGCCCGCAGCACCGTGATCTCGGCGGCGTCCGGCCTCGCCTCGACCATCGGGACGGCCGCCAACGGCGTGCAGGCTCTGCGCTCGGGCCTCGAGGCGCAGCTTGCCACCGATACGAAGGACGCCAGCAATCTGCTCGCGCAACTCGCCAAGCTCAACGTACGCCTCGGCACCACGCCGGAGAGCGATGCGGCCCGCCCCGAACTCGAGGACCAGCGTGATCAGGCGCTGAACAGCCTGTCGGCCCTGATGGACATCAACGCGGTGACCCAGAACGACGGCAGCGTCAGCGTGCTGACGGGGTCGGGCGTGACCCTGGTCGATCACGAGAACGCCGCGACCCTGAGCTTCTCCGGCCGAGGCACGCTCGCGGCGGGGGCGCTCTACTCGAACGATCCGAGCGAGAGCGGGGTCGGCACCATCGTCGCGACGACCCCGGGAGGCGGCAAGATCGACCTGATCGATTCGGGCGCGATCCGCTCCGGCTCGATCGCGGCGGCGGTCGAGCTGCGCGACACCGTGCTGCCCCAGGCCCAGCGCCAGCTCGACGATCTCGCCGCAGGCCTCGCCCGATCGATGTCGGACCGCGTCGCCACCGGCTCGAAGCCCGCCGACGGCACGGCGGGGGCCCTCGACATCGACCTGACCGGCCTGTCCTCGGGCAACGCGATCACCCTGACGGTGCAGGACGGCGGCACGCAGCGCAACATCATCCTGATGCCGTTCTCCGGCACCCCGCCGGCCTCGGTTCCGGCGGCGGGGACGGAGGATTCCGAGGCGACCGTGATCCCGTTCCGGCTGCCCGGCAGCGGAGCCGGCGCCCCCGCGACCATGGCTGCGGCCATCGGTCAGGCTCTGTCGGGGGGCGGCTACGCGGTCTCGGCGGCGCCGGGCGGTGCCAGCGGAGCGGTGCGCATCGTCGCCAGCGGCAGCGCGAGCCTGATCGCCGCCTCGGCCAGCGTGACGCAGGTCAGCTCGGCGGCCGATATCAACAGCGGCAAGACCCAGATCCCGCTCTTCGTCGACGGCAAGGCCGGAACCCTGTTCACCGGTTCGTTCGAGGGGGGATCGCAGCTCACGGGCTTCGCCCAGCGCATCAGCATCAATCCGGCGGTCGCGGGTAACGCCGCCGCCCTCGTCGGCATCACCGGCACGGGCACGAGCACGGGGGACGCGACCCGGCCGCAGGCGCTCTACGACGCCGTGACGACGACGCGGCGCACCTTCTCCTCGGCGAGCGGAATCGGCGGCATCGACGCGCCCACCACCTCCAGCGTGGCGACCTTCGTGCAGGACGTGATCGCGATGCAGGGCTCGGCCGCCGCCGCCGCCCAGGATCTCGACGAGGGTCAGAGCATCGCCCTCTCGACCGCGCAGGGACGCTTCGCCTCGACCTCCGGCGTCAGCATCGATCAGGAGATGTCGAACCTGATCGCGCTGCAGCAGGCCTACACGGCCAATGCCCGCGTGCTCACCGCCGCCCGCGACATGCTCGACACCCTGATGCGGATCTGACGGAGGCCCCGCGCCCATGACGACCATCGCCTCCTTCGCCGCCGGCACCTACCGCTTCGACCGTCAGGCGTCGGGCCTCACCGAGATGAAGTCCCAGCTCGACGACCTGACGCGCCAGCTCTCGACCGGACGCACCGCCGACACCTATGGCGGCCTCGGCCCCGGCCGCACCACCAGTCTCAGCACCCGCGCGGCGATCAGCGCCCAGGACGGCTACCTCGCGGCGATCACTTCCGCCGACACGCGGGTGAAGCTGACGAGCGCCAGCCTGACCCAGCTCAAGACGTTGACGGACAGCACCCGCTCCAGCCTGAACGGCCTTCTCGCCTCACAGAACCAAGCCCTTCCGGCCACGAGCGTGCAATCGGCCGACAACAGCCTCTCGGCGGCCATCGACGCCCTCAACCAGCAATCGGGCGATGTCTACGTCTTCTCCGGCCGGGCGACCGACACCCGCCCCGTGGTCTCCCGGGAGACGATCCTGAACGGTGATGCGGCGAGCGGCCTCGTCGGACTCAAGACGCTGATCGCCGAGCAGAAGCAGGCCGATCTCGGCCCGGCCGGCAACGGTCGCCTCACCCAGGCGAGCAGCGGGACCGCCATCACGCTGACCGAGGACGGCAACGCCCAGGCGCGGGCGAATTTCGGCTTCTCCCTCGTCGGCGCCAGCGGCTCGGCGGGCGGCGCCATCACGACCACCCTGACCGCGGGAACGGCGCCCACCGTCACCCCGGTCTTCGCGCAGAATCCCAGCGACGGCATGCGGGTCCGGGTGGCGGTGAACCTGCCCGACGGCAGCCAAGCGACCTACGATCTCACCGCCCGCACCAGCCCGCTCGCCGGGTCCACCGATTCCTTCGCCATCGGGGCAAGCCCCACGGAGACCGCCGCCAACCTGAAGAATCTGCTGGCGAGCCTGCCGGGGGCGGGGGCCATCGCCAGCGCGCAGAGCGCGACGCCGCCGGGATTGTCGGCGACCTTCTCGGGAGGCAGCTCCGCCTCGATCAAGCTGTCGGTCGCCGATATCCCCAAGGACGGCGACACGGTCACGCTGAAGCTCGCCCTGCACGACGGCACCACCCAGACGATCCAGCTGACCGCGCGGCCCAGCGCGGACGCGGCCTCACCCACGACCTTCGCCATCGGGGCGAGCCGGGAGGAGACCGCCGCCAACCTCTCTCGGACGCTGTCCAACGCCCTGAAGACCACCGCCGGGACCGAATTGGCGGCGAGCTCCACCCTGCGCGCCTCGACGAACTTCTTCGAGGGCAGCCCGACCGCCGGCCTCGCGCCGCGCCGCGTATCCGCCGACGGCAACGGCTACGCCTCCCAGGCCAGCACCGGCACGGTGATCTGGTATCAGGGGGACGACGCAGCCGATCCGCGGGCGACCGCGAGCGTGCAGGTGGGGGCGAGCCGCATCGTCGAGATCGGGGCTCAGGCCAACGAAGCGGCGATCCGCAAGACCCTCGCCGGCCTCGCGGCGGTGGCGGCGGAGAACTTCACCGACGCCACCGGGACGGTCGATACCGCCCGCTTCCGGGCCACCGCCGAGCGGGTGTCGGGCGCTCTCACGCCGGCGGCGGATCGGGCCGGCCTCGAAGCGCTCGGCACGGATTTCGGTATCGCGGCGAGCAATATGGCCAACGCCAAATCCGTCGCCTCCGCGACCCGGGCGACCCTGGAGAACGCCCTCGACGGCATCGACACGGTCTCGACCCAGGAGGTCGCCGCCAAGCTCGTCAGCCTGCAGACCCAGCTCCAGGCGAGCTACAAGGTCACGTCGATGCTCTCGGAACTGACCCTGGTGAATTACATCAAGTGACGAGGGTGGGGCACGGTCGCGACCTCATGCCCCTTCATATTCTGTTCGACCGGCTCATCCGATCTAGGACCTCAGGATGAGGGTGAGGATGGGGCTCCTTGCGGCATCGAACCGGTCCGCTGGGCCTCACGCGCCCCTAAGGCTCGCCAGGTCCAGTGGCAGCGAGCGCAGGCGCTGGCCGGTGGCCGCGAAGATCGCGTTGGAGATCGCGGGCGCCAGCACCGGCACGCCGGGCTCGCCGATGCCGGTGGGGGGCATGTCGGAGGGCATGATGTGAACCTCGACCCGGGGCATCTCGGAGATGCGGGTGGGCTGGTAGCTGTCGAAATTGGTCTCCTGCACCACGCCGTCCTTCAGGGTGATGCGGTTGCGCAGCACCGACGAGAGCGCGAAACCGACCGCCCCCTCGACCTGGGCCCGCACCACGTCCGGATTGACCGCGATGCCGATATCGACGGCGGCGACGATGCGATTGACCTTCACGCCGGACTCGCCCGCCGTCACGTCCGCCGCCATGGCGACGTAGGAGCCGAAGGATTGGTGGACCGCGACGCCCACGCCGCGACCCTTCTCGGCACCCTTCTCCCCCCAGCCCGCCTTCTCGGCGGCGAGGCGCAGCACCCCCGACAGGCGCGGCGCCCGGGTGAGCAGCGACAGCCGGTAGGCGACCGGATCGGCGCCGGCCGCGTGGGCCAGCTCGTCGATGAACACCTCCATCACGTGGGCGGTGTGGGTGTGGCCGACCGAGCGCCACCACAGCACCGGCACGCCCTCGCGGCCGTTATGGACCTCGAAGCGGTAGGCCGGCAGGCCGTAGGGGGTGTCGGAGGCGCCCTCGACCGTGGTGCCGTCGATGCCGTTCTTGACCAGCATCGCCTCGAACGGCGAGCCGATCATGATCGACTTGCCCACCATGGTGTGGCGCCAGCCCGCGACCTGGCCCTTGGCGTCGAGGCCGGCCTTGACCGTGTGGTAGACCTGCGGCCGGTAATAGCCGCCCGCCATGTCG
Organism: Methylorubrum suomiense; assembly: GCF_022179765.1. Classification (GTDB taxonomy): domain Bacteria; phylum Pseudomonadota; class Alphaproteobacteria; order Rhizobiales; family Beijerinckiaceae; genus Methylobacterium; species Methylobacterium suomiense. Next base: position 307,050 of record NZ_BPRE01000001.1, on the reverse strand, counting down.
TCCTCGCGGGTCCAGACGAGATGGACCGGAGCCTTGCCGTCCCAGGCCTTCACGATCGCGGCGGCCTCGGCGAAGTAATCGGCGCCGGGCGTCGCACGGCGGCCGAACGAGCCGCCGGCCCATTGGGTGTGGAGCCGGACCTTGTCCGTCGTCACGCCGAGGGTGGCCGCCACCACCGCCTGCTCGATCGTCTGGATCTGGCAGCCGGCATAGACATCGAACGAGCCGTCCGCCGCCCGCTCGATCGTGGCGTTGAGGGGCTCCATCGAGGCATGGGCGAGGTAGGGGAAGGAGAACTCCGCCTCCAGCACCTTGGCCGCGCCCTTGATCGCCGCATCGGCATCGCCCGCCTGCGAGGCGACGAGGCCGGGCGTCCGGGCCGTCGCGCGGTACTCGGCGAGGATCGCGTCCGAGGAGCGCTTCTCCGCGGCGGATTCGTCCCACTCGATCTTGAGGGCCTCGCGGGCCTTCATCGCGGTCCAGGTGTCGCGGGCGATCACGGCCACGCCGGACGGGATCGTCACGACAGCGAGGACGCCGGCCATGCCCTGGGCGGCCTCCGCATCGACCTTCCGGACGCTCGCACCGAAGCGCGGCGGGTGGGCGACGAGCGCCGTCACCTGTCCGGGCCGGCGGATGTCGAGGGAATAGATCGCCGAGCCGTCGGTCTTGGCGGCCGAGTCGATCCGCGGCACGCCCTTGCCGATCAGGGTCCACTCGGAGGGCGCCTTGAGGCGCGGCTCCTGCGGCACGGCTTTGGCCGCCGCGGCCTCGGCGAACTCACCGAACCGGCCCTGCTTGCCCGATTTGTGCGAGAGCACGCCCTTCGAGACCGTGATCTCGGAGGCCGGAACGCCCCATGTGTCGGCCGCGGCCGCGACTAGCATGGCGCGGGCCGCCGCCCCCGCCTTGCGCAGTTGGAACCAGGAATTGGCGATCGCCGTGGAGCCGCCGGTGCCCTGCACGGGACCCATCAGGAGGTTGTTGTAGAGCTTGGCATCGGCGGGCGCGAAGGCGACGCGGATCTGCGCCCAGTCGGCGTCGAGCTCGTCGGCCAGGATCGTGGCGAGCCCGGTCGTGTTGCCCTGGCCCATATCGAGATGCTTGATCATCACCGTGACGGTGTCGTCGGCGGCGATCCGCACGAAGGCGTTGGGCTGGGCCGGGCCCTTGGACAGGTCGGGCCCGCCGCCTTCCGCCGCGCGGGCGCCGCGGAGGTCGAGCCGGAAGGCGAGCAGCACGGCGCCCATCGCCGCCCCGCCGAGGAAGGCGCGCCGGGAGGCCACGGGCGCGTCGGTAAGATCGAGCTTGAGCATGCCGGGCTCCTGCGAAGGGGATGAGGGCCTGAAGCGTCGGCCCGGAGATGACAGCCGCCGGCTCTCGGAACGAACCGCCGCGGCGCGAACGGTTAGGCGAGGGAGCGGGCGGCTTCGTGAATGGCGGCGCGGATGCGCTGATAGGTGCCGCAGCGGCAGACATTGCCGTCCATGGCGGTATCGATATCGGCATCCGTGGGCTTCGGATTGTCGGTCAACAGACCGATCGCCGACATGATCTGGCCGGACTGGCAATAGCCGCACTGCACCACGTCGAGCTTGCGCCAAGCGCCCTGCACGGCCTCGGCCACCTTGCCGTTGATGCCCTCGATCGTGGTGATCTTGGCCTCGCCGACATCGCCGATCCGGGTCTGACAGGACCGCACCGGCTGCCCGTCCAGATGGACCGTGCAGGCGCCGCATTGCGCGATGCCGCATCCGTACTTGGTGCCGGTCAGGTCGAGCCGGTCGCGGATCGCCCACAGCAGCGGCATGTCGGGATCGGCATCGACCTCGCGGGCCGTGCCGTTCAGGTTGATGGTCAGCATGCCACCGCTCCGGAATTTGGAATCGTTCCGATTCTGAACCCGCATGCTGCTCCCGGATGTGCGCCAGCGCACCTGAATACAAGATAGCCGGTTCGGAAACGGTATCCGGACAATTCTCGCGACCGCCGAAGCCGCTTCTTAACGGTTCGAGGGCACCTTGAGGTCTCCCGTTTCCGGCCGGCCCGCCGCCGCGATGCCGGCCCCTTCTTCGTATCGAACCCACAGGCATGGCCGATCTCACACCGGAGATGGTGCAGCGCGGCCGCGGGCCTTCCTCGCAGGAGGTGGCCAAGCGGCGCGGCATCGCCCGCGATATGCGCTCGGCCCGCGAGCGCCTGACCTCGACCAGCGGGTTGGAGCGCGCCTTCGACCACGAGCTGCTGCGCCTCTACGCGCAGTATCGGGCCGGGGCCGGCCTGCCGCTCCTCGTTCTGGCCCTGGCGCTCGCCGCCGCCTCGCTGATGTGGCTGCGCCCGTCCGTGGCCGCCCTCGGATGCGTGGCTGCCTGCGGCACGCTCTTGGTGACGGCGTGGCTCTGCCACCGCTTCCTGCGCCAACCGCCCGAGACCCTGTCGCTGGTGCGCTGGCGGCGCATCTTCATCGCCGCCGAGTTCGGGCAGAGTTTCGCCTGGGCGATGCTGTTGCTGGCGGGCGCGCCGGATGCGCGCACCTTCGCGCTGTTCGGCCTCGTCATCCTCGCCGCGGTGACGACGATGCTGGCGGCCACCGTGCCGATCGCCGCCGTCTCCGGCCTCATACCGCTGATGCTCGCGGCGCTCTCGTTGCTCCTGCACTCCCGCGACATGGACACAGTGCTGCTCGTGGTGATGACCGTGTGCAGCCAGCTGTTCTTTGCAGGCCTTGCCCGCCGCCTCTACGATTCGGCAGTGGGCACGCTGCAATCGCGGGCCGAGAAGGACGCGATCTTCGCCGAGCTCGAACAGGCCAAGGCCAATTCGGACGAGGCGCGTCGGCGCGCCGAGGAGGCGAACCTCGCCAAATCCCGCTTCCTCGCCACGATGAGCCACGAGCTGCGCACGCCCTTGAACGCGATTCTCGGCTTCTCGGAGGTGATGAAGAACGAGGTGTTCGGCGTTCACACCGCCCCGGCCTACAAGGAATACGCCAACGACATCCACGACAGCGGGATGCATCTGCTGACGCTGATCAACGAAATCCTCGACCTCTCGCGCATCGAGGCCGGCCGCTACGACCTGACCGAGGAGGCGATGCAGCTCGCCCACACGGTCGAGGAATGCCGCCACATGATGGCTCTGCGCGCCCGCTCGAAGGGCCAGACCTTCTCGAGCTTCGTGGACGAGACCCTGCCCCGGCTCTGGGCCGACGAGCGCGCGGTGCGCCAGATCGTGCTCAACCTCCTGTCGAACTCGGTGAAGTTCACGCCGCCGGGGGGCGAGATCGTCATCAAGGTCGGTTGGACCGCGTCTGGCGGGCAATATGTCAGCGTCAAGGATTCGGGCCCCGGCATTCCCGAGGACGAACTCGGCACCGTGATGTCCTCGTTCGGGCGCGGCTCGCTCGCCATCAAGACCGCCGAGCAGGGATCGGGCCTCGGTCTGCCGATCGTGAAGGGCTTGGTCGACCTCCATGGCGGCCATTTCCAGCTCAAGTCGAAGCCCCGCGAGGGCACGGAAGTGATCGTCACCTTCCCGGCCAGCCGCGGCATGGACGCCCTGCCGGCGGTCGATCTCTCCCCTCCGGCGGCGGAGCCGGCGCCGGTCCGGAAGGCACGGGCCCGCGCGGCCTAGAGCATCGGCCCGAAAGGTGGGTACCGGCTTTCGGATAAAGGCCGATGCGGCACGACAACCGAGAGCATCGCCCCCAAGGTGGGTGGCGGATTTCAGTGAAAAGCCGATGCGGCACAGGGGCTTGGAGAAGCCTTCAGTAGCTGGAATCCAGGGCGCTTCTCGATGGCGCGCTCGTCGGAACGGTCTTCCAAGGATCGCGTGAGGACCACGGGCCCTGTTCCCCTTCAAGAGGGCCGGACACGTAGCCCCCTTCAGCCAGAAGGCCCGGAGCGTTTCCGCTCCGGGCCTTCTGTCATGACCTCGATCGGTGCCCGCCTTACTCGGCGGCGTTCGGCGTATCGCTCGGCTCCGGCGCCGTCTCGCCTTCGGCCCCCTTGTAGCGGGTGCGGCGGCGGCGCTTGGGTGCGGGCGCCTCGTCGGTGGGCGAGGGCGCAGCCTCGGCGTCAACGGCGGGCGGCACCTCGCGCTGGGCGGCGGAACGCGGCGTCTCGGCCTCCGGCGCCTCGGTGGGGCGCACCGGCGACGGGTTGCGGGTGGCCGTCATCAGGAAGGCCGGCAAGGCGTTCTGATCCGTGGCCTCTGGGATGCGCGGCTCGGCGCGGCGACCGCGACGGGGCGGCGCATCGGGACGAACCGGAGCATCGGCCCGCGGCTCCTGACGCACCGGCTCCTGCCGAACGGTCTCGGCCCGGGGGGCCTCCTGCCGGAATTCCTGCCGTGCCGGCTCCTGGCGCGAAGCCTCCTGACGAGACGCGTCTTGGCGAGACACATCGGGGCGCGGCGATTCCTGGCGCGCATAGTCCTGGCGTGCCGGCTCCTGACGGGCGGCGTCCTGATCGCCGCGACCGTTCTCGAACCGGTCCTGCCGGAAGTCGCGGCGACCCTGCTCGGGGCGCCCGCCGTCCTGCCGTCCACCGTCTTGGCGTCCACCGTCCTGGCGCCCGCCCTCGTAGGAACGCCCGCCCTCCTGCGGCTGGCCGTAATCCGGGCGATAATCCTGCCGGAAATCCTGGCGTCCGCGATCACCGCGATCCTGCCGGTAATCGCCGCGCTCCTGATTGCGGTCCTGCCGATCCTGGCGCTCGCCGCGGAAATCCTGGCGCGGCTCGCCGCCCCGGTTGTAATCCGGGCGATTGCCGTCAAAGCGCTGGCCCCGGTCGTTGCCGCGATCGTTACGGTCGCGTCCCTGGAAGCGTTGCTGCCCCCGGTCGTTGCCGCGGTCATTGTTGCGATCGTTGCGATCCTGCCGGCGGCCGTCGAAATCGTGGCGCTCGAACGGCTGCGGGGCCTGGGTCGGGTCGCCGTATTCTTCGCCACCGTAGCCGAAGCCCTGGCGGCCACCCTCGGCGGCGGCGGGCACGCCCTCGTCGTCACCGTCCTCGTCCTCGTCGAAGCCGTTGCGGGCATAGCCCTGTGCGGCCTGCGGACGGCCCTGCTCCTGGGCGGCACCGGTGATGATGCGGAAGTAATGCTCGCCGTGCTGGAAATAGTTCTCGGCGGCGATCGGGTCGCCGCTCGCCAGCGCGTCGCGGGCGAGCTGAGCGTATTTGTCGGCGATGTGCTGGGCGTTGCCGCGGATTTTGACGTCGGGCCCGTTCGACTCGTAGGAACGCGTCAACGGGTTCGGACCCTTGGGCCGGTTGTTGTTGCGGCCCCGCATCCGTCGGTTCTGGTTTGGTCTCATCGGCCTCGATTGACCCTTGTTACCTGTCGCTCAGCATGACTGACAGCGCGGCCCCGGCGTTCGCGGACAGCGCGCAGCGCGACCGCGCTGCATCCGCGATGTCCGCCGCTCGTCCGGTGGCTGCGCTCGCTCTCAGGCGCGCCGCAAGACATCCCTCGACTGTCAGGTTCGATCCCACCGAGCCTGGGCGCGCTTGCCGGGCCGCGTCCCTCGATGGTGGGAAGACCGTCCGAACCCGGAGGATGCGGTCAAAACCGATCCTACCGCAGCCCATCTTAACGGGCCGTTCGCGGTCTGTGTCCCTAAGCTAGTGACTGCCGCCCACGACAACAAGCATTTTTTCGTAATTCTGGCCGGTTATGCCAGTTTCGCGGTGACTCGGCGGCGCCGCGCATCCGGCCTCGTGCCGCTTCATATGGCCGCCAAGGATGGCCGAAGCGTGACGACCCGCGCCTGGCCGGCGAGATCGTGGGCGAGCGTGATCTCGCGAAATCCCGCCGCTTCCGCCAGGTCCGTGACGGCCTCCGCTTGGTCGTAGCCGATCTCGAGCGCGACGGCCCCGCCCGGCGCCAGCAGTCCCGGCCGCCGGGCGATGCCCGCGAGGATGGCCCGATAGGCGTCGAGCCCGTCCGTCCCGCCATCGAGGGCGGCCATCGGATCATGGCCGCGCACCTCGGCCTGCAGCGTCGGGATCACCCCGGACGCGATGTAGGGGGGATTCGAGACGATCAGGTCGAACGGGCCCGAGACGGCGTCGAGCCAGGAGCCGCGCAGGAAGGCGGCCCGCCCGCCGACGCCGTTGGCCGCGGCGTTCGCCCGCGCGGTCAGCAGCGCCTCCTGCGAGCGGTCGAGGCCGATCCCGAAGGCGTGGGGGCGCTCGTGCAGCAGGGCGACCATGATGCAGCCCGAACCGGTGCCGAGATCGACGAGGCGCAGCCGACGGTCCCGCTCGGGCAAGAGGCGCAGGCTTGCCTCCACCAGCGTCTCGGTGTCGGGGCGCGGCACCAGCGTCTCGGGCGACAGGGCGAAGGGAAGCCCCCAGAACTCCCAGGCGCCGACGATGCGCGCTACCGGCTCCCCCGCGAGCCGCCGCCCGGCGGCCGCTTCCAAGGCCTGGGCCCCGGCCGCGCCGAGCGGCGTCCGGCCCTGCAGGAGCAGGTCGGCGGCGGAGAGGCCGAGAGCGTGCTCGGCGAGGAAGCGCGCCTCCCCGCGCGGATTGGCGATGCCGGCCGCCGCGAAGGCCTGGACGAGCCGCCGCAGGGCGGCGTCACGGGCAAGGGTGGGGGAGAGGTCAGGTGTCATGGCGTGGGGGTGCGTTGGCCCCGTCAGGCCATGCCCTCGGCGGCGAGCAGCTCCGCCTGGTGTTCGGTGATGAGGGCGTCGATGACCTCGTCGAGCGCCTGGCCCGCCATGACCTCCTCCAGCTTGTAGAGGGTTAGGTTGATGCGGTGGTCGGTAACGCGGCCTTGCGGGAAATTGTAGGTACGGATGCGCTCCGAGCGGTCGCCCGAGCCGACCTGCGCCTTGCGGTCGGCGGCCCGCGCCGAATCCTTGGCCGTGCGCTCGGCGTCGAACAGTTTCGCCCGCAGCAGCGCCATCGCCCGGGCGCGGTTCTTGTGCTGCGAGCGCTCCTCCTGAACGAACACCACCACGCCCGACGGGATATGGGTGATGCGGATCGCCGATTCGGTCTTGTTGACGTGCTGACCGCCGGCACCCTGCGCCCGCATGGTATCGATCTTCAGGTCGGCCTCGTTGACGACGACGTCGACTTCCTCGGCTTCGGGCAGAACCGCGACGGTGGCGGCCGAGGTGTGGATGCGCCCCTGGGTCTCGGTGTCGGGCACGCGCTGCACCCGGTGCGCCCCGCTCTCGAACTTGAGGCGGGAGAACACGGAGCGGCCCTTCACCTCGGCCACGACCTCGCGATAGCCGCCGACGGTGCCCTCGCTTTCGGAGATGACCTCGACGCGCCAGCCCTTCGACTCGGCGTATTTCGCGTACATGCGGAACAGGTCACCCGCGAACAGGGCCGCCTCATCGCCGCCGGTGCCGGCGCGGATTTCGAGGATGGCGCTCTTCTCGTCAGCCGCATCCTTGGGCAGCAGGATGAGCTGAAGCGCCCGGTGGGCCCGCTCCAGGGCCTCTTCCGCCTCCGGCTTCTCGTCGGCGGCGAGGGCGCGCATCTCGGGATCGCCCCCGGGCTCGTCAATCAGCGCCCGGATGCCGGCGAGATTGGCCTCCGCCGCCCGGTAGTCGCGGATCGCGGCCACCACGCCGTCGAGTTCGGACAGCTCGCGGGAGAGCTGCACGATGCTCTCGGGCGTGCCCGATCCGTCGGCGAGCTGCGCCGTGACGAACTCGTGCCGGGCCAGGATGGCGTCGAGGCGATCGGAGGGAATGGGGGTCACTGAGTCTTCGATGTCACGTCGTGGAAAGGTCGCTTCCCTACTTCACTGCCGCGACGAGGGCGAGTGCCGCCGGGAGCATGGGCGTTGCCGCTTCGGGGCCATTCGGGCAGTGGGGCGGGCGCACGCTCTCTTGCAACGGCCAAGGCGCCTCGGCAACCAGTGGTTTACGGCCCGGACTGAGTCGAGAGCGTCGCACCGCAGACGGCCGGATGCGAGGCACGCCCCTCACACCGGCACGCCGTGCGCCTTGGCATAGGCCGCGAGCGCCGGCCGGAGGGAGGCGCCGTCGGCGACGCGGGTCAGTTCGGCCTCGATCAGGTCGGCGACCTCGCCGGCATGGGCCGACAGCACCATCGCCTTGACCGGGCCGATGGCGGCGGGCGACATCGAGAAGTCGCGGAAGCCCAGGCCGATCAGGGCCAGGGCCTCCAGCGGCCGCCCGCCGATCTCGCCGCACACCGTCGCCGGGCAGCCCTGGGCGGCGGCCCGCTGGGCGATCATGCGGAAGGCGCGCAGAGCCGCGCCGCAGAGCGGGTCGAAGCGGTTGGCGACGCGCCGGTTCTCGCGGTCGACCGCGAACAGGAACTGCATCAGATCGTTGGAGCCGACCGAGAGGAAATCCGCCTCGCGGGCGATCTCGTCGATCTGGAACAGGAGCGAGGGCACCTCGACCATCGCGCCGAGGCGGCACTCGCTCGGCAGGGTGTAGCCGTGGCGGCGTAGATGCGCCTTCTCGCGCTCGACGATGTCGCGGGCGCGGGTGAATTCCTCCACCGTCGCGACCATCGGGAACATGATCTTGATCGGGCGGCCCGCCGCCGCCTTCAGGAGTGCGCGCAGCTGCACCCGCAGCAGCGCCGGCCGATCGAGGCCGATGCGGATCGCCCGCCAGCCGAGCGCCGGGTTCTCCTCCTCGAGGGCCGGCATGTAGGGGAGGATCTTGTCGCCGCCGATGTCGAGGGTGCGGATCGTCACCGGGAGGTCGCCGGTGGCCGAGAATACCGCCTCGTAGAGCGCCTGCTGCTCGGCCGCCGAGGGCATCCGCTCGGCCACCATGAATTGCAGCTCGGTGCGGAACAGGCCGACGCCCTCTGCCCCGGTCTCGTGCAGATGGGTGAGATCGACCAGCAGCCCCGCATTGAGATGGAGCCCGATCCGCACCCCGTCGCGGGTGGCGGCGGGCACGTCGCGCAGAGCCCGGTACTGCTCCTGCCGCCGGGCGCGCAGGCGCACCATCTCGGCATAGGAGGCCTCGATCTCCGGGGTCGGCCGGATCTGAACGTCGCCGGACAGGCCGTCGACGATGATGGCGTCGCCGGAATCGCACAGGCCGGTGGCGTTGGCGATCTCGCCGACCGCCGGGATGCCGAGCGCGCGGGCCACGATGGCGATGTGGCTCGTCGGCCCGCCCTCTTCCAGCACGACGCCGCGCAGGCGCGCCCGGTCGTAGTCGAGGAGCGCCGCCGGACCCATGGAGCGGGCGACCAGGATCGCGTTCTCGGGCAGGCCCCCGGCGCCCCTGTCCTCCTGGCCGACGAGACGGCGCAGCAGGCGGTTGGCGAGATCGTCGAGATCGTGAAGCCGGTCGCGGAGATAGGGGTCGCTCTGGCGCAGCATCCGGGCGCGGTTGTCCGACTGCACCCGCTCGACGGCGGCCTCCGCGGTCAGGCCCGACTGGACCGCCTCGCGCATCCGGCGCAACCAGCCCTTGTCGTGGGCGAACATCCGCACGGTCTCGAGCACCTCGCGGGATTCGCCCGAGCCGATGCCGTCGCCGCGCTCGACCAATTCGTCGATCGCCGAGCGCACCTCCTCGATCGCCGTCTCCAGCCGCTCGACCTCGCGCTCGACATTCTCGGCGATCAGGGTCTTCACGACGATGCGCGGCTCGTGCAGCACCACGTGGCCGAGCCCGATGCCGTCGGCGAGAGCCACGCCGCGCTGGCTCACCGGGCGGCGCGCCGCGGTGCCGGCTCCCGGCGCCAGGGCCTGCAGCTCGCCGGAGGCGATCATCTCCGAGAGCACCATAGCGGTGGTCTGGAGCGCCTCGATCTCCTCCTCGGAATAGACCCGGTAGGTCTTGTTCTGGACGACCAGAACGCCGAGCGTGTTGCCGGCCCGCAGGAGCGGCACGCCGAGGAAGGCGTGATAGATCTCTTCCCCCGTCTCCGGCCGGTAGGAGAAGGCGGGGTGGGACTGCGCGTCCGAGAGCGCCAGCGGCTCGGCGGTCTTGGCGATCAGGCCGACGAGGCCCTCGTCGGCGCGCAGGCGGGTCAGGTGGACCGCGTCGCGGTTGAGGCCCTCGGTGGCGAACAATTCGAGGGTGTTGTCGTCGCGCACCACGTAGACCGAGCACACCTCGGCGATCACGTTGGCCGCGATCAGGACGACGATCCGATCAAGGCGCGCCTGCGGGCTGACCGGCTCCGCCATGGCTTCGCGGAGCCGGCGCAGCAGCAGGCGCGGGCCTCCGGGCGCAGCGGGCATCGGGATCGTCAATCCGGGTCGCTAGAGCATCAGGCCGAACCGGCCCGATCCTCCAGGCTGTATGTTTCGCGTCGGCCCGTCCGAAAACCGGCCTTCCGCGTCTCGGGCCGATATCGGCGCAACCCTCGCGTGCGGGGTCGCGCCGGCCAGAACGGTCAGGCCTGGTCCAGGCCGTATAGCGAGTGGAGCGTGCGCACGGCAAGCTCCGTGTAGGCCGCGTCGATGAGCACCGAAAACTTGATTTCGGAGGTGGTGATCGCCCGGATGTTAATACCCTTCTCGGCCAACGCCCGGAAGGCCTTGGCGGCCACACCCGCGTGCGAGCGCATGCCCACGCCGATGGCCGAGACCTTGACCACGTCGGTGGCGCCCTCGATCTGGCCGAAATGGATCGTCTCGCGCTGGGCGTCGAGGATCGCGCGGGCGCGCTCGAAATCCGCCGCCGGCACCGTGAAGGTCATGTCGGTGGTCGATTGGTCGCCCGACACGGTCTGGATGATCATGTCGACGTTGATATTGGCATCCGCTAAAGGCCCGAAGATCGCCGCGGCGATGCCGGGGCTGTCCTTGACGGCCCGAAGCGTGATCTGGGCCTCGTCCTTGGCGAAGGCGATGCCGGTGATGGTCTGCTGTTCCACGATCTGATCCTCGTCGCAGATGAGGGTGCCCGGCCGCGCGGCATCGGGGGGATCGAAGGAGGAGCGCACCGTGGTCGGCACGCGGTGGATCATGGCGAGCTCGACCGAGCGCACTTGGAGCACCTTGGCGCCGAGCGACGCCATCTCCAGCATCTCCTCGAAGGTCACGCGCTCCATGCGCTTGGCCTTGGGCACCACCCGCGGATCGGTGGTGTAGACCCCGTCCACGTCCGTATAAATGTCGCAGCGCTCCGCGCCGATGGCCGCGGCGATCGCGACGGCGCTCGTGTCCGAACCGCCGCGCCCGAGCGTCGCGATTCGTCCCGTGCCCGCATGCACGCCCTGGAACCCCGCGATCACCGCGACCTCGCCGCGACGGAAGCCGGCATCGAGATTCGCCGGGTCGATCGCCTCGATCCGGGCGGAGCCGTGGGCGTCGGAGGCGTGGATCGGGATCTGCCAGCCCTGCCAGGAGCGGGCCTTGATCCCCATCTTGTTGAGGGCGATCGCGAGCAACCCCGAGGTCACTTGCTCACCCGAAGCCACGACGGTGTCGTACTCGGCTTCCGAATAGAGCGCGTCGGCGTCCTTCACCCAGGCGACCAGCTCGTTGGTCTTGCCCGACATCGCCGAGACCACGACGGCCACCTCGTAGCCGGCCGCGATTTCGCGGGCGACGTGGGCCGCCACGTTGCGGATACGCTCGACATTGGCGACGGAGGTGCCGCCGAATTTCATCACCAAACGGGGCATGTCGCGTCCGGTCTGCTCCTCGTCGCCCACGGTTCGTCGCCAAGGTGCCGGTGGGACACCGGCTCGCGCCGCATCATCTGCGGAAGACGAGGGCGCGGCTGTACCGGGGATGCGCCCGGCGGGTACAAGGGGGCCTCGGCCGTGTCAATCGGACGGCCTCAGGTTGAAACGATACGAAAGTTGAGCGGGATGACGAGCGCCTCCATCGATCGGGACGAAGTGGCGCGTTTCGATGCGCTGGCCGCGCGCTGGTGGGACGAGCGCGGGCCGATGGCGGTGCTGCACCGGTTCAATCCCGTCCGGGTCGGCTACATCCGCGACGAGGCCTGCCGGGTGTTCGGGCGCGATCCGGCGGCGCCGTTCCCGCTCGACGGCCTGACCGTGGTCGATATCGGCTGCGGCGGCGGCGTGCTGTCCGAGCCGCTGGCCCGGCTCGGCGCCCGGGTGACCGGACTCGATCCGGCGACCGCCAACATCGCGGCGGCCCAGGCCCACGCGGCGGGCGAGGGGCTCGACATCGATTACCGCGCCGAGACGATCGAGGCGGTCGTGGCCGGCGGCGCGCGCTTCGACGTGGTGCTTGCCATGGAGGTGGTCGAGCACGTCGCCGACCGGGCGGGCTTCCTGCGGGCGGCCTCCACGGCGGTGAAGCCCGGCGGGCTCCTGTTCGCCGCAACCATCAACCGGACGATGCGCTCCTTCGCGCTCGCCATCGTCGGGGCCGAATACGTGCTGCGTTGGCTGCCGCGGGGCACGCATGATTGGGAGAAGTTCGTCACCCCGGGCGAGCTGAAGGCCGATCTCGAGGCCGGTGGCCTGACCGTCACGGACACGACCGGTGTCGTCTTCAATCCGCTGGGCAATTCCTGGCGGGCGAGCCGCGACACGGGGGTAAACTACATGGTGGCCGCGCACCGCCACGCCTGAACGAAGCGGGCCGATCGCCGTTGACCCGTCCTCAGGACGATGACGGGACAAGCGCGAACCATGCTGGAGAAGCTGCCGCACGCCGTGGGCGAAGCTCTGTCGAAGGTGAGGGCCGGCAGCGAGAAGGCCGCCTTCCACACCCTCGCGGAGCACGCGCCCGACCGCATCCGGGTCACGAGCCCGGCCTTCCCCGAGGGCGGGCCGATCCCCGCCCGCTACACCGCCGACGGCAAGGGCGTCTCGCCGCCCCTGGCGGTCGAGGGCGTGCCGGCCGAGGCGGCGGCCCTCGTGCTGTTCGTGGAGGATCCCGATGCACCGGCCCTGCACCCCTTCGTCCACCTGATCGCCTGGAACCTGCCGCCGCGGGACCAGACCCTTCCCGAGGGCGCCTTCGCGAGCCCGGCCGGGGAGGGCACCCGGCACGATCTCGGACGCAACTCGTTCCTGACGGACGGATGGCTGCCGCCGGACCCGCCGACGGGGCATGGCCCGCACCGCTACCTGTTCCAGGCCTTCGCGCTCGCCCGCACCCCCGATCTCTCGGCCTCGCCGGGCCGGAGCGCGCTGCTCGACGCGCTCAACGGCAACGTGATGGCCAAGGGGATGCTGACGGGCACCTACGAGCGGACCTGACAGCTTGCGCGACGCCCGCCCCAATGGGCATGAGGGGGGCGTCGAGGCGTTCCGTCGCGCGACCGGACAGGGATGCGTCGGCACTCGCGAAAGTGAGGCGGAGAGCGGAACGGTATGAAGGCCCTGATGTGCACCCGGCTCGGCGGGCCGGAGGATCTGTCGATCGAGACCGTGGCCGATCCCGTGGCCGGGCCCGGCGAGGCGCTGGTGCGGGTGCGGGTGGCCGCGCTCAACTTCTTCGACACGCTCATCATCGCGGGCAAGTATCAGGTGAAGCCCGAACTGCCCTTCTCGCCCGGTGGGGAGGCCTGCGGCGTCGTCGAGGCCCTGGGGGCGGGCGCCGAGGGGTTTTCCGTCGGCGACCGGGTGATGGTCCATCTCAGCCACGGCACCGCCCGCGAGCGCATCGCCGTGCCGGTGGCGCGCCTCGCCCGCGTGCCGGAGGCGGTCTCCGACGCGGTCGCCGCGGGGCTCTCGATCACCTACGGCACCACCCTTCACGCCCTGGCGGATCGCGCCCGCATCCAGCCCGGGGAGACGCTGGTGGTGCTCGGCGCCTCGGGCGGGGTCGGGCTCGCGGCGGTGGAACTGGGCAAGCTGCTCGGCGCCCGCGTCATCGCCTGTGCCTCCTCGCCGGAGAAGCTGGAGATCGCCCGCACCCACGGCGCCGACGACGTGATCGATTATCGGGCGACCAATCTTCGCGAGGAACTGCGTCGGCTGACGGGTGAGCGCGGCGTCGACGTCGTCTACGACGCGGTGGGCGGGGATCTGGCCGAGCCGGCGATGCGCGCGCTCGGCTGGAAGGGCCGCTTCCTCGTGATCGGCTTCGCGGCCGGGGAGATCCCGAAATTCCCGCTCAACGTCATCATGCTCAAGGGCATCGACGTGCAGGGCGTCCATTGGGGCGCCTTCGTCGAGCGCGAGCCGGCCCAGCACCAGGCGAACCAGGCGCAGCTGCTCGCCTGGGCGGCGGAGGGCAAGCTCACCGTGAAGGTGCACGGAACCTACCCGCTCGAGGCCTATGCCGAGGCCCTCGGGATCCTTAAGCGCCGCGAGGCGACCGGGAAGGTGATCCTGCAGATCGGCTGACGCTCGGTCGCTTGCCCAGTCGAGCGCCAAGGAGAACGTCAGGTCCGTCATGGGTGTCGAGAGGGCAAGGTTCCGACAGGACGGCAGGGTTCCACCCTGCACCCGCGAAAGGGCTCGCCCTTTCGAAGCCCCGGATTCGGCGTCAGCTTTGCCGGGCGAGCGCTGCCGCGATGCGCGCCGCGCCCGGACCGCCGCCCGTGGGTACGGCGTGGCGCCGATCGATCGCGGCGCGACCGCGATGGCTCGCATGGGTGATCGCGATGGCAAGGGCATCGGCCGCGTCGGCGATCTTGAACTCGGCTTTGGGCAGCAGGAACCGCACCATCGCCTGGATCTGGACCTTCTCGGCATGGCCCGAGCCGGTCACGGTCTTCTTGACGAGGTTGGCGGCATATTCCGCCACTGGCAGCCCGGCCAGCGCCGGCACCAGCAGGGCGACCGCGCGGGCATGGCCGAGCTTGAGCGTCGCCTGCGCGTCCTTGTTGACGAAGGTCTCTTCCACCGCGACCTCGTCGGGGGCGTGGTCGGCGACGATGCGGGTCAGACCCTCGTGCAGTTCGCGCAGGCGCAGCGCCAGGGGCAGGTCGCCGTCGGAGGTCACGACCCCGCAGGCTTGGTAGGACAGCTTGGTGCCCCGCGCGACGACGAGGCCCCAGCCGGTTCGGCGCAGGCCGGGATCGATGCCGAGGATGCGGACGTCGTCGGTCATCGGGAACCTCCGGTCACGCGCCGCCGTGGCGCGCGACCATCTCGCGCACATATCGTGAACGAACGGTTCCGGCAAACGCTCCCGTCGCCTGATCGGCAACAATCGGAGGGCGTGTGACCTGCCTCGTCCCACCCTGTCCCTGATCCCAAGGTGCTGAAAGCAGCCTCGAAGGGGGGTAGGAAGAGGCTCAGTCCACCGCCTTGAATTCCCCTTCCAGCCGCAGCGCCACCTCGTCGCCGAGCACGGGAAGGAAGGCGTTCACGCCGAATTCCGAACGCTTGATCACCGTCCAGCCGTCGAAGCCGACGGTGTAGAGCTTGTCGACCGGGTGCGGCCCGGCCTGATTGAAGGTGGCGTCGAACGAGACGGGTTTGGCCACCCCGCGTAGCGTCAGGGTGCCGTTGACGCGCGCCGTGGTCGGGCTCGTCGGCTCGACCGAGGTGCTGACGAAGGTCGCCTCGGGGAAGGCCTCGACATTGAGGAAGTCCGGTGCCTTCAGGTGGGCGTTGAGCTTGTCGTGAAGCGCGTTGACGCTGGCGGTGCCGATCTTGACCGAGAGGCGGCTCTCCGCCGGCTTCTTCGGATCGAGGGTCAGATCGCCCGACACGTCGGTGAACTGGCCGTAATAGGTCGAGTAGCCGAGATGGCTCAGCGACCACGTGATCTTGCCGTGGGCCGAATCGAGCCGGTAGCGCCCGGCCTTCACCTGCATCGGATCCTTGGTGAGCGCGGGTGGGGCGTCCTGCGCCGCGGCGGGAGCCGAGACGGCGCTCACGAGGAAGAGGGCGAGGAGCGTGCGCTTCATGCAGTCACCTTGTCGGTTGGGCCGCGCTGACGGATATGGCGTTCGGGCGGGCGCGGCAACGGAGCCGGGCGCCGATCCGAACACATGATCGGTGGTTCGAAATGATCGGGAAGCTCAAGGGGCTGGTGGATTCCTACGGCGAGGACTTCGTCATCCTCGACGTGAACGGGGTCGGCTACGTGGTGCATTGCTCCGCCCGGACCCTCCAGCGCCTCCCGCCGCCCGGCGAGGCCACCGACCTCGCCATCGAGACGCATGTGCGCGAGGACATGATCCGCCTCTACGGCTTCAAGTCCGACGCGGAGCGGGAATGGTTCCGCCTGCTCCAGACGGTGCAGGGGGTCGGCACGCGGGTGGCGCTCGGCGTTCTCTCGGTGCTGGAGCCCGGCGCCCTCGCCAGCGCCATCGCCACCGGCGACAAGGGCGCGGTCGCCCGCGCCCCCGGAGTCGGCCCACGGCTGGCCGCCCGCCTCGTGGCCGAACTGAAGGACAAGGCGCCCGCCTTCGCTCCCATCGATCCGGCGCTCGTGGCGCTCACGGGCGCGGTCGAGGACCGCACCGCGCCCCAGCCGGTGGCGGACGCGATCTCGGCGCTGGTCAACCTCGGTTATCCCCAGGTTCAGGCCTCGGCCGCCATCGCCGCGGCGATGAAGTCCGCCGGCGAGGGGGCGGAGGCCAAGACGCTGATCCGCCTGGGCCTCAAGGAACTGGCCCGGTAGCCGATTTGCCGCCGCGCCCTGCGGGCCACTGCAAAGGGCATTGAAACCAAGCCCTCGGACGGCGTTGAGCCGAGAAGGGCGCATGGGGCGTCGAAGCGCCGAGGTGGCTCACAGGCCGTCGTCGAAGGGCGGCGGCTGAAGCCGCTGCCACGCGGCGGCGATCTTCTCGGGCTTCAGGTCGAGCGCCTGCGCGCAGGCCAGCAGCCTCGGCTCGTCGCCCATGACATGGTCGAGGACGGCCGTGAGAAAGCCCGGATCGCGGGCGCTCTCGCGCAGGGTGCCGGGGTCGAGCCCGCTCTCGACGACGAAGCGGGTGAGCCGCTCGTCGTCGCCCGCAAGCCAGCCCAGCACTTCGATAGCGAGACGCTCGCTGCCGGCATCCGTATGATCAAGTTTGCGTTTCATCAACGACTATCAGTTTAAAGAGTGTCCGGGGGCTGTGCCAGGTGACGGAGCGCGGTCGGACCGCCTCGGAGCAGGTCATGAAGAAAACCGTTCTCATCGTTGAGGACAACGAGCTGAACATGAAGCTCTTCAACGATCTGCTGGAAGCGCACGGCTACGCGACGCTGAAGACCGCCAACGGTATCGAAGCGATCGAGCTGGCCCGCGCCCACCATCCCGACCTGATCCTCATGGATATCCAGTTGCCCGAGGTGTCGGGGCTGGAAGTCACCAAGTGGCTCAAGGACGACGATGACCTGCGCGACATCCCCGTCATCGCCATCACGGCCTTCGCGATGAAGGGAGACGAGGAGCGGATACGCGAAGGCGGCTGCGAAGCCTACCTGTCGAAACCGATCTCGGTCGCGAAGTTTTTGGCAACGGTCCGTCGGTACATTGGCGAAGACGGTACCGCCTGAGTCTCCCGAGACGCCCGGGCGGCCGGTCAGCCGCGTAGCGGAGGAACGATGTCGGCCCGCGTCCTGATCGTTGACGATCTCTACCCCAACGTCCGTCTGCTCGAGACGAAGCTGTCGCTCGAATATTACGACGTGGTGGTGGCCATGAACGGCCCCGACGCCCTCACCATCTGCGAACGGGGCGGCTGCGATGTCGTCCTGCTCGACGTGATGATGCCGGGCATGGACGGCTTCGAGGTCTGCCGTCGCCTGAAATCGAATCCCAACACCGCCCATCTGCCGGTGGTGATGGTCACGGCCCTCGACCAGCCGGCGGACCGTCTGCGCGGCCTCGATGCCGGCGCGGACGATTTCCTGACCAAGCCCATCGACGACACCGCCCTGATGACACGGGTGCGCAGCCTCATCCGCCTCAAGGCGGTCACCGACGAATTGCGCAGCCGCGCCCTCGCCACCCGCAGCCTGGGCGGGACCGATCCCCTGGCGCTCGCCGCCGCCGACACCGGTGAGAACGCCAAGATCCTCCTGGTCGAGGACCGCGCCAGCGCCATCGACCGGATCGGGACCGCCCTGTCGCAGCATCACCGGGTGACCGTCGAGACCGATCCGCATCGGGCGCTGGTGCTGGCCCCGGAGGCCGGTTTCGAGGTCGCGCTGGTCAGCCTCGATCTCGAGAATTTCGACGGCCTGCGCCTGTGCAGCCAACTCCGGTCGCTCGACCGGACCCGCAACCTGTCGCTGATCATGCTCGGGGAGATGGACGAGAAGGCCCGCATCACCCGCGGCCTCGATTTCGGCGTCAACGACTACCTGCTGCGCCCGATCGATCGGAACGAACTGATGGCCCGGGTGCGCACGCAGGTGCGCCGCCGCCGCTTCACCGAAACCCTGCGCGGCGCGCTTCAGGCCTCGGTGGAACTCGCCGTCACCGACGACCTCACCGGCCTGCACAACCGCCGCTATCTCGATCGGCAGATCGGTCCGGTCTTCGGCGACGCGATGCTGCATCAGAAGGGGCTCGCCTGCCTGTTGCTCGATATCGACCGGTTCAAGTCGATCAACGACACCTGGGGCCACGAGGCCGGCGACGAGGTGTTGCGGGCCTTCGCCGAGCGCATCCGCCAGCAGGTTCGGCCGATGGACATCCTGGCCCGTTACGGCGGCGAGGAGATCGTGATGGTCGTTCCCGGCGTCGACCTGCCGGAGGCCCAGGCCATCGCCGAGCGCATCCGCGAACGCATCGGGGCCGCGCCCTTCACCGTCCAGCGCGGCACGCGCGACATTCCGGTCACCGTCTCCATCGGGGTCGCCGTGCGCCGACCGACCGATACGAGCCCCGCCGACATCCTCGGACGTGCCGACGCGGCGCTCTATCGGGCCAAGGATGCCGGCCGCAACCGGGTCGAAGCTGCCGCCGCCTAGAGCGGCGATCCGGCGCCGGGCCGATCATCGAGCAAACCGTCTGCCGTCTCTGGCCGCATCGACGAGGGACGGACCGGGCCGAAGGCGGGGTCGCCGACGGACATCACCCGGACGCGGCGGTTGACGGACGGCCCGTGCTCAGCCGGCGCCCGGATCCGCCTCGTTGCCTTGGCCCGGAGCGCCCGGCTTGCCATCGGTCTTCTCGTTCGGGTCCTTGACGGCGTCGGGAGCGCTGTTGGCGGGCTTCTCGCCCGTCCGGCGCTCGTCGCCGTCCTCGGAAGATCCGTTGTCGCGGTCGCTCATCGGTCCGGCCCCTCCCTCACAGTCTCAAACCAGATCGCAGGCGCTTTTCACGGGCGCGTGTCACGGTCTCTTGGCCCGTTCCGGTTCGCCCGCGATCGGCTCACCCTGGCGGGGGCCGGCCGCCGCCTTGCGGTCCGAATGACCGCCGGAAGAACCGCCGATCGCCGGCGGCGTCCGCCCCTCGTCGGCGCCGCCCCACTCGCTCGTCCGCTCGTCGTCGCTGCGCCCGCCCGAGCCCTGGCCGGTGATCGCCGCCTGCTCAGGGGTCTGGTGGCCGCCGCTGGCCGGGCTCGGGCCGCGCGAGCCCACCGCCTCGTCGGGCTTGCGGGTGCCGACATTGGTCAGATCTTCGTGCGGCCGGTTCTCACTGCCCATCGCGGCCTCCCTGGCGCGGCGCCTCCTCGCTGCCGACGGCGGCGGTGGCGCGCTCGATCGCCTCCGCGGCGGCGGCGTCCGGTCCGCTCGGTGTGGGGGAAGGCGTGAACGAGGGATCGGAGATGCGGCGCATGTTTTCCGGCGGGGTCTCGGCCTCGGTCTGATCGGTCGCGTCCTGGCCCGGTGTGCCGGAGGCGATGCGCGCGGCCTCGGCGGTGCCGTCGGGATTGCCCTTGAGGTCGGCCTGGGTCCGCGACGGGATGCCGACATCGAGGGGGGAAGCGGTACCGAAATCCTGGCCGTTGCGGTCCGCGTAGGCATCGAACTCTTTCAGCGACGGCCGGGTGCGGTCGGTGTCGGTCATGGAAACTCTCCTCGGATGTGCCGGGACAACCACCCGGGACCGGAGGAGTTGCGGCGCGGGCCCTGCGACAGGCCCGCGCCACTGGCCTCAGGGCGTCAGCCGATGCCTTCGAACAGCACCGAGGAGATGTAGCGCTCGGCGAACGAGCAGGCGACGGTGACGATCCGCTTGCCCTGGAATTCCGGCCGGGAGGCCAGTTCCAGCGCCGCCGCGACGTTGCCGCCGGTGGAGATGCCGCCGGGGATACCCTCAAGCTTGGCGAGGTCCCGGGCGGTGTCGACCGCCTGCTGGTTGGTCACTTGGAGCACGCCGTCGAGAATGTCGGTGTGCAGGTTCTCGGGAATGAACCCGGCGCCGATGCCCTGAATCTTGTGGGGGCCGGGCTGGCCGCCGGAGATCACCGGCGAATCCACCGGCTCGACCGCGAACACCTTGAGGCCCGGCAGGCGGGGCTTCAGCACCTCGCCGACGCCGGTCACCGTGCCGCCGGTGCCGACACCCGCCACGAAGGCGTCGAGCTTGCCGTCGGTGTCGTTCCAGATCTCCTCGGCCGTCGTCTTGCGGTGGATCTCGGGATTGGCCGGATTGGCGAATTGCTGCGGCATCACCGCGCCGTCGATCTCGGCGAGCAGTTCCTCGGCGCGGGCGATGGCGCCCTTCATGCCCTTGGCGCCGGGGGTCAGCTCCAGCTGCGCGCCCAGGAAGGCGAGCATCTTGCGCCGCTCCAGCGACATCGTCTCGGGCATCACGAGGATCAGGCGGTAGCCGCGGGCGGCGGCCACGAAGGCCAGGGCGATGCCGGTATTGCCCGACGTCGGCTCGACCAGCGTGCCGCCGGGCTTGAGCCGGCCGGAGGCCTCCAGGGCGTCGATCATGTTGACGCCGATGCGGTCCTTCACGCTCGCGATCGGGTTGAAGAACTCGAGCTTGAGCAGGATCTCGGCATCGACGCCGCGCTCCTTGGTGAGCCGGTTGAGGCGCACGAGGGGGGTGTTGCCGATGGTCTCGGTGATCGAGCCGTATACGCGGCCGTGGCCGGGCTTGCGCGCGGTGTCTGTCATGGCTGTCCACTCCCTGGTCGGCAAATTGGGGGAGCCGGGATGCCCGTGGCGCGCTGCTTCGCGCCGATCGGCCCCGGCTTTCCGCGCGCAGGGCTGTAGCTGATTTCCCAAGAAGCGTCGAGGTTTACCGGATCTTGGCGGGGAAAGTCCGTCTTCGCGTCAGCGCGGAGAATACTCTTCTCCCGCAAGCGATTTCGACGACAATAATGTCATCCTGCCGTGATCCGGTCGGGCGGCTCTAGACCGGCGCGAGCGTGGCGGCGAGCACCAACAGGGCGATGCCGGCGCTGGTGGCCCAGGCGGCCAGCAGGGCGGCGCCCTCATGGTGGGCACGGAGGAAGACGTAGCGCGGCAACGCGACCGTGCGCGGCACCACCTTCGGCACCACGCGGGGCATTGCGTGCTGGTGAAGCCGGTCGATCCGCATCCCGTCCTCCGCTGAAGGCCGGTCGCGCGGGCGGCGCCACCGGTGACGGGGTCAGGAAACGGCCGCGATGGCTGACGGGGAATGAATCCGCGGGAACGACCGCGGATCGTCGTCAATGCGGGCTTAACGACGGGTCAGAGGGTGCGATCGAAGCGCAGTTCGCCGTTCTGCGTGCGGATCACCAGCTGCGAACCGACGAGGTCCCAGGCACCCGAGGTGCGCAGGGCGACCAGGAAGGCCTGTTCGCTGGCGGCGAGCGCCTTGTCGCAGCTCTTCTTGGTGAGGGCGAGCGGGCCGACCGCGAGATGCTGCTCCCGCAACGGGAAGGCGGTGGCCGTGAAGGTGTTGCAGCCGCCATAGCCGCGGGCGCGGTACTGGCTGTCGATGATGAAGGTCGGCCGGTCGCTGCCGTTGAACGGCTTGCCGTTGAGGCTGACGGCGGTCCAGGTCGCGCCGAGCGGGAACATCTTCTCCTGCGCCTTCGCCCCGGGGACGTATTGCGGCTTCTTCTCCGGCGCGCGTCCGCCCTGGCCGAAGCCGGTGATGGCGTTGTTTCCCTGCTGCGCCAGGGCCGGCCCGGCGGCCAGGGTGGCGACGGCGACCGCGCCGGCCAGCGCGGCGGTCAGTGTGCTGTTCATGTCCTCGAACCCCCTCTCTCGCTCGGCTGCCTCGCCCAAAGGACGTCGCGTGCGGGCATTCCCGTGCCCGTCATCGCACCGGCGGCCGGATCGGCGCAGGACGACTCGCGCCTCCGGCGGCGGTGATGCGGGGAATCGTCAGAGATTCAAGCACAATTATGGTCGCGGCATGCGTGCCGGACCCTGTTCACAGTCCGAGGGCACCGCCTCGACGCCGGGACGCCCGCGCGGACGGCTTTCTCGTTCCGGCGCCGAAACGATTGCCGCGCTCGCTCTGTTGTCCGGTGCGGGGCCGCGCGAGGCTCCGGCGACAGGATGGACGGGAGAGCGGCTTGACGGGATCGGACGAAGCGGGCGCGAAGGGCTATGGCGGCGGCGACCTCAACACGATCGGGCCCGGCCAGTCCCGGGCGGCGCGCGGCCTGCTCGGCTGGAGCACGGCGGATCTCGCCCGCGCCTCCGGCCTCGACGAGGGGTTCGTCACAGGCTTCGAGGCGGGCACCGGCGATCCGGCGTCGGGGCAGATCGAGGCTCTGCGCAGCGCGCTGATGCGGGAGGGCGTCGTCTTCACAGGCGGGGATGGCGTGCGCCTCTCCGACCGCCAGAAGGGCGGCGACGAGGGCACCCGCCTCGGCGATCTGACGACCGAGAACGACCGCTGAGAAACCTTCAGGCGGTGGCGAGGGCCTTCAGATCGAAGGCCGGATCCGCCGCCTGCTCCGGCGTGAGCGAGCGACCGGCGGCGATGATCCGCCGGGCGGCCATGTGGTCGGCCGGGCGGTCGACCGATTCGACCGCGCTCAGGCGCCCGTCGCGGAAGCGGAACACGGAGAAGCCCGCGCCGGACCGGCGCGTCACGCTCGCATCGTCCGGGCTCCCCAGCCCGGCGATCTGCAGCTTGCGCGGGCCCTGGTCGCTCCAGAACCACGGCACCGCATCGTAGGCGGTCGGCCGTCCGGTCAGGCGCGCAGCGAGGCAGCGGCCCTGATCGACGGCGTTCTGCACCGACTCGATCCGCACCCGGTCGCCGCCGGGCAGGCCGGCGGCGAAGCGGGTCGGGAAACGGGCGCAGTCGCCGATGGCCGAGATCGCCGGATCGGCCGTCGCCAGGAACGGATCGACCTCGATGCCGTCGCGCACCGGCAGCTCTGCGGCTTGCGCGAGTTCCTGATTCGGCACCACGCCGATGCCGACGAGGACGAGATCGGCGGGCAAGCTTCGGCCATCCGCGAGGGCGACGGAGGCGACGCGACCGTCGGCGCCCTCGATGGCACTCACCCCGGCTCCGAACAGGATCGTGACGCCCGCCGCCTCGTGGAAGGCGCGGAACGCAGCCGAGGTCTCCGGCGAGACCGCGCGGGCCATGACGCGGGGGGCCGCCTCGACCACCGTCACCGACAGGCCGCGGGCGGCGCAGACCGCGGCGAATTCGAGCCCGATGAAGCCCGCCCCCACCACGACGATCCGTTCCGCGCGCTCCAGAGCCGTCTTCAAGGCGTCGGCCTCGTCCAGCGAGCGCAGGCCGTACACGCCGGACAGCGTGGCGCCCGGCACCGGCAGCGCCCGGTTGCGGGTGCCGGTGGCGAGGATGAGATGGTCGTAGGCGAGGCTGTCGCCGTCCGCCAATTCCACCCGGCGCCCGGCCCGGTCGATCCCGGTAGCGCGGGCGCGGCGATGGGCGATGGCGTGCTCGGCGAAGAATGATTCCTGCCGCAGCAGCAGGCCCCGGGCGTCGGTCTTGCCGGCGAGATAGGCCTTCGACAGGGGCGGGCGCTGATAGGGGGGCTGGGCTTCCTCGCCGATCAGGGTGAGGGGGCCGGCAAACCCCGCCTCCCGCAGCGAGGCGGCGGCCTGGAAGCCGGCCTGACCCGCCCCGACGACGACGATGCCGCTCACTCCCCCGCCTCCGCGGCGAGGCCGGCCCCGTTCCGTTCGGTGGACAGGCGCGGGGCCATCTCGGCGTCCATGCCGGCGAGCGCCTCTTCGGGCAGGCGGGGCAGGAAGCGGCGGCCCTCTCGCGCCAGATAGTCCCAGAAGGCGTCGGCGGCCGGGCCCAGCACCTTGTCGGAGCGGCGCACCACGTACCAGTCCCGGCGGATCGGCAGGCCCTGCACGTCGAGCAGCGCGAGGCGTCCGCTCTCGACCTCGGACGAGACCGTGTGACCGGACAGGAGCGCGATGCCGAGCCCCGCCATCACCGCCTGCTTCAGCGTCTCGTTCGAGCCGGCATCGATCCCGAGCTTGGCCCGGCGGATCATCACGCCGTTCATGAACTCCTCGAACACCGAGCGCGTGCCCGAGCCTTCCTCGCGGACGAGGAAGGATTCCTCCGACAGATCCGCTCGGGTCAACCCGCGCCGTCCCGCCAGGGGATGGTCCGGGGCGGCGATCACCACGAGGGGATGGGGCCCGAACGTCTCCGCCTCGATGGCGAAGTCCCGGGGCGGGCGGCCCATGATCGCGAAATCGATGTCGTAATTGCGCAGGGCCTCGATCGTGCCCTGGCGATTGCCGACGGTGAGCGCGATCTCGACCTTCGGGTGGCTTTCCATGAAGCCGGCGATGACCGCCGGGGCGAAATATTTGGCAGTGGACACCACGCCCAGAGCGACCCGACCGCCGCCGCCCCCTTTCAAGGTGCGAAGCCGGTCGGTACAGGTTTCCAGCACGGTGTTGATGCTGTTGATCGCCCACAGCATCTCGCGGCCGGCATCGGTCGGCTTCAGGCCGGTGGGCGTGCGGTCGAACAGCAGCAGCCCCGCCTCCTCCTCGAGCTGGCGGATGCGCGCGTAGAGGGCGGCGGACGTGACGTTGAGCTCCTGCGCCGCCCGCGTCATGGTGCCGAGCCGCGCCACCGCGGCGACCGCCTGGAGCTGCTTGAGCGAGAGATTACGCATGATTCGCTTTTAGTTTTTTTGCGCGTCACCACAAGTTTTTTCAAAATCATTCCCCGACTGCTTCACAGCCGCTGGCGCAGCCGCCACACCGCGGCGTATCATCGAGACGGACAAGCTGCCGGGAACGGCAGGCGCCGCCTTCGCGCGGCGGTGACGGGAGCGAGCGCACAGACCGATGACGAAGCCGACCGGGTCATCCCTCGACGAGCATCTCGACGCCGAGGTCGCGCGCGACGCGAGCCTCGCCGATACCGCCGCGACGATCCGCGCGCTCGCGGCCGCCGCCATCGACGTGAGCGCGACCTGCGGGCGCGGTGCGCTCGCGGGCGATCTCGGCGCGCAGGGCGAGCACAACAGCGACGGCGACGTCCAGAAGGCGCTCGACGTCATCGCCCACAAGCGCTTCATGCAGGCGCTCGCCGAGGCGCCGGTGGCCGAGGTCGCCTCCGAGGAGGCCGACGACGTCGTGGTGCTGAACCCCGACGCGCCGCTGGCGGTGGCGATCGACCCCCTCGACGGCTCGTCCAACATCGCCGTCGGCATGGTGGTCGGCACCATCTTCGGCATCCGTCCGAAGGTGGCGGGCGGGGACGATCCCAATGCCTCGTTCAAGACGCCGGGCACCACCCAGACGGCCGCCGGCTTCGTCGTCTACGGCCCGGCCACCACCTTCGTGCTGACGCTGGGCAACGGCACCCGCATCTTCACCCTGGAGCGGGCCGAGGGCGTGTTCCGCCTCACCCATGACGCCCTGAAGGTCGTCCCGTCGGCCAACGAATACGCCATCAACGCCTCGAACGCCCGCCACTGGGATGGCCCGATCAAGGCCTTCATCGAGGATTGTCAGCGGGGCTCGGAAGGCCCGCGCGACCGCGACTTCAACATGCGCTGGACCGCGGCCCTGGTCGCCGACGCGCAGCGGGTGCTGATCCGCGGCGGGGTGTTCCTCTATCCGGGCGACAGCCGGAAGGGCTACGGCCAGGGTCGCCTGCGCCTCCTCTACGAGACCGCGCCGATGGCCTTCCTGATGGAGCAGGCGGGGGCCGCCGCCACCGACGGGCGCACCCGCGTCCTCGACCTCGTGGCGACGAAGATCCACGAGCGCTCGCCCCTGGTGTTCGGCTCGACCGAGGAAGTGGCCTGCGTGGCCACCTACTATGACGGGCGCCAGCCCGCCGCCGGCCGCTCGCCGCTGTTCGGCCAGCGCGGCCTGATGCGCAGCTAGCCGCCCCTTCGACGCGTCATCCCTTCAGTCTCGTAGCATCATGTCGGCGCGTCACCCCATCATCTCGGTCACCGGCTCCTCGGGAGCCGGCACCACCTCGGTCCGCAACACCTTCGAGCAGATCTTCCGCCGGGAAGATGTGAGCGCGGTGTATATCGAGGGCGACGGCTTCCACGCCTACGACCGCGACACGATGCGGGCGATGATGGCGCGGGAGCCGACGCTGAGCCATTTCGCCCCCCGCGCCAACCTCCTGCCGGAATTGGAGGAGGTGTTTCGGAGCTACGGCGAGAACGGCACCGGGCGCACGCGCCACTACGCCCACGACGCCCATGATGCGGCCCGCTACGGCATCCCGGAGGGCACCTTCTCCGACTGGGAGCCGTTCCAGCCCGGCTCCGACCTGCTGTTCTACGAGGGTCTGCACGGCTGCGTCGTCGACAACGCCGTTGACATCGCCCGCTACCCCGATCTCAAGATCGGCGTGGTGCCGGTAATCAACCTTGAATGGATTCAGAAGCTGCACCGGGACCGCTCGACCCGCGGCTACTCCACCGATGCCGTCACCGACGTGATCCTGCGGCGGATGCCCGATTACGTGCAGACGATCTGCCCGCAATTCTCGTGGACCGACATCAACTTCCAGCGGGTGCCGATGGTCGACACCTCGAACCCGTTCATCGCCCGCTGGATCCCCACCGCCGACGAGTCGATGGTGGTGATCCGCTTCAAGGATCCGAAGGGGATCGACTTCTCCTATCTCGTGTCGATGATCCACGACAGCTTCATGAGCCGGGCGAATTCCATCGTGATCCCCGGCGGCAAGCTCGACCTCGCCATGCAGCTGATCCTGACGCCGATCATCATGCAGCTCGTCGAACGGCGGCGCCGGCTCGCCTGACGGTCTCGCGCCGGCCGGCGCGCGAACCCAGCGCCGCCTCCGCCCGATCAGGCTCCCGCTGCGGCAGCGCCCGTTCGCGCATGGTCCCCGCGCAGGATGCTGCCGGCCAAGGCGCCGGTCCTTGGTGCCGGGCAGTCCGGCGAGGGCTGCGGATCCGGACCGGGCGTCGCCATCGCACCCGGCTCGGCTGCACATGGAAAAACCCGCCAAGTCTCGCGACCGGCGGGTTGAATCTCTGGCGACCCCGGTAGGGCTCGAACCTACGACCTGCCGCTTAGAAGGCGGCTGCTCTATCCAGCTGAGCTACGGAGTCGGGGCGCCGGGTTCAGAAGCCACGGGAGCCGCCGCCGGTCAAGCGACGGCCCGAAAACGCGTCAGTCGAGATGGTTGCCGTAGCGCTCCACATGGGCGGCGAGGCCCAGGCCGTGCTCGCGCACGAGGCGCTCGGCGAGGTCGGCGTTGCGAGCCTCCAGCGCCTCGATGATGCGCACGTGCTCCCGGATCGATTCCGAGGCGCGGTCGCCCTGGCGCAGGGCCGTGTTGCGGATGCCGCGCACATGGACCAGCAGGTTGCCGCACAGATCCTGGATCACCGCGCAGCCGCCGAGCCGGATGATCTTCTGATGGAAGCGGATATTGGCCTCCGAGTACTCATCGAGATGGTCCGACGGGCGGCCCTCGAAGAATTCGGGGAAGGAGCGGCGCAGGCAAGCGAGATCCTCGTCGGGCGCGTTGGCGCAGGCGAGCCGGGCCGCCATGCTCTCCAGGGCCGCCCAAGCCTGGATCATGCCGACGATCTCGCGCTTGGTCTTCTTGACGACGAACACGCCGCGCCGCGGCTCGTTGCGCACGAAGCCTTCCTGCTCCAGCACCGTCAGCGCCTCGCGGATCGGCGTGCGCGAGACGCCGAGCGTCTGCGACAGGCCGCGCTCGTCGAGACGGACGTCGCCGGTCGCGCCGTAGATGTCCATGTTGGTGATGGCCGATTTCAGCGCCTCGTAGGCCAGCGTTCGCAGGCTGGTGGCGGGCACGATCGGCTTGATCGAGAGATTTTCCATCGCGTCCGATTCGACCTTGCGTCCGAGGGGATGCCGTCCGGGCGGGGAGGGCCGCGCGGGTCAAGCTTGTCGCCTCCTGATGTGGAACACAAGAAGACGATTGTCACGAGTCGCGGCGTGCTCCGGCTTGTGCGCAGCTTTGCGTCCGGCGCAGCCCCCGCCTCCGATTTGTTGACGTCTGGCATCTGGTATGCCAGAAACCACGGACGAAGTCGACAGCCGTCGCATTCGTCGGACGCGGGCCAGGGGCCTGCCAACCGGCGGCGCCAGGGGCGGACTTCGCGCAACGGTACGCGGGGCGACGCCATCGCCTCCCGGACCGGGATCGATAAGAAGCTTCTGGGAGGAGACCTCGCGATGGGCAAGGCTCTCGACGGCGTGCGCATCCTCGATTTCACGCATGTCCAGTCCGGTCCGACCTGCACGCAGCTGCTCGCGTGGTTCGGAGCCGACGTGATCAAGGTCGAGCGCCCGGGGGCGGGCGACGCGACCCGCCAGCAGCTCCAGGACATTCCGGGCGTGGACAGCCTCTATTTCACGATGCTGAACCACAACAAGCGCTCGATCACGCTGGACGCCAAGACCCCGAAGGGCAACGAGATCCTGTGGCGGCTGATCGGCGAGTGCGACGTGCTTGTGGAGAATTTCGCGCCCGGAGCCCTGGACCGGATGGGCCTGACCTGGGCCAAGCTGCAGGCCGCCAATCCCGGTCTGATCCTCGCCTCGGTCAAGGGCTTCGGTCCGGGCCGCTACCAGGATTGCAAGGTCTACGAGAACGTCGCCCAATGCGCGGGCGGCGCCGCCTCCACCACCGGCTGGCGCGACGGGCTGCCGATGGTCTCGGGCGCGCAGATCGGCGATTCCGGCACCGGCCTGCATCTGGCGCTCGGCATCGTCACGGCCCTCTACCAGCGCACGCAGACCGGAAAGGGCCAGCGGGTCGACTGCGCCATGCAGGACGGGGTGCTCAACCTGTGCCGGGTGAAGCTGCGCGACCAGCAGCGCCTCGGCGAGGGCCCGCTGATGGAATACAGCCAGTACGGCGAGGGCGTGCCCTTCGGCGATGCCGTGCCGCGGGCCGGCAACGATTCCGGCGGCGGCCAGCCCGGACGCATCCTCAAATGCAAGGGATGGGAGCAGGACCCGAACGCCTACATCTACTTCATCACGCAGGGCGCGGTCTGGGGCCCGATCTGCGACATCATCGGCGAACCAGACTGGAAGACCGATCCGGCCTACGCGACGCCCAAGGCGCGGCTGCCGCATCTCAACGAGATCTTCACCCGCATCGAAGCCTGGACGATGAAGCACGACAAGTTCGAGGCGATGGAGATCCTCAACGCCTATGACATTCCGTGCGGCCCCATCCTGTCGATGCGCGAGATCGCCGAGGACGAGGCGCTGCGGGCCAACGGCACCGTGGTTGAAGTCGATCATCCGACCCGCGGGCGCCATCTCACCGTCGGCAACCCGATCAAGCTCTCGGAAAGCCCGACCGAGGTGACCCGCGCGCCGCTGCTCGGCGAGCATACCGACGAGATCCTGCGCGAGGTGCTGGGCTGTTCGGATGCCGAGATCGGCGAGATCTTCGGCTCGGGCGCCGTCGGTGCCGTCCACCGCATCGCCGCGGAATAAGTCCGCAATCGGCCCGCGGGGATCGTATTCGCCGCCCCGCGCCCCATATCTCGAATAACCCTCCGCGCAATCCGGTGCCTTGGGCAGTGAACTCGGGCAGCGAAGCGGAGGCTCTTATGGCGAACACGAACAACAACGGCACAGCGCAATCGGTCACGACCAAGGATTTCAACGAGCGCGTCAAGCGGACCTTGGTCGACAAGCTCGATCCGCAACCGAAGGCGAAGCCGGCTCCGCGCCGCTTCCGCACCACGGCACCCGTCGCCGCCGACTGAGCCGATCCTCGGCGTCGTATTGCCAAACCCGATAGCGGCCGCGTCTGTCTTCGATGACGCGGACCGCGCCGGGGGCTGGTCGACGCCGGGCTACCTTCTTCGATGAGGCCGTGACGCCGACCCGTTCACGCCAGCCTTCTCGGATCGCACGTGTTCTCTCAGGCTTTGTTTGGCTCCCAAGAATTCTTGAGAGCAGCCGCCTACGCGACAGCAATCGGTGACCGGTTTTACGGTTGGAACTTGACTTCCCTATCCGCTGGTATACCAGATACCAAAAGGTTGCGGAGCCTGACTCGGTCTCGGATCAGTCAGCGCCCCGACGCGGCAAGGGGAGGACCGGCGATGTCCGACGACGCTCTGGCCTATCTGGTGGAAGCCTTCGGGCACGTGACCGACGCCGAGTTGCAGCGCTTCCTCGACACCACACCCGTCATTCCGCAGCCATCGTCCGATCTTCGCGAACCCGTTTTCGCGGGCGCGATCCTGGTCGAGAGCCCCGAAGTGATTCAGGCCGCCCGGGCGTAGTTTTCGCTGGGATCGGCGGCGTCGCGAGCGGGGAGGTCCGGCTCCTGAATCGTCAGCCGGTCGGCCAAAGTCACGACGGCAAGGCACTGAAGCGCGAACAGGAAGGTGAGGGCCGCGAGCCAGGTGGCGAGCATGGGTATCTCCCGAGCAATGCTGCACTGCAGCTAAACGGAGATATGGCCTGCGTTCGTGGATATGAAGTACAAAATACCAGATGCCACCATGCGCTCGGTGCATGCCGATCGCCTTTGAACCCTCCGCCAATGGCCGACCCGTCGGTCGATAGGTGTCACGCGCGACCCGTCAGCCGCTCGCTCACCGCTCAATCGGCAACGGTCGATGACGATGCTCTGTACGAGAGCGACATGAGCGCTGCCGCGCTTCCGAAATCCATCGGCGGGTCAGGAGCGGGTCGAAACTGACCTGCCACTAAGATCGCGCCTCGTCCCTGCTCGGGCACCGTGATGACCGATTAGGGACTTGGCCTAGCCCGGGGGAACTCGCCCGCGCCGGCCACCACGATCGCGGTGCGACAAGGAGCGCGATCGCGAGCGTCGTTCCGCCCCGTTTCCCGTCGCATCCGATGGGAGGGAGCCGCTTCTCGTATCCGTCGCCGGGCGGATCGACGAACGAACATGGGATCGGTCAGCGGGGGCCGCCCCCGCCGAAGCCGCCGGGCCCACCGCCGCCGCCGAAGCTTCCCGGCCCACCGCCGAAGCCGCCGGGGCCGCCCCTCCCGAATCCGCCGGGACGAGCACCCCCGATCCCGGATGGGCCGTCGAACCCACCCGGAGCAGGGCTGCCGAAGCCGCCGGGAGATTGTCCTGGGGCCGGCCGCGTGTCGATCGGATAACCGCCGGGCCCGAAGCCGGGCCCGGCGCCGCCGCGGCCCGGGCCGACGCCGCCGGACGGATCGCGGCCGCCGGGGCGTAGGGACGGTGCCGCGTCCCCGCCGGGGCGGCCGCCCGCCGGCCCGTGTTCCGGGCGGGCGCCGCCGGGTTGGCCCGTGCCCGCCGGTCCGGTCCCCGAGCGCGGTGCGCCATCGCCGCGCACGGCTTCGGCCCTCATCCGTCCGTCCCGGGCAAGGCCCGCCTCGATCACCGTCGGCCCGGCACCGGGCTGCGGACCCGCGCGCCCCGCCATGGTGAGGCCCGAGCCAAGGCGCGTGCCGCCGCCGCCGGGCACGACGTACCCTTCCACCGAAGCGCGGGCGAGGCCACCCGGGAACGGCCGACTGAGGTCGCGGGCCGAGGTGACGGAAAATCCTGCTCCCGTGGGCTGGCCCTCGACGAGGACGCGCCGTCCCGCGAGCCCGGTCTTGAGCCCCTCCAGCACGAGCCCGCCGATGCGCATCGTCCCATCGGCGCCGCGCCGCGCCGGCCCGGCGACCCGGTCCGGCCCGTCGGGTCTGGGCTCGATCAGGCTCGCCACGATCGTGCCGTCGCCCCGGCGCTGGCCGCTGACCGCGACCCGCGTGCCCACGGCGAAGGATGGCTGCGCTGGCAGCCCGGCGGTCGAGACCGCCTGCCCGAGCACCGTCAGGCGGCCGGGCGCGCTCGCCTCGATCGGGCCGACCACCTCGCTCGTCACCGCGATGGCCCGCGTGGTCAGTCCGCCTTCGGGACCGCGGGCGACGACGCGCACGACGTGACCGATCCGGAGATCGGCAGCACGGGCCGCGCGACCATCGATGGTCACGCGCACGTCCGGTGGGTAGGCGATCCGCAATCCGTTGACCACGATGGAGCCGAACCGACGGATCGTGCCGATCACGCCCGTCCCGCCGATGCCGCGGTCGCCGCTCGGAAGCTCGGCCTCGTCGGGGCGCGCCCCGGTGCCGCCGATGCCGCGATCCTGCGGGGCCTCGCCGCCGGTCTGGCCCCGCGCCGGTCGCTGCCATCCGAGTGCGGTGACCGCCAGCAGCGTCAGAAGCCCGCGCCGGGTCGGATGCGAGGGACGGCTCAAGGCGTGCGGCCTCGCTCGACCTGGGCCGGATCCGGTGTTTCGGCGCCGGGCGGCGCCACCGCCTCGCGATAGATGTAGATGCCGAAATTCCAGCGGTGGCGGCCGCCCGCATCCTCGGCGCAGGCCGTGTGCGCCTCGGCATTGGCCTGCTTCAGCGCCTCCATGGCGATCTCCCGCGCCCGTTCCTCCAGGCGCGCGGCGAGCCCGTCGGAGAGGCCGTCGTAATGCACGGCGCGCTCGAAGAAACGGGGGGAAGGGCCCACGACGTTCTCGACCGCCGCGGCGAGGTGGTCGTGGAGGTTGCGCCCGAAATAGTAGAGCTGCGGCTCGCCTCCGCCGCGGGGCAGGTAGGCGGCCTCGAGGAGCTGCACCCGGCCCGCCTCGTCGAGCGCGGCCACGCCCCGATCGAGCCATTCGTCCAGGACCGCACGCGGACGCACGTCCTTCGTTACGCTCGCGACCAAGCTCTCGAAGGACGGTGCGCCGCCCTCCGCGGTGCGGGGCAGCGGCAGGGGACGCCCGGCCGGATCGGTGAAGTCCGGTGCGGCGAGCCAGCGGGCGATGATCCGGCTCGTCCGCGAGACAGTGGCCGGCACCGGGCTCACCGGTGCGCCCGCGCCGCGCAGGCGCCGCACCTCCTTGCGGTGGATGCCGGTCAGCAGGCTCACCCGGCTATCGGTCTGCTCCTTGCCGGGTAGGGCGAAATCATACTCGGCCACGTTCACGTAGAGTTCGCGCAGCAGGTTCGTCAGGGCCGGAAACGTGATTCCGCGCTGAACCAGAAGGCGCACGAGGGGCCGCAGCAGACGGGCTACCGGCCCGTGCAAGGCGCTGCCGTCCGCGCTCGGAACAGGATCGGTCGGCTCTGACATCGGCCGAACCTACCGACTTCGCTGTGGGACACAATCCCACGAGGTGCGCCCCCACACGCTTGCCAACCGATTCCGCGTTGACGTGGGATTTTTGCACACGCATATTTTCGTGGTCAATTTTCCCACAAACCCAGAGCGACACGATGATTGAGTTGAGACCGCGTCTCGCCTCGGGCGAGCCGCCCCTGGTGATCGGATCCGTGTCGCGCCCCCTCCGCGACGGCTCGCTGCGCCCGCTGCTTCGCGGCTTGGTGTTCCTGGCTGCGATCGGTCTGTCCGCTCTCGGGCCGCTGGCCGCCAGCATCGTCTCGGACGCGCGTCCCGACGCGGGGCGCCATGCCCGCCTCGCGGAGTTGGCCCGATGAGGTCCGCCGCCCTCACCGGAATGTCCGCCGGTGCCCGCCCCATGCCTCGCTTCGACGACCGCGAGCCCTGCGGCGGCGAGACCGTGATCGATCTCGCGCTGTGCCTGATCCTAGCCTTCGCCGTGGTCGGCCTGCTGCTCCTGGCAGCGCTCTGAGCCCCACGCCCGGACTCCCAGAAGACGAAATCCGAAGGACATCGCGCGCATGACCCGAATCCGACGCACGACCCTCCCGACCCTGGCCGGACTTCTCTTCGCCGGCGGGGCGTCCGCCGCCGATCTACCGCCGCGCGCAGCACCCCCGCCGCCGCCGATCCCGCCGGCCTTCACCTGGACGGGCTTCTACATCGGCGCCAATGCCGGTTACGGCTTCCGCGGGGGAGCTTCGACCTTCAGCGATGCCACATACGGCAGCGTCACGGAGGCCAAATCCGGCAATGGCTTCGTCGGCGGTGGACAGGTCGGCTACAATTATCAGTTCACGCCGGGCTCTGGCCTCGTTCTCGGTGCCGAGGCGGATTTCCAGGGCACCACGTTCGGCCGCCGCGGTGACGGCACGCTCGGCACGACGCCCTATTACGGCGTCTCGCCGAGCCTCGATTGGTTCGGCACCGTGCGCGGACGCGTCGGCTACGCCTTCGACCGCTGGCTCGTCTACGGCACCGGTGGCGTCGCCTATGGCGGCGGCAGCGCCTCGTCCTACGCCGCCGCCTATCCCTACACCCTCCCGGACACGACCCGGCTCGGATACGCCGTCGGCGGCGGCGTCGAGTACGCTCTGACCGACAAGGTGTCGGTCAAGGTCGAGGGCCTCTATGTCGATCTCGGAAAGCGCAGCCCCGGCGCCACGGTCTACGACGCGACGGTGCCCGCTTATTACGGCACCGGCCGCTCCGAATCCGGCTTCGGCCTCGTGCGCGGAGGTTTGAACTGGCGCTTCTGATCTTTCTCGCGAACGACGTCGCCATCGGGCGCTGCGACGGGGGCGACGGGTGCCGAAATGAACCAGAGCCGCGAAAAACCGTTGAAATCGCTCAGTCGGCCCCTCGGCGATGGCGAAGGCCGCGCCGTCCGGTGGCGGCGAGGGGAGCGTTTCGAACGGAGAAGACGACTTTGACCATTCCCTCATTGCACCGCGCGGCCCGGCGGATGTCCCTCGTGGCCGGGCTCTCGGCTGCCCTCGTCGGTGTTCCGCTCGCGGCGTCCGCCCAGGATCTGGCGGCGACGCAGGCTCCGGACGTCGAGCTTCCGGCCGGGCCGGATCTCGGCAAGGGCCTCGGCAAGGGTCTGCCCAAGGGTGCGCTGGTGTTCCACGGCAATTATTGCGGCCCCGGCAGTCGCGGCGCCGGCCTGCCGCCCGTCGACGCCCTCGACCGGGCGTGCATGCATCACGATGCCTGCTCACCCCCGGTCGGCCAGGGCCTGCCGTCCTGCGCCTGCAACGACCAACTGGAGCGTGAGGCGTCGCTCATCGCCCACACGCCCCGGATCCGCGACGATCTGCGCACAACTGCCGAGTTCGTCGCCGTCGGTGCCAAGGTCATGGCCTGCGAGCCCTGACGCGAAGGGCCGGACGCAGCAAGCGCCCGGCCTCCCCATCACGCCTCGGGGGTCTCCATCGCGATCCCGAGGCTGTCGAGACCTTCTTCGAGAAGGGCAGCGGCGTCCGGTGTGCCGAGCAGTTCGCGCACGGGGCTGTCGCCCGCCTCCTCGCGCTCCTTGGCCATGCGGACGGCCTCGCCCCATTCCGCCGCCTCCAGATCGCCGCGCCCGATATAGAGCAGGGCGATCAGGTTGCTCCGCTCGTCCTCGTTGAGACCGACCACCATGGAGCGGATTTCCTGCTCGGTCGCATCGTCGGTGCCGCCGACGAGCACGTCCGTGGCGCCGTCGTCGATCGGGTTCGAGCCCGAATCCGGGTCGGTCGCTCCCTCTTTCGCCTCGACCGCCCGCAGCCGCAGGATAATCTCGGTGACCTTGTCGAGGGCGATGTCCATATCCGACTCCAACTGAGGGTTCTCTCGCCGCCGCGCCCACACCATCGGGCGCGCGGTCGCGCACGCAGTGAACCCCGAAAGGCCACCTCCGGTTCGAGCTGTTGTCGCGGATGCGGCGAGGCGCGCAGCCCTCAGGCGGCGGCCTGTCGCGGAGTCAGTCGCGCTTCGATGCGAGTTCTTCGGCGCGCCGATGCCACATCAGCATCAGGCCGGAGACGATGAGCCAGGGACACGCGATCCCGATGAAGAACAACATGAGCGTCTCCCAGGCGGCGGGCGCTGTTCTCAGGGGTCGCCGGCCCGGCTTCGCGCCGGAGGCGGCGACGGCCTGCTGCCCTGTTCCGCTTCGAGGATGATAGCCGGCGCTGCCCTTCCGGCAAGGCTTGCGACGGCATAAAGTCCGCGCAGCGATCCTTCGGTTTCACGGTTTGCGCTTCGGGCGTCCGTCTTCATCCCGGGGCCACGCGGCAGGACCCGGTTACACCTCCCGACGCCGATCAGCCGAACAGATCCGGCCGTCGCAGGCGCAGGGCCAGGACCAGGGTGTAGGTCTTCATGTCGGCGAGTTGCCCCGCATCGGCCAGGGCGGCGAGGTCGGCCAGCGGCATTTCCGTGACGGTGATGCCCTCGTGTTCCTCCGCGAGGCCGCCGCCCGCGCCCGTGCGGTCGGCTTCCGTGTAGGGGCCGAGATACAGGTGCATCCGTTCGGTCGAGACGCCGGGCATGGTCCACACCGTTGCCACCGGCTCCAGGTGGCCGAGCTGCAATCCGGTTTCCTCGTAGGCTTCGCGCCGGGCACCCTCCTGGGGGTCGGCCTCGTCGAGGAGACCGGCGGGCGCTTCCAGCAACTCGGGCAGGGCGGCGGCGAAGAAGGGGGGCGTCCGGAACTGGCGGATCACCACGGCGACCCGGCGCGCCGCATCGTAGGGCAGCACGCAGACCGCCTCGCCGTGATCCTCGATTTCGCGGGTGACCTCGTGCCCGTCCGGCAGGGTGACCTCCGCGATCAGGAAGCTCGCCCAGCCGTCATGGACGGTGCGGGTTCCGCGGATTTTCGGGGGCGCACTGTCGGGGGGCATGGCGTCTCCTCAGGTCGATGTCCCGCCTGGAGCCGGGCGGCGGATCGTGAAGCGGAAGGCGGCGCCGTCCCGCTCCTGCGCCTCGAGCAAGCCGCCTTCCTCGCGCACGGCATGGGGAATGTCGATGCCCGCGAGCGGATCGGTGCAGGTGACGACGAGCCGCCGCCCCGGTGCCAGAACCCGCAGGGCCTTGCGCGTGCGCAGAGCGGGCAGAGGGCATTTCAGCCCGCTGAGGTCGAGGGCGATCGGGAAATTGGGGGAGGGCGGGGCGTCGGACATCGCCCTCGGCCCATAACACGGCGAAGGCCCCGCCGGCGCGTGCCGACGGGGCCTTCGATGCTTCAGGTCTGGCGGTCTTACCAGCCGTAGCCGTATCCGCCGTAATAGCCGCCATAGGCCGGGTAGCCGTACCCGCCATAGCCCCCGTAATAGACCGGCCGGGCATAGCCGTAGCCGCCATATCCGTAGGCCGGGTAGCCGTATCCGCCGTAATAGCCGTAGCGCGGGGCCGCGCTCGCCGCGAGGGCGCCGCCGATCAGGCCCAGCGCCGCGCCGGCGAACAGCGCGCCGCCGACATTGCTGCGACGGCGATAGCCGTAGCCGCCCCCGTAATAGCCCCGGCGCCAACCGACATGGTCGACATTGGTCTTGGTCCCGCCGACGAGGTCGCCCGTCAGCGCCGGCAGCGGCGCGGCCTGGACGGGGGCGGTTCCGACGACGGCCAAACCGGTGGTGGCGAGGCCGGCCAGCATCAGGGTGGTGATGCGCGACGACATGGGTACCTTCTCCTGAGGTGTCACGAGCACGCTCAGGAACATTTCTTCAACCGTTGGGTTCCCTCGGGTTGAGCTTGGCCGTAGCAAGTGTGTGCCCTACCGCACAATCCGGCTCCGGTGCGGGCCCGGCACGGGATCGGCGCGGCCGTCAGAACGTGCAGACGGTGAAGGCCGGATCCACGCATTTCGACCAGGGGCCCTCGTACTCGCCGAGCAACACCTCGGCCCGGCTGCGCCCGGCCGCGACGATGGCTTCCAGCGGCTGGAGATAGACGGCCTCGTCCCGGCCCGACGCGTCGCGGCGTGCCCGTGCCTGAAGGCCGGCGCGGGCGATGGCCAGCGCCTCCGCCGCCACCGCGCCGAGGCTGCGCCCGCCGATGCTGGCGGCGAGCCCGAGCCGAGGCACGGCGGCGCGCAGGGATTCGCGCTCGGACGCCGTCCAGCCGCGCACGAGGTCCCAGGCGGCGGCCAGCGCCCCCTCGTCGTAGAGAAGCCCGGCCCAGAGGGCCGTCTGCGCCGCGATCATCGCCGGCCCGCCGACATCGGCGCCGCGCATCTCGAGGAAGCGCTTGAGGCGCACCTCGGGGAAGACCGTGGAGGCGTGATTCGCCCAGTCCGAGACGGTGGCCCGCTCGCCGGGGAGCTGCGGCAGGCGTCCCTCGAACAGGTCGCGGAACGAGGCCCCGGAGACGTCGTGATAGGTCTCCCCGCGCTTGACGAAATACATCGGCACGTCGAGCAGCCAGTCGGCATAGGCCTCGTAGCCGAAGCCGTCCTCGAAGGCCTGGGGGAACATGCCGGTGCGGTCCGCATCGGTGTCGCGCCAGATCTCGGAGCGGCGCGAGAGGAAGCCGTTCGGTCGCCCATCGGTGAAGGGCGAGTTGGCGAACAGGGCGGTCGCCACCGGCTGCAGCGCG
The DNA here is from genome assembly GCF_022179765.1 of Methylorubrum suomiense. Classification (GTDB taxonomy): domain Bacteria; phylum Pseudomonadota; class Alphaproteobacteria; order Rhizobiales; family Beijerinckiaceae; genus Methylobacterium; species Methylobacterium suomiense. Next base: position 268,620 of record NZ_BPRE01000001.1, on the reverse strand, counting down.
AGACCGACGCGGAGTTTCCGCACCATGTCGGCCTCGGACGAGAAATCGACGTTCACCTGCACGGTGGCGGTGCGCAGCATCATGTCGAGGCCGAGCGTGCCGACCTTCGGCATGTAGCCCCGCATGATGCGGTAGCGGCTCTTCGGCATGAACGGCGTGCCCTCGCGCGTCCATTTCGGGCTCATGCCGAGATCGAGGAAGCCGATGCCCAGAGGTTCCGCCGCGCGGGCGGTCGCCGCGAGATGCTCGTCGAGTTCGGCCACGGTCGCGTGCACGTCCGGCAGCGGTGCCCCCGACAGCTCGAACTGCCCGCCGGGCTCGATCGAGATCGCGCCGCCGCCCTCGTTGCTCGCCAAGCCGATGATGGTGCCGGCATCCAGGATCGGCTCCCAGCCGGTCTCGCGGCCGAGATTGTCCAGCAGCGCCCGAATGCCGCGCTCGCCCTCGTAGGGCACGGGCGTCCGATCGGCTTTGTAGAATGGGATCTTCTCGTGTTCCGTGCCGAGCGCGAAGCGCGTCGCCGGTTTCTCGCCGTCGGCGAACCAGGCGATCAGTTCGTCCCGCGAGGTCAGCGGGGTCGTGTCGGACGTGTCGCGCGCCATGCGCTGCCTCGTCGAGCCGGTGGAGGGGCAGGCGCGAAAAAAGGCCCGATCAGAAGACCGGGCCCGCGATCGGCCGTGCCGGAGATGTCGTGTCCTTAGAGCAGGCCGCAAGCGCCGACAACGCGGGGCCGCGTCACGGGATCGGCATGACGGGAGCCCCGGTGCTAACGCGCATCTCCCAGCACCGCCTGAACCAGCGCCATGACGGCGACCGCCGCCGTGTCCGCCCGCAGGATGCGGGGGCCGAGCGAGAGCGCGACGGTGTTCGGGCGCGCGGCGATCAGGGCCCGCTCCTCTTCGTGAAAGCCCCCCTCGGGGCCGACCAGCACGGCGAGCGGCGGGGCGCCGCCTGCCGCGCCGCGCAAGGCGGCGACCGGGTCGGCGACCGGGGCGTCCTCGTCGCAGAACACCAGCAGGCGCTCGGGCTCCAGCGCGTCGAGCGCCGTGGGCAGGCGCACCGGCTCGGCGATGTCGGGGATCGCCAGGATGCCGCATTGCTCGGCGGCCTCGATCGCGTTCGCCCGCAGGCGGTCGAGCTTGATCCGCTCACCCTGGGTGAAGCGGGTGAAGACCGGGCGCAGGGTGCCGGCCCCCATCTCCACGGCCTTCTGGGCCATGTAGTCGAGCCGGCCGGTCTTCAGAGGGGCGAACAGGTAATGGAGGTCGGGCGGGGCGGGCTGGGGGCGGGTCCGCGCGACGATCCTCAGATCGGCGCTCTTGCGGCCGTTGGGAACGAGGTCGGCCCGCCACTCGCCGTCGCGGCCGTTGAACAGCAGCACCGGCTCACCCTCGGACTTGCGCAGGACGGTGAGCAGGTAATTGGCCTGCGCCCGCTCCAGCGGCAGGACGCGCCCCTCCGCCAGATCCGCCTCGATGAACAGGCGCGGCGCGGTGAAGTCGTAGAGGGCCATGCCGGCCTCCTCGCGTGGCGCCCCGGCGCTGTCAATCGGCGGAGCTGATGCGAAAGAGCAACACGGCGCGTTTTTCCGCGCTTTGCCCACGGCCTCGACCGCCCGAAGGCCCGCGGCACCATTGGCGCCACATTCCCGTGCAGGAACATCCTCACGAAACATCGCAAAGCCCGATCACCGGATTCGAGGCGCGCACCGCGCCGGAATCCGGTTCGGGCGGGCGCTGCGGAAGCGGGGGCGACACCCGCCGCGGCAAGCGGGAGAAGGACCGAGCCCTATGACTGCGCTGTCTGCCACCTCATCCAAGTTCACCGCCCTCGCCGGCGCGTTCGCGACCCTGGCGCTCCTGTCCGGCCCCGCACTGGCCCAGGGTGCCTTCGGCCAGATGCCGGCGCCCTCGATGGATGCGGCCCCGGCCGAGGCGGCACCCGTTGCGCCGCCGATGAGCATGCCGATGCCCTCCGCCGCAGCGCCGGCCCAGCCCGCGCCGCAGGGCGGCACCGATTGCAGCGCCATCCAGAAGACCCTGATCGAGCGCAAGAACCTCGTCGGCAAGGCCAATGCCGCCTCGAATTCCAAGCAGAAGATGACGCCGCAGGCGGCCTGCGCCCTGTTCGGCCAGCTTCAGGCCAACGGCACCACCGGCATCAAGTGGATCACCGCCAACAAGGAATGGTGCTCGATCCCGGATTCCTTCGCCGAAGGCTTCCAGGCCGACCACAAGCGCGTGGGTGAGATCCGCACCAAGGTCTGCACCATGGCGGCCCAGGCCTCGAAGATGGAGGCCCAGGCCCGGGCCCAGGCGCAGAACGGCGGCGGTGGTGGCCTGCTCGGCGGTCCCGGACTGAGCGGCAGCTTCAAGATGCCCCAGGGCGCGCTGTAAGCCGGGCGCATCGCCGAAGCCGCTCAAGCACCGACCGCGTTGCGTCCCCCTTCGGAGCCTGCCGGCCGCGTCGCCGACGCGGTCGCCGGCCATTGGGTCGATCGGCTCGCGCCGTCGCGCGCCCGACCCTATCTCCGCCTCGCCCGGATCGAACGGCCCGTCGGCTGGTGGCTGCTGCTGCTGCCGTGCTGGTGGTCGGCCGCGCTGGCCGGGATCGCGGCCGGGCGAGCGCCCGATCCGCTCCACCTGATCCTCTTCCTGATCGGCGCCGTCGCGATGCGCGGGGCCGGCTCGACCTACAACGACATCGCCGATCGCGATCTCGACGCCCAGGTCGAGCGCACCCGCTCGCGGCCGCTCCCGTCGGGGCAGGTGAGCACCCGCGCGGCGGCGGCCTTCCTCGTGGCGCAGGCGCTGGTGGGCCTGTGCGTCCTCCTGCAATTCAACGGCACCGCGATCCTCGTCGGGATGCTCTCCCTCGCGCCCGTGGCGATCTATCCGTTCATGAAGCGGGTGATGCCGCTGCCGCAGGGCGTCCTCGGCCTCGCCTTCGCCTGGGGCGCGCTGATGGGCTGGGTCGCCGTGTTCGGCCGTCTCGATGCGCCGGCCCTGTGGCTCTATGCCGGCACCGTCGCCTGGATCGTCGGCTACGACACGATCTACGCGGTGCAGGATATCGAGGACGACGAGATCGCCGGCATCAAGTCCTCGGCCCGCCTGTTCGGGGCGCGGTTGAAGCCCGCGGTCGGGCTCTGCTACGCGCTCGCCGCCGCCCTGATGGTGCCGGCACTCTGGGGGGCCGGGGCGCATGGGCTCGGCTGGCTCGGCCTCGTGCTGTTCGCCGCCCACCTCGCGCAACAGGTGCTGCGGCTTTCACCCCGCGACGGGCGGCTCGCCCTCACCTTGTTCCGCTCGAACCGTGATGCGGGGCTGATTCTGTTTGCCGGGCTCGCCGCGGATGCGGTGTGGCAGGCGATGGGCTGAGGCATCGCCTCGACTTCCGCGCGCGCCATATCCAGCAGATGAGCGACACCGACCTCCATGCCCCGGCCGACGATCCGACCGCAGAAGGCGCCCGGGCTCGGGCGCAGGGGCGCCCCCGCGACGCTTGCCCCTACGCGCAGAACTCGTCCGAGCGCACGGCGTGGCTCGAAGGTTACGATGGCAGCCCGATGGATCGGGCGCCCGATCTGCCGATGGACAACGGATAGACCGAGGCTTTGAACCGCAGCGGTTGCGTGGCACCTCGGCCCGCATCCATGATGCCCAGAGGGATGCCCTCTTTGCGGAGAGTTTTGCGCCCCTGTCCGAGACGCTCGCGTCCGCGGCACGGCGGCACGGCGGCACGGCGGCACGTCGAGCTGGTCAGAGCGTGGTGCCTCTGGGTTTCCTGTTGCCGCTGGCGCGCCCTCGCTTCCGGGACGGTTTTGGCCGAGGACGACAGCGACCACGATCAAATCGAGGCTGCCGCGCGAAGTTTCGAAGGGCAGAAGCTCGTAGAATTCGCGCTCGATAGGGCCGCGCCGGGCGACCTTCGGATTCGATCGCGGGGCCGCTCTCGAAACGGACCCCTACGCAAAGGACGACGGGGAGATGTGGTGGCTGTATCGGCCGGATGGACGCGTGTTGAGCTATCGCGCCGACGGTGCGGCCAGCCTCGATCCCGGTGATACCCCTCCGGATCGCGTCACTTGGCGCCCGGTGGAGCGGGGCGTAACGATCTCGTCGTCGTAAGCGCCGTCAGCCCCGCGAAAACATCTCGTTCTCGCCGCGGTGGATGCAGGGGCGGGCCGGCAGGCGGGTGGCCTTGCGGCGGGTGAGGAAGCGGGGGCGGCGGCCGCTCAGCGAGCCGTTGCGGCGGCGCTGGCGGCTGCGGCCCAGGGCGAGGCGGCCGATCTGCTGCGAGACCGGCACGAGGCTGCCGTCCTCGCGCAGCAGCATCCGCGGAAGACCGCCCTTGGCGGAGAGGTCGCGCCACTGCGCCACCACATATTCCTCGGTGAACGGGCCGAGGCGCATCAGCACCTCGCCCTCGGCATCGACCAGCAGCAGCGCGAAGCGATCCTCGCCGGTCGCCTCCGCATCGGCGAAAGCGAGGGCCACGCCGACGGCGGCGCTGCCCATGGACGCGCCGAGGATCGGCAGCGGCGTCGGCGCGACGGTCACGGCGGCACGGATCGCGCCGTCGTCGCAGGTGGAGGGGCAATCCAGAGCAGTGATCTCGAAAGTCATCATCGGTTCGATGCCTTGTCCCTGGTCGCGGTCTCTGTTGGACGCGCTGTCATGACAAGCATATGGCCCGGTCTCACCCCCAAGGCGCCTTAAAAGTGAGCGTTAAGCGATGGTGGATGGCCCCGAAGTCTCCGGAATGCTCAACGGACCCTTGTCGCGCTCGGTAAAAGCGCGGTGTATCGAGCCGGGCCGGCGAACGGCGTCGGCCACGGCACGGCAGGGCTGCGACCGTCCGTCCTTGTGACGGGGGCGGCTTCCCCCTTAGAACGGTCCTTAGGACGCGGAGCCGTTCCGCTGGCCCCGGCGCGGGCGATTCCTTGCATGCAAGCCGATGGCAAGCGAGCCCATGACCGACACGACATCCTCGCCCGGGGCGCCCTCCGTCGCCGCGCTGGCTCCGCTCCTGCGGGCGGCGGTGCATGAGGCGGCGACCCTGGCGCTGCCATTCTTCGAGCGCGGCGCGCAGACGCGCGCGCGGGTCTGGTCGAAGGCCGGCGGTTCGCCGGTGACGGAGGCCGACGTCGCCGTCGACACCTTCCTGAAGATCCGCCTCTCGGAGATCGAGCCGGGGGCGGCCTGGCTGTCCGAGGAGACGAGCGACGATCCGGTGCGGCTCGATGCCGGCCGGGTCTGGATCGTCGATCCGATCGACGGCACGCGGGCCTTCCTGTCCGGCCACCCCGACTGGTCGATCGCGGTCGCCCTGCTGGAAGCGGGTGAGCCGGTGCTGGGCGTGGTGTTCGCCCCCGCCACGGGGCGCTTCTACGAAGCCGCCGCTGGATGCGGCGCCACCCTCGACGGTGCGCCCATCCATGTCTCGGACCGTGCCGCGCTGGAGGGCGCGCGCATCACCGGTCCCAAGCCGATGCAGGACCGCCTCCTCGGCGGCGCGGCTCGTCTCGGGGCAGAGCCCAGCGTGACGCGGGTCGAGCGGGTGCCCTCGTTGGCCCTGCGGCTCGTGCGGGTGGCCGAGGGCGTGATCGACCTCGGCCTCGTCTCGAAGGATTCGCGGGATTGGGATTTGGCCGCCGCCGACCTGATCCTGCGCGAGGCGGGCGGCTTGGTCTGCGACCTCGACGGGCAACCGACGGTCTATAACCGTCCCGAGCCGCGCCATGGCGAGTTGATCGCCGTGCCGCGGGCGATGCGCGAGCCCGCTCTGGCAGCACTCGCGCGTGGCGCGTCGGCTTGAAATGCAATCCGACGAGCGGGAAACCGTTCGTCGGGACGCGCAAGCGTCATGGGTTTGAGGGTGCCGACCCGCCCGTTGGAAGGGGCCGGAGACGGCGTCCGCTTACGCCGCTTCGCTCAGCCGCACGGCGCGCGGCGAGAGGTTGAAGCGCGTCGCCAGGTGCCAGCGCAGTTCGCGCGGCGAATGATACTCGTAAGAGGAGTCGATCAGGTGGCTGAGATCGGCCGGGGCGTTGCGGGCCGCGGTGTCGATCAGGCGCTCCACCCGAAAGGTGGCCGCGTCGGTCACGGGCGAGCGGGCGCCGATATGGCGCTGAAACTCGAACTGCATTGTTGTTTTGCTTTCTCTCACCGGATGTCGCGGTCCTTCGAGGCCGGCCGGTGTCGTTTCTGGTTGTCGTTGATCAATGTGTCGTGCGTTGTTGCGCGGCACCCGCGATCCGCTGGACGGGCGGGAGCCGCATAGCGAGGGGACGAGGCGTATCGTCCCCGGCGAGGCGGATCAGACCGCCTGCAGGTTGCCGGCGGCGTCCTTGCCGCTGCGCTTGTCCGTCAGAACCTCGTAGGACACCTTCTGGCCCTCGACGAGATTGCGCAGGCCAGCGCGCTCGACAGCGGAGATGTGGACGAACACGTCCTTGCCGCCGTTATCCGGCTGAATGAAGCCGTAGCCCTTGGTCTCGTTGAACCACTTGACAGTTCCAGTATCCACGAAAACTTCCTTCGTTCTGGCTCGCACACGCGCAAGTAAATGCGCGCAGCGAGCGCGTCGTTTCATCCGCCGATGTACGGATAGACGGGATGCGGGCCGTGAAAAGCACGCGGTTTGGCGACCGCCGCTCCCGTCACATCCCTATGTAGGCCCAGGATGCGGCCTTAACAAGGCGGGAAGACGTTTCACGGCCCGTTCGGGACGCCGCAGGCAGGGCGCGCCCCAGCATTGACAGGCACCTTACGCCAATGCCTCACCCTGTGACAAAGCCGGATGTGGGTGCATATATGAGCAACGGTCCAAGGCGGTTACGCCGGGGCATTCCCCATCGCAGTCGGGCGGTTCATGGCGGGCATCTCGGTTTCCCTCGAAGGCGCGAACATCCAGCTCTCCTTCCAGAAGGATGAGCAATCCACGGCAGTGGTGATGGATGCGCGCGCGGCCCGCGCGCTCGTGCGCGCCGTCGGGCAGCTCCTCACCGCGATCGACGACGTTGACGAGGTCGATCTGCCCGATGAGAACAGCGACGAGGACATCGCCATGCTCGACGTGACCTCCTCGGCGATCGAGGTCGGCACCGACGAGCAGGGTCAGGCGGTGGTCGCGCTCCAAGCCGGCGCCCTACCGCCGTTTCAGCTGCGGCTGACCGATGAGGAGGCCCGCCACGTGGCCACCAGCCTCAGCGAGATCCTGGCCGCGCCGCGGGACGTGCGCACGTCCCACGGCGGTCACTGAAGCACAGCCCACTTCGATCCGGATCGCCGGAGCCCGTTTCGTCCGAACCCGAGCCATTACGAAAGGCCCCACACGCGCATGCGGGGCCTCTCGCTCTCGTCTTGGATGAGCGGGCGTGGAAGCCCGAGAGCAGATTCCCGCTCTCTCAGACGCCGGGACGGCCGCGCGGACGGCGAACGCGCGCGGCGCTGGGCAGCGCCTCGGGCACCAGAGTGACGATGACCGGGTTCGGCACATGGTCGAAGGCGGCGCCGTTATAGGCGTCCACCCCCATGCCGATCACGCCGCCGGCCAGCAAGTTGCCGGCGAAGCCCGCTGCGCCACTGCCGGCGAGCTTGGTTCGCACCGGTACGGTCTGCGGTCGATAGCCCGGCAGCGTGAAGGTTGCGTCGAACTCCTCCGAGCGTGGGACGTCGAGGGAGCAGGGCGTGCTCGGGCAGGTGCGGTTGGTCGAGGTGGTCATCGCGGCACCGGCCGGCGTCGAGGTGAACGTAATGACCTCCGACGTCCCCCGCGTGATGCTGCCGCAGGCCGACACTCCCGTCGCGACGATCGCGGCGAACAGACACTGACGAAACATGGAAGGAGCCCCCTCTGCCGCCTCTCCGGGCGGACAGCGCGGTTGTCCGCCGTGGGACAAGGCAACGCAAGGGTGCTGACCGGAGGAGATAAAAAGCGCTGCTGAAACAGGGGTCTTGTCGCAAAAAAGTAACAAAAGACCGTTCCCGCGCGAGGGGCGGGAACGGTTGTGGCATCGCCTACATGCGGATGCCGGGGTCGGTCGGTCCACCGGGGAGATAATCGGGCTCGGAACCTTGGGCCCTTGGGCTCGCCGATGCCGGGATCGTTCACCGGGTAGGGCGAGCGGGGGCCGGTCGGGCCGATATCGGGCTGATCGTCCGGTTGGGGCGGCGGGGGCAGATCACCGGGGATCGGTCCGCCGGGCGTCGGATCGGGCGTGGGAATGCCGGGATTGGCCATGGGCCTCCTCCTGCTGCAGCTTCGGGAATAACGGTCCAACACCCTCTCGCCATGGGGGTTCCGTCATCGACACCGGGGGATTGGCCGCAGGAACCGGTTCCGGATCGGATCGTTGGCCCGCCACATCCGACATTGATGGAGCAAGGCATGCCCGATATTCGCGAGGCAAAGATCCTTATCGTCGCCACCGACGGCTTCGAGGAGAGCGAACTCACCGTCCCGCAGACCAAGCTGACGGAGGCCGGTGCCAGCGTTCACGTCGCGAGCCCGCAATCTCGCCAGTCCAAGGAGACGATCCGTGGCTGGGACAAGACCGACTGGGGCAAGGACGTCACGGTCGATCTCGACCTCGAGAGTGTGAATCCGGCCGAGTACCATGCACTGGTGCTGCCCGGCGGACAAATCAACCCGGACAAGCTGCGTCTGGAGCCCAAGGCGCTCGACGTGATCCGCAGCTTCCTCACCGACGGCAAGGTCGTGGCTGCGATCTGTCACGGGCCGTGGCTGCTGGTCGAGACCGGAGCGGTCAAGGGCCGCACGCTGACCTCGTTCCCGTCGATCAAGACCGACGTGATCAACGCGGGCGGCAATTGGCAGGACAAGGAAGTGGTCACCGACGGCGGCATCGTCACGAGCCGCAACCCGAACGATCTCGACGCCTTCGTCGCCAAGATCATCGAGGAGATCCAGGAAGGCCGCCACGAGCCGCGTCAGCTCGCTGCCTGATCGATCCACGCAGAAACCATGAAGATGCCGCCGGCCCTCGGGTCGGCGGCTTTTCTATTTGAACCGTGAAGTGAAAGCGGCTCAGCGCTTGGCCACAGCCTTCTGCGCCTTCGCCCGCTCGCCGGACGCGCCGGCCATCAGCTTGGCCAAGTGTTCCTGATCGAAGCCGTCGGTGCTGGCGGCCTGGACGGAGGCGCCGGCGAAGGACTCGGCCTTGCGCGGTGCGATCGAACCGGTGCTCACGGGATCGGGTAGCGCCGCGACCGGGAGGACGGGCGCCGCGGCGGGTTCCCGCTGGAGGCGCAGGGCCCAATGGGCCGCGGTGGACAAAAGGGCGATGGCCAGGATCGCCTTGATGCCGTTCGTCAGGAAACGACGCATGGTGGTGGGCCGTCGAACGCGAGGGGAACGCGACCGGTTCCCCGGCCTGGCGGCATCATCGCGCAGGATCGTAAATGAACCGCTGCCGAGACGCCGCCAAGCCCGTGCCGGATCGGGTCAGGTCCGATGCGCGGCCTTCGCGTGCGCGTCCGTTTTCGGGGCCGCGCCCTCCGTCTCGCCGCGGGTCCGCCACAGGCTGTAGGCGATGCCGGCGGCCAGCAGGACCACGGTGACGGCCAGCGACACCCACGGCGGCAGATGCACGAGATCCAGCGTGTCGGCCACGATGATCTTGGCGCCGATGAACAGCAGGATGAAGGCGAGCGCCGTCTTGAGATAGGCGAAGCGGTCGACCATCGCGGCGAGGGCGAAATAGAGCGCGCGGAGCCCCAGGATCGCGAAGATGTTCGACGTGTAGACGATGAACGGATCGGTGGTGATCGCGAAGATCGCCGGCACGCTGTCGACGGCGAAGATGACGTCGGCGACGTTGACGAGCACCAGAGCCACCGCGAGCGGGGTCAGCCAGCGCACCTCCTTGCCGGTCTCCGGATCGGGCTTGCGGACGACGAAGTGTTGGCCGTGCGGCTCGTCGGTGACGCGCACCCAGCGCTTGAGCAGGCGGAAGGAGGCGCTGTCGCGCACGTCCTTCTCCTCGTCCTCCTTCGAGACCAGCATCTTGATGCCGATGTAGAGAAGGAAGACCGCGAAGATCGACAGCACCCAATGGGCTTGCTGGACCAGGGCGGAGCCCAGCCCGATCATCAGCCCGCGCAGCAGCACGGCGGCGAGAATGCCCCAGACGAGGACCCGGTGCTGTGCGGCCAGGGGGACGCCGAGCGAGGAGAGAATCACCGCGATGACGAAGACGTTGTCCATCGACAGCGACTTCTCGATCACGAGACCCGTCACGTATTCCTGGCCGGCTTGCGGCCCGAGCATCCACCACACCCAGCCGCCGAAGATCAGGCCGAGGGTGAAGTAGAAGGCGGTGAGGAGAAGGCTCTCCTTGACGCCGATCTCGTGATTCTTGTCGCGATGGAGCAGGCCGAGATCGAAGGCGAGCAAGCCCGCCACTAGGGCGTGGAAGCCCAACCACATCCAGACGGGTTTGCCGAGCCACTCGTAAGTGAGAAAGTCCATGGCGCTGGGACCTGATGCTTCTGCCGAAGGGAGAGCATCGGCTCCGACATCACGAGAAGCGCTGGTGCGGCCTCGGGCGATGGATCCACCGGGCTGGATCAGCTCGTGGAAGGCTCCCGATACAGGGGGAGCGACGCGAGAGGCACGCCCGCGCGTCCCGCCAGAGGGGCCCGCAGCCGATAAGGCGCAGTTAGAGAGGCGCGGGCGCCGATTCAAGGGCAAGGACCGTTCCCCGCGTTCACAGTTGCAGCATCACCCCATCGCGGTCGCCAAGGGACGAGATGGGCTGGGACGTGGTCGTCGTCCGAGCCCTCCGGGCACGGATCCATCCCTGGCAGGGCGGCGAAGTCGCGAAAGCCACCGATCCGTCACGTCCGCGCGCCCGGTCACGCTTGACAGCGGCTGCCCGCGCGCGTCCTCCCGGCATCCATGGATACGGATCGCAGGGGCATGGCGCAGGAGATCGCGGTCGTCGGCGGGGGCCCGGCGGGGCTGATGGCGGCCGAGACCCTGGCCAATGCCGGACGCAGCGTCACCGTCTACGAGCGGATGCCCTCCGTCGGGCGCAAGTTCCTCATCGCCGGTCGCGGCGGGCTCAACCTGACCCATTCGGAGAAGCTGCCGGCCTTCCTGGCCCGCTATCATCCGTCCCCGGCCATACTGGCCGCCGCGATCCAGGCCTATCCCCCCCAGGCCCTGCGGGATTGGTGCGAGGATCTCGGCCAGCCGACCTTCGTCGGGTCGAGCGGGCGGGTGTTTCCCCGGAGCTTCAAGGCGTCGCCGCTGCTGCGGGCGTGGCTTGCGCGTCTCGCCGGACGCGGCGTCACGATCCGGACCCGCCATCGTCTGACCGGGCTCGGCGCCGATGGCACGCTCACCTTCGATACACCGGAGGGCGCCTATCATGTCCGCCCGCGGGCGACGCTTCTGGCACTCGGCGGCGCGAGCTGGCCGCGGCTCGGCTCGGACGGCTCCTTCGTGCCGCTGCTGGAAAACGCCGGATTCGCGGTCACCCCCTTGAGACCGGCCAATGTCGGCTTCGCCGTGGCTTGGTCGTCCCACATCGCCGAACGCTTCGCCGGGGCGCCGCTCAAGCGCATCGCGGCCCGGATCGACGGGACGGCGGCGCGCGGCGAGGCGGTGGTGACGGCCGGCGGGATCGAGGGCGGCGTGATCTACGCCCTCGGCCGACCGATCCGCGAGGCGGTGGAGCGCGAGGGGGCGGCCCGCCTTGTCCTCGATCTGCGACCCGACCTCGACACGGCGGCCCTGGCCGGGCGCCTCGCCCGCACGCGCCCCGGCGAGAGCCTCTCGACGCGCCTGCGCAAGGCGGCGGGGCTCGATCCGGTCGCGGCGGCGCTGCTGCGCGAGGCGCACGCCAATGCCCTGCCGGCCGACCCGGCCGCCCTGGCGGCGGCGATCAAGTCCGCCCCCCTGCGTCTCACCGCGCCGGCTTCGATGGACCGGGCGATCTCGACTGCGGGCGGCCTCGCCTTCGACGAACTCGATGAACGCTTCATGCTGCGCGCCCGCCCCGGCCTGTTCGCGGCGGGCGAAATGCTCGATTGGGAGGCGCCGACCGGCGGCTACCTGCTCCAGGCCGCCTTCGCCAGCGGCCGGGCGGCCGCGCGGGGGATGCTGGGCTGGCTCGGCGCGTGGAGCTGACCGCTCTTCATCCCCGTTTCAGGATCGCCCCGGCACAACGCGCCGATCATTCGCCGGAAACCGAGATCCGTGAGCAGCATCAGCGTCGTCACGCTCAACAAGGGGCGCGAGGCCCATCTGGCGCGCCTGATCGAGGGGCTTGCCCACGGCAACGCCCCGGCCGAGTGCGTCGTCGTGGAGATGGGGCGCGATCCCGCCCCGCTGCCCGAGACGCCGTTCCCGCTGCGGCGCGTCGCCCTTCCGAGCGAGGGCCTGCCGCTTGCCGCCGCCCGCAACGCGGGGCGCAGGGCGGCGCGCGGCGACATCCTCGTCTATCTCGACGTCGATTGTATCCCCGCCGCCGGGCTGGTGGCGGGCCTGGCCGCCGTGGCCCAGGTGCAGGACGCGCTCGTCTGCGGGCCGATCCGCTACCTGCCGGCGGGAGCCGTGCGGGACGGCTGGACGGAAGCGGACCTGATGCGCCTGGGGATGCTGCACCCGGCGCGTCCCTTCCCGGAGACCGGGTTCGCGCCGACCGACAATCCCGGCCTGTTCTGGTCCCTCGCCTTCGCGGTGCGGGCCGCCACCTGGGACCGGCTGGACGGCTTCGACGAGGGGTTCGACGGCTACGGCGCCGAGGACACCGATCTCGCCTTCCGCGCCGCCGAGGCCGGGGTGCCGGTGCTGCTGGCGGGCGTGCCGCCGGCCTTCCACCAGCACCACCTGTCCTGCGATCCGCCGCTCCAGCATTTCGCCGACATCGTTCGCAACGCCCGGCGCTTTCGCGCCCGCCACGGGCTGTGGCCGATGGACGGCTGGCTCGATGCCTTCGCCGGTCTCGGCCTGATCGCGGCCGAGCGCGAGCCCGACCTCACCGTGCTGCGGCCGCCGTCCCCGGACGAGGTCGCGGCGGCGCGTGTGCCGGCCGACCGGCCGTTCTAAAGGGCACAGCGATCGTGCCGCGGATCATCGCTGCGGCGCCGACCACTCCATGTCGAGCCGCAGGCGCGTGCGGAACAGGACGGCGCCGGCCGGATCCCGGATCTCGGCGGCGATGATGCGCTCCCGCTCCCGAAGCATGGCGGCGCGGCGCCTCGGACCATGCACGGCCTCGCGTGCGAGTTCCGGAAGCAGCGCCACGACCGCTGCGCAGGCCTCATCGAGACTCATGAATTCGAGTCCGTCCTCGTCGCGGGTAAACGTATCGCCATCGACGACGTCGATATGAAGAAGCATGGCCACATCCGCGAAAATTGACTTTGATGGTATTTTGGCTTCCGGAATATGTCCTTAACCTTTCCGATGTTGCGGCGACGCGTCCCGGCTTATTCCTTTCACAAGTCTGTGCTTGCGCGCGGTCCCTATTCGCCGGCCACGGCTTCGAGGCTGGCGCGATCGAGGAGGCGCAGGCGACCGCCTTTCAGCTCCAGAAGTCCCGCACGACGCAGTTCCTGCAGAACGCGGTTGACGTGGACGGTGCTGATGCCGATGCATTCGGCAAGATCGACCTGCGTCAGCGGCAGCGGGCCCTCGTTGCGGTCGGCCAATCCCACGGCGTGCAGCCGGTCGAGGATCTCGAAAAACAGGCGCACCAGCCGCTCCACGGCGAGCCCGATGCCCAGGGCCGTCAGCCAGCTGCGGCTGCGCGCTTCGGCCTCCAGCTTGGAACGCCGCAGCGCCAGCGCAACGGCGGGATGATGGGCGATCAGATCCTCCACCGCCGCCTGCGGCACTCGGGCCACCCGGCAGGGTGAGAGCGTGGCGATGCCGTGGTCCCAGCGTTCGAGATGGGCCAGATCCGGGTCGCACAGATCTCCCGGCAGCAGCAGGGCAAGGATCTGGCGGGCGCCGGAGGCCCGCTGAACGTAGCGGCAGGCAATCCCCTCGAGAATGAGAAAGGCACCCTCGGCCGCATCGCCCTGGCGTACGAGGTCGGTATGCGCGGTGATCATCGCCTCTCGGATGGCGAGGTGCGACAGGGCGGCGAGGTCGTCGCTGGAGAGAGGAGCATGGGCGCCGAGGCGCCGGGCCAGAGGGCCGGCCATTCCATCGAGCGGTCCCAATGGGGGACGCAGCGCGATGTCGAATTGCGATTGCAGACGGGATTGCAGGCTGGTCATGGTCTGCTCCTCGCCGGCAGCGGCGGCGCCACCGTATCGACGATGTCGTCCGTCCAGGCCGGTCGACTCAGGAAGGGGATGTCACGGAGTTCGGACGCGCGCCCGGGCATCTCCGTACAGGCGGCGTGGCCGACCCTGGGCATTCCCCGTCGGCGCGGATTCCCGAGCATGGCCCAGCCCGCTCCGTCCCGCTGTTCCTGTACAAAAACGATGCTCAGCATCGTCCGGTGCAGCAAGAAGAACCGTGTCTCCGGCGATCTTCGGGGTGGTCCGAGCGCATGCCGGTCCGCTCTCGCACCAGCATCCGTGAGATCGGAAGCGATGATCGGAGCCGCTTCAACCAAAACTACACGGCGATGGCTGGCGGTCTTCTCAACATATGTTTGCTTGAAGTCGTACATGCGAAGACTTGGCAAGCCGGAAACGCTCATGAGATAGTACTAGCTGACCGACTCAGGGGCGGGAATAGGTTCCGGCGCCTTTGTCCGGAATCGTACTGGACGCGGTTCGTTGCGATCCAAAATCGCCGGGATCGCGCTTCCCGAGGTCCGCGCCGGAGCAGTTTGAATCGGTCACGCTGTCCGGCGCTCGACTGCGCGACGTCTCTGCTCGACAATCCGAATCCCACTGGATCGGAGCACATCCGAGGCCAACGCGTCCCCCGATACCTATATAGATATCATCGCCTGCCGAATTGTTCGGGCGCAGGCGGCTGGGAGACGGCGTGCGCTCTTGCCCCAAACGGGAGCCGGGCCATGCCACAGCTTCGACAATCCGCTCTTCGCAATCGGCTTCTCGCTGCCTTGACGGCGGAGGACTTTGCCCGGCTCGCCCCGCATCTGGCGGAAACGCCGATGACGATCCGCGAATGCGTCATCACATCCGATCAGCCGATCGCCCATGCCTATTTCCTGGAGGATGGGCTCGTCTCGCTGATCGCGGACACCCGCGAGGGGCGGGTCGAGATCGGTCTCGTCGGACGCGAGGGCATGATCGGCGTGCCGCTTCTGCTCGGCACCGATCGGACCCCGCACAACGCCATGGTGCAGGCCGACGGCACGGCTCTCCGGATCGCTGCCGCCGAACTCTGCGCCGCACTCGATGCCAGCGCGGCACTGCGGGGCGTGCTCGGGCGTTACGTACAGACTCTGATCGTACAGGTCGGGCAGACCGTCTACGCCAACGCCGACTACAACATCGAGGCGCGCTTGGCGCGTTGGATCCTCATGACGCAGGACCGCCTCGGCCGGGACGAACTGCCGATCACGCACGACTTCATGGCGATGATGCTGGGCGTGCGTCGACCGGGCGTCACGACGGCCCTGCACATCCTCGAAGGCACCCGATTGATCCAGGCGAAGCGCGGCCGCGTCATCGTGCTGGACCGGGCCGGTCTGATGGATTTCGCGAGCGACAGCTACGGTCCGGCGGAAGCGGAGTACGAGCGGCTGTTCGGGGAGGGATGACGCTGCCCCGCTACTTCCTCAACATCCGCCGCAACGGCGTGCTGATCCGCGATGAGGAAGGCGATGATCTACCCGATGCCGCGGCGGCCCGCGCGCTCGCCCTCGAGACGCTGCGGGAGATGCTGCGCCTGCCCCATGTCTACGGCCCGCCGCGCGAATGGAAGCGGAACGTCTTCGTCATCACCGACGAGGCGGGCACCGTACTGGAAGAAGTGCCCTACGATGTGCTGCTCTGATCCGGGCCACTCTCGGCGCCGTTGCGGCGCAGGGGGCCGATCAGGCGCTCGTACTCCGCCTCCGCCGGCCCATAGGCCGGACCCGCGGCCTCGATCAGGCCGGGGCGGTTCAGCACCCGCACCCGCCCGCGCTGCGCCCGGACCAGCCCCGCGCCCTCAAGCATCTGCAGGGCGACGGTCACCGTGGGCCGGCGCACGCCCAGCATCAACGACAGGAACTCGTGCGTGACCGAGAGATCGTCGCTGTCCTGCCGATCATGGTACATCGCGAGCCAGCGGGCGAGCCGCTCCTCGGCCGGCGCGCTGGCATTGGCGAGTGCCGTCTGCGCGGTCTGGACCAGGAAGGTCTGAGTGTAGCGCAGCAGGAGCAGGCGCAAGGTGGCGCTGGCCTCGATCGCCTGCGTCAGCGCCTCGGCCTCGATCCGCAAGCCGGCGCCGGACACCTGCATGAAGGTCTGGTGCGGCACCCGATTGCTGCCGAGCACGAGGACGGTGCCAGCGAGCCCGTCCCGCCCGAACAGACCAATCTCGATGCGATTGCGCTCCTGCATGCTCGCGATCACCGAACACAGCCCGGTCTCGGGAAACACCGCGTGAGTGATCGGCCGGTCGGGCTCGATCAACACCATGCCGACGGGCAGATCCACCGGCTGCAGATGCGGATGCAGCAGCGCGAGATCGTCCGCGCTGAGTTGGGCCAACAGCCGGTTCTGGGGGATCGAGTGAGCGGGCAAGGAGTTTGGTCGTAAGCTGAGCAAAATGAAGCTCTCGGCGCATAACCGATTGGTCGGCGAACGCGATGGGAAATTGCTCACAAGCTGAGAATCGTCTGAAAACGGACATTTCCAGACAACCAGTGATTAACATGCATCAGGACTATCGATATTGAACCGATACGCATCTCATGTGTTCGGTACGGTGTCGTACAGAGATCGGACACCAAGATGTACAGGGTCGAATGCATCGGGGCGGACCGGCCCGAACCGAGCCTGCACGACACGGCGAGCGAAGCGCTGCTGGCGGTCTACGATCTGCGGGCGGCTCGGACCGACGCGCCCACGATCACCGACGCATCCGGATCGACCTTGACGGAGGTGCAGCTGGCCATGCTGGCCCTCGTCGAGCGCGTGCAGCCCTAAGCGGTGTGGTATCCCTGACGCGGGGCGCGGGTCCCGCGAACCCCGCCGGCGTCCTTCCCGACGCGACATCGTCGCGGGTTCCGTCCCGTCAGCCCCGACACAAAGCCTCGATCGAGGCCGCCGTGCGGGCGAGGGCGTCGGGCTCGACGAGGGCTCGGATACGGGTGGGGTCGAGAGCGAGCCCCCGCGCGACGAGGCTCGGCCACGCCTCGACCTCCGGCCAGCCGGGATGGACGAGGGCCGCACCGAGCCGCGCGAGCCCCTCCGCCTTGGCCTCCTGTTCGCCGTAGGCGCGGGCCTCCGGGAGGCAGAGGAAGCGCTTGCCCTGCGCGGCCACCGCGGTGACGAGACCGTCGCCCGCGCCGCCGATCACGAGCGCGGCGGCGGCGAGGTGGGGGCGCACGTCGCCGACCCAGCCGTGACAATGCAGGTTTTTCGGGGCCGTGCCCGCGCCGGTCACGGGGCCGAGCACGTGCCACTCACGATCCGGCACGCGGGCGGCGGCCTCCGCGAGGCGGGGGAACGCGCCGCCCTCGCCGCCGCGGCCGAACACGACGACGATGCGCCCGTCCTCGGGCTGCGAAGGCGCCGATTCCGCACCGAGGAAGCCGGCAAAATCCGTCTTGTCCCGAACCCATTCCGGCACGTCGCCGCCGTCGAGCGACGCCGGAAACGGCGCGAGCAAGCGGCTGGCTGCCCGAAAGGCTTCGAGATGGGGCGTATCGGTGCGCGACCCCGAGAGCCGTACGACGAGGCTCGGCACCGACAGGAGCCGGGCGAACAGCGCGACCTCGCAGGAGACGTCGACGATCATCAGCGCCGGGTCGTTCTCGGCGGCCCAGGCGGCGATCCGCCCCATGCGGGTGCGGATCCCTGGATGGTTCAGCGGCGCGTAGTGGAAGGCGTCGGGCCGTCCGGCCGCCCCGTCCCGCCCATCGAAGGTGTCGGCGAGGCGGTCGTCGGGCAGGTCGAGCACGGGGCCCGGCGCGGCGGCCGTATCGATCCCCGCGAAGGTGCCGATCAGGGTGCAGGGTCGTCCGAGCGCCCGCAACGCGTGACCGAGCGCCACCGCGCGCTGCCAGTGCCCCGCCCCCTGGTGATGGACATAGTAACCGACGGGTCGCGTCACGCCGCGGCGTCCTGCCGGAGTTGCGCCGCCAGCGCGTCGAGATCGGCCAGCGCCTGATCCAGCCCGCATTCGGGCGCCGGGGGATCGTTCGGCGCGAGGTGGGCCATCGTGCGCTCGACGAAGGCGATGTCGTTGGGGCAATCGGCCAGGATGGCGGCGCGGTCCTGCGCGTCCAGCCCCAGGCCCGCGAGGGTGTCGATGGCGGCGCCCTCGCGCCAAGCCCGGCGCAGGCGGGCCCGGCGCAGGATCAGGTCGCGCCAGAAGCCCGCCTCCGGCAGGCGATAGGCTTCGCCGCCGCGCACCACGCGGGCGCGGCGCAGCATCTCGACGGCCATGCCGCCCTCCGCGCGCCCGGCGGTGCGGGCCGAAACCTGCACCGAGACGGCGGGACAGTGGCGCAGGCGGCCCCCCGCCCGTTGAACGGCCGCCACCAGCGCGTTGTCCTCGCCCCGCGGCAGGGCCGGCAGGCCGCCGACCGCGCGGTAGAGCGAGGCGCGCAGCGCGAGACTGCCGCCGGTATGATCGCCGTGGCGCGGGGCCGGATCGTGCGGAGGCGGATCCAGGCTGTCCTCCAAGAGGCGCACGCCCGCCCAGTAGCGCTCCACCTGGGCGTGGAAGGCGGCAAGCACCGGATCGGTGTCCCCGAGATCGTCGCCCTCGTCGTCGATGACGAGGCGTCCGCCGACGATCTCGGCGCCCTCGAGGGCGCGCAGGTTCGCGACGACCCAGGACGGATCGAGCCGGGCATCGGCGTCGGTGGTCAGGAGCACGCCGTCGGGCGCGCCGTCAGCCTCCAGCCATTCGGCGCCCAGATCGAGCGCCCGGCGTCGAGCGGTGCCGACATGGGCCTCGGCGCCGGCGAAGGTCGCTTCGATCAGGCGCAGGTCGATCCTGTCGAGGGGTAGCCCGCGCGCGACGGCGACGGTGCCGTCGGTGCAATTGTTGGCGACCACCACGACCCGCAAACGGTGGACGGAGGAAAAGCCGTCCTGCCGGTCGAGCGCCCGCAGTAGCCGCGGCAGCCGCTCGGCCTCGTTGCGGGCCGGGATGCAGATGACGGCCGGGCCGGGAAGCGGCGCCATGGCGGTCAGGCGATCAGGCGTTCGAGGACGGGCCGCGTCGGACGCCGCGCGGGCGTCTCGCCGGCCAGCACCTCGCGATAGAGATCCTCGTAGCCGTCGGTCATCACGTCGGCGTCGTACAGCGTCTCGGCACGGCGGCGGCAGGCGCGTCGGTCGAGGCCAACCGCGCGGGTGATGGCGCGGGCGAGATCCGCCACATCGTCCGCCCGGGCCAGCGCACCGGATTGGCGGTCGACGATGTCGGGGATCGCCCCGCGGGCGAAGGCCGCGACCGGCGTGCCGCAGGCAAGCGCCTCGGCGACGACGAGGCCGAACGGCTCCTCCCAGCGCGGCGATACGATGGCCGCCCGCGCGCCGCCGAGCTGGCCAGCGAGTGCGGCATGGGAGAGATGCCCGACATAGGTCACGCCCTCGCCGAGCCTCGGGGCGATCCACTCGTCCCAGTAGCGCGGGTTCGGCTGCGGGCCGGCGAAGCGCAGGGGGATACCGGCCGCGCGCGGCATCGATCGCCAGATGCGTGCCCTTCTCGGGCACGATCCGCCCGCTCCAGAACACGTAACCGGCGGGATCGGCGGCGGGGCTGAAGGCGAAGGTCGAGAGATCGATGCCGTTGCCGATGATGCGGGCGTTCGGCGCCAGCTCGGCCCATTCCTGTGCCAGCGAGGGCGAGACCGCGGCGAAGATCATGCCGGGCTTGGCCGCCAGCACGCCTTCCGTCAGCGAGTCGAAGGGCGGGGTGTGCAGCGCCGTCACCATCGGTGCGACCAGATGGTTGCTCGCCTTGAGCGGCAGGGGGTGGAGGCTGTTGTTGTGGATCACGTCGAAGCCGCCCTGGGCGATCGCCTCGACGATCCGCTCGTAGGCGGCGTGTTCGGCGCGGGCGATCCGCTCGAAGGCGACGGGGTCGCCGAGCGCGTCGCCGGTCGGCGGGCAGACCGGATCGGGCACGAGCGCCGGATCCGAGCCGGCGGCGGCGAAGAGGGTGACCCGGTGCCCGCGGCGGCGCAGGGCGCCGGCCAAGTGATGCGTGTGCATCTCCAGCCCTCCGAGATAGGGCTGGCCGATCGGGAACTTGAGATGAGCGATGACGGCGATCTTCAAGGGAGGCGTCCGGCGTCGGCGTTCTATGGGACGGACCGCAGGGACTCCCACGGCCAGGCTTCACGCCTCACCATCGCTCGCGCCGTTCGAACGTTGGATGAACGGCGAATTCATTGTGCAGAGCTTTTTCTCCACGGCCGCGGTCGGGCACGAGGCCGCAGGGCGATTTTTTGCCGACTTTCGATGATGGCCGGCGCACGCCCTCTCTGCGCCGCAGGGCCATGAGCCTCCGGGCGGTTCGGCGTTTCATTCTGACACTTCGGAGGCAGCCGAGGGCGGGAAGGACAGGAAGGGCAGCCGTTATGCTGCCCTGCCCAGAGGCTCGGCTCGTGAAACGGAAGCCCGTGCTCGGCGACGCGTGAGCCATCCATGCGACGGAGCGGCGCCATCGCATGTCGCGAGGGTCGTCATGCGGAAGTGCGGGGGGACTGCCGTCACCCTGCTTTCCGCCGGACACGATCCGCTCAGCAGGTCGGCATCAGCCCCTTGAGCCGCGCCAGGATGTCCTCGCCCGCGCAGGGGCGGGCGATGAACTGGGCGCCGGCCGGCATGCGCTCGGGATCGGGGGCGGCCCGGCCGGAGACGATCAGGATCGGCAGGTCGGGTCGGGCCTGGGCCACGGAGGTGGCGAGCTCGAAGCCATTCACGCGCCCCGACAATTCCACATCGGTCACGAGGCCGCAGATGTCGGGTCGGTTCTGCAGGATCGAGAGCGCGCGCTCCGCGGAGGCGCATTGCACCGTGTCGTAGCCGCCATCCTCCAGCACGTCGCCCAAATCCATGATGGTCAGTGCCTCGTCCTCCACCAGGAGGATAACGGGGCGATCGCCCTCGCGCGCATCGTCGCGCCGGTCTTGCGGGTTCGTCGTCTCGATCTGGCTCGCCACCTGGCTCTCCCCGATTGCCCCCACGACCCAAGTTGTTCGCCGGCTTGTCCGTTTCCGGCGCTGAAACCATCCGGGGGCCGCGATGATCCAACGAGAAACCCCGCTGCGGGTTGCAGGGTCCCGCGCTCGCGCAGCGAGGTCAACCCGGAGCGACTTGCCTGGCCTGCGATCGCTCGCGAGGATCCATTCCGGTCTCGTCTGGTCTCGGGCGTCGCCGGTCTTTTCCGGGGCCTTCGCTATTCCTGGCTTCTACGCTTCGTTCGCGGCTTCGATCGGTTGCGGAAGGATGTGCGCTGTCCGAGATGCCTGGAAGAGACCGGGATCGGCGCGATCGCGTCTCAGGCGAGAGCTCTGGTCTCCGCCACGACCGCCGCGATCAGCCGGTCGAGGTCGTCCTCCGGCACGGTCAGGGCGGGCGTCAGGTACAGGATGTCGCCGAAGGGCCGCACCCAGACGCCGCGGGCGACGAGGCGTTGCTTCAGCGCGGTGAGATCCGGTGCCTCGGCGAATTGCACCGCGCCGATGGCGCCGAGCACGCGTACCGCCCGTACGCCCGGCGATCGGGCGAGCGGACGCAGGCCGTCCTCCAGCCGCGTCGCGATGGCGCGGGCCTGCTCCAGGCGCGGCTCGGTCTCGAACAGGTCGAGGCTGGCATTGGCCGCCGCGCAGGCCAGCGGATTGGCCATGAAGGTCGGCCCGTGCATCAGCGCGGCGGCGGGATCGTCCGACCAGAAGGCGGAGAAGATCTCGGTGGTCGCGACGGTGGCGGCGAGTGCCATCGTGCCGCCGGTCAGGGCTTTGGACAGGCACAGGATGTCGGGCACGATGCCGGCCTGCTCGCAGGCGAACAAGGTGCCGGTGCGGGCGAACCCGGTGAAGATCTCGTCGGCGATCAGCGGCAGACCGTGTCGGCGGGCGAGGCGGGCCACCGTGGCGAGCACTTCGGGCGGATGGGTCAGCATCCCGCCCGCCCCCTGAACCAGGGGCTCGACGATCACGGCCGCGAGTTCGTGGCGATGACGGGCGAGCGCGGCGTCGAGCGCGGCTTCCTGATCGGCCGTCCGCGGCAACTCGCAAAAAACCTGGGTCGGCAGGTAGGCACCGAAGCGGCGATGCATCCCCTCCTCGGGGTCGCAGGCCGACATCGCCCCCATCGTGTCGCCGTGATAGCCGCCGCGGAAGGCGAGCACCCGGGTGCGGCCGGTCTTGCCGCGGTTGAGCCAGAGCTGCACCGCCATCTTCAGCGCGACCTCGACGGCGACGGAGCCGGAATCGGTGAAGAAGACGTGGTTCAGGTCGCCCGGCAGCCGCTCGGTCAGGCGCTGCGCCAGCCGCTCGGCCGGGGCGTGGGTGAGCCCGCCGAACATGACATGCGGCATCGCGGCGAGCTGATCCGCGACGGATGCCGCGATGTGGGGATGATTGTAGCCGTGGACGGCGGTCCACCACGAGGCGATGCCGTCGATCAGCTCGCGCCCGTCGGCCAGCACGATGCGGGAGCCCCGCGTCGCCACCGCTTCGAGCGGCGGAGCGGCACTCTTCATCTGGGTGTAGGGCCGCCAGAGAGGATGGCTGTCGCGCGCGGTCATGGCGTGCGGGATTGGGGGGTCGAAGCCGCCGAGTCAAACGTGCGCCGCTTCTCGCCTCCCGATCTCGGGCAGCCCCCGAGATCGGCGAGCGTTTGCCCGAGTCAGGCTGGTCCGACTCGGGTGGGCGAGGGGAGCCGTCTCCTACTCCGCCGCCTCGGCATAGGCCTCCGGCGGCGGGCAGGAGCAGACGAGGTTGCGGTCGCCGTAGGCGTTGTCGACCCGGTTCACCGGAGGCCAGTACTTGTCCATCCGGAGCGACCCGGAGGGAAAGCACGCGGCCTCGCGGGAATAGGGACGGTCCCACTCGCCGATCAGATCCTGCACCGTGTGGGGAGCGTGTTTGAGCGGATTGTTCGCCCGGTCCATCCGCCCGTCCTCGATCGCCCGGATCTCCTCGCGGATCGCCAGCAGGGCGTCGCAGAAGCGGTCGATCTCGGCCTTGGTCTCGGATTCGGTCGGCTCGATCATCAGCGTGCCGGCGACGGGCCAGCTCATGGTCGGCGGGTGGAAGCCGCAATCGATCAGTCGCTTGGCGATGTCCTCGACGGTGATCCCGGCGCTCTTCTGGAACGGCCGGACGTCGATGATGCATTCATGCGCCACGCGGCCCGCCCGGCCCGAATAGAGGATGGGATAGGCGCCGGAGAGGCGCGCGGCGATGTAGTTGGCGTTCAGGATCGCCACCCGCGTCGCCTGGGTCAGGCCGCGCCCGCCCATCATCAGGCAGTAGCTCCACGAGATCGGGAGGATCGAGGCCGAACCGAAGGGCGCCGCCGAAACGGCCCCCTCCTCGCCGCTCCGGGGATCGGAGGGCAGGAACGGGATCAGGTGCGTCTTCACCCCGATCGGGCCCATGCCCGGCCCGCCGCCGCCATGGGGGATGCAGAAGGTCTTGTGCAGGTTGAGATGGCTGACATCCGCACCGATGTCCCCGGGCCGCGCCAGCCCGACCATGGCGTTGAGGTTCGCCCCGTCGAGATAGACCTGTCCGCCCTGCGCATGGACGATGTCGCAGAGTTCCCGCACCCGCGCCTCGAACACGCCGTGGGTGGAGGGATAGGTGATCATGCAGGCCGCGAGTTTCTCGGCATGCTGTTCGGCCTTCTTCCTGAAATCCTCGACGTCGATATTGCCGTGCGCGTCGGCGCCGACGACGACCACGCTCATCCCGCACATCTGCGCCGAGGCCGGATTGGTGCCGTGGGCCGAGGACGGGATCAGGCAGACCGTCCGGTGCGGCTCGCCCCGCGACAGGTGATAGCGGCGGATGGCGAGCAGCCCGGCATACTCGCCCTGCGCGCCGGAATTGGGCTGCATCGAGATCGCGTCGTAGCCGGTGATCGCGCAGAGCTTCTCCGACAGGTCGTCGATCAGTTCGCGGTAACCCTCCGCCTGATCCGGCGGCACGAACGGGTGCAGCTCCGCGAATTCCGGCCAGGAGACCGGCAG
Organism: Methylorubrum suomiense; assembly: GCF_022179765.1. GTDB lineage: Bacteria > Pseudomonadota > Alphaproteobacteria > Rhizobiales > Beijerinckiaceae > Methylobacterium > Methylobacterium suomiense. The sequence continues at coordinate 244,281 of NZ_BPRE01000001.1, read as the reverse complement.
CATCTCGGCGGTGGCGTTGAGCTTCATCGTGCAGGAGCCGAGCGGGATCATCGCCCGGTCGAGGGCGAGGTCGCGGTCCGCGAGGCGGCGCATGTAGCGCGTCATCTCGCTCTCGGCCCGGTTCATGTGGAAGATCGGGTGGGTGAGGTATTCCGAGGTCCGCTCCAGCGCCGCGGGCAGGCGCGGCGCCGGATAGGCGTCGTCGTAGGCGAGATCCGTCCCGCCGAAGGCGCGCCACACCGCTTCGACGATGTCGGAGCGGGTGCGCTGATCGACGCTGATGCCGATGCGGTCGGCGCCGACCTTGCGCAGGTTCACCCCGTTCTCGACGGCGCTTTTCAGGATCACGCCCTGGAACGGCCCGACCTCGACGGTGATCGTGTCGAAGAAATTTCTGGGACTCACCGTGAAGCCAAGCTGTTCAAGGCCAGCGGCAAGTCGAACGGCGTCGCGGTGCACGCGCAGCGCGATGGCCTTCAGCCCCGCCGGCCCGTGATAGACGGCGAACATCGAGGCGATGACGGCGAGCAGCACTTGGCTGGTGCAGATGTTCGAAGTCGCCTTCTCGCGGCGGATATGCTGCTCGCGGGTCTGGAGCGCGAGGCGGTACGCGCGGTTGCCGCGGGCATCGACCGAGACGCCGACGATCCGCCCCGGCAGCGCCCGCTTGTGGGCGTCGCGGGTCGCCATGTAGGCGGCGTGCGGGCCGCCGAACCCCATCGGCACGCCGAAGCGCTGCATCGAGCCGACCGCGATGTCGGCCCCCATCTCTCCCGGCGGTTTCAGGAGTGTCAGCGCCAGCGGATCGGCGGCGACCACGGCGAGCGCGCCGGCGTCATGAAGCGCCGCGATCCTGTCCGAAAAGTCGTGGATGGCGCCGTTCACGCCCGGATACTGGAACAGCGCCCCGAACACGGTGCCGGGGTCCAGATCCGCGAAGGGATCACCGACCACGATCTCCCAGCCGAGCGGGGCCGCGCGGGTCCTCAGGACGGCGATGGTCTGAGGCAGGCAGTCCTGATCGACGAAGAACACGGCCTTGTCGGATTTCGCCACGCGCTTGGCCATGCCCATGGCCTCGGCCGCGGCGGTGGCCTCGTCCAGCAAGGACGCGTTGGCGACGTCGAGCCCGGTCAGGTCGCAGACAAGGGTCTGGAAGTTGAGAAGGGCTTCGAGCCGCCCCTGGCTGATCTCCGGCTGGTAGGGCGAGTAGGCGGTGTACCAGGCCGGATTCTCGAAGATGTTCCGCTGGATCGCGGGCGGCATCGTCGTGCCGTGATAGCCTTGGCCGATCAGCGAGACGAGGAGCCGGTTCTTGTTGGCGGTCGCCCGCAGCTTCTCCAGCGAGCGCCGTTCGGTGAGGGAGGTGCCGATATCGAGATAGGCGGCCTGCCGGATATCGGGGGGGAGGGTCTCGTCGATCAATGCAGGAAGCGACGTCGCGCCGACCGTCTCCAGCATCTGGTCGATTTCGGAGAGCTTGGGGCCGATGTGACGCCGTGCGGCGAAGTCGAAGGGATCGTGACGATCGTATTTCATGGGGGAATCCTCGTGGGCAGCCGATGGCCGCGGCGTCAGGAAATGGCGGTCGAGCCGATGGCGGGTGCTCCGCTGCTCCCATTCCCACCCATCCCCTCATCCTGAGCTGCCGGAGCGCAGCGGAAGCCTCGAAGGAGGGCTCCGGAAGTCGCATGATCCCTGGAGCCCTCCTTCGAGGCCCGCCAAGGCGGGCACCTCAGGATGAGGGGGATGGATGGGATGAGCAGCAGCAGCGGCGGCCCTACTTCGCGAAGTCCGCGTAGGCCGCCTCGTCCATCAGCGCGTCCATGTCGGACGGATCGTCGAGCTTCAGCCGGTAGAGCCAGCCCGCCCCCTGCGGATCGCCGCCGATCGAGGCGGGATCGCTGCCGGCCGCCTCGTTCACTTCGGTGACCTCGCCGGAGAGCGGGGCGTAGACGTCGGAGGCCGCCTTGACGGACTCGACCACAGCGGCCGCTTCGCCCTTGGTGAGTTTGGCGCCGACCTTGGGCAGCTCGACGTAGACGAGATCGCCGAGTTGCTCGGCCGCATGGGCCGTGATGCCGATGGTGGCGGTGTCGCCGTCGAGGCGCAGCCATTCGTGCTCGTCGGTGAAACGCAGCATGGTTCGGTTCTCCTGCAGAGGGGGGAGGGGATCAGCCGCGCTTGAAGCCGGCCGGGACGAAGGGAAGGCGCGAGACGACGAGCGGCAGGCGCGTTCCGCGCAGCTCGGCGAAGACGCGGGTTCCGGGGGCTGCGAGCGCCGCAGGAACGAAGCCCATGGCCACGGGGGCCTCGAGGCTCGGGCCGAAGCCGCCGGAGGTGACGTGGCCGATCGCCTCGTCCGCCGCCGCGTCCGCGAAGAGCATCGCCCCGGCCCGCACCGGCGCCCGGCCCTCCGGCCTCAAGCCGACGCGGCGCCGGGCCGGGCCCCTGGTGATCTCCTCGAGGATCCGTGCGGCCCCCGGGAACCCGCCCACGCGGGCCCCGCCGCTGCGGCGCACGGGCGAGATCGCCCAGGCGAGCCCGGCCTCGACCGGACTGGTGCCGGGATCGATATCGGCGCCGTGGAGCGGCAGGCCGGCCTCCAGGCGCAGGGAATCGCGGGCGCCCAGGCCCACCGGCAGCACCGATGCATCGGCGATCAAGGCCTCAGCCAAGGCCTCGGCGGCCTCCGCCGGGACGGCGATCTCGAAGCCGTCCTCGCCGGTATAGCCGGAGCGGCTGACGAGGCAGGGCGCACCGAAGATCGCGACCTCCCGCACGTCCATGAACCGCATCGCTTCGAGATCGGCCGGGTGACCGAGCAAGCGCCCGAGGGCGGCGGCGGCGTTGGGCCCCTGCAGGGCGATGAGCCCCCCCAGCACCGGCTCGACCGCGACGCTGTCCGGCAGGGTCGCCCGAAGATGGGCGGTGTCCGCCGCCTTGTTGGCGGCGTTGACCACGACGACGAGGCGCCCCGGCAGGTGGGCCACCATCAGGTCGTCGAGGATGCCCCCGGCCGCATCGGTCAGGAAGGCGTAGCGCTGGCGCCCTTCGGCGAGCCCCAGCACGTCGATCGGGATCACCGCCTCAAGGGCGCGTGCCGCCTCCGCGACCTCGCCCGAGCGCGGCCTCAGCACGATCTGGCCCATATGCGACACGTCGAACAGTCCAGCCGCCCGGCGGGTGTGACGATGCTCCTGCAGCAGCCCCGCCGGATACTGAAGCGGCATCGCATAGCCGGCAAACGGCACCATCTTGGCGCCGTGGCGCAGATGGAAGGCGTGCAGCGGCGTCTGCGCGAGCGGCGGTGCGACGGAGATGGATTCGGACGGCGACGACGCCCCGGCGGCGTTCGGACTCATCGGGCAACCCCACGACATGCGGCGCTCGCCGGCCGGTCGGCCGAGCGAGGTGCCCCCATCTGTCGCGGTTACCTGAGAGCTTCCCCTCAGCCCTTCGGGCTCAGGGTTTCTCCTTCGGTGGGCGCCGGACGGCGCCTCTCTCCAGATTGTCCAACGATACGGTGATTGTGCCTGAGAGTTTCCGGGGGTGGTTGCTCCGTCGGCGCCATAGCCCCTCTCGCGAGCGGCCTGGGCTCTCCCGTATCGTCTGTATCGGACGTGCCCAAGGTTGCACGGGGCGGCACACGGCGCAAGCCGGTCCGCGGCCGCGACCGGCTCGGTTGGGTAACAGCCGACGGTCGCTTGCAAGCACCGATAGCGGCCCGGCGCGGCGACGGCGCGGCTGCGGGATCCCGCCCCGCGCCGGGACCGGGGCCAATCAAGCGGTGGCGATCAGCGCCGCATGCTGCGGAAGCGACAGTAGCGGCCGAGGGCTTCGTATCCCGCCGGGCAGCGGCGCACGCAGGCGCCCGCGGCGTATTTGAGCGGCGGGGGGCAGGCCCGGCGAAAACGCTGTTCGCCGAAGGTATAATCCTGCGCGGGACCGGCCCGGACCGGAGTTGCCAGGGGAAGCGCGATCACGGCGAGGGCGAGGGCGGCGAGGGAAAGGCGCATCGGTGAGATCCGGCTCGGTCGGGGCGTCGGGCGGGCAACGCCCCGGAGGCCGGTGGGTTCGGGGCCGTCGATCCTCGTGCCGTCGCCTGGGCAGGGCTCTTCCCAGGCGGCGCTTGACATCGCCCGCTCCCCCGTCGCTTCAGGCATCATGTCCGACAGCCTCGACGCCTTCGCTGCCGAAAAACTCGCCGGCCTCGACGCGGCCTCTCTGCGCCGTCGCCTCGTCCCCACGGCCCGAGGCCCGGCGGCCGGGGCGGAGCGGGCGGGGCGCACGCTCGTCTCGTTCTCGTGCAACGATTATCTCGGCCTGTCCCACGATCCGCGGGTGATCGCCGCCGCCGCCGAGGCGCTCGCCCGCTACGGTGCCGGTGCCGGCGCGTCGCGGCTCGTCACCGGCAACAGCCCGCCGCTCGCGGCGCTGGAGGAGCGGCTCGCCCGGCACAAGGGCAAGGAGGCGGCCCTGGTGTTCGGCTCCGGCTATCTCGCCAATCTCGGGATCGCGCCGGCCCTGGTCGGCCCCGGCGACCTGATCCTGATCGACGAACTCGGCCATTCCTGCCTGTTCGCGGGCGCGCGGATGTCGGGGGCGCGGGTCGAGGTATTTCCCCACAACGCCCTCGAGGCCCTCGAGGCGCTGCTGCGCGCGCATCGTGGATCGGTTCGGCGCGCGCTGATCCTTACCGAGCGGATCTTCAGCATGGACGGCGACCGCGCGCCGTTGCCCGAGATCCTGACGCTGGCCCAGGATTACGATGCCTGGACGCTCGTCGACGACGCCCACGGCCTCGGCGTGGTCGAGCCCGGACCCCGGGCGCCGCTGGAGATGGGCACGCTGTCGAAGACCCTCGGCTCCTACGGCGGCTATCTCTGCGCCTCGCGGGCCGTCATCGACCTCCTGACGAGCCGGGCGCGAAGCCTCGTCTACACCACCGGTCTGCCCCCGGCCTCGGCGGCGGCGGCGCTGGCGGCGCTGGCCATCGTCGAGAGCGAGCCTGAGCGCGCCGCCCGGCCGCTGGCGCTCGCCCGCCGCTTCACCGCGCGGCTCGGTCTGGCCGAGGCGGAGAGCCCGGTCGTGCCGGTGCTGGTCGGCGAGGCCGAGGCCGCCCTGGCCCTGTCGGCGGCTCTGGAGAAGCGCGGCTTCCTCGTGGTGGCGATCCGCCCCCCGACGGTGGCGCCGGGCACCGCCCGCCTGCGCGTCGCGTTCTCGGCGGCCCATAGCGAGGAGCAGGTCGATGCCCTGGCCGACGCCCTCGCCACCCTGACGCCGGACCGGCGCTGACCGGATTATCGCCGGCCCGGCTCGTGGATCGGGCAGCCGTTATGCTCGGCGCGGAAACCGGCGGAGGCCGGGTAGGCGGCGCGGCGTGCCCGCATGATCGCGCCGAGCGGACGGTGCGCCTCGACCCCGTGCCAGGGATTGAAGGCGAGCCCGTCGTCGATCCGCCGCACCTTGTCCTCGCTCCAGGAATCCTGGCGCGGCACGGTGAGCCGCGCCACCGCGACGTAGGGGCTCTCCTCCTCCGGCCAAGGCACGGAGGCATCCTCGACCGGCATCGAGTCCTCGCCCGTGCGCAGCTGCGCCCGCAACTCCCACACGCCCTCGTGCTCGGCGAAGAAGGCCCTGACCGCCTCGCGCAATCCGTCCGGCTTGCCGTTGACGTTGAGGGCGGCGCCGGTCAGCGCCGTCAGCTCGGGTGAGACGGGGGCGACGGCGACCTTGGCGACGTAATCGCCCCAGCGCACCGGCACCTGACTGAAGAAGGTCTCGCCGAGGATATGCGTCTCGGGATGGCCGCCCATGGAGATCAGGGTCGGGCTCTTGGTGCCCACGCTCTCCAGAACGGTCTCGACGCCGCGCAACACGGCGGAGAAGGCCTTCTTGAACACCTGCGGGGTGTCGGTCGTGGCCGCCAGCAGCTTGAGGCTCTTGAGGAAGGCCGCGTCGTCCGGCGCCGTGAAGGCGGGCGCGTTGGCCATCACGAAATCCTGCGTCGTCCCCTCGGCCCCGGGCAGCCGTTCGCCCTCGATGCCGACGAGCTTGAGCGCGAGCCCCCGCGGGGTCGACACGCTGTCGTCGAGGATGTCGCCGGGATTGGTCGAGAAACGCAGGATCGCGTCGTAGGTGCGGGCCTTCGCGAAGGCACCCTGCGCCAGTTCGAGGGGCAGATCGGGCAGAACCTCCAGCCGGCCCTCCAGCAGGCCGTGGCTCTTGGCGTGCACCCCGCGTACCGCCCGGCCGTAATCCTTGAAGGTGGTGCCCTGAATCTTGGCGAAGGTCGCCAGCATCTGCGCGTGGATGTCGTCCTCGTCGGTGCGGAGCTGCTCGACGGAGGGGTGATAGGGGATCGGAGCGTTCACGCACCTTCTCCGTGGAACCGGCCGCCCCTGGGACGGAGCATTTGCCGGAACCAACCCAAGGTGAAACGTGGCCGTTCCGGCGCTCCGCTCACGCTTTCGCGACGGGACCGTCGAGGGGGGCGAGCCGGGGCTCGGGCGCGAGCGGGCCGGTCGCCGGCCGCCGGGATCGGGTCAGCGCCTGGGCCAGACGAGGGAGATCCCCCGAAGGCGCCGTGGACACCGTCGGATCCTGGCCGAACAGGCGCGCGTCGAGGGCTTCGAGATCGCGGGCGATCGCCGGGTCCGCCCGCCAGAGGGCGGCGAGCTCGGGATGCGCGCGCATCGCCTCGCCCAAGGCCGCGCGGAAGGCCCGGGCGTCGTTCGCGGCGGCCGCCCGCTTGAGGGCGCGCGCCTCGCCCCGGTCGAGGCGCCAGCGACCCTGCCCGGCGCCGAAGCCGATCAGGGCGAGCCCGAGGCCGAAGGCGGCCAGGGCCGCCGCCGCCAGCACCGGCCAACCCGCGGGGGCGGGCGGCTTCAGATCCTCCTCCCGGTCGGGCAGGCCGCCGCCGATCTGGCGGGCCGGAATCTCGGCCTCGCGCATGGTGCGCGAGACGGTGTCGAACCAGGGGATCTTGATGGCGTCGAGCGGGATCACCTCCGGCACGCCGGGCTTCACGTCCCATTGATAGGTCGCCCGCGCCACCGGGCCGGAGGGCGTGATGATCGTCTCGCGCTTCACGGGGCCCGCGAAGGTGACGATGCCGCGGGTGCGCATCACCGGGCGCGGCGGCAACCCCTCGGCCAGCATGCCCTGCGCCTCCAGCACGACGATGCGCCGGGCGGTCTCGCCCATCTTGATCGTCTCCGGATCGGGATCCCAGTGATCGGTGATCGAGACGTCGCGGGCGGGCAGCCACCAGGGCTCGGGCGCGTCCGGCCCGCCGCCCTCGCCGGTCCAGGTCGCCACGGGGAAGGGCACCGGCTCGGAACGGACGTCGATCTGCTTGCGCTCGCCGTTGTCGTTGATGGTCAGGCGGTGGATGAACGGATCGATGGTGAAGGTGCCGGTGTGCTGCGGGAACACCGCGATGGTGCGCTGGAATTCCAGGGCCATCTGCCCGTCGGGCATCCGGGTGCGGCCCCAGGTGTCGCGCCCGAGCTGTGTCCAGGAGAAGTTCACCAGCGCGGGTTGGCGCACATCCTCCAGGAGGATCTGCGTGCGGTAGACCCCGCGCAGGCGCAGCAGCACCATCTCGCGGGCATAGGCCGCGCCGCCCGGGGGCAGCTCGGGCGTCACCGTGAAGGTGAGATCGCCGGGATCGATGGCGCAGGCGGGGGTGGCGAGGAGGAGCAGGGGCAGCAGGAGAGCTGCGACCCGACCCCGCTCTCGAAGAGCGGCGAGGGAAAGAGCGCGGATCGTTCGCGACAGAATCACCACGGGTTGCTGCCTCCCGGGATCGCGGTACCGGCCTCGACCCGGCGGGCCTGCTCGGCCTTGAGGCGCAACTTGAGGAAGCGGCCGGGCTCGTCCGGCAAAGTCTGAAGCCACAGCCGGTCGGGATGGATCTCGTGCGCCTCGAAGCTCTTCGTCACGCGACGGGCTTCCTTCTCCGGAGCGGCGGCGACCATGGCCGAACCCGCGCCCTGGCGCCCGCGCCCGGCGGCGTCGCTCGCCGAGCCGCGGGCCTGCCCCTTGCCGGACTCGACCGATTGCTGCTCGGACTTGCCGCGGCGGGCGACCGGGCTGGTGCCCGGCAGGGAGGCGGAGGAGCCCGCCTCCTTGTTGCCGGCCAGCCCCTCGCCGCTGGCGGTGGCCTTGATGTCGTCGTTCTGGTCCTGGTTGGCGGTGTTGCCGTAGCGGGCGCCGTACTGGGCCGAGGCGTTGGCGATGCCGCCGCCCTTGCCTCGATCGATCTCTTCCTCGAGCGCCTTGGCGATGAGCGAGCGATTGGCCTGGGCGTCGGCGTCGCGCGGGTTGTAGGCCAGGGCCTCGTCGAAGGCGTCGAGCGCCCCCTTGAGGTCGCCCGAGCGGGCGAGGGCGTTGCCGAGATTGTAGGCGCCGCGCCGCCCCTGCGTCCGGTAGATCGCGATCGCCTCGCCGTAGCGCCCGGCCTCGTAGAACGCGGCGGCGCGCCAGGCCGGCTGATCGAAGACGGAGAGCGCCGCGCCGGGAAAGCCCGTCGCCAGCAGCGTGCGGCCGAGCAGGGTGCGCGGCTCGGAGATCAGCAGCAGGCCGAGGATGCTCGCGGCCGCCAGGACCAGCCCGCCGAGGCGGGCGGCCTTGCGCCAGTGGCGTGGGAAGGCGCCGGGGGCGAACCGGGTCAAGGGCCGCGCGGTGGCGAGCGTGCGGGGATCGAGGGGCGCCGTCATCACGCGCTCCGACGGAACAGGAGGAGGGCCGGCACCAGCGCCAGCAGCAAAAGCCAGCGGCCGAGATCGGCGAAGGCGAGCACGCCGTAGCCGCCCGCGGCGAGGTGCTGGGCGGTCGAGGCGCCGACCCGGTCGAGCACGGCCTGCGGCGCGTCGATATCGGCACTCTTGCCGCCGCCCGAAGCGGCGAGGCGATCGAGGGCGGTGCGGTCGGTCGCGGGCGCGCCGGGGGGCAATGCCTTGCCGGCCGGCACGAACAGGCTGTGCAACTGCCAACCCTTGGCCCGGATCGCCGCCGCCTCGCGTTCGGCGGCCTGCCCGATCCCGTCGCCGTCGGTGATCAGCACCACGTCGGCGGCGACGACGTTGGCCTCGGCCAGGATCCGGCGGGCCAGCGCGAGGCCGCGCTCGGGATGGGTGCCGCGATCGGGCACGGTGTCGGCGTCGAGGGCGAACAGGGTTGTGCCGATGGCGTCGCGGTCCGTGGTCGGCGAGACGGCGGTGTAGGCGTCGCCCGCATAGACCAGGAGCGCCACCGAGCGGGTGCCGGCGGCCTCCGCCACCGATTCCGCCGCCTGCCGCGCCTCCTTGAAGCGGCCGCCCTCGGTGACGGAGCGGGACAGGTCGAGCACGATCACCGTGGCGTCGAGGTTGCGGAAGGTGGTGGCCTCGGGCCGCTCCACCGCCGGGCCGGTCAGCGCGACGGCGAGGATGCCGGCGGCCAGAGCCGCAGCGAGATTGGCCTGCCGCCGCCCGCCGAGCACCGCACCACGACGGGCATGCAGGGCCATCAGCGCGGGATCGACCGCCTTGGCCCAGTCGCCGAGCGGGGCCGAGCGCCACGCCGCCCGCAGGGCCAGGAGGACGACGACGGGCACCGCGAGGAACCAGAGCGGGCGCAGCAGGGTCAGGCTCTCGATCATAGCCGGCGCCTCGTCGCCAGCAGCGCCGCGGCGCAGAGCAGCGCCAGGGCTCCGGGCCAGGGCCAAAGATCCCGCCGCAACGGCAGCGGCGGAGCCTGGGCACGTCCGCCCTCCAACGTGTCGATGGCGTTGGCGACGCTCTCGAGATCGTCGGTGGACTTCACCCGGAACGCCCGGCCGCCGCTCGCCTCGGCCATCGCCCGCAGGGTCTCGACATCGACGACGTCCTGCTCGTTGTTCGGATTGTCGGCCATGTCGATCGGCCCCAGCGCGATGGTATAGACCCGCACGCCGAGATCCTTGGCGAGTTCCGCCACCTCCTTCGGTGCGGTCTGGCCGGCATTGTTGGCGCCGTCGGAGAGGAGCACCACCACCTTGTCGCGGGAGGGGGGAGGGCCGCCGCCCTCGGCATTCGCGACCTGGGCCGGCGCCAAGCGCTTGAGGGCGAGGCCGAGGCCGTCGCCGATACCGGTGGAGCGGCCGACGAGGCCGATGGTGGCCTCTTCCAGGGTGCGGGCGACGCTCGCGGTGTCGAAGCTGGGCGCGGCGGCGACGAAGGCCTGATCGGCGAACTCGACGAGGCCGATGCGGTCGCCGGCGCGACGGCGGATGAACTCGGCACCGACCCGTTTGACCGCGGCGAGGCGGCTCACGGTCTCGCCGTCGAGGGCGAAATCCTTGCGCTCCATGCTGCCCGAGAGATCGAGCGCCAGGATGATCTCGCGGCCCGAGGCGGGGAGCGCGGTGGCGGGCAGGACGAGGCGCGGGCCGGCGAGCGCCACCACGAGGGCGACCCAGAGCGCGCCGGTGAGCCAGAGGCGCCGCCGGCCGCGGGCCGCGATGGCGCCCGCGCTCTCGGTGTCGCCGACGAGGGAGGGCGGCACCCGAAGCGCCCCGCTGCCCCCCTCGCGCTCCGGTGGAATGAGCCGGGCGGCCAGCAGCGGCAGGGGCAGCAGCAGCAGCGCGAGCGGCGTGGCGAAATCGAAGGCCGAGGCGAGGGCGGTGAGCCAGGCGGGCATCGGCTCAGGCCCTGATCCGCGAGAGGAGACGGGTCAGGCCGCTATCGATCGCGTCCGGGTCGATGGAACCGGGACGCCGATACAGACCCTCGGTGAAGGCCTGTCCGGGGCCGTTGCGAAAGAAGTCGGTGGCGAAGGTGGCGTCGAGCGTCTCGGCCCAGGCGGGCCCGCGGGCGCGGGCGGCGTCCTCGCCCTTGAGGGTGCGCACGAGGCGGCGCAGCAGGCGCGCCTGGGCCACCCGCCGGGGCTCGGGCGCCAGCCCCCGTGCAAGCGCCAGTTCCCGCAGGGCCGCCCGCCGCACGGAGGCACCGCGCCGGGCCCGGAGAATGCGGATCAGACCGACGAGGAGCGCGAGGCCGAAGCCGAGCGCGATGGCGGCCACGACTTCGGGCTGTACCACCCCGCCGCCCCCGGAGGGCAGATGGAGGCCGCGCAGGGCGGAGAGGTCGGGGGGAGGGGCGCCGGCGGTCATCCCTCTTCCCTCTGCTCCGCAGGCGCCGTCCCTCGCGGAGGGGTGAGGATCACGCGGCTGCGCCCGTCACAGCACCGCATCGAGCCGCTCCATCAGGGGGGCGTAGCTCTCCGGGCCGCCCTCCACGTCGATGCGCAGGCCCTCGACGCCGCAGGCATGGAGCTTCGCGAGACGGTCGTCGGCCTCCGCCGCGGCCGGGGCGGTGCGGCCTGTCTGGACGGTGCCGCGACGGCCGTCCGGCATGGCGTAGGGATAGAAGCCCGGCGGGCGGATGCGCTCGAAGGCGTCGCTGACGAGGAGCAGCCGGATCGAGAGCCGCTCGGCGATCGCGGTGAGCAGGCTTTCCATCTCGGGGCCCGGCGCGTCGAGGGCGCTGGCGATCACGAGATGCCCGCCCGACGGCAGCAGCGATCGGACGAGGGCGAGGGTGTCGGTGAGCGGCGGGTCGTCCTTGCCGGATCCCGCCAGCGCCGCGGCATGGGCATGGGCCAGCGCCCCGGTCACCGCCGTCATCGCCCGCTCGCCGCCGGCCGGGCGCACCACGGCGGGCTCGCCCGCCGAGGCCACGATCAGGCCGATGCGTCCCCCGTCGCCGACGATGCGCCAGCCGAGCAGGGCCAGGGCCTCCGCCGCCGCGACCGAGCGCAAGGCGCGGCGCGTGCCGAACAGCATGGAGGGCCGGAAATCGGCCATCAGCACCACGGCGCGGTCGCGCTCGTCATGGTGGGTGCGCACGTGCAATTCGCCGGTCCGCGCGGTGGCGTTGCGGTCGATGAAGCGGCGATCGTCGCCCTCCGACCATAGGCGCACGTCGTCGGGCTCGGAGCCGCGACCGCGCTTCCGCGTGACGATGCCGCCGGGCAGCCCGGCGATGGTCTTGGTCGAGGGCGAGACGCCGCGCCGGGCGAGATGGCGCAGGCTCATCAGTCCGGCACCCGAAAGATGGATGCCGGGGGCACCGAACGGATCGTCGGTCGCGGGCGCCGCAGTGGCGGTCATGCGGCTACAGCGCCCGTGTCCGCTCGACCAACCCGGCGACGATGCCCCGCGTGGTGCGCCCCTCGGCGGCGGCGCGCCAGGTCAGGCCGATGCGGTGCGAGAGGGCATCGGCGGCCAGTTCCGCGATGTCTTCGGGCACCACGTGGTCGCGGCCGTGGAGATAGGCGCGGGCCTTGCCGGCCACCATCAGAGCCAGCGTGCCGCGGGGCGAGGCCGGATGCTCGATCGCCGCGCGCAGCTCCGGGGACACCGCGTCGGTGCGGGTGCCGGCTACCAGCCGCACGAGGTAGTCCTTGAGCGCGGGGGAGACGTAGGTGGCGAGCGCGGCCTCGCGGGCGGCGATCACCTCCGCCACCGACAGCTTCACCGGCATCGCGTCGGCATGGTGGTTCAGCTCGCCCTCGACGAGGTCGAGGATGCGCCGCTCCGAGGCCTCGTCCGGCATCTCGACGACGACGTGGAGCAGGAAGCGGTCGAGCTGTGCCTCCGGCAGGGGGAAGGTGCCGGCATGCTCGATCGGGTTCTGCGTGGCCACGACCATGAACGGGTCGGGCAGACGGTGGGTGTGGCCCGACACCGTGATCTGGCCCTCGGCCATCGATTCCAGCAGCGCCGACTGCACCTTGGGCGGCGCGCGGTTCACCTCGTCGACGAGGATCAGCGAGTGGAACAGGGGCCCGGGCAGGAACTCGAACGTGCCCGCATCCTGGCGCCAGACGGTGGTGCCGGTGAGGTCGGCGGGCATCAGGTCCGGCGTGCATTGCACGCGGGCGAAGGAGCCGTCGAGACCGTCCGAGAGCCGCTTCACCGCACGGGTCTTGGCGAGGCCCGGTGCGCCCTCGATCAGCAGGTGGCCGCCGGTCAGGAGCCCGATCAGCAGGCGCTCGACCAGCTTGTCGGCGCCGATCAGCCCGTGGGCGAGCCCGTCGCGGAGCTGGAGGAGACGGTCGCGCACGCCGGATCCGGAGGACGGGGCGGGTGCCTTCGCGGGCGCTTCGGCGAGAGCCTGACCGCTCATGCGCGCACGTCCGCAGCCAGGGTCGGATTCGACCTCGGGGCGTCCGCAGAAAGGGCGGCCTGCCTCATGCGCATCTCCTCGGCATGGGCTTATTCTTAGGATGCCCATAGCGTGTCCGGTGTGCCTGCAGCCGCGCCGCGCCGTCAATCCCACGGCACGCCGCAGCCGCCCAGGTCGGGCGATTTGCCCGTGAGACGGCATCCCTGTCGGTTCAACAGGTTGCGAGACCTCGTCGAACGGCGTCACGCAAGCGTCATGCTCGTCCGTCAGCGGAGAGCGCCCACGAACACGGACGACGATGCCAGGCCCCTTCTCCTTTCCGACGCCCGAAACCCTCAACTCGGCGATCAGCCTCGCCACCGCCTTCGGCCTCGGGACCCTGATCGGCGTCGAGCGGCAGTATCGGCAGCGGACGGCGGGCCTGCGCACGGCGGTGCTGGTGGCCCTGGGGGCGGCCGCCTTCGTCGATCTCGGCATGCGGCTCACCGGCGGCGACGGCGCGACCCGCGTCGTGGCCTACGTGGTCTCCGGCATCGGCTTCCTGGGGGCCGGCGTCATCATGAAGGAGGGCATGAACGTGCGCGGCCTCAACACGGCCGCCACGCTCTGGTGCTCGGCCGCGGTCGGCGCCTTCGCCGGCGCCGATCTGCCGTTGGAGGCGACCTTCGTGACGGTGGCGGTGCTGGCCGGCAACACGCTTCTGCGACCGCTGGTGAACCTGATCGATCGCATCCCGATCGACGAGAGCGCCACGGAGGCGACCTACGAGGTGCAGGTGACGGTGGCCCCGGACCATTCCGGTCCCGCCCGCGACCTCTTGGTCGAGCGGTTGGAGGCGGCGGGCTACCCCGTCAGCGCCATCGAGGTCGAGGAGCGCGGCGAGGAGGCGGTCGACGTGATCGCCACGCTGACCGCCACGACGGTGCGGGCGAAGGATCTCGACGCGGTGTCGACCGCGCTGGAGGCCCGGCCCGAGGTGCGCCATGCGACTTGGTCGGCGCAGTCGGGGGATTAACAGCGGAAGCCGCACCCCCTCCCATCCAACCCCCTCATCCTGAGGTGCCCGCCTCGGCGGGCCTCGAAGGAGGGCTCCAGAGATCGCGCGGCCGGCTGGAGGCCGCCTTCGAGGCTTCGCCTTCGGCTGCGCATCTCAGGATGACGGATGGGTGGAAGGAGCGAGGCAGCGGCCCTCACGACGCCGCCGCGATCTCCTGCTCCACCGCGGCCGGGTCGAGCACGTAGCGGCGCGAGCAGAACTCGCAGGTGATCGCGATGCTGCCGTCATCGGCCACCATGTCCCGCCGCTCCTGGGGGCTGAACGAGCGGATCATGCCCATCACCCGCTCCTGCGAGCAGCGGCAGCGCTCCACAAGCCCCTGAGGCTCGAACACCCTGACGCCGCGCTCGTGGAACAGCCGGTAGAGCAGCCGCTCGCTCGACACCGCCGGATCGATCAACTCATGGTCCTCGATCGTGCCCACGAGGCTGCGCGCCTCAGTCCACGCATCGTCCTCGCCCGGTTGCCCGGTCAGGATGTCGTGACCCTCCGGCGCGTCGCCGGGGGGCAGGTCGGCCTGACGCAGGCGGTCGGGGGAGGTCGGCAGGAACTGAACCAGCAGCCCGCCCGCGCGCCAGCGGCTCTCGCCACCCTCCATCTGCTCGGCGACGGCGAGGCGCACCAGCGTCGGGATCTGCTCGGATTGGCGGAAATACTGATGCGCCGCCTCCTCCAAGCCCTGGCCGTCGAGGGGAACGACGCCCTGGTAGCGGCTCTGGGTCGGGCCCTGGTCGATCGTCATGGCGAGATGGCCGCGCCCCATCAGCTCCGCGGCGCGGGCCTTCGGGCCGAGCGCGGCCACGGCCTCCGCCTCGAACCGGGCGGTGGCGCGCAACCGGTCGGGGGCCTCGAAATCGACTACGAGGAGCCCCACGGGCCCGTCGCTCTTGGTCTGAAGCTGGAAGCGGCCTTCGAGTTTGAGCGCGGAGCCGAGCAGGGCCGTCAGCGCCGATGCCTCGCCGATCAGCCGGGCGACCGGATCGGGATAGCCGTGGCGGCGCAGGATCGTGTCGATCGAGGGGCCGAGCCGCACCGCGCGCCCGCGCAGGTCGAGCGCCTCGACGGCGAAGGGCAGCACGGCGTCGTCACCGCCTTCGAGCGCGGTCGTGGAGGAGGGGGCGTGTCCGGAGCTCATGGGCTCGTCTTCCGTTAGCGGCTTGGGTCCTGCGGGCGGGGGGCGCGGTGCCGAGGGGCAAGGTTCGGGCAAGGGCCCGCCTCGGGAGCGAATTCACCATATGGGGCCTGCGCCGCCGCAACGCGAGCCCGAGGATCGCCCCCGGTGACGGCGCCGATGCTGCGGCCCCGTAGCTCGCCTATTCCCGATGCCTTCCATGCACGCGACGCCTCGGCCGCGCGACGGCCCATGCCCCGCCGATCGAAACAGCGTGGGAGCACGCATCGGCGGTCAGGATGCGCGCCGGATCGGGGATGCGGTCGCCATCGAACGCGCTACGAACAGTATAACATAGTTGATTGATCGATGTTGGTCCCTATTGATGTGTTTTATGTTTGTGTATGTTCGTCATTTTTTCGGGATTGAATTTCGGAACGGTGCTCGATGCGTGTGGTTTTGAGGTATATGGACAGTAAAGGAGTTGATGTCTTGACCCAATCAAATGGCAATCAGGGTAAGTCTGAGCATCGTGGTGGCTCCGGCAACTTCGCCGAGGATCGCGAGCGAGCATCCGAAGCCGGCCACAAAGGTGGCCAGAAGAGCGGCGGCAACTTCGCCAACGACCGGGAGAAGGCCTCCGAGGCCGGGAAGAAGGGCGGAGAGGCGAGCCACGGCAATCGCTCTTAGGGCGTCGCCCGAGGGAAAGCCTCGCGGCTCGCCGAGCCGCGAGGCGCGACAATGATCCGAAGACGCTTTTCCGATCCGGAGCTGATCGGGAGGGCGTCTTCGGGCTGTCGTGGCGCCTGGGGGCCTCGACCGCTTCGCGGACTGATCCGACCGCCGGATGGGGCGATCCGCGCATGCGCCTCGCGGCACCGCAGGAGGGCCGGTGAACGCCCCGCCGTTCGAATCTCTCCTGCGATGGCGCCGATCCAGGCGAAGGCGGCATTCCGCGCGATCACGAAAAAATGTTTCTTAGGAACCCTCCTCTATTCTGGCGCTAGCGGGACAGGCTGGCCCGACCGTCCCGGCCCGAGGGGATCCGGCCCTTTGCGCGCACCCACCATCCTGGTCGCCGACCCCGACGAGGAGGCTCGCCTCGCCCTGGTCGAAGCGGTGCGTCGGACAGCGCCGGACGCAGTCGTCATCGAGGCGGCCGACGGTCTCGATCTCGGTCGCCTGCTCGCACGCGAGCGGATCGACGTGCTCTTCATCGACGTGGCCTTGCCGCAGACCAACGGCGCCGACATCGCCCGCTGGCATCGGTCGAGCACGCCGCAGGGGTTGATCGTCCTCGTCACCGATATGCTGGCGCCGCGCTGGTCCTCCGTCGCCACGCGGCTCGGCGCCTACGAGGTCATCCTCAAGCCGCTCGGCGACCATCACATCGCCCGCGTACTCGAGGCCGCCCGGGCCATCGCCCGCCGGATCGACCTGCTCGTGGTCGATCATGGTCGCGCGACCCGTACGCTGATCCGGAAGCTGCTCGAACAGAGCCATTTCAGCTTCAACATTCTCGAGGCCGCGGGCGGGCGGGAGGCGGTGCGGCTGACCGAGCGGCGCGCCGTCGATCTCGCCATCATCGAGATGGATCTGCCGGACTATCCCGCCCTGGAAGTCGCCTGCCGAATCAATGACCGGCATCCCGAAGCGCGTCTGCTGATGATGGGCGCCGCGATGGAGGAGGGCATGCGGCGCCAACTCGCCACCTTCGGGGCGTCGGGCTTCCTGCGCAAACCGTTCCACTTCTTCGATGTCGACAAGGCCGTGCACGAGAGTCTCGGCCTCTGGCACCCCTATCTCATCAACGCCCAGAAGCGCGACGAGGCCCTCGCCGCGGAAACCGTCATGCCGCCCCTGCGGCAGCAGGTCGGCTGAGCGGCGTGACCGCGCCGCTCTCTCCCCGGGTGCAGCTCGATGCCTTCATCGCCCGGATCGAACAGGCCGTGCGGGACGGCGACCGCGCCCTGCAATCGCAGCTCGTGCTGCAATCGGCCGACCTCCTGACGCGGCGCTGGTCGCGGCTGCCGGTCGCGGAGAAGCCGGCCTTCGATGCCCTGCTCCTGGGCCTGTGCGGGCAGATCGATGCGATCGCGCGGGAGGCCTTCTCCGAACGGCTCGCCGATCTCCGCCTCGGACCGCCCCGCACCACGCGGGCCCTGGCGCAGGATGCGTCCGCCTCGATCGCCGCCCCGTTGCTGAAGCGCTGCGTCAGCCTCCCGTTGGACTGCCTGAGCGCGATCGCGGCGCAGGGCAGCGAGGCGCATCGCTTCGCCCTGGCATCCCGCGCCGAGCTGGCCGCAACCGTGACCGACATCCTCGTGCGCCGCGGCGGTGGGGCCGTCGCCGCCCGACTCCTCGACAATCCGGGGGCTCGCTTCTCCGAGATCGGCCTCGCCGGTCTGATGGAGCATGCCCGCGAGAGCGAGGCCGTCACCCTCCGCCTCGTGCTGCGGCCGGACCTGACGCCGACGCACCGCTCGGCCCTCCGTGCGCTGACCCGGACACGGGCGCTGGCCGAGCTTCGGTTCGACCTCGATGGCGACGATGCCGGCGAGACCCTGATCGCGACGGTCACCGAAATCCTCGCCCAGCCGGTCTCCGAACCGCGGCTGTCGCGGTTCGGGGCGTCCGAAGCCTTCGTGCGCCAGCGCTTCGCGGCGGCGCCGCCCGAGATGGGGCATTTGCAGCGCTGGGCGGTCCTGCGCCGGATCGAGGACGTGCTGGCCGGTCTCGCGCGCGCCGCCGGACTGCCGCTGCCCCTCACCGTCGCGGCCTTCGATGCGGCGGATCCGTCGGCGCTCACCGCGATCCTGCGCGGGTTGGAATCGCCATGGACCCTGCTCAAGACCCTGCTGATCCTGCGTCACGGCATCGACGGTGCCGCCGCGATCAGCGGCAGAGCCTATGCGTATCACCGCCGCCTCGGCGCGCTCGCCGCCCGCCGCCTGATCCGCCTCGCGGCCCTCGACCGGGGTCATCTCGCCTTTCCCGACGCGGATCGGGCGTAGCGGCCATCGCGTCCAACCCGCCTCGTCGCGCGGCCGATTCTGCTTCGAGGAACGAGGCGCCGGGCGGTCCCGGACGGGGGCAAGCGCCGGCACCGTCCCATCGCGCCGCGCCAATGGCATCGCGGATGCCTTCCTCTCACGATTGACAAAGATATATCTTAGACGCATCACAACGATAAACGTCATTTCGTCGATGGAACGCGTCATGAGACATGGCATGGAGCACGGGCACGGCCCCCATCGTGGCCGCCGACACGGTCCGCCCGGCTGGGAGGAGGACGGGCAGGGAGGCTTCGCCCGCGGGCCGCGCGGTCGCGGCGGGCGGCGTCGGATGTTCGACGCGGGCGAGCTGCGCCACACCCTGCTTCTGCTGATGGAGGGCGGGGAGCGCCACGGCTACGATCTGATCCGCGAGATCGAGGGGCTCACCGGCGGCGCCTACGCGCCGAGCCCCGGCACCATCTACCCGACCCTGACCCTCCTGGAGGAACTCGGCCATGTCGAGGCGAAGGCGTCCGAGGGCTCCCGCCGCCTGTTCGCGATCACGGCCGACGGCCTGTCCCACCTGAGCGCCCACCGCGCCGAGGCCGAGGCGGCCCTCGAGCGTCTGCGCGCGCTGGCGGCGGGCGAGGGGCCGTCCGCGGCCGATCCGGTCTGGCGGGCGATGCAGAACCTCAAGACGGTGCTGGGCCAGCGCCTCCCGGGCCAATCGGACAAGGCCTTCCTGTTCGAGGTCGCCGATCTCATCGACGAGGCCGCGCGCAAAATTGAGCGTCTCTGACCCGGCCCCGGCCATCCCGCGGGAAGGGGGATGGCCGGTCGGGCCCGGGCCCTCGTGGGCGCTCGGGCTCGTGCCGTTCTTCTGCCTCTCCGTCACCTTCGGGGCGACGCTCGGCTTCCTGGCGAGCGGGGCGCCGCTGATCCTGCGCGTGCGCGGGGTCGAGCTCGCCGAGGTCGGCCTGCTGCAGCTGATCAACCTGCCGGTCGGCCTGACCTTCCTGTGGGCCGTCGGGATCGATCGCCTGCGACTGCCGATCCTGCCGCACCGGCTCGGCTGGATCGTGCTGATGCAGGGATTGGGGATCGCCCTGCTCGGCGTGCTGAGCTTCGGCGAGGCGTGGCCGCTCGCCACCCTGTTCGTCCTGGCGCTCGCCACCTGCTTCTGCCTCGCAACCATGGACATCGCCCTCGAGGCCCTGGTGGTCGAGACGGTGGGGCCGGAGCGGCGGCCCTACGTCACCTCGGCCAAGCTCGGGGGGGCGTCGCTCGGCGGCCTCGTCGGGGCGGGGGTCCTGATCGCGGCCTATGACCGGATCGGCTGGCAGGCCGCGGTCCTGACAGTCGCCGGGTTGAACGCGCTCTGCCTTCTGCCGATCCTGCTCTATCCCGAGGGTCGCCTGCGCCGGAACGGTCCCGCGCCGGAGCGCCGGATCGGTCTCGCCCGGCTCAGTCGGTTGAGCGGGCGCGTCCTGGTGCTCGGCCTCTATTTCGCGGCCCTGTTCGCGCTGACCGGAATCAACAGCCTCGCCCTGATCGATCTCGGCGTGCCGCTCGCCCAGGTCGGCCTCGTCACGGGCAGCCTGGCGGCGGGCATCAACCTCGTCATGGCCCCGGTCTCCGGCCTGCTGGTGCGCCGGTTCGGCATCGTGCCGCTCATCACCGTCTCCGCCACGGGGGTCGGCGCCGCGGGAATCGTGATGCTCGGGGCCTGCGCCCTCGGTTCGGGCGGGCTCGGCATCGCCGCGGCGATCCTCGCGACGCTCTGTGCCGGCGGCCTCGGCGTACCGGTCTTCACGATGATCTATCGCTGGGCCCAGGGGCCGCAGCCGGCGACCGATTACGCGCTCCTGTTCGGGGCGGCGTTCTTCGCCGCCATGCCGCTGCGGGTCGGCGCCCCGGCGCTCGCGGGCGTCGTGGGCTGGCCCGCCTACTTCGCCCTGTGCCTGCCGCTCTACGGGATCGCCGTGGCCCTCCTGCGCCGGGTCATCACCCGTACCCTCGACGCCGACCGGGCAGCGGCATGAGGGCACCCCCGTGTCCCGAGGGCTGGCTCGCGGGCCGACCCTTCGCTATCCGGCGCCCAGCGCCCTCGTTCGAACCAGAAATCAGGCGACACCCCCTCCCATGCTGAAGGATTTCTTCGCCTATTACCGGCCGTACCGGACCCTGTTCCTCGTCGATTTCGGCTGCGCCGTGCTGTCGGGCCTGCTGGAGCTCGGCTTTCCGATGGCGGTCAAGGCGTTCGTCGACGTGCTGCTGCCGCGCCAGGATTGGGGGCTGATCGTCCTGGCGGCTCTCGGGCTCGCGCTCCTCTACGTGGCCAATGCCGGGTTGATGGTGGTCGTGACCTATTGGGGCCACGTGCTCGGAATCAATATCGAGACGACGATGCGCGAGCGCGCCTTCGCGCATCTGCAGAAACTGTCGTTCCGCTTCTTCGACGGGCAGAAGACCGGCCACCTCGTCGCCCGCGTGACGAAGGATCTCGAGGAGATCGGCGAGGTCGCCCATCACGGGCCGGAGGACGTGTTCATCGCCGTGATGACGCTCGTCGGCGCCTTCGCCCTGATGGCGTGGGTCCACCCACCCTTGGCGCTCGCCACCGCCGCGATCCTGCCCGTGATCGCCTTCGTGACGATCCGCTACGGCGGGCGCATGACCCGCAACTGGCAGGCGCAGTACGGTCGCGTCGGCGCCTTCAACGCCCGCATCGAGGAGAATGTCGGCGGTATCCGCGTGGTGAAGGCCTTCGCCAACGAGCCGCACGAGCGCGCCCTGTTCGCCACCGACAACGCGAAGTACCGCGCCGCCAAGCTCGAAGCCTACCGGCTGATGGCCGCCGCCCTCTCGATCAATTACCTCGGCCTGCGCCTCGTGCAGATCGTCGTGCTGCTCGGCGGCGCCTACTTCGTCGTGCGCGGCGACCTGACGGCGGGCGGCTTCGTCGGCTTCCTGCTTCTGGTGGGCGTCTTCTATCGGCCGCTGGAGAAGATCGGCGCCGTCGTCGAGACTTATCCGAAGGGCATCGCGGGCTTCCGACGGTACCGCGAACTCCTCGCCACCGAGCCGGACATCGCCGACCGGCCCGGCGCCCGGACCGCGCCGCCCCTCAAGGGCGACATCCGCTTCGAGAATGTCAGCTTCGGCTATTCCGCCGACCGGCCGGTGCTGCGCGGCGTCGATCTCGACATCCGGGCCGGCGAGACGGTGGCCTTCGTCGGCCCCTCGGGGGCGGGCAAGACGACCCTGTGCTCGTTGATCCCGCGCTTCTACGAAGTCGAAGGCGGTCGCATCACCATCGACGGCCACGACATCCGCGACCTGACGCAAGGGTCGCTCCGCGGCCGGATCGGCATCGTGCAGCAGGACGTGTTCCTGTTCGCCGGGACCATCCGTGAGAACATCGCCTATGGCCGGCTCGACGCGAGCGAGGCCGAGATCCTGGAGGCCGCCGCCCGCGCCCGGCTCGACGGGCTGGTCGCCTCCCTGCCCGAGGGGCTCGACACGGTGATCGGCGAGCGCGGGGTGAAGCTGTCGGGCGGCCAGAAGCAGCGGCTCGCCATCGCCCGCGCCTTCCTCAAGAATCCGCCGATCCTGATCCTCGACGAGGCGACCTCGGCCCTCGACACCCAGACCGAGCGGGAGATCCAGGCCTCCCTTACCGAGTTGGCGCGGGGGCGCACCACCCTCGTCATCGCCCACCGGCTCGCCACCATCCGGCATGCCGACCGCATCGTCGTGGTGGCCGAGCACGGCGTCGCCGAGCAGGGCCGGCACGAAGCCCTGCTCGGCCAGGACGGCTATTACCGCCGCCTCCACGCGGCGCAGGTGGGCGATCTGTGGGAGAACGATCCGCCGCGAACGGCGGCCGAGTAGGGCGCGCCGCGCTCAGCCCGGCCTGCCGGCCTCCGCCAGCAACCCGTCGACGAAGGCGGGCAGGCCGGTGCGGCGGCTGCGCTTGAGCCGCTCGGCGGTGAGGATCGCCTGGAGCGAGCGGAAGGACTCGTCGAGATCGTCGTTGACGATGACGTAGTCGTACTCGCTCCAGCGCTGCATCTCGTTGCGGGCATTGGCGAGGCGCCGCTCGATCGTCTCGGGGGAATCTTCCGCCCGCCGCTCCAGCCGCTGGCGCAACTCCGAGAAACTCGGCGGCAGGATGAAGACGGTGACGACATCCTCCTGAAGGCGCTGCCGCACTTGGCGGGTGCCCTGGTAGTCGATGTCGAAGATCATGTCCCGGCCCTGCGCCAGCGTCTTCTCCACCGGGCGGCGCGGCGTGCCGTAGAAATTGCCGTGGACCTCGGCCCATTCGAGCAGGTCGTCGCGGGCGCGCAGGTCCTCGAACGCCTCGCGGTCGATGAAGCGGTAATGGCGCCCGTCGATCTCGGACGGGCGGCGCGCCCGCGTCGTGACCGAGATCGACAGGTCGAGACCCCAGCCGCCATCGGTGGCGATCGCCCGGGTCAGCGTCGTCTTGCCCGCCCCCGAGGGCGAGGACAGAATCAGGATCAGGCCGCGCCGCCCGGCCCTGGCATCCTGCCCGCCCTCCGTTCGACCTTCCGTCATCCTGCTTCTCATTCGACGTTCTGCACCTGCTCGCGGAATTGCTCCACCACGGCCTTCAAGTCGAGTCCGATCCGCGACAGCGCGATGTCGTTGGCCTTGGCGCAGAGCGTGTTGGCCTCGCGTCCGAGCTCCTGGGCCAGGAAATCGAGCCGCCGTCCGATCGCCCCGCCCGCCGCCAGCAATTCGCCGGCCGCGTCGACATGGGCGCGCAGGCGGTCGAGCTCCTCCCGGACGTCGGCCTTGGCGGCCAGCAGCACCGCCTCCTGATGCAATCGGTCGGGGTCGAGGCCGGTGCCATCGGTGAGCGCCGCGACCGTGGCGGCGAGGCGCGCCCGCACCGCCTCGGGGCGCCGGGCCGGGCAATCCTCGGCGGCCTGCGTCAGACGGGCGATCTCGGCGAGCTGGCCCTCGACGATCCCCTTCAGCGTCGCGCCCTCCGACCGGCGGGCGGCGGCGATGTCGCTCACCAGCCGCTCCGCGCCCGCGGCGAGATCGCGATTCAGGGCCTCAGGGTCGGCGGGCGCCTCTGCCTCGACCTCCACGACGCCCCGCACCGACAGGAGCCCGTCGAGGGTCGCCGGGGCGATGCCGGCGGGTCGCGGTATCCGCGCGACCGAAGCGGCGAGGTCGGCCAACAGGGCTTCGTCGATGCGGACCCGCGCCGCCGTCTCTGGGCGGGTCAATGTCAGGCCGAGCTGGCACTGGCCACGGGCCAGCGCCTTGGAGAGCGCTGCGCGGGCCGCCTCGCCGGCCGCCTCGAAGCCGTTGGGCACCCGCACCCGGATATCGAGCCCGCGCCCGTTCACCGTGCGGATTTCCCAGAGCCATTGCACCGCGCCGGTGGTGCCGGCGGCGCGGGCGAAGCCCGTCATGCTCGCGATCGCTGCGCCCAATCCGTCCTCCGTCGCGGAACCGGCCTCATCGAGGCCCGGTTGCCCGAATACGCGGTTTGGGACGGACGACGCAACGCGGCGTGAAATCAGACCGCGATTGCGCCGCAGCAATGTCGGGGCAATCGCGACTGCCCAAAAAACATGCACGTTTAAAGCTTGCGCAGAAGCCTCTTGTCGAAGCAGGCGCGAATACTGTGCATCGTCTTGACGCTTATTGCATGAATTTCTAGCTTTCGAATCGATAGTGATCTCCGGACCTTCCTCGCAGGGGCGGACCCAGCAGGGACCAACATGATGAACCCGTTCGACATCAAGAATCGGTTTCGGGCGCGCCTGCGCGCCGCCGACGCCCAGAAGAACCGCCTGCGTGCCCGCCTCCTGGAAGAAGGCACCCGGGCGCTCGCGCCGGTCACGGAGGCGCTGACGCTGATGGCGGAGGTGCTGGAAGAGGACGGCGTCGATCACGGCCGGATCGTCTGCCCGGTGCCGGAAGTCGATTGCGACGATTTCGTCGGCTTCACCGCCATCCTGCGCAATGCCGCCGACAAGGAGCACCGCATCGGCGTGAAGTACGGCCCGGTTCTCGGGGGGCGCAACTACATCGCGGTGACCGGCCTCGGCGCCGAGTACGACGAGCGCCTCGCGACGCTGGCCAGCAATGGCGGCCCGAGCCTCGGCCGCTCGGTGGGCAGCGACGTGCACGTGGAGGCCGATCGGGGCAGCGACCTCGCCGAGGTCCTGCGCGAGATGGTCGAGGATTTCTTCGCGGGCCATGCCGAGCCGGCGATCCGCACCGGCACCGCCGAGGCCCGTGCCCGGCTGGCCCTGGTGCAGTAGCCGGATCGGATCATGCCCGGACGAGGCGGTCCATCCTCGTTTGGGGTGGACCGCACTGGGGCAGCGTCGCGTCGGCGACCGCTGCCTCCGGCCGGTCAGGCTTGCGACACCGTCGCCTTGCGATTGCGGGTGCGGGCCGCGCGGGCCATGGCGATCAACTCGTTGGCGGTGAGACTGCGCAGGGGAAGGTCGTCATTGCCGGGCATCGCCGTGGGGACCCGCTCCGGCTCCTTGGAGGGCGGCGGGGGACGCAGGTCCCGGCTTGGCCAGAGTGCGCGGAAACGGGATGCCTTCCGGGTTGCTGCCTGCGCCATGCCGTCTCCTCGTGCGGGTTGCCGGCACCGACATAATTAAGCTTAGCCGTAAGACCATTCTTGACGAGCGCGCATGTGCTGCTTCGCGGCGAAAAATCCGCCGCCCTGCCGGTCATCCGTCACACCGATGCAAACGCGCCGCGCCGCTGCGTGAAATTTGTTTCTTGATCCCGGCGCCATTGCCCCCTGCCACCCCGCGGGCGAAGAAGGCTTGGCCGGTCCGGCCCCCTCGCCGTGACCTGGGCGCGAATCAGGGCGCCGTCATTGATGCCGACCGACGCCGAACTGGCCCAGCCGATCCCGTCCCGCACCGGGGCGTTCGCTGCGCGCCGCGTCCACCCCCGCTGGCCCCTGCCGGTGCTGCCTTTGCGCCTCCTGCTGGCGCTTGCGTTCGGCACCCTCGGCATCGTCTCGACGCTCGTTCTCGCGCTTCTCGTGCACGGGCAGGCGACCGCCCGGTTGGAGGAGGAGGTCGGCGCGCAGCTCGACGAGCTGACCGCGCATATGGCCCGCACCCTCGATCAGGGGATGTTCGAGCGCTGGCGCGACGTGCAGGTCGCCGCCGCGCTCGACACCCTCCGCGCGCCGGACGCGCCGCTCCCCGCCAAGCGCGCCGTGTTGGAGCGGCTTCAAACGACCTATCCGGCCTATTCCATCCTTCTCCTCACCGACGCGCGCGGACGCATCGTCGCCACCAGCAACGGCCTGCTCGAGGGGGCGGACGTGGGCGCGCGCGACTATTTCCAGGCCGGCCGCGAGCGGCCCTTCGTCGGCGATGTCCACGATGCCCAGCTGCTGGCCAAGCTGATGCCGCAGGCGAACGGCGAGCCGCTGCGCCTCGTCGATCTGGCCGCCCCCGTCCTCGCCCCGGACGGCACCTTCGCCGGCGTCATCGCGGCCCATCTCGACTGGGCCTGGGCGCGGAATGCCGTGGCCGATTTCGAGCGGACGCTGACCCGGCAGCGGGCCGGCACCGAAATCCTGCTCCTGGCCCGCGACGGCCTCGTGCTGCACGGACCGCCCGAGCTGCTCAGGCGGCGGCTGCCGCCCCAGACCCTCGCGGGCACGCGTCACCTCGGCGGCGGCGCCAAGTCGAGCATCGGTCCGAAGATCGGCCCCTGGCCGGATCAGGCGGCCCCCTTCCTCTTCGCCACCGAGCCGACCCGCGGCTACCGCGATTATCCCGGTCTCGGCTGGACGGTGGCGGCGCGGATCGATGCCGGGCGAGCGCTCGCCCCGGTGCGGGATCTGAGCAAGGCGATCACGTTCTCCGGCCTCGTCGTGGCGCTGGCCGGATCCCTGCTGGCATGGTGGCTCGCCGGGCGGCTCGCGCGCCCGCTGAACGCCGTCTGCGCGCAGGCCGACCGGCTCGGACGTGGCGAACCCCTCGCCGTCCTCGCGCCGACGGTGGTGAGGGAGATCCGCGAGATCGGGCAGGCCCTCGACGCGTCGGCGCGGGAGCTGCGCCAGCGGGAGACGGCCCGTCGTCTCCTCGTGGACGAACTGAACCACCGGGTGAAGAACACGCTGGCCACCGTGCAATCCTTCGCGTTCCAGAGTTTCCGCGGGCTCGACGGCGCGGCGGCGCGGCAGAGGCAGGCCTTCGAGGGACGGCTCCTGGCGCTCTCGGCGGCGCACAACATCCTGACGCGGGAGCATTGGGCCGGGGCCGGCCTGATCGCGGTCGTCGAGGAGGTGCTGCGCCCGTTCCAGGTCGGGGGGACTCCCATTTCCATGTCGGGTCCGGACCTACGCCTGCCGCCCCGCGTGGCGCTCGGGCTCGGCATGGTGCTGCATGAATTGTGCACCAACGCGGCCAAGCACGGTGCCCTCTCGGTCTCCGACGGCCGGGTTGCGATTACGTGGCGGGTGGGGGCGCCGGAGGGCGGAGTGCGCCGCCTCCACCTCGTCTGGCGGGAAACCGGCGGGCCTCCGGTGGCCGCGCCGACCCGGCGGGGTTTCGGCTCCCGGCTGATCGAGCGCGGTCTGTCGGCGGAACTCGGCGGTCATGCCCGCATCGATTTTCCGGTCGACGGCGTCGTCTGCGAGATCGTGTCGAGCGTCGAGGCGGCGTGAGGCACAGGCCTGGAGGAGGGTGACGAACGCCGCATCCGCGATTGGGCCCTGAATCGCTCGTTCGCACCGACTCTTCCGAAAGCCGGTTCCGGCCTTTCGGGCTGACGCTCTAGAGCACGATGCGGAAAAGTGGAATCCGGTTTTCCGGAATCATCGTGCGACCACAAAGAGATAGAGCGTGCCGCTGTTTCCGTAGAAATGCGGCACGCTCTAGTCGGAGGGTGATGTCCGGTCCTCCGCGTCACAGACGCGTCGCAGGTTTCGCCAATCGCCCTCGCTCAGCAGGGAATCCGTGCCGGCCTTGCCCGCACCGGGCGTCGCCCGGATCGCCGTCGCCCGCTCGGCGGTGTAGGGGTGCGAGCGCAGGAGGCTGGCAAGGCCGCCGGGTTTCTCGTCATTGGCCGCGGTGATGCGCTCCAGAATGCCGGCAAGCGCCCGCCCGTCACCGCCCGCGCGGTCGACGGCGGCGACCGCCGCCGCATCCGCCGCACGCTCGGCCTCGCGCGAGTAGCCCGCCGCGATCGCCGCCTGACCCGCCGCCACCAGCACGGTCGAGCCGGTGAGGTCGCCGAGGACGAGGCTGAGCAGGAACGAGGTGCCGCTCGCCCGGATCAGCGAGCGGATGGGGTCACGCGCCGCCAAGTGCCCGAATTCGTGGGCCAGAATCGCGGCGAAGGCGTCGGCGCTGTCGGATTTCTCGATGATGTCGGACAGGACGATCACCCGCCCGCCGGGAAGGGCGAGGGCGTTGGCGATCGTGCTGCGCCGGACGCTCACCTGCGGGGCGACCGGCAGATCCATCGTCCCGGCCAACCGCGCGACGAGCCGGTCGAGCGCGGCGCGGCCCACCGGATTCGCACAGAGCGGCGGCGTGCCGAGCAGATCGACGACCTGCGCCTCGACCGCTCGCCCGAACTGCGCCTCCATGGCCGGAGGAACCTGCGGGGCGAGACGATCGGCCGCCGCCGGTACGCCGTAGATCGCGATCAGCACCACCGAGAGGCCCGCAGCGACCGACCAGAGGACGAGCCGTACCAGGCCACCCTCGCGCTCGGTTCGCCTCAGGCCGGGGCTGCTTGTGGCGAGATGCGCGGCGAAGGCCGCATCCTCGAACTCCACGCTGCCGGATGCGCTCGCATGGCCGATCCGGGTCAAAGGCGGCGCCGTGTCGGCGGCGCGCAGATCGAGCAGGCTCCAATCGAGGCGGATCGCCTCGCCCACGATCTCCAGCCGCTCCCCGAGGCGCAGCCGCACGGGATGGGCCCGCGCGCTCAGCCCGTCGAAGTAGAGGCCGGTGGTGGTGAGGCTCTCCATCGGTCGCGTCAGAAGCCGATCTCCAGCGCACCGCCGACGTCGAGCGCGTCGGCGAGGCCCTCGTTGAGCCCGCTCGCGGGATTGCGGCGCGATGCCAGCACCGCTTCGAGCGCCCCGACATTCTCGATCTCCGTCGAGCTCGCCACCGCTTCCCAGAGCCGCAGGGTCACCACCCGAACATAGAGCCAAGTCGCCGCCAGCGCGGCGCCGAGATAGACCAGGCCGATGCCCGCGAAGATGGCGGTCTGCTGGCCGAAATTCGCCGTCGGGTCCATGGCGAAGGGCATGAGTGTCGTGACGATGAGGCCGATGGCGGCGAAGAAGCCGATGACCGACAGGAAGTAGAGGATGTAAGGCCAGTAGAACTGGCGCGCCTTCAGATGCGAGGTCAGGCGTGCCTCGCCGAGATGCGTGGCGGCCAGGAAGGCGCGGGTCTCGCGGGCGCGGTAATAGGGCATGAGCCCCAGGATCGCGATGATCGCGAAGCCGAGGGCGGCCATGGTCACGCCGAAATACGTTCTCACGGCGGTGCCGGCATATTTCGGATTGATATCGAGATTCTTCGGCGCGCCGTTCGGATCGGTCACGAACAGCTCGAAGGGTGGGTCGAAGTTCATGGCGTTCAGCAGCGCCAGCACGCTCGCCAGGAGCCGCAGGGCGGCGCAGAGGTAGAGCGCCAGCCAGGGCCGCAGGGCCGAGCCCCCGGTGGCGGTCGAGCGCAGGCGGCTCTGCCCGATCAGGGTGTGATCGATGCGGTAGCGTTCGAGGGCGGCGCGCATGAACGGAAAGGCGAGCCCGGCGGTCAGGAGCGTGACGAGCCACCAGAGGCCGGCGCGCCCGACATAGGCCAGCGCCGAACCGTCCTGGCCGAGGCGGATGCCGCGCCAGCGGGTGCGTGAGGCGCGGTAGCGTCGCCCGCGGAAGACCGCGTATTGCCCGAGCAGGAAGAGGAAGACGGCGGAGAGAGCCGGCACGAAGGCCGCGAGAGGCGGCGCCGCCAGACCGAGCAGGAACAGGACGACGTAGACCGGCACCAGGATGGCCAGCGCCACGAGGAAGCCGAGGAACAACTCCTTGCCGCGACCGAGATACTCGGCCGGGCTGCCGGCCACGATCGTCCGGCTCCAGAAGAAGCGCCGCAGGTTGGTGATGTACCAGAAGCGGTAGATCGAGAAGGTGACGAGGGAGAGCAGGAAGCCCTTCACGACGATGCCGGTGAGGCCCGCCGCCTTTCGATCGAAGGTGACCGAGCCTGTCCGGCCCAACCGCCCGTAGTCCTGATTCATTCCTGTCCAACCCCCAAACTTGATGTGGCGGCAGACTATCCGAGCTTTGGCGAGATGCACGCGAAAAAACGCCGCCAGCTCCAAGAATAGGAACTGACGGCGCTTCTTTTTATACTGATTATAATGACTGTCCCGGCGAGTATTCTTTAGGTCGACAGCCTCAAGGATTGGGATTGCCGCCCTAGCAGCAGCGAAAGCCCGAGGTATTGCCGACGCCGAAACGCGCGTTCTCGCGATTGCGGAAGAACTCACGCTCGGTCATCGGCGCCTGATCCGGGTGGGTCTTCTGGATATGGGCGACGTAGGTGCCGTAATCGCCCTGGCCCACCATAAGGCGCGCGCCGTCGCAGATGCATTTGTTGAACGCCTTCAGGCGATCGCGAAAGTTCTGCGACGATGCTGGTGCGGTCATGGTGTCACTCCGCCGGGGCGAGCTTGGAATCGGCTTCCAGAGCCGTCCAGCGGTCGCTGCGATAGGCCTTGAGGCAGGCCTTGGCGCCGAACACCACGATCGCCACGACGAGGCACACGAAGAACACGGCGAGCACCGTGTCGACGCGGTCGTTGAAGACGATCTTGTGCATGTCGTCCATGCTCTTGGCCGGGGCCAGCACCTTGCCCTCGGCGATGGCCGCCGAGAAGCGGTCGGCGTGGCTGAGGAAGCCGATCTTCGGGTCGGGAGAGAAGATCTTCTGCCAGCCCGCGGTCAGGGTGCAGATGCAGAGCCAAACGGTCGGGATGATCGTGACGAACGCGTAGCGCTCGCGCTTCATCTTGAAGATCACCACGGTGGCGAGCGTCAGCGCCACCGCCGCCAGCATCTGGTTCGAGATGCCGAACAGCGGCCACAGCGTGTAGATGCCGCCCAACGGGTCGGTCACTCCCTGGTAGAGGAAGTAGCCCCAGGCGGCGACGCAGAGCGCGGTGGCCACCATGCTGGGCGCCCAGGCCGAGGTATCCTTGAAGCGCGGCGAGAGCAGGCCGAGCAGATCCTGCAGCATGAAGCGCCCGGCGCGCGTGCCGGCATCCACGGCGGTGAGGATGAACAGGGCCTCGAACAGGATCGCGAAGTGGTACCAGAAGGCCATCATCGCCTTGCCGCCGATGGCGGAGGAGATGATGTGGGCCATGCCGACGGCGAGCGTCGGGGCGCCGCCGACGCGCGAGATGATCGAGTGCTCGCCGACATCCTTGGCGGTTTGGGCGATCGTCTCGGCCGCGATGGGGAAGCCGAGCTTGGTCGTCACGGCCGCCGCGGCGGTCTCCGGCGTGGTGCCGAGCAGGGCGCCGGGGGAGTTCATGGTGAAGTAGATGCCCGGATCGATCACGCTCGCGGCGACCAGCGCCATGATCGCGACGAAGCTCTCCATCAGCATGCCGCCATAGCCGATGAAGCGGGTGTCCATCTCGTTGTCGACGAGCTTCGGCGTGGTGCCCGAGGAGATCAGGGCGTGGAAGCCCGAGACCGCGCCGCAGGCGATGGTGATGAACAGGAACGGGAACAGCGAGCCCGCCCAGACCGGGCCGGTGCCGTCGACGAACTTCGTCATGGCCGGCATCTGCATGTGCGGGGCGACGACGACGATGCCGAGCGCCAGACCGATGATGGTGCCGATCTTGAGGAAGGTCGAGAGGTAGTCGCGCGGGGCGAGCAGCAGCCACACGGGCAGGATCGCGGCGACGAAGCCGTAGCCGATCAGCATCCAGGTGAGCTGCGTGCCGGTGAAGGTGAAGGCCGGGCCCCAGACCGGGTGCTCGTTGATCTGGCCGCCGCCGATGATCGCGGCCATGAGCAGGACGAAGCCGATGATCGAGACCTCGCCGATCTTGCCCGGCCGGATGTAGCGCGCGTAGAGGCCCATCAGGATCGCGATCGGGATCGTGGCCGCGACCGTGAAGGTGCCCCAGGGGCTCTCGGCCAGCGCCTTGACGACGATCATCGCCAGCACCGCCAGCAGGATCACCATGATCATGAAGGTGCCGAACAGGGCGATCACGCCGGGGATGACGCCGAGCTCGGCCCGGATCAGCTCACCCAGCGAGCGCCCGTCGCGGCGCATCGAGATGAACAGGACCATGAAGTCCTGCACCGCGCCCGCGAGCACCACGCCGGCGAGGATCCAGAGCATGCCGGGCAGATAGCCCATCTGCGCGGCGAGCACCGGGCCGACCAGCGGGCCCGCGCCCGCGATCGCCGCGAAATGGTGGCCGAACAGCACGGTCTTGTTGGTAGGGACGTAGTCGAGGCCGTCGTTGTGGCGGTGGGCCGGGGTCTCGCGCTTGGGATCGAGGCGCATCACCTTGTCGGCGATGTAGAGCGAGTAATAGCGGTAGGCGATCAGGTAGACGCAGACGGCGGCCACCACGACCCACAGGGCGTTGATCGACTCGCCGCGCTGCGTCGCGACGATGGCGAGCGCCGCCGCGCCGAGCGCTCCCACCAGGGCCCAGGGCCCGTGTTTCTGTACCGCGCCCATTGACGCCTCACTCCGTGATGGCCGCATTCTTGATTAAGGCGGCCTTGACGGACCTTGTTTGGCGCAATTTTCTCCCTGAGGCCAGTTGCAGAGGCTACACACTCCGCGATCCTTCAACGGGTACTTCGAGCGCGCTCTTGCAGTCCCGGCAAAAGCCTCACTCCAGCACGATGACGCGGTTGGGCAATTCGTTGCCGGCCTTGTCCCCGGGGAAAGCCGCTTCCAGCACCCCGCCGACCCGCTCCACCGCCACGACGAGGCCGGGCCCCAGTTCGCCGCGTCCGGCCGCCGCGAGGAGATCGCCCAGGACCACGCGCCATTCCCCGTCGGGGATGCGGGCTCGCACCGCGGAATCCGCGACGATCTCGGCGTAGCGCTCGGCCAAGGCGACGTAGATCAGGACGCCGGTGCGCCCCCGCGTGGCGGGGAGCCCGTGCGCCAGGAACTCGTGGCGGGCCGCCGCGCGGGCCCGCTCGTGCCGCCAGGGGCGGGGGGTGAGGGCGATGCGCACCCGCTCGTTCAGCGTGGCAGCCAGCGCCGCGAGCACGCCGCCGGCCTGGGCCAGCGCGATCTCGGCGGCGGAGAGATGCGTCAGCAGGATCAGCGGCCAGGGCAGGGCGAGCGCCACCGCGAGCGCCAGGGCGAGGGCGGGCGAGCGGTAGAGTCCGGCGCGGGCCGCCACCAGCACGACGATTTCGCCCGCCGTGCCGGCCTCGGCCCGGCCGATCGCCCGCGCGATCCGCGCGCGCTCGGCTTCGCTCAGGATCACCGCGCTACCAGTCACCGGAGGCTCCCCCGCCGCCCGACGAGCCGCCCCCGCCGGAGAACCCGCCGCCCCCCGAGAAACCGCCCCCGTCGGAGAAGCCTCCGCCCCAGCCGCCGGATGAGCCGGGGATGAGCACGATGCCGCCGCCGCGCCCACGCCGCCCGCCGGAATTCATCCGCGCCATGACGAGGACGACGACGATGATGACGAGGATCCAGAACCCGACCGTGACGGGATCGACGCTGTCCTCGCGGACCGGTGCGCGCCGCTGCCACTCCTCGGCATCGCCCGACAGGATCGAGAGGATCGCGTCGATCCCGGCCTCGACGCCGCCGGAAAAGTCGCCCTGCTTGAAGCGCGGCGTGATCGCGGTGGTGATGATGACCTTGGTGAGGGCGTCGGTGAGCGCGCCTTCCAGCCCGTAGCCGACCTCGATGCGGACCTTGCGCTCCGTCGGCGCCACGAGGAGCAGGACGCCGTTGTTGGTCTTGGCCTGTCCGAGCTTCCAGGCCCGGAACAGGCGGTTCGCGAAATCCTCGACGGTGAGGCCCTGGAGCGAGGGCACGGTGGCGACCGCGACCTGATCGCCGGACTTGTCGTCGTGTGCCTTAAGCTTGCCCTCGATCCGCGCCTCCGCCTCCGGCGAGAGGATGCCGGCGCCGTCGACGATGCGCCCGGTGAGGGGCGGAAGGTCGGGCTCGGCGGCCAGCGCCGGGGCCAGGGCAAGCAGCAGGAAGGCCAGCGAGGCCGCCAGCCGGGCGAGGACGCCCTGCGCGCGCGGGTTCACCCCTCGGCCGGGGCTAGAATTTCACGTTCGGCGCGCGCTCCGAGCCGGGCGTCGAGGTGAAGGTCTCCATGGGCTTCGCTTCGGGGTAGAACCACGAGGCGATCCAGCGGCCGGGGATGGTGCGGATCTCGGTGTTGTAGGCCTGGACCGACTGGATGTAGTCGCGCCGGGCCACCGCAATGCGGTTCTCCGTGCCCTCCAGCTGCGATTGCAGGGCCAGGAAGTTCTGGTTGGATTTGAGATCCGGATAGGCTTCGACCGAGGCGAGCAGGCGTCCGAGCGCGCCGGAGAGCTGATTCTGCGCGTCCTGGAACTGCTTGAACTTGGCCGGGTCGTTCACCGTCGAGGCATCGACTTGGACGCTGGTGGCCTTGGCGCGGGCTTCCGTCACCCTGGTCAGCGTCTCCTGCTCCTGCTTGGCGTAACCCTTCACCGTCTCGACGAGGTTGGGGATCAGGTCCGCCCGGCGCTGGTACTGGTTCTGCACCTCGCTCCAGGAGGATTTCGCCTGCTCCTCCAGGCTCGGCACCCGGTTGATCGCCCCGCAGCCCGAGAGGCAGAGCGACAGCCACAGGGCGGCGAGCGCGCTGGCGATCCGGCCGAGCACGGGCGTGCGAAGCGCCGCCGGGGGGCTGAGGCTGACGGACATGGGCGGCATCTCTCCAGGGGGCGGGCGTCCGGGAAGCGGGGCCTTGCCGCCGGGAGATAGGTGCGGCGGGCCGCCGCGGGAAGGCGGGGGAGTGAAGATCGAGCGGACGAGGGGATTGGGGCGGGATGCATCGCATATCCCTGCCGCCATTCCGGCCTTGCGGAGGGAAGCCTGGACGAACGGCGGCGGCGCAAGGTGACGTGTTCCCCCGCCTCATCCTGGGATGACGAACCCGTCGCGACGCGGGCCAACGGTTGACAAGGCCGGGCCGATAGGGCCGCTGTGCCTGCCATGGACGAGGCTTCCGACGACGCAATCCCGTCGCGTCCCACCCGGCCACGGGTCGCGATCACCTATTGCACGCAGTGCCAATGGCTCCTGCGCGCCGCCTGGATGGCGCAGGAACTTCTGTCGACTTTCCGCGACGATCTCGGCGAGGTCGCGCTCCGGCCCGCCACCGGCGGGGTCTTCGCCATCGAGCTCGAGGGGGAGACGATCTGGGAGCGTGTGCGTGACGGAGGCTTTCCCGACGTGAAGACCCTCAAGCAGAGGGTGCGCGACCGGCTCGACCCGAGCCGGGACCTGGGACATGTCGATCGTGCTGCGCACCGATCCTGAGACCCGCGCCGAGGCGGAGCCGTCGGCGGGGAGGGGCTCCGCTCCGGCGGAGCCCGCGGCGGCTGCCCCGGTCCGCGCGCCGCGGGAGGCGGGCCTTCGCCGCCTGCTGGCGCGGCTCGGCCAGCGCGGCTTCTCCACGCAATTCTACCTGATCATGCTGGTGATCGCGCTGATCGGCCCGGGGCTGATCTTCACCGCGATCCTGCTCGCCCGCTACGCCGCGACGGAGCGCGCCCGTTTCGAGCAGGACGCCCGGGAGAACGTGCGCGGCATCGCGCTCTCGATCGACCGCGACACCGCCGGCCTCGTCTCGGTGCTCCAGACGCTCGCGACCTCGCCCCGGCTCAAGGACGGCGAGTTCACCAATTTCGAGAACCAGGCGCGTCTGGTGCGCGACGCCACCGGCCTCGACATCGTGCTCCGCCGCCTCGACGGCCAGCAAATCGTCAACACCGCCCTGCCGACGGGCGCGCCGCTCCCGGTCACCACCCTGCCGGTGGATCACGAACTCCGCGCCAGCGGGCAGCGCTCGATGGTGACGGGCTATCTCGCGGGGGCGACTCCCGATCAGGCGTCCTACGCGGTCGCCGTGCCGGTGCGGATCGACGACGCCGTCACCTACCTCCTCAGCTTCGCCGTACCGGTGAGCCGCATCGAGGGCATCCTCGCCCGCGAGCAGGTGCGGGGCTGGGTCTCGGGCGTGTCCGACCGCGACGGCATCGTGCTGGCGCGCCTGCCCGAACTGCCCGGCGTGATCGGACGCCCGCGATTGGCGACGCTCCGCCAGAAAACGACCGGCACCCCCGGAGTCTGGGAGGGCCGCGACCGCGCCTTCAAGCCCGTCACCGTGGTGGAGGCGCGCTCGCGGCTCAATGGCTGGACCGCGGCGGCGAGCATTCCGCGGGAACTCGTCGACGAGCGGCTCCACCGCTGGCTCTGGGCCTTCAGCGGGTTCGGCCTGCTCGTGCTCGCGACCTCCTCGGTGCTCGCGGTGCATCTCTGGTCGCGGGTGTCCAAGCCGCTCCGCCAGCTCGCCGCCTCCGGTCCGGCCCTCGCCCGCGGGCAGGCGATCCCGCGCATCGCCTCGCCGATCCACGAGATCCGCCGGCTCGGCGACGTGCTGTCGGAGGCCTCCCTTCGCTTGCGCACCCGCAGCGAGGAGCGCGACCGGGCCCTGGCCGAGACCCAGCGCGGCCTCTCGGCCCTCAAGGAGAGCGAGGCCCGCTTCCGCCACATGGCCGATTCCGCGCCGGCCCTGATCTGGATGACCGACGAGATCGCTCAGGTGGTCTTCGCCAACATGCATTTCGACCATCTGTTCGGTCGTCCCGCCACCGAGATGGCGGGCTCGGGCTGGGAGTCGATCGTCCATCCGCCGGACCTGCCGGTGTTCCTCGCGACCTTCGAGGAGGCGTTCGAGAGCCGCCGGCCGTTCCGGGCGGAGATGCGGGTGATCGACCGGACCGGCGAGATCCGCTGGCTGCGCTGCGAGGGCGTGCCGCGCCTCGACGATGGCGGCACCTTCCTGGGCTTCACCGGGTGCAGCGTCGACGTCACCGACGCCAAGCGCGCCGAGGAGCATCTGCGCCTGCTCATCAACGAGC
Source organism: Methylorubrum suomiense (assembly GCF_022179765.1). Taxonomy (GTDB): domain Bacteria; phylum Pseudomonadota; class Alphaproteobacteria; order Rhizobiales; family Beijerinckiaceae; genus Methylobacterium; species Methylobacterium suomiense. The sequence goes on along the minus strand of NZ_BPRE01000001.1, from coordinate 207,755 downwards.
TGAATCATCGGGTGAAGAACACCCTGGCCACCGTGCAGTCGATCGCGATGCAATCCCTGCGCGGCCTCGACGGCGAGGAGGCGGAGGCCGCCCGCGCGGCCTTCGAAGCGCGGCTCCTCGCCCTCGCCCGCGCCCACGACGTGCTGACCCGCGAGAGCTGGGAGGGCGCCGAACTGAAGACCGTCGTGGCGGATGCGATCCGCCCGCTGGAGGCGGCCGACGGCCAGGAGGCGCGCTTCGCCGTCCTGGGGCCGCGCCTGCGGCTCGCGCCGCGGTTGGCGCTGTCGATCGCCATGGCGCTGCACGAACTCGGCACCAACGCGGTCAAGTACGGCGCCCTCTCGCGCGAGGGCGGCAAGGTGACGATCTCGTGGACCGTGCAGCGCACGCCCGACCTCCACCTCTCGCTGCGCTGGAGCGAGGCCGGCGGGCCGCCGGTGAAGCCGCCGACCCGCCGCGGCTTCGGCTCGCGGCTGATCGAGCGCAGCCTCGCCCGCGAACTCGCCGGTACCGTCGAGCTGATCTACGAGCCGGAGGGTGTGGTCTGCACCATCGAGGCACCGGTGCCGCCTCCGGGCCTGCTGGAACGCAAGGGCGGGACGGAGCTGGCGGCGGCCAAGCCCCTTCCGCTGGCGGGGTAAACCGTCGGGCCGGATGTCGTCTCCGATCCCACGCCCACGGGCGCTTGAAGCATCGGCCCGAACGCCGATGCCGACCTCTCGTGCCGATGCTCTCGGCGGAGTTACTGCAGCGTCGCCGGATCCGGCCCGATCCGCCCGTCCGCCCGGTCGAGCCCGGCGATGGCGGTGTGGTCGTCCTCCGTCAGGCTGAAGCCGAATACGTCGAGATTCTCGGAGATCCGAGACGGCGTGGCGGATTTCGGGATCGCCACGAAACCGTTCTCGACATGCCAGCGCAGGACCACCTGCGCCGCGGTCCGGCCGAGCCGGCCGGCGATGCGGGCGATCACCGGATCGTCGAGGATCTGCGCCTTGCCCAGCGGGCTCCAGGCCTCGGTGACGATGCCGAGGCGGGCATGGGCGGCCCGCAGGGCGTGCTGCTGGAAATGCGGATGCAGCTCGATCTGGTTGAGGGCCGGGCTGACACCGGTCTCGGACACGAGGCGGTCGAGCTGTCCCTCGGTGAAGTTCGACACGCCGATCGAGCGGGCCCGGCCCTCCTCACGCAGGCGGATTAGGGCGCGCCAGCTGTCGAGATAGAGCCCGCGATCCGGGCAGGGCCAATGGATCAGGTAGAGGTCGACCGCCTCGACCGCGAGCCGGGCGAGGCTCGCCTCGAAGGCGTGCAGCGTCGCGTCGTAGCCCTGGTCGTCGTTCCAGAGCTTGGTCGTCACGAACACGGCGGAGCGCGGCACGGTGGTCTCGCGCAGGGCGCGTCCGACCCCCGCCTCGTTGCCGTAGACCGACGCCGTGTCGACCGAGCGATAGCCGCTCCCGAGCGCCGTGCCGACCAGGGCGGGCGCCTGTGTCTCTTCGAGCCGATAGACGCCGAAACCGATCTGCGGGATCGCCTGCCCGTCGTTCAGCGTGATCTGCGGGACGGGGTCGTGGAATGCCATGAGGCTTGCCTGTGCACGGTCCGAGACGAAGTTCGAAGAGCATCCGGGCATCGGCAATATTTTTCTTGTCGTACAGCCACCCCGCTGCCGGGGCTGGGCTGCGTCAGGATCAGGGCCGGCGGCGCTCGCCCGCCATGCTCGCGCCGGCCTCGTCCTCCTCGCCGGGCTGCCGGATGAGGTGGAGATAGGTCGGGTCGAAGTCGCAGAAGGCCCGCAACCGCCCGACATCCGGCACGTGGAGCCGTCGGTCCTGGAGCCGGACTAAGCCCTCGCTGCGCAGGTCGCGCAGGATGCGGCTCACATGGATCGTGGTGATGCCCAGGATGTCCGCGAGCATCGGCTGGGTCATCGGCATCGCGCAGTCGTTCGGGCCGGCCGCGCCGACGATCTGCTGGCGCAGCAGCAGCTCGCAGAACAGGTGGGCGATGCGCCGGTCGGCGGCGCGCTGGCCCATATTGGCGAGCCATTCCCGCAGGATGCTCTCATCGACGAGCGTCGCCCACCACAGGGCGCGGGCGAGCCGCGAGTCGCGGAAGACCAAGCTGTCGACCTTGTCCTGGGGGACGTCGACGACGGTGCAGGCGGTGAGCGCCGCGATGTAGTGATCGGAAGGCCCCAGCACGATCGATTGCAGATCGCAGAAATCACCCGGCATCAGCAGGCCGAGGATCTGGCGCCGCCCGTCCCCGACGAGCTTGTAGCGGAAGGCGAAGCCCTCGACGACGAGATGGACGCCCGCCGCCGGCTCTCCGGCCCGGACGATATCCTGTTGCGGTTCCAGCGTGCGCCCCGGGCGGAACAGTCCGGCGAGGAGGGCGCGGTCACCATCGTCGAGATCGACGCCGTGCCGCAGCTTGCGGATCAGCGGATTGCTGCGCGGAATCGCTACGAATGCATCCATGGGCGCACAACGCGGAAGACGCCGCTGCGTTTCGCCGGCATGCTCCCAAAACGGTCGTTCAGGCCGCCTTCCAACGCCGGGCCGCGTTGTTGCCGAAGGCGCGGGCGTAGAGGCCGCAATAGTTGAGCGCCGCCTGGTCCCAGCCGAACTCGCGCGACATCGCCGTGCGCCGCATGGCGTTGAGCCGCTTCTTCTGGCCGAATGTCGCGAAGGCGCGGGTGATCGCCGAGGTCAGGCCCCGGGGCGAGGCGTCGGCGAAGGTGAAGCCCGTCACCCCGTCCTCGACGGTATCGTTGAGGCCGCCGGTGCGGCGCACGATCGGCAGGGAGCCGAAGCGCTGGGCATACATCTGCGCCAGTCCGCAGGGCTCGAAGCGCGACGGCATCAGCAGGAAGTCGCTGCCGGCGAAGATGCGGCGCGCCTCGGTCTCGCGGAAGCCCACATGGACGCCGACATGGTCGGGATGGCGGCCGGCGAGATCGCGCAAGGCTTCCTCGAAGCGGCCCTCGCCCTGGCCGATCACCACCAGCTGACCGCCCTCGGCGACGATGGATTCCGCCGCGGCGATGCTGAGATCGATGCCCTTCTGATGGACGAGGCGGGAGACGATGGCGAAGAGCGGCCCGCGCGAGACCGCCATGCCGAACTGCTTGCGCACCTCGTCGGCATTGGCGCGCTTGCCCTTCCAGTCATCCGCCTCGAACGGCGTGGCCAGATGCGGATCGGTGCGCGGGTCCCAGCTCTCGTCGATCCCGTTGAGGATGCCGGTGAGCCGTCCCTGCGCCGCACGGGTCCGCAGCAATCCGTCGAGGCCGCAACCGCCCTCGGGGGTGGTGATCTCGCGGGCGTAGGTGTCGCTCACGGTGGTGACGTGCGAGGCGTGGTAGAGGCCCGCCTTCAGAAACGACAGCTGGCCGTAGAACTCCACCCCGTCCATCTGGAATGCGTAGTCCGGCGCCCCGATCCGCCCGAGATGCTCGCGCGGAAACAGTCCCTGATAGGCGAGGTTGTGGATCGTCAGGACGCTCGGACGGCGGATGCCGAGCCAGGCCATGTAGGCCGGTGCCAGGGCGGTCTGCCAATCGTTGAGATGCAGGAGGTCGGCCGACCAGAAGGGGTCGAGGCCGGCGGCCAGTTCGGCGGCAGCGCGGCCGAGGCGGGCGAAGCGCAGGTCGTTGTCGCCGAAATCGCCGCGCGCATCGCCGTAAGGCGTGCCATCGCGTACGTAGAGATCGGGAGCGATCAGCACGTAGACGCCGAGTCCGTCCGGGGTCGTGCCGTAGCCGAGATCGCAGGCCGGCACGCCCGCGAAGGCGCCGAGCCGGGCCACGATGGTGAGACCCTGCAGTCCGGCCAGTACGCTGGCATAACCGGGGATCAGCACCCGCACATCGTAGTGACGCCGCAGGGCACGCGGCAGCGCGCCCGCGACCTCACCGAGGCCGCCGGTCTTCACGAAATCCGCCATTTCCGGCGTGGCGTAGAGAATGCGGGGGAGAAGGGAGCGTTCGTTCTGAAGTTCGGAGCCGAATGCGGAATGCGTCGGTAACTCGGCAGCGAGCCGCTCGCCGAGATCCACATACGCCATCGGCTCGCCCCCACGCACCTGACGACGTCTACGAACCGGTTCGTTCGCTACCGCCGCGCTCAGCATCACAATGCTCCGGAAGGGCTTCTGTTCCGTTGCATCGCACAATTCAGGCCATGTTCAGATTAACATTCGCCGCCGGACGTCTGCAGTTGCGTCATGGAACTCATGCGTTGCGCGCGGGCATCATCAGCTGGACGGATGCGCACGCAGAACCACGCCCTCGTCGGGAGACAGGTGCAGCACATTGCCGGTCGCCTCGCCCGCGCGTCCCGGTCGGGTCGAGAGCAGGACGCTCCAAGTCTCCTGCTTGGCCGCATCGTCCTCGAGGGGAATACTCCGTTCGGCGCTCCCGAAATTGAGCAGGATGCGCAAGGTTTCGTCACCCTCGAATCGCTCGTAGGCAAACACTTCGGTGGCAAGGCTGGGGGGGAGGGGGACGCTCCGCCAGCCGCCGACCGACAAAGCGGGATGATCGCGGCGCAGCGACAGCAGGCGTCGGTAGAGGGTCAGAATCGAGCGGGAATCGTCTCGCATCGCATCGACGTTGCGCCGCTCGGCATCCTCCGTCTGCGGCAGCCACGGCTCGACGGCACTGAAGCCGGCATGCCGGCTGTCGTCCCACTGCATCGGTGTGCGCACCGGGTCACGTCCGTGGCCGGGCTCGTTGCGTTCCCAGGGATCCTGCACGCGGTCCGGGGGGATCGGCACGTGACCGAGGCCGATCTCGTCACCGTAATACAGCGTCGGCGTCCCACGCAGCGTCAGGAGCAGCATGGCGGCGACCCGCGCCTGCGCATCGCCGACGCGGGCGGCGATGCGGGGGCGGTCGTGGTTGCCGAGCACCCAATTGGGCCAGCCGCCCTCGGGGAGCGCCGCCTCGTATTCCGCCACCAGGGCGGCAACGGCATCGGCCTGCCAGGGTGTTTCGAGAAGCTGGAAGTTGAACGGCAGGTCGGCCGCTTCCAAATCCGGACCGTAATAGGTCACGAGCCTCTCGACCGGCAGGTAGATTTCGCCGATCAGCACCCGCTCGCCGAACTCCCGAAGCACGGCGCGCATGCCGCTGATCACCTCGATCACCTCCGGCCGATCGCAGGAATACACCTGGGAGAACCGGTTGATGCCGGGCTGATGCGGCGCGAAGTCCGGGTTCTGCGGATTGTCGCGGAATCCCTCGTCCTTGATGAGGTGCCAGATCACGTCGACGCGAAAGCCGTCGACGCCCCGCTCCAGCCAGAAGCGCAGCACGTCGTGCATCGCCGCGCGCACCTCCGGATTGCGCCAGTTGAGGTCCGGCTGCTCGGCGAGGAAGGCGTGGTAGTAATATTGGCCGCTCGCCTCGTCCCGGGTCCAAGCCGGTCCGCCGAAATTCGAGAGCCAGTTGTTGGGCGGTCCGCCATCCGGCGCCGGATCGCGCCAGAGATACCAGTCGCGCTTCGGATTCTCGCGGCTCGCCCGACTTTCGACGAACCAGGGATGCGCGATCGAGGAATGGTTCGGGACGAAATCGAGGATGACTTTGAGCTTGCGCCGATGCGCCTCGGCGATCAGCGCATCGAAATCCTCGAGGGTGCCGAAGAGCGGATCGACCGCCCGGTAATCGGCCACATCGTAGCCGAAATCGGCCATCGGCGAGCGGTAGAACGGCGAGATCCACACCGCATCGACGCCGAGCCAGGCGAGGTGCTCGAGCCGCGCGGTGATGCCGGGCAGATCGCCCACACCGTCGCCGTTCGTGTCCTGAAACGAGCGCGGATAGACCTGATAGACGGTCCCGGTCTTCCACCAGATCGTCTCGGGCATCGAACCTCCCGGGCGTCGGCACCGGGGTCGTCCCAAGATGGGACGCCATCGGTACGCTTTCTTACAAGTGGGGTAGGGCCGTTCAGCTAGTCTTCAAGTGAGAGGGCTCAATTCGCGGTCTGGGGCCCTGCGAAACCGGGGATCTTGTGTCAACCAGGACACAGCCTCACGGGCACGGCGCTTGCAAAGGCGATCTCGGCCCGATGTATCTCGACAAGTCTCTGCATCCGCAACACCGTGCGGGCGCAGGGCCGTCGGTCCTCGTCCCGCCACAAGAAGCGGGCAGGGTACGATGCATTTCCGATCAAATCGGCTGCGACGAAGGGGGTTAGTCCAGTGCTGAACGAAACTTTGTCCGTTCTCGTTCGGAACGGCGAAGCGGATACATCCGCTTCTTCCTCGAAATCGGTCAAGGCCGCCGCCACATATGTGAAGCCGCGCCACGCCGATGATCGCGATCCCGTGGTCGCGCTGCGCGAGGATATCCGCGCCAAGCTCATCTACGTGCTCGGCAAGACCCCGGAGAGCGCGCGCGACCGCGATTGGTTCGCCGCGACCGCGCTGGCGCTGCGCGACCGGATCGTCGATGCCTGCCACGAGGGGCAGGCCGGCACCGTGCCGGACAAGCGCGTCTATTACCTCTCGCTCGAATTCCTCATCGGCCGGCTTCTGTCGGACGCGATGAACAATCTCGGCCTCGTCGAGGCCACCAAGCAGGCCCTGCGCGATCTCGGCGTCGACCTGAACGAGGTCGAGGGGGCCGAACCCGACGCCGCCCTCGGCAATGGCGGTCTTGGGCGGCTCGCCGCCTGCTTCATGGAGAGCATGGCGAGCCTCTCGATCCCCGCGATCGGCTACGGCATCCGCTACGACCACGGCATCTTCCGTCAATCGCTGGAGGATGGCTGGCAGCGCGAGGCGCCGGAGACGTGGCTCTCCGAGGGCAATCCGTGGGAATTCGCCCGCCAGGAATCGACCTACAAGATCGGTTTCGGCGGCCATGTCACCATGACGAGCCACGGCGATCACCATATCCGCCGCCACTGGCACCCGGCCGAGACCGTCAACGCGGTGGCCTACGACATTCCGGTCGTCGGCTGGCGCGGTCAACACGTCAACATGCTGCGCTTATGGAAGGCGGAGTCGGACGCCCCCGTCGAACTCGCCCGCTTCAACGCCGGCGACCATGTCGGCGCGGTGGCGGGGCGCGCCCGGGCCGAGGCGATCTCGCGGGTGCTCTACCCGAGCGATTCCTCCGCCGAGGGGCAGGAACTGCGTCTGCGCCAGGAATACTTCTTCACCTCCGCCTCGCTGCAGGACCTCGTGCGCCGGCACGTCGCCGAGCGCGGCTCCCTGCGCACCCTGCCCGACCACGCCGCGATCCAGCTCAACGACACGCACCCGGCCATCGCGGTGCCGGAACTGATGCGCATCCTGCTCGAGGAGCACGACTTCCTCTGGGAGGAGGCGTGGCAGGTCACCTCCAACACCCTGCACTACACCAACCACACCCTGCTGCCCGAGGCGCTGGAGACCTGGCCGGTGGAGCTGATGGAGCGGCTGCTGCCGCGCCACATGCAGATCATCTACCTGATCAACTGGCTGCACCTCGAAGCCCAGAGCAAGAACGCCAAGGGGGGCGCTGCCCACATCGCCGCCGTCTCGCTCATCGACGAGTCGCACGGACGGCGCGTGCGCATGGGACCGCTGGCCTTCCACGGCTCCCGGCGGGTCAACGGCGTCTCGGCGCTGCACAGCGAGTTGTTGAAATCGACGGTGTTCAAGGATCTCCACGAGATCGAGCCCGAGAAGATCATCAACAAGACCAACGGCATCACCTTCCGCCGCTGGCTGCACAACGCCAATCCGGAACTGACGGCGCTCGCCGTCGAGACGATCGGCGCGGGCGTGCTCGACGATCCGACCGAACTCACCAAGCTCGTGCCCTATGCCGACGATGCGGAGTTCCGCACGCGCTACGCGGCGATGCGCAAGCTGCGCAAGAAGCGTCTCGCCCAGGTGATCGCCGAGCGCACCGGCATCGCGGTCGATCCGACCGCCCTGTTCGACGTGCAGATCAAGCGCATCCACGAGTACAAGCGCCAGCTCCTCAACCTCGTCGAGACGGTGGCCCTCTACCAAGCGATCAAGAAGGCGCCGCACAAGGATTGGACGCCTCGCGTCAAGATCTTCGCCGGCAAGGCGGCGCCGAGCTATGTCCAGGCCAAGCTCATCATCAAGCTCGCGGGCGACATCGCCAAGGTCGTCAACGAGGATCCGGATGTCGGCAATCGGCTGAAGGTGGTGTTCCTGCCGAACTATTCGGTGAGTCTCGCCGAGGTGATCATCCCGGCTGCCGACCTCTCCGAGCAGATCTCGACCGCCGGCATGGAGGCCTCGGGCACGGGCAACATGAAGCTCGCGCTCAACGGCGCGCTCACCGTCGGTACGCTCGACGGCGCCAATATCGAGATCAAGGATCACGTCGGGGCGGAGAACATCTTCATCTTCGGCCTCGACGCCGAAGGCGTGCTGCAGCGCATCGACGAGCCGGCCTACGCCAACAAGGCGATCTCGGCCTCGCCCCGTCTCGCCGCCGCGCTCGATGCCATCGGCAGCGGTGTCTTCTCGCCGGACGAGCCGCGCCGCTTCGCGCCGCTCATCGACGAGCTGCGCCACCGCGATCGCTACCTGACCACCGTCGATTTCGATGATTACTGGCGCGTCCAGCGCGAGATCGATGCCGCGTGGCGCCGTCCGGCTCAGTGGTGGCGCACCGCCATCCTCAACACCGCCCGGATGGCGTGGTTCTCCTCCGACCGCTCCATGCGGGAATATGCGGAGGAGATCTGGCAGGTGAAGCTCGACTGACGCTCACGTCTCGATCGGAAACGCAAAGCGGGCAGGGGAGGCGGGTGCCGTCCCTGCCCGTTTCATGTCCACGCCTCTCCCACCCATCCCCCACATCCTGAGGTGCCGCGAAGCGGCCTCGAAGGAGGTCTCCAGGGATCGTGCGGCTGGCTGGAGCCCTTCTTCGAGGCTCCGCCTTCGGCGACGCACCTCAGGGTCAGGGGGATTGGGTCGGCCTACGGTACTGCCGATCCATCGGCCGTGCCGTGCCTTCCGAGAGAATCAGCGCGCGTTGTGCGGCCAGGCCGTGGCCGAGGCGAACAGGCCGATCCCTTCGCCCGCGCGACCACCCGCAGATCGACGGGCGCTGCGGACGAGGGCGGCGAGGAGGGTGATGATGCCCGGATCGCGGTCGATCGTCTCGACCTCCGGATGGACGGGCTGGGCGGTCAGAATGGTCAGCATGGGCTCGGATCCCCTGTGCGGCTTGGATCCTGGGCGTCGCTCCCTTGTTGCGGTGCAATATAGGCGCTTCTCCGATGGGCGCGCCCCATGGGATGTCCGCCGCAGACCTGCATGCAGGTCATGCCGACGCGCCGAGACCTTCACAGTTTTGCAATATTCTCCTGTCTCGCCCTGTTGACCGCGTCGCGCCGAACCGTCATCCGCTCGTCACTTCCAGGCATCACTGACGCCGCTCTCATACGACGAGCAGCCCGACGAGGAGGGTTCCACATGTCCGACGGTCAGCAGAAGGATTGGCCCGTCCACGGCCACATCACCGGTCCGATCGTGATGATCGGCTTCGGTTCGATCGGTCGCGGCACGCTTCCCCTGATCGAGCGGCATTTCACCTACGACAAGAACCGTTTCACGGTGGTCGAGCCCTCCGACGCGCACAAGGATCTCGCCGAGCAGCACGGCCTGCGCTTCGAGCAGGTGGCGCTGACGAAGGAAAACTACCGCGATGTCCTGACCCCCCTTCTCACCGAGGGCGGCGGCCAGGGCTTCTGCGTGAACCTCTCGGTCGACACCTCGTCGCGCGACATCCTCGAGCTCTGCCGCGAACTCGGCGCGCTCTACATCGACACCGTGGCCGAGCCCTGGGCCGGCTTCTACTTCGACAAGAGCCTCACCCAGGCCGACCGCACCAACTACGCGCTGCGGGAGAACATTCTCGACGCCCGTCGTGCGTCGCCGGGCGGCCCGACCGCGGTGTCGTGCTGCGGCGCCAATCCCGGCATGGTGTCCTGGTTCGTCAAGCAGGCGCTCCTGAACATCGCCAAGGATACCGGCGTCACCGATCCGGAGCCCAAGACCCGTGAGGAATGGGCGGCGCTGATGCACAAGGTCGGCGTGAAGGGTGTCCATATCGCCGAGCGCGACACTCAGCGGGCCAAGCATCCCAAGCCCATGGGCGTGTTCGTCAACACGTGGTCGGTCGAGGGCTTCGTCTCCGAGGGCAACCAGCCGGCGGAGCTCGGCTGGGGCACGCACGAGACCTGGAAGCCGGCGAATGCCGAGGGCCAGACCAAGGGCTCGCGCTGCGCGATCTTCCTGCTCCAGCCCGGCGCCGACACCCGCGTCCGCACCTGGGTGCCCACCGTCGGCGCGCAGTTCGGCTTCCTCGTCACCCACAACGAGGCGATCTCGATCGCCGACTACTACACCGTGCGCGAGAACGGTGAGGCGGTCTACCGCCCGACCTGCCACTACGCCTACCACCCGGCCAACGACGCCGTCCTCTCGCTCCACGAGATGTGGGGCAATGCCGGCAAGGTGCAGGAGACGCAGCATATTCTCGACGAGAACGAGATCGTCGACGGCATCGACGAGCTCGGCGTGCTGCTCTACGGCCACGAGAAGAACGCCTATTGGTACGGCTCGCAGCTCTCCATCGAGGAGACCCGCCGCGTCGCCCCCTACCAGAACGCGACGGGCCTTCAGGTGACCAGCGCCGTGCTCGCCGGCATGGTCTGGGCCCTGGAGAACCCGGAGGCCGGCATCGTCGAGGCCGACGAGATCGATTTCCGCCGCTGCCTCGAAGTGCAGACGCCGTATCTCGGCCCGGTCGTCGGCGTCTACACCGACTGGACCCCGCTCACCGACCGCCCCGGCCTGTTCCCGGAGTACATCGACACGAGCGATCCCTGGCAGTTCCGCAACGTGCTGGTCCACCGCTGAGGTGAGACGGGGCCGCCCGCGACAGGGCGGCCCCGCGATGCTACGCTGCAGGTCTTGTGGCGGAGGCTCGGGCGATGGCTGTTGCGGTTCGGCGCGACACCCGTATGCGGGTGGCCGAATACAAGGAATGGGTGGCCGCCCGGCCCGAAGGCGAGCGCTGGGAGCTGATCGACGGCGTGCCGGTGATGATGGCCCCGCCGGCTTACCGGCATCAGCAGATCGTCTCTAACCTTGAAGCGGCCTTGCGTCGCCTCGCCCGTCCGCGAGGCTGCTGGGCCCTGTCCAACCTCGCCGTCCTGAGCGACGCGTTCGACGATTATGCGCCGATCCCGGATGCGCTGGTGCACTGCGGGGTCGCACTGAAGGACGGCTACGTGAGCGATCCGCTTCTGGTGGCCGAAGTGCTCTCGCCCTCCACCATGATCAACGATCGCGGATACAAGGCGGACTTCTATCAATCGGTCCCGTCTCTCCAGACGCTCCTTCTGATCTATCCGGACGAGGCACGGATCGAGGTCTGGCGACGGGCGGCCGAGTGGACTCTGCGATTTGCCGGCTCCGGCGAGTCCATTGACCTGCCCGAACTTGGCGGTGCTCTCGCCGTGGCAGATGTCTACGACGGGATCGACTTCTGAGCGTCGATGCCCGCATTGGCTGCTCGCCGAGCGGATGCTAGCCTCCACGAGCTCCTCTGGAGGATCGGCAATGGCCGTGGCGGTTCGGCGCGACCCCGGCATGGGCGTTGCGGAGTATCAGGAATGGGGCGCGGGGCGGCCCGACGAGGAGCGTTGGGCGCTCATCGACGGCGAACCCATGCTCATGGCGCCGCCGAGCGAGCGGCATCCGATGAACGTCGCGAACCAGCTTCGACATCTCGCATCGGTTGCGCGTGATCGCGGTGGCCGTGCGATCCCGGGAATTGCGGCGCTGAGCGATGCGATGGATACCTTCGCACCGATCCCGGACGTGATGATCCGGTGTGGGTCGATGCTGCGAGAGGGCTACGCCCGCGATCCCGTCCTCGTGGCCGAGATGCTCTCTGCCTCGACCATGAGCCGCAAGACCGATTTCTGTCGCAGCATCGCCTCGCTTCGGGTGCTCCTGATCGTCTATCAGGACGAGCCGCGCATCGAAGCGTGGCGTCGAGAGGCGGGTGGGGATGGGACGAAGCAGGCCCGTGGCCCCGGCGAGACGATCGATCTGCCTGAACTCGGCGGCCGGCTCGCCGTTGCCGACATCTATGACGACATCGACTTCTGACGCGAGCGGTCCGCCCTTGCCCCATTTCGAAGATTTCTACGCCAACAAGCTGCGCGGCTCCCTCGGCGTCACCGACGCCGAATCCGTGCTCGACCTGCGCGAGGCCAACCGCCCGACGGCGGAGGCCTCGATCGGCGACATGCTGGAGCGCAGCCGCTTCGCCAAGGGCAAGACGGTGGCGGTGCGCCTCGCCGCACCGCCGGAGGGCGGGGGCGAAACCCTGTTCCAGCCGGTCGGGCGCCTGCTGCTGGACGCCAAGCGGCGGGGCTGGATCGAGCGCCTGCAGACCTTGCCGGCGGGCGACGGGCTCGGCTTCTACGTGGCGCTGGCGGGCAAGCCCGCGCGTGAGCGCGACTGACCCGGATGGCCTGGAGTCGGAACGACAACGCCCTCGAACATCTCGCCCGCTTCGGCTTCGGAGCGCGCGGTCTCGTCTATTGCGTCGTGGGCGTCCTTGCCCTGCTCGCGGCGCTCGGCCAAGGTGGCGCGGCCGGTGACAGCAAAGGCGCGCTGCGGGCCGTGCTCGGCGGGCCGTTCGGTGCCGTCGTGGTCGGGCTGATCGCCCTCGGTCTCGCGGGGTTTGCGCTCTGGCGCCTCGTCGAGGGCGTCACCGATGCCGACCATCGTGGCAATGCGCCCAAAGCGCTGGCGGTGCGGGGGGCGCACCTGATCAGCGCCGTCGTCTATGCCGGCCTCGCCCTCACCGCCGGCCGGCTCGCCTTCGGCATCGGCCGGGCCTCCGCCGGCGGGGACGGGGTGCAGGACTGGACCGCGTGGCTCCTGCGCCAGCCCTTCGGGCCCTGGCTCGTCGGGCTCGCGGCTCTGGGCGTGGCGGCGGCCGGGTTCGCCTACGCCGCCAAGGCCTGGAAGGGCAATGTGACCGACCGGCTGTCGCTGCCCGGCGACGGCGAGCGCTGGGCGAAGCCCGTCGGCCGGTTCGGCTACGCGGCGCGCGCCGTCGTGTTCCTCATCATCGCGGGCTTCCTCGCCACCGCCGCCTGGACGCAGGGGCTGTCCGAGGCGCACGGCCTGTCCGGTGCCTTCGCCGCGCTGAGGGCGCAGCCCTATGGCTGGGTGCTGCTCGCGGTCGTTGCCGCAGGCCATTTCGCCTTCGGCGCCTTCGGCCTGATCCAGGCGCGCTACCGCCACATCGACGCGCCGGACATGGGGGATGCGGACGCCGCGCTGGCCCGGGCGAAGCGCGCGGTCGGGTGAACCGGGCGCCCACGCCGAACTTCGAAGCGGGTGCCGAAGGGCTTCGTGTGGGCGTGGTGGGCCGTACCGATGATGCGTGACCCTTCGCGCCGGCCATCGGCCAAAGGAAAGGGCCGCCCGAGGGCGGCCCTGATCGTCGTCGCTGGGAAGCGCTCAGTACCCGTAGGCACCGTAGCCGCCGTAGCCATAGACCGGGCGGCGATAGCCGTAACTCTCGTATCCGTCGTCGTAGCCGCCGTAGCCGACCGGAGCGTAACCCCCGTACCCGCCATAGCCACCACCATAGCCGCCGTAGCCTATGGCTGAGCCGAGAGCGAGGCCGCCGAGGAGGCCCAGGCCGAGACTGGAGCCCCGACCGTAACCGCCACGGTAACCACCGTAGCCACCGCGATATCCGCCGCGGTAGCCACCGTAGCCGCCCCGGTATCCTCCGAACCCGCTCCCGCGGTAACCACCGCCGTAGCCGCGACCCGCGAAACCGCCGCCGCCGAAGCCGCGACCACCGCCGAAGCCGCGACCGCCACCGAAGCCCCCGCCGCCGCCGTGGAAGCCGCCACCGCCGAAGCCCCCGCGCGCTTCGGCCGGAGCCGCCGCGAGGACGCCGAGACCGAGGAAGGCGCTCGCCGCGAGAGCGGCCTTGCGCATCATCATGTGATTGTGTGTTTTGCTCATGATGGTCCAACCCACGCGTTTGGGTTGTGTTCATCGTCCGTGTGACGAAACGCACAGATTATCGGAGCGGGCGCTCACGCGCGTCGACATCCTTCTTACTTGGTCGGGCGAAAGGTTCCGAGGGACCGGGTCGAACGGGACCGCAACTGTTCCGGGAAGTGGTGGCGAGGGCGGCGGATCTCCCCCATCCTGTTCGGATCGGCTGCGCGGGAGCGGAAGCGGACGGTTGGCCCCCTCTCGATGCCGGAACGAAGCACGACCGACGAAGGGGCCGCGTTGACATCCCCCGGAGCGACGTCGATACCGCGGCCCGCATTCACAAAAAGCACCATGCAGAAGCGCACCCTCAAGACGGCGGTGATGGTCGCCCACGATCTGGCCGCCACCGCGGCGGCCGTGGTGCTGACGTTCGTCTTTCGCTTCCAAGGCGAGCTGCTGGCGGAGCGCCTGCATGCCCTGCCGCTGCTGCTGCCGCCGTTCCTGGCCTATGCGGCGCTGATCTACGCGTGGTTCAAGCTCTACCGCACCAAGTGGCGCTTCGCCTCGCTGCCCGATCTCGCCGGCATCGTCCGCGCCGCCAGCGTGATGGCGCTGACGCTGCTCATCCTCGACTACGTGCTGGTCTCGGCAAATCTCTACGGGTTCTACTTCTTCGGCAAGATCGCCATCCTGCTCTACTGGGTCCTGCAGGTCTTCCTGCTCGGCGGTCCCCGCCTCGCCTTTCGCTACCTCAAATACGCCCGATCCCGGCAGAGCCACGCCCGAACCGCCACCACGCCGACGCTGCTGCTCGGGCGAGGCGCCGACATCGAGGTGGTGCTGCGGGCGATCGAGTCGGGCTCGGTCAAGCGGCTCTCCCCCAAGGGGATCCTGTCGCCCCGCGCCGACGAGGCCGGACAGATGATGCGCGGCGTGCCCGTGCTCGGCGGCTTCCGGGATCTGGAGCAGGTGGTGGCCGATCTCGGCAATCGCGGCCTGCCGGTGCGCCGCCTCGTCGCGACGCCGAGCGCCCTGGCGCCGGAATCCGAGCCCGACGACCTGATCGCCCGTGCCCGGCGGCTCGGCCTGCCGCTCGCCCGCGTCACCAGCCTCGGCGAGGGGATGCGGGACGCCGAACTCGCGCCCCTGGAGATCGAGGATCTGCTGCTGCGCCCCACCGTCGCCATCGATCGGCCGCGCCTCGAAGGGTTCCTGGCCGGCGCCCGCGTCGTGGTGACCGGCGGTGGCGGCTCGATCGGCTCGGAGATCTGCGCCCGCGCCGTCGCCTTCGGCGCCTCGGCCCTCCTCGTGATCGAGAATTCGGAGCCGGCGCTGCACGGCGTGCTGAACAGCCCGGCCCTGCTCCAGGCCGAGGCCGAGGTGCAGGGGGCCATCGCCGATATCCGCGACGCCGAGCGGCTCGGTGCGGTCATCGCCGCGTTCCGCCCGACCTATGTGTTCCACGCCGCCGCGCTCAAGCAGGTGCCGTATCTGGAGCGCGACTGGGCCGAGGGCATCAAGACCAACGTGTTCGGCTCGATCAACGTCGCCGCGGCCACCGTGGCGGCGGGGGCCCGGGCGCTCGTGATGATCTCGACCGATAAGGCGATCGAGCCGGTCTCGCAGCTCGGCGTCACCAAGCGCTTCGCCGAGATGGTGGCCCAGGCCCACGATGCGGAGCAGGCAGGCACGGGATCGACCCGCCTCATCGCCGTGCGTTTTGGCAACGTGCTGGGTTCGGTCGGCTCGGTGGTGCCCGTGTTCAAGGCGCAGATCGCCCGCGGCGGCCCGCTCACCGTCACCCACCCCGAGATGGTGCGCTACTTCATGACCGTGCGCGAGGCCTCCGACCTCGTGCTCACCGCCGCCTCCCACGCCGATGCGGAGGGGCGGGGCGCCACGGGCGAGCAGCGTGCGGCGGTCTACGTCCTCAAGATGGGCCAGCCCGTCCGCATCCGGGAATTGGCCGAACGGATGATCCGGCTCGCGGGCTTCGAGCCCGACGAGGATATCGAGATTCAGGTCACCGGCGCGCGGCCGGGGGAGCGCCTGAACGAGATCCTTTTCGCCCGCGAGGAGCCGCGGGTGACGCTCGACGGCATCGACGGGGTGATGGCAGCCAAGCCGGTCTTCGCCGACCGTACCGTTTTGGATGCCTGGATTCTTCGCCTGCGGGAGGCCGTGGCGGCCGGCGACCGGGCGGCGGCCGAGGCGGTGTTCGAAGAGGCGATCCCGGATTTCCGCCATCGGGCGCGGGCAGTGCCTTCACCTGTGTCGAACGAGCTGTCAGGTTCCACGTCGGACGATGAGTCTGCCGAGCGGCCACACATCACGAGCGCCTCAACGGTTTGACCTCCGCATTGCGAGGAGAAGTCGCAGCATTCCGGCGCTATACAACCTCCAAAAAGCAGCTCCGCTAGCCACCTGTGTGTCGCGAGATCGCTGCTTCACCCGATGGTCTTGCGCTTCAAGTATTCGAAGGCCGATGACACAGCTGCGCCTGTCGTGTCGGCGACGTTCGACACCGTTTCGAGTGCCGTCGCTCCGAAGCCGACTTCCGTTGCGATGGGCGTGTGCGGCGCTGCCGTGTCGGGGCTGAGGCGGGACGCCGCGAGCTGAATGACCCGGCGGTCATTCTCCATGAGCGTCGCGATGTCGACATCGGTCATCGCGATCAAGCTCGTTCCGTCGACAAAGCGAACTTCGATCAATGCCTTCTGCTTCGGCCCTTCATCAAGTGCATTGAGCCCCGCGCCAAGGGCAGAGGCAGCCACATTAACCGGAGCAGTGAGATCCAGCTGCTGTGCCAGCGCTACCCCACCTCGAAGACTGTTCAACACCTGCGTGACAGTTGATTGCTTTTGGCCAACGCCGCCATGTACGATGATTTCCGCGATCATCTCGGCACCGCGTTCCGAGGACCCGGGTAGCTTGAAAAGACCCGTGTCGTACTCGCCCTGACCCCTTCCGCATTCGCCAGCCACGATCGTCAGGTCCGCCATGAATGATCGCTCGTGATTCAACCCCAGAGTGTGACCGTTTTAGTCCAGAATTGTTGGCTAGGAAATCAGTGCTAGCTGCACACAACCGTTCCGACCTAGATCGCAGTCGCATAATAATCGAGCGGCCATCGCCCAGTTCGACTTGGGTCTAAAGTGCCGTATCCGTGTGCTGCACTAGTGGTCAACTCGCGCCGCAAACTGCCTGCGCCGGTACAAGCGAATACGGCAAACAATCGATAACCGTCAGTTGACCGATTGCGCAGTTGACGGGCCGATGAACGCGGTCGGAACGGCGCTGATGCTCGGCCAGAACGGTGCAAGTTACGGCACCGTCGCCTCACACGCCTTCGCCCCGGCATAGGCGTTCATGATCGCGGAGAGCAGGCCGGGGAAGCGCGCTTCCACTTCGGCGCAGCGCGAGTGGTTGCGCATCTCCACGCCGTGGCGCTCGGACCGGATTAGTCCGGCTTCGCGCAGCACCTTGAAGTGGCTCGACAGAGACGATCTCGGGATCACCCGGTCGCCGAGCGACGACACGGCCGAACAGGCCTGAACGCAGCCGGCCTGCGTGATGCTGGCAAAGATCGCGGCGCGGGCAGGATCGGCGAGGGCATGCAGGATCGCTTCCGGCCGTACGTCCTCAATCGCAGGGTGAAACAGCGGTCGCATCATTCATCCATATGGGGTCTTGAACCGCGCTCCCTTAGTTCCGAATTTCTGAACTATGGGGCAAGGGCGACCGATCCGGTGCCGATCCCTGCGGAAGGGTAACACACATGGCAAAGCTCGATAGCAAGGTCGCCGTGGTGACGGGCGCCTCGAAAGGCATCGGTGCGGCGATCGCCAAGGCGCTGGCACGGGACGGCGCGAAGGTCGTCGTCAATTATGCGTCGAGCAAGGCGGGAGCGGACGCCGTCGTCGCGGCCATCGCGGCGGCCGGCGGCCAAGCGATCGCCGTGCAGGGCGACGTATCCCGGGCCGCCGAGGCGCAGGCCCTGATCGAGGCGGCAGTCGGGCAGTTCGGCCGGCTCGACATTCTCGTCAACAACTCGGGCGTCTACGAATTCGCGCCGATCGAGGAGGTGACCGAGGAGCATTACCACCGCCTGTTCGACATCAACGTGCTCGGCGTCCTGCTGACGACGCGCGCCGCCGCGCAGCATCTCGGAGAGGGCGGCAGCATCGTCAATATCTCGTCGGCGGCCACCCGCGTCCACATGCCGACCACGGTGGCCTATACGGCGACCAAGGGCGCGCTGAATGCGATCACCGGCGTCCTCGC
The DNA here is from genome assembly GCF_022179765.1 of Methylorubrum suomiense. Lineage (GTDB taxonomy): Bacteria > Pseudomonadota > Alphaproteobacteria > Rhizobiales > Beijerinckiaceae > Methylobacterium > Methylobacterium suomiense. The sequence continues at coordinate 189,437 of NZ_BPRE01000001.1, read as the reverse complement.
CAACGAGCTGGCACCGCGGCGGATCCGCGTCAACGGCGTCAGCCCCGGCCTCGTCGTGACCGAAGGAACCCATACGGCCGGCGTCATCGGCTCGGAGATGGAGGCCGGCCTCGTCGCGCAGACGCCGCTGGGCCGCGCCGGCCAGCCGGACGATATCGCCGGCGTCGTCGCGTTCCTCGCCTCGGACGACGCCCGCTGGGTGACCGGCGAGGACATCGTCGCCAGCGGCGGCGTTCGCTGACCGAAGGTCTTGCATCGCATCGGCCCGAAAGCCGGCTCTCCCCTTTCGGGCCGATCCTCTAGCCACCGGCCCGCGCCAGGGCCGCGAGCCCGTCGCGCGTCGTCTGCACCGGCTGCCAGCCCAGGGCTGCCAACCCATCGGCGCGGGCGACGAGCGAGCCGGAGAGGCGGTCGAACACCTCCTGCCGTCCGGTGGTGCGGCAGGCGAGGTCGATCAGCGGGGTGGGGCAAGGCAGCAGGCCGGGCCCTCGGCCGAGGCCGGAGCGCATCGCGGCGATCATCTCGGGCAGGGTGAGGGGATCGGGATCGGCCACGATCAGCGGGCGGCCGATCGGGGCCGGCGCATCGAGCGCCGCCACCACGGCGCCGGCGAGGCTCTCCAGCGAGACCAGCGAGCGGTGGCCCGTCAGGCTCGCCAGAGGCAGCGGGTAGGGGGAGCGGGCGAGCCGGAGGAGTGCGGCCATGTTGCCCTTCACGCCCGCGCCGTAGACGAGCACCGGGCGCAACGCCACCCAGTCGAGCCCGATCTCGGCCAGCGCCTCTTCGGCCGCGAGCTTCGAGCGGCCGTAAGGATCGGTCGGGGCCGGCGCATCCGCGTCGGTGAGCGGGGTCGCGGCACTGGGGCCGGACTGCGCACGGATCGACGACAGGAACACGAAGCGTCCCACCTTCGCCCGCTGGGCCGCCTCGGCGAGCTTGCGCGTCGCCTCGGTGTTCGAGTTGCGGAAATCGTCCTCCGGCGCGCCGGACATGGCGTGGGCGAGACCCGCCGAATGCACCACGGCATCGACGCCGCTGAGGGCGGCGGCCATGTTCATCGGCCGGGCGAGATCGCCCACCACCGCGCTGCTCGCCCCCTCCGGCACCGCCACGGGCCGGCGCAGCAGCACGCGCACCCGGTCGCCCCGGGCCGAGAGCGCGGCGAGCAAATGACGCCCGATGAAGCCCGTCGCCCCCGTCAGCGCGATCAGTCGTCCCGTCACGCCCCATCTCCCTGTGCCGCTCGTCGCGGTGCCGCGAACTGGCGCAGAAGCCCCGCGACCAGCCCCGCCGCCAGGGCGAGGCCTCCGAGCGTGACCGGCCAGGACGGCCAAAGCAAGGTGACGAGGGCGATCCCGGCCAGGGCGCTCTGCAGGACGAAGACGCGGGCCACCACCTTCGGCACCGAGGCGCCGTTCACCGTGGCCACCTGATAGAAATGGCTGCGATGCGCCTGCCAGATCGCCTCGCCGCGCCGCAGCCGCCACAGCAGCGTCAGCGTCGCGTCGGCGACGGGATAGAGCGGCAGGATCAGCGCGGCGGCGAGCCCGCCCTCGGCGGCTAGACGAAACAGCAGCCACGCCACGATCAGGCCGACGGGCAGCGAGCCGACATCGCCCATGAACAGCCGCGCCACGGGCCGGTTGAACGGGGCGAAGCCGAGGAGCCCGCCGAGCAGGGCGCCCGCGACGAGCGCCGGTTCGGCCGCGTATCCGCCGACGATGCCGAGGCCGGCGAGGAAGGCGGTGAGCGGCACGAACTCGGCGACCGTCATCCAGTCGAGCCCGTCCATGAAGTTGACGAGGTTGACGAACCACAGGCCGGCGACGAGCGCCGCCGGCCCTTCCAGCCAGACCAGCCCGTCCGGCAGGAGGCGCCCCTGCGCCGTGGTCACGACGGCGGCGACCGCTCCGGCCTGGATCGCAAGGCGGATCGAGGCCGGCAACGGACGGATGTCGTCGACCGCGCCGATGCCGGCGAGCAGCAGCACGGCGAGCGCCAGAACCGGCAATTCCGGGCCGTCGCGCCCGAGACCGGCGATTGCGGCCAGGAGCATCGTCACGATCAGCGCCGCGCCGACGATGGCGATGCCGCCGCCCTGCGGGGTCGGCACCGTGTGGCTCGATCGGGCGTTCGGCCGGGCGAGGGCGTAGCGCTGCAGCAGAGGCCTCAGCAGCACGATCAACCCGGCGGAGAGCCCGGCCGCCAGCGGGACGGCGAGGAACGGGGCGAGATTCATGCGGCGCGCGCCCCGACGCAACGGCTGCCCATGCGTTCCCGCTGCGGGACGGCGGGCGGGCGAGGGTGGATGTCGTCCGGGCGTATCATGCCCCCGCTCTAACCGGCGCCGGGCAAGCGGGCGAGGGCTCGGCTTGTTTTGGCCGCAAAGCCGCGCGATCCGCTCAGGCCGCGGACCTCAACTGAGCGGTGGGTCGGGTTCCGCGCCCTCGTGCGGGCGCCTTGCGAGGGCAGGGCTCCGCCGATACGACTCTGGCCGACCGCTTCGCCGTCATCCCGTCCCGCCGCCTCGCCTTCGCCGGTCCAAGAAAAGCCCGTTGCGCACCCTGTCCCCGGCCCTCGCGGCCCTGACGGTTCTGGCTGGCCTGATGGTCGGCCTCCTCGGGGCTCTCACGCCCGCCCGCGCGGTCGAGGCCGTGCGCGTCACCCTCGACGCGCCGGCGGTGGATCTCACGCCGATGATCGAGCGCTACCGCTCGGACGGCGACCTGATTCAGATCTCCACCGCCCCGGGCAAGGATGGGATCGTGCGGCGCATCGCGGTCAAGGCGCGCGAGCCCGGCGCCCGGCCCGACTGGATGGTGTTCGCGCTCACCAACGACACCGACGAGCAGATCGACCGCCTGCTCGTCGCCCCGCATTTCCGCCTCGTGGGCTCCGGCGTGGTCTGGCCCGATCTCGGCGGCTCGCGCATCGCCGCCATCACGGCGAGCGAGGGCATCCGCCCCGAGCGCGACGAGAGCCTGGATGCCGACCAGTTCCTGATCACCATCGATCCGGGCACGACGGTCACCTACGTCGCGGAGCTGAAGGGCCCCAACGTCCCGCAGGTCTATCTCTGGGACCAGGATGCCTATCGCAAGAAGACGTCGGGCCTGACCCTATACAAGGGCATCATCATCGGCATTGCCGGCCTGCTGGCGCTGTTCCTCACAATCATCTTCGTCGTGAAGGGGGCGATCATCTTCCCCGCCGCCGCCGCGTTGTCCTGGGCGGTGCTTGCCTATGCCTGCATCGATTTCGGCTTCCTGCAACGGGTCTTCCCCGTCACTGAGGGCGCCGAGCGGATCTACCGCGCCTCCGCCGAGGCGGTGCTCGGGGCGACGCTCCTCGTCTTCCTGTTCGCCTACCTGAACCTGTCGCGCTGGCACGTGCGCTACAGCCACGTCGCCTTCTTCTGGCTGGTCTTCCTCGCCGGTCTGGTCGGGCTCGCGGTGTTCGATCCCCCCGTCGCGGCGGGCGTGGCGCGCATCTCCATCGCGGCGGTGGCGGGGGTCGGGCTTCTGCTGATCCTCTATCTCGCCGTCCATAACGGCTACGACCGGGCGATCCTGCTCGTGCCGACCTGGCTGCTGCTGCTGTTCTGGGTGGTGGCGGCGGGCTTCGCCATCACCGGGCAGATCGGCTCGGACCTCGTCCAGCCGGCGCTGATCGGCGGCCTCGTGCTGATCGTGATGCTGATCGGCTTCACCGTGATGCAGCACGCCTTCGCGGGCGGGGGGTTGAGCCACAGTCTCGTCTCCGACACCGAGCGCCGGGCGCTGGCCCTCATGGGCGCGGGCGACATCGTGTTCGACTGGGACGTGCCGGGCGACCGGGTCTTCGCCGGACCGGAGATCGAGGCGCAGCTCGGCCTCAAGCGCGGCGCGCTGGAAGGGCCGGCGGCCAACTGGCTCGGGCTCCTGCATCCCTTCGACGTGGAGCGCTACTCGGCGGCCCTCGATACGGTGATCGAGGAGCGGCGCGGTCGCATCGTCCACGATTTCCGCCTGCGCTCGGCGGCCGGGCCCTACGCGTGGTACCGGCTCAAGGCCCGCCCCGTGATCGGCACCGACGGCGAGGTGATCCGCATCGTCGGCACCATCAGCGACGTCACCGAGATCAAGACCGCCGAGGAGCGCCTGCTGCACGACGCCGTGCATGACAGCCTCACCGGCTTGCCCAACCGCGAATTGCTGCACGACCGGCTCGACGCGGCCCTGGCGCTCGCGAGCCAGGATCCGCGCCTGAAGCCGGCGGTGATCGTGATCGACATCGACCGCTTCAAGGCGATCAACGACGCCATTGGCCTCTCGGCGGGCGACTCGATTCTGCTCACCCTGTCGCGCCGGCTCGGGCGGCTCCTGCGCCCGCAGGACACGCTGGCCCGGGTGGCGGGGGACGAGTTCGCCGTGATCCTGCTCTCCGAGCGCGAGCCCGACCGCATCCTCGCCTTCGCCGAGATGATCCGCCGGGTAATCGCCACCCCGGTCACCTATGCGGACCGCGAGGTGTTCCTCACGGTCTCCGTGGGCGTCGCCCTGCACGATGCCGGGCCGGGCACGGCCGGCCAGCCCAAGCGCGACGAAGTGGTCAAGAGCGCCCAGATGGCCATGATCCAGGCCAAGCGCGGCGGCGGCGACCGCATCGAGATCTTCCGCGCCAACATGCGCACCGACCCGTCCGACCGGCTGATGCTGGAGGCCGACCTGCGCAAGGCGCTGGAGCGCAACGAGATCCGCGTGCTGTTCCAGCCGATCGTCCGTCTGGAAGACCGGACGGTGGCGGGCTTCGAGACGCTGCTGCGCTGGGACCATCCCAAGCTCGGGCGGATCGCGCCCGCGACCTTCCTGCCGGTGGCCGAGGAGATCGGCGTCATCGTCGCCCTCGGCAATTTCGCCATCGAGCGCACGGCCCTCGAACTCGCCGCGTGGCAGCGCTCGCTCGATGTTGAGCCGCCGATCTTCGCCTCGGTCAACGTCTCCTCGCGTCAGCTTCTGCGCCACGATCTCCTGCATGACGTGAAGACGGTGATCGCCCGCACCGGCGTGCTGCCGGGCTCGCTCAAGCTGGAACTGAGCGAGGGGCTGGTGATGGAGAATCCCGAATACGCCGCCCAGATGCTCACGCGCATCCACGATCTCGGCGCGGGACTTTGCCTGGACGATTTCGGCACCGGCTACTCGGCCCTGGCCTATCTTCAGCGCTTCCCCTTCGACACCCTCAAGATCGACCAGAGCTTCGTGCGTCAGATGGGGCAGGGCCGTACGGCGATGCTGCGCTCCCTGGTACGGATGGCGCAGGAACTCGGCCTGTCCGTCGTCGCCGAGGGCGCGGAATCCGAGGAGGATGCGCAGGGCCTGCAGGAACTCGGATGCGACTACGCTCAGGGCGCGGCCTTCGGCGAGCCGATGACCATGCTTCAGGCCCGCCAACTCGTCGGCGCCGCGCCCGAGGCCGCCTGATCACGCGACGGTGCGGCTGAGGCATCCGGTTTTTTAAACCTCCCTTAACCATACGAGAGCAAGGTCATCGCCATGTTCATGGGACGCCGATGCGCGTGCCCAACCGGCCCGAGGATGACCGATGAACGAGGCGCACAGACGCAGGGAGCCGGTCAACGGGAGCAGCGCGGTGCGGCGCCTGATGGCGCGCCCGATCCACGCTCACATCGCCGAGGCCGCCCGCCCCAGGCCGATCGCTCCCGACGTGACCGCGTCGCCCCCGGCAGACGAGAGTGTCGCTCCGGCCGCCCCTGCGACGGAGGACCTCGTGCGCCTGCGCATGGAAGTCCTGATGATGAAGGCAGCGCTCGCCGCCGAGCGCCGCGAGAGCGAGGCCCTGCGCTCCAGCCTGGGGCTTTCCGCTGCCGACACCCTCGGGGATGAGGCCCGGGCCGAGCGCGAGCGCTGGGCCGGCTTGGTGGGACGCCTGATTCACGGCGGACTCTGACGCCTCGCCCTGCGGGGCGGCGGATCGATCGACCTACCCCTTTCACAAGACAATTCGGAGCGGGATGCCCGCCATGCGTGCTCCCACGAGCGCTCGTTGCTCCCTCGTCGTGAACGGCCAGACCCTGCGGGTCTCGCCGGGGGACACCTCCCTCGAAACGGCCCTGGCCGATGGCGTGATCGCGCCCATGCAGGGCCTGCACGGTTCCGTCCTGATGGGACAGGCGGCGGCACCCGCGGCGCGGCGCCTGACGGTCCGCGCCCGACGTGCGGAGAGCCCGACCGTCTCGGCGCCCGACGCCACCCCCCTGATCCATCCGGCCAAGGCACCGGCGCGGGCGCTCCTGCGTCGCACCGGCACCGTCGAGGTGGTGACGGCGCTCGCGCCGCGCATCCTCCAACTCGTCGTCGTGCTGGACAAGCGCCTGGCCTTCGAGCCGGGCGATCAGGTCTGCCTCACCCTCGAAGGCGGGCGGCCGGTGACGCTCGCGCCGACCCTCAGCGTCGAGGGCGGGGCCGAGTTGAACGAACTGGTCTTCCATCTGCGCGGTGAGTGTCCGGAGGATATGGAAGCGCTGTTCGGTGCCGTTCCGGTCCCCGGCCTGCCGGTCAAAGCCAAGGGCCCTCTCGGCCACGGCACCTACCGGCCCGGGGGCGGGCGCCTCGTGCTGGTCGCCGCCGAGACGGGCTTCGCCGGCATCTGGGCGATCGCGCGGGCGGCCCGCTACATCGAGCCGGCCCGCGAGATCTGCCTCGTGGCGGGCGCGCGCGATCCCCTCGACCTCTACATGCGCCCGGCACTGGAATGGCTGCGGGCGACCGGGGTCAACCGCATCACCCTCGCCGCCGACCGCCATCGCCAGCGCCCGCCGGACGTGCGCCCCGGCCCGCTCACGGCCCACGTGCCGACCCTGCGCACCACGGACGCCGTCCACGCCTCCGGCTGCGCCTCGACCGTGGGTGCGGTGGAGGTGCTCGCCGCCGCCGCCGGCGCACGGTTCTACCCGATCCCGGTCCCGCCGGGGGCGTGAGGCGCGCGGCGGAGGATGATTCTCAAGTTAGCTCTGATCTGCTTTCTTAAGGCCGGGCTCGCGCCTTAGCGGGGCGAAAGCCGTCCATCCCAGCCGTGCCAGATCCGTGACGAATGCACGCTTCTCCCCTCACTCGGGAGGTAATTCCAAGGAACGTCCGGCGTAGAGAAGCCGCAGGATGATCACGGCACCGTCCCGTACCGTAAAGGCAATCGACACGCGACGTTCGAAGCCCGTGATGCGCAGCCCAGGCCGAATGTGGTCGTATCGGGTGCCGCGCTCCGGAAACTGACCGAACGCGCGGACGTAATCATCCAAGCGGGCCATGTAAGCTTCTGCTGTCGCTTCTCCGGCCCTATCGGCGATGAAGGCATACAGCTCATCGAAATCGGCCTGCGCCTGCGCCGAGAACAGAACGTGGTGTGGCATCACGCCTTGGCGGCTTTGGATTTCCGTGCCCGGTAACGTTGGGCCGCACCGCTCAGCACCGTGTCAGCGGGCGCGAGCGGTTCCGTACCGGCCACCACCCGGTCATAGACCGGGACCACCTCCTCGTTGAGCCACCGCTCCATTGCCGCATCACGCGCCTGCAGGGCCCGCAGCCCGTCGCGGATGACCTCGCTTTCCGTCGCGTATTCTCCCGCCGCGACCTTGGCCTTGACCATCTGTGCCATCTCGTGAGGCAGGGTGATGCTCAGGGATTGGGTGGTCCGCATGGCCCGTGCTCTCGTCCGACATCCGCGACAAGATTTAATCGTAACATCATCGCACGCCGCGTTCACCCACGTCCGCAAGTTCCGGTCATGCCGGCGATGAGTCGATGGTGGATATGGATGCGAGATCCGAGACGTGACGCGACTTGCCTCGCGCGTTGTATGGGCGCCTCAACGGCCCAAATCGGCGTCGAAGACTCCATCCGCGACCGCCGCCCCGCACCGTGCAGACGACAGGCTAGTCCGGACCGGAACCGTCCGTCTCACCAGCCCTGAGGAGGTCTCGGCGCGCCGCCGGTGCGGGTCGAGGATTCGGCCGCGGGCGATGTCGAGTCGGGGGAGGGGGCGCCGGGCCCGGTCCGCGACGGGGGCAGCGCATCGGTCAGGAAGCGCGGCCGATCCGGCGCGCCGCCGGTGGACGCCGGGCGGGGGACCGTCGGCACGGCCGGCTGCGTCGTGGCGACCGGAGCGGGCTGCGCGAGATAGGGCGGGTTCGGCGCTCCCTGCGGAACGGTCACGAGGGTGCGGCTTCCGTTCACCGCGACGGCCGGGGCGGCCGGAGCAGGCGCGTCCGGGACGGTCGGCGCGGCGGCCTCGACGGGCTGCGGCGTCCGCGGCCTCGGAGTCGCGAGGCGACGGCGGCGCAGTCCCGCGCTCGGATCGGATGTCGGGCCGAGCCGCATCCGCACCAGATCCGCGAGGAGCGCCTCGGCACTGGATTGCGGGCGACAATGGAGAACGCGCAGCGAGGCCGAGACGGGCCCGCGCAGGGCGCCGCGGCCCAGCTCGACCCGCTCGAGCCCGTCGATCCATTGCCATGCATAGGCGCAGCCCTCGCCCAGGGCGACGCCCAAGGGGCCGTAGGCGTTGTGCACCGGCCGGCGCAGGATCCGATAGGGACCGCCTTCGAGGCTCGCGAGTTCGGCAGCGATGCCGGCCCGGCTCGGCTTCGCCATCGCCGGATCGTCCCAGGTGCGGCCCGAAGCGATGGTCAGATCGATCCGACCGCGGGACTGTCCGAGGATGATGCGCTGCCGGAGTCCGGCGCTCGATTGGGTCTCGGTCACGGAGGCGGCGCCACCGCTGTTCGGCAGGGAAACGAGAGGCCGGTTGCCGGTCGTCGGCAGGGTGCTGAACGCCGTCTCGTATCGTGGCCCCGCCCGGCGGGCCGTCGAGGTCTGGCACGCCCCGACCAGCGTGAGGCCGAGCAGGACGCCGCCGATCCGCAGCACCGTCCGTCCGGTCGGCCGATGCCGGGCTTGGAAGAGCGTCGCTTCGGTCATCGGTCCTGTCCTGGGATGCGCGCCTCGCCGCGTCCCGCAGCCGCCGTGTCGAGCGGTGCGAAACGCTGGCCGTCCCGGACTTGGAGCGAGCGCGACGCGCCCGTCTGAACGGATTTCGATGCTTCGGCCTGCGCCAGCGTACCAATCGCCGGTGCCGGCGGTCCAGCCTGGAGGCTCGCCCGATCCGTGCCGTTCCAGCCTGCCAGCAACGTGAAGCCGTAGCGCTCGTAGGGCATCGGGCCGACGCCGACGACGCGGCGGGCCACCAGCGGCGGGGTGCTGCGCACCTCGCGGAGATACTCTCCGTCGCGGGCACGGCCGGGCAGGGATCCGGGCTCGCCGAGGCGCAGCGGATTCTCGGCGGCGACGGCGATCGGAAACTCTCCGCGCAGCACCGGCAGCGGGCGGATGGCGGTCGTGGCGGCGACAGCCGGCTTGGGAACCTTCACCTTCGCGGGGGCGGCGGCGGTGGGCGCCGCCGTCGGCGCCACGGCGCAGGGGCCGGTGTCCCGCGCCTGCGGATCGGGTTCGGCGAAGATGAGACCCACGACCTTGGGGAACAGGCCGTCGTAGCGATTGACGATCTCCAGGTACTCCCGGGTCCGCTTCAGGCGGGACAGACTGAGGGCGTAGCCGAGGACGGAGGCCTCGCGGGGCTTCCAGCTCACCGCCCGCTGGAACCAGTCGGCGGCGGCGTCGAACTGGCAGGCATTGTAGGCGTACCAGCCCAAGGCCTGCGCGCCCTCGGCCGAATTCGCCGCCAGGACGACCTTGGCGAAGCGGTCGAGCCGCTCGGGTTCGAGGGCGGAGCCCGCGCTCTCGCCCAGGATGCGCTCCACCATGTCGAGGTAGAGGGCGAGATTCGTCACGGACGCGGCGCGCCACGCGAAGGCGGCATCCTCCGCCTCCCGGCTCTGGCCGAGATCGCGCAGGGACAGGGCCAGGCCGGTCGCCACGGCGGCGTCGCCGCCGCGGCTCTGGGCCAGCTTGAACCATTCGAGCGCTTCGCGGAACTGCCGGCGATGATAGGCGTACCAGCCGAGCAGGGCGATCTGGGACGGGTTGCCGAGGCGGCGGGCCTGCTCGCCGATCACGGCGAGATCGGCGGGCTCGATCCGCCCGGCCTGTTCCCCGTGGAGGGTCGCCGCCATGCGGGCCCTCGTCACGTCGGGGCGGATCGCCCGGAACTCGTCGATGCCGTCCGCTCCCCGGATTCCGGTGGCCAGGAGCGGTTCGACGGACGCGATCGGCATCGTCGCCATGGCCTTCTGAACCGTGGCGAGACGCAGGGCCGAGTCGGTCTGCTCCTTGAGAAGGACGCCGTAGATCGCGGAGGCTTGGGCGATGTCGCCCGTGCGGGCATAGGCTTCCGCCAAGGTCCAGGCGATGTCGATGTCGAGATTCTGGATCGGCTCCTGCGAGGCCTTCATGCGGGCGATGATGTCGTCCCAGGCTCCGTCCCGGACCGCCGTACGGGCGGCGCTGCGCAGGGTTCCGCGATTGAGCTTGCGGGCGAGATCGTCGGAGGGCTGCCAGCCCGGATCCGCCGATTGGCGCACGCTGATGGCTTGGCGCAACTCGTCGAAGCGCCCCGCCGTGAAGAGATCCCACATCGGGGCTTCCTCGGGCGGGCTCGGCTTCAAGGTGTCGAGATCGGCCGGAACCGTCCAGTTCGGATGGCGGCGGCGCAGCCGCGCGATCTCGGCCTGGACGCGCTCGCCCTGGCGCTGGGCGGCGTAGAACCGCAACGCGCTCTCGTCGATGATCTCGGCGCCACCCGAAGCCTGCGGCGTTTCGAGGATGACCGGCGCCCGGCGTTCGTCGAGCTGGAGGACGCCGGAGCGGACCGGGGCCGGTTGCGCGGCCGCCGTCAGCGGGCAGGCCAAGCTTCCGACGATGGCGAGCAGGACCGGCCCGGCAATGCGCGGCGGGATCAGCGGCCGAGACATGGCCGGTACCTCATGTTGGCAGCCGTCAAGGCCAGGAGATGAAGTGTGGCGGGGTAGTAGTTCTCGGAGGCGGCCGGTTCCTGCAGGTCCGCAGGCAGCGGCGTCCCGTCGACGGCGCAGGCGACCAGGGCGGGAATCGCCGCGTAGCCGGGCTCGTTCATGCGTCCGGCCACGGCACCGCTCGCGGTGTCGATGATCGGGAGCCCGGCTTGGTCCGCGTCGGCCCAGAGCGCCAGCAGCGGCTCGTAATAGCGGCGCTCCCCGACACCCGCCATGGCGAGATAGAGCGGCAGCCGCACGGCGTTGTAGGAGAATTCCGGCGGGAAGCCGGAGGCGGGCTGGGGCTGGCCGCCCCGCATCGAGATCCATTCCGTCGGAAGACGCGCCTCACCGAAACGCGCCCGCAGGAGGAGATCCCGCCCCGCCGCGCTCAGGCGATCCCAGTCGAATTCCGGCGCCACGGCAGCCAGCCGGGGGAAGGCGGGGAACACCCAGTAGGACAGGTTGATCACCGGACCGTCCGGCCGATCCTCGGCCGAGAAGCCGTTCATGGCCGGCAACAGCAGCGGCGGGCCCTCGGACCGGAAGAGGACCGTGCGCCGGGCGATATCGACGGCGATGCGGCGCGACGCGAGGCGATAGCTCTCGTCCGACCAGCCGTCGCCCGCCTCGGCCAGGGCCCAGGCGACCAGGATGTCGCCGTCCGTCGCGTTGTTCATGTCGGCGACGGCGGGCCGCTTGTCGGGCTCCCAGCGCCAGGCGAGCAGCGCGTCGTCCCGCACCATCAGATTGGCCCGCGTCCAGCCCCAGATCCTCTGGAAGGTATCGCGGTCGCCGGCCGCCACCGCGAGTAGCATCCCGTAGCCCTGGCTCTCGCTGTGGCTGATGCGCCCGTTCCCGGAATCGACCACGCGGCCCTGATCGGTCACGAAGCGCGTCTTGTATCGGCGCCAGCCCGGCACGTTTCCGAGGCTGTTCAGCATGGGAAGCGTCTCGGCGGTTTCGGCAAGAGCCTTTTCAGGAAGGGCCTTTTCGGGAAGGGTTTTGGCGGGCGGCCGCGTTTCGGTGGGGGCTGGCTCGGCCGGTGCCTGGGCGAGGACGGCCGCGGGCGCGAGGGACATGAGCAGCGCGGCTGCCAGGGCGCGGGTCCGGTCCGCCATCATCGCTCGTCCTCCCGGTTCCCGTGTCCGATCCGGCCGCTGCCCCCGGCGCTCGCGCGCCCCACGTTGCGCAGCATCGCCGAGGTGCTGAGACCGAGGCTGATCGCGGCCGCGAACAGGATCAGCACGAAGAGGCTCGGATTGGTGGAGAACCAGCCGGCCACGACGAGACGCAGATTCCCGAGAGAGGGCGGACCGGTCTCGACGAGGCGGACCTGCTTCGCGTCGTGGACGCTGAGCGTCCCGTCGGTGGCGTCGAGAGTGGCGACACGGCCCTCGATCCGGTTCCAGATTGAGGGAGTCGTCAGGCAGAGGGCGGAGGCCTGGAGGCTCGCGGCATTCGGTGCGGTGAACACGGTGAGCAGCGTACTCGGATCGCGGCCCGGCAAGCCCTGACCGACGATGAGGGAGGCCTGCGCGCTCACCTCGATCTCCGGCTCGCGGACCTGATCCTCGGCCCAGCCGAGTGTGGTGCTCCAGCCGTCCCGCGTTGCGGCCGTGAGCCTCGCCGTGAAGGCCGCCGCCTGATCGGCGAGACGGGATTGTGCCGACGGTCGGCTCGTCCACTCGGAGGCGAGATCGTGGGTTTCCGGTTCGGAGGCCGCCGGGCGGGTGCGCGTCAGGGCCGGGTTGGGCGAATGGGGTCCGGGGGCCGGCAGGGTGCAGGCCGGCGGGCGGTCGTTGCGCAGCCGGTCGAGGCTGGCGCCGTCCATGACGGTCACGCGGCGCGTCGGCGCGCCGAGCGACGCGGTGGCGGCCCTTCCCTCCCAGATCTGGCGGATCCGATCCGGGTTCAGTCCCACCGCCCGCAGGATCTCGGGTTCGAGGGAGCGGGCGGGCGCCACCACGACGGTCGGGGTCCGCCCTTCGAGGGCGCGATCGTTGGCGAGTTCGAAGTCGATCGGTTTCTCGGCGGAGACCGCCATCTGGACGGCGAGCGTCGCGGCGGCTGACATCGACTCGCGATCCGGGTTCGGCACGACGAGGCGCGGGCGAAGCTCGGGCGCGACCTTCGGCAGGCCCCCGCCGAGCGTCGCGGCGAGGTCCGGCAGCCGCAGAGCCTGGGCGAGGCGCGGCGTCGTCAGGGTGGAGCGGTCGAGCAGCAGGAACCGCCGACGCGCCGGCCCCTCCTCGCAGACCCGGTCGGAGGCGGTCGGCAGCAGGGCCCTGATCTCGACGCGGTTGCGCCCGGGCCGCCAACGGCTTAGCGGCAGGGCCACGGTCGCATCGCGGAAGACATCGCCGTCGGCGCGGGCCAGGGGCAGGCTCGCCACGTTGCGCCCGTTGAGATCGACGACGATCTGCGCGCCGAGTTCCAGGCCCGCCGCGTAGCCGCCCGCGAGGTCGAGGGCGACCCGATCGTAATCCGCCGGCACAAAATCCGTCGGCAGGGTCACGTCGAAGCCGGTGCGGAACAGGCGACCGGCGAAATCCCGGCCCTGATGTCCCAACGTCGACAGGGCGACTGTCTCGCCGCTGCGGATGCGGACGCCGCGCGCCTGGGCGAGGGCGCTGAGGCCCTGCGAACTGCCGGCCGGATCGCGCGTCGCCGTCGCGGCGAGGATGCGCATCGCCGCATCAATGTCGGTGGGCGTGTCGCCCGCCACGAGGATCCGGGCCGCCCGCTCCCCCTGGGCCGGCTCGAAGGTCATGGGCTGGCGGGTGAGATCGGCGGCCTCCCCATCGGAGCCGCCGACGACGATGTCGAGGCCGGCCGGTCCCCCCGGCTCGGCGGCGAACTCCACCGCCGTCTGCGAGAATCCGCCCGCGAGCGCGACCCGCTGGGCGAGCCCGATCAGGCGCTCGAACGTGGCGAAGCCCGGCCGGTTGCGCAGCACGATGCGGATCGGGACGACGCCCCGATGATCGGGGGCGATGGCGGGGAGATCGCGCAGCGAAGCCGCCCCGATGGCGCCCGGCGCCGAGACGAGGCCGGTCCAGGCCGGCTCGATCTGGGTCCAGAGCTCGTAGGTCGCGTCGAGGGAGCAATCGACCCGATGGCGCTGGACGCCGCTGATCGCGACGGCGTTGTAGCCCGGCTTCAGCAGATCGGCGGGGATGTCGAATTCGAGGATGCGGATGGCGCCCGGCGCCTTGATCTCGCTCCGGCCGATGGCGACGCCGTTGACCGTCGCGGTCAGGAAGGACACGTCGGGCACCACCGAGATCGCCGCGAGATAGCCGATGCGCAGGCGCAGGCGCTCGCGGGACTGCGTCTCCGTCAGGTAGACGGGCCATTGCAGGCTGCTCTCCTCGCCGCTGAGCCGCAGCCCCGCCGACAGGGCCGGGAACGGGCGCTGCGGCAGCGCCGCCGCCGGAGCCGGCGCCACCGGGCCGGTTTCCACGCCCGCCCGGGCGGGGCCGCGGCTGGCCGACGGGCCGTCCGGAACGGTGAGGACCTGCGGCGCACCGCGGCCGAGGAAGCTCTGCGCCGAGGCCGGGGCAGTGGCCGCGACGAGCAGCCCTGCCAGCGTCAGCGCGGTGGCGCGGTGCGGTGCGGGTTGGCGCTGGCGGATGGCGGGCATTGTCGGGCTCGGTCTCGACTTCGAGGACGGGTCTTGCACGCGGTGAGGCTCAGCCGGCACGGGTCGGCAGCAGCGCCGGTTCCGGCCGGTCGGCGGTGCGGCGGTCGCGTTCGGGTCCGCCGGTGGCGGCCTCCGACTCGACCATCTGATGGAGCCAGCCCGGGGATCCCTCGGACGAGGGGGCTGCCGCGTTGCGGGCCTCCGCCGCGCGAGCGGATGGCGCATCGGCGGGGCGACCCGCATCGGCGGCGCGCTGGCGCTCGGCCTTGCGCGGCCGGGCGGCAGGCTCCTCGGCCTTGGGGGCGGCGGTGGTCGTCATCAGGTAGGCGAAAGCCCTGACCGGGCCGGACAATCCCCAGCGGACGAATTGCAGCGTCCCGGACACGATGTCCTTGTGGGTGCGCCGCCGCATTTGGAAGCGGCTCATCGCGCCCGCGTCGCTGTACATCAGGTCGGCAAGGGCGAAGTAGCTGCCGGGCGTGAGGGTCTCGAAGACGAGATCGCACACCGATTCTTCGCCCGCTGCGGTCACGCCGACGAGGCGCACCGGGATCGTCCGGGCATGGCTCAGGAGCGGAAGGTTGGCCTGCGGCAGCGCCGAGAGCGTCCCGACCATGGTGTCGCCGCCCCGGCGCACCGGCACGACGGCGTCCATGCGGATCCGGCAGCCCGCGCCCGAAATGCGCTCGACGGTGACGTCGAGGGCCATCCCGTTGAGATTCAGCACCGCCGGCCGGTCGACGGCCAGGGAGGGGGCCTTCTCGGTCTGGCGCCGCTCGGCGGCCACGCCCAGGGCGGCACCGGCGGTGATGAGGTTGAACAGGTTCCACAACCCGACCACCAGCATCAGGTTCGTGACCCCGGGCTCGAAGGTGTAGCGATAGGCCGATACCAGCGCCCCGATGGACAGGATTGCGAAGACGAGGAAGTAGGGCAGGGCCAGGGGCGACAGCTGATCGTGGTCGAGATTGACGTTCTTGGCCGTCACCTTGAACGTGGGCTTGCGGGGCGAGATGATGACTGAGGCGGTCGCCTTGATCAGGAACAGGCCCTGAACGTATTCGTACAGTTCCGAGACGAAGGGCCACCGCACACGGCCGTAGAGATAATTCTGCATCATCAAGTTCACGACGATGTAGGTCGCGGTGTAGGCGATCGCCTCATCGACGTTGGCGACGACGATCTTCATGTCGAAGAAGATGTACAGCAGCGGCGCGGCCATGAAGACGAGGCGCGGCAGCGGGAAGAACCAGAACGTCATGCTCGAGAGGTAGCAGAGCCGCTGGATCGGCTTCAGACCGCTCTTGAGGACAGGGTTCTTCAGCAGCATGATCTGCAGCATGCCCTGGCACCAGCGCGAGCGCTGACCGATGAAGTCCGACAGGGTTTCCGGCTGCAGGCCGGCGATCAGGGGCTTGTCGACGTAGATGCTGGTCCAGCCGCGCGAATGCAGCTCGAACGCGGTCTCGCAATCCTCGGTGATGGTGATGCCGGAGAAGCCGCCGGCCTCGTCGAGCGCCCGGCGTCGCAACAGGGCGGCCGAGCCGCAGAAGAACGAGCCGTTCCACTTGTCGAGGCCGCACTGGCCCACCGCGTAGAACATCTCGTTCTCCGACGGCATCCGATCGAAGGTCTTCAGGTTGCGCTCGATCGGATCGGGATTGAGGAAGGCGTGCGGCGTCTGCACCAGGAACAGCCTGGGATCGACCGCGAAATGGCCGATCGTGTCGCGTAGAAACGAGCGGAAGGGGACGTGGTCGGCATCGAGAACGACGACGATTTCCCCGACCGAGTTCTGGAGGCCGTTGTTCAGGTTGCCGGCCTTGGCGTGCAGGTTGCGCCGGCGGGTCAGGTAGGAGACGCCGAGATCGGCGCAGAGCGCCTGCAGCACCTTGCGGCGGGCCCGCGCCTCCTCGGCCTTGCGCGGGTCGGGATCGGCGCATTTCTGGTCCGTGCCGCCATCGTCCAACAGCCAGACGGTGAATTTGCCGGCCGGATAATCGATGGACTTGGCCGCTGCGAGGGTCGTCGCGAGGATGTGCCGGTCCTCGTTGTAGCTCGGCACGAAGATGTCGACGGTCGGGAGGTCGTCGTCCTCGTCCTGCGGCGGCGGTGCCCGATACAGGGGCGCCGCGTTGATCACGAGACTGACCGCCAGGATATAGAAGCAGTAGAGTTCCGCTCCGACCAGAAGCAGACCCGCACCGAAGTTGATCGGATCGCTGAGCGGCGGCAGGGTGCTGGAGAGCCGCCAGTAGATGTAGCGCAGCACGACGAGACTGCCGATGGCCAGGAAGGTCAGCCGTCCGGTCTGTCCCTTGGCGACGAGCCACAGGAGGGCCATGAGCACGATGGCGCCGATGCTCATTTCGAGCTGGACGGTCGTGCTGAGCGGTTGAGACAGGAGCAGCAGCGTCAGCGCGGCGCTGATCAGCCAGGTGGCACGGGTGAGGAAGGGAGGCATCGGGCCAATCCCGGTCAGTCGATCAAGCGGGAGAGGGCGGCCCGTCGTGGCCGCCCGTTCGGTCTCAGAAGGCGATCCGGCCGTCGATGCTGGTGTAGTATCCGCCCTTGCGGATGCGATCGAAGGCGTAGCCGGCCCCGAGGGAGAACTTCATCGGCCCAACGGCGAAGCCGGTCACGTGTCCGCCCGCCCGCCAACCGTTGAAGAAGTTGTCTCCAAGGAGCGTGACCTCCGGACCGATGAACACACCGGGTGCGATGGCGAACCCGGCCCGCGCCCGCGCATAATAGGCGTTGAACAGCGTCGAGTAGGACGCGTTCACGGCCAGAAGCGTGTTGTCCGTGGGATTGACGTAAAGGTCGGCCGCGACCTTCACGCCCAGACCCGTGCCGACCACGGGATTGCCGGGATCGACGATCGACAGCTCGTTGCTGCGCACGTTCATGCCGACATAGCCGGCGAGCGCCGCCTGCTGCCAGATCCACTCGTAGCCGAGCAGGAGCGTCCCCTCCTGCTGCACGCCGGTGACGGTCTGGCGCACTGCGGCGCCGGGATAGCTGTAGGTTCCGGCCACACCCTGCAGGCGCACGCGCAGGCCGCTGTCGAGCAGCGTGGCGACCGGGGCAATCGTGGCCGTGATCGTACCGAAGGCGGAGCTGTTCGTGGTCACCGTGGCGCTGGCATCCACGGCCACGATCCAGTCCTCGCGCGCGACTTCCCGCTCGACCCCCGTATACCAGTCGGCCCCGCGCGCTCCGCCCGCTGGCAAATCAGCTGCGCGCGCTCCGCCCGGCGCGAGCGCCAGGCAGCCGAGTAGAATCGTCAAATGTGTTGGACTGTGAAACACGCAGGCCCCCAATGCTCGCGTGAAATCGGCTATTTTTGTGTCGGATCCAGGAAGCATTCATAGTGTTAACAAGTGGTTAACGCAGTCATGAATATGGCCCATGCGATGCCGATAGAGTCATTTTGGCATTAGCCATCGCATTGGTGATTCGACCATTCGAAAAATATCATATGGAACATATCGGGAGATTTTTTCGCGATGCCTGAGCACTGCGATAAGATTGTTTCTCCGCTCTTGGGTTCGAAATATCTGCTGTCGAGTCTTGAAGCCGCGGGGCATATTTCTGCCAAAAATGATGGCAAATCTGTTGCGATAATCGGCACAACGATGCGTTGGACGCGATGATCGGTCGAAATCATGGGCAGATCGGCCAGCCAAGCCGTCAGATTGATGGGGTCGGCGTCAACGCTTCGACCGACAGCCATGCGCCGTGAAGGTGGTGGCCTCCTCGAACGCGGCCGGGGCTTGGTTTGGCTGTTGGCCCGCTTGTCGTCCCTCCGCTGCCGACTCAGACAATGTCCCTTCTCGCAAGCCGAGCCCCCGAAATCCGGTCAGGTCACCCGTCCCGCCCCATCGAGACGGTGGGAGGGTGGCGAGCGCGATCCGTCACCCCGCCGCGTTCGGCTCAACCCCGCATGCGCCTTACGGGCGGCAGGTCGGTCTCCCGCGGCGGCACCCGCGCCATCTCGGGTCGCGCGGATTCGCGGATCAGCGTGACCACGCCTTCGAGGGCCGCCGCGAGCGTGAAGGCCGCGGCCTCCGTACGGGTCGGCCCAGGACCCGGTCGGCTCGAGGCCCGAACGCGATGCGACGGCACCGCGCCGCGCAGGGCCGTGGCCGGAATGCGCCCGCTTCGGCCGCAGCCCTCGGACGCGTCGCCCATGAAGGTTCCAAGTGCCGCGATCGCCGCCGTGAGGGCGCTGTCGAGGTCGGGGCCGCCGCTCTCGAGGCGTGAGGGGGCGGCCGCCGACGACGGAGGCGGGGCGGTCTGCGCCTCGCGGGCCGGCTCCATGTAGGCGCGGCTCAGGGCGTAAAGGCGGGTCGAGTCGGCGCGGCCGGCCGCAAAGCGAAGGGCGAGCCGGCGACCGGAGATGCGCTCGCCGCCCGCGCGGGTGCGCACGACCACGTCGCGCACGGCGTGCCGGTCGGCCCGAACCGTGGCGAGGGCTTGGCCGAAGGCCGGCCGATCGTCGGGTTCGAGATGGGCGAGCACATCGCTCAGGGTGCAGGCGCGTTCGGAAGCGGCCTCGTCTCCATCGGTCCAGATCACCTGCCCGGTGTTGAGATCGATCTCCCAGCAACTCGAACCCGAGAGGTTCCGAATGGCACGAATGCGGTCGCGGCTGCGGGCCAGGGCGATGCGCTTCTCCTGGAGAAGGCGCTCCCGGCTCAGGCTCAGCTCGACGAGGGCGCGCAGGCGGGTGGTCAGATCGTGGAGGTCGCGGGTCAGGATCCAGCCCGGCCTCGACCGCCCGGTGTCATGACGGCAGAGCGCCGAGGCATAGGCGAGGTTTCGCGTCAGACATCCGCCGACGAGCCATCCGAGGCCCGCCATGAGGAGGACGGCGGCGAGCAGAAGAAGGACGGGGGAGCCGGGCATGGGCGGTTCCGGCGCGCGCACGCTCACGAGCCATCCGACGCCGCCCTGGCGGACATCGCCGACCGTGACGCTGGCTTCCGAGCCATGCATCTCCGGGCCGGACCGGTGGAGGACGCGTCCCGAACCGTTCAACACCTGAATCGACAGGCCCTGCGCCCCATCCGCCAAGGCCCGCCGGGCCGTGGTGACCACGGCATCGACCCAGCTCTGATCGAGCTGCACCGCGACGATACCGGCAGCGGAGGTGCCGCCGCCCGCAGGGGCCGCAACGATCAGGTTGCGCGCCACCGCAGCGCCGGCTCGGCTTCCCTCCGCCGATTCCCCGATCACCACGCCTTGAAGGGATCGTGCGAACCACGGACTGCCGGATACGTCGCCCCCGACGATCCGTTGCGCCGAGGCTGCGAGGATCCGTCCGCCCCGGTCGGCGAACAGGATGTTGGCGTCGTCCGGACGAAGCCGGCGCCACGCGGCGAACAGGCGGCCCGCCGCATCGCCCGCCGCTTCGGGCGTCTGCGCGGCAAGGCTCTCGCCGACCAGGCTGAGATCGCGCCCGACCGAGAGCAGCGCCTCTTCGATCCGCTCCGCGATCAGTGCCGCGCTCTCTCGCCCGCTTCTGCTGCCGCGAATGCCTCCGCCGTTCCCCGCATCGCCCGTTCCGACCACGACGAGGCCGCCGAAGCCGGTGGCCAACGCGAGCAGCAAGGCGAGCAGGCTGCGGATCGAGGAGAAGAGCCCTTGTGTCACGGAATGGCCGGCCAAGAGGAGAGCAGGGGGCAACCTCGAAGCGAAGCGGCTTGCTAGAGCATTTTAGATAATGGTTAACGCATCGTTAACGTGGAGATATCGAGCAATTTTCGGAAGCTTACGTTCGATAGAGGGCCCCGAAACGTCCATCACGGTCACTGTCATGAGTGATACATCGGGCGTCGAAGATTAGAATTTTCTATTCAAAGCTTTTTTGAACGGATTGTCGTCATATTCGGAAGATGTAGCTATGTAATCAATATTGAAATGGAAGTTATGGGTCGGTTTGTTGCGATTTGTCGGTGAAGTCGTTGTTCGTATGAGCGATCTTTCCAGCGGGTGAGACCCGACATCACCGTCCTCTCGGACGGTCAATCTTCGCTGACGGGCATCCGTAGCAGAGAGAGCCGAGTGGTTTAGAATAGTTCTGTTTTGTTGCGTTAAAAGCACGTAATCGATTTTGCATTATGAATCTGCTTGTTCACGTATGCGTGATGCCTTAGTCGAGAAATAGATGAGTGATCGTCTTCGAAGGTTATAACCGTTCCAATTTGGGCATTTAAACTTTCGAATGACGGTCCTCAATGCGAGGGCATGTGCGTGCGTGACTTGAATTCGGTGTCTTCAGCAAGGTCAATGTGCGCATTGATCGGTGCTGCCTCGCTCGGACTGTGCTGGATAGGCTCGGTCTCGGATGCAAGAGCGCAAGCCGCCACGCAGCTCGAAGAGATCTCGGTCGCGGGAGAGCGCGTCGGGTCCGGAAGAGCAGGGCAGGGGGTCGGGCTTCTGAGGGACTTGCCGCCCCCCTATGCGGGCGGGCAGATCGCGCGTGGCGGATCGCTCGGCGTGCTCGGCACCAAGGATGTCCTGAACACACCATTCAGTACGGTCAACTTCACCCAGCAGATCATTCAAGATCAGCAGGCACGTACTGCTGCCGATACGCTCGTCAACGACGCGTCGGTTCGCCTCACGACGGCGAGCAACGGGTTCAGCGACGAGTTCGTCATTCGTGGATTCCCCGTTCAAGCCCAGGATGTTGGCCTGAACGGTCTCTACGGTTTGGTGTCCTCGAATCGCGTTGCGGCGCAGTACATCGAGCGCATCGAATTGCTGAAGGGGCCGGGCGCCTTCATGTACGGCATTCCGCCGGGCGGCAGCGTCGGCGGCAGCATCAACATCGTCACCAAGCGGGCGCTCGACCTGCCCTTCGTTCAAGTGACGCCGCAATTCATCGGCGCCGGCAATTTCGGCGTCCATCTCGATGCCAGCACGCGCGCCGGCGAGAACAAGGAATGGGGCATCCGGTTCAATGGTCTGGGGCGCACCGGCGAGGCCACGATCAACGACGGCAACCTGCAAACGGGGCTCGGCGCCCTGTCGCTGGATTATCAGGGGGAGCGTCTGCGCTGGGCGCTCGATGCCATCTCGCAGAACGACGACACGCGGAATTTCCGTCCGCAGATCAATTTCCTGTCGGATATTCCGTTCATCCCCCGTCCCCCCAATGCCCGGAGCAATTGGTTTCCGGGAACGGAACTCCGGCAGAGAGACAATACGATCGCGTCTTTCCTGGAGTATGACCTGACGGATTGGCTGACCGTCTATGGCGGGATCGGCTATCGCGCCGGGAGCAACCGGCAGACCTTCCCCGATTCGCGCGTCTTCGGAATTTCAAACGGTGTCGATCAGTTCGGCAATTTTCGTCTGATCAACGCCTTTTACGATTCCTACAGCAGCACCGTGAGCGGCAATGCCGGCGCGAAGGCGCGCTTCGACACCGGATTCGTCAACCACGCGATGAACCTCGTGTTCACCGGGTTCAGCCGGGAGGACGGCTACGCCTATGTCGCGAACACGCCCGACGAGTCGGTGCCGTCGAACATCTACCGGCCGTCTCCGCTCCCCGCGGTCAACGGCGCGCGCATCGCGCCGCAGCGATACGCGGACACGACGCTCACCAGCGTGGCGCTGGCCGACACGATGTCCGTTCTCGACGACACCGTCCTGCTGACGGCGGGTGTCCGCTACCAGGTCGTGGACCAGACGGGCTACGATCCCTCCACCCAGGCACGGACCAGCGGGTACAACGCCGATGCCACCTCGCCGCTCGCCGGCATCGTGGTCAAGCCGTGGAAGAACGTCTCGCTCTACGCGAACTATGCCGAGGGCTTGACCGCGGGCACCGTCGTCGGTGCCGGCTACAGCAATGCCGGTGCGATCCTCGCGCCCTTCAAGTCGGACCAGCAGGAGGTCGGGGTCAAGATCGATTGGGGCACCGTCACGACGACGGCGGCGCTCTTCCAGATCAGCCGACCCGACTTGGTGCAAACGGCAGCCAACGCCCTGGCCTACAATGGCGAGCAGCGCAATCGGGGCCTGGAACTCTCCGCCTACGGCGCGCTTCTGCCGAGCCTGCGGGGCTTTGCCAGCGCCACGTTCCTGAACCCGGAACTCACCAAGCCGATCGATCCCCTGCAGCGGGGCAACCTGGCCGCCGGCGTGCCGGATCTGACCGTCTCAGCCGGTCTCGAATGGGACACGCCCTGGGTTCCGGGCCTCGCCGTGAACGGAAGGGTGCTCTACACGTCCGGCTCCTACCTCACGAGCGCCAACACGGTGCGCTTTCCCGACTGGACGCGGTTCGATCTCGGCTTCCGCTACGCCTCGCTCGTGGCGGGGCGGCCCGCCGTGTTCCGCTTCAACGTCGAGAACGTCGCGGACAACCGGTACTGGCTCACCACGGGCACCTTCGTGACCGTCGCGGCGCCGCGCACCTTCGTCGTGTCCGCGTCCTTCACCTTCTGACGGACCTGCCGACGCATCTCTGCCGGGACCGGCATTCGGGGACATGCGTGCTGGCGGCGGATCGCGAGCGATCCGCCCAAGAGCCAGTCCGTTCAATCGCTCTGAGGATGGACCTTGGGATGTGCAGTTCCGGCGACCTTAGGCGGAGCAATCCTTGAGGTCTGCGAAGCCTGCTGTTCGGCTTCTGCGCGTACGCCTCTCCCGAGCATCAAGCTGAGAAAAACCTCGGCGCTGCTGATGGCACGGGCCACTAGTGAAGTAATTGTCTCTGAAAGTCAGATGGCGGAGGGAGCGGGATTCGAACCCGCGATACCGTTTCCGGTATACACACTTTCCAGGCGTGCGCCTTCAACCACTCGGCCACCCCTCCGGAGCCCACCGGGGACCGGCGTGAGCGTTCGGGCTCGGTGCGGTCCCGCGCGGCGGGCGTCGTGCTGTAGCCGGGGCATCGGCTTCTGGCAAGCCGCTGCGTTTCCGCTTTGGGGACCATCGCCCTTCGGCGTGATCCCCAAAGCCCCGGCCTCCTGGATCAGGCGATGCGGCGGGGGCGCTCCGTCGGGGTTCCCGGCGGCACCGGGGCCGGGGGGATCGCCGACGCGGAGGCGGGCGCGGGCGATGCCGAGGGCGCGGCCGCGGTCCCGGCGCCCGTCTCCAGGAATCCCGGCTTGGAGGCGGGCGTCATCGTGCCGGCCGGCAGGGCCGTCGGCGTCGTGCCCACGGAGGCCGCGGGGGGCGCCGCTGCGAGAGAGGCAGTCTCGGCCTCCGCTGCCGGAGCGTCCTCCTCCTCCGGGCCCATCAGGATCTCCGGCGGTGTCTTCCAGACGAAGGCGTCGAGGCGGCCCGTGGTCGGGGAGATCGGGGCCCAACGCTCGGAGATCACGCCGTCGGCGACCCAGGACGGATCGCGCGGCGCGCGGGCGGCGCGGGCGAGCCATTCGCGGGACCGGCCGCTGTCGGCCCCATGCTCGGCGGCCTCGATCCGCGCCATCATCCGGCAGACCCGCACGGTTGGGCGATCGTCGAGGAGGGGGGCCAGCGTCTCTCGGGCGCGGCCGAACTCCTTGGCCTCGGTCGCCGCCTGCGCCAGCACCAGCCGCGCCTCGGGATCCCAGGAGGAGAGTTTGGCCAAGGTCTCGGCCCGGGCCACGCGGTCGCGGGCGGAATCGCCCGTGCGCAGGTTGAGATAGACCCGGCCGAGCTCGGGATGCGGCGTCGCCTTCCAGGCGGCCTCGATGATCTTGGCGGCCTTGCGCAGATCGTTGCGACGGGCGAGCAGCCGCCCGGCGATGACGGCGGCGGGCACGAGGTCGGGGGCGAGCTTGACGGCCTTGAGCGCCTGCTCGGTGGCGGTGTCGGGTGCGCCGGCCTCGTTGCTCTGGGCGGCCGCCGTGAGCAGCACCGCGCGCTGGCGGCGGGCGGCGTGCTTGTCCATGAGGCCGAGCGACGCCCGCCGCTCCACCGTCTCCGTCGCCGCCGACCAGTCGCCGTCGGCGCAATGCGCCTCCATCACGGCCTCATTGGCCCAGGTGACGCTCGGGGCGAGCCGCGCAGCCTCGACGGCGTAGGCGCGGGCGGTCGTATCGTCCTCGCGGCGGCGCGCCTCGACGAACAGGCCGCGCAGGCCCAGAACCCGCGTCTCGGGATCGTCGGCCATGCTGCGGAAGGCGCGCTCGGCGGCGTCCCGGTCCCCCGAGATCTGGGCGGCCTGCGCCTTGAGCAGCAGGGTGAGGGGCTGCGAACCGAGCAGGCGCTCGGCGTCGCTCGCATGCCGGCGCGCGGCCAGCGGATCGCCGGAGCCCACCGCGATCATGCCGCGGGAGAGCGAGGCGAGGCCCTTGTTGCGGCGACGCTCGCGGGTGGAGCGGCTGATGCTCGCCGGCAGGCCGATGACGCCGGTGACGATCGCCCAGATCAGGGCGACCACGATCGCCGCCACCAGCACGCCGGTCAGCGCGATCGCGAGGCTCATCTGAACGTCGTAGCCGTTCCAGGCGACGTTCACGGTGCCCGGATGGTCGGCGATCCAGACGGCGCCGTAGGCCGCGAGGGCCAGAAGGGCCAGGAAAACGAGGGCGCGCCACATGGGTCAGGGCCTCCTTGGAAGCACGGCGAGCGGGCGCTCGCGGCCCGGGCAAGCTGGAAGGGGAAGCGGGCGCGCGGAACGCGGGCCCGTCGTCGGAAACAACGTCATCGGCTCGGGCGGTCTAGCGAGCCGGGGGAAGGCCGGTGAAGGCGTCGGCGAGCAGCGACTGCGCCGCCCGGCCGGCCTCGGCGCGGGCCGCGAGCCGGGTGCCGAAATCGCCGGCCTGCGCCTTGGCCTCCTCCGGCAGGGCCGCGAAGGCCGTGGCGGCGGCAGGCAGATCGCCGTTGTCGAGGGCGGTCTGGACCTGCTGGGTCGAGACCTCGCCGCCCGCGCCACCCTGGCTCGGAGCGGGGGCGTCGGCCCGCTTCACCTGGACGAGGGAGCTCGCCATGTTCATCAGCCGGTCGCCGACGCTGCCGCTCTCGGCCACCGTGCGGGCCTGAGCCGCGCGCTTGGCTTCCGCGATCTTGGCCGCGATGCCGCGGAACTCGGCCGCGAGCTTGGCGGCGGTCGGCGCACCCTTGTCGGCGAAGGGCGCCAAAGCCGCGACGCGCTTCGAATCCGCCGGCTCCTGATTGCGCAGGCTGGCGAGCGCCTCCGGATAGGGCTGGCCGGCATCGAGCGACGTGGCGATGCGATCGGCCGCGACGATCCGCAGGGCGGATTGCACGGTCGCCGCCTTGGCGGTCTGGTCGAGGGCCTTGTCGAGGCTGGCGAGCTTGTCCGCCTGCTCCTGCAGCCGGCGGTCGATACCCTTCACGCTCTCTTCGGCACGGGCCTGTCCGGCTTCCGCCGCCTGCTTGCCGGCCTGGGCCGCCTCCTGCACCGCCTGGGTCGCCGCCCCGATCTTCGCGTCGAGGGATTTCTGCACCTCGTCGAGGCGCTTGGCGAGGCCGGCATCGGCGGTCTCGTTGGCCTTGGTGCGCGACTCGATCTCGCCCTGCAGCGCCGTGAGCTTCTGCGTCAGGTCGGGCGCGGCATTCTTGGATGCGGCGTCCTTCGTCGCGGCTTCGACCGCCTTGAGCCTCTCGTCGAGGCCGGCGAGCGCGGTTCCGTCGCCCGTCGGAGCCGCGACCGCCTTCGCCTCGGCGTTGCCCTCGCGGCCCGGCTCTTCCTGGAGCGCCGAGACCCGCTGGTCGAGCGCGTCGAGGCGCGCGGCGAGGTCGGCCGGGACAGCCGGGGCCGGCGCTGCGCCCTCCGGCGCGGGAGCGGCCGGCGCGGACCCGGCCTTCTGCAGGGCCTCCTGCGCCCGCTCGCCCGCCGACTTGGCGGCGGCCTCGGCCCGGCCGACCGCCTCGGGCAGGGGCTTCAGCGCTTGCTCGTTGGCCGCGATGCGCTTGTCCAATCCGCCGAGCGCGTCCTTGGTGGCCAGGCCGGCCACCGCCTTGTCGAGATTGTCGAGGCGCGGATCGCTCGAGCGATGATAGGTCGTGACGCCGTAGAGGAGGCCGGCGCCGATCAGGCCGCCGAGGAGGCCGGAGGCCGCCACCGCGCCGAGGCCCGGTCCCGCCTTGGTCGTGGCGGCGGGCGGTGCCTTGGTCTCGCCCCGTGCCGCGTCCCGGGCGGTATCCTTGGCCGCATCCGGCCGCGTGCCGCCCTTGTCGGCCCCCTTGTCCGCTCCTTTGCCGGCCTCGGCCGGATCCGGGACGCGCTTGGCCTTCATGTCGAGGATCGGCCCGTCGGTCAGCGAGGCGGCCTCGGTGACCCGGGTCGGTCCCGCGTTGGACGGGGAGCCGGATGGGTTGCCGGCGGTGGTGCCGGACGGTCCGGTCCCCGGACGTCCGGCACCGGCCGGCGGAACCTCCGGCTTGATCGCGCTGCTTCCGGTCGCCCCCGGCTTGGCGGGGCTGTCGGGCTTGACCTCGCCCGGCTTGGCGGCGCCGGAGGCCGGCGGGATCGCGCTGCTGCCGGTCGCACCGGGCTTCAACGGCGCGGCGCCCGGGGCGGTGTTCGAGGCCGCACCGGTCGCAGAGGGCGTCGCGCCCGTCGGCTTGCCGGGCTCGGTGGTCTTCACGGGCTCCGAAGGCTTGGCGGCGGAGGCCACCGGCGGCACCGCGCCGCTGCCGGTCGTGCCGGGCTTCGACGGCGTGCCGAAGGAAGAGGTCCCCGAAGGCGGGTTCGACGGCGCCCCCGTGGACGATCCCGGCGCAACGGCGCTCGCGGGCTTGGCGGGTTCGGACGGCTTGCCCGGCTCGGACGGCCTGGGGCCGGACCCGACCGGCGGAACGGGGCTGCTGCCGGTGGCGCCTGTTTTGGCAGGCTCGGAGGGGCGTGCGTCCTGCGGGCGGCCGGGGGCGCCCGTCGTTCCACCGCTCGACGAGGAGGGGCTGCCGGGCAGGGCGCTGCTTCCGGTCGCACCGGGTTTGGCGGGCTCGGATCTGTTCAATTCGGGCTTGCCCGTGGGCGGAACCGTGCCGGGCTTCGTGGGAGAGGAGGCGGGGGACGCGCCCTTGTCCGCAGGCTTCGGACCATCCTTGGGTGAAGTCACCGGCGTTCGCTCCCTTGGCCACCGCGAGGCACCGCGCTCCCATAGAGCGGTCGAGCGGCACCATCCATCCGAAATCGTTCTGCTCCCGTCCCCGAAGCTTGCGGACGTCCCTCACGGGACATGCCGCTCAATCCGGAGCCGGAAGGCCGGCGAGGAGGGCGTCCTCGCTCGGTCGTGTCGCCACAAAATGGGCCGCGAGACCGAACTCGGCCAGTCCCGCTTCGACATCCGGCGACAGGCAGTAATGCGCCAGAGCCCGAAACGCTCCGGCCAACCCCGCCTCCCGGCACAATCCGGCGGCCACCTGAGCGCTGCGCCGGGAGTAGTGGAGCGCCGCCGCCGGCCGGGTTTCGTCCTCGGCGCGAAGGGCCCGCGCCACCGCGTCGGGCAGGGCTTCCTCCGCGCGCGCGGCGTAGGCGTTCCACACCGTGACGGAGAACCCCGCCGCCGCGAGGCTCGCGGCCGGCTCCGGCTTGCGGTCCTCGCCCGCGGCATGGAGCAGGGTGCTGCCGGGCGCCAGCGTGTCGGCCACCAGGGCCGCGAGATCGCCCGCATCGCCCTCCGCAGAGTGAACGCGCCGGAACCCCGCGCGCCGTGCCCGCTCGGCCGTGCGGGCGCCGACCGCGAGGACCGGCAGATCGCGGGGCGCGGCATCGGTGGCGGCAACCGCGTTGCCGCTCGTCAGGATCAGGCCGTCGAAGCGTCCCGGCGGCAGGGACGTTCCGGTCGGGACGATCCGCAACACCGGCACCACCAGAGCCGCATGGCCGAGACCCTCGAGGCGCCGGGCCGTGCGTGCGGCGCCGGGCTCGGGCCGTGATACCCAGATCCGCATGCGAGGCCCCCTGATCGACGAAGCGCGCGGCACGGAAAACCCCGAGGCCTTCCCTGTCGGAGGCCGCGATTTTTGCGTAAACCTCGCCGGTGAGGCCGAGAAGGTGGCGCGCGGGCTCCCGACGCGCAACCGCACCGCGCCCGATGAAGGCCCGATAGAGACCCGATGAAGATCCTCGGCATCGAAACGACCTGCGACGAGACCGCCGCCGCCGTGGTGGCCCTCGATGACGGCGATCGCGGGAGGATCCTGGCCAACGAGATCCTGAGCCAGATCGCGGAGCACGCGGCCTATGGCGGGGTCGTGCCGGAGATCGCGGCGCGCGCCCATGTCGAGGTGCTCGATCGGCTGATCGCCCGCGCGCTCGATCGGGCGGGAACGACGTTGTCGGATCTCGACGGCATCGCGGTGGCCGCCGGGCCGGGCCTGATCGGCGGTGTGCTCGTCGGCCTCGTGACGGCCAAGACCCTGGCGCTGGTCGCGCGCAAGCCGCTGCTGGCGGTCAACCATCTGGAGGCGCACGCGTTGACGCCGCGCCTCACCGACGGGCTTGCCTTCCCCTACCTGCTGCTCCTCGCCTCGGGCGGACACACCCAGCTCGTCGCCGTGAAGGGCGTCGGGGATTACGTCCGGCTCGGCACCACCATCGACGACGCCATCGGCGAAGCCTTCGACAAGGTCGCCAAGCTCCTGGGTCTTGCCTATCCCGGCGGGCCGGAGGTCGAGCGGCTGGCGGAGACCGGCAATCCCGAGCGCTTTGCCCTGCCGCGGCCGATGCTGGGGCGGCGCGAGGCCGATTTCTCGCTCTCCGGCCTCAAGACGGCCCTGCGCATCGAGGCCGAGCGCCTCGCCCCGCTCGCGAGCCGCGACGTGGCCGATCTCTGCGCGAGCTTCCAGGCGGCGGTGGTGGATGTGGTCGTGGACCGGGTGCGGGTGGCCCTGCGCGGCTTCGGTGCGGTCGCGGGCCATCCGACCGCCCTGGTGGCGGCCGGGGGCGTCGCGGCCAACGGCGCGATCCGCCGCGCCCTCGCCGCGCAGGCCGGCGAGGTCGGTCTGAGCTTCGTCGCACCGCCGCTGCCGCTCTGCGGCGACAACGGCGCGATGATCGCCTGGGCCGGCCTCGAACGGCTGCGTCTCGGTCTCGTCGACGACCTGACCGCCCCGGCACGGGCCCGCTGGCCCTTCGCCAAGGCGTCGTAGCCTGCTTCGCCCGGCGCCGAGCGGCCGATCAGGCGATCGCCCGGGCGGCGGCGGTCACCTTCTGAACGGAGGCATCGATCTCGCCGGCGGCGGCGGCAATGCCCTCGGCGTTGCGGCGGACCGCATCGACGTTGCGGGCGGCGGTCTGCATGTTGGTCGATATTTCCTGGGTCACGGCGGCCTGCTCGGTCACCGCCGAGGACACGCTCATCGAGATCTCGGACAGGTTGCCGATGGTCGCGGCGATCGATCGGATCGCCTCGACCGCGCGGTCGGTCGAAGCCTGAACCGCCGTGATCTGATGGCCGATATCCTCGGTCGCCCGCGAGGACTGGCTCGCCAGGGCCTTCACCTCGGTGGCGACCACGGCGAAGCCGCGGCCCGCCTGTCCGGCCCGTGCCGCCTCGATGGTCGCGTTGAGCGCCAGGAGATTGGTCTGGTCGGCGATGGAGCGGATCACCGAGACGACCTCGCCGATCCGCTCGGCGGCGGAGGTGAGACCGGCGACGATCCCGGTCGCCTCCTCGGCTCGGGCCACGGCCTCGTTGGACGCGCTCTGAGCCTGGGCCGCGTGTCGGCTGAGTTCGGAGATCGAGGCGGCAAATTCCTCGGAGCCCGCAGCGACCGCCTGGACGTTGCCGGAGGTCACGGCCACCGCGTCCGCCGTCTCCTGAGCCTGCCGCGTCACGTCCGACATCGCCAGGGTGATGTCGCCGAGGTCGCTCCGGATCGAGCGCTGGCCCTCGGCCCGTCGGAGGCGATCCGCGACCTGCTCGGTGACGTCGCTGGCGAACTTGACCACGGCGCAGGGGCGGCCCTCGCTGTCGAAGACCGGATTGTAGGAGCCGTAGATCCAGACTTCGCGCCCGCCCTTCGCGATCCGGCGGAACTCGCCTGCCCGGTAGCTGCCGGAGCCGAGCGCCTTCCAGAAGCCCGCATAGTCGCCGCCCGCAACCTCCTGCGGGTCGACGAACAGGCTGTGGTGCCGGCCGCGGATCTCGTCGAGATGATAGCCCATTGCCGTCAGGAACTTGTCATTGGCGTCGGTGATGGTGCCGTCGGGGGTGAAGTGGATCACTGCCTGGGAGCGGTTGATGGCGGCGATCTGCCCCTCGTAATAGGCGTTGCGCTGCGTCTGCGCGGTGATGTCGGCGGCGAACTTCACCACCTTGAAGGGGCGTCCCCGCCGATCGAGGACGGGATTGTAGGAGGCCTGAATCCAGACTGATCGTCCGCCCTTGGCGACGCGGCGGAACTCGCCCGTGCGGAACTCGCCCCGTCGCAGGGCCTCCCAGAACGCACGGTACTCGGCCTGATCCCGTTCGGCCGCCGGCATCAGCACGCTGTGATGGCGGCCCTTCAACTCGTCGAGGCGGTAGCCGATCAGGGCCAGGAAGGCCGCGTTGGCATCGGTGATCGTGCCGTCGAGCGCGAATTCGATCCGGCCCATGGATCGATCGACGGAGGCCAGAAGGGAATCGACATCGGAACGGAACATCGGCACGGCACGCCTTCACCGGCGCCATGATTGGCTGCCGAGGTCGAAATCTTGCAGATGAACCTTATCGTTTTGTAAAAACCGCGATCGATCCCTATTCGACAAGAATTCGTAGGTCAGCGCAGCGATCACGAAGCCGTGCGGCTCGGTCAAATACAAAATTTTTCCGGTCGGAACTAGGCTGGACTGCCTAGTCCGCTGCCCAGATCCGCCCGTCAGGGTATCAGTGTCCCTCCGGAGGCGCGTCTGGATTGCCCTCGAAGCGGTCGCGGTGGGCGGCGGTGCGGGCGAGCAGGAGCAGTGTCACGGGGGTCGTCACCGTGAAGAACAGGCCGATCAGGGCGTCGCGCAGGACGAGACGCTCCTCGATCAGCGACAGCAGCAGCATCGATCCGCACAGGATCAGGGCCATGCCCAGGGTCGCGCCAAGCGTCGGGGCATGGACGCGCTCGTAGAAGGTCCTGAGGCGGATGAGGCCGAGCGCGCCGGTCAGCGCGAAGCCCGCGCCGGTCACCGTGAGCAGGACGACGATCCACGCGGCCCAGAGGGGCAGTCCGGCGCCGTTCACTGGATCACCTCGCCCTGCATCAGGAACTTGGCGAGCGCCACCGTAGCGGTGAAGCCGATCATGCCGATGATCAGGGCCGCCTCGAAATAGAGGCCGCTGCCGGTGCGCATGCCGTGGACCACGATCGCCAGCATGCCGTTGAGGTAGAACGTGTCGAGGCCGAGGATGCGGTCCTGGGCGCGGGGCCCCCGCAGCATCCGCCAGGCGGCCAAGGCCATCGCCAGGACCAGCATGCCCTGGGCGAGGCCGAGGCCCCAATCGAGGATCGTCACGCTGTTCATGCGAAGATCTCCATCAGGGGACGCTCGTAGCGATCCTTGATCCGGCGCTCCCAGGCGCTGTCCTCGGTGTAGTCGAGGACGTGCAGGAGCAGGCAGCCGGTATCCGAATCGTACTGGACCCAGAGCGTGCCGGGCGTGGCCGTGAGGATCACCGCCAGGATCGTGAGGCCGACGGGCTCGCGCAGCTCGAGGGGGACGGTGACGAATCCGGTCTTCCGCTCGCCGCTCCGCAGGCCGAGGATGACGCGGGCGACGTCGATGTTGGAGCGGATCATGTCGTAGAGGACGAGGATCGCGAGCCGGGCGAGGGTGGCCGGCGCGCGCAGCCGCACCCGGCGGGGCTCCAGAGCGCCCATCACCGCCGGCACGGTGAGCCCGACGACGAGCGCCAGCAGCACGTTGCCGGGCGTCGGCGGGGCGTTGAGCAGCAGCCAGGTCAGGGTGAGTGCCGCCGACAGCAGCGGGTGGGGCAGGATCCGGCTCAACGCCCATCTCCTTGCGCTGCGCCGAGGACGGCCTGGATGTAGTCCTGCGGCTCAGCCAGCCACGCCACCGTCGCATCGGCATAGGCGAGGACCGGGCCGCCCCATAGGGCAAGCGCCATGCAGGTGAGGAGCAGGCCCGCGATGGCGGCGAATTCCGGCGCGCGCAGCACCGGCGGCGGGTCGTCGCTCGGCACCCACAGGCTGAAGATGCCGAGCCGCACCAGGGGCATCAGGGTGCCGAAGCTCGACAGGGTCAGCGCCGCGATCAGCCCCCAGGCCGAGGCCGTCATCGCCCCGCCGGTGAGCCCGGAGAACATCGCCAGCTTGCCGACGAAGCCCGCGAGCGGCGGCACGCCGGCGAGCATCAGCGTGCAGACGAGGAAGCCGATCCCGAGGATCGCCACGGCGGAGGGGATCGCCCGGCCGATCTCGGTGGCGTCGGGGTCGTCGAACGGATCGCGGTACTCGTCGGCGAAGACGGGCTTGGCCGCTTCCGCCGGGTCGCGGCCGCGCTGGAGGATCTCGGCGAGCAGGAACAGGGCGCCGGCCGCGAGCGTCGAGCCGACGAGGTAGTAGAGCGCCCCCGCCAATGCCCGGTCGCTGCCGGTTCCGAGGGCGGCTAGCACCGTGCCCGACGAGATCATCACGGCGTAGCCCGCGGCCCGGGTCAGCTCGCGGGCGGCGAGGATGCCGACCGTGCCGAAGGCGATGGTGGCGAGCCCGGCGGCGAGGAGAACGCCCTGGGCGAAGCCGGCGGACAGGCCCTCGCCGAACAGGAGCAGGCTCAAGCGCACGACGACGTAGACGCCCACCTTGCTGAGGATGGCCAGGATCGCCGCCGCCGGGGCGCTCGCCGCCGCGTAGGTGGTCGGCAGCCAGAAGCCCAGGGGCCAGGCGCTGCACTTGATCAGGAAGGCGATGCCGAGCACCGCGCAGCCGACCTCGAACAGGCCCGTCTCGCCGAGGGCGGGCGCCGCGAGGCGCCGGGCGAGATCGGCCATGTTGAGGGTGCCGGTGGTGCCGTAGATCAGGCTGACGCCGACGAGGAAGAACAGCGAGGCGACGAGATTGACGGCGATGTAGCCGAGCCCGGCGCGGATGCGCGTCTCGCCCGAGCCGTGCAGGACGAGGCCGTAGGAGGCCGCCAGCATCACCTCGAAGAAGACGAAGAGGTTGAACAGGTCGCCGGTGAGGAAGGCGCCGTTCACGCCCATCACGAGGAGGAGGAACAGGCCGTGGAAGCGCGGTCCCGCCCGGCCCCAGCGGGCGAAGGAGAAGACGAGGGCGCACAATCCCAGGATGGCGGCGAGCGCCAGCATCATCGCCGAGAGCCGGTCGACCACCAGCACGATGCCGTAGGGCGCCGCCCAGTTGCCGAGCCGGTACACCTCCGCCGTCAAGCTCGCGCGGCCGACGAGCAGGAGGGCGATGCCGAGCAGGATCAGCATCGTCGCGAGGCTCAAGGCGGCCTTCAGCTCGCGGCGGCGCTCGTCCATCAGGAACATGGCGCCCGCGACCGCGATCGGCAGCACGATGGGTAGCACCACGAGGTGGTCCGACCAGCCGCTGGCCTGGGTGATGGAAACGGGGCCGGTCATGGATGCGGGTTCCCCGGATGCGGTTCGGCCCGATGCGGCTCGCGGCCGTCGACATGATCGCTGCCGGTGACGCCGCGGGCGGCCAGCAGCACCACGAGGAACAGGGCGGTGAGGGCGAAACCGATGACGAGAGCCGTCAGCACCAGGGCCTGCGGCACCGGATCGTCCACCGAGACGATCTCGGGCACGGCGCCCAGCACCGGCGGCGCGCCCACGGTCAGGCGGCCCATGGCGAAGATGAAGAGATTGACGGCGTAGCTCAGCAGCGACAGGCCGAGCACGACCTGAAAGGTGCGCGGGCGCAGCATCAGCCAGACGCCGGAGGCGGCGAAGATGCCGATCCCGGCCGACAGGACGAACTCCATCAGGCGGGTTCCTTCTCGGCGGCGCGTTCCGCCGCGTCCCGGGCCTCGGCCTCCGCCTCGGCGGCGCGGGTGCGGCGCAGGGATTGGTGGGCGAGGGCCACGAGCATCAGGGCGCTCGCTCCCACCACGAGCACCATGATGCCGAGATCGAACAGCAGCGCGCTGGCGACCGGCACCTTGCCGAGCACGGGCGGCTCCCAATAGGCGAAGAAGGCCGTGAGGTAGGGGCGCCCGAACAGCCAGGAGCCGGCGCCCGCCAGCACCGCCACGAGGAGACCGGCGCCGATCCACGAGATCGGCTGGATGCGCAGCCGTTCCTCCACCCACTGCGCCCCGTTGGCCATGTATTGCAGCATGAAGGCGACGGTCATCGCGATGCCCGCCGCGAAGCCGCCGCCGGGCAGATCGTGGCCGCGCAGGAACAGGTGCAGCGCCAGCAGCACGATGAACGGGAACAGCCACGTGATCACCACGCGGGGCACCAGCAGCGCGTCGGCGGTGGTGTGGCCGGGCTCGCGCCCCTCGCGGGCGTCGTCGTAGGCGTCGTGGCGCACCTGCTGCGCCGGCCGCTCCAGGCTGTCGGGGGCGGGGCGGAACCGCCTGAGCAGCGCGAAGACCGTGAGGCCGACGACGCCGAGGACGCAGATCTCGCCTAGAGTGTCGAAGGCGCGGAAATCCACGAGCAGCACGTTGACGACGTTGCGCCCGCCCGCCTGCGGATAGGCCTCCTCGACGAACCAGCGGCTGATCCCGTCGACCGCCGGGCGCGTCATCACCGCGTAGGCGAGGCCGGCGAGCCCGAAGCCGACGAGCCCGGCGATGCAGAGGTCGACGAGGCGGCGCCGACGGCCCCGCGCCTCCTCGGAGGCCGGGACGGCGATCGCCTGATCGCGTTTGGGGAGCCAGCGCAGGCCGAGCAGCAGCATCACCGTGGTGACGATCTCCACGAGGATCTGCGTCACGGCGAGATCGGGGGCCGAGAGCCACAGGAAGGTCAGGCTGCTGACGAGGCCCGCGCCGCCGACGAAGATCGCCGCCGAGAGCCGGTGGTACTTCGCCCGCTCCGCCGCCCCGATGGCGCAGGCCGCGCCCACGAGCCACATCAGGGCGAAGGCCGGATCGAACTCGGTCATGCGTCCCGGCGCCGTCAGGTCGAGCCCGCGCGCGGTGCCCGCGGCGAGGCTCGCCGTCAGGGCGGCGAGGAACAGGATGCGCAGCTGCGGCTGGAGCCGCTCGGTGCCGAGCCGCGCCTCGAGCCAGCGGGCGCCGCGGACGAGCCCGGTCATCGCCCGCTCGAACAGCCAACCGCCGTCGAGACGGTCCATCAGCCACGGCCCGCCGCGCGGGTTCGTGTTGATGCGCTTGCCGAAGACGAAATAGAGCACGACGCCGCCGACGAGGGCCACGACGCTCATGGCCAGCGGCGCGTTGAAGCCGTGCCAGATCGCGAGGTCGTAATCGGGGGTCCGGTCGCCGAGCACCGCGCGCACCGCACCTTCCAGGGCCGGGCCGATGGTGAGGTTCGGCACGAGGCCGATGGCGATGCAGGTGAGGACCAGGGCTTCGATCGGGATCCGCATCCAGCGCACCGGCTCGTGCGGTTCGTGCGGCAGGTCGTGCGGGGCGGGTCCGAAGAAGGTCTGGCGGATGAAGCGCAGCGAGTAGAGCATCGTGAAGGCGCTCGCGAGGGTCGCCAGCACCGGAAGCGCGAGGTGGAGCGGGTGGTCGCCCGCGTTGTCGACCGCCTCCGACAGGAACATCTCCTTCGACAGGAAGCCGTTCAGGAGCGGCACGCCCGCCATCGCAGCCGCCGCGACCATCGCCAGGGTGGCGGTGTAGGGCATCGCCCGCCACAGCCCGCTGAGGCGGCGCATGTCGCGGGTGCCGGTCTCGTGGTCAATGATGCCGGCGGCCATGAACAGCGACGCCTTGAAGGTCGCGTGGTTCACCACGTGGAAGATCGCCGCGACCACGGCCAGCGGCGAATCGAGGCCGAGCAGCAGGGTGATCAGCCCGAGATGGCTGATGGTCGAGTAGGCGAGCAACCCCTTCAGGTCGTGCTGGAAGATCGCGCTCCAGGCGCCGACCAGCATCGTCGCCATGCCGGCGGTGCCGACGATCCAGTACCAGCTCTCGGTGCCCGCGAGCACCGGCCAGAACCGGATCATCAGGAAGATGCCGGCCTTCACCATGGTGGCCGAGTGCAGGTAGGCGCTGATCGGCGTCGGCGCCGCCATGGCGCGGGGCAGCCAGATGTGGAACGGGAACTGCGCCGACTTGGTGAGGGCGCCGGCCAGCACCAGGATCAGGGCCGGCAGGTAGAGCGGGCTGGTGCGGATCGTATCGCCCGAGGCCAGCACCGTCTCGAGATCGTAGCTGCCGACGATCTGGCCGATCAGCACCATGCCGACCAAGAGGCACAGGCCCCCGGCGGCGGTGATGGTGAGCGCCATCCGGGCACCGTCACGGGCGGAGGCGTTGTCGGACCAGTAGCCGATCAGCAGGAAGGAGACGACCGAGGTCAGCTCCCAGAACACGACGAGTTGGATCAGGTTGCCCGACAGCACGATGCCGAGCATCGCGCCCACAAAAGCCAGGAAGTAGCAGAACAGGCGCGGCACCGGATCGGCGGCGGCCATGTAGTAGCGCGCGTAGAGCACCACGAGCGCGCCGATGCCGAGCACCAGCATCGCGAACAGCCACGACAACCCGTCGAGGCGCAGGATGAACCGGACCCCGAGCGTCGGAAGCCAGTCCAGCGTCCAAGTGATGGGGCCGGCTTCGCCGATCTGCGGATAGAGGCTCGCGATGCAGGCGAGGCTGACCAGCATCACGCCCCCCGCCACCGCGGCGGCGGCGTTGCGCGCCGAGCCCGGCAGGCCGATCGCCACGAGGCTGCCGAGGAAGGGCAGGACCGCGGCGACGGCAACGAGCAGGGAAGGCGAGATCGCTGAGGGCAAGAACCGGGCTCGCGGGCACGGGCGCCACCCTTGCGGGCAGCGCCGTCATCCATCGGGTATGGGGTGCTTCTAGCAGAACGTCGGGCGCAGCGAACCGCATCCCCGTCGTCATTCGGGTTCGGTACCACCCCTGCGGGACGGGCATAGCTCCGTCGCGCGACAGGCTTCGGGCGCGGAGCATGGTCGCCGGATCATCGATGCGGCCCGCGCAACCTGGCGCCGCTCCGGAAACGAGCGCTCCCACGGGTGGTTACCCAGGAGCGCCCCTCCGCCCGCGACGCAACGGGGCGGCACGGCACGACCGCACCCGAAAACGGCGTCGACAAAGGATCGCTGCTCCGCATGGTTGAACGCTCACGCCCGCGCGATGTCGCCCTCGTCCTGAGCGGCGGCAACGCCCTCGGCGCGTACCATGCCGGCGTCTTCGAGGTTCTGCACACGCAGGGCATCCGGCCGTCCTGGCTCGTCGGCGCGTCGATGGGCGCGATCACCGCCGCCCTCATCGCCGGCAACGCCCCCGACGATCGGATCCCCCGGCTGCGGCAATTCTGGGAGGAGGCGACGCAGCAGACCGGGATCGGCGCTCCCGCGCCCTTGAAGCCGCGGCAATATTCCAACGCCCTGCACGCCCTGCTGACCCTGACCTGGGGCCGGCCGGGCATCTTCCGGCACCGCTTGCCCGGCCTGTGGTCGGCCCTGCCCTGGATCCCGAACGACGTCGCCCTGTTCGATCACACGCCCCTGCTCGACACCTTGCGGCGCCTCGTGGATTTCGAGCGGCTGAACGGCGGGGAGACCCGCTTCACCGTCGCCACCGTCGATGTCGCGACCGGGGAGGAGGTGTTCTTCGACACGCAGCGCCAGCGGGTCCG
This sequence comes from Methylorubrum suomiense, assembly GCF_022179765.1. Classification (GTDB taxonomy): domain Bacteria; phylum Pseudomonadota; class Alphaproteobacteria; order Rhizobiales; family Beijerinckiaceae; genus Methylobacterium; species Methylobacterium suomiense. Next base: position 151,129 of record NZ_BPRE01000001.1, on the reverse strand, counting down.
GCCGGAGCACATCCTGGCGAGCGCGGCGATCCTGCCCGCCTTCGCCCCCGTCGAGGTGGAGGGCCGGCTCCTGTGCGACAGCGGCTACACCAACAACCTGCCGCTCGATCCGCTGTTCGAGCGGGAGCCGGAGCGGGACCTGCTCTGCATCGCCGCGGATCTGTTCAGCCTCAGGGCGCCCCGCCCCGCCTCCCTGGACGCGGTGCTGGAACGGGCCAACGACCTCATCTTCGCCAGCGCCGGACGGCGCGCCATCGCCGGCCTCGCCCGTGAATACGCCCTGCGCGAGCGGCTCGACCCGGCGGGCCCGGCCGTGACCCTGCTGCACGTCATCTACAAGGCCGGGGCCGATCAGCTGGCGGCGAAGAGCTTCGACTTCTCACCCTCCTCGATTCGGGACCGGTGGGAGGCGGGCCGGCGCGACATGACCCTCGGCGCCGAGCGGCTGGGATCGCTGCCGCCGGCTCAGGGCCGCTTCGTCTACGAGAGCGTCTGATCGTCTTCGAGGCCCGCCTCCGGTCGGCTCACATGCCGACGCGGTCGAAATCCAGCGCCGAGGCGCAGAGCGCCACCTGAGTCCGGTTGCGCACGCCGAGCTTGCGCATGATCTCGGAGACGTGGGCCTTTACCATCGAATCGCCGATGCCGAGTTCGAACGCGATCTGCTTGTTGAGCTTGCCCCGCTTGATCATCGACAGCACGTTCATCTGCGCCGGCGTCAGCGCCGCGATCCGCGTCGAGGCATCGACGGCGTCGCTCGCCTCGCAATCGTGCGTGTCGGGGAGATCGGGCACGAAGATCGAGCCCCGCATGATGCTCTCCAGCGCCTCCATATAGGTCGCCCGCGTCGCGGATTTCGGGACGAAGCCGGCCGCGCCCAGCCGCAGCGCCTCGCGCACGATCCGCCCTTCCTCCAGCCCCGAGCAGACCAGGATCGGGATGCGGGGAAAGCGGATCCGCAGGGACATCATCCCGTCGAAGCCGGTCACGCCCTTCATCGACAGGTCGAGCACGATGACGTCGATGCCGGGCCGCTCGGTCAGGACGGTCTTGGCCGCCTCGATCGAGTCCGCCTCGTCGATACGGGCATGGGGCAGCCCGAGGCGGATCGTGCTGCGCAGGGCTTCGCGGAACAGCGGATGGTCGTCCACCAGGATGATGTGCATCGCGCCAACTCGTACGGGGGCGCCCCCGGCCGCAGACCTTGCGTGCCGGCGCGTCGCCTGAACTGTAAAAGTGATGAGCGACCCTCCTTGCGAGCGTCAAGAGTGTGATTTCAAACAAATTATTTATGACGATTGGACCGCTTCGCCAGTCGTTCTGGGCAAGTTTGGCCGGGATAAACTTGCAATCATAAGAATACCATATGAGGTATGGACAAAAGTTAGCGTGCGACGGGCAATCTTTCCCGCCATACCTCTCAGCGAGCCCGGCTTCGGGACGCCAAGCTCTCACGAAGCATCCACCGCCAGCCTTCGTGGCGGATCCTCGGATGACCGGATGCTTCCGTGGGGCTCCCGCAGGTCGGCTCCCCATCAAAAGCCTAAAGACGCGGTCCGGCGCGCGGCGCCCGCGACCGCCAGGGAGAGACGCATGGCCAGGAAGACAGCGGGGCACGCGCCCCGCACGCTGATGCTCGCCACCGCTTCGTCACTGATCCTGTCCGGCCTGCTGCTCGCGGCGCCCGCCTCGGCGCAGAAGGCCGAGACCAAGGCCGAGCCCAAGGCCGAGAAGGCTTCGACCGGCGGCGGCGTGACGTGGGAGGACATCCTCAACGATCAGAACACCGACAAGGACGTGCTGATGTACGGCATGGGCATCAAGGCCCAGCGCTATTCCGGCCTCGACAAGATCAACACCAAGAACGTCAGCCTTCTCAAGCCGCGCTGGTCGTTCTCCTTCGGCGACGAGAAGCAGCGCGGCCAGGAAGGCCAGGCGCTGGTGCATGACGGCGTGATCTACATCACCGCCTCCTACTCGCGCATCTTCGCGCTCGACGCCAAGAGCGGCAAGAAGCTGTGGTCCTTCTCCGCCCGCCTGCCCGACGACATCCGTCCCTGCTGCGATGTCGTGAGCCGCGGCGCCGCGATCTACAACGGCAAGATCTATTTCGGCGCGCTCGACGCCTCGATGTACGCGCTCGATGCCAAGACCGGTAAGGTCGTCTGGAGCAAGAAGTTCGACGATCACGCCGCCGGCTACGCCTATACGGGCGCGCCGAACATCATCAAGGACAAGAAGACCGGCAAGGTCGTCCTCATCCACGGCAATTCGGGCGACGAGTTCGGCGCGCAGGGCAAGCTCTACGGCCGCGATCCCGAGACCGGCGAAGAGATCTGGATGCGGCCCCTCGTCGAGGGCCATATGGGCCGCCTCAACGGCAAGGATTCGACCCCGACCGGCGACGCCAAGGCGCCGTCCTGGCCGAACGACAAGGACGGCAAGAAGGTCGAGGCCTGGAACCACGGCGGCGGCGCACCCTGGCAGACCGGCGTCTACGACGAGAAGACCAACACCTTCGTCATCGGCACCGGCAACCCGGCCCCGTGGAACCACCATTACCGCTCGGGTCCCGGCGGCGATTGGAAGCCCTACGACAGCCTCTACACCTCGGGCCAGATCTACATCGACCCGTCGAACGGCGAGCCGGTGGGCTTCTTCCAGCACACCCCGAACGATGCCTGGGACTATTCGGGCAACAACGAGATCATCCTCTTCGACATGGAGAAGGACGGGAAGACCGTTCGCCTCGGCGCCCATGCCGATCGCAACGGCTTCTTCTTCCTGACCGACACCGACAAGCTCACGGCGCGCGACGGCCAGATCAGCAAGCAGACCGCCCTGGTCGCCGCCTATCCCTTCGTCCGGGACATCACCTGGGCGACGGGCTGGGATCTGAAGACCGGTCGCCCGATCGAGGTCGAGGGTCAGCGCCCGCCGGCGCCGGAGGAGGGCCAGGCCAAGGGCAAGGCAATCAAGGTGACGCCGAACTTCCTCGGCGGCAAGAACTGGAACCCGATGTCCTACTCGCAGCAGACGGGGCTGTTCTACATCCCGTCGAACGACTGGACCGAGGATTACTGGACCGAGAACGTGACCTACAAGGCGGGCTCCGCCTATCTGGGTCAGGGCTTCCGCATCCAGCGCAAGTTCGACACCCATGTCGGCGCGCTCCGCGCCCTCGACCCGAAGACCGGCAAGATCGTCTGGGAACACCTGGAGGCGATGCCGCTCTGGGCCGGGACCATGACGACCAAGGGCGGTCTCGTGTTCACGGGCACCTCGGACGGCTTCGTGAAGGCCTTCGACGCCAAGACCGGCAAGCAGCTCTGGGCCTTCCAGACCGGTTCCGGCGTGGTCTCGGTTCCGACCACCTGGGAGATGGACGGCAAGCAGTACATCGGCATCTCCTCGGGCTACGGCGGCGCGGTGCCGCTGTGGGGCGGCGATATGGCCGACCAGACCAAGCTCGTCAGCCAGGGCGGCTCGTTCTGGGTGTTCGAACTGCCGACCGACACGGCATCCGCCCAGTGATCGACGGCGCGGGAGGGGGCACCCTCCCGCCGCCACGGCGATCCGGACCGGCGCCCGAATGTGCCGGTTCGGCCTCGACACCCGCATGATCCAAGCCAATCGAGGAGCTGACCCGATGTCGGCCCGGACCGACGGCGCCCGGCGCGCCCTCCTGATCGCCGGCCTGCTCGTGCAGGTCTTGCCCGCGCAGGTTCTGCCCGCGGCGGCGCAGACGGTGGTTCTCAACAAGGTGGAACGGCCCGACCCCTGGCTGGTCGGCGGCTGCACCATCGGCCCCAACGCGAAATGCCCCGGCGCCGACCTGCGCCATGCCGATCTGAAGAACGCCGATCTCGGCGGGGCCGACCTCAGCGGCGCCAACCTCGCCCGCGCCGATCTCCGCGGGGCCAACCTGCGCGGCGCCGTGCTGACCGGCGCGAATCTGAGCGGGGCCCAGCTCCAGATCGCGTTCATGCAAGGCGTGAAGGCGCGCGATGCCCGCTTCGTCGGGGCCAATCTCGACCATGCCCGCATCGTCGGCGGCGATTTCAGCGGCAGCGATTTCACGGTCGCGGATCTGGAGATGGTCCAGGCCAAGCGCGCCCAGTTCGTCGGCGCGCGCTTCATCGACACCGATCTGCAGGAGGCCAAGTTCTACGAGGTCAACCTGACCAATGCGGTGATGGACGGCGCCAAGATCCGCTTCGCGATCTTCCAGGACGCCTGGATGCAGGATTGCAAGGGCTGCCCGGTCCATTGGCAGACCGACAAGCCCGTCTGGGAGGCCTACCCGGCCGCGACCGCCCCGAAGCACGAGGACGAACCGCAGGCGGCCAAGTGATCGTTGGGCAAGTGATCGTTGGGCACGCGATCGCGAGGACGATGGCCCTGGCGATGCTCGGCACGGTCCTCCCGCTCCTGCCGGCCGCTCATGCCGCAGGTGAGGCCGAGGCCGGGATGCGCGCGGCCTTCGCCAAGTGCCGCGGGACGGGAGACGGTGCCGAGCGGCTCGCCTGCTACGACCGCCTCGCCGCGCTCCTCGCGCCGCCCCGCTTCCAGGGCCGGTTGACCGCCCAGACCGAACCCTTCGCGATCGAGGCGCCGACGGTGCTTCGCTACGAGAGCGATGGCCCGATCTTCGTCCTGTACCTCAAGGATGCGGCCGGCGGCATCGTTCAGAACCTGCATATCGGCGGCGGGGGCACCGCCACCCACCGCATCGACGCGCCCGGAACCTACTCGCTGCAGATCAGCGGGTCGGAGACTTGGCGCATCTGGCTGGATCCGGTCCCGTGATCCGCCGCGCATCCCGTTTCCATCCAGACGAAAGGCATCCGCCGATGATCCGCACGCTTCGGGCCGCCGCCCTCGCTCTGCCGCTGGCCCTACCCCTCGGCTTCGCCGCGACGACGCTCGTCCACGCTCACGGCGACGGAGCGCCCCAATCCATCGACACGACCGGCCTGGAGCCGCTCGGCGACGATGATCGCGACAAGAATCCCTATATCGGCAACGCCAAGGCGATCGAGATCGGGGCGTCCGGCTACAACAAGAACTGCGCCCGCTGCCACGGCATCGACGCGAAGTCCGGCGGCATGGCCCCCGACCTTCGGGAACTCGATAAGACCGAGGCCTCCGACATCTACTTCCTGACGCGCGTGCGCGGCGGTGCCCAGCGCGACGGCCGCTACCGCATGCCGCCCTTCGCCGACATCCTGAGCCAGGAGGCGATCTGGGCGATCCGCACCTACATCGAGAGCGAGGCGGACAAGGATCCGGCGATCGCCGCCAAGATCAACTGAGCGCGCGGATGTCCGTCCGGTCGGCCCCGGCGCTTGCGGTCCTCGCCGCGGCCCTCTTGCTCCCCGCGGCGGCGCGCGCCGAGGTCAAGGAATATCAGATCCGGCGCATGCTGATGCTGAAGACGGACTGCACGGTGACCGGACTCGACAGCGCCCGCGTCGCGGACGATCCGCACACCCGCGAGCGCTTCCTCGCCACCTGCGAGAATGTCAGCCACTATCCCGACGGGGTCGAGATCGTCTGTCCCGAGACGGAGGACGAGCGGGACTGCACCCTGCTCACCGCCAAGCGGGAATTCCCCCATCTGAGGCTGCTGGCGCGATGAGCGGGCCGGTGCAGACCCGCTCCGGGCATTGGCCCGGCCGCGTGTCGCTCGGCCTGCACTGGGGCGTCGGCTTCGGCGTGCTCGGCCTGATCGCCTTCGGCTTCTGGCTGCGCACCGTTTCGGGCGGGCCGGACAAGACGGCGCTCGTCCAGATCCACAAATCGTTCGGTGTGATCGTGTTCGTCCTGGCGCTCGCCCGCGTGGCGTGGCGGGTGCGCGAGGGCTTTCCGGCGCCCGCCGGGCCGCACGCCGCCTGGGAGCGTCGGAGCGCGATCGCGCTGCACGTCTTCCTGGTCGTGGCGACGCTTCTGATGCCGATCTCCGGCATCCTGCGGTCGCTGGCCTATGCCCGGCCGGTCTCGGTGTTCGGGCTTCCGGTGATCCCGAAACTGTTCGAGGCCAAGCACGAGACGCTCTACGCCCTTGCCGCCAACCTCCATGACGGGCTGGCGCTCGCGCTGAGCGCGGCCCTGGCGCTCCATGTCGGTGCCGCCCTCAAGCACCATTGGGTCGACCGCGACGGCACGCTGCTGCGCATCCTCGGCCTGCATCGCGAGGGCAAGCCGTGAGGTCGCTCCCGTTCGCCCTGCTTCTCGGCCTCGCGGCGGGCGGCGCCCTCGCGGGCTCGGATTTCGACAGCGACGAGACCACCGGCTACCGGGTGCAGAATTACCGCGCCCCGGTGACGCGCCCGGTGGAGGGCGGGGCGCGGATCGATCTGACCGATCTCGACCGCCTGCGCGACGACGGTGCGGTGCTCGTCGACACCATGCCCCAGCGCGGCGGTTACGATCCGGCCACCGGCGCGTGGCGTCTGGTCGATCGGCGCGCGACGATTCCCGGCGCCACTTGGCTGCCCGAGACCGGGCGCGGCAGCCTGAAGCCGCGGCTCGCCGCCTATTTCGCCCGCCATCTCGCGCGCCTGACCGACGGCGAGCGGGGGCGTCCATTGGTGTTCTTCTGCCTCGCCGATTGCTGGATGTCGTGGAACGCGGTCAAGCGCGCCGCCGCCCTCGGCTACACGCGGCTCTACTGGTTCGCGGACGGCACCGACGGCTGGGCGGAGGCCGAGCGCCCCCTGGTCGACGCGGTGCCGCCGCCCGTCCCGCCCCTCCAAGACCGCTGAAGGCGATCTCCCGCCATGCCCGTCCTCCCCGTCTTCCGACCCGTCGCGGGCCGGTTCGTCGCCCCCGCGGCGGCGCCGTCGAGCGGCAGCCGCGACCCGCTCGACTCGCCGCTCTGGCCGAGCATGGCCGAGCGCTTCCTCGGCGAGCGCCGTGCGGTGTTCGACGATGCGGTGCAGGTGAGGCTGCCGCCGGTCACCGAGGATCAGACCCAGGTGCCCGTCACGGTCGATGCGCGGGCGCTGGGCCGGGCCGACGAGCTGCTGGTCATCGCCGATCTGAACCCGTTCCCGCTCACCCTGCGCCTCGAGACGCCGGCGGCCCAGCCCTTCGTCGCCTTCCGCATGAAGATCGAGCAGGGCACGCCGATCCGCGCCGCGGTGCGCAAGGGCGATGTCTGGCATGTCGGCGGGCGCAATCTCGATGCGGCGGGCGGCGGCTGTTCGGTGCCGCCGGTGGTGGAGAAGAAGGTCGATTGGAAGAGCCTCGGCGAGACCCGCGCCCGGATCTGGAGCGAGGCGGACGGCCTGCGCCTGCGGCTGCGCATGACCCATCCGATGGATACCGGCATGCTCGCCAACATCCCGCTCTTCATCGTCGAGGATCTGAGCGTGGCCGACGCGGCCGGCACCGTCCTGGCGCGCCTCACCCTGCAGGAGCCGGTCGCCGACAACCCGACCCTGACGCTGCTGCCGGACCGGCCGGCTGCGGGCGAGGCCCTGACCCTGCGGGCGCGCAACACCAACGGCGCGGTCTTCACGGTGCGGGTGCCGATTCCGCCGGAGACGGGCGCGGCCGGATCGGTCGCCGGTCGGGAGGGACGGCTGTGAGTGCTGAGACGACGACTCTGACCCGCCGCGCCGGCCTTGCCCTCGGGCTCTGCGCCGCCGCTTCACCCTGGCTGCCCGGTTTCGCCTCGGCGGCGCCGCTCGCCTACACGCTGGCCCCGATCGAGATCGCCCCGCGGGTCTGGACGATCTACGGCGCCCCGGAGCCGATCACCCGTGCCAATGGCGGGGCCATCGCCAACATCACCATCCTCGATACCGGCGACGGGGCCGTGCTGATCGATGCCGGCCCCTCGCACCGCTACGGCACGGCGCTCAAGGCGCTGGCCGAACGCCTGACGGGCAAACCCGTGGTCCGCGTCTACCTCACCCATCTCCATGCCGACCACGTGCTCGGGGCCACCGCCTTCGAGGCCGGAACGGTGAGCGGCGGCCCGGCCCTGCGCGGCGACCTGAAGCGCGCCGGCACCGACCTCACCAACGGGATGTACCGCGTCGCGGGCGACTGGATGCGCGGCACCGGCGTGCCCGAGCCGGGGCGCGTCGCGGAGGGCGGCGTCGAGACGATCGGCGAGCGCCGGTTCCGCATCCTGCCCCTCGCCGGCCATACCCGCGAGGATCTGTGCCTGTTCGAGGAGCGTTCCGGCCTGCTCTTCCCCGGCGACCTCGTCTTCCTCGATCGGGCTGCCACGACCCCGGATGCCGATCCCGAGCGCTGGCGCGGGGCACTCACGACCCTGGCCGAGATCGACCACAGCCTGCTGATCCCCGGCCACGGCCCGGTCGAGGCCGGGCGGCGGGGCATCGACCAGACGCGGCGCTGGCTCGACACGGTCGAGGCACGGATCGGCGAGGGCTTCGCCCGCGGGCTCGACGTGACCGAACTGATGGAGGCGCCGCTGCCGGACTGGACGGACGGCCTCGCGGTGGCGCGCTACGAGTTCGCCCGCTCGGTGATGCATCTGCTGCCGGGGCTGGAACGCCGCGACCTGCCGCGCCTCGCGCCGGCCTGATCGGCCCGACCATAGGCCGGAGGCGGGGCGACCCACGGAACGCGGCCACCCCGACATCGTTGTTCCGGCCACACCCCCTGCGGGGACGACAGGAGCAGCGACATGCGGATCATCGCGACGGCATCGGCCATGACGGTCGTGACTTTGATGAGCGTCGGAACGGCGGATGCGAAGGGCTGCATCAAGGGCGCCATCATCGGCGGCGTGGCCGGGCATTACCTCGCCGAGCGGGGCGTGGTCGGTGCGGTCGCGGGGTGCCTGGCCGGACGCGCCCTGGCGAACCGGCAGGCGCGGCGCCAGCGTGAGATCGACTACGGGTCCCGCGTCCAGCCGCGCGGCGCGGGCTACGGCGCCCCGCAGGGCTATCCGCAGCGCAGCTACGGCTACTGAGCCGCTTCGCGAGAACCGGAGACGGGAGCGCCCCGGCGGCGGTCCCGTCCTGCCGTGCCGAGCATCAGGCAACGCTCTTGCTTGGGTGTTCCCGCCAGGCCCCCTGACCGGGTCGGATGCCGGGAACGCACGATGACGACGCCCTCGACCGCGCTCGACAAGAGCCTCAACGCCTTCCACCTCTGGGGCATCGCCGTCGGCCTCGTCATTTCCGGCGAATATTTCGGGTGGAGCTACGGCTGGGCGCAGGCCGGCACGCTCGGCTTCCTCGTCACGACGGTCGCGGTGGCCGCGATGTACGTAGCCTTCATCTTCAGCTTCACCGAATTGACCACCGCGATCCCGCAGGCGGGCGGGCCCTTCGCCTACGCGCTGCGCGCCTTCGGGCCGACCGGCGCGGCGATCGCCGGCTACGCCACGCTGATCGAGTTCGTCTTCGCGCCGCCCGCCATCGCCCTGGCCATCGGTGCCTATCTCAACGTCCAGTTTCCGGGGCTCGACCCGAAGCACGCCGCGCTCGGCGCCTATCTCGTGTTCATGGGGCTCAATATCGTCGGGGTGCACATCGCCGCCACCTTCGAACTCGTCGTCACCGTGCTGGCAGTGGCCGAACTCCTCGTCTTCATGGGTGTCGTCGCCCCGGCCTTCAGCGTGTCGAACTTCATCGTCGGCGGCTGGGCCGGGCAGGACAGCTTCAGCCTGGGCGCGCTCGGCGGCATCTTCGCCGCGATTCCCTTCGCGATCTGGTTCTTCCTCGCCATCGAGGGGGTCGCCATGGCGGCGGAGGAGGCGAAGGATCCCAAGCGCACGATCCCCATCGCCTACATCTCCGGCGTGCTGACCCTGACCGCACTCGCCTTCGGCGTGATGCTGTTTGCCGGCGCGACCGGCGACTGGAAGTCGCTCTCCGATCTCAACGATCCGCTGCCGCAGGCGATGAAGCGGGTGGTCGGCGAATCGAGCGGCTGGCTGCACATGCTGGTCTGGCTCGGCCTGTTCGGGCTCGTCGCCTCGTTCCACGGCATCATCATGGGCTATGCCCGCCAGATCTTCGCGCTCGCCCGCGCGGGCTTCCTGCCCGGCGTCTTCGCCCAGGTGCATCCGCGCTTCCGCACCCCGCACCGCGCCACGCTCGCGGGCGGTGTCGTCGGGATCGCGGCGATCTACAGCGACAGCCTCGTCAGCGTCGCCGGGCAGTCGCTCACCGCCAGCATCGTCACCATGGCGGTGTTCGGGGCGCTGACCATGTATGTCGTGAGCATGCTCGCCCTGTTCCGGTTGCGCCGCAGCGAGCCCGGCCTGGCCCGACCCTACCGGGCGCCGCTCTATCCCGTCGCGCCCGGCTTCGCGCTGGTCATGGCGGGCATCTGCCTCGTGGCGCTGATCGTCTACAATCCGCTGATCTTCGCGATCTTCGCCGCCATCATGGTCGTCGCGGTCGTGCTGGCGCGGATCGTCGGCAAGCCTGCGGCGGTGGGCCCGGTTTCGACCTTCGACCCGGCGATCTAAACCCCGCCCATGCAGATCGGCATCCTCGAAACCGGCCATCCGCCGGAGCGCCTCGGCGGGCGCTTTCCGTCCTACGGCGCGATGGTCGAGGCCCTGATCGGCGACGGGCATCGTTACGAATGCTTCGACGTGACCGCGGGCCGCTGGCCCGCGGCGCCGGACGTCTTCGAGGCCTATGTCGTCACCGGTTCACCGGCCTCGGTCTATGAGCCGATTCCCTGGGTGGTCGACCTGCTGGCCTTCCTGCGCGACCTCGACCGCAAGACCAAGCTGGTCGGCCTGTGTTTCGGCCATCAGGCCCTGGCGCAGGCCTTCGGCGGCCAGGTGGAGCGGTCGGAGCGCGGCTGGGGCCTCGGGCTGCACGCCTATACGGTGATCGAGCGCGCACCCTTCATGGACGACGCGCAGACCATCGCCATCCCGGTGAGCCATCAGGATCAGGTCGTGGACCTGCCCCCCGGCGCGCGGGTGTTGGCGGGCAGCGCCTTCACGCCCTACGGCGTGCTGGCCTACACCGACCGGCCCGCCCTCTCGTTCCAGTGCCATCCGGAGTTCCGCCCGGACTACGCCCGCGCCCTCACCGACGGTCATCGCGCGGGCGAGCAATCCTCCGGCCTCGTCCAGACGGCGCTCACCTCGCTCGAGGGATGCCCGGACAACGACAGGGTGGCCGGCTGGATCCGGCGATTCCTGAGGGACGACGCCAGCGCTCCGCCGGTGTCGTGATTCTGCTTCGGTGATCGGTGGAAGCGCGAATGGTGCGGGTAGAGGGAATCGAACCCCCACGCCTTTCGGCTGGCGATTTTGAGTCGCCCGCGTCTACCAATTCCGCCATACCCGCGACGCGGTACGCCTCATGGCACAGGCTGGGGCCTCAGGGCCAGACCGAATTTTCACATGGGGCCTCATGCCCTCGCATCTGACCGCCTTCTGTGCTGAAAGGGCGGCGCTTCCCTTCACCGGATGAGGAACCATGATCCGCCGTCTCTACGAGTGGATACTCGCGCTCGCGGCCAAGCCCTCGGCGCCCTGGGCGCTCGGGGCGGTGTCCTTTGCCGAGAGTTCGTTTTTCCCCGTGCCGCCCGACGCCATGCTGGTGCCGATGGCGGTGAGCCGGCCCGACCGGGTCTGGTTCTACGCCACCATCGCGACCGTGGCCTCCGTGCTCGGCGGATTGTTCGGCTACGCCATCGGCGCGCTGCTGTTCGATTCGGTCGGGGCGTGGCTGTTCAAGATCTACGGGCTCGCCGACAAGGCCGAGACGTTCCAGCAATCCTACGCCACCTACGGACATTGGGTGATCCTGCTGAAGGGGCTCACGCCGATCCCCTACAAGCTCGTCACCATCACCTCGGGCTTCGCCCATTACTCGCTGTTCTGGTTCACCGTCCTGTCGGTGATCACCCGCGGGGCGCGGTTCTTCCTGCTGGCCGGCCTGCTCGGGCGCTACGGCGTCGGCATCCGCGCGGTGCTCGACCGGCACCTCAACGTGGTGGCCGGCCTGTTCGCCGTGGTGATCATCCTGGGCTTCGTCGCCTTCAAGGTGCTGCTGTGAGACTGCGCCCGGTCGCGCTGGCGCTCGCCCTCGCGGCGGCTCTGACGGTCGGCGCCGCGCTCGTGTTCGAGCACGGCTTCGGCTACGTGCCGTGCAAGCTCTGCCTGACCGAGCGGATTCCCTACTACCTCGCAGCGCCGCTGGCGCTGGTGGCCGCTTTCCTGCCGCCCCGGCCGGCCCGTGCCCTGCTCGGGCTCGTGGCCCTGGTGCTGCTCTACGGGGCGGGGCTCGGCGTCTACCATGCGGGTGCCGAATGGGGGTTCTGGCCCGGCCCGACCGATTGCGGCGGTGGCTCGGGGGCAGCGCCCGAGGCGGTCGGCGACTTCCTCAAGAGCCTCGAAAGCGTGCGGCCGGTCGATTGCTCCACCGCCGCGTGGCGCTTCCTCGGTCTCTCGCTCGCGGGCTGGAACGCGCTCATCGCCGCCGCGCTCGGCCTCGCGGCAGCGGCGGCCGCCCTCGGTCTCGCTCAGCCCTCGACCGGCCCGCACCAGCCGGGCAGGTAGCCGGCTTCCGGTGATTTCGCGTAGCGCATCGCCCGCTCCAACGCCGCCGTGAAATCGTCGGCGATGGCTTTGGGCTTCACCTTGCGGCGCAGGAAATCGGCCCAGAGGAACTCGCTGAACGGCGTCGTGTCCTTGGCGAAGCCCCCGGCCCGGCGCAGCTCGCCCGCGAGACTGCGATACGGATCGTCGGCGAGATCCGCGATCGTCTTGGGAATGTCGGAGAAGTCGGCCCGCACACCCTTGTCGTCGTAGGGGTGGACCCAGGATTTGTGGTCCGCCACGGTCCAGAACGCGTCCTTGCTCAGCTTGTGCAGGTCGGCCACCACCGTCACCAGCACGCTCTCCACGCCCTCCGCCTGCAAGGCCCGGGCGAGGTGGTGATGGTCGATCACGTAGTGGTGCTTCTTCGGCCCGAGCAGCACGGGAATCATGTGCGAGCCGAGGAAGGCCGCCTTCTTGTCTGCGTCGTGGTCACGCCAGCGTCGGCGCTTCTCCTCGACCTCGCGGTACCCGACCGTCATCTGGGTCGGTCGCAGTTCCGAGATCGGAACGGGTTTGAGCAGGGGTTCGCGCGGCGCCATCGTATCCGTCCGTGGGTCGTTGGACGGCAAAGCAAGCGCGCGCGGGCGCGACGACAAGCGGTTGAGCGTCACGTTCGCGTGAGACGCGACGCGGCTGGCCAGCCCTGGCTCCTCGGGACAAGGCGGGAGGAGCCCCCTCGCTCTGCCGCGCGGAGGCTATCGGCGAAAGATCGATGAGTCGGATGTCGAGCCTTTTTCATCGTTCATTGCGTATGCGCGCTAGGTATTCCGCATCGGTCATTTTTTGAGAAGGTCAATCCACTTATCTTGCACTTCACGGTTTCAGTAGTATTCTCAGATTGCTGGAGATTTATTGTCGGCGACATGTGTTCGTCGACGTTCGACGGCTATCTCGTCTGCATAGAGCGGCGGTGCCTCGACCGGAGGCCCGAATGGTCATGCCGCTCTCCGCCACCCTGCCCGCTGGCCGCGCATCCGAAGGCTCGGCCGAACCCTTGATGGGGCTCGATCTGCTGAGATTCGCCGCGGCGGGCCTCGTCATGGCGTTCCACCTCGCCTGCACCGCCTGGCTCGTCCCCTCGAGCGAGGCGGCCGAACTCCTCGGCCGGCCGATGGCCTATCCCTGGCTCCTGCCGGTGAGCGCGATCGGATGGATCGGCGTGCCGATCTTCTTCGTCATCTCCGGCACCGTCATCGCCTATTCGGCCTCACGGGCCGGCGCCTCCGCCTTCCTCCTCAACCGGTTTCTCCGGCTGATGCCGGGCATCTGGATCTGCGCCACCGTCACTTTCATGCTGGCTCTGGCCTTCGCGCCGGATGCCCCGATGGTGCTGATCGAGCGCTACCTGCGCACCCTTGTGCTGTTTCCCGTGCCCCGCTGGATCGACGGCGTGTACTGGACCCTCGGCATCGAGGTCGCCTTCTACGGACTCGTCGCGGCGCTGCTGATGCTCGGCCGCCGCGACCAGATCGAGCGGGTGATCCTGGCCGTCGGTCTCGTCAGCGCCGCCGCATGGTGCCTGGCCGCGAGCCCGCTCTGGCCCGGCCTCGACCGTCTCATCAGCACCCGCATCGCCAAGCTCACGCTCATCACCCACGGATGCGATTTCGCCATCGGCGTCCTGATGTGGTGCGGGATGCGCCAAGGCTGGACCATCCCGCGCCTCGTCGGACTCACCGCCTGTCTCCTCGGAGCGCTGCTGCAGATCCGTTACGACGCGTTCACGGTGGCGACGCTTCTCGGTGTGAGTCCGTCGGTTGGCGCCGCCACGGCGATCTTCCTGGGGTCTCTGATCCTCTGCCAAGTGTCGGGGGCCGTGAACGCTCCGTTGATCGCGCGGTTTCCCGGCCTCGCCCCGCGGCTGCGCCGGCTCGGTCTGGCCACCTATCCGCTCTACCTGCTCCATACCGTCGTCGGCGTGCTGACGATGCGGCTCATGGCCGGGCTCGGTCTCTCCGCTCCGGTCTGCCTCGCCGCGGGTGTCACCGCCGCGATCCTGATCGCGCTGCTCGTGTCCGAGCATGTCGAGCCGCCGCTGCGCCGGAGGATGCGGTTGGCGCTCGCATCCGCCCAAGAGGGCGCTGCCCAGATGGTGGCCCTGCGGCGCAGGCGCTCCGCGTGAGTGGCGGGCGCGATCAGCCCGCGTAACCGCCCATGGCGCAGATCTTGGTCCACTCGGCTTCGGTGACGGGCTGGACCGAGAGACGGGAATTGACGACGAGCATCATCGCCTTCAGCGCCTCCTCCGCCTTGATCGCATCGAGGGGCACGGGACGCGGCATCGGCGCCACCGCCCGCAGATCGACCATGCCGAAGCGACCGGATTCGTCGGTGTGGTCCGGGTAATAGGGCTTGATGACCTCGACGATCCCGACGACCGCCTTGCCTTCGTTCGAGTGGTAGAAGAAGCCGCGTTCGCCCACCTGCATCGCCTGCATCTGCTTCTTGGCGAGATGGTTGCGCACGCCGTTCCAGAACGTTCCGGCCTCGCCCGCCGAGACTTGCTGCTCCCAGGACCAGGTCGAGGGTTCTGACTTGAACAGCCAATAGGCCATGGGGGAAGGCGGCTCCGTGGACGACGCCCCCGCTTACGGGAATTGCGGCCGCGCTTGAAGCGGGAGGGCGGTGGCGACCGCAGAGGTCCCGAATGTTTGAGGCCGTCATTCCGGGCCGCCGAAGGCGAACCCGGAATCCGCGATAGGCCGCGACGTCTCATACCGCCGCGCATCACGGCGGGATTCCGGGTTCCGCGCAGCAGCCCCGGGATCACGGTGGTGGATGGGGATCTCGATGTCTAACCGAGTGCCCGCTGCCAGAACGCGAGGCTGTCCGCATTCACCGGAGAACCGGCCGCTCGCACCCGCCGCATCACCGTTTCGAAAAACGCCTGGGCCGCCTCGTCGCCGCTGAGGTCGCGCAGCGCGGTGAGGATGCGGGTGATGCGCAGGTGATTGTGGTCGTAGGGGCGCAGCCAGCCGTCGGTGTCCTCGTAGAAGCGCGCCATGCGGGCGGCGGCGGCCGTCAGGCCCGCGCGTGCCGCCGCATCGGTCCGGATGGCCTCGGCATCCGCGGGGGTGAGCACGGGGGCGCCGGGCACCGCGCGACTCGCCTCGGCCAGGGGAAAGCACCATTGGATGAAGTCGTGCACGCCCTCGATGCGGGCATCGCCGAAGGCGAGCACGTCGGCGAGGCGGCGGCCCGCGCCGTCGCGGCCGGTGCCGGCGAGGAAGGCGTGGAGCGGGCCGCTCATTCCACCTCTCCCTTGAGGGGGCGCGAGAGCAGGCGGCTCATGGCGGCATCGACCGTGAGGTCGCCCGCGACCACCGCCGCCACCGCCTCGGCCACCGGCATCTCGACCTCGCGGGCGCGGGCGAGGCCGACCAGCGCGGCGGCGGTGAAGGCGCCTTCCGCGAGCTTTCCGCCGGCGGCCTCCTGCGGGCCCGCGCCCCGGCCGAGACGCTCGCCGAAGGCGAAGTTGCGCGATTGGGACGAGGATGCGGTCAGCACGAGGTCGCCCAGTCCCGACAGGCCCATCAGCGTCTCGGCCCGTCCCCCATAGGCGCGGGCGAACCGCATCAGCTCGGCGAAGGCGCGGGCGATCAGCGCCGCGCGGGCGCTCTCGCCGAGCCCCCGGCCGGCGACGATGCCGGAGGCGATGGCGAGCACGTTCTTGCCCGCGCCGCCGATCTCCACGCCGCGGACATCGTCGGTATGATAGAGCCGGAAGGCCGGTCCCGAGAGCAGGCCGGACAGGCGCGCCGCCTCGCGCCCGTCGGTGCAGGCCAGCGTCACGGCGGTGGGAAGACCACGGGCCACATCGACGGCGAAGCTCGGGCCCGAGAGCACCGCGACCGGACGCTCCGGCCCGACCATTTCGGCGGCGACCGCGCTCATGAAGCTGTCGCTGTCGCGCTCGATTCCCTTGGCGCAGAGCACGAGGGGCGCGTTGGGGCGGAGGACGGGCGCCAATCCCCCGAGCACGCCCCGCAGTGTCTGGGCCGGCACGACGAGGAGCACGGTGCCGGCCTCGACGAGCGTGCCCGTATCGGCGGTCGCCCGCACCCGCTCATGCAGGCCGATCTCCGGCAGGTAGCGCTCGTTGACGCGGCTCGCCTGCATCCGCGCGGCGGCCGCCCCGTCGCGCATCCACAGGGTGACGGGATGCCCGGCGGTGGCGGCGGCGTTGGCGAGCGCCGTGCCCCAGGCCCCGCCGCCGATGACGGCGACGCCCTGCGCCCCCTCCGTTGCCTGACCCATCCCGCGCTCCGCCTGTTCCGGAAAGGGCCGTCGCGGCGACGACCCGGCACGCCAGCTAGATGTGCGTTCGGGCAGGCTTGTCCATCGGGATCGGCCGCGATCGGTGCAGGTCTGCCCGGAACCGGGCTCAGGCCGCGCTCGGTCCCGTCTCGAGCGGCGCGGGGGTGCGGGTGCGGATGTCCATCGGGTTGCCGCGCCAGACGATCGCCGTGCGGGCCCAGGCGCTCGCCCAGATCGCCGGCAGAAGGGCATCGCGCACCAGGAAGGCGAGCAGGAGCCTGGGTGAGCGGGGCCAGCCGGTTCGGACGGCGAGCCCGTATTCGGCGCCGTACCAGACCGCGCCCGCTCCCGCGAGGAGGGCGCTCGCTTCGGTGCCGCCGAGGACGACGGCGGCGAGCGTCAGGGGCAGCAGGGCACCGATGAAGATCTCGGGGGCGAAGAACAGCGGAAAGGTGACGCGCCGCAGCCGTGCCCAGCGCACCTGCCGGGACCAGACCTCGCCGAGGCTGCGCCGCCCCAGCGGCTGGCGGAACGGCGCGGCCACGAGATGGACCCGGCATCCGGCGGCGCGCACGAGCTTGGTGGCGGCCGCGTCCTCGGCGATCTCGGCATTGAGGGCGCGGATGCCGCCCCGTGCCTCCAGGAACGGCTTGTGCCAGAGCATGCTCTTGCCCTGGGCGAAGCCGAGGCCCAAGGCCTCGCCGGCATATTGCCAGCGCGCCTGCAGGGTGTTGAGAAAGGCGCATTCCACGAGCGCGAAGAACCCGTCCGGCCGGTCGCCGATCGGGGTCGAGCAGACGAGGCCGGTGTCGCTGCGCCACGCCCCCTGCATCTGCTGGATGTAGTCGGCCGGCATCATCACGTTCGAATCCGCCAGGATCACCCAGTCGTGGCGCGCCGCCTCCCAGCCGCGAACGCAGTTGTTGAGCTTCGGATTGCCGCCGATGCGCTCGTCGCCGAGGATCAGCCGCGACGGGATCCCGGGATGGTCCGCCCGCATCAGTTCCAGCATCGGCAGAATCGGGTCGGCGGCATCGGCCACGCAGAAGATCAGTTCGTAGGCCGGATAATCGAGCCGGAAGCTCGCCCGCAGCGTCTCCTCGCTGAAGGCCTCGATGCCCCGCAGCGGTCGCACCACCGAGACGGGGACGCCGGGCGGAAGGATCGAGGGTCGGCCGCGCCGTCCGATCCGCACGGCCGCCACCGCGAGGCTCGCGAGGTTGACGAGCACGATGGCGAAGGTTGCGCAGAGGACGAAAACGGCGAGCGTGCCGCTCTCCGGCAATGCGGCCATGCGGGCGTCTCCCAAAGGCCCGGAATGCGGGCATGCGGCATCGGGCGCTCCGGCGCCCCTCTTCACGCCCGTAGCAGGGCCGCCGTATCAGGCGTGTGACACCGCCCCCGACATGCTCGAAGGCCGGAACCCGTCAGAACCTGTCGGAATCGTTGCCAGAGCCCATTCCCGAGCCATCGCCGTTGCCGCCGATCGTGTTCCATCCGGCCTACGAGGCCGAACTGCCGGCGGACCATCGCTTCCCGATGGGCAAATACGGCCGGCTCGCCGCGCTTCTCCGCGAGCGGGGGCTGGTGCCGGACGGCTTCGTGACCCCTGAGCCCGCCGACGCGGCGCTGCTCGCCGGTGCGCATGATCCGGCCTATGTCGCGGCGGTTCTGGCGCTGCGGGTGCCGCCCGCGATCGAGCGGGCGATCGGCCTGCCGGTCACGGACTCGGTCGTGGCCCGCTCCCGCGCGTCGTCCGGCGGCACGCTCTGCGCCGCTCGTCTCGCTCTGGAGCATGGGCTCGCGGGGAGTACCGCGGGGGGCAGCCATCACGCCCGGCGCGCGGGCGGAGGGGGCTTCTGCGTGTTCAACGACGTGGCGGTGGCCGCCCTGGCGCTCCGGGGCGCGGGGCGGATCCGGCGGGCGCTGATCGTCGATCTCGACGTGCATCAGGGCGACGGCACCGCCGATTGTCTCGCCCGCGAGCCCGATCTGTTCACGCTCTCGGTCCATTGCGAGCGGAATTACCCGACTGACAAGGTACCGGGCGACCTCGATATCGGCCTGCCCGACGGTCTCGGCGATGCGGATTATCTGGCGGTGCTGGAGGCACGTCTGCCGCCGTTGATCGACGGTTTCTCGCCTGATCTGATCTTCTACAATGCCGGCGTCGATCCGCATGCCGAGGACCGCCTCGGCCGGCTGAACCTCACCGATGGCGGCCTTTCGGCCCGCGACCGCTTCGTCGTCGGCCTCGCGCGGTCGCGGGGCATCCCGCTCTGCGCGGTGATCGGCGGCGGCTACGGCAAGGATGTCGACGCCATCGCGGCCCGCCACGCCCTCGTGTTCGAGGCGATGGCCGAGGCCTCGCCATAGGAGGCGGCCATCGTCGGCAGGTCCGAAGGCGCCGGCGGGCGAGCGTCCCTCAGGCGGCGTTGGCCCGCGGCACCATCGCGCGGGACCGGTGCGGGATGTCCTCGATGAGATGCGGGATCTCCCCGGCGGGCCGTGCCGGGCTGTAGAGGAAGCCCTGCGCGCTGTTGCAGTGCTTGAGCCGCAGCAGATCGGCCTGCTGCACCGTCTCGACCCCTTCCACCGTCACGTCGATGGCGAGATCGCGAGCAATGACCATGATCGCCTCGATCACGGTCAGGCATTCGCGGCGGCTGATCAGGTCGCGCACGAAGGCACGGTCGATCTTGATCTTGTCCACCGGGAACTGGGTCAGGTAGCTCAGGGACGAGAAGCCGGTGCCGAAATCGTCGAGGGCGATGCGGACGCCGAGGCCGCGCAGGCGGTTCAGGTTGTCGATGACCGTCGGCGTGCTTCCGAGGAAGATCGTCTCGGTGATCTCCACCTCCAGGCGGTGGGCCGGAAGCCCGGTCGCCCGGAGCGCCTCTTCGACCTCGTCGACGAAGCCCGGCAGGCGGAAATGGATCGACGAGATGTTGACGGCGACCCGCAGGTCGTCGGGCCAGGTCGCGGCCTCGGCGCAGGCCGTGCGCAGCGCCCAGCGGCCGATCTCGATGACGAAGCCGGTGCTCTCGGCGATCGGAATCAGTTCGGCCGGTGAGATCGGGCCTTCGCCAGGCCGGGTCCAGCGCAGCAGCGCCTCGAAGCCCACCACCTCCCCGTCATCGGTCAGGCTCGCCAGCGGTTGATAGTGCAGAGCCATCTCGCCATTCGTCAGCGCCGCCCGCATCGCCACGCCGAGTTCGCGGTGGCGATGGGCCCGCCGCTCCAGGCTGGCGTCGAAGGCGTGCCAGCGCCCCTTGCCGGTTTCCTTGGCGGTGTAAAGGGCGAGATCGGCCTTGCGCAGCAGACTTTCGGGATCGGCGGCATCCTCAGGCGCGCGGGCGAGTCCGACGCTGACGCCGATCTCGGCGCGGACGCCGTCGATCCAGTAGGGCTCGCCGAGTGCGACGACGCAGCTCTGCGCCAGCGTTTTCGC
Source organism: Methylorubrum suomiense (assembly GCF_022179765.1). GTDB lineage: Bacteria > Pseudomonadota > Alphaproteobacteria > Rhizobiales > Beijerinckiaceae > Methylobacterium > Methylobacterium suomiense. The sequence goes on along the minus strand of NZ_BPRE01000001.1, from coordinate 130,856 downwards.
CACCGCGCCATCGCCCCGATGCAGGATCGCGAACTCGTCCCCGCCGAGGCGGAATCCCTGCGCGGAGAGGTCCGTGACCGCGCCGGTGACCGCGCGGATGCGATCGGCCACCTGCCGCAGCAGGGCGTCGCCCGCGCCGTGGCCGGCGCTGTCGTTGACGAGCTTGAACCCATCGAGATCGAGATAGAGCAGGCTGGACATCGGTCCGTCCGGGCGCATCGCGTCCCGGCAGGCCGCCTCCGCGACCTCGTGGAAGACGGCGCGGTTCGACAGGCCGGTGAGGGTGTCGCAGGAAGCGAGATAGGCGATCCGCTCCTCGGCGGCGCGGCTCGCCGTCACGTCCGAGCCGACCCCGCGGAAGCCCGCGAAGCTGCCGCGCCGGTCCTGGAACGGCTTGCCGCTGAGGCGCAGCCAGCGCAGGCCGCCGGGACCGGTCACGGCGGCGAGGCGCTCGCGGAACGGCTCGCGGGCCTCGAGGCACGCCAGGATCTCGGGCGTCCCGTCTCCCTCCTCTTTCGTGGTGCCTCCGAGCAGCATCGCGAGGCTTCCGGAATGGAGGTCCGCCTCCGGGCGGCCCAGGGCCTGAGCCATCCCCGACGAGACGTGCTGGAGACGCCCCGTCTCGTCGGTCTCCCACAGCCAATCGCTGGTGCTGGCCTCGAACTCGTTGAGCAGAAGGCCGATGGTCTGGCTCTGGTCCTCGACGCGCAGCCGGTCGAGGATGCGCTCCTGCGACAGCCGGCTCATCCGTGCGACGCTGGCGAGGATGAACCCCGCATAGACGGCGAGCATGGGGCCGATGCCGAGAAGGACCGCTTCGCCCGCACGGACGAGACCGGCGAAGCTGCCGAGGATGAGCGGCACTGCGAACAGGAGCGACACGGCCAAGAGCGGCCGGAACACGTAGGCGTCCGAGATCAGCCCGGCCACCGCCACGATGATGAGCAGTCGTTGGTTGTCGTCGGCGGAGGCGAACAGCATCATTGGCACTGTCCCCCACGCGACGCCGAGCGCGGCGGAGATGGCGGCGGCGATGCGGTAACCGAGGGTGACGCAGGTTTTGGACAGCCCTGCCGCATGGCCCCTCCGGTAGAGCCGATTGGCGTAGACCATGAAGCCGGTGACCGTGGCCACCGTGGCGGAAAATCCCAACAGGTAGATCGGGGAAGCGCTGTCCCAGAACAGGGCCGAGACGGCCAACGCGAGGGCCAGATGCGTGATCGCAGCGATGTTGGCGAGCTTCAGGGTCTCGTCGAGGAGATCGGCCCGGATCTGCTGCCGGTAGCGCTCCGGCGCCGGCTCGGCGAGGGCCCAGCGCAATCGGTGGGCGAGCCAGCCCTCGTCGGCCGCGCGTTCCGGCGGCCCGGCGGTGGTCTCGTTCTCAGCCGACACGACGCGGAACCACGCGCATGGGCATGCCGCCCCGGGGCCGCAGGGTGATGCGGAACTGCGCTTCCGGCATCGCGTCGCGGTCCGGCACGAAGCGGAAGGTCGGCAGGAGCGCGGCGAGTATGACGATGCATTCCGTGATCGCGAGCCCCATCCCGATGCAGACCCGCGAGCCGGCGCCGAACGGCAGGTAGGCGTAGCGATCACGCCCCGCCTGAATCGCCGGGGCGAAGCGGTCGGGGTCGAACGTGTCGGGCCGGTCCCACAGCGCACGGTTTCGGTGCAGGGCGTAGATCGGAATCTGGATGACTTCACCCGGTGGAATGCGCGTCTCACCGAGCCGCACCTCGGCCGTGGCGCGACGCACGATCAGGGGGGCGGGCGGGTAGAGCCGCATGGATTCCATGAGCACCTGCCGCGTGTAGGTCAGTTGCTCGACGCCCGTGGGATCCTCGGCGATGGGTTTGCCGAGCCCGGCGATCTCGGCGAGCATGCGTGCCTCGATCTTCGGATGCGCCGCGAGGAGCCGCAGCGTCCAGGCGAGGGCCAGAGCCGTCGTCTCGTGCCCAGCGTTCACGAAGGTGAGGAGATTGTCGATCAGGGCGGCCTCGGACAGGCCGAGGCCGGTCTCGGGGTCGCGCGCCTCCAGCAGCAGGCCGAGCAGATCGCCGCCGGTCTCGCCGCGGGCGCGCCGCCGGGCAATGGTGCGGGCGATCTCGTCGCGCATGAAGCGCGCGGCCGTGGCACCGCGGCGGGCACCGGGATGCGGCATCCAGGTCGGCGCGTTCAACTGGGCGAGGGCGATCTTCCACGGCGTCTGGGCGATGTAGTCGTCCAAGGCACGGCCGAAGGGGGCGACCGCGATCTCGCAATCGCCCGAGATCATGGTGGCCACGATCACCTCGAAGGTCGTGCGCATCAGCTCCGGCAGGATGTCGGTGACGGGCGCTTCCGCCGTGGCCGTCTCCTGCCAACGGCGGCGCGTGGCCTCGGCTGCCGCCGCGATGACCGGGACGAAGCTGCGGATTCGGTCGGGGCGGAACATCGGCGCCGCGGTCCGGCGCTGCCCCCGCCAAGAGGCGCCGTCCGCCGTGAGGATGCCGAGGCCCAAGGCCGGGGTGAGCGCCCGCAACATGGAGTTCTCGCGCTCCAGTGCGTCCGCTTGATCGACGAGCAGGCTGCGAATGAGGCGTGGCTCGCAGATATAGGTGACGCGCTGCCCCAGGAAGCGGATGGCCACGGAAGGCTGGGCATAGACCTCCTCCGGCCATGCATCGATGACGCTGTCGAGCATCGTCGCCATTAGGCGTGGTGCGGCCATGGCTTCGGCGATAGCCCCCCTCCACGAGAGCGGGCGCTCGTCACGGGGCCGGAATGTTGTCGCTGCCAAAGCCATCGTAGTCTCCGATGGTCATCAGTAAGTCTGGGAATTATAAATAACACCTTAACACGGCTTGGCATTTAGTCTGGTATATGTCTATATCTTGCGATTCCGGCCGGCTGAAGATTGAATAGGTGCGGAATTGTTCCAGTCTGTCGGCGATTCCCGGTCTTCAGGATTCTCCCTGCGTGCCGACCCGATCGACCCGCGCCTCGGGTCGGCTGTCGGTGGTGGCGTAGTAGGGCTTGATATCGAGAAGGGGCGTGCCGTCGATGCAATCGAGGCCGCGCACGCTCAGCGTCCCATCCGCGACGGACAGAAGTTCGACCACCGACAGGGCAATCGGGTTCGGCCGGGCGGGCGAGCGCAGGGAGAAGGTGCCGCGGCTGCCCTCGGCGTGACGCGGTTGCTGGCGCACGAGATCGCGGGCGGCCCGGTCCATCCAGTAGAGCACGATGAGATGGGTCGCCCCGCTGACGTTCTGGAGGCCGGGACGGTAGCGCGGATCGACCTCCAGGGTGCAGACCGCCTCGGTCTGGCGGCCGTTCTTCGGGCATTCGGCCCGGCTCGCCCAGGGCGTGCGCACCCGGCCGATGAAGTAGAGCCCGGCATCGTAGCCTTCGGGCAGCGCGACGGTCTCCTCGCCGGGGCGGCGCTCGGCATTTTCATGCATTGCGGTCTGGTCCCTCATGCGCCGTCGCCCGCTCGCCGTCCCTCCCCGAGCGGCTTGTCCGCCGCAGGGCCCGGGCCGATGTAGAGGTCGCCACAGCCGAAGGGGAGGGGGCATGCTCAGCGACGAGTTGCGGCCGATGGAGGCGATCGCCGATCCGGAGGCCGCCGTCGAGCGGCTGGAAGCCCTGCATACGGGGGCGACCCAGGCGCTCCGGGCCGCGCTCGCGCGCTACCTCGAGACGCGCCAGCCGCCCGCCCCGGAGGAGCGGCTGCGGTTCCGCTATCCGGAACTGCGCCTGTCCTACCGGCCGACGGGACCGTTGCCCCGTTTGGAGCGCGCCACCGCCAAGTTCCAGGCACCGGGCCTCTACGCCACCACGGTGACCCAGCCCGGCTATTTCCGCGCCTACCTGCTGGAGCAGCTGCGCCCGCTGGTGCGCGATTACGGCGCGGCGATCGAGGTCGGCCTGTCCGCCCAGGAGATTCCCTACCCCTACGTGGTCGAGCCCGGCACCGATCTCGGCGGCAGCGGCGTCAGTGCCAGCGATCTCGCCGCCCTGTTCCCGGTGCCGCTCCTCTCCGTCGTCGGCGACGAGGTTGCCGACGGGCTGTGGGTCGAGCATCCGGGGGAGCCGCGTCCGCTCGCCCTGTTCGATGGGATCCGCACCGATTACTCGCTGCGCCGGCTCGTCCACTATACCGGATCGGATTGGAGCGAGATCCAGCCCTGGATCCTGCTCACCAATTACCACCGCTACGTCCATAACTTCGTCCGCCACGCGCTGGACCGTCTGGCCGCGGGGGAGGGGGAACGCCTCGTCCTGCCGGGCGGCGTGACGGTCTCGCGCGGGGATGCGGCCGGCGCCGACCCGGATGCGCTGATCGCCGCCTCGCCCTGGCACCGGTTTCAGATGCCGGCCTACCACCTCGTCGCCCGCGGGCCGGATGGGGCACCGCAGGGCACCACCCTCGTCAATATCGGCGTCGGTCCCTCCAACGCGAAGACCATCACCGACCACCTCGCGGTGCTGCGCCCGCATTGCTGGCTGATGGTCGGCCATTGCGGCGGCCTGCGCCAATCGCAGACCATCGGCGATTACGTGCTGGCCCACGGCTATCTCCGCCGCGACCGCATCCTCGACGACCTCGTGCCCCCGGACATCCCGGTGCCGGCCCTCGCCGAGGTGCAGATCGCCCTGCAATCGGCCGCCGCGGCGGTGACCGGGGAACGGGCCGAGGCTCTCAAGCGGCGGCTGCGCACCGGCACCGTCGTCACCTACGACGATCGCAACTGGGAGCTTCGCTTCAGCCAGGAGCGACGGCCGATCAACCTGTCGCGGGCCATCGCCGTCGACATGGAGAGCGGCACCATCGCGGCGCAGGGATTCCGCCTGCGAGTGCCCTACGGCACGCTGCTCTGCGTCTCGGACAAGCCGCTCCACGGCGAGATCAAGCTGCCGGGCTCGGCCAGCGCCTTCTACGAGCGGGCCGTGACCGAGCATCTCCAGATCGGCCTCGCCACCCTCGACACGCTGCGCGCCGATCGGGCCGGGCTGCATTCGCGCAAGCTCCGGAGCTTCGACGAGCCGCCGTTCCGTTAGACGATCAACGCGAAAGGCGGCCCCGGCTTTCGGGAGCGGTCGGACGGTCACAAGCAATGTCCCTCGGGGGGAGGACGGCGCGGCGGTCAGGCCGCCCGCACCGTGGCGAGGAAGCGGGCGACCTCGCCGCGCAGCTGCTCGGACTGGCGCGAGAGTTCGCCCGCCGCGCCGAGCACCTGCATCGCCGCCGCACCGGTCTCTTCCGCCGCACCCGCGACGCCCGCGATGTTGCCGGTCACCGCGGAGGCGCCCGCGGAGGCCTGGGCCACGTTGCGGACGATCTCCCGCGTCGCCGCGCCCTGTTGCTCGACCGCCGCCGCGATGCCGGCGGCCACATTGTCGATGTCGCGGATGCGGGTGGTGATGCCGCCGATCGCCGAGACCGCCTGACCGGTCGCGCTCTGGATGCGACCGATCTGCTGGGCGATCTCCTCCGTCGCCCGCGCGGTCTGGCCGGCGAGTTCCTTCACCTCCGCCGCGACGACCGCGAAGCCGCGCCCGGACTCCCCGGCCCGCGCCGCCTCGATGGTGGCGTTCAGCGCCAGCAGATTGGTCTGTCCGGCGATGGACGAGATCAGGCCGACCACGTCGCCGATGCGCGCCACCGCCCCGTCGAGTTCGTGCACCATGGCCGAGGTGTCGCCGGACGCGGTGACCGCCGCCTGTGCCAGTGCGGCGGAACTCGACGCCTGCCGGCCGATCTCCTCCACCGATGCGCCGAGTTCCTCCGCCGCCGCCGCGACGGTGTTGACGTTGGCAGCCGCCTCCTCGGCGGCCGCGGCGACGGTGCCGGCCTGGCTCGCGGTCTCGGTCGCCGTCGCATTCATGGTCGAGGCGGTGGCCTGAAGCTCGGTGGCAGAATCCGACACGATGCCGACGATGCCGCCGACGGCCTGCTCGAACCGGTCCGCCAACTCGATCATCGTGCGCCGCCGCGCCTCCGCCGCCGCCGTATCGGCGATCTGGCGCCGCTCGGCCTCCTCGGCGGCCTTACGGGCGACCATGTCCTTGATCCGCTCGACGGCGCGGCCGACCTGACCGATCTCGTCGCCCCGTCGCGCTTCCGGGATATTCGCCTCGATCTCCCCCTCGGCCATCCGGCGCAGGACGGCGACGAGCCGTGCGAGGGGGCGGGTGATGCCGAACACGACGATGGCCGCCGCGAGGGCGAGCGCCAGGAGCAGCGCCAAAGTCGAGCCGACGATCTGAATCGTCCGGGCGCTCGACGTCTCGTCGATGACGGCCTGCTTTTCGGCCTGCATCTCGCGATCGATCCGGGCGATATGATCGTCGATCAGTTGCCGCAGTTGGGCGCGGACCGGCGCACCCTCTTCCTGCGCCACTTTCGTCGCGCCGAGACTGTCGTAGCGCAGGCCGAGCTCGGTCGAGCGCATGAGGATTTCAAAGAAGGTCTGGGCCGACCGGCGCATCTCTTGGTTGTACGCACGGCGCTCCGAATCATCCGAGAGCTCGATCAGCCGGTCGATTGCGGCATAGGCTGCCTGGATCGCCTTCTCCTGGCGGACCTTGTGGTCGCCCTTCTTCTCGAAATCGGTCTCGATGATGATGTTGCGGTTCTGAATCGTCGCCTCGGCGAGGGTGATCTGAGTCCGCAGGATGTTCTCCTGGCGCACGGCCTGAACATCGGTGAGGTGGCGGATCCGATCGACGACGGTATCCAGGGTCTGACCGGCGACGATCACGGATCCGATCGATGTCGCGACGAGGAAGCCGAACGGCAGGACGACCTTCAGGAGGATGCGGGTATCGGCGACGATCGTCACTTTCTCTGCCTCGGGTTTTGCTCAGTCCGGGCATACGCTGATTGATGTAAGTTAATTTCGGCTTAGGCCGGCTCACGGTGCCGAGGCCGCGACGGCGGTTTCCACGGTCTCGGCGCGGGCGCCCTCAGCGCTCCCGCTGCCACAAGCCCGCCCGCTCGGCGCGGGCCTGATCCTCGGCCTCGATGAGGTCGGGAGGCGCGTCCTCGGTCGCCCGTGCCCCGCCGGCGGTGACGATCAGGGCGGCGAGGTCGTCGCCGTCGAGGCGGCAGCGCATCTCGGCCTCTCCCGAACAGACCACCTCGCGTCGCCTCAGGTATCGGGCGAGTTGGCGGGCCAGCGCCCCGCCTTCGCCGACGACGCCGAGGAGGCGCACCGTGCGGCCGCGAATCGAGAGGGTGCCCGTGTTGACCACTTCGGGCACGCCGCGCACCTCGCCGCCGGCATTCGGGATCGGGGCGGGCGGCAGGGGGGGAGCAGGTGCCGGGGCGACGGCGGTCGCCGGCACGGTCTCGGCGCGCGCCGCCGAGGGGGCCGGGCGCTTGCGACCCTTGAGCACCTTCTGGGCCCGCTCGACGAAATCGTGGAAGACGCGGGCCGGGATGTCGCCGCCGGTCACCTTGTTCATCGGCGCATTGTCGTCGTTGCCGACCCAGACACCGACGATCATGTCCGGCGTCAGCCCGACGAACCACGCATCGCGGAAATCCTGGCTGGTGCCGGTCTTGCCGCCCACCGCGACGCCGGAGACCCGCGCGGCCTTGCCCGTGCCCGAATCCACCACCGCCTGGAGCGAGTCGAGGATCATGGTCTGCACCTGCGCGTCCATCGCCGCGCCCGGCTTCGGCGGGCTGCGCTGGTAGAGCGGCTGCGGGACGCCGCCCTTGATCGCGCGCACGAGATAGGGCTCGACCGGCACGCCCGGTCCCAACACCCCGGCATAGGCGCGGGTCATATCGATGAGGGTCACGTCCGCCGAGCCGAGGGCGAGGCTCGGAACGTTGGGCAGTTCGGTCTGGACGCCGAGCCGGCGGGCCTCGGCGATGACCGCCGGCATGCCGACCTCGTCGCCGAGCTGGGCCGCGATGGTGTTGACTGAGAGCGCGAAGGCCGAGCGCAGCGGCAGCGCCCCCCGGAAGCGGTTGTTGGAATTCTGCGGTTCCCACTCGCCGATCTGGGTCGGGCGGTCGACCAGCACGCTGTCGGGGAAGTAGCCCTTCTGATAGGCCGCGAGATAGACGAACAGCTTGAAGAGCGAACCCGCCTGCCGCTTGGCCTGGGTCGCGCGGTTGAACTGGCTGTCCTCGTAGTCGCGCCCCCCCACCATGGCGAGCACCGCCCCGTCGGGGGCGAGCGCCACCAGCGCGCCCTGGCCGACCTTCTTCTTGGCTCCTTCCGCATCGAGGCGACGGGCGAGCACGCCCTCGGCCAGACTCTGGAGGTCAAGATTGAGGGTCGAGCGCACGGTGATGTCGCCGGGCTCCTGCGTCAGGCGCCGCACGTCGGCCTGAAGCGCGTCGAGATAGTAATTGGCGCCGGGCGGCGTCTCGGAGGGCGTGTGGAGGGTGAGCTTCTCCTTGCGCGCCTTGTCGGCCTCGGCCTGGCTGATCGCGCCGGTCTCGACCATCGCCTGGAGCACGAGGTCGGCCCGCTCCTTGGCGCCGCCGAAATTCCGGGTCGGTGCGAGCTGCGAGGGCGCGCGCACGAGACCCGCCAGCATCGCGGCCTCCGGCAGGGTCAGCCCCTGCGCGCCGTGCCCGAAATAGCGCCGGGCCGCGGCATCCGCCCCGTAGGCGCCCGCGCCGAAATAGGCGGTGTTGAGGTAGCCGACCAGGATCTCCGGCTTCGACATCGTGCTTTCCAGGCGCAGCGCCAGGAACGCCTCCTGGATCTTGCGCCGGAGCGTCTTCTCCTGATTGAGCGAGGTGAGACGGGCATATTGCTGGGTGATGGTCGAGCCGCCCTCGCGCACGCCGCCACCGGCGGCGTTGCGCCACAGCGCGCGCATCAATCCGCGCAGGTCGATGCCCCAATGGCTGTAGAAGCGCCGGTCCTCGATCGCCACGATCGCCTCGGCGAGCCGGGGCGGCAGGGTCTTCTCGGTCAGCTTCTCGCCCTGAAAGACGCCGCGGGTGGCGAAGGTGCGGCCATCATCGGCTTCGACCACCAGGGCCCTCTGCCCGGCCTCGGGGACGACGCCGCCCAGGGGCGGCAGCGTCGCGAAGGCGGCCAGGACATAGGCCGCCAGCACCGCGATGGGCAGCAGGAGGGCGACCAGGGCCACGGCGATCAGGGGGCGGCGACGCAGGCGACCGATGAGCCCGGAGCGGGCCGCAGGCGATCCGGAATCGGGGGCCGGGGTCGGCGCCTGCCTTCGCGCCGGCATCTCCTCCGGGGCTCGTGTCCGGGCCGGGCTGCCGTCGCGGCGGAAGATCGGCGCGGCGGCGTCCGCCGCGGATCCGGCGGCCGTACCGGCCTTTCGCGCCGCGTCCCGGCTCTGCCGCCAGAGGCTGCGGCCGGCACTGCCCGCGAGACGACCGAGCTGGCGTGCCAGCAGACCCGCGGTCCGCGCCGCCTCGCGGGCAGCGTCCTGCGCGTCGTTTCGATCGCGTCCCGCGCCGTCCGGGCTGTCCGGTCCCTGTGCCGTCATCGAGACCCGTTCACGCCCGCAACTCCCCCGATCGAGGACCCCGAGGTCGACCTTAGCGGAGGGACGAGGGCTCGGGCTACGGGGGAAGCCCCGGCTGCCGCGCAGCAACGAACCCGGTGGCCGGAAGGACACGCCGGGCTGCCGTCATCCGCCGGTCAAGGCCGTGCGGGCGCGACCGATCCGGTGTGACGGCCCCGCAGGGAGACGGCGAGGATCAGCAACGCCACGCCGAAGGCGAACGCGTAGGCGCCGAGCCACCATGTCAGCACCAGGGCCGAGATTCCGGGATTGATCAGGAGCAGAATTCCGAACAGCACCGAGACGATTCCGCCGAGGAGGAACCACCAGCGCCCGTAATGCCGATGCAGGCGAAACGCCGCCGCGATCATCAGGCTGCCGCTCAGCAGCGCCCAGAAGGCGACGAGGTAGACGAAAGCCCAGACCGCGGCCGCCGGCACGAGGAAGGCGGCCACGCCGACGGCGATGTCGACGAGACCTTCGAGCAGCAGGAAGCCGTAGCGCTCGTGGCGCTGCGCCGCCCGGATCGCGGCGGCGATGGCGAAGGCCCCGTCCACGACCATGTAGGCGGAGAAGAACAGCACCAGCGACAGCACGAAGGCGCCGGGCGCCACGAAGGCGACCACGCCGAACAGGATCGCCAGCACCCCGCGCAGGGCCACCAGCCACCAGTTGCGGGCGAGCATCGCGCTCATCGCGTCGAGGCGTGCGGTGCCGACGAGAGGCACGCCGGAGGTCGAGGTGGGGGGCAGCGGGGAGGGGCCGGAGGTCATGGCGCCGTCTCCATGGTTCCCGGGGTCGTTCCCTGGGATTGGCCTTCGCTGAACGCTGCCCTGCGCGGCCTCGTTCCGCACCGCGACATCGCAGAAGCGGAACCGGAAGGCGGATTCGATTTTAATCCCGTGAGGCGGGTGGCTTTTTTCTTTCGCGCGAGCCTGGGCGAGTCGGCCCCTCGCGCAGGCTCCATGAACGATGCTCGACGAACGGCAGCCCCCGTCCGGCCATGCCCGGACCGACGAGACTCTGCGCGCGCCCGGCTCGGACGAGTCGCGCGCGCTCAAGGAGAGCGGCGAAGCCGCGTCCCAGGACGCGTCCGCCTCTCAGGGTGACGACACCGAACCCGAAGAGAAGCGACCCAACATCCTGCGGCGGCATCCGCTCTGGTTCGTCCTCGGTGGGATCGTCCTGATCGTGCTGGGGGTGGCGGGCTATCTCTACTGGCTTTCGGCGATCCACCCTTACGAGTCGACCGACGATGCCTTCGTCGATGCGCGGCAATTCGCGGTGGCCCCCAAGGTCTCCGGCTACGTCGTCGATGTGCCAGTCACCGACAACCAGCACGTGGTGCCCGGCGACGTCCTGTTCCGGATCGACCCGCGCGATTATCGCATCGCCCTCGATCAGGCGAACGCCCAAGTCGCGGCGGCGGAGGCCTCGATCCGCAACATCGACGCGCAGGTGGAGGCGCAGCGAGCCCAGATCGACGTGGCGAAGGCGCAGGTGGATCAGGCCGAGGCCGCGCTTCAGTTCGCCAACGAGGACGCCGATCGGTACCGCACGCTCGCCCAGCGCGGCGCCGGCACGGTCCAGCAATCGCAGCAATCGACCTCGAACCTCCAGCAGCAGCAGGCCAATCTCGGCCGCGCCAAGGCCAGCGTCGTCGCGGCGCAGAAGCAGATCGGCGCGCTCGACGCGCAGAAGGCGAGCGCGAAGGCAAGCCTCGCCCAGGCGGAGGCCCAGCGCGCCCAGGCGACGTTGAACCTCGGCTACACCACGCTCACCGCGGCGCAGGCGGGCCGCGTCGTCCGGCTGACCGGCGCCAGGGGGCAATACGCGCAAGCCGGGCAGAGTTTGTCGATGTTCGTGCCCGACGACATCTGGGTCGTCGCCAACTTCAAGGAGACGCAGGTCACCGACATGCGTCCCGGTCAGCCGGTGGAGATCGAGATCGACGCCTATCCGGGCCGCGCGATCAGCGGCCACGTCGCTTCGGTGCAGCCCGGCTCCGGCACCGCCTTCAGCCTGCTGCCGGCGGAGAACGCCACCGGCAACTACGTGAAGGTGACCCAGCGCATCCCCGTCAAGATCACCGTCGAGAACTGGCCGCAGGACGTGGCCATCGGACCCGGCATGTCGATCGTGCCGACGGTGAGGGTCCGGTGAGCGCGGCGACCGCCGCCGACGGAACCGCGACAGCGGCGGGCGGACACAATCCGTGGATCATCGCGGTCGTCGTGGCGCTCGCGACCTTCATGGAGGTGCTCGACACCACCATCGCCAACGTGGCGCTCCGCTACATTTCCGGCGGCCTCGCCGTCGGGCCGGACGAAGCGGCCTGGGTCGTCACGAGTTACCTCGTGGCCAACGCCGTCACGCTCACCGCATCGAGCTTCCTCGCCAAGCGCTACGGTCGCAAGGCGTTCTTCCTCTGGAGCGTGGGGGTGTTCACGCTCTCCTCGATCCTGTGCGGTTTCGCCTGGAGCCTCGAATCGCTCCTCTTCTTCCGCGTGCTCCAGGGCCTCGGCGGCGGTGGCATGGCGCCGCTGGCCCAGTCGATCCTCGCCGACTCGTTCCCGCCGGAGAAGCGGGGCCAGGCCTTCGCCCTCTACGGCGTCGCCATCGTCGTGGCACCCGCCATCGGGCCGACCATCGGCGGTTGGCTCTCCGACAACGCGTCCTGGCACTGGTGCTTCCTCATCAACGGCCCGATCGGCCTCGGCGCGCTCTGCCTGATGTACTGGGTGATCGAGGATCCGCCGAAGGCGGTGGCGGAACGTCGGCGCCTTCGGGAACAGGGCGTGCGCTTCGATCTCGTCGGCTTCCTGCTGGTCGCGACCTTTCTCGGGGCGCTGGAGGTCGTGCTCGACGAGGGCCAGCGGAAGGATTGGTTCGGCTCGAACCTGATCGTGACCTTCGCGCTCATCGCCGGCCTCGCCTTCGCGGCGATGATCCCCTGGCTGCTCACCCGGGACAATCCGGTGGTGGATCTGCGCCTGATCGGACGGCGTCAGTTCGGCGCCTGCTTCCTCGTGATGCTCGCCACCGGCGCGATCCTGATTTCGACCACGCAGTTCCTGCCCCAGCTCACCCAGGAGCTCTACGGCTACACCGCGACCCTGTCCGGCCTCGTGCTCGGTCCCGGCGGGGCGGTGACCGTCGTGATGATGTTCGTGGCCGGGCGCCTGTCCGGTTTCATCCAGCCGAAATGGCTGATCGCCACGGGCGCCTGCGTCATCGCCGTCGGTATGCTCGACCTCACCCGGCTCAACGGCCAGTCGAGCTTCTCATTCTTCATGTGGTCGCGGATCTATATCGGCATCGGCCTGCCGATGATCTTCCTGTCGATCACCTCGGCCTCCTATCAGGGCATCGACAAGGGCCGGACCGATCAGGCCTCGGCGCTGATCAACGTCGCCCGCAATGTCGGCGGTTCGATCGGGGTCTGCATCGCCCAGAACACGCTGGCCTATCGCCAGCAATTCCACCAGAGCCGCCTCGGCGAGCACGTCTCCTCGGTCGAGCCCGCCTATCGGGAGACCCTCGGCCAAGCGACCGCCTACTTCTCGCAGCGCGGCTTCGCCGGGCCGGATGCCGAACGGCAGGCCCTGGCCTGGATCGCCCAGCAGCTCCAGACCCAGGTGGCGCTCTGGGCCTATATCGACGTGTTCAAGGTGCTCTCGATCATGGCGATGACGGCGGTGCCGTTGGCGCTCCTCCTCAAGAGCACCAAGCCCGGCGGGCAGGCGCCCGTCGGACATTGAGCGCTGCGGCACTCTCGGCAACGGGAAACGCCGGGAGGGCACCGGGCTTCGGCAGGACGTGGCGCGACCCCCGGAAGCCCGAGGGATCACTGCACCGTGTGGGTCGCGAGGGCGGGGGCGACCACCCCGTCGAGGCGCAGGCGGGCATCAAGGATCGGGGTGTCGGACACCTCTTCCTGCGGCTGGCCGGCCAAGGCGGCGATGGCCTGATACTGGTTCATCCGCTGATCGATCATGCCGTCGAGCCGCTCGTGGACCTCGGCCACCGTGAGGCTGCGGCGCTTGCCGCCGGCCTTGGCCGTGAAGATCGAGCGGTTGGCCCGCGCGGCGCGGCCGAACACCTTCTGGGCAACCTTGTCCGGATCCTCGGCGCTGAGCGAGAGGAACTTGCCGGCGCTCGCCGTGCCGAGGAAGTGAGCGAGGTAGAGCTCGGTTGTCTTGAGGGCGCGTCCGATCCGGGCCTCGATGCGGGCGCGGTCGCGCTTGATCAGTTCGCCCGCCATCAAACCGGCGACGTAGGGATCGTTGCGTAGGTCGAGCACGCGCTTGCGCAGCCCGGCATCGGCGATGGTGATGGCCCCGCCGCGACCCTTCACGGCGGCGGCCTCCGTCTCAAGTCCGTACCGCGCGCCGTAAGTGCGGATCATCTCCAGCCAAGTGCCGGTGACGAACTGGAACAGCCCCTGAGCCGAGGAGGCGGAAGACTTCACGTCGGTGTCGAAGCTCGATTCCTTGTCGGCAAGCGCCATCATGTAGACGGGATCCACGCCGGTCGCCTCCGAGGCCCGAACGATGGTCGCCGCCAGATCGCGCGGAACGCTCATGTCGCCGAAGCGCAGCACCGTGTCCTCGCCCTCGCGGGATCCGGTCATCGCACCCTGGATGCGCTGGATCGGCGTGGTCACGGCGTCGTCCTGGTCGAGGAGAGCCGCTCCGCCCCATTCGGGCTCGGCGCCGGCCGGGCGGAGGTCGGCCCGCACCAGGGCCGGAATCGACGGAGCCGGCATCCTGGCGGACTCGCTCTCGAAGGACGCATCGGCCGCGCGCGGGACGGAGAGCAAGAGGAGGCCCGCGAACACCGCGAGCGAGAGGCGGGCGGCATTGCCGGCCCGAGACGCGTTGCGACGCGCGACGGCGCCAGTATCAGCGAGCGACCCGCAAGGCACGAGTCGGCTCACGTCGTCGGCGCGGTGCGCCGGCTCCGGGTAAACCCCCATCGGTCTTCCTTGTTGGTGCCTCGGCGTTCTTTTCGGCCGGGCTTCTTTTGACCGGTCGGTGTTTCGCCGCCGGGTGTGACCACAATGGGACCACCTCGTGATACAAACGTGGTCGCGTTAATGGGCCGTTAAGCCACTGTGTTTACGTTATTTTAACGATATCGCGGGCCCCCCTGCGACGTCCCCCTGCGTCAAACAAGGCGCTCAGACCGCCGGAACGCTCTACCGGGACCCTAGTTGTCATGGGCCGCGCGGCGGCCAGTTAGGGTTCATCCTAAGGCGTCAGCGCCACACAGCAGAAAGTCGGGTACATGGGCATTCAGACCGGTCGACGCGTCGGAGTGGCGTTCGTTGGCATGGGCGGTGCGGTCGCGACGACCGCCATCGCCGGAATCGAGACGATCAAGTCCGGCTCGAACCGTCTGGACGGCCTGCCGCTCGCAGGTGTGCCCGTGCCGGGCATGGCCGATTACAAGGATCTGGTGTTCGGCGGCTGGGACCTGAATGGCGACGACCTCGCCTCCGCCGCCACCGGTCACGGCGTGCTGACCCGCGAGGATATCGAGAACGGCGCCCAGGCGCTCAAGGGCATCACTCCCTGGCCGGCGGTCGGCTCGGCGAAGTTCTGCAAGAACATCGATGGCGGCAACCGCATCGTCGCCAAGGACCACCGCGAGGCCGTCTCGGTCATCGCCAACGACCTCAACCGCTTCCGCAAGGAGAGCAACCTCGACGACGTCGTCGTGGTGAATCTCGCCTCGACCGAGCGCTGGCCCGACCTGTCGCAGGCGGTGCTCAACTCCTCGGAAGCGTTCGAGAAGGGGCTGGATTCGAGCGACGAGTCGATCTCGCCGGCGATGCTCTACGCCTATGCGGCGATCAAGAGCGGCGTGCCCTATGCCAACTTCACCCCCTCCGTCGCCGCCGACGTGCCGGCCCTCTTGGAGCTCGCCCGCGAGCTGAACGTGCCGGTCGCCGGCAAGGACGGCAAGACTGGCCAGACCATGATGAAGACGGTGCTGGCGCCGGCGCTCAAGGCCCGCGCGCTCCATGTCGACGGTTGGTTCTCGACCAACATCCTCGGCAACCGCGACGGCTTGGCGCTGAACGACAAGGACTCGCTCCAGTCCAAGCTCAACACCAAGGGCACCGTGCTCGATTCGATCCTCGGCTACCCGGTCGAGGACCATCTGGTGCACATTCACTATTACCGCCCGCGCGGTGACGACAAGGAAGCCTGGGACAACATCGACGTCACCGGCTTCATGGGTCAGCGGATGCAGATCAAGGTCAACTTCCTCTGCAAGGACTCGATCCTGGCCGCTCCGCTGGTCATCGAGATCGCCCGCGTGCTGGATCTCGCCAAGACCCGCGGCGACGGCGGCGTGCAGGAGCAGCTCTCGACCTTCTTCAAGGCGCCGATGGTCAAGAACGGTCATGGACCGGAGCACGATTTCGGCAAGCAGCAGCGGATGCTGTTCGATTGGCTGGGCGTGCACTGAGGAAGTCCCGCCCGTGGCGGATTCTTCTCAGATCGAGCCCGCGGCGCCCCTGGCGCTGCGGGACCTCCTCGTCGAGCTGGGCGACCTGAAGCGAGTCCGCTCGGCGGGTCGTGACGGCTCGATCGCCGAGCGCTTGTTCGCCCAGGGCTGGTCGGCCTTGACCGGCGGCGCGCGCCCCGAAACCGTCGCCCTCGACATCACCGCCAAGGCGCTGGCGGCCGCGCGACTCTGCGATCTCGACGCGGCGTTTCTCGCCGCAGCGGGCCTCGACGAGACTCAAGCGTCCGACATCCTCGTGGCGGGGCTCGACGCGGTGTCCGAGCCGCTCGATCCGGCGCTGCGGGAGCGCCTGCGGGATGCCCTGCGCCGCCCGGCCGATCTGCCGGCCGGGCCCGTGCCCGCCTTCGTCGGTGCGCTCGCGCAGCAGCCGCGGGCGGGCGTGACCTGTCCGGGCAAGCCGCGCATCCTGCTGGAGCCGCCGGAGAACCACGCCGAGCATTGCCTCGTCGTGGCGGTTTACGGTGTCCTGCTCAGCCCGTTCTACCGGGCCGATCCGACCACCGTGTTCCTCGCCGCGATGGCGCATCACTTCCACAACGCCGCGATGCCGGATGCCGGCTTCACCGGCGAGATGCTGCTGGGCGATCACCTCTGGCCGATCGTCGGACGCTGCTCCCAATGGGCGCTCGACGAACTGGAATCGGAGCTGCGGGAAACCGTGGCGGCGGCCCGCCTCGTCCTGCCCGACGACGCGACGGCGGAGGGACGCGCCTTCCACGCCGCCGATTCCATCGACCGCGTCCTGCAGATCGCCCAGCATCTGCGGGCGGCCTCGCTCACCATGGACACGGTGCTGGGCGAGATGGAACTGGTCCATGCCGGGCCGGTGAAGGCTTTCCAGGATCGCGTGCTGACCGATATGCGGATTCCGTGACACAGCGCATCCCTCGGCTGCTCCGGCCATGATCCCCTTCGATCTGCTCTCCCCCGTGACCGGTCATCCGCTGAAGGCCGACGGCGCGCATGCCCTGCGCGACGTCGAGACCGGGGCGCGCTGGCCGGTGATCGACGGCATCCCGTATCTGCGCACCGGCCGTGAAAAGCTGATCGCGGTGGCGCTCGAAGCCCTTGATGCGGGCCGCGAGGACGAGGCGCTGATCCTGCTGCTCGCGGATCAGGACGATTGGTGGACCGGTCCGCCAGCCGATCCGGACGATCTGCGCCGGCTCATCGCCGAGCGCGAGACGACGACCCTGCGCGGGGCGGTCGATCTCCTGGGGTGGGGCCGGGTCGGCGATTACTTCGTCAACCGCTGGACCGACCCGACCTTCCTGGCGGGCTTGAGCCTGCTGGAGGCGCATTGGAACGCTCCGGTCTGCGCCTTCGAACTGGCCTGCGGCATCGGCCATTACTTGCGCGAGCTGAAGCGCCGTGACGTGAAGGTGGCCGGAGGCGACGTGGTGTTCGCCAAGCTCTGGGTCGCCCGGCACTGGGTCGTCGGCGAGGAGGCGCAGTTCGTCTGTTTCGACGCCGCCTCACCGCATTGGCCGATCGCCGACGCGCCGGTCGATCTCGTGATCTGCAACGATGCCTTCTACTTCCTCGACGACAAGCCCGGCGTGCTGGCCTGCCTGCGCAAGACCGCGGGCGAGGACGGTTGGCTCGCCGTGAGCCATATCCACAACAGCGGCCGTCCCGGCTTCTCCGCCGGAAAGGCGATCTCGTCCGCCGAGATCGAGGAACTCTTCCCCGACGCCCTGGTCTACGACGATGCCGAGCTGACCCGCGCCCTGGTCGAGGCCCGCGCGCCGCAGCCGCAGGAGCCCGGCCATCTCAAGACCTGCGAGGCGTTCTCCGTCGTGGCGGGCCCCGGCATGCGTCCGGCGCCGCGCGCCGTGATCGACGGCATCACCCTGCCGCCTCCGGACGCGCAGCTCCACCTCAACCCGCTCTACGCACCCGAAGCGGAAGGCTACGCGATCCGCTGGCCGTCCGAGCGCTACGAGGCGGAATACGCCGATCAGGCCACCTACCCGCTCCGTTCCAACGGTCCGCAGGCGATCGTCTGGAAGGGCACACCCGACGCGCCCGAGGTCGATCGAGTGCGGCGGCGCGAATATGTCGATCTGCCGGAGCGGTGGTGATGGCCGAGATGACGCAATCCGTCGGCTGGGGCATCGTCGGCTATGGCTGGGTCGCCCGCGATTACATGGCGCCCGGCATCCGTGCCGCCGGGCATCGCCTCGTCGCGGTGGCCGATCCCGGCGCCGCCTCCCGAGAGGCGGCAGAAGCCGAGGGCGCACGGGCCCATGCTGATCTGGCCGGCCTGATCGCCGAGCCGGAGGTGGAGGCGGTCTACATCGCCACCCCGAACCATCTCCACCGCGGCGCCGTGGAGGCGCTCTGCGCCGCCGGCAAGGCGGTGCTCTGCGAGAAGCCGATGGCGGCGACGCTCGCCGATGCCGAGGCGATGGCGGCGGCGGTGCGCCGGACAAGCGCCTTCTACGGCACCGCCTTCGATCAGCGTCACCATCCCGGCCATGCCGCGATGCGCGCGGCGATCCGCGAGGGGCGGATCGGCACGGTGACGGCGATCCGCATCGTCTATGCCTGCTGGCTCGACCGGGCCTGGACCTCGTTCCAGGGCCAGCCCAACTGGCGCATCGACCCGGCCCAGGCCGGCGGCGGCGCCCTGATGGATCTGGCGCCGCATGGCCTCGACCTCGTCGACTTCCTCCTCGGCGAACCACTCGTCGAGATCGCCGCCATGACCCAGGCCCGCGCCCAGGATTATGCGGTCGATGACGGTGCCTTGCTGATCGGTCGCACCGAGGGCGGGGCGCTGGCCCAGCTCAACGTCGCCTACAATTGCCCGGACGCCCTGCCGCGCCGCCGCCTGGAGGTGGTCGGCACGAAGGGCCTGCTCACCGCCATCGACACGATGGGCCAGACCGCGGGCGGCTCGGTGACGTTCACCGACGGCGCGAGCGGCCGGAGCGTGCCGATCTCCTTCGACACCCAGGCCTCGCCCTTCCTCGAACAGGTGCGCGCCTTCGGTCGCGCCCTGCGTGAGCCGGAAGCCCGTGCCGCCTGGGACGCCGAGCGCGACCTTCACACCATGCGGCTGATCGCCCGTGCCTACGCGGCGGCCGGCACGCCGGCGGGCCGCGACGCGGCCTGACGTGATTAGGAAGGATATTCGCCCCATCCCCTACACTCCCCCTCATCCTGAGGTGCTGAGCGTCGGCTCAGCCTCGAAGGAGGCCTCCCATGATCGCAGGATTACCGGAGGCCTCCTTCGTGGCTGCTGCGCAGCAGCTCAGGATGAGGGCCGTGGATGGGAAGGGGCGGCTCTAGGATCGGAACGGACATGACCGAGACCCTCGACCGGGACGACCGCGTCCGCCACGCGACGCTCGCCGCGCCGCGCGCCTATCGACGCGGCGCCCCGCGCGTCATCGAGGGCCTGCCCGAACGGCTGCCCGAGCCGGTGCGCGCCTACCTTGACGTGCTGCCCGAGGGCCGGGTCGTCGGGTTCAACCTCGCCGGCCTCGACCGCACCGGCATTCCGGTCTGGTTCGTGGCGCTCTTCCTCGAAGATCCGTTCTATGTCGGCGCCATGCCCTCCGGCATCGGCTACGGCGCCACCGACGACGAGGCGCTGATCGGGGCGGTCGCCGAGATCGCCGAGAATCTGATGCCCTCCGTGGCGCTGCTGCCGCGCCTGCGCGCGCGGGGCGGCGACAACGAGGATCAGCGCTCCTACCACGATCTCGTGCGCGTCTACGGCGCGGGGGCGGTGGCCGATCCGCTGACGCTCGGCCTGCCCGCCGGCTCGCCGGTCGACCGCGATACGCCGCTGGACTGGACGAAGGCGATACGGGCGCGGACCGGTGAGTCCGTCTGGGCCCCCCTCGACGTGGCGGCGACGGATTACTTCGAGCTGCGCCAGGGCTACCAGCCCTTCACCAATCTCATCACCAACGGCCTCGGCGCCGGTCCGGACGTGGACTTCGCCCTGGGTCACGGCCTGCTGGAGATGCTTCAGCGCGACGGCAACGGCCTGCTGTTCCGGGCGCTGGATCAGGGCGTGATGCTGGACCTCGACGGCATCGGCCCCGAGACCCGCGCCATGCTCGATCGCCTGGAGAGCCTCGGCATCCGGGCGCTGCCGAAGTTCGCCACCGACCAATTCGGCATGACCAATCTCTACGTCGTCGGCTACGACGAGGATCCGGCCCGCACGCCGGCCCCCATCGCGCTGTCGGCCTGCGGCGAGGCCTGCGACCCCGATCGCGAGCGCGCTCTGCGCAAGGCGCTCTTGGAGTTCCAGGCGGCGCGTGTGCGAAAAACCTTCGGGCACGGGCCGCTGGCGCTCGCCGACACGGTGGCCCCCCCCGGCTACGTCGAGTCCTTCATCCAGAAGGCCCTGCCGAGCCTCGACCTGGAGGAGAGCCGTGCGCTCCAGGCCATGCTCGCCTGGATCGACCTTTCGCCCGCCGAATTGCGCGGGGTCCTGAGCGAGACGGTCTATTCTCAAGCCAGCACCAAGGCCTTCTCGGACTTACCGACCACGTCCGCACCGGACGGTCATGCCCGCGGAAAGATCGCCCGCGAACGGCTGGAAGCGGCGGGCTTCGATGTGCTCTACGTCGATTGCTCCCCGCCGGGTGGCGGCATCGGCGTGGTCAAGGCGATCGTGCCGGGGCTCGAGGTCGAGACCATGAGCTATTACCGGATCGGCGAGCGCAACACGCAGAAGCTGATCGAGCGCGACCATCCGCTGATCCGCTTCGGCACGCCCACCGACACCCTGCTGCCCGTGCGCCTGACCCCGGAAGCCATCGAGCGCTTCGGCGGCCAGCCGCTCTTCGACGTGGCGCTCGCGGAACAGATCGTCGGCTCGCATTATCCGCTCTACCGCGAGCCGGAATCGCACCACGCGCCGTTCCGCTACGAGCGCCAGGGCCGGCGGGCCGAACGGAGGTCGGCATGACCCTCCGCTTCGCCTACAACACCAACGGCACCGCCAATCACCGCATCGAGGACGCGATCCGCCTCATCAAGGATGCCGGCTATGACGGCGTCGCCCTGACGCTCGACATCCACCATCTCGATCCGTTCGCGGACAATTGGGTGGTCGAGGCCGACCGCATCGCCAGCATCCTGAGCCGGCTCGAGCTCGGCTCGGTGATCGAGACCGGCGCCCGCTTCCTGCTCGACCCCACCGCCAAGCACGAGCCGACGCTGGTGACGGCGGATGCGGCGGGCCGGGCCCGGCGGGTCGGCTTTCTCAAGCGGGCGATCGAGATCGGTAAGATCCTGAATTCCGAGGCCGTCTCGTTCTGGGCCGGCGTGCCGAAGCCCGGCGTGGACCACGACGAGGCCCGGGGCTGGCTGGTCGAGGGCCTGCGGGAGGTCGCCGCGTTCGCCGCCGAGAAGGGCATCGTCGCCGCGCTGGAGCCCGAGCCCGGCATGCTGATCGAGACCCTCGACGATTTTTCGCGAATCGACGTGCCCGGGCTGCGTCTCGCCCTCGATACAGGGCATTGCTTGGTCACGCAGGAGCGCGACCCGGCCGCGGCCGTGCACGAATTCGCCCCGCGCCTCGGCACGGTGGCGATCGAGGACATGAAGCGGGGCGAGCACATCCACCTGCCCTTCGGCGAAGGCGACATGGACGTGCCCGCCGTGCTCGACGCCCTCGACGCGATCGGGTTCGAAAAGCTTGTCTGCGTGGAGCTGTCGCGCGACTCGCACCGGGCCGATGTGATGGTGGGCCAAGCCCTCGAATATCTGCGCACCTGCCGCCGTCCCGGCCCCGGCCTGCCCCGGCCGGACGAGACGCCCCGCGAGATCCCCGTTCCCGGACTGCCCCATTGATGAGAATCTGCTTCGTCAGCCGCCGTTACTTTCCGGCGATCTCCGGCATGAGCGTCTACGCGCAGAACCTCCTGCGCGAGGTCGCGGGGGCCGGCCACGATGTCACGATGATCTCGCAATATCGCGGCGACGAATTCGGCACGCGGGTCTATGGCGGCGGCCCGCCCCCGGCTGTGCCGGGCGTCCACGTCATCGGCTTGGAGCAGCGCGGCGAGCAAACCAGCGGCGATTTCGAGCGCGACATCGATGAGATCATCGCCACCATCGAGGCCGAGCACGCCAAGACGCCGTTCGACGTGCTGCACGCGCAATACGGCTACCCCACGGGCTGGGCGGTGCTCGTCGCCGGCAAGCGGCTCGGCCTGCCGACGGTGGTATCGATCCAGGGCGGCGACGGCCACTGGGTCGGCTCCTGCTGCGAGACCCACCGCGTCGCCATGGTGGAGGTGCTGGCCCATGCCAACGCCCTCCTGATCGGTGGGCCGTCCTTCGTCGAGGAGGTCTGCGACCGGTTGGGCTCGGACCCCGCCCGCTTCACCATCGTGCCCGGCGCCGTCGACACCGCCCGGTTCACGCCGGGCGAGCGCTTCCAGGCGGAGCGCGAGGACGAGGAGCCGGTGCGGCTCCTCTATCACGGCCGCGTCGACCGTCGGAAAGGCGTGCTCGACTTCCTCGACGCCCTGGAGCGCCTGTGGGAGGCCGGCCAGCCCTTCGACGCGACGATTTCCGGCATCGGCCCCGATGTGGACGCCGCCCGCGAGCGGGCCGAGGCCATCGGCTTCACGTCGCATCAGGTGCGCTTCACCGGCTACGCCGATTACGACACCGTGCCGGACCTCTACCGGCAGGCGGATGTGTTCGTCTCGCCGACCTATGCCGAGGGCTTCTCCAACACGATCCTGGAGGCGATGGCCTCGGGGCTCGCCGTGGTCTCGACCCATTCGGTGGGCGTCTCGGATTGCCTGCGCGACGGGGAGAACGGCCTCCTCGTGAATCCCGGCGACGTGCCGGCCCTCGCCAAGGCGCTCGGCCGGGTGGTGGAGGACGATGACCTACGTCAGCGCCTCGCCCGGGACGGGCTGGAGGAGTGCCGCCGGGTCTATTCGTGGAGTGCGGTCGGGCGCCAGATCATGGAGGTCTACGCGGCGGTCGCCGGGCAGCGGCCGCAGACCGACTTCTCCGACACCCTGCCCGAGGATCCGTCCTGCCGCTTCCGCGCCGAGCCGCACCTGCTCTGATGCCGATAGCGCTCGCGATCTCGCCCCATCTCGACGATGCCGCCTTTTCCGCGGGCGGAACGCTGGCGCGCCTGGCGGCGCAGGGCTGGCAGGTCGTGATGGTGACCGTCTTCACCGCCTCGGTGGCGAATCCTGAGGGCTTCGCGTTGGCCTGCCAACTCGACAAGGGGCTGCCGCCCGAGATCGACTACATGGCGCTGCGCCGGGCCGAGGACGTTCGGGCGGCCGAGGCCCTCGGCATCGAGGCGCCGGTCCATCTCCCGTTCCGCGAGGCGCCCCATCGCGGCTACGGCTCGGCGCCGGAGCTGTTCGCGGAGCTGCGTCCCGACGACAGCGTCGGCCTCAACCTCGCCGACGCCTTCGAGCGGCTGGTGGCCGACACGCGGCCTGACCTGATCCTCGCTCCGCAGGCCGTCGGCGGCCATGTCGACCACGTTCAGGTCGTGCGCGCCTTCCGCGGCGCGCAGCCGCCCCTCCCGGTACTGTGGTGGCGCGATTTCCCCTACACGGTGCGCGACGCCCGACCGAAGGAGCCCCTGCGGGCCCTATTCGAAGCCCATCCCGAACGGGCGGTCCGCCTCGATGCGGAGGCCGAGCGGCGCAAGGCGGCGTCCTGCGCGGCCTATGCCTCGCAGATCGGCTTCCAGTTCGGCGGGCCCGAGGGCCTGAGCGGCCGCCTTGCCGCGGAGGAGGGCACCGAGCGGTTCCGGGTGCAGGGGCGGCTTCCGGACGGGATTTTGGACTGACGCATTCGGCCCGGACGGGCCGCGCGGTGCGTCGGCGACCTGTCGTTTCGCACAATCCCGCCGGGCGGTGCCCGCTCCTGCTTCGGCGGATGCGCATCAGGCGCGGATGACCGGGTGGAGGGCCGAGCCTTGTACGATCCGCCCGCCGCCCCCAAGAGTCTCGCCGATCCGGCCGCCCTCGACGCTCGTCGCGCGCTGCTCGACGGCCCCCACATCACCCCCCTGCGCGCGCTCGCCCGACGCATCGCCGCCGAGCGCGGCGCCCCCGTGCCCGATCCCGATCCCCTCGACGGCGGTGTGGGCGCCCGGCTGCTGCTTCTCCTCGAGACGCCCGGACCCTCGATCGGCCGCACCGGCCTCGTTTCCCGCGACAACGCCACCGGCACGGCCGCCAATCTCTTCCGCTTCCTCGGCGAGGCGGGCCTTGCGCGGGCCGACACGCTGATCTGGAACGCGATCCCCTGGGTGATCCACGCGCCGGGTGCCCTCAACCGCGCGCCGCGCCGGGCGGAGGCGGTCGCGGCGACGCCCTACCTCGCTCCGCTCCTGGCACTGCTGCCCCGGCTCGCCGTCGTCGTGCCGGCCGGGCGCTTCGCCGCGCAGGTCGCTGCCCCCTTGGCCGATCTGCGGCCGGACCTGCCGGTGATTCCCGTGCCGCATCCGAGCCCGACCTATGTCTGCACCGCACCGAGCGTGCGCGCGCGCATCCTGGCGGGCCTGCGCGCGGCGGCGAGCCATCTTGCCGAGACCGGGTGACCGCCGCGAATTCGGCCGCAATCCAGGCGCAGGGCGGGTGTGCACCTCGAGTCCGGTCGCTGGCCTTTGGCCGACATTGACCCTAAATGCGCCGGGGCGGGCATGCAGGGCACCCGCTCGGGTCGCGACCCGCGCCGACGACTCGAGGCGGGCGACCAGCGGAGGCGTGCACCGATCTCAGATGACATTTGCCGGAAAGCATAAGCCGGCGGCTCAGGCCGAGCCGGTCGAGGCCACGTCGGGCGGTGAGGCCGGGGAGCCGCGCGGCAAGCGTGGGCGCTACGCCTGGATCGGCACGCTGGCGAGCATCGTCCTCATCCTCGCCTCGCTGTTCGTGCTGTGGAAGCTCTCGGAGGAGATCACCTGGGCCGAGCTGCACAAGGCGTTCACGGAGGTCACCAACCGCCAGCTCGCCTTGGCGTTCGGCGCGGTCGCCGTCAGCTACCTGTTCCTCACCTGCTACGACGCGCTGGCGCTCCGACAGCTTCGGCTCAAGGTGCCCTACCGCATCACCGCGCTCGCCTCGTTCACGAGCTACGCGGTGAGCTTCACCCTCGGTTTCCCGCTGATCACGGCGGCGACGATCCGCTACTGGATCTACTCGAAGCGCGGGCTGTCGGCGGCCAAGATCGCCGCGCTCACGGTCATCGCGGGCTTCACCTTCTGGCTCGGCATGGGCGTGGTGCTGGGGCTCAGCCTCATCATCGAGGCGGGCCAGCTCGCGAGCCTTACCTTCCAGAGCATTGGGGTCAATTCGAGCGTCCGTCTCAACCAGATCCTGGGTTTCGGCGCCCTGGGCTCGGTGCTGGGCTACCTCGCCTGGGTCTCGGTCAAGCGGCGCTACATCAAGGTGCGCCAGTGGCAGCTGGAACTGCCCGGCGCCACCGTCTCCTTCAGCCAGATGCTGGTCGGCATCGGCGATGTCTGCGCGGCGGCGGCGGTGCTCTACGTGCTGATGCCCGAAGGCATGGCCCTCGGCTTCACCACCTTCCTGGCGATCTACGTGCTCGCCGCCATGCTCGGCATCGCCTCGAACGCACCCGGCGGCATCGGCGTGTTCGAGGCGACCATCCTGATCGCCCTGTCCTACCTGCCCCGCGACGAGGTGCTGGGCTCGCTGCTGCTGTTCCGGGTCTGCTACTATCTCGTGCCCTTCGTCCTGGCGCTCCTCATGCTCGGCGCCTACGAGGGCCTGTCCCGGTTGCGGCGGCGCCGGGCGGCGAACGATCCGTGACGTCCCCCGTCGCGCGCGCCGAAATCTGATCGGCATGGCTTCGGGCTCGTCGCAGCCGGCCTGGATCGGCGCCGCCGCGGCCGTCGCCGTCATCCTCTCCGCCGAGGCGCTGGCCGGGCATGTCGACACCGCCCTGATCCTGTCCGCGGGGCTCGCCCTGGGTATCGGCGGCCTGCTCGGCCGCGGCCGGCGCCCGGTGACGCTGCCGCCACGCGAGCCGAGCCTCCCTGCGCGCCACGCGGTGGCCGAGGCGCTTCTCGCCAATATCCCGGATCCGGTCATCCTGGTCGATCGCCGGGTCGTCGTGATGGAGGCCAATCCCGCCGCACGCCGCCTGCTGCCGGGGCTCAAGCTGCGCCATCCGCTCTCGTTCTTCCTGCGCGCGCCCGACCTCTTGGACGGCATCGAGGAGGTTCTGCGCACCGGCACGAGCCTGACCATCGACTACGTCGTCCGCCT
Source organism: Methylorubrum suomiense (assembly GCF_022179765.1). GTDB lineage: Bacteria > Pseudomonadota > Alphaproteobacteria > Rhizobiales > Beijerinckiaceae > Methylobacterium > Methylobacterium suomiense. Next base: position 104,568 of record NZ_BPRE01000001.1, on the reverse strand, counting down.
GCCGACCGAGCGCGCCTTCGCGGTCCAGATCGGTGCCCTGCGCATGCCCGACACGGCGGGCGGCGGCGAACCGAACATCGTCCTGTATTTCCGCGACCTCACGGAGGCGCGCCGTCTCGAGGCGATGCGGGTCGATTTCGTGGCCAATGCCAGCCATGAGTTGCGCACGCCGCTCTCGGCCCTGCTCGGCTTCATCGAGACGCTCCAGGGCCCGGCCCGCGACGACGTGCGCGCGCGCGAGCAGTTCCTGGGGATCATGCGCACCCAGGCGCAGCGGATGACCCGCCTCATCGACGATCTGCTCTCGCTCTCGCGGATCGAGTTGCGCGAGCACGTGGCCCCGACCCGGCCGGTCGATCTGGCCCGGATCGCGCGTCAACTCGTGGACATGCAGGTGCCGCTCGCCCGCGAGCGCGGCGTGGATCTGCGCATCGAGGCTCCGGACGCGCCGATGCCGGTGCTGGGCGAGCGCGATGAGCTGTCGCGGGTCATCGAGAACCTGATCGAGAACGCCATGAAATACGGCGGGAGCGGCGGCGTGGTCACCGTCGCCCTTCAACGGCTGCCCGGGACGGAGGGACGTCCGGACCGGATCGAGCTGCGCGTCACCGATGCCGGGCCCGGCATTGCCCCGGAGCATCTTCCGCGGCTCACCGAGCGCTTCTACCGGGTCGATGTGGCCTCGAGCCGTCAGCAGGGTGGAACGGGACTGGGCCTGGCCATCGTCAAGCACACGCTCAACCGCCATCGCGGCCGCCTGACGATCGAGAGCGCGCTCGGCGTCGGCACGAGCATGCGGGTGACCCTGCCGGAATATCGGCCGGAGCCCGTCGAGGATCCGGCCGATCCCCTCGCGGAGCGTCAGGGGCGCGGCGGGGCGGCAGGCTCGGTCGAGGGCTGACGCTCTGCCGCCAGATGCGCTAGGAACGCCGAAACCGTCGGACTGACCAGGCGGCGCGAGGTGTGCAGCGCCCGGACCTCGTTCGGCGGTCCGCTGCGACATCCCGGGCGACCGTCGAGCAAGCTCATCCCCGCCCCCTGCCAAGACCGCACCGCGACCGGGTCTCCACCACCGCGGCCACCCGCGATTGCCGCGCCGCCTGATCGGACAGGAGCGGTCGCTCCGTTTCCCATCCGCGGGACGAAGGCTCAGGGCGGGAAGCGCGGCGACGATCCGATGGGGGTTGGACCGTCGGGAAAAACAGGAACGGGGCCGTACGCCGTCCGGTTGGCGCAATAGATAATCCCTTGCCTCGCTTTCGGAGCGGCTTGGACATGACCCACCATTCCGACACGATGCAGGCCTGTCTCGATGCCTGCCTCCACTGTTATCGGACCTGCCTCGGCATGGCCTCCAACCACTGCCTCGAGGTGGGTGGACGCCATGTCGAGCCGGAGCATTTCCGCCTGATGCTCGCCTGCGCCGAAGCCTGCCGGGCCAGCGCCCAGTTGATGCTGATCGGCAGCCCGGTTCATCGGCACCAATGCGGGGCCTGCGCCGAGATCTGCGCGGCCTGCGCCCGTTCCTGCGAGGAGGTCGGCGGCATGGAGGCCTGCGTTGCGGCGTGCCGATCCTGCGCGGAGCAGTGCCGGGCGATGGCCGCCTGAGGCATTGAGCAGTTCCCGGACTTTAGCGCCTTGACCTTCCCATCATGGGAAGCACCATCTGTGCGGGTATGGACGCTGTTGCAAATCACCCCGATGCCCTCGCCGCTGCGGAAGAGCCGCGACGCCTGAGCCTGCCCGTCGCGGGCATGAGCTGCGCCTCCTGCACGGGACGCGTCGAGCGGGCGCTGGCCGCCTTGCCGGGTGCGCGCGACGTGTCCGTCAATCTCGCGACCGGCCGGGCGAGCCTGACCTTGTCCGGGGATACCTCACCGACCGGGGTCGCCGAAGCGATCCGGGAGGCGGGCTACGAGGTGCCCGAGACCGTCACCGCTGTTTCGATCGAGGGCATGAGCTGCGCGTCGTGCTCGGCCCGTGTCGAGCGCGCGCTGCTCGGGCTGCCCGGCGCGGTCTCGGCCAGCGTCAACCTCGCCACCGGGCGGGCCGAGCTGCGCCACGCCGCCGGCACCCTGGCGCTCGCCGATGTCGAGGCGGCCGTGCGCGCCTCCGGCTACACGCCCCATGCGGTCGACCGTGGTGCCGGGACGACGCCCGCGGAAAGGCAGGCGCGGGAAGAGGTGGCCCTGCGGCGCGATCTCGGGATCGCGGCGGCGCTGGCGGCCCCCATCGTCGTCCTCGACATGGGCGGCCACCTGATCCCCGGCTTCCACCATGCCCTCGCCGGCTGGCTCGGCGCGGGGACGGTGCCGTGGCTCCAGGCGGCGCTCGCTACCCTCGTGCTCGCCGGGCCCGGCCGGCGCTTCCTGCGCATCGGTGTGCCGAACCTCCTGCGGGGCCAACCCGACATGAACGCCCTCGTCGCCCTGGGAGCGGGAGCGGCCTACCTCTATTCCCTGGTCTCGGTCGCCGCGCCCGCGTTGCTCCCGGCCGGCGCGGCGCATCTCTATTTCGAGGCGAGCGTCCTCATCATCACCCTGATCCTGCTCGGCCGCACGCTCGAAGCCCGCGCCCGCGGTCGGGCGGGCGCCGCCATCGCCCGGTTGATCGACCTCTCGCCCCGCACCGCCCGCCGCCTCGAGGGCGATGCGGAACGCGAGGTTCCGGTGGAGAGCCTGCGCGTCGGCGATCGTGTGCGGGTGCGCCCCGGCGAGCGGGTGCCCGCCGACGGGACCGTCGTGGCGGGCGAGTCCTACGTGGACGAGAGCATGATCTCCGGCGAGCCGGTGCCCGTGCGCAAGGGCGCGGGCGCCGACGTCGTCGGCGGCACACTTAACACCACCGGCGGCTTCGACGTCGCCGTCAGCCGCACCGGAGCCGACACGGTGCTCGCCCGCATCGTCCGCATGGTCGAGGAGGCGCAGGGCGGCAAGCTGCCGGTTCAAGCGCTCGTCGATCGGATCACCCTGTGGTTCGTGCCCGCCGTGATGGCGGTCGCCGCGCTCACCGTCATCGGCTGGCTCGCGTTCGGCCCGGCGCCGGCTTTGGGCCACGCCATCGTGGCGGGCATCGCCGTACTCATCATCGCCTGCCCCTGCGCCATGGGACTCGCGACGCCGGTGTCGATCATGGTCGGGACCGGCCGCGCCGCCGAGCGCGGCGTGCTGTTCCGCCAGGGGGCGGCGCTCCAGGCCCTGCAGGAGGCCCGCACGATCGCCCTCGACAAGACCGGCACCCTGACGGAAGGCCGCCCCCGCCTGACCGATCTGCGGCCCGCTCCGGGCTTCGCGCGGTCGCAGGTCCTGACGCTTGCCGGCGCCGTCGAGGCGCGCTCCGAGCATCCGATCGCCCGCGCCGTGACGGAGGCCGCGCGGGGCGAGATCGGCGCCCTCCCGGAGAGCACCGACTTCGTGGCGGTCCCTGGCCACGGTGTCACCGCGCGTGTCGAGGGGGCGGCGGTGGCGCTCGGCAGCCGCCGTCACATGGAGCGGCTCGGCATCGCGGTCGCTCCGCTGGAGCAGGAGGCGGAGCGCCTGGCCGGCGAGGGACGGAGCCCGATCTATCTCGCGGTCGAGGGACGGCTCGCAGCCCTGCTGGCGGTGGCCGATCCGGTGAAGCCCGAGGCCCGGGAGGCCATCGCGGCCCTGCGCGCCCGCGGTCTCACCGTGGCGATGCTGACGGGCGATGCCCGCGCGACGGCCGAGACCGTCGCCCGGTCGCTCGGCATCGACGATGTCCGCGCCGAACTCCGGCCCGAGGACAAGGTCGAAGCCCTGCGGGCCCTGCGCGCGGTGTACGGGCCGCTCGCCTTCGTCGGCGACGGCATCAACGACGCGCCCGCCCTGGCCGAAGCCGAGATCGGCATCGCCATCGGCACGGGCACCGACGTGGCGGTGGAGAGCGCCGACGTGGTTCTGATGTCGGGGGCGCTCACCGGTCTGGTCGAGGCGGTCACGCTCTCGCGCGCCACCATGGCCAATATCCGCCAGAACCTGTTCTGGGCCTTCGCCTACAACGCCGCGCTGATCCCGGTGGCGGCCGGCCTGCTGGCGGTCTTCGGCGGGCCGCTCCTCTCACCGGTCCTGGCGGCGGGGGCGATGGCGCTCTCCAGCGTGTTCGTGGTCGGCAACGCCCTGCGGCTGCGCCGGGCCGGAGGAACGTCATGAGCGTCACCATCGGCGAGGCCGCCCGCCTCAGCGGCGTGTCGGCCAAGATGATTCGCTACTATGAGGAGACTGGGCTTCTCGGCCCCGCCGAGCGCACCGCCTCCGGATACTGCGTCTACGGCGAGAGCGATCTCCACGCGCTCCGCTTCGTCCGCCGCGCCCGCGACCTCGGCTTCTCGATGGCCGAAATCGCCGATCTGCTGGCGCTCTGGCGCGATCGATCCCGGGCGAGTGCCGCGGTCAAAGGGCTGGCGCTTGCCCACGTCGCCGACCTGCGCCGCCGCATCGGTGAACTGGAGGCCATGGCCCGTACCCTGGAGACCTTGGCCGAGCGCTGCTGCGGCGACGGACGCCCGGATTGCCCGATCCTCGACGATCTGGCAGGCAGACAGTGACGGCGGGCCGGGACCGGATCGGCGCCCGCTCGACGGGCGGGCCGCGTTTCCGGCGCGCAGGCCCGCCAAGCCGCATTCCGACGATCACGCTCCGGCCTCGCGCGGCCGGGCGGCGAAGCCGGCCCGTCGCCCCACCCGCGGCCGGTCCGCTCAACAAGCTTCGCCGTTGACCCGGCCTTGGCCTTCTGCTTGCTGGGGACGATCCGGGACGTTCGGACGTTGCTCCGCAAGGATTGGGATCCATGCCCGTCATCGACCGCATCGCCGGCCTTGCCGATGAGATCGCCGCCTGGCGGCGCGATCTCCACGCGCATCCGGAGCTGCAATACGACGTGCACCGCACCGCCGGGTTCGTCGCCGACCAGTTGCGGGCCTTCGGCTGTGACGAGGTCGCCACCGGCATCGGTCGCACCGGCGTCGTCGGGGTGATCCGCGGCCGGGGTCACGGCTCCAACCGCGCCATCGGCCTGCGCGCGGACATGGACGCGCTGCCCATCCAGGAGGCCCGCGATCTGCCCTATCGGTCGACCGTGCCGGGGACGATGCATGCCTGCGGCCATGATGGGCACACCGCCATGCTGCTCGGCGCCGCCAAGTACCTTGCCGAGACCCGCGACTTCGACGGGCGCGCCGTGCTGATCTTCCAGCCCGCCGAGGAAGGGGGCGGGGGCGGCGAGGCGATGGTGAAGGACGGCATGATGGAGCGCTTCGGCGTCGAGTCCGTCTACGGCCTCCACAACATCCCCGATCAGCCGCTCGGCACCTTCGCCATCCGCCCCGGCCCGATCATGGCCTCGACCGACCGCTTCACGATCCATATCGAGGGGCGGGGCGGACACGCGGCCCTGCCGCACGCGGCGGTGGACACGGTGCTGGTGGGAAGCCACGTCGTCGTCGCCCTGCAATCGATCGTCGCCCGCAACGTCAAGGCGATCGATGCGGCGGTGGTCTCCGTCTGCGCCGTGGAGGCGGGGCACGCCTTCAACGTGCTGCCGCAGCGGGCCGAACTGCGCGGCACCATGCGGGCGCTGACGCCCAAGGTGCGCGACCTCGTGCTCCGCCGCATCCAGGAGATCGTGGTCGGGGTCGCCGCCGCCTTCGGCGCGCGCGCGACCGTCGATTTCGCCAGCGGCTACCCGGCCACCGAGAACCACCCGGCCGAGACCGAGTTCATGGCGGACGTGGCCGCGCAGGTGGTGGGCTCGGACAATGTCGAGCGGGACGTGGCGCCGATGATGGCGGCGGAGGACTTCTCCTACATGCTGGCCCACCGGCCCGGCGCCTACATCTTCATGGGCAACGGCCCCTCGGCCGGCCTCCACCACCCGGATTACGACTTCAACGACGCGGCGATCCCCTACGGCGCCTCGCTCTGGGCCCGGATCATCGAGACGGGTTTACGGAGCGGGGCGTAATCGCTCCGCCGTCATTTCGGGTGTCGCTGCGCGGCCCCGGAACGACGGCGGAGAAGAGAGGACGCTTGCCCGTGGACCGCGTCTCCACGAGCTCATCCCCCGAAACGAAAACGGGCCCCGCAGGGCTCGCCATCGTCCGAAATCGGAGAGAAGTTCTTACCGGTAGGGATTCATGCCGGTGCGCGAGACGTAAGAGGTCGGGTCGATCCCGTCGATGAACGAGAGGTCGACATTGCGGATCGCGGTCGAACGGGCGCCGATGAACGGGCCGTTGGTGATCGGGTCGGGCAGGATGCCGTTGCCGAAGCGGTCGTTGCGGCCGTAGACCGGGTTGAGCTGGTTCGAGGCGGCGATGAAGGCCGGGTTGGTGGCCGGGTTCGACACCGAGCCGTTGCCGGGCTCCACCACGTTGCCGGCATCGAGCCAGGAGCGCGGACGGATGCGGATCGGCAGGGGCTGGCTCACGCGCACATAACCGGGGTTGCCGTAGGGACCCTGGGCCTCGGCGCCGGTGCCGAAGCCGATTGCCGCGAGGGTCATGGCGCCCAGGAGGGCGATCTTGGTCGAGCGCATGGCACACCTTGTTGATTGCGAAGGGACCGTATCGGGGCCTTCGTTAAGAATCCCGTCTTGCTGTGGAGTAGACGTTCAGGCGTGGCCGTTGTTCCCCGATTGTGGCCGCGCTTCGATCATTTCCGCCGCGCTTTCGCCGTAATGTGCCGGGCGGCACCCGTCGCCGCAGTCGCCCCGGCCATGGCCGCCACGGCGATCGATCCGGTCCGGTCGCCCGGAACCGCCTTGGCGACCGTGTCGGGCCCGCAGGCGGTCTCGCCCGTTGATCCGCCCGTCGATCCGACTTGGCCCGCCGCCTCCCCGGCGCCGAGCGCCGCCGCGACCCGGCCCGACAGGGCGATCCGGTCGATGGCGCAGGCGACCTCCCGCTTCTCCGGGGCCTGTCCGAGAATGCCGCAGAGCCAGCCATCGAGATGGACGGTGTTGAGCGCGAGACTGCGGAAGCCGGTGCAGGTCCGGGTTCCGTCGCCGCTCAGGACCGTCTCCAGGGTCTCGAAGGTGCCGTAGCGGGTCGCCACCACGTTGCGTTCGCCGGTGCGGGTCACGGCGAGGCCGCGCCCGTCGGCGGCGCGGCGCACCAGCGTCACGAACAGGCTCGGCGGCGACTCGGTGCGGGCCCCCGCATCCGTCGCGGTCACGAGAAGCCAGGGCGCCTCGATGGCATCGAATCCGCCCTGGCTCACACTATCCTCGCGCTGGCCGCGTGTGGCATCCCAGCGGCTCGGCTCCGCGCGGGGGGGCGGTGCGGACGGGCTGAAGGCGGCATCGGTCAGGGTCAGGAGGGGTTCCGTCGCGGCGATCTGCCGGGGCGCGATCCGCTCCGCCCGCGGCGGATCGGTCCAGCTCCGGGCCGGCTCCGGGGCGCGCAGGCGATCGCGGGCCGCGAGCGACAATCCGGCGATCAGGGCGGCGCAGACGCTGAGCTGAAGGACGAGGCGGGTCCGCGACAGGCGGCGGGGCCGGGCCAGACCGTCGAGATCGGGCGCGCGCTCGCGGGATCGGTCGAGCCGTCCCTCGGGACCGGCGTCGCGCATGTCCGCGACGAAACCGTCGGCAGGGGAGGGGGGCATGGCGCGGCCTCGGCGTGGTGGATGGGGTCGAGGCCATCCTGCCCCTGGACCTCCCACCGGCGGGTTGCCGCGCCGGGCGGCATCCTCGTGATTCTCGGGCGATGGTGAATCGCCCGTTTCGGCCGTCCCACTCCGTCACGACGCCGTCACGGATCATTGCCGGCCTGCGCTCCGCCCCCTTGACAGTCGGGCCCGGCGGGCATCTTGCTCCGCGCGCCGGATCTCTCGCCCTGTCCGCGTCGGGGCGGGCGCTTCGGCCTATGGATTCCCCTGATGGTCCGCTCGGCGCATCCGCCGACCGGAACGGGGAGCGGGCCGGTCATCGCGCAACAAATCCCGCCCGCGCAGCGGAGTTGGACAGATGGGTTACAAGGTCGCCGTCGTCGGAGCCACGGGCAATGTGGGCCGCGAGATGCTCGACATCCTGGCCGAGCGCGCCTTCCCGGCCGACGAGGTCGTGGCGCTCGCCTCGCGCCGCAGCCAGGGTCAGGAAGTTTCTTTCGGCGACAAGATCCTCAAGGTCAAAGTCCTCGATACCTACGATTTCTCCGACACCGACATCTGCCTGATGTCGGCGGGCGGCGAGGCCTCGAAGGAGTGGAGCCCCCGCATCGGCCAGTCCGGTTGCGTGGTGATCGATAACTCGTCGGCCTTCCGATACGACGCCGACGTGCCGCTCATCGTGCCCGAGGTGAATGCCGACGCGGTCGAGGGCTTCACCAAGCGCAACATCATCGCCAACCCGAACTGCTCGACGGCGCAGCTCGTCGTGGCGCTCAAGCCGCTGCACGAGGCGGCGACGATCAAGCGCGTCGTGGTCTCGACCTACCAATCCGTCTCCGGCGCCGGCAAGGACGCCATGGACGAGCTGTTCAGCCAGACCCGCGCGGTCTTCACCGCCGGCGAGGTGGTGCAGAAGAAGTTCACCAAGCGGATCGCCTTCAACGTCATCCCGCACATCGATGTGTTCATGGAGGACGGCTACACGAAGGAAGAGTGGAAGATGGTCGCCGAGACCAAGAAGATGCTCGATCCCAAGATCAAGCTCACGGCGACCGCGGTGCGCGTGCCGGTCTTCATCGGCCATGCCGAGTCGGTGAACGTCGAGTTCGAGCGCCCGCTCTCTCCCGAGCAGGCGACCGAGATCCTGCGCTCGGCCCCGGGCGTGCTGGTGATCGATAAGCGCGAGAACGGCGGCTACATGACCCCGCACGAGGCGGCGGGCGAGGACGCCACCTACATCTCCCGCATCCGCGAAGACGCCACGGTCGAGAACGGCCTGAACTTCTGGTGCGTCTCGGACAACCTGCGCAAGGGCGCGGCCCTCAACGCGGTGCAGATCGCCGAGGTGCTGGTGAACCGCAAGCTGCTCAATAAGGCCAAGCGGGCCGCCTGACGCCTCACGCGGGATCGATGACCTCGCGAAGCGCCGCCCCTCGGGGCGGCGTTTTCGTTTGAGCAGTACCGATACAACACCAATCCCAGCATAGGACATCATTCTTGTAAACTACCAAAAGTTGTAATATGCATATCTTCCTGTCGCTCGCACAGGAGGGTTGCGGCATGAACCATCGTGAGAGCCTCCGCACCGAGAGCGCGGCCATACGAGGCCTCCTGACAAGGGCATCCCTCGAGATCGAGGCGGTCCGACACGAACGCATCTTGCGGCGCGCGTTCTCCGCCGATCAGCCACGGGCCCCCGCTGGCCAGCCGGATGGCGGCCAATGGATCCCTGCGGGCGGCGGCCAGGCGATTGGCGTGCGATCCGGTGGATCCGGCGACGATGTCGCCCACCGCGAGCAGACCGTTCTGGATGATGGGACGCGTGTCCTCTCGCTGCGCATCCGGTCCGGTCGCCGCGACTACGACACGCAGGATATTGTCACGGCGCCGGACGGCCAGAGCCGGATCTTCGAGACCTCGGGGCTGACGCAGACCATCCGCGACGGCGTGACCGGGGCGGTGCTCGGGCGCAGCACCTTCACCGCCGCGGGCGCGGAGCCGGAGGCGTTCGTTCAATCGACGTTTCTTCCGGCGGTCCCTGCCGCGACAGCAGCAACAATCAGGCTCGTGGGGTCGCTCTTCGCGGTCCTGTCGACGCGGAACGATCTATTCGGGAAAGCCGTCCTTGGCCTTACGGCGAACGAGTACGCGGTCGATCTGACCGAAAACACGGTGAGGGCCGCGTTCGCGGGCCGCATCGATCAGCGAACGCTCGACGCAGCCTGTCGTCGGAACGGTGAGGTCGAGGCGTTGGCTGAGCAGGCCGTTCGGAGCGTGCGCGCAAGCGGGCTGTATCGTTCGGCACAGGACTTCGGCGACAAGGTTCACGCTTGGATCGCTGCCGTTGTGAACAAGCAGGGCGATCCGAATTTTGTAGCGAAGATTTCTTTCGGCAAAAACTCTGAGAAAACGTCCTATGGGGACAGATACTCAACCAGAATCGATCTTTTCGAGAGAACTGCGCCGGGAATGACCTGCGTCTACGATTTTAAGACTGGGAGCGCCACCATCAGTAGCAATCGCGCGCTCAAGCTTGTTGCCGCCGCGGGCAGGCATTTTCCTGATACGGTTCGGGTTATTGTGATTCAGGTGAAGCCTCGCTCATGACGACCGCTCGGCAGGTCCGGCGGCTTGTCCGCCCGCTCTTGAAGCGCCATCCGGACCTTGCTCTCGTCGCCAGCCATTCGCTGTGGCTGACACCCGTGACGCACGTCGCCAAGGTGATCCATATCGGACGGACTTCGTCGGCCCATTATTGCGATCCGAAGTGGTGGTTGCTCCCTCTCTTTCTTCCTAATACGAACCCTATGAAGCGCGTCGGCTTTTGCTGTGTCGATATTTATCCGCCGACCGATGATTCGAAATCATTAGACCTTTGGTTCTGGGATAATCCGATCATGTCGAGCGAGCTTCTTGCCCGTATCGAGAAAGCTCTTCGCCTCATGAGAACGCTGGATGACTTGCGATCATGTCGGTCATTTACCGAGGCACATATGAATTATACGTGGGGTAAGACCTTTAATGAGAATTTAGTATATGACATTGCCATGGGTAATTTGAGTCTAGCCCGATGCTGGTGGCAAAAGGTTAAGACGAGTTATCCCCGCCTCTGCGAGCGCATCCACGAGATCGGCCCGCCGCTGATGGATGACGACCGCACCGCGCTCGCCGCAGTTCTGCATCGCTGGGAGCGTGAGAACGTGGCGGGGACGGCGGTCGAGCCGTTCTGGACGCCGACGCCGTTCCCGCTTGAAAAGACCGGTTGAGCCGGCGCGTCGACGCGCTTCGCGATCACCCGTCCCGAACCGCCTCCAGCGCATCGACATCGCCGCCGCCGATCAACCGCAAATGCGCGGTGATCCGCTCCACCGGCCAGTCCCACCACGCGATCCGTTGCATCCGCGCGGCGTCCGCCTCCGACAAGCGGCGGCGCACCATGCGGGCCGGGTTGCCGGCGACGATGGCGTAGGGCGGCACGTCTTGGCTGACCACCGCATGCGCGGCCACCACCGCCCCGTCGCCGATGCGGACACCCGGTAGGATCGTGCTCTGAAAGCCGAGCCACACGTCGTGGCCGATCACCGTATCGCCGCGGTTGGGAAAGTTCAGTTCCCCCTCGAAGCGGCCGGTCCAGTCGCCGCCGAAGATCGGAAAAGGGTAGGTCGAGAGCCCGTCGAGGCGATGGTTGCCGCCGTTCATCAGGAAGCGCGTGCCCGCGGCGAGGGCGCAGAACCTTCCGATGACCAGCCGGTCCCCAATGAAGGGGAAGTGGTAGAGGATCGCGTCGAGGAACGCCTGCGGCCCGGCCGGGTCGTCGTAATAAGTATAGGCGCCGACCTCGACATTCGCCGGCAGGGGAAGGTTGCGGATGAAGGTCACGCGGTTCTGCCCCGGCATCGGGTGCAGGACGTCCGGATCCGGGCCGGGGCGATGGGGCATGGGACTCTCCTCTCGCGTCGGGATCTAGATGGGCGCGGCGGATGGCGGGAGCGCGGCGGGGTCCATCGAACCGCTTGAATTCTGCGCGCGTCGGAGCTAAGTCACGTCCCATCATTTCTGGTGCAGTCGATAGGCTGCTTGCGGGAGTGGGTCCTCCGGGGCCCGCTCTTTTTTATTTCCGCAGGCCCGTCTGCACCCGAGCAGTCACCTTTTCCTCGAGCCGAATGGGCCGGAACGACAGCATGGCGGAGCCCACCGAGAAGCGTCTGGTCGGCGAGACGGGTGTCGCCGCACGCGTCGCCCAGGTGGTCGAGGGACCGATCGAGGGCCTCGGCTTCCGGCTGGTGCGGGTGAAGGTCTCGAACGCCAATGGCTGCACCGTGCAGATCATGGCGGAGCGGCCCGACGGCACGATGGGCGTGGACGAGTGCGAGACGGTGAGCCGGGCGATCTCGCCCTTGCTCGACCTCGAAGACCCGGTCGGCGGCGCCTACTACCTCGAAGTCTCCTCGCCCGGCATCGACCGGCCGCTGGTGCGCGTCTCGGATTTCGCGCGCTGGGCCGGCTACGAGGCGAAGGTGGAGCTGGCCGTGCCGCTCGACGGGCGCAAGCGGTTTCGCGGCATCATCGACGTCCCGAGTCCCGACGGCACGACCGTGGCGATCGATCTGCCCGACGTGAAGCCCGGCCTGCCGAGCCGGATCGAGTTGCCGCTCCGCGATCTCGCGGAGGCGCATCTCGTCCTCACCGACGACCTGATCCGGGAATCCCTGCGCCGCGGCTCGGCCCCGCCCCAGGACGGCGACGACTTCGACGAGGAGACGGAGGAGGACGAGGCCGAAGGGGCCGAAGAGGCGCCTCAGTTCCGCGTCATTCCGCAGCCGAAGCGCCCGAAGCCGAAGGCAGACAAGCCGGTGAAGGCCAAGGGACTCAAGACCGCGCAGAAGCCGGGGGCCAAGGCGAAGCCCGGCGCGGGCGTCGTCACCAAGGCCGCCCGTCTGAAGAACCGCGACACCCTTCACTGACGCCAATCCGGCCGGGAACCCAGCCCCGGACGGACATCCACGAGACCGCACAAGAGGATAGACCCCATGGCCGTCGTCAGCGCCAACCGGCTCGAACTCCTGCAGATCGCCGACGCGGTGGCCCGCGAGAAGGTGATCGACCGCCAGATCGTCATCGAGGCGATGGAGGAGGCGATCGCCAAGGCCGCCCGCTCCCGCTACGGCGCCGAGACCGACGTGCATGCCGAGATCGATGCGAAGAGCGGCGCGCTGCGCCTGTCGCGCCACCTGCTCGTGGTCGAGCAGGTCGAGAACGACGCCCGCGAGATCACGCTGGCCCAGGCTCAGCGCTACAATCCCGGCGCGCTCGTCGGCGACGTCATCTCCGACACCCTGCCGCCCTTCGATTTCGGGCGCGTCGCCGCGCAATCGGCCAAGCAGGTCATCGTCCAGAAGGTCCGCGACGCCGAGCGCGCCCGCCAGTACGACGAGTACAAGGACCGCATCGGCGAGATCCTCAACGGCGTGGTCAAGCGTGTCGAGTACGGCAACGTCATCGTCGATCTCGGCCGTGGCGAAGGCATCGTGCGCCGCGACGAGATGATCCCGCGCGAGACGTTCCGGCCGGGCGACCGCATCCGCTCCTACCTGTTCGACGTCCGCTCGGAAGTGCGCGGCCCCCAGATCTTCCTGTCGCGCTCGCACCCGCAATTCATGGCGAAGCTGTTCGGCCAGGAAGTGCCGGAAATCTACGACGGCATCGTCGAGGTGAAGGCGGTCGCCCGCGATCCGGGCTCCCGCGCGAAGATCGCCGTGATCTCCCGCGATGGCTCGATCGATCCCGTCGGCGCCTGCGTCGGCATGCGCGGCTCGCGCGTCCAGGCGGTGGTCGGCGAGCTTCAGGGCGAGAAGATCGACATCATTCCGTGGTCGCACGATCAGGCGACCTTCATCGTCAACGCGCTCCAGCCGGCGGAAGTCGTGAAGGTGGTGCTCGACGAGGAGGCCGACCGCATCGAGGTGGTGGTGCCCGACGATCAGCTGTCGCTGGCGATCGGCCGCCGCGGCCAGAACGTGCGCCTCGCCTCGCAGCTCACCGGCTGGGATATCGACATCCTCACCGAGGCCGAGGAGTCGGAGCGTCGTCAGAAGGAATTCGCCGAGCGCACGCAGGTCTTCATGGAAGCGCTCGACGTCGACGAGACCGTCGGTCAGCTCCTCGCGGCGGAAGGCTTCCGGAACGTCGAGGAAATCGCTTTCGTCGACGTGGGCGAACTGTCCGGCATCCAGGGTCTCGACGAGGAGACCGGGGCCGAGATCCAGGCTCGCGCCCAGGATCACCTCGCCCGCATCGAGCAGGAGCAGGACGACCGCCGCCGCGAGCTCGGCGTCGAGGACGATCTGCGCGAGATCGACGGCGTCAACACCGCGATGATGGTGGCGCTCGGCGAGAACGACGTGAAGTCGATCGAGGATCTGGCCGGCTGCGCCACCGACGACCTCGTCGGCTACACCGAGGGGCGCGGCCCCGAGGCCGTGCGTCATGCGGGCTTCCTCGACGGTTTCGAGCTGTCGCGGGCCGAGGCGGAGGCCCTCATCATGGCGGCCCGCGTCAAGGCCGGCTGGATCGAGGCGCCCCCGGAGCCCGAGGCTGAGGCCGAAGAGGGCGAAGACGCCGAGGGCACGGAGGGCGAGGAGGTGGCCGAGGACGAGGCGCAGCCCGATTCGACCCCGGCCGCGCAGCCCGAGTCGCACAACGCCTGAGGGATGCACGGGTGAGCGGGCATTCCAGCATGCAGGTGGAGGCCGAAGAGGCACCTCCCCTCGACCGCGGCCCCGGCCGCGGCCGGGAACCTGCGCGCACCTGCATCGTCACCCGCGTCGTCCAATCGCCCGAGGCGATGATCCGCTTCGTGATGGGCCCCGACGGTGCCGTGGTGCCAGATCTCCGTGCCCGCCTGCCGGGCCGGGGCGCCTGGGTGACCGCCACCCGCGACACGGTCGCGGCGGCGGTGAAGCGCCGCGCCTTCAGCCGGGCCTTCCGCGCGAACGGGGCGCAGGTTGCCCCCGATCTGCCCGACCGGGTCGCGGAGGGTCTGCGCGTCGACATGCGACAGGCGCTGGCACTGGCCAACAAGGCCGGCTGCGTCGTCACCGGTTTCGGCAAGGTCGAGTCGGCGATTCTCGGAAGCGAGAGCGTCGCCGCCCTGATTCACGCCTCCGACGCGAGCCCGGATGGCCGTCGCAAGCTCGCCGCCGCCTTGCGACGGCGCCACGGCGACGCCATATCCGCAATTCCCGTGATCGACGACCTGTCCAACCCCGAATTGGACATGGCCTTGGGCCGGGATCATGTGATACACGCTGCCCTCGTCGCGGGAGCCGGCACCACCGGCTATCTCGCGCGTTGGCGTCGGTTCCGGACCTTCGAAGGTATGGCGTCGGCGTCCGAGGCGGGCGCCCCGCTCGGTGCCGGCGCGACCGCCTTCGATTCGCACGACGATGAAATGACGTTGACTCGGCCGGGCGCGCCCGCCGCCGGCCGCAGTGACGATGGAAGCCCTCAGGGTTCAGACTGAATGAGCGATACGAACAATCCGGGTGACAAGACGCAGAACAGGGCCCCCTCGAAGCCGTTGACGCTGAAGCGCCCGGTCGAGCAGGGGACCGTGCGTCAGAGCTTCTCCCACGGGCGGTCGAAGTCCGTCGTGGTCGAGACGGTGAAGCGGCGCACGATCGGCGCCGCCCCCGGAACGGTCACGCCCCGCGAGCCCGTCGCGGCTCCGCCGCCGCGTCCGGCCTCGGTTGCGCCCGCGCCGGCTCCGGCGGCCCGTCCTGCTGGACGCTCCGCCTCAGGGGTCGTCCTGCGCACGCTGAGTGAGCAGGAGCGGGATGCCCGCGCCAGCGCTCTGGCCGATGCCCAGCGCCGCGAGGCCGAGAACCGCGCCCGCGCCGAGGCCGAGATCAAGGCGCGCCAGGAGCGCGAGGACGCCGAGCGCCGCGAGCGCGAAGCTGCCGAGGCTCGCCGCCGCGAGGAGGAGGAGCGTCGCCGTCAGGAGGACGAGCTCCGCCGCAAGGCTGCTGAGGATTCGCGCCGCCGCGCCGAGGAGGAGGCCGCCCGTGCGGCTGCCGCTCCGGCGCCCGAGCCCGAGCCGGCAAGTCAGGCCGCTGCCCCGGCAGCTCCCGCTCCCGCCGCCGCTCAGGCCCCCGCCGCGTCGTCGGCGGCTCCCGCCGCCCGCCCGGCTGCCGCCGCTCCGGCGCGTCCCGCAGCGCCGGCGCGCCCGGCAGCTCCGGCCGCGCCGCGCCCCGCGGCGGGTGCCGCCCCGGCCCGTCCGGGCATGCCTGCCCGTCCTGGTGCCCCTGCGCGTCCCGCCGCTTCCGCGGCACCGCGTCCGGCAGCACCGCAGGCACCGGCCGAGCCGCGTCGCGTGATCACCGCGGACAACCGCAAGCCGCGCGATCTCAACTTCATGGCCAAGCCGGCCCCGGCACCGGAGCCCGAGAAGGCTCCGACGCCGACCACCGCCGCCCGGCCTGCCGGTGCGGGGGCGGCCCGCCCCGCCGCGCGCCCCGGCGCTCCGGCGATGGAGGACGAGTCGGACACGAAGCGCGTGATCCGTCGTCCGGGCATGCCGCTCAAGATCATCACGCCGCCCAAGACGCCGAAATCGCCGGGCGGCGACCGCAACCGCGGCCGCCTCACCATCGCCAATGCGACCTCCGGCGAGGACGAGCGCACGCGCTCCGTCGCGTCGTTCCGCCGCCGCCAGCAGCGGATGAGCGGGCATCGGCACGAGGAAGCCAAGGAGAAGATCGCCCGCGACGTGACGATCCCCGAGACCATCACCATCCAGGAACTCGCCAACCGCATGTCGGAGCGGGCCGTGGACGTCATCCGTCTGCTGATGAAGCAGGGCCAGATCCACAAGATCACCGACGTGATCGATTCGGACACGGCTCAGCTCATCGCCGAGGAGATGGGCCACACCGTGCGGCGCGTCGCCGAGTCCGACGTCGAGGAGGGGCTCAGCTCCGACGAGCCGGATCTCGAGGAGGATCTGGAGCCGCGTCCGCCGGTCGTCACGATCATGGGTCACGTCGATCACGGCAAGACCTCGCTGCTCGATGCGATCCGCAAGGCGAACGTGGTCGAGGGCGAGGCCGGCGGCATCACCCAGCATATCGGCGCCTATCAGGTGTCGGCGCCGTCGGGTGATCTCGTCACCTTCATCGACACCCCCGGCCACGCGGCCTTCACCTCCATGCGCGCCCGCGGCGCCAAGGTGACGGACATCGTCGTGATCGTGGTGGCGGCCGACGACGGCGTGATGCCCCAGACCGTCGAGGCGATTCAGCACGCCAAGGCGGCGGGCGTGCCGCTCATCATCGCGATCAACAAGATCGACAAGCCGGATGCGAACCCGCAACGGGTCCGCACCGAGCTGCTCCAGCACGACATCCAGGTCGAGTCGATGGGCGGCGAGACCCTGGAATTCGAGGTCTCGGCCAAGACCGGCGACGGTCTGCCCGACCTGCTGGAGGGCCTGCAACTCCAGGCCGAGATCATGAACCTGCGCGCCAACGAGAAGCGCGACGGCGAAGGCACCGTGATCGAGGCTCAGCTCGACCGCGGCCGTGGCCCCGTGGCCACGGTCCTGGTCCAGCGCGGCACGCTGTTCACCGGCGACATCGTCGTCGCCGGCGCCGAGTGGGGCCGCATCCGCGCCCTCATCGACGACACCGGCAAGCACGTGCCGTATGCGGGGCCGTCGGTCCCGGTCGAGGTGCTCGGCTTCAACGGCACGCCCGATGCCGGCGACCGCGTGATCGTGGTGGCCAACGAGGCCCGGGCCCGCGAGGTCACCGAGTACCGCGCCCGCATCAAGCGCGAGCGTCTGAACGCCCGCACCGGCGGAGCCAACCGCTCGCTCGTCGACATGATGCGCGAGGCTAAGGAAGGCGCCAACCGCAAGGAACTGCCGATCATCATCAAGGGTGACGTGCAGGGTTCGGTCGAGGCCATCAACGGGGCGCTCACGGCGCTCGGCAACGACGAGGTCGGTGTCCGCATCCTCCTGTCGGGGGTCGGCGGCATCACCGAGTCGGACATCACGCTGGCCAACGCCTCCAAGGCGGTGGTGATCGGCTTCAACGTGCGGGCCCATAAGGAAGCCCGCAACGCGGCCGAGCGCGACGGCACCGAGATCCGCTACTACAGCATCATCTACGACCTCGTGGACGACATCAAAGCCACGCTGTCGGGCATGCTGCCGCCGACGCTCCGCGAGGAGAAGCTCGGCGAGGCGCAGATCCTGCAGATCTTCGACGTGTCGAAGGTCGGCAAGATCGCCGGTTGCCGCGTCATGGAGGGTGTGGTCCAGCGCGGTGCCCATGTCCGCCTCCTGCGCAACGACGTGGTGATCCACGAGGGGCGGCTCTCGCAGCTCAAGCGCCTCAAGGACGATGCCAAGGAGGTCACCGCCGGTTACGAGTGCGGCATGTCCTTCCAGAACTACCAGGACATGCGGGTCGGCGATTTCATCGAGTGCTTCAACATCGAGGAAATCAAGCGCACGCTCTGAGCGGCGTCCGTCTTCGCAGGCGATCCAAATGTGTCGGCGGATCGGTGAGGGAAAAACCCGCCTCGATCCGTCGGCTTAGGATGCCGATAGCCCCGCTCATTTTCGTCATGTCAGCTTGCGCCACTCCTGCCGTGGCGGAGGTCTGCGATAAGTTCGCAGGCGACGACTGGCCCTCCAATCCTCCTGCGCCGGGGTTTTTCTCCTGGCAGGGTAGCGCTCAACTGCTGGCGATCGTGATGTTCGCCGTGCTCATGATCGTATGGCTGCGATCGAAGACCCTGGCTTGGGTCTTCGCAGCCTGTGCGGGGCTACTGACGGCACTGATCGTGACCGCACCGTTCCTCGACGATGATGACATGACGCGTGCGGCGATCGCCGAGGGGTGCGTGGTCTCACTCACCCCCACAGGTGAGTTGAGTCGAGTAATTCTGTTTGCTTCCTTGGCCGTGTTCTTCGTCTGGATGGCGCGCGGTCGGACCTTGCTTCGATGAGACGATAGGATGGTGAACAAGCAGCCCCGTGAGGCCGGACCGAGCCAGCGCCAGCAGCGCGTGGCCGAACTCGTGCGCCACGCGCTCGCCGAGGTACTCCAGCGCGGCGACATCCAGGACCCGGTGCTCGGCTCGCATGTCGTCACCGTGCCGGAGGTGCGCATGTCGCCTGACCTCAAGCTCGCCACCGCCTACGTCATGCCGCTCGGCGGTCAGGACGAGGCGCCGGTGATCGCCGCGCTCGAGCGCAACCGGAAGGTCCTGCGCCAGGAGGTTGCCCGGCGGGTGAACCTCAAATACGCACCGGAGCTGCGCTTCCGTCGCGATGAGACCTTCGACGAGGCGGCCCGGATCGACCGGCTCCTGCGCAGCGACAAGGTCCAGCGCGACCTCGCGAGCGCGCCGCGCGACGACGACGAAACAGATCCGCCCGCGGGCGATTGATCAGGATCGGGGCGGTGTCCGAAGATGCCGCCACCTGACGAATCCGGGCCCCCGGGACGGGCCCGATGACGGGACGATTCTTCCCGAAACACACCCGTCGATTGAGGACAGGATGCAGGACGAAATCTCTTCCGAAGCGTCGGCCGAGGCGCCGCAGGCTCCGCGCGGTGAGGCGCGCCGCCACGACGGTCCGCCGCGTTCCGGCCGCCGGCCGCAGCGCGGGCGCCCGCGTCACGACCGTCCGAAGAAGAACGACGTGAGCGGCTGGGTCGTGCTCGACAAGGGTGTCGGCATCACCTCGACGCAGGCGGTCGCCATCGTGAAGCGCCTCTTCAACGCCAAGAAGGCCGGTCATGCTGGCACGCTCGATCCGCTCGCCTCGGGCATCCTGCCGATCGCGCTCGGCGAGGCGACCAAGACCGTTCCCTTCGTCATGGATGGCCGCAAGGCCTACCGTTTCGAGGTGAGCTGGGGCGTCGAGACCGATACCGACGACGCCGAGGGCAAGCCCGTGGAAACGAGCGATCAGCGCCCGACCCGCGAGGCGGTCGAGGCGGCTCTGCCGACCTTCGTCGGCGAGATTCAGCAGGTGCCGCCGCGCTACTCCGCCATCAAGATCCAGGGCGAGCGCGCCTACGATCTCGCCCGCGACGGCGAGGTGGTGGAACTCGTCGCCCGCACGGTCCAGATCGATCATCTGTCGGTGGTCGAGCATAGCGGCGACCGCACCGTGATCGCCGCCGAGTGCGGCAAGGGCACCTATGTCCGGGCGCTCGCCCGCGATCTCGGCCGGATGCTCGGCTGCTACGGCCACGTCTCCGCCCTGCGGCGCACCCGCGTCGGCCCCTTCGAGGAGGCGACCGCCTGCAGCATCGCAGCGCTGGAGGAGAGCACCGAGGCGCAGCTGCGGCCGGTGGAGACCGCCCTCGACGAGGTGCCGTCGGTGGCCGTGAGCCGCGACATGGGCCTGCGGCTGATGCGCGGCCAGCCGGTGATCCTGCGCGGCCAGGATGCCCCGGTGGAGGGCAAGGCCTACGCGACCTGCGGCGGCGTGCTGGTGGCGGTCGGCGACGTGGAGCGCGGCGAACTGGTGCCGCACCGCGTGTTCCACCTCGGCGGGACCGCCCCCCAGGCACGGAACTGATTTTTTTGGGATGTGGCTGCCGGCTTCGCTCGGTAGCCGGACGAGGCAGCCTTCTCCCCAGATGGGGAGGAGGCCGGAAGGGTCGGGCAGCGGGCTCCGCGCCCGCCGTCTCGAATCGCCCTCACACCTGACCCCTCCCCCGGAAGGGGGAGGGGATCGGCTCCACTCAGACGCCGCGGGCCGTCTCCAGCTCGCGCAGGATCGCGTCGCCCATCTGCGCCGTGCTGATCGTCTCCTGGCCCTCGGCGGCGATGTCCCGGGTGCGGGCGCCGGACGCGAGCGCCTTGGTGATCGCCCCCTCGACGAGATCGGCGGCCTCGCCCAGGCCGAACGAGTAGCGCAGGCACATGGCAAGCGAGCCGATCATGGCGATCGGGTTGGCGAATCCCTTGCCGGCGATGTCGGGGGCCGAGCCGTGCACCGGCTCGTAGAGCGCCTTGCGGGTACCGCGGGCATCGACCGCGCCCAGGGAGGCCGAGGGCAGCATCCCCAGCGAGCCGGTCAGCATCGCGGCCACGTCCGAGAGCACGTCGCCGAACAGGTTGTCGGTCACCAGCACGTCGAATTGCTTGGGCCGCCGCACCAGCTGCATGGCGCAATTGTCGGCGAGCACATGCTCCAGCTCGACATCCGCATAATGCTCGGCATGGACCTTGGTGACGACCTCCTTCCACAGGACGCCGGTCTTCATCACGTTGTTCTTCTCGGCGGACGCCACCCGGCCCGAGCGCTTGCGGGCGAGGTCGAAGGCCACGTGGGCGATCCGCTCGATCTCACCCGTGGTGTAGACCTGGGTGTCGACGGCGCGCTTCGAGCCGTCGGGCAGCGCGGTGATCTCCTTGGGCTCGCCGAAATAGACGCCGCCGGTGAGTTCGCGCACGATCATGATGTCGAGGCCCTCGACCAGCTCGCGCTTGAGCGCCGAGGCGTCGGCCAGGGCCGGGTAGCAGATCGCCGGGCGGAGATTGGCGAACAGGCCGAGATCCTTGCGCAGACGCAGGAGGCCCGCTTCCGGGCGCAGGTCGTAGGCGATGCCGTTCCATTTCGGGCCGCCGACGGCGCCGAGCAGGATCGCGTCCGCGGCGTCCGCACGGGCCAGCGTCTCGTCGGAGAGGGGTTTGCCGTGGGCATCGATCGCCGAGCCGCCGACATGGCCGTGCTCGGTCTCGAACGAGGCCAGTCCGGTTTTCCCGAGCCAGCCGACGACCTTCTCGACCTCGGCCATCACTTCGGGACCGATGCCGTCGCCGGGCAGGAGCAGGAGCTTGTAGGTGGACATGGCGGCCTCGGAACGGTTGGCAGGACGTCCCGCGCCTTATCGGTGCGGCGATGCCGCCGCAAGTCGCGCCGACACGGGGACGCGTTGCCGGCTCGTCGCCCTTCCCCGCACCGTCATTAGCGGGTTCGCATGCGGCGACCCGGAAGGCCGGTGACTCAGTGGGCGAAGATCGCCGCGATCTCGTCCGGCCCCAAAACCCGATACGCTCCGGCGGCCAAGTCCTCCGGCAGGGTCAGCCCGCCGACACGGTCGCGGTGGAGCGCGTCGACATGGTTGCCCATGGCGGAGAACATGCGCCGGACCTGGTGGTAGCGCCCTTCGTGCAGTGTCACCACGCAATGGGTGGCGTCCTCGGTCTCCATCTCCACCGGCAGCAGCGGCCGATCCTCGCCCTCCAGCATCAGTTCGCCGGACGACAGGATCGCCGCCTCGTCGCCCTGGAGCGGGCGCGCGAGCGTCACCCGGTAGCGTTTCGCGACCTTGGCCTTCGGCGCGATGATCCGGTGCAGCAGGGCGCCGTCGTCGGTGAGCAGAAGGAGGCCGGAGGTTTCCTTGTCGAGGCGGCCGACCGTGGACAGGGCCGGGTCGCGGCGACGCCACCGCTCGGGAAGCAGAGAGTAGACGAGCGGCCCCGCCTCCTTGTGCGAGCAGGTTACGCCGAGGGGCTTGTGCAGCATCAGGCACAGGCCCGGCAGCGGATCGAGCGGTTCACCCATCACCGTCATGCGGCCCGGGAGGTCGGGGTCGAGGGGAATGCGCGCCGAGGCATCCCTCAGCGCCGCGCCGTCGCGGACCACGCGACCGGCACGGGCGAGGCCTTCCACCTCGCGGCGCGAGCCGTAGCCGAGATTGGCGAGCAGCCGGTCGAGGCGCAGCGCCTTCATGCCAAACCCCTCACTTGCGGGCCTCGAACAGCTTGTAGCCCCCTTCCGTCGCCATCGGTGTGACGGTCTTGAAGGCCGCCCGCAGGGGCGCTTCGTAGGGCAGGTGGGCGTTGGCCACGAGGTAGAGCGTCCCGCCATTGCGCAGGGCGGCGGCCGCGCGGCCGATGAAGGCCTTGCCCAGGGCCTGATCCTCGGCACCGCCGTCGTGGAAGGGCGGATTGGTCACGACGAAGTCGAGGCCGGACAGGGTGGGGTCGGACCCCCGCAGATCCGCCCAATGCACGCTGGCGCGGGCTTCGCCGACATTGCGGCGGGCCATGTCGATGGCGCGGCGGTCGATATCGATCATCGCCAGCGACGCGACCTTGTCCGAGCGCAGCACGGCCAGAGACAGGATGCCCAGGCCGCAGCCGAGATCGGCGCCCTTGCCCGACAGCGTCGGCAGGTGGCGCAGCAGCAGGGCCGTGCCGGGATCGAGCCGATCCCAGGAGAAGATGCCGGGCTGGGTGCAGAGGGCGAGATTGTCGACATGGCGCGGGCGCCCCGCCTGGATCGCCTCGTCGAGGCCGGTGGGCGCGGCGGGCCGCATGACCGTGCAGATGCGGTGATGGCGCTTGGCGTCCTCGGCGACGGCACAGCCGAAATTGCGCAATTCCTTGCCGAGCCGGGTGCCGCCCTTGTCCTTGGGCGCCAGAGCCGTGAGCTGCCCGCCGGGTTTGAGGCCCCGCAGCGCCAGGGCCAGCGCGTAGCGGCGCTCGACCGTACCGGCGGGCGCGAGCAGCACCGCGCGATCGAGGCTGTCCGGCGCGATGTCCTCGAGGCGTTCCGAGCCGGGGATCAGCGGAGAAACCTGGGCGGCGCCGTCCGGCACGGAGGCGAGCTCCGTCGGCGGCAGGCCGTGAACGATGGCGTCAGGGGCTGGCGGCATGGACTCGCATCATTATGGCTTCGGTTTTCGCGATCCTCATCCTCCCATCCATCTCCCTCATCCTGAGGTGCTGCGAAGCAGCCTCGAAGGAGGGCTCCAGGAATCGCGCGGCGGGCTGGAGCCCTCCTTCGAGGGCGCCGCTTCGCATCGCCACCTCAGGATGAGGGCAGGTGGTGGGATGGGCGTCGATCGACCAAGAGGAAAGATCACCCCGTCGGGAATTCCAGCCCCATCTCGCGGTAGCGGGCGGGATCGTCGGCCCAGTTTTCCCGCACCTTCACGTGCAGGAACAGGTGGACCTTGGCCTCGGCCACCTCGGAAATCTCGATGCGCGCGGCCTGCCCGATCGCCTTGATGGTCTGGCCGTTCTTGCCGAGCACGATGGAGCGCTGGCTCTCGCGCTCGACGAAGATGGTCTGCTCGATGCGCACCGAGCCGTCGGGCCGGGCCTGCCACTGGTCGGTCTCGACGGTGGAGCGGTAGGGCAGCTCCTCGTGCAGGCGGTCGTAGATCTTTTCCCGGGTGATCTCGGCGGCCAGCATGCGCAGGGGCGCGTCCGAAACCTGATCCTCCGGGTAGAGCCAGGGCGAGGGCGGCATCCGCTCGGCCAGGGCTTGCCGCAGGCGCTCGATCCCGTCGCCCTTGAGCGCGGAGATCATGAAGGTGTCCTCGAACGGCACCTGCTGATTGAGCGTGGCGGCGAGTTCGAGCAGGCGCTCGCGCGGGATCAGGTCGATCTTGTTGAGGATCAGGATCTTGGGTCGCTTCACCTCGGGCAGGCGGCGCAGGATCGTCTCGACCTCCTCGTCCGCCCCCTTGCGGGCATCGACCAGCAGGCAGACCGCGTCGGCATCCGCCGCGCCGCTCCAGGCCGAATGCACCATTGCCCGGTCCAGCCGGCGCTTGGGCGCGAAGATGCCGGGGGTATCGACGAGGATCACCTGCGCGGCGCCCTCCATGACGATGCCGCGCACGAGCGCACGGGTCGTCTGTACCTTTCGCGAGACGATCGAGACCTTCGTGCCGACCAGCGCATTGAGGAGCGTGGACTTGCCGGCATTCGGCACGCCGATCAGCGCGACGAAGCCGGCCCGCGTGTCCTCCCGCCGGGCCTCTGGCTGCATCTCCTGAGGTTTGCCGTCGTCGGCGTCGTCCCTGTCGTCAACCATGGGTTCCGTCCTGATCCTGGGTGCCGCCGATGCCCTCGCGGGACAGGACGGAGCGGGCGGCCTCCTGCTCGGCCACGCGCTTCGAATTGCCCTCGCCGTAGCCCGGCTCGATTCCATCGACGCGCACCGCGATCCGGAAGACCGGGGCGTGGTCGGGGCCGGAGCGGTCCACCACCTCGTAGACCGGGATCGGGAGGCTGCGCGCCATCGCCCATTCCTGCAACGAGGATTTGGCGTCGCGCCCCCGCGGTGCGCCGGTCACCTCGCCCGGGCGGAAGGCCGCCTGCACGATCGCCTTGGTGGCCTCGTAGCCCGCATCGAGGAAGACCGCGCCGAGGATCGCCTCGCAGACATCGGCCAGGATGGTCTGGTTGCGCCGTCCGCCCGTCTGGACCTCGCCAGGACCGAGATTGAGATGGGGCCCGACCTCCCAGGCCTCGGCCACCGCCGCGCAGGTCTCCCGCCGCACGAGCCCGGCGAGGCGTCGCGACAGCTCGCCCTCCTCGGCTTCGGGGAAGGCCGTGTAGAGGCTCTCGGCGATGGCGAGTCCGAGCACGCGGTCGCCGAGAAATTCGAGGCGCTGATAGCTGCCGACCCGGCCGGTATGACCCGCCTTGCTGACATGGGTCAGGGCCAGCGGCAGGAGCGACGGGTCCGTGAATCGGTGTCCGATGCGGGCTTCGAGCACATCGAGGCCCGGGCGCGGCCGGTGGGCCCGCCGGGCACGGTTGGAGCGCGAGGCGCCCTCGTCGGGCGCGCTCAACGCCGACCGCCCGCCGGAGCGGGGCTTCCTGTCGATGCCGCGATCACGGACGTGCAGATAGGAGTCAGTGGATCGTCGTGAAGAGGCGGTTCCAGCGCACGTCGGACGGCCAACGCCAGAGCTTCCAGGCGGGCGTGCGCTCGTCGATCGAGAAGAAGATCATCTCGGCGCGGCCGACGAAGTTCTCGAACGGCACGTAGCCGACGCTGGAGAGATCGCGCGAATCCGTCGAGTTGTCGCGGTTGTCGCCCATCATGAAGTAGTGCCCGTCCGGCACCGTGTAGACCGTGGTGTTGTCCCAGAAACCGCGGTCGCCGTCGCGCTCGATCACCCGATGGGTCACGCCGCCGGGCAGGGTTTCCATGTACTGGACCACCTTCACCGGCTGCTCGAACGCGTCGAAGGTCTCGTAATCGGCGATCCGCTCACGCTTGACCGGCTTGCCGTTGATGTTGAGTACGCCCTCGATCACTTGGATCTTGTCGCCGGGCAGGCCGATCACGCGCTTGATGTAATCGGTGGCGTTGTCCTTGGGCAGCTTGAACACGGCGATGTCGCCGCGCTTCGGTTCCGCCCCCCAGATCCGGCCATGCGCCTCGATCGGAAGATATTCGGACAGCGGAAGAGAGTATTTCGAATATCCGTACGTGTATTTCGACACGAACAGATAGTCGCCGATCAGGAGCGTCGGGATCAGCGAGCCCGAGGGAATGTTGAACGGTTGAAACAGCAGCGTGCGCACCACGAGCGCGATCAGCAGCGCCTGGACGCCGACCTTCACGGTCTCGCGGATGCTCTCCCAGGTGCCGGGTTCCGCCGCCCGGATCTCCGATTTGCTCTCGCGATCCACGCGTGCGTGTTCCATGTCTCTGTTGCCGTCGCAGCCCCTGGCGTCGAGGCCCGGCTCAAGACCGTCCATCGCAACCGCTCTGCTGGGCCGGGGGTCTAGACCATGCGCGGTCCGCCCGCAACGCGAGGATAAGCCGGCCGAGCGCTGTATTCAGTTCAGGCGCGCGGCACAGGAACCGCTTCGATGATCACGAAGGCTTGCGCCAGAGGGGGTTCATCAGTCAGCGTGATATGCAGCCGCGCCTCGAAGCCTTCCGGAACCATGCGGGCCAAGTGCTCCCGCGCACCTCCGGTGAGATGCAGCGTCGGTTGGCCGCCGGGCAGGTTCACCACCTCCATATCCCGCCAGAACACCCCTTGGCCGATGCCGGTGCCGAGGGCCTTGGCGCAGGCCTCCTTCGCGGCGAAGCGCCGGGCATAGGAGGGGGCACGGGCGGCTCGCCGGTCGCATTTCGCCCGCTCGCCCTCCGTGAAGACCCGGTGGGTGAAGCGGTCGCCGTACCGTTCGAGGGAGTTCTCGATGCGGCGGATGTCGCACAGGTCGGTGCCGATACCGAGGATCATGCTGTCTTCCTGGCCTGCATCCGGACGGGCCCGGCGGCCCGGCTGCTTCCGTGCCGGGCCCTGCGGGATCCGCTCATCGCCGCGCCCGGTCCATCGCCGCGCGCATGTCGTGCACCGCCTGGCGCAGCCCGACGAAGATCGCCTCGGCGATGAGGGCGTGACCGATGTTCAGTTCGCGGATCTGCGGCACGGCCGCCACGGGACCGACGCTGTCGAGGGTCAGGCCATGACCGGCATGGATCTCGAGGCCGAGCCCGGCGCCGTGGGCGGCGGCGCGGACGATCCGGTCGAGCTCGCGGGCCACGCGCGGGGCGTCGCCCGCCACCGCCGCCTCGCAATAGCTGCCGGTATGCAGCTCGACCACCGGCGCCTTCAGGGCATGGGCCGCCTCCATCACCGCCTCGTCGGGCTCGACGAACAGCGACACGCGGATGCCGGCCTCCGACAGGGTGGCGATGCGCGGCGCGAGATGGGCGCGGCCACCGATGATGTCGAGGCCGCCTTCGGTGGTGCGCTCCTCGCGCTTCTCGGGCACGAGGCAGGCGGCGTGCGGCCGGGTGTGGAGGGCGATGCCGACCATCTCGTCCGTCGCCGCCATCTCCAGGTTCAGCGGCACCGGAAGAGCCTTCAGGGCGGCGATGTCGGCATCGCGGATGTGCCGGCGATCCTCCCGAAGGTGGGCGGTGATGCCGTCGGCACCCGCCGCCACGGCCTCCTGGGCGGCGCGCACCGGATCGGGCACATGCCCGCCGCGGGCGTTGCGGACGGTGGCGACGTGATCGATGTTCACGCCCAGGCGCAGGGACGACACGGTTTGGCTTCCCACGTTCGATCGGGATCGGGGCTGCCGGTTTAGCGGCTGCGCCAGGGGCATGGAAGCGGCCCCGGAGCGGGGCTCGCGCCCGGCCTGCGGCGGCGGGCGCGGTTGCGCGGGCGGCGGAAGTGCCCAGATTGAGGCGCGGCCGTTTCCGGCCCGGAACGCGAAACCCTCGAGCGCGCATGCACGGTACGTTGTCCCGGCCGGACATCCCGCGGCCCCGGCCGGCCGCCACCGGGCTGCCGCTGACCCTGCGCTTGGCTTTGCGCGAGCTGCGCGGCGGGCTCTCCGGCTTTCGCGTCTTCATCGCCTGCATCGCCCTGGGCGTCGCCGCGATCAGCGGCGTCACCTCGATCGCCGCCTCGCTCTCGGGCGGGCTCGGCCGCGAGGGGCGCCGGATTCTCGGCGGCGACCTCACCTACGCGCTGGTCAATCGCGAGGCGAGCCCGGCCGAGCGCGCGGCACTCGCCGCGAAGGGGCCGGTCTCCGAGGTGGCCACGCTCCGGGCCATGGCGGTGGCGGGGGAAGGCGCGGCGCTGGTCGAGCTGAAGGCCGTCGACGCGGCCTATCCGGCGGTCGGCACGGTCGAGACCGATCCGGCGCAGCCCCTGGCCGATCTGCTGGCCGAGCGCGACGGGGTCTACGGCGCGGTGGCCGATCCGGCCCTGCTGACCCGCCTCGACCTGAAGCCGGGCGACCGGGTGACGCTGGGCGGCTTCCCGGTTCAGATCCGTGCCGCGCTGACCGCGGAGCCCGACAAGATCGCCGCGGGCGTCGGCTTCGGCCCGCGATTGATGGTGTCCCTGGCGGCGCTCCGTGCCACCGGCCTGATCCAGCCCGGCAGCCTCAATCAGTGGAGCTACCGCCTCCAGCTGCCGGGGCTCGACGATGCCGGGCTCGCGGCCGTCGATGCTTCGATCCAGAAGGCCCTGCCCGAGGCGGGCTTCCAGATCCGCTCGCGGGTCAATGCCGATCCGCGCTTCGCCAAGGGCATCGAGCGCTTCACCCAATTCCTGACATTGGTCGGACTCACGGCGCTCATCGTCGGCGGGGTCGGCGTCGCCAATGCCGTGCGGGCCTTCGTCGATGGGCGGCGCGAGGCCATCGCGACCCTCAAGAGCGTCGGTGCGCCGGGGTCTCAGGTGGTCGGGCTCTACCTCGTGCAAGTCATGCTGATCGCCGCCCTGAGCACGATCATCGGTCTGGCGCTCGGCGCGGCCCTGCCGTTCCTGCTCGATGCGGCCCTGCGCGACCAACTCCCGCTGCCGCTCAATCCCGAGATCGCGTTCGGGCGCCTCGCCCTCGCCGCCGCCTACGGCCTCCTCACCGCATTCGCCTTCGCCATCCTGCCGTTGGGCCGGGCCCACGACGTGCCGGTGGCGAGCCTGTTTCGGGATAGCGTCGACCCCACCCGGCGCCGACCCCGGACGCGCTACCTCGTGGTCCTCGCCCTCGCCCTCGCGGCCTTGGCGGGGCTTGCCCTGGCCACCGCCTTCGACCGCAAGGTCGCCCTGACCTTCATGCTCGCCGCCGGGCTCGCCTTCGGCGGCCTGCGCCTCGTCGCCTCGGGCATCATGGCGGTCGCCGCCCGCCTGCCCCGACCTCGGGCGATGGCGCCGCGCATGGCGCTGGCCAACCTGCACCGACCCGGTGCGCTGACGCCCGCAGTAGTGCTCTCGCTCGGCCTCGGCACGACGCTGCTGGTGACGCTCGGCGCCATCGACGCCAACATCACCCGCGCCCTGGAGAGCTCGCTGCCCGGCCGCGCCCCGAGCCTGTTCTTCCTCGACGTGCCGTCCCGCGATGCGGAGGCGTTCTCGGGCTTCCTCGGCGCCCGCGCGCCCGACGCCAAGATCGAGCGCGTGCCGATGATGCGCGGCCGTATCACCGCGCTGAACGGCGTGCCGGCCGCCCAGATCAAGCCGCCGGAGGATGCCGCCTGGATCCTCGACGGCGACCGTGGCATCACCTACGCGGAGCTCCCGCCCGAGGGATCCCAGATGGTTGGAGGCGCGTGGTGGAGCGCGGAGGAGGGCCGGCAGGCCCTCGTCTCGTTCGAGGCGGAGGCGGCGCGGGCGCTGGGGCTCACGGTCGGCAGCACCGTCACCGTCAACGTGCTCGGGCGTTCGATCACGGCGAAGGTCGCCAATCTCCGCAAGGTGGAGTGGCGCTCGCTGGGCATCAACTTCGTGATGGTGTTCTCCCCCGGCACGTTCCGGGGGGCGCCGCATGCCGATCTCGCGACCCTGACCCTGCCGCACGGCCCCGATCCGAAGCTGGAAGCCGAGATCGTGCGCGACGCCGCCAAGGCCTTTCCCTCGGTCACCAGCGTCCGGGTCAAGGACGCGCTCGATGCCGTCAACGACCTCGTCCACAAGCTCACGCTGGCGATCCGCGGCGCGAGCGTCGTGGCGATCCTCACGAGCCTGCTCGTCCTCGCCGGAGCCCTCGCCGCCGGGCACCGTTCGAGGCTCTACGACGCCGTGGTGTTGAAGGTGCTCGGCGCCACACGCGGCCGGCTTCTCTTCGCCTACATCCTCGAATACGGTGCCCTGGGTATGGCCACCGCCGTTTTCGGAATCCTCGCCGGAACCCTGGCGAGTTGGGGCATCGTCACGCGGGTGATGCGGCTCGACTTCCGGCCCGATCTCGGCGGGGCGTTGATGGTGGCGGGGCTCGCGGTTGCCTTCGCCGTCATCGTCGGCCTGGCGGGGACTTGGCGCATCCTCGGCCAGAAGCCGGCACCCTATCTGCGACAGTTCTGAGATTCAGACGGCAACGTCGCAAGACAAGGTTTAATCCGATCGTCTGGTCGAAAAACTTCCGCCGATAGAACGACTTGAAATCTCGGCCGTGAGCTTCAAGCCCCTCTTGTTTGTCTCCGGCCGAACGAACATATTCAGCGTCGAGGCGCGCCCGACGCGCCGGGGTTCGCGCGTGGACCTCGTATCCATCCCGCGCCGGGAGCTTCCAAGGGAAACTTTCATGGCATTCGACAACAGCCCGTTCCGCTACGGTGCCCAGCCGCAGGGATACGCTGGCTCCCAGGTCGAGGTCGACCAGGGCCTGCGCAGCTTCATGCTGGGCGTCTACAACAACATGGTCGTCGGCCTCGGGATCTCCGGTCTCGTGGCGCTCGGCCTCAACATGCTGGCCGTGGCCGGCTACCAGGGCACCCGCCCGCTGCTCACGCCGTTTGGCCAGACGCTGTACAACAGCCCCCTCAAGTGGGTGCTGATGCTGGCGCCGCTCGCCTTCATCTTCGTCTTCTCCTTCCGGATGGACCGGATGTCGGCCGCCTCGGCGCGCACGATGTTCTGGGCCTTCGCGGCGGTGATGGGCGCCTCGATGTCCACCCTCCTACTCGTCTTCACGGGCGGTAGCGTGGTGCGGGTGTTCTTCATCACGGCGGCGAGCTTCGGCGCTCTGAGCCTCTACGGCTACACCACGAAGCGCAGCCTGTCGGGCATGGGTTCGTTCCTCATCATGGGCGTGATCGGCCTCGTGATCGCCTCGCTGGTGAACATCTTCATGGCCTCGAGCGCGCTGCAATTCGCGATCTCGGTGCTCGGCGTGCTGATCTTCGCGGGCCTCACGGCCTACGATACGCAGAAGCTCAAGGAGATGTACCTGTACAGCGGCATGGACGCTGAGGGTGCGGCCAAGATGTCCGTGAACGGTGCCCTGACGCTGTACCTCGACTTCATCAACATGTTCCAGTTCCTGCTCTCGCTGGTCGGCGACCGTCGCTAAGCGAAACGCACACTGAAACGCGGAAGAGCCCCGGCCGGAAGGCCGGGGCTTTTTCTTGTGCGGCTCACCCCGCCATCGCCCGCTCCAACTCCGAGAAGACCCGCGGCTCGGTGCATTGGCCGACATTGAAGCGCAGGTAATCGCCCGCGCTCTGGCTCAGGGAGAAGACATTGCCCGGCGCCAGCACGACGCCGCGGGCGAGGGCCCGGCGGGAGATGTCGGCTGCATCGAGACCGCCCGGCAGGCGCGCCCAGAGGAACATTCCGGCGCTCGGGACCGACTGCACCGTGAGCCCGGCTTCCGTCAGACGCCGCACCACCCGCCCGCGGGCATCGGCCAGACGCGTGCGCAGGGCGTCGAGGTGATGACGGTAACTCCCTTCGACGAGAAACCGGTGGATCGTCGCCGCCGCGAGATGCCCGTCGCTGAGCGACACCGCGAGCTTGAGGTCGACGAGGCGCTCGACCCAGTCGCCACGCAGGGCCACCACGCCCATCCGCACCCCGGTCGAGAGGGTCTTGGAGAAGCCGCCGACATGGATCACCCGGTCGAGCCCGTCGAACCCGGCGAGCCGCGGCCCCGGCTCGACCTCGAAATCGGCATAGGCGTCGTCCTCGACGATCAGGGTGCCGTGCACCTCGGCCAGCCGCAGGATGCGGTGCACCACCATCGGTGACAGGGTCGCCCCGGTCGGGTTCTGTAGGCCGGAATTGGTGACGTAGAGCCGGGGCTTGTGCTCCGCCAGCACGCGCTCGAAGGCGGCGAGATCCGGTCCCTCCGGACCGAACGGCACCCCGACCATCCGCAGGCGGTGGGCGCGGGCGAGCGCCTGGAAGCTGAAATAGCAGGGATCGTCGAGCAGCACCGTGTCGCCGGGCTCGGTGAGGAAGCGCAGGGTCAGGTCGAGCGCGTGCGTGGTCGAGTCGGTCAGCACCAGTTGATCGGGATGGGCGAGGATGCCCCGCTCGGTGAGGCGGCGCGCCATCAGTTGCCGCAGGGGCGCATGACCTTGCGGCGTGTCGTAGAACATCACCGCCTCGCTGCGGCGCGCGACCTGCCGCAGCGCCCGGCGCAACGCCTCCTCGGGTAGCCAGTCCGGCGGCAGCCAGCCGCAGCCCGGCTTGAGATGGTCCGGGCCCGCCTCCAGCGATTGCCGGGTGATCCAGACCGGATCGACCGCCCGGTCGAGGCGGGGCCCTAGCGCGGCGAGGCTGAGCGGCTCGGCGCGGGCGGCCACGTAGAAGCCTGAACCCGGCCGCGACAGGATGGCGCCCTGCGCCGCCAACCGGTCATAGGCTTCGACCACGGTCGATTTCGAGACCTCCATGCTCTCGGCGAAAGCCCGCACCGAGGGCAGGCGGGCGCCCGGCCCGAGCGCACGGCTCTGGATCCGGGCCTCGATGGCCCGCATCACCGCCTCCACCCGACTGAGATTCGCCTCGCGCGGCAGCTCCGTCATGGTCGATCCTCCGAACCGTACCGATCAATGTCCCGGACAGTTCAATGGAATTGTACTGTAACTGTCCCTGTCGGAACAGGGCAGCCCTCGGCATACCCGGCCCCTGATCAGACCTGACCGGAGACCCACCATGACCTTCACCGAAGACATCCTCGCTCGCCGGAGCGGCGCCACCGCCTTCCTTGGCCGTCGCATCCGCGACCTCATCGTGCTTGCCGCCGGCGCGGCCCTCGCCCTGCCGCTGATCGTGCCGTTCGCGTGATCCGGCCCACGGTCGTCGCGCTCGACGCTCCGACGGAGACGCGGCCGACCGGTGCGCTCGTCGACGGGCTGATCGGTGTGGCGATCTTCAGCGGATCGCTCCCGGCCACGCGGCTCGCGCTGACAGGGTTCGACCCGCTCTTCCTCACCTTCGCCCGCGGGGCGCTGGCCGGTCTCGCCTCCGCCGCGCTCCTGGCGGCGATCCGGCCGCCCCTGCCGGCTCGGGGCGATCTGCCGACCTTCGGGTTGCTGTCGCTCTGCGTGGTGCTTGGTTTCCCGCTGCTGACGGCGCTGGCCCTGATGCGGGTCGAATCGGCCCACGCCGTCGTCTTTATCGGCCTGCTGCCGCTCGCCACCGCCGGCTTCGGCGCGTTGCGGGCCGGCGAGCGCCCGTCGAGGCGCTTCTGGCTGTACGCCTGCCTCGGCAGCACCGTCGTTGCGGGCTTTGCCCTGCGCGGTGGGCTGACCCTGGAGCCCGCCGACGTCCTGATGCTCGCCGCGATCCTGGCCGGTGGACTCGGCTATGCCGAGGGCGGTCGTCTGTCCCGTCGCCTCGGTGGCTGGCCGGTCATCGCCTGGGCGAATGTCGCGGCACTGCCCGTCACACTGCCGCTGGCTGCGTGGTTCGCGCCGCCGCAAATGGACGGCATCCCGGCCGCAGCCTGGGCCGGGCTCGGCTACGTCTCGCTGTTCAGTATGCTGATCGGCTTCGTGTTCTGGAACCGGGGCCTCGCCCGCGGCGGCATCGCGGCGGTGGGTCAGCTCCAGCTGCTCCAGCCCTTCCTCGGACTGGCCCTCGCCGCCCTGTTGCTGGGCGAGCGGATTGAGCCGGCCATGGTCGTCGCCGCCCTCGCCGTCGTGGCCTGCGTCGCGGCGGCCCGCCGGGCGGCCTGACGCGGCCATCTTCGGATGGGAGCCGGCGATCCGCCCATCCGGGGGCACTGGAGTCGTGTCGAGAGGCCGGGAGGGCGACGGAAAAACCGTTCAACCGTCCGCGCAATTGGCCTCGAACAGGGTCTTGGCCCGCTGCATCGCCTGAAAATCGGCGGGACTGGTGGGGCTGCGCAGCTCCGGTCCCTCGGGCAGGCGCGCCAGGATATTCTCCGAGAGATCGGCCACGAACGGGCGGGGGCCGGTATGGGCCCCCATGCGGTTGCGCAGATCGACCGTTCCGCAGACGGCTCCGGCCCGGCCCTTCCGCAGGCCGGCGATGCGGGCCTCCGGATCGCGTAGCGCGCGCCCGGCCAGCACCAGGATCGTGCTGGCCGCGGCCGGACCGACGGCGGCGTCGGAGCCGTCCACGATGGTCTGGGCGGAGGCGGGCGGTGCGCAGGCGAGGAGGGAGAGTGCCAGCAGAGCGACGGGAAGCCGAAGCATCGTCAGCGTCCCCGATCAGCTGCCCTTGGCCAAGACCTCGACGTCCTCGTCCCGGCCGCTCTCGACCTTGAACTCGCGGGTATAGACCTGCCCGTCATGGCGGGCGATCAGCACGTAGTCGCCCTCCGCCAGGGTCACGGCGGGAAAGGCACCGATCGCCTCGCGGATCGTGTCGCCACCCGGCGTCAGCACGCTGAAGGCGGTTCCGGCGAAGGCCTCGGTGCCGGGGGCGGCGACGAGCTTCAGGATCACGGTCGCGGCTTTGTGGTTGAGCGTTGCGTCGGTGATCTTGCCGGTCTCGACCTTGAGGTCCGCGCGCTGGATCGCGTTCGACTCACCGTAATTCGACACGACGTGGTAGACGCCCTCGGGCAGGCGCACGATCTCGCCCGCCTTGATCCCGCTGCGCACGAGGCGCCCCTCGGAGTTGGTGCCGGCCGGCACGAAGACCGAGAAGGCGAGCTGGTTGGGCGCGATGATCTGATCACCGATGGCGCCGGAGAGCTTGAGCGCCCCGGCGGCGATCTTCAGCTGCTCCGTCACCGGCTGGCCGGACAGGGTGATGCGCTTCGAGGCGCTGGCATAGCCGTAGGTCACGGTGGCGACGTAGGCACCCGCCGGCAATTTCAGCGTCGGGGCGGCATCGGTCGAGCGGGCGATGATGGCCGGACGGCCGGTCTCGCCCTTGTCCTCGAAGATGCGCCAACTCAGTCCGGAGCGCACCGGTTGGTTGGAGCCGACGAAGCTCGCCGAGAGCGACAGGTCCGCCTCGCCCTCGGGGACGGGCGGCGGCAGCATCGGCGACGTGATGCCGGGGGAAGGCAATCCTGGGCCGAACGGGTCCTGCGCATGGGCTGCCAGCGGGCTCGCGAGGCAGACCACAACCGCGACGGCCTGCCGGCCCCGACGCCCGCGTCCCATCGTCCTGATCTCCCCGACATGCCGCCTGAACGTGGGTCGGCTCTTGAAACCCGACCGTGGCGGCGGCAAGGCGGAGGCACCTTCGGCCCGAGCCCGCGGATTGTCCATGGCCTCCTCCCCCGCTGCGACCCCAGCCGCCACCCACGACATGCTGCGCACCCGACGCTCGGTGCCGCCGATCCAGCTCGACGGTCCCGGTCCCTCGGCGGAAGAACTCGACGGCTGGCTCGCCATCGCCGCGCGGGTGCCCGACCACGGCAAGCTCGCGCCGTGGCGCTTCCTCGTCATCGAGGGCGAGGCGCGCCATCGCCTCGGCGCGATTATCGCCGACACTCACGCGAAGGACTTCCCCGATGCGGACGAGAAGCGCCTCGATCAGGAGCGTCGACGCCTCGCGCACGCGCCTCTGGTGGTCGCAATCGTCTCCCGCGCCGGCCCGCACATCAAGATTCCGGAATGGGAGCAGGTCCTGTCCGCCGGTGCGGTCTGCATGAATTTCGTGGTGGCGGCCAACGCCGCCGGCTACGCGACGGCGTGGCTCACCGAGTGGTTCGCCTACGACCGGCGGGTGCTCGATGCGCTGGGTCTCGAGCCTTCCGAGCGGATCGCCGGCTTCATCCATGTCGGCCGCGCCCGCGAGGTGCCCTCCGACCGGCCGCGCCCGGACCTCGCGCAGATCGTCACCCGCCTCTGAGGGGTTTGCGATGCATTACGAAGCGGACGCCCCGAGCCTGCCGCACAATCCGCTGAAGGCCATCATCGCCCCGCGCCCGATCGGCTGGATCAGCGCCATGGACCGGCAGGGGCGGGTGAACCTCGCCCCCTACTCGTTCTTCAACGCGGTCGGCGGCGAGCCCGACATGGTGATGTTCTCCTCCTCCGGCCGCAAGGACGCCATGACCTTCGCGGAGGAGGGCGGGGAGTTCGTGTGCAGCCTCGCGACCTACGATCTGCGCGAGGCGGTCAACGCCACCTCGGCGCCCCTGGCCCGGGGCGACAGCGAATTTCCCTTCGCCGGCCTCACGCCGGCCCCCTCGCGCCGGGTGCGCCCGCCGCGGGTGGCGGAATCCCCGGCGGCGATCGAGTGCAAGTGGCTTCAGACCGTTCCGCTGGTGCCGCTCGACGGCGCCGAGCCCAACAACTTCCTCGTGATCGGGCAGGTGGTCTCGCTCTACGTCGACGACCGCTTCGTGAAGGACGGGCGCGTCGATACGGGCGCCATGCGCCCGATCCTGCGGGGCGGCTATTTCGACTATTTCACCACCGAGTCGAGCAATCGCTTCGAGCTGCGTCGCCCCAAGGGCGGGGGCGGCTGAAACGTCAGTCGACGATTCTCAGGATGCCCTCGACGCGGGCGATCCAGGCGCGGACGCCCGGATACGGCGCGAGGTCGAACCCGCCCTCGTGGGCGAGTCGGGTGTAGGCGACGAGCGCCACGTCGGCGAGGCTGAGCGCCGCCCCGACGAAGAACGGCTGCGAAGCGAGCGTCTTCTCCATCAAGGCGAGCGCCGCATGGCCGCGTTCGGACAGCTTCGGATCGATCTCGGCCTCGGGCTTGCCGAGATAGAGCCGCTGGAACCGGCGCACGGCGATGTAGGGCTCGTGGCTGTACTGTTCCCAGAATAGCCATTGCTGCATCTTCGCCCGCGCGAACTCGTCCGCCGGGATCAGCGCCGAGCCCCGGGCGAGGTAGCCGATGATCGCGTTCGACTCGGACAGCGCCCGCCCGTCCTCCAGCACCAGCGTCGGAACGCGCCCATCGGGGTTGAGGGCGAGAAAATCGGGCGTGCGGCTCTCGCCCCTGAGGATATCGACCTCGCGCCAATCGAGCCCGACCCCAAGATGGGACGCGACCCACGCGACCTTGAGGCAGTTGCCGGACTTGCGGTCGCCGTAGACGATGAGCATCGAAGAGCCCCGATCACGCGAAGCCTCAGCAGAGCTGCCGCGCAGGGCCGTGACAAGAGCTGACTTCGACCGATCAGGAACGATCAGGCGACCGAGGGCCTTGGAGCGTGCTGCTGTTTCGGGGAAGCAGCACGATCTGTCTCTTTGTGTCCGAACGGCGATTTCGGAAAACCGGATTCCACTTTTCCGCATCGTGCTCGGGTCGCACGGGGGCCGGTGATACCCACCGCATCCGCACCTCGCGCCGCTCCGTTACGGCGATGCGGACGAGAGAGCCTCGGGATCGCGGGTGATCAGCAGCTCGAAGCCGTCCCGACGCGCGGCCTCGATCCCGTCCGGCGCGAGCGTCACCAAGGCCGTGACGCCGGCCGCCGCCGCGGCGAGGCGCACCAGCCCGCGCGCCTGTCGGACCGTCTCGCCCGCAGCCTCGGCGCCGAGCGCATCCGCCAGAGCCACCGTGTCGAGGCCCAGTCCCGCGAGTCGGGGACTCGCACCGACGAAGCTGCGCGCCTCCAGCACCCCGAGCGGATCGCCGATCTGCGCCAGGATCGGCAACCCTCCATCCGGCCAGCCATGCTCGGCCTCGTGCACCGCGAGGCGGGCGCCGAGCGCCGCCACGTCGCGGCCGGAGCGGGCCCGATCGAGCAGGATCGCGTCCGGCGCGGTCGTGGGCAGCGCCGCATCCGGCCCATCGAGTGCGTGGATCAGCATCGCCGCCCCGATCCGGTCGCGCAGGTCCAGCGGGACCGGGCCCTCGATCACCAGCGCATCCGCCCCGCAGGCCAAGGCGGCGGCGAGGCCCCGCGCGTCGTCGCCCGCGCAGCGCAGGGCCAAACGGCTCGTCCGGAAACGGGAGGGGCAAGGTACGGGGATCATTCAAGCTTTCTTTACCATACGGGGCGGAAAGTCAGTCTTCGAGGAGCCGATCGCCGGTTCCTGCGGGCTGCGTCATGTTCCTGTTCACCAATGCTCCCGTCGGCACGCGCGAGACCGGACCCGCCGTCTCGCCCGCGCGCCCGGCGACGGGCACGGCGTCGAGCGGCGAGGTGATCGCGGCGATCCGCGACGGGGCCCAGACGAGCGGCGTCGGCTTCGACTACCTGCTCGCCACGGCGCAGCGCGAATCGAGCCTCAACCCGACCGCCAAGGCCGGCACCTCGACGGCGACCGGCCTGTTCCAGTTCATCGAGCAGACGTGGCTCGGCGTGATGAAGAACGCGGGCGGAAAGCTCGGCCTGTCCACCTATGCCGACGCCATCACGGCGCGCTCCGACGGCACCTACTCGGTCTCCGATCCCGCGACCCGACAGGCGATCCTCGATCTGCGGCGCGATCCGAAGGTGTCGGCGACGATGGCCGGCGCCCTGACCCAGCGCAACCGCGAGGCCTTGGGCTCCGCCCTGGGACGCGAGCCGACGGCGGGCGACCTCTACGCCGCCCACGTTCTCGGGGCGCGGGGCGCCACGACGCTGATCGCTTCGGCGCAGGGCAGTCCCGCCCGCTCCGCCGCCCTCGACCTGCCGGAGGCCGCCGCCGCCAATCGCGGCCTGTTCTACGACAAGGCCGGGCGCCCGCGCTCGTCCTCCGAACTCTACGCGCTCCTCACCACCGCGACCTCGGGCGCGCCGACCCCCGTCGCGACGACCGCCGGCCTGTCCGATCCGCCTACCGCCTACGCCTCGCTGGAGGGCGGCATCCGCTCCTTGTTCCAGACCGATCGGCGCCAGGGCGCGATCTCGGAGAGCGTCGCCAAGATCTGGCAGGGACGCGCCGCCAGCGTCGAGGCGAGCCGTTCCGGCCCATCCTATTTTCCGCGCTCCGACGGCACCGAGGACGTCCCCGCCGTCGTCCCGACGCCGGAACCGCCCTCGACCGGGTCTGCGACCTCCGCCGCGCCGATCGTGGTGCCGCTGCCGCCGCGCCGCCCGGCCGGCCTCGGCACGGCCGCGACGCCGATGGCTCTGACCGCCGCCGCGCCGTCTCAGACGTCCGATGCGTCCGCCGCGGCCGCGCGCCCGGCAAAGACCATCCTGTTCGACCTCTCTTCCTACCGCCTTCGGAACGGCCCATGATCCTCCGCCAGTTCCTCACCCTCACGCAGCACGCCTCCGCCGAAAGGCGAGCCGAGGCGGCCGGCACCCTGGCGCGAGCCTATCTCGACGGCAGCCTCGGGCCGGACGCCGCCTGGGAGGCCAAGACGGCGCTTCTGGCGCTCCTCGACGATCCGGTGCTCGCCGTGCGCCGCGCGCTCGCCGAAGCCTGCGCCGATTCGGCGAGCGCGCCGCGACCGCTCGTGGTGGCGCTCGCCTCCGACCATCCCGAGATCGCCTGCCTCGTGCTCGCCCGCTCGCCGGTGCTGATGG
Source organism: Methylorubrum suomiense (assembly GCF_022179765.1). Taxonomy (GTDB): domain Bacteria; phylum Pseudomonadota; class Alphaproteobacteria; order Rhizobiales; family Beijerinckiaceae; genus Methylobacterium; species Methylobacterium suomiense. Next base: position 65,044 of record NZ_BPRE01000001.1, on the reverse strand, counting down.
ATGCCGATCTCGTCGATTGCGTCGCGATCGGTTGCGAGGCGGCGCGCTCCGCGGTCGCCGCCCGGACGGATCTGTCGAGGCCCGTCGCCGCCGCCCTCGCCGAGGTGGCGGGTCTGCCCTCCCTGGTGGCGCTCGCGAAGAATCCGAGGGCGGCCATCGGCACCGCCGCCTTCCTGCGGATGGTCGACCGCCACGGCGAGGATGCGGCGCTCTGCCAAGCGCTGCTTGCCCGGCACGACCTGACCATCGAGGTGCGCCACGCCGTCGTCGCTCGCCTGGCCGAGCAGCTCGCCCGCGTCGGTCAGGATGCCGGCTGGATGAATTCCGAACGCGGCGCCCGCGTCGCCCGCGACGCCCGGGACGCGGCGGCGCTCGCCCTCGGCGACGAGGCCGGCGAGACCGGGCTCGCTCGCCTCATCACCCATTTGCGGGTGCAGGAGCAGCTCACCGCCGGGTTGATCCTGCGGGCGATCCTGTCCCTGCGCCTCCCCTTCGCCGAGGCGGCGCTCGCGGAATTGAGCGGCCTCAGCCGCGCTCGCGTGGCCGGTTTGATGTTCGAGCCGTACGGTGCGGGCTTCACCGCCCTCCATCGCCGGGCCGGCCTGCCGATTCTGCTTCTGCCGGCGATCCAGGCGGCGCTGACCGTGTGGCGCGAGGCCGCCGACGGCCGCAACGGTCCGACCGGGCCGCGGCTCGCCCGCTCGATGATCGAGGCGGCCTTGACCGCCTGCGAGACCCTCCCCTTCGCCGAGGCCCGTGGCCTCGTCGCCCTCCTCGCCCGCTTCGAGGCGGAGGCCGCCCGGGACGAGGCCCGATTGTTCGCCCAGGAGCAGATGGAGGCGCATAGCCGCGACGAGGCCGCCCCCCTGCTCGCCGTGCCCGAGGCCCTGGCCGCGACCGGTGCCGATGGTTGGGCGGAGATGCTGGCCGAGGCCTGGGCGGCGTCCGAGACGCGGGCGCTGCCGGAGGTGATCGAACTCTCCGCCGCGGACGCGGCTTCCGCGCCGAGCCGTGGCGAGCGCCCTTCCACCGAACCAGCCGTGCCGACCGCGGCGTTGCCCACCTCACACGAGCTGGAGGCGGGTTCGCTCGCGCTCGCTCTCCCCGAGGCGGAGATGCCGGATGCCGACGCCGCGTGGCCGCTGGCTCCCCGGCCGGAGGAGCGCCTCGGGGCGTCGGTCGCCGCCGAAGCGCCGTCCGTAGCCTTGCCCGAAACCCTGCTGGCCGACCTCTCGGAGGCCTTGGTGGCCCACTTCCTCGCCGAGCGTCCCGCTTTGACGGCTCCGCCGCAGGCCGTGGCGGAAGAGGGACCGTCGGTGGCTCCGGAGGTCCGCGCCGAGTCGAGGCTGTCGGCGCGCCCCCGCGAGATCGCCCTGGCCGTCACCGCCGGCATGATCCCGCAGGAACTGGTGCTGAGCTACCGTGACGACCGCATCCGCGAGCGTCTGGCCGCCTGACGCGCTTCCTTCGGCTCATATCTGAGCAGGTGAGTCCGCGCCTTATGCGGGTTGTTCGCCCGGTCGCTCAGGCCGCCAGATCCTGTGCCCGCCGCAGATCGTCGACGAAGGTGCGATAGGCCGCTTCCTTGGCCGCCTCGTCGGGCAGGCGCAGCAGGTAGGACGGGTGCACGGTGATGAACCCGCCATAGGGACGGCCGAACTCCGCCGGCCCGCGGGCGCGGGTGATCGGGATCTGCTTGCCGGTGAGGGCCAGAACCGCCGTGGCGCCGAGCGCCACCACGAGCTTCGGGGCGACGAAATCAAGCTCCCGGTCGAGCCACCAGCGGTAATGGCTCACTTCGCCCGCCGTCGGCTTCTCGTGGATGCGCCGCTTGCCCCGCAGCGTGAACTTGAAATGCTTGACCGCATTCGTGAGGTAGGCCTCCGACCGCTCGATCCCCGCCTCTTCGAGGGCGCGGGAGAGAAGCTGTCCCGCCGGCCCGACGAAGGGCCGGCCCTGCCGATCCTCCTGGTCGCCGGGCTGCTCGCCGACGAAGGCGATGCGCGCGCCGATCGGGCCCTCGCCCAGCACCGCCTGGGTCGCGCCCGGCACCAGCGGCTCCGAGCGGGCGATGATCGCATTCAGGGCCTCCAGCGAATCCGGCTCATCCTGCGCCATTCGCTCCACGGCCCGGACGGGGTCGCGCTTCTCCGGCATCGTCGGTGCCCTCTCGATCATTGCCTGCGCCCGCGCGCCGGCAGCCCGCACCAGCGCGGGAATCGCGGCGGTCTCCGGCATGTTCCGCCAGTACTTGCGGGGCATCTCGGCGCGCATGGCGTCGAGATTGAGCCGCGCCGGGTTGAAGGTGCTCTCGTAATAGTCCCGCCAACCCGCCTCGAATCCATCGCCCTCCGGCACGTCCTCCCGCCGACCCGGCGGTCCGAAGCGCAGGGTGCCGTCCCAGTGAGCGGACGCCTCCGGGGTCAGGATCGACCAGCGCAGGTTGCGGAAGCGATCGACGAAGAAGGGGGCGGCCGCCTCCAGGATGTGATTGTCGGGCTCGAACCAAGCCACGTAGCGCTCGTCCGCCCCCGGCACGCGGCGGAAGCGCAGGAAGGCGTGCATCTTGTGAAGGTCGCGACCGATCGCCTTGCGCATCCGGTGGAGGCGGTGGACCAGCGGATCGCTCGCCACCTCCATGAGGGCCCGCTCGCCCCGCGTCACGCGCCAGAGGAGCGCGTAGAGCAGGCCGTAGCGCTCCGGATCGCGGTGGGGCACCACCATCGGAATCAGATCGGTCACCGCGCGGGGCAGCGCCAGCGGCGGGGCGTCGGCGGGCGCGGCCTCCGCCCCGAACAGGCTGAGGCGCTCGGTCTGCCAGACGACGGCGTCCGGGGCGATACCGGCGGCGATCAGGCGCCGAGCGGCCGTGCGGAAGCCCGGCAGGTCGGCACCCGGGGCGAGGGTGGCGACGTGGATCGCGCCGGCGGACCGTGGCCCCGAGGGACAAGGCTCCGAGAGCTGGTCCATCAGAACAAGCTCAACTGTTCCGCCGGCTCCGCCAGCTTGGTGCGCAGATCCAGCCGATCGGTCAGCGTCGTCGGACGAAAGTCCTCGGCGATCAGGAAGGGCCGCGCCCGCTTGAGCCCGGAGGTCAGCCGGGCCACGTCGTCGAGGCGTAGGCGCCCGTGGCGGCGCGCCTTGATGATGGCCTCCACCGCCCGGGCCCCCAGCCCCGGCACCCGGAGCAGCATGGTCTTGTCGGCCCGGTTCACGTCGACGGGGAAGAGATGGCGGTTCTTGAGCGCCCAAGCGAGCTTGGGATCGATGTCGAGGGCGAACATCCCGTCATCGGCCGCATTCGCCACGTCGTCGGGGGAGAACTCGTAGTACCGGATCAGCCAATCGGCCTGATAGAGCCGATGCTCGCGCCGGAGCGGCGGGGCCTGCGGCGGCAGGGCCGACGAGGCGTCCGGGATCGGGCTGAAGGCGGAGTAGTAGACGCGTTTGAGATTGTAGCTGCCGTAGAGGAGCGCGCTCTTGCGGATCAGCGCCTCGTCGGTGGTGGCATCCGCCCCGACGATCACCTGAGTCGATTGCCCGGCCGGGGAGAAGCGGCGCTTCTCCTCCCTCGCCTGAACGATGCGCTCGCCGATCTGCCCCATCGCGCTCTCGATCGCCGCCCCGTCCTTCTCGGGGGCGAGGCGGATCAGGCTCGCCTCGGTGGGCAGTTCGAGGTTGATCGACAGCCGGTCGGCGTAGAGTCCGGCCTCCTCGATCAGCCAGGGGCTCGCCTCGGGGATCGACTTGAGATGGATATAGCCGCGAAAACCGTGCTCGCGCCGCAGCTTCTTGGCGACGCGGGTCAGCATCTCCATCGTGTAGTCGGGCGAGCGGATGATGCCGGATGAGAGGAACAGCCCCTCGATATAGTTGCGCTTGTAAAACTCGACCGTGAGGGTCACGACCTCTTCCACCGAGAAGCGGGCGCGCGCGACGTTCGAGGAGCGCCGGTTGACGCAATAGGCGCAGTCGAACAGGCAGTAATTCGTCAGCAGGATCTTCAGCAGCGAAACGCAGCGCCCGTCCGGGGTATAAGCGTGGCAGATGCCCGCCCCCGTGGTCGAACCGAGGCCGTCGGCGCCGGCCTTGCGCTTGGGCGCGCCCGACGACGCGCAGGAGGCGTCGTACTTGGCGGCATCCGCGAGGATGCGCAGCTTGCGCGCGAGTTTCTCATCCATCGAACGGAAGATGAACACGTCCGCGTGAGGATCAATGCGGCGCGTTGCCTTTCGCACCGGAAAACGGCTTCCCCGGCGGACCGGGGAAGCCGAGGCGGCTCAGCCCTGGCTGAGGGTCTTGTCGAGGGTGATCTCGGCGTTCAGGAGCTTCGAGATCGGGCAGCCCTTCTCGGCATTGCCGGCGAGTTCGTCGAACTTCGCCTGATCGATGCCGGGGATCACGGCCTTCAGGGTGAGGGCGGATTTCGTCACCTTGAAGCCGTCGCCATCCGGCACGAGCGTGACCACCGCCTTGGTGTCGAGGGAGGTCGCCTTGAGGCCGGCCGACTGGAGCTGGAAGGCCAGAGCCATGGTGAAGCAACCGGCATGGGCCGCCGCGATCAGCTCCTCGGGATTGGTGCCCGGCTCGTTCTCGAAACGGGTGTTGAAACCGTAGGGATTGTCCGAGAGCACGCCCGACTGGGTCGTGATCTTGCCCTTGCCGGTCTTGCCGTCGCCCTCCCAGTGGGCGCTCGCGTGGCGGTCGGTCATGCCTGTCGTCCTTGGTCGTTGTGCGGGCCTCCCCGCGTCGGGGGCGAGGTGGGGCGATATCTCCGGAAGTCGAGGGTTTTCGGCACCTCCCACGAGAGGCCGTGGAGGGATCGCGGGCGCCCCGCCGTCGCCGGTCGGTCCTACAGGTCCTCGTCCGCGTCCCCACCGATGACGTCGCGCGCGAGCGGGTAGGGGAAGCCGGCCCGTGCCATGGCGGCGAGATCGCGCTCCCGGTTCGCCTCCCGTGCCCCCGGCGGACGATGGGGGCCGAGGCGGCGGCGGCGGGCATAGGCCAAGGCCGCCTTCCGCTCGGTGTCGGCCTCCTCGTCCGCCCCCGTCTCGACCCGATCCTCGGCCTCCTGCCGCTCGTCGGCGATGGCGGCGGCGATCGTGTCGGCGTCGATGCCCTTCTCGGAGAGCTTCGCCCGCGCCTGCCGGGTCGATGTGCCGCGCCGCCGCAGGCGCGCGAGGCGGGCGGCGGCGAAGCGCGCGTCATCGATGAGGCCGGCCCGTTGAGCCCGCGCCACCATCTCCTCGATCAGCCCGGCATGGGCGTCGGCCGATTCGTCGCGGGATCGGCAGCGCCGTTCGACCCGGCGGGCCAGCACCCGGCGCAGCATTTCCGAGGAGGCGCCGTACCGGTCGAGGTAGTGCAGCGCCACGCGCTCCAGCCACGCGGCACTGACCGGCGGCTCGGGTCTTGCCTCCCGCTCGGCCGGTCGTCCCTCGCCGTGACGATTGCGTGAACCCTTCGCCCCGATCATCCGTTCTTCACGTTCCCGCCAGGTTTTCGACCCATGATTTTCCGATGGATCGCTCTGGAATGCGAGGGCTCCGCCTGCGGGCGGCGGCCGTCCTGATGCGGCGCGAGTGGCTGTTCGTGCTGCTCGCCCTGGGCTTCGCGGCCGTCGCCGGCCTCGTCGTCACGCTCTCACGCCCCACCGTTCTCGCCGTCGCCGTCGGGCCGCGCGACGGCGCCGAGGCCGCCCTGATCGAGGCTTATGCCAAGGCGCTCGTGCGCAATCACGAAGACGTCCGGTTGCAGGTGACCGCCCATGACGACGTGCGCGACAGTGCCGTCGCCCTGCAGAAGAACCACGCGGACCTCGCCGTGGTTCGTCCCGACGTGCTCTTGCCCGACAACGGGCTGACGCTCGCCATCCTGCACGACGAGGCACTGGTCGTCGCCGCCCCCGAAGCGGCCGAGATCGAGAGCTTTTCCGATCTGTCCACGCGCCGCCTCGGTGTGGTGGTGCGCCACGACGCCGACCTGTCCTTCGTCACGAACCTCCTCGACTTCTACGATTTCAAGCGCGCGGGCGAGGCCGAGCTCGCGGCGGCGGAGCCGCTCGCCGCCGGCCGCGTCGGGCTCGTGCCGCTCAAGGCGACGGAGGTGACCCAGGCGCTCGAGACCAAGCGGGTCGATGCCGTCGCCGTGATCGCGAGTCCCACCGCCAAGGCGACCCTCGGCATGCTGCGTGCCGTCGAAGCGGCCTCGGCGGATCGCAAGATCGCCCTCGTCGGCGTACCGGACGGCAAGGCGATCACCCAGCGCCTGCCGGAACTGCAGACGGTGACGCTCTCGGCGGGGACCTTCGGCGGTCGGCCCAAGCGCCCGGAAGAGGATGTCGAGACGGTCGGCGTGTCCTATCGCCTCATGGCGCGGGGCGCGGTGAGCCGCGTCGCCGTGGCCTCGGTGGTGCAGCACCTGTTCGAGTGGCGCTCGCGGCTCGCGGCGGTCGCCCCGATCGCCAACGCGATGAAGGCGCCCGACTACGACACCACCGTCACGGCGACCAGCGCGCGTCTGCCCAACCACCCCGGCGCGGTCGATTATTTCGAGCGCGAGCAGCAGACCTTCCTCGATCGCTACGAGGATTGGATCTACCTCTTCGCCTTCTTCGGCGGCACCCTCGGTTCGGGTGTGGCGTGGCTGGGCCAGCGTCTCGCCCGCAAACGCCGCGAACGGATCGACGTGGTGCTCGACCGCCTGCTCGACATTCTGGCCGAGGCCCGCGAGGCCCGCACGGTCGAGGTCCTGGACGCGCTGACCCGCGAGATGGACTCCCTCATCGCCGACGTGGTCCGCCAAGCCCGCGAGCGCGTCATCGACAGCCGGATGATCTCGGCGCTCATCCTCGCCATCGACGCGGTGAACGGTGCGCTGGACGACGGGCGGCGCATGCTCGATCCGGCGAGCGCGGCGGTCGGTGGAGCCCGCTCCCGCACCGCGCGGCTGCTGTCCCTGAGCATGCCCGCGGCGGAGTAGCATCCGGGCGTCGGATCGAAGCGCCTGTCGCGGATCCCGTAAGCAGGGACGCCTATCGGGTTTGGGAAAGGGCCGGACTGGGCCTCGCCTAGCCCACGCCGACCGGATGCTTGACCACGAACGGCGTGCGCATCGTGACCAATTCCTCGCCGAGGGTCGGATGCACCGCGATGGTGCGGTCGAAATCGGCCTTGGTGGCCCCCATGGTCACGGCGATGCCCACCGCCTGGATGATCTCGCCGGCATCCGGCCCCATCACGTGGACGCCGACCACGCGGTCGCTGGCGCGCTCGACGATCACCTTCATGATGACGCGCTCGTTGCGCCCGGACAGCGTGGCCTTCATCGGCCGGAAGCTCGCCTTGTAGACGTCGATCTCGCCGTAGCAGCGCCGTGCCACGTCCTCGTTGTGACCGATCACGCCGATTTCCGGCGTCGAGAACACGGCGGTGGCGATCAGGCGGTGATCGACGCACCAGGGCTTGTTGCCGAACACGGTATCGGCGAAGGCGTGGCCCTCACGGATCGCGATGGGCGTCAGCGCGGCCCGCCCCGTCACGTCGCCGACGGCGTAGATCGAGGGCACGCTGGTGCGGGAATCCGCCTCCACCGGAATGGCGCCGCGGTCATCGAGGGCGATGCCCACCCGTTCGAGGCCGAGCCCCTCGACATTCGGACGGCGGCCGGTCGCCACCAGCACGCAATCGACGTCGAGTTGCTCGCCGTCGTTCAGGGTCGCGCGGATCGCGGATCCGGCGCGCTCCAGCCGTTCGACGGTGCGGCCGAGGCGCAGATCCATGCGCTCCGCATAGGCCTCGCCGAGCGCCCCCGCGATCTCGGGATCGAAGCCGCGCAGCAGGGTTTGGCCGCGATGGAGCAGGGTGGTCTTGGTGCCGAGCCCGGCGAAGACGCCCGCGAATTCCACGGCGATGTATCCGCCGCCGACCACGAGGATGCGCTCGGGCTGGGTTTCCAGTTCGAAGACGCCGTTCGAATCGATGGCGAGTTCCGCCCCGGGGATCAGCGGCTCGTGGATCGGACGCGCACCCACCGCGATCAGGATGAACTTCGCCCGCACCCGACGGCCGGAGCCGGTGAGGCGCACCGTGTGCGGATCCTCGATCACCGCGCGCTCGGGCACCACCTCGACGCCCGATCCGGCGAGGTTGCGCCCGTAGATGCCCTCCAGCCGGGCGACCTCGGCGTCGCGGGACGCCTTCAGCGCCGCCCAGTCGAAGCGCGGCGGCTCGATGTGCCAGCCGAACCCGGCGGCATCCGCGAACTCGTCGGTGAAGCGCCCGGCATAGACCATCAGCTTCTTCGGCACGCAGCCGCGGATCACGCAGGTGCCGCCGACGCGGTATTCCTCCGCCAGCATGACCTTGGCGCCGTGGCCGGCGGCGATCCGCGCCGCGCGCACGCCGCCGGAACCCCCGCCGATCACGAACAGGTCGACGTCGAAGCCTTCGCTCATCGCATTCTCACTCGTTCGATGCCGGCCGAGCCGTGACGGCCATGCGCAGCCACGCCAGGGCGGCGCCGCATCCGGCGGTCCACCAAGCCTGCCACGCTCCGTGCTCGACGAACATCACCGCCACCGCCGCGCCGAGCAGGCCCAGGGCCACGGCGAACAGGCCGCGCGGCAGGGTCGCCGCCGCTCTCAAGGCCAGAAACGCCACTAGCGCCCCCAGGATCGCGCCGACGAGGCCGAGTTCCGCCCAGATCTGGAGGAAGCTGTTGTGGGGATGACCCAGCATCATCATCCGCTGCATCTCCGGCCCGACCGTCGCGGCGGCCGGCACCGCGTCGAAGCGGGGAGCGGTGCCGTAGCCAGAGCCGAAGATGGGCGCCTGCGCCACCGCCGCGCCGAAGCTCTGCGCGACCGTGACGCGGATCCGCGACGAACTCTGCGTCAGCCGATCATGCGCCGCGTCCGGCATGAAATGAACGAGGATATCGCCCTCGACCGGTGCCAGGGCGAAGGCGAGGGCGAGCACCAGGGCGGCGATCGACAGGCCGACCCGCTTCGGCGTCAACCGGGCGAGGACGAACAGGCCGAGCCCGGCGAGCAGGCCCAGGGCCGCCGCGCCGCTGATCGAGCGCAGGATCGCCAAGGCCGAGACCACCAGCAGGGCGAGGGCGGCGATGCGATGCCCCCGCAGCATCAACAGGGCGGCCAGCGGCCCGGCCAGCAGCACGGTCGTCAGCAGGGGTCGGTTGAACATGAACAGGGCCGCCCGCTGCCCCAGCGCCTCCTGCAATGCCAGGTCGGTGGCGAGGCTCGCCACGATGAACAGGCAGGCGATGGCGAGGCCTGCGGCGGCGAGTAGGGGCCCCCAACCCGGCATCCGGCCCGGCGCGAGGCGGACCAGCAGGTAGGCGCAGAGAACCGCCGAGGCAAATTCCGAGAATGCCCGCGCCGACAGGCCGGGGAAGGGACTCCAGGCGAAGGTGACGAGGCTCCAGCCCAGGAAGGCCAGGATGGCGAGCCCGAGGGGCGCGGTCAGCGGGCGTAGGATCTGGCCGAAGGCGTCCGCGCCGCGCTCGGCCACCGCGCCCGCGAGGAACAGGCTCGCGGCGATCCCGATCACCAGCGGGCTCGATCGGTTGGCGAGCGCCATGGCCACGGGCATCAGCGCCAGCGCCACGGTCCCGGCGGCGTCGAACCGCGCGGCGACTCCCGGCCGTCCGATCCTCACTGGAGCGAGTGGCCGCGCTTGCCCATCTCGGCCCGGGTGCGGACCATGATGTATTCCGAGACCTCCTGGGTCCAATCCTGCATGGCACCGACCATGTCGTCGAGGATCGGCGGCTGGGTCTCGACGTAACGCTTGCCCGCGGGCGAGCGGAAGAAGACGATGATATCCTTCAATTCAGCTTCGGTCAGGCGCTTGGCATAGATGCGCGCCGCGATCTCGATCAGCCGGTTCTTCTGCAGGGTCATCTCGGGCTCGAGGCCTTTCAGCACCTCGTCGAGATCCTTGCCCAGGTCGGGCCGGGTGACCGCATTCTTGCGGATCTGATCCGCCATGGTCGGAATGATCGAATCGAACGAGCGGCTGATCCCCGAGCTCATCATGACTTCGCGGGCGAGGGCGAGATGGGAGGGGGTGATCTCGGGCTCCGCCGGGGTTTGCGGCGCGGGGGTGCCAGGTTTGGCGGTCGGCTTCTGAGTGGGCGCCGGGGGCTTGGCGGCTTGCGCGAGGGCGGCCTGCGGCGCGCCCATTGCGAGGAGGAGGCCGGCCATGACGGCAAGACGGGGCAGCATGCGGAAAAAGCTCCGAAATGGGCGACGGACGGGAGCCGCCGGAAGAATCACGAACGACCGAGGACGGTGACGACGGCCTGCGTGCCGGAGGCCTCGGCGAGGAAGGCGGTGTCGGCGATGCCGAGGAATAGACCGTGCTCGACCACGCCGGGCACCGCCCAGAGTCGGGCCGAGAGGCCTTCCGGATCGGGGATGCGGCCCAGATGCGCGTCGAGGAGGGCATGGCCTCCATCGGTGAGGAGGGGCGCGCCCGCGGCATCCAGCCGACGGGTGATCCGCTTGCCCGCGCAGCCGCTCTCGGCCAGCGCCGCCTCGACCGCGCGCCAAGTCGCGCCCAGGCCGAAGACGTTGACCTCGATCGGCAGGGGGAAGGCCCCGAGCGTCTCGACCCGCTTGGCCGCGTCGGCGATCACCACCATGCGGCGGCTCGCCACGGCGACGATCTTCTCGCGCAGCAGCGCCGCGCCGCCGCCCTTGATGAGCCGCAGCTGACCGTCGCACTCGTCGGCGCCGTCGATGGTGAGGTCGAGTTCCGGGAGCTCGTCGAGGGTCGCCAGCCGGATGCCCTCGCGCTCGCAGGCGATCCGCGTCGCCTCCGAGGTCGGCACGCCGATCACGTCGAGGCCCGCGCGCACCCGGTCGCCCAGCAAGGCGATGAAGGCGGCGGCGGTGCTGCCGGTGCCGATGCCCAGCCGCATGCCGGGCTCGACGAGGGCAAGGGCGCGTTCGGCCGCGGCCCGGCGCAGATCGGGCGCGCTCACGGGGTCATCTCCGGGATCGGCTGCGGGTGCGTCATGGGCGGATCGGTCCCGGTTGGCTGCAAGGACGGGCAGGCCCCTAGCATGCCTCCCCGTCGCGGCAAAAGCCGGACGAGAGGCGGTGCGAGCCTGCGTCGCTCCCGTGAGGGGGATGCCGCGCGAGTCCCGCGCCGCCGCCTGTGTCCGCGGTTCAGGGCCGGCCCTGGCCGCCGCTCTGTCCACCCTGGGGCGGCGTGGCGCTCGGGCCGGCGCGGCCGGGGGCGGGGCCGGTCGCCGCCGCCCCCGCGCCGCTCGCGGTGCCGGCGGGCGGCGGGCCGGCCTGTTCGGTGCACACCACCAGCTCCTGGCGGATCTGCACGTAGCAGGCGCTCATGGTCCCGGTGCGGAGGTTGACCCGGTAGATGCCGGATTCGCGGGCATGACGGGAGGCGATCAGCCCGTACTCGCCCGGCGCCTGCGGCCCGGCACCTTCTCCCGCCGCGAAGCAGAGGGTGACGCCGACGCTGTCGTCGCGCAGGCCGTACTGGCAGGAGGTTACCTCGCCGGTGGCGCGGTCGATCCGATAGATCCGGTTGAGATCGACCGCCGGTGCGGCGACGAACTCGTAGGAGCCGGCGGCGCGCGCGCTGCCGGAGCCGCAGGCGAGTGCGGCGAAGAGGGCGCAGCCCGCGAGGCGGGCGGGGGAAAGGGCCGGATGGGGGCGTTGGGCCAGGGTCATGGACGATGCCGGGGTGAGGAGCGGGGATTACGGGGACAAGTCGCGGCGCGATACGACACCATCAGGCGCCGGATCCATGGCGGAGCTTGGGCGGGAGCGTGAAACGGGGGGCGGCAGGAACGCAACAGAAGCGCGCGCGCTAACGCTCGGTCAACCGCTGGGGTTGATCGTTGGGGAGACGACAGCTAGCCAGCTTGACAGTGTTTGGATCCGGGACGCCGATGACCGTTCTTCCTCCCATCGCGGTGTTCGATCTCGACGGGACGCTCGCCGAGACCGCGGGCGACCTCGTCGGCACCCTCAACGTGATCCTCGCCCGCGAGGGCCATGCGCCCTTGCCGCTGGAACAGGCCCGCGACCTCCTGGGCGCCGGCGCCCGTGCCCTGATCCAGCGGGGCTTCGCCGTGGCCGGGGCGACCCTCAGCCCGGAGCGACTGGAAACCCTGTTCGAGGCGTTCCTGGAGCATTACGGCGCGCATCTGACCGACAATTCCACCCTCTTCCCCGGCGTCGTCGCGGCGCTCGACCGGCTGGAGGCCGAGGGCTTCGTGCTCGCCGTCTGCACCAACAAGGTCGAGGCGCATGCCGTGGCCCTGCTGGCGGAACTCGGCGTGCGGGCGCGCTTCCCGGTCATCGTCGGCAAGGACACCTTCGCCTTCTCCAAGCCCGATCCGCGCCACATCACCGCGACGATCGCCCGAGCCGGCGGCGATCCGACCCGCGCCGTGATGGTCGGCGATTCCCGCGCCGACGTCGCCGCCGCCCAGGCGGCCGGCATCCCGGTGGTGGGTGTCACCTTCGGTTACACCCCGGTGCCGATGCGCGAGCTGCAGCCCGATTGGGTGATCGAGCATTTCGACGAATTGGCGGACGCGGTCGCCGCGCTGGTGCCCCATGCCTTTCGCCACGCGGTGGTGAAGCCGGCGGCCTGAGAGCCTGATCGACTGGCTCTGGCCTTATCAATCCTCTCATCCGAGGTGATCAGCCTTCGCCCGAGCACCTTGGGGTGAGGAAGAGAATTGGAATCGTCGCGGCCTCAGGTCGGTTCGATTTCGACGAGACAGGTCAAACAGGCCCTCGCACACGCCGAGTTTCCGCAGCCGTTTCTTCGGGGCGCGGCGGACCGGCCTGCGTTTCGGTCGCGATGACCATGCCCATTTCATGCAAGCGAGATCCCGATCGCGATGTGCGGCATCTCGGGGACCATCGCGCCTGTGCTGGCCGGCAGCCGGCGATGCCGGCGGCAGCTTCTGCGAGACGGTTCGGCATCGCTTTCTAATGCGCCTGCGATGCCGTGTCGGTGCCGCTCCGCTTGCACCGGGCCGATGGCTGCGCCACTGAACCGGGGCCGGGAGTTCCCGGCGGCGCGAGAGGCATGATGAGCGACCCGACCCCCTTCGAGCTGACGCTGGAGCGCATCGCGCTGATCCGGCGCATGGTCGTTGCCTGGAACGCGGCCGGCGAGGGCGCGCCGATCATCCATCCGGACGCGCCCTATGGCAGCTTGGATCGCGACGACGACATCTTCAACGTCACCGGGGACGACGAGGGGGCCGAGGAAGAGCACCGGGCGATGGGCGACGCGCTGGCGGTGTTCCTGCAGCACGCCGTGCTGAAGCCCGGGCGCTACCAGTATCACAATCCCCTAGCGAAGCTGTCCTCGACGGCCGTCTCCGACGTGTTCCGCGACGGCGAGACCGGCGAGACGCCCGAGCACATCACCTTCGAGGTGACGCCGGCTCACCTCGCCCTGATCCCGCGCCTTCAGGTCCGGTGGGACATCGAGGCCGATGGGCCCGCCATCGATCCCGCGCAGCCCTACGGCGCCGGGGTAGAGCCGGAATCCGAGCGGCTGCACCGCGAGATGCAGCCGGCGATGCAGATTTTTCTGCGCTACGGCGATCTCGCGCCGGGCTTCTTTCGGAAGGGCGCGGCGGGCTGGGAGACAGCCTGAACGCTGGTTCTGCGACGCACCCCGTCACGCCGCACCTCCGCCGTCGACCCCGAAACAATCCGGGTCCCGCTTCGCGGGCCCGGAACGGCGGCGGAATGCCGGATGCGGACGACCAGCCCCGGGCCGACGCCCGTCAGCCCTCGCGCTTCTTGCGCTGCGCCAGGGTGCGCAGCCGCAGGGCGTTGAGCTTGATGAAGCCCGCCGCGTCGCGGTGATCGTAGGCCACGGCGCCTTCCTCGAAGGTGACGAGATCCTGGTCGTAGAGCGAGTGCGGGCTTGTCCGGCCGATCACGTGGACGCCGCCCTTGTAGAGCTTCAAGCGCACCGTGCCGGTAACCTTCTCCTGGCTCTTGTCGATCAGCGCCTGGAGCATCTCGCGCTCCGGCGAGAACCAGAAGCCGTTATAGATCAGCTCCGCGTATTGCGGCATCAGCTGATCCTTGAGATGGGCCGCGCCGCGATCCAGCGTGATCGACTCGATGGCACGGTGGGCCGGCAGCAGGATGGTGCCGCCGGGCGTCTCGTACATGCCCCGGCTCTTCATGCCGACAAATCGGTTCTCGACGAGATCCAAGCGGCCGATGCCGTTGGCCCGTCCCAGCTCGTTGAGCTTGGCGAGCAGGCTCGCGGGCGACAGGGCCTCTCCGTCGATGGAGACGGCGTCACCGCGCTCGAAACCGATAGAGATGACGGTGGGCTGATCCGGCGCCTCCTCCGGCGAGAGGGTGCGGGAATAGACGTAGTCCGGCACTTCCACGGCCGGATCCTCCAGCACCTTGCCCTCGGACGAGGCGTGCAGGAGATTGGCATCGACCGAGAACGGGCTCTCGCCGCGCTTGTCCTTGGCGATCGGGATCTGATGCTGCTCGGCGAAGGCGATGAGCTGCTCGCGCGAGCGCAGGTCCCACTCGCGCCAGGGGGCGATCACCGTCACGTCGGGCTTCAGCGCGTAGTAGCCGAGTTCGAACCGGACCTGATCGTTGCCCTTGCCGGTGGCGCCGTGACAGACCGCGTCCGCCCCCACGCGCTCGGCGATCTCGATCTGCTTCTTGGCGATGAGGGGGCGGGCGATCGAGGTTCCGAGCAGGTAGACGCCCTCGTAGACGGCGTTGGCCCGGAACATCGGGAAGACGTAGTCGCGGACGAATTCCTCGCGCAGGTCCTCGATAAAAATGTTTTCCGGCTTGATGCCCAGGAGCTCGGCCTTGCGCCGCGCGGGCTCCAGCTCCTCACCCTGGCCGAGATCGGCCGTGAAGGTCACGACCTCGCAGCCGTAGGTCGTCTGCAACCACTTGAGAATGATGGAGGTATCGAGGCCGCCCGAATAGGCGAGCACGACCTTCCTGACGGCTTTGTTCGGGCTGGCGTCGGACATGGGCGGTGGCTCTGGAGAGGGATCTGGCGCGTGGGCCAGGCTGATCTGCGGCTTAACAGCAGGCCGGATCGCCGCGCAACCGCGCGAGCGCTGCCCGGTTGTCCGGCTGCGGCCCGCCTTGCGCAGCGACGCCGCATCTTTTGGTGTCGTGGTTGCGCGATCGCGCCTTGCGGATGGGCGATCCCGGAACGACGATGCGGACATCCGGTAGGAGACACGCTGAATGACGCGGCGGCCGACCCTGGAGTTCTGGTACGAGTTCGCCTCGACCTATTCCTACCTTGCGGCCATGCGGATCGACGCGCTGGCGGAATCCGCGGGCGTCGCGATCCGCTGGCGGCCGTTCCTGCTCGGGCCGATCTTCGCGTCGCAGGGGTGGACCAACTCGCCGTTCAACCTCTACCCGGCCAAGGGCCGCAACATGTGGCGCGACGTCGACCGCGAGGCGGCCCGGTTCGGCCTACCGCCGGTCACGCGCCCCAACCCGTTTCCGCAGAATTCGCTCTCGGCGACCCGTGCGGCGATCTACGGTGCCGATCACGATTGGCTGGTGCCCTTCTCGAAGGCGGTGTTCGAGGCCTGCTACGCCCGAGGCGAGTCGATCGCCGAGCCGGCGGCGGTGGCCAAAGTCCTCGACCGCATCGGGCTCGACGGGACGGCGATCCTCCGGGCCGCCTCATCGGAGGCGAACAAGGGCCGCCTCAAGGTCGCGGGCGAGGAGGCCCGCTCCCGCGGCATCTACGGCGCGCCGAGCTTCCTGGCCGAGGATGGCGAGCTGTTCTGGGGCAACGATCGACTGGAACAGGCGCTGGCCTGGGCCGCGGGCGACCGGCCCGCGGGGCTGCGGTAATCATCGGCGTCTCCCATCGATCCTCCTCATCCTGAGGCGCCCGCCTTGGCGGGCCTCGAAGGAGGTCTCCAGGGATCGCCGAGACGTCTGGAACCCGCTCACGCGGCATGTCGGGATGGGGGAATCGGGTGGGCGGGAGGAGCCGGCAGCTCCTTAGCCCCTCTTCAAGTCGCGCCCCCGCGTCTCCGGCAGCAGCAGGGCCGCCACCGTGCCGACGAGGCTGAAGGCGGCCAGGTAATAGGCCGGCATCATCCGGTCGCCGGTCGTCGCGATCAGCCAGTTGACGAGATAGTTCGTGCTCCCCCCGAACAGCGAGACCGATACCGCGTAGACGATCGACAGGCCGGCCGAACGCACGGCGCGGGGGAGCGATTCGGGAATCGCCACAATGATCGCCGCCGCATTGATCGAGGAAAGCGCCGAGAGCAGGAAGGTGACGGCGTAGACGGCGGGCGCCCCCGGCTCGCGCAACAGCCACCAGAATGCCGGCACGGCGAGGAGCAGGATCAGGGCGCGGGGCCAGATCAGCACCGGTCGCCGTCCGTAGCGGTCGGCGAGCCAGCCGCCGAGCAGGGGGAAGGCGACCGAGGCGAGGCCGAGCGCGATCGGCACGGCGTTGGCGGCCGTCTCGGAGAGGCCGAGGGTCGCACCGGCATAGACCGGCATGTTGGTACCGATGGCGTTCGAGACCGTCGAGGCGGCGATCACCAGGAAGGTGAGCCCCAGCAGCCGCCCGTGCTCGCGCAGGAGCCGCATCACCACCGCGCCGGTCGAGGCGGCGGCATTCGGATCGTGATCCGCCCCCGCCGTCTCGGGCAGGTGGCTACGGATCACCAGACCGACCGGCACCACGAGGAGGCCGAGGCCGAACATCACCCGCCAGCCCCAATCCGCCATCGCGGCATCGCCCAGGACGAGGGTGAGGCCGGTGGCGAAGACGCCCGCGAACAGGGCGGCGCAGCCCTGGCTCGCGATCTGCCAACTCGCCACGAAGCCGCGGCTTTCCGGCGGGGCGGCCTCGACCAGATAGGCGGTCGAGGGCCCCACCTCGCCGCCCAGGGCCAGCCCCTGGATCAGGCGCCCGGCGATGACGATCACCTGCGCCCAGCCGCCGAGCACCGCCGTGCCGGGACAGGCGGCCAGCATCAGCATGCCGACCGCCATGAGGCCGATGGTGAGCAGCATGGCCGGCTTGCGGCCCGCCCGGTCGGCGAAGGCGCCGATCAGCACGCCGCCCACCGGGCGCATGACGTAGCCGATGCCGAACAGGGCGAGCGAGGCGAGCAGGCTGTCCGTGGCGCTGCCCCCGGGAAAGAACGCGTCGCCGATCGCCTTGGCGAAGAAGGCGTAGATCGTGAAATCGTAGAATTCGAGGGCGTTGCCCAGCACCACGGCGCCGACCGCCTTGCGGTCCAGGCGAGGGGGCGTCGTCTCCGCCGGGGTTGCGGTGTCGTGGACGTTCATTCCGGTCCCTGATCTCGCTGATGCCGAGGCATAGGCGGCCGGGGCTTCAAGCGGGACGGCCCCGCGCCTGTTCCCGCAGCCCGGCCCCGCAGGTAGAACGGGCCGGCCGTTCCGCGACCGGGCGGCGATGCGGGACAGGCGCCATGCAGGACGAAACCCGACACGATCGCGCGAGCGAGGCCGCCGAGCCCGGTCGCCGCACCTTCCTCAAGACGAGTTTGGGCGCGGGCTTCGCGCTCGCGGTGCAGCCGGTCTCGGCCGCGACGGTGACGACGCCGACCGATGGCCTGACCGCGGGCGAGGTGAAGGTGCCCTCGCTCGGCGTCGAGATCCCGGCCTATCGGGCGATGCCCGCCTCGGGCGGGCCGTTCCCGGTCATGCTCGTGATCCAGGAAATCTTCGGCGTCCACGAATACATCAAGGACGTGTGCCGGCGCTTCGCCAAGCTCGGCTACTACGCCATCGCCCCCGACCTGTTCGCCCGCCAGGGCGACGCCACCAAGGCCGACATCCCGACGATCCGCACACAGATCGTGCCGAAGGTTCCGGACGCCCAGGTGATGAGCGATCTCGACGCCACCACCGCCTTCGCCGCGGCGAGCGGCGCGGCGGACGTGGCGCGGCTCGGCATTACCGGCTTCTGCTGGGGCGGCCGCATCGTCTGGCTCTACGCCGCGCACACCGACAGGCCCAAGGCGGGCGCCGCCTTCTACGGCATCCTCGGCGGCGCGGCCTCGCCGCCCTCGGAATTGAAGCCGCGCAATCCCGTCGACGTGGCGGGCGCGCTCAAGGCGCCGGTGCTCGGCCTCTACGCGGGCAAGGACGACAACATTCCGATGCCGATCATCGACCAGATGCAGGCGGAACTGAAGGCGGCGGGCAGCCCCTCGCGCATCGAGGTGTTCCCCGACGTCCCGCACGGCTTCCACGCCGATTACCGACCGACCTACCGCGAGGACGCCGCGACCGAGGCCTGGGCCAAGGCGCAGGCGTGGTTCAAGGCGAACGGGGTCGGATAGGGCGGTTCGAACGCCCCTTCGGGCCGCTTCTCAAAAGCGCGCCCCCATTCGGAGATGCCCCTTGCCCCAAGCGTGGGGCCTCGAAGGAGGCGGAAGCGGGGAGCGTCTCGCGCGCCGTCGATGTCAGGCGGCCGCCGGAACCGCCACCCGCGGCCGCGTTCCGATGAACAGGGCCATCATCGCGGCAGCGAGGCAGAGGAGCCCCGCCGAGACGAAGGCGGAGAAATAGTCGCCGGTGCCGGTGCGGACCGCGCCCGCGGCCCAGGCAGCGCTCGCCGCGCCGACTTGGTGGGCGGCGGCGATCCAGCCGAACATCAGCGCGGCGTTCTCCTCTCCGAAGACCTTGCCCGCCAAGCTCACGGTCGGCGGCACGGTGGCGATCCAGTCGAGGCCGTAGAACACGGCGAACAGGGACAGGCCGTAGACGCTCAGATCGAAGGAATAGGGCAGGAACATCAGCGAGAGGCCGCGCAGGCCGTAATACCAAGCCAGCAGCCGGCGCGGGTCGTATCGATCGGTCAGCCAACCTGAGGCGGTGGTGCCGACGAGGTCGCACAGGCCCATCAGCGCCAACACGCTGGCCGCCGTCACCGCCGGGATGCCATGGTCGTTGCAGGCCGGGATCAGGTGGGTGCCGATGAGGCCGTTGGTCGAGGCGCCGCAGATGAAGAAGGTGCCCGACAGGAGCCAGAAGTCCCGTGAGCGCAGCCCCGTGGCGAGACCCTGCAGCGCGCGCCGGGCCGGATTGATCCCACCCCGCGGTGCAGGCTGGATCGCGGTCTCGCCGAAGCGGGCCAGGCCGAGATCGGCCGGGCGGTCGCGCATCAGCCACGCGACCAGAGGCACCAGGGCGAGCGCGGCGAGCGCGACCGTGAGCGCCGCCACCCGCCAACCCTGATCGACGGAGAGGTGGGCGAGAACGGGTAGGAAGACGAGCTGGCCGGTGGCGGCACTCGCGGTCAGCAATCCGACCACGAGGCCGCGATGGCGCCCGAACCAGCGCGACGCGACCGTGGCGCCGAGCACGTTCGCCACCATGCCGGTGCCCGCCCCCACCACGAGGCCCCACAGCAGCACCATCTGCCAGACCTGCTGCATGAACACGGTCGCGGCGGTGCCGGCCGCCAGCACGACCAGCGTCGTGCAGACCGCGCGGCGCAGGCCGAACCGCTCGATGATCGCCACCGCAAAGGGCCCGATCATTCCGTAGAGGAAGATGTTGAGGGCGATGCCCCCGCTGATCGTCGCCGTGCTCCAGCCGAATTCCCGCTCCCACGGCACGATCAGCACGCCCGGCGTCGCCCGCACCCCCGCGCCGACCAAGAGGACGAGGAAGGTCACGCCCGCGACGATCCAACCGTAATGCAGGCGCGCGGGTGCCGAAGATGGGGAGGGCGGCATGGGCTCGGTCCGATGGTCCGGAAGGAGGGCGGTCAGGCGTATTGCGCCTCGCCGTTGCCGAAGGACCAGTTCTCCTTCGGCACCTCGACGAGCTGGATGAGCACGTCTTCCCGGCGCAGGCCCACGCGTTCGTGCAGACCGTCGGCCACGGCCTTGTAGAAGGCCTTCTTCAGCTCGACGCTGCGCCCGGCATTGAGGGTCACCTGGATCATCAGGGCGTCGCCGCTGCGCGCGATCCCGAGATAGGTCGGGTCGATGACGAGGCCGCCCGGCGCATGCTCGGTGATGACCTGGAAGCGGTCGTTCTCCGGCACGTTCAGCGTCGTGCGCATGGCCTCGTAGACCACGTCGCCGACACTGTGCCGGTATTCCGGGCTCTTGCCCTGGGGCAGGTCGATGCGAACGAGCGGCATGGCGGGGCTCCGGTCAGTCGGTTTGCGCGGAATCGAGGCGGGCGAGCCGGCTGGCGAGGTCGGCGACGGCCGCGGGTGGAAAGGCGGTCTCGACGCGCGCCTGCGCCGCCCGCCACAGGGGCAAGGCGGCGGCGAGGGCTGCGCGGCCCGCCTCGGTCAGGGCGGCGACGCGCTCGCGCTGGTCGGCGGCGTTGACGGTCAGCCGCACGAGGCCCCGTCGCTCCAGCGGATCGAGGTTGCGGCCCATGGTCGAGCGGTCGAGGGCCGCTTCCGCCGCGAGGCGCGTCACGCCCACCGGCCCGAGCCGTTCGAGGATGCGCAGGATCGAGAATTGGGTGATTCGCAGCGAGGCCGGCTGCAGGGCCGCGTCGTAGGCGGCGGTGACCGCGCGGGTGACGCGGCGCAGGTTCGCGCACAGGCAGGGCGAGTCGGCAGCCATGAAGCGGGTATATACCCATTTCTCTCGGCCGCAAGGCGCGGCGCGATCCTGGCCGTGAGGGGTGAAGGCTAAACCGCCGAGGGGAGCGCGTCGTAGCGGACCCGTGCCTCGCGGATCGCGGGATGCGCCTGCTCGGCCCAAGCGACCAGGGCCGCCACCGGCACCAGCAGCGACCGTCCCAATTCGGAAAGCCGGTACTCCACGCTCGGCGGCTTGGTCGGGAAGACGTGGCGCGTGATGAAACCGTCGCGCTCCAGATTGCGCAGGGTCTGCGTCAACATCCGCTTCGAGATGTCCGGGACGGCTC
The DNA here is from genome assembly GCF_022179765.1 of Methylorubrum suomiense. Taxonomy (GTDB): domain Bacteria; phylum Pseudomonadota; class Alphaproteobacteria; order Rhizobiales; family Beijerinckiaceae; genus Methylobacterium; species Methylobacterium suomiense. The sequence goes on along the minus strand of NZ_BPRE01000001.1, from coordinate 44,097 downwards.
GGGCAAGGCCGTTGAAGCGCTGCGGCCCACAAGCCAACGCGATCAGAACCAGGGTCGTCCACTTGTCGCCCAGATGGTCGAGGACATCTCGAACCGGACACCCCTCGGCGCCGCAAGCATGCATCTGCCACGTGGCGAACTGCGCCGCCAGCGCGGCCCCGGCGGTGGCGCTGTGATCGCTCATCAATCGGTTCCCCCGAGGTTACCTTGTCCCCGAAAGGTGCCTCCTTACGGTGTTTCCCGGTCTCAAATAAGAACCTTGTTCTCCTAAGAGACCGGAGTACATCCATGTCATCCACGTCCCCCACCGTGTTCGTCACCGCCGCCGGCGGTCAGCTCGGCCGCCGGACCGTAACGGCGCTGCTGGAGCGGATCGCGCCCGATCGCGTGATCGCCGGCCTGCGAAACCTCGATTCCGAGGCGGCCGCCCAGTTTCGCGCCCGCGGCGTCGCCGTCCGCCTCGCCGATTACGACCGGCCGGACACGCTCGCGGCGGCGTTCGAGGGAATCGACCGCCTCCTGCTGATCTCCTCGAACGAGATCGGGCAGCGGGTGCAACAGCACGGCAACGCCATCGAAGCGGCGCGCGGGGCGGGCATCGGTATGCTTGCCTATACGAGCGTCCTGCGGGCCGACAGGTCGTCCCTTGCTCCGGCCGAGGAGCACCGGCAGACGGAGCGAATCCTGCGGGAATCCGGTCTCCCGCACGTTCTGCTGCGCAACGGCTGGTACAGCGAGAATTACACGGCCTCGATCCCGAGTGCCCTGACCCATCAGGCCCTCATCGGCAGTGCGGGCACGGGTCGGATCGCCGCCGCCGCCCGCGCGGATTACGCCGAGGCTGCGGCCGTCGTGCTGACCGATGCGGGCCAGGGGACGGCAGAGATCTACGAATTGGCGGGCGACGAAGCCTTCACCCTGGCCGATTTCGCCGCCGAAATCGCCCGGGCCTCCGGACGCCCCATTGCCTATCGCGACCTGCCGGAGGCGGCGTATCGCGACATTCTGCTCGGGGCGGGCCTGCCCGCGCCGCTCGCCGCCCTCATCGCTGGTTCGGACGCCGCCGCCGCCGAGGGCGCCCTCTTCGATGATGGCCATGCCCTCTCCCGGTTGATCGGACGGCCGACCACGCCGTTCGCCGCGAGCATCGAAAAGGCCCTGGCTGGCTGAACCGCGACGGCGGGGACGTTATCGGGGGGGGTTCGCAGGTGCGGGACGCCGGCTACGGATCGTGCTATCGGCCCGCTCGTCGCGAGTTCCTTCGCGAAGTCTCTCGTGGCTCCTCGGACGGCCCCCTCCCTTGCGCCTCCTCGTCGTCGCCGTCGGTCGTCTGAAGAACGGGCCGGAGCGGGATCTCACCGCTCGTTACCGGGAGCGCGCCGCCGCGCTCGGCCGGGGGCTCGGCGTCACGGCCTGCGATCTGACCGAGATCCCAGAATCCCGTGCCCGCCGCGCCGCCGACCGGGTGGCCGAGGAAGCCGATGCGATCCTCGCCCTGGTGCCGGGGGACGCCGCGCTGATCGCCTGCGACGAGCGCGGACGCTCCGACTGGCCGAGCGAGCGGATCGCCGCCCGGATCGGCGCGTGGCGCGATGCGGGTCGACCCGCTCTCGCCTTCGTGATCGGCGGGGCGGACGGGCTGCACGAGCGCGTGCGGGCCCGGTCCGACCATATTCTCGCCTTCGGAGCGGCGACACTGCCCCACGGACTGGTGCGCGTGCTCGTGCTGGAGCAAGCCTATCGGACCCTCACCATCCTGGCGGGCCATCCCTATCACCGCGGCGATCCCGACGCATGAGGCATTTCCGGACGAGGGCGGCGCTCCTCCTGGCCGGCTGGGTCGCTGCCGGTCTGCCGGCATGGGCGCAGGAGGCCGGGCCAGGAAACGGGCAAGGCGCCGGGCAAGGCAGCGGAAATGCCGACGCCATGCGTCAGGCTCAGGAGGAGCGCGACCGTCGGGCGCAGAATCTCAAGCAGATCGAGGATGCGCTGGCCGCGAGTGCCGGCAGTCGCGCCGCTTTGGAAGCCGAGATCGCGACGATCGGCTCGGACCGGGCCAAGCTCAGTACGGCGCTGCTCGATGCCGGCCGGCAGGCCCAGGCGACCGAGGATCGGCTGAACCGGCTGGAAGAGCGCCTGCGCTCGCTCACCGACAGCGACGCGGCGATCCGCAAGTCGCTCAATTCGCGCCGGGCCGTCATTGCCGAGATTCTGGCCGCGCTCCAGCGCATGGGCCGGCGCCCGCCGCCGGCGGTTCTGGTGCGGCCGGAGGACGTCTTGGTGGCGATCCGCACCTCGATGCTGCTGGGCGCCGTGGTGCCCGAGCTGCGCGGCGAAGCCGAGACGCTGGCCGGTGACCTTGCCGAGCTGGTCCGGGTGCGGGGCCTCATCGCGGCCGATCGCGAGGCCCTGCGGAAGGATCTCGCTGGCTGGGCCTCGGAGCGCCAACGCCTCGACGCGCTGGTCGCCGCCCGGCGCGCCCGGCAGGTGCAGATCGAGAGCGACCTCACGCAGGAGCGGCGCAAGAGCACCGAACTCGGCACCCAGGCCAAGACCCTGAAGGATCTCGTCGACCGGATGGAGAACGAGCTGTCCGCCGCCCGCCGTGCCTCCGACGAGGCGCGGGCGGCGGAGGAGCGGGAGCAGCGCAAGACGCAGGAGAAATTCGCGGCGGCCAGCGCCCGCGATCCCGCCAAGCTCGCTCCCAAGGTGAAATTCGCCGATGCCCGCGGCGATCTGCCCAGGCCCGTCAGCGGGACGCTGGTGCGCGGCTTCGGCCAACCGGACGGACAGAGCGGAACCACCCGCGGCATCTCGCTGCGGACGCGGCCGAAGGCCGTCGTCTCCGCACCGGCGGACGGCTGGGTGTCCTTTGCCGGCCCGTTCCGCTCCTACGGCCGTCTCTTGATCATCAACGCGGGCGACGGCTACTATCTCTTGTTGGCGGGCATGGACCAGATCAACGTCGAAGTCGGCCAGTTCGTACTGGCAGGCGAGCCGGTGGCTGCCATGGGCGAGGGCGGCGGCCCCGCTGGCGTGTCGCAGGCGAGTGCGTCACAGAGGGACGATGATCGGAACGATCCCGTCCTGTACGTCGAGTTCAGGAAAGACGGCGGCTCCATCGATCCGGAGCCGTGGTGGGCGAGAAGTTCCAGCGAGAAGGTTCGCGGATAATGCGCAAAGTGTCCCTCGTGTTGCTCGGCGCCGCCCTCGGGATCGGTGCCTCGGCTCTGTCGACCCAGACGCAATTGCTGTCGGGCACGAGCGCGGTCGCGGCCTCCGCCGAGACCTACCGGCAGCTCAGCCTGTTCGGCGACGTGTTCGAGAAGGTGCGGACCGACTATGTCGAGAAGCCCGAGGAGTCGAAGCTGATCGAGTCGGCGGTCAACGGCATGCTGACCTCGCTCGACCCGCATTCGAGCTACATGGACGCCAAGGCGTTCCGTGACATGCAGACCACCACCAAGGGCGAGTTCGGCGGCCTCGGCATCGAGGTCACGATGGAGGACGGCCTGATCAAGGTCGTCTCGCCCATCGACGACACCCCGGCCTCGAAGGCGGGTCTGCTGGCCAACGACATCATCACCCAGATCGACGACGATCAGGTCCAGGGTCTCACCCTGAACCAGGCGGTCGACAAGATGCGTGGGCCGGTGAACTCGCCGGTGCGGCTCAAGATTAGCCGCAAGGAAGCCAAGGATCCGATCGACGTCACGCTCAACCGCGACATCATCAAGATCCGGCCCGTGCGCTCGAAGGTCGAGGGCGGCGATATCGGCTATGTGCGCCTGACCCAGTTCAACGAGCAGACCTTCGAGGGTCTCAAGACCGCGATCGACAAGCTCCAGACCGAGATCGGCAACGACAAGCTGAAGGGCTACGTCGTCGATCTTCGCAACAATCCCGGCGGTCTGCTCGACCAGGCCGTGATGGTCTCCGACGCCTTCCTCGATCGCGGTGAGATCGTCTCGACCCGCGGCCGCAACCCGGACGAGACCCAGCGCTTCTCGGCCAAGGCGGGCGATCTCGCCAAGGGCAAGCCGATCGTCGTGCTGGTCAATGGCGGTGCGGCCTCGGCCTCCGAGATCGTGGCCGGCGCCCTCCAGGATCACAAGCGCGCGACCATCATGGGCACGCGCTCCTTCGGCAAGGGCTCGGTCCAGTCAATCATCCCGCTCGGCGGCCAGGGCGCCCTGCGCCTCACCACCGCGCGCTACTACACGCCGTCCGGCCGCTCGATCCAGGCGAAGGGGATCGAGCCGGATCAGGAGGTGCTGCAGGACGTGCCCGACGATCTGAAGGGCAAGGACGAGACCAAGGGTGAGGCCGGCCTGAAGGGCCACCTCAAGCAGAAGGACACCGAGGAGCGCGGTGGTTCTTCGGCCTACATCCCGCCGGACCCGGCCAAGGACAAGCAGCTCATCGCCGCGGTCGACTTCCTGCACGGCATCCAGAAGGGTGCGGCCAACGTGACGAAGCCGGCGACCCAGAACTGATTTTTCGCAACCCGGCCGCGCGGTCGCGGCCGGGATTAGCGAAAGATTAACCATGACGGCCCGCAATGCCGGCTCCAACCGGCGCTGCGGGCCGTTTTCGTATCGCGCCCCGTGCCGGTTCTGCGAAAGGTCGCCAGAGGCGAGAGCGGGTGAGCGAGTCGGCCGACGATATCCTGACGAAGCCCCTCGGGGTCGGGGTCAAGGCCGGGGCGAAGACCGGTGGTCTGCGCCGCCTCCCGCGCCCGACGGCCGCGCACGCGGCGGGTGCGGCCTGCATCGCCCTCGCCCTGCTGGCCGGGAGCGTGGCACTTCTCGGCGATCCGCGGGGCGGCGAGCCCCGCGCCAGCGCCGTCATCGAGCGGCGCGAGCCCGCCGCACCGCCCGTCGTGAAGGTCGCCCCGCAGCAGGTGGCCGAGGCGGCTGCGAAGCCGGCGGATTCTCCTCAATCCGCCCAGGAGGTCGAGCAGGCCTCGGGCGTCAGCGTGTTCCGGCCGGCCGGTGCGACGGCCCCCGATGCGCCGGTCATCATCCGCGTGCCGAACGCGACCCAGATCCGCCTGAACCCCGCCCCCGATCCGCGCCTGACCGAGCGCGGGCGCAACGGACCGCTGCCGAAGATCGGTGAAGGCAAGATCCGTCCCCTCGACGTCTATGCCCGCCCGGAAGAGCCGGGCCAGGGGCCGCGGATCGCCATCCTGGTCTCGGGGCTCGGGATCGGACACACGGCCACGATGAGCGCCATCGCCCGGCTCCCGGCGGCGGTGAGCCTCGCCTTCTCGCCCTATGGCAGCGATCTCGAGAAGGCGGCATCGCGGGCCCGCGAGGCCGGACACGAGATCCTGGTCCAGCTGCCGATGGAGCCGTTCGACTATCCCGACAGCGATCCCGGGCCGCAGACCCTGCTCGCCGGCTCCCGCCCCGCCGAGAATCTCGACCGGACGAGTTGGGTGCTGAGCCGGTTCCCCGGCATCGTCGGCGTGGTCAATCTGATGGGCGCGAAGTTCGCGGGCGAGACCGGCGCGCTCGAGCCCGTGCTGAAGGAGCTTGCCGGGCGCGGCCTCGGCTTCGTCGATGACGGCACCGCGCAGCGCGCCCTCGTCGCGGGGTCGGCCGCCAAGGCGAAGCTTCCGGCAGCCCGTGCCGAGATCGTGATCGACGCCATCGCCCGGCCGGAGGCCATCGATGCGGAACTCGCCCGCCTCGAAGCCCTCGCCCGCCAGAAGGGCTTCGTGCTGGCCTCGGGCAGTGCCGCCCAGCTCACCATCGACCGGCTGTCGCGCTGGACCCGCGACCTCGAAGCCCGCGGCGTGCGGCTGGTGCCGGTCAGCGCGGTCCTGCGGCAGGCCCCGGCCGCCGGAGAGCTGTCGAGCGCGTCTCCCTGAAATCGGGCCGCCGGCCTCGTGCTCTCCATCTCCTGAGCGGGATCCCGGCCACCGGACATCAGGTCGGCGTTGCCGCTGGCGCGCGCGCCGTCCTATGGTCGCGCCGCCATGGAAAATCCGAGTCACGACCACCCGAGCGACCCTCGTCCCGGCGACGACCTTCCGTCCCGGCCGGAGGGCGACGCGCTGCCCTATCGCCCCTGCGTCGGCGTGGCCCTGTTCAACCGGGACGGGCGCGTCTTCGTCGGCCGGCGCAAGTCGGAGGCCGGGCCCGAGCACGTGGCCGACGGCCATGCCTGGCAGATGCCGCAGGGGGGCATCGACCCGGACGAGCCGCCGCTCACCGCCGCCCTGCGCGAACTCCACGAGGAGACCAACGTGCCGGCCGAGGCCGTGACGCTCCTGGGCGAGACCCGCGACTGGCTGGCCTACGATCTGCCGGTCGACGTGATGAAGCAGGCCTGGAAGGGCCGCTACCGCGGTCAGCGCCAGAAATGGTTCGCCTTCGGTCTGACCGGGAGCGAGGACGTGATCGACGTCGATGCCCCCGGCGGCGGTCACCACAAGCCCGAATTCGACGCGTGGCGCTGGGAGCGCCTGGAAGCGCTGCCGGGCCTCATCATTCCGTTCAAGCGGCCGGTCTACGAGGGGGTCGTCGCGGCGTTTGCCGGTCTAACGGGTTGGCACGCGGCGGGGGACGCGTCGTGAAGCAAGGGCGCGCCCGCAGCTGACGATGCGCTGGTGGACGATCCCACTCCTGGCGGCCCTCGGCTGGTTCGCCTACACCCTGACGCCGTTCTGGTCGCTCTACGGCCTCGCTCAGGCGGTGCAGACGGGCGACGTGGCCGCGGTGGCGCAGCGCGTCAATTTTCGCACCCTGCGCCTCTCCCTGGCCAAGCAGGTCTCGGCCGCGATCCGCGCCGAGGGTGCCGCCGAGCCGCGGGAGCGGCAACGCCTCGCCGATGCGGCGGCGGCCCTGGCGCTGCCGGTGACCGAGGCCCTGGTGACGCCGCAGAACGTGGTCGATCTCCTCGATGACGGCTGGCCGCAGGCGCTCGATCTGCCGGAGGCCACCAATCGGCACGATCGCCGGGACGGCCTGCGCATCCCCGATGCCGCCCGGGCCCTGCGCTATTACCTCGCTTCCGAGATGCGCGGCTTCCGCTCCGTGGTCATCGCCGTGCCGCCGGATCGTCCGCGCCAGGAGCAGTTCCGAATCCGCATGCGCCTGCACGATTGGGGCTGGCGACTCACCGATATCGAATTGTCCGAGGATCTGCGGGGGCGCATCGCCGATCGGATCTCCGCCGGGCTCGCCCGCCTGCGCGAGCGGTCGGGACAGGAGAAGGTGGGACAGGAAAAGCCAAGTCAGGACAAGCCAAGTCAGGAGAAGGCCGCCCCGGAGCCCGTTCCGCAGCGGGGGCGGTGACTTCGGGCGATCGGTGACGCGGATGTCACTGGACGAAGGTTCGGCGCAGCTTAATTGAGGCGGGCCGCCTGAGAGCGGTTACGCTTCGTGGAGCGCACCCTTGAGCGCAGCGTCGGCCCACGGTTCCACGGACAATTCCACGGACAATTCGCCCGCGGAGGATACGGATCACGGCCCGGAGCGCCGGCTCGGGGCCGGGTTGCTGCTGGCCACCCTCGGCGTCGTCTACGGCGATATCGGCACCAGCCCGCTCTACGCGTTCAAGGAGGCGGTGCGGGCGGCGAGCCACGGGGAGCCACCCTCGGCGGTGGCCGTGACCGGCGCGGTCTCGCTGATCCTGTGGTCGCTGATCCTGATCGTCTCGGTGAAATATGCCGTCCTGATCCTGCGCGCCGACAACAAGGGCGAGGGCGGAATCGTCGCGATGCTCGCGCTCCTCGGAGCCCGCCACGCCGAGGCCGGCACCCGCCAGGGGCTTCTCCTCGTCGTCGGCCTCGTCGGCGCTGCGCTCCTCTACGGCGACGGGGCGATCACCCCCGCGATCTCGGTGCTCTCGGCGGTGGAGGGGCTCAAGGTCGATGCGCCCTCCCTCGACCGCTACGTCGTACCGATCACCCTGGTGATCCTCGTCGGCATCTTCCTGGTGCAGAGCCGGGGCGCCGCCTTCATCGGGCGCATCTTCGGGCCGGTGATGCTGGTCTGGTTCGTGGTGCTGGCGCTCCTCGGCATCGGCGGCATCCTCCAGGCGCCGCAGATCCTACGGGCGATCAATCCGATCGCGGCGGTGGAGTTCGTCGGTCATGCCGGGCTCGGCGTCGGCTTCGCCATGCTGGGGGCCGCCTTCCTCGCCGTCACCGGCGGCGAGGCGATGTATGCCGATCTCGGCCATTTCGGTGCCAAGGCGATCCGGGCCGCGTGGTTCGGCCTCGTGCTGCCCGCGCTGATGATCCATTATTTCGGTCAGGGCGCGATCCTGCTCGCCGATCCCGCCGCGGCGGAGAACCCGTTCTACCGTCTCGCACCGGACTGGGCGCATTACCCGCTGATCGGGCTGGCGACCCTCGCCACTGTCATCGCCTCGCAGGCGATCATCTCGGGCGTGTTCTCGCTGACCCAGCAATCGGTGCAGCTCGGCTTCCTGCCGCCGATGCGTGTCGTCCACACCGCACCCGACGAGCGCGGCCAGATCTACGTGCCGACGGTGAACTGGCTCTTGGCCGCCGCCACCCTCGCGGCGGTGGTGATCTTTCGTTCCTCCGACGCACTCGCCGGCGCCTACGGCATCGCCGTGTCCCTCCTGATGGCGATCACGACCCTGCTCGCCGCACTCGTCGCCCGCAAATGGGGCTACGCCCTGCCCGCCGTCATCGCGGTCAACGGCTTCTTCCTCCTGATCGACCTGATCTTCCTCTCGGCCAACAGCGTGAAGATCGTCGAGGGCGGCTGGTTTCCCCTGGTGCTGGCCGGCGCGGTCGCGTTCCTGATGCTGACATGGCGCAAGGGCAACCATTGCATGGAGGAGGCGCGGATCAACCAGCGCCCGTCGGAGGCCGACTTCATCGAGCGCCTGCGCACCGACCCGCCCATCACCTTGCCGGGCTCCGCCGCCTTCCTGTCCTCGGCCACGCACGGAATCCCGCTGCCGATGGTGCGGGTGGTCGACCGCCTCGGCGCGCTCCATACCCGCGTCCTGATCGTCACCGCCCTGTTCGAGGAGACGCCCACCGTGCCGCCGAGCGAGCGGGCGGAGGTCAGCGCGATCACCCCCGACATCCACCGCGTGATCCTGCGCTACGGTTTCATGCAATCCGCCTCGGTCCCCGAGGGCCTGCGCTGCGCGGTCGCCTCGGGCCAATTGCCGGAGGATCTCGTCGAGGACCTGACCGTCTTCGTCGGACACGAAACCATCATCCCGGTCTCCGACCGCCACGGCATGTCGGATTGGCGCGAGGCCCTGTTCGCGGTGATGCAGAACAACGCCGAGCGCACCGGCGCGCATTTCTGCGTGCCGGCCTCTCAAGTGATCGAGATCGGGACCGAGATCGAGATCTGAGCCCGTGGCTCAATCGTCCGGCTGTGCCTTCATCCGCAGCTGCGAGGCGACGCATTCGCGCATCGCATCCTCGATCCGGGCCTTCTGGGCGTTCGCGTAGCCCGCGACTTCGTCGATGCATTTCACGAAATAGCCGGCGGTGAAGCTCTCGTTGACGGCGACGAACGATTTGCCGAAGCGGCTCGCGAGCTGAAGGCGGTCCATCGCCGAGCTTTCTCGCCAGGCTTGCAGCGTATCGGTCATCGACAAGGCCTGGGCGGCGCCCGGCATCAGCAGCACGATGGCGAGGGCGGGGATAATCAGACGGTGCATGTGCGAGATTGTCCCGGAAGAATTTTCTGATTTTCCTGGCTAAGGTCGACAATTAAGCCTATCCAAGACTGTATTTTCATCTTGGTTTTGCAATAGTATAACCTGCATCGACGCGTGCAAAGGCCGATCTTCGGTGTAAATTTCTTAAATTACCCTGAGATGATGGTGCTTGGTCGCGGCGCGATCCATCTCGCGGCCTGATTGCGAAAGCCGAGCCGACGACCCGGTCCTGCGAGCGATCACGCCTGTGAGACCCGTTTCAAATCCTTCATCTCATCACATCTCCTCATCCTGAGGTGCCGCGCCAAAGGCGGAGCCTCGAAGGAGAGTTCCAGGGATCGCGCGATTCGCTGGAGGCCTCCTTCGAGGCTTCGCTTCGCTCCGCACCTCAGGATGAGAGTGAGGGCTCGCCGGAATCTCTAGGCCAACCCGGCGGCGAGATCGGACGGGACCGGGTCGCCCGGTTGAGCCCGCTTCGCCGGGCCGGGGCGCGACGACTCCGTGCCCGTGCGATGGGCCGCCTCGGTCAGCAGGGTCTCGATCAGGTCGGATTGGGCGACGACGCCGCACAGGCGATCCTCGGGGCCGATCACGGGGAGATGGTGGTGTCCGCCCCGGGCCATCCGGACCGCGACTTCGGCCAGGGTCATCTCCGGGCGCAGACACATCACCTCGGTCGTCATCACGTCGGCGGCGCAGCCATGGGGGGCGCGGCCCCGGCCGAGCGTCAGATGCCAGCGCCGGGCGAGCCCGAGGCGGGGGCCCTTTCGATCCCACTCCGCCTTGTCCATCAGGTCGGTCTGGGTGAGGACGCCGAGCACGTGGGCGTTCTCGTCGGTGACCGGAAGCATCTTGATGTGATGCCGCCGCAGCAGCGCCAGCGCCTCGCTCAGCGGCGCCTCGGGGGCGATGGCCACGACGTCCCGGGTCAGGATGGAGGCGCAGGTCTCCGGGCCGGAGCGGCGGACCAGGGCGCTGAGCTGAGCCCGGCGCAGCAGCGCCTCCAGGTCGCCCCGGCCGATATCGAGCACCTGATCGAAATCTTCGAGCGCGGCGTCGATGTCTCCCGAAGTCAGGCCCATGGCGGAGGCGGGCGCCGGGGTGGCGGGCGCCGAGGCCGGCGCGTGCGGATAGGACCGGCCGGTCAGGTTGTTGAACGCGACCGCCACCGCCAGGATCAGCAGGGAATTCGCGCCGACCGGCCAGAGCACGAAGCCGTAGCCGAGATCGTGGATCGCGGGGCCGCCGAGCACGGCGGTGAGGGCCACGGCGCCGCTCGGCGGATGCAGGCAGCGGAAGGCCATCATCAGGCCGATGGCGAGGCCGCCCGCGAGCCCGGCGGCGATGAGCGGATCGGGCACGAGGCCGGCGATGGTGACGCCGACCAGGGCCGCGATCAGGTTCCCGCCGATGATCGACCAGGGCTGGGCCAGGGGGCTCGACGGCACCGCGAAGAGCAGCACGGCGGAAGCGCCCATCGGGGCGATCAGGGCCGGGAGGGCGCTGCCGGTTCCGATCGACGCGCGGGCGATGAGCCCGGTGCCGAGAAGCCCGAGGAGGGCGCCGCAGGCGGCCCGCAGCCGCTCCCGATTGCTGACGGGGGCCTGCTGCGGCAGGAGGCGACGAAGGACGACATTCACCGGCACGGGTCACCGCAGGCTTGGGGCTGGAGGACGCAGCCCGAAGGGATGAGCCGGCTCTCGGCGGAAAGCCGGGACGTGCGAGGAGAGGGCAGACGGCTTCCCCCGCGTGAGGCGCCCGGCCCGTAGGCCGGACAAGAAAGGCCGGACCGTAAGGAGGGCGGTCCGGCCAAGTCACACGGAGGAGAAAAACAGCCCGGACCTAGGTCCGGTCAAGCACTTCCGGGGCGGATCACCGTCCCGGAAGAATCATGGTCGAGAACTCAGACCGCGCGGGCCTCGTGCATCGCGGCGATCTGCTCGGAGGTGTAGCCGAGGCTGGCGAGAACTTCGTCCGTATGCTCACCGAGCAGGGGCGAAGCCTTGATGTCGACCTTCATGTCCGAGAACTTGATCGGCGAGCCGACGGTCAGGTACGAGCCGAGTTTCGGATGCGGGACCTCGACGATGGTGCCGCTGGCGCGCAGCGACGGATCGGCGGCGATCTCCTTCATCGACAGCACCGGCGAGCACGGGATGTCGAACTTGCGCAGGATGTCGACGGCCTCGAACTTGGTCTTGTCGGCCAGCCAATCCTCGATGAAGGCGAAGATCTCGAAGATCTTGTCCTGGCGGGCGCGGGCGGTGTTGTAGGCCGGATCGTCGATCCACTCGGGCTTGCCCAGCGCCTTGCAGATCGGGGCCCAGGCGTGACCCTGGATGGTGAAGTAGATGTAGGCGTTCGGGTCCGACTGCCAGCCCTTGCACTTCAGCACCCAGCCCGGCTGACCGCCGCCGCCCGCGTTGCCGCCGCGCGGCACCACGTCGGAGAACTCGCCGTGCGGATATTGCGGGTATTCCTCGAGGTAGCCGATGGCGTCGAGGCGCTGCTGGTCGCGCAGCTTCACGCGGCAGAGGTTGATGACCGAGTCCTGCATCGACACGGCGACCTTCTGGCCCTTGCCGGTCTTGTTCTTGGCGTGCAGCGCCGTGAGGATGCCGATGGCCAAGTGCATGCCGGTGTTGGAATCACCGAGGGCGGCGGCCGACACGGTGGGCGGGCCGTCCCAGAAGCCGGTGGTCGAGGCGGCGCCGCCGGCGCACTGCGCCACGTTCTCGTAGACCTTCAGGTCCTCGTAGTGGTGGCCGTCGGAGAAGCCCTTCACCGAGGCGAGGATCATGCCGGGGTTGAGCGACTGGATATGGGCCCAGGTGAAGCCCATGCGGTCCAGCGCGCCGGGGCCGAAATTCTCGACCATCACGTCGGATTCGCGGATCAGCTTCTCGAGCACTTCCTTGCCCTGGGGCGTCTTGGTGTCGAGCGTCAGCGACCGCTTGTTGGAGTTCAGCATCGTGAAGTAGAGCGCGTCCGCATCCTCGACATGGCGCAGCTGATTGCGGGTCACGTCGCCGGCGCCGGGGCGCTCGACCTTGATCACGTCCGCGCCGAACCACGCGAGCAGCTGGGTGCAGGCGGGGCCCGCCTGGACGTGGGTGAAATCGATGATCCGGATCCCGTCGAGCGGCTGGGACATTGCGGCATTCTCCCTATGACGACTTCGTTGGAGGTTGTGTGAAGTCTTGAAACGAAAGGTCTTGTTCTTGTTGTGAGACGCACCCGCCTGGGTTCAGGCGAGCACGAGGGTGCCGAGCGCTTCCTCCAGCTCCGCCATCCGGCGGCGCAGGCGGCGCTCCTCCTCGAAGCGCTCGGTCTCGTCGCGGATGACCGCGACGATCCCGTCGACCTCCCCGTCGGCCCCGTGCAGGAGCGAGACGGTGAAGGCGATGGACAGGGTGTGCCCGTCCTTGTGCAGGGCCGGCACCTTGAGCAGCGTCGTCCCGTAGCGGGTCTGCCCGGTCCGCATCGTCTTGGCGTAGCCGTCCCAGTGGCGCCGCCGATGGCGCTCCGGGGTGATGAGGTCGAGCGTCTCGCCCATCGCCTCGGCTTCGCTGAAACCGAAGATCCGTTCGGCGGCCGGATTCCACGTGACGATCCGGCCGTCCGCGTCGGAGATCACCACCGCGTCCCCCAGGGCCGTCACCAGCCCCGAGACATCGACGGCCGGTGGTGGGGATGTCGCCGCGGCCATGGCCTCGCGCTCCTTCCTTGTCCGGGTCTGCCGGGAGGAAGCGGGCTTCCTCCGGTGGCGTCTCGTTGGCATCTGGTATACCAAATACGGAAACGGGGTCAAGGTCGCGAAAGCGCTCGGCAACAATGCCGGGGGGACGCGGTTGAGACTGGCGGGGAGAGAGGAACGGCCATGTCGGAACGACCCAGCATCAGCATTCGGCAGGTCGAGCGCTTCGCCTTCCGCGTCGAGTTCGGCCCCGCCTTCGAGTCGCTGCTGACCGACGAGCCGGTGCCCATCGGCGCGAGCGAGGGACCCTCGCCCGAGCAGGTGCTGATCGCGGCGGTGAGCAACTGCTTGTGCGCCAGCCTCGTCTTCGCCCTCGGCAAGTACCGTCAGGACGGCGGTGGCGTCAGCGCCCAGGCGAGCGGCCGGCTCGGGCGCAACGCGGATGGGCGCCTGCGCCTGGACGGCATCGACGTCGCCATCGCCCTCGGTGCCGAAGCGGCGGCGATGGACCGGATCGATCGGGTGCTCGAACAGTTCGAGCGGTTCTGCACCGTTTCCGAGAGCGTTAAGGCCGGTATCCCGGTCTCCGTCTCGGTCGAGGATGGGCGGGGCACGCGCCTGAAATAGCCGCCCTTCGAGCGGCGTCAGAGGGAGGATGACCATGAGTGAGACGGCTAAGGAACCGGGCGATCTGGCCCGGCTGTTCCACGCGCGGGCCAATGCCGGCGATGTCGAGGGGCTGGTGGCGCTCTACGAGCCCGAGGCCGTCCTCGCGGCGGGGGAGGTGGTGGCGACCGGCCACGACGAGATTCGGCGCTTCTACGCCGATCTCCTGGCCCGCAAATCCGACTTCCCAGCCCCTGAAACCTTGCCGGCCCTGCGCAACGGCGATCTCGGCCTCACCTTCGCCCGGCTGCCCAACGGCTCGCTCTCGGTCGAGGCGGCGCGCCGGCAGCCGGACGGGCGCTGGCTCTGGGCCATCGATCAACTCAAGATCCGGCCGGCCAAGAAGGACTGAGCGGGGCGAATCGATCCGAAGGGACGGGACGTGCTGCCTGGGCGAGCGCCTCTGGGCACGACCGGGACCGGGGCAGCGGGGCGCCGGATTGGACAAAAGACAGTGAGCCGGCGCGATCGCAACGTGCCTTGGCCGGACAACGTGCGGCTGTGGGCTTGCCCTCGACGCCGGCTTGCCCACTCTGTCCGCAACGCCGCGGGTCCCGACCCCACGGGGTGTAAAGGAGACGGTGTTGAGGGGCGTAAGGGAAGACGACCTGGCGATCGGGCTGCGCATCAAGGCAGCCCGTCGGCGCCAGGGACTTGCGCTCCGGGACCTCGCGCTGGCCGCGTCCGTGACGCCCGCGCAGATGGAAAAGTACGAGAGCGGGGCGAACCCGATCTCCGCCGCGCGTCTCGCCACGCTCGCCGAGCATCTCGGGATCAGCGCCGACGATCTTCTGGGCCTCGGCAGCGTGGAGGCTGCGGCCCCGCTCGTCTCGGAGGAAGCGCAGATGCTGGCCGAGGCCTTCGACCGTTTGCCGCCGGGCCAGCTCAAGGAGGGCGTCTACCGCCTCGTTTTGGCCGCGGCCGCCGACACCGTAAAGCCGCGCTGCGACCCGCACTGATCCGGTGCCGAGGCGGATTTCATCCAAGACGGTGAGCTTGGCCGGTCAATCCTCGGTTGGATTTGTGAATTCCTGCCAAGACGGGCTAGAAGGTCTAAGAATTGCTTGAAAACGGGCGTGACTTCGGTGCGCCGCTTCCTGATCCGGTCGGGACTGCGGAGGATCTTGCTCTCGTCATGAAGCGCGACATCAGCCTCACCGAGACCCTCGACGTCCTGGCGGCGGCGCCGGACCTCGACGCGCTCAACCCGCTGCTGCTCGACCTGCGCGACGCCTACGGGCTCGCCAACATCGTCTACCACGCCACGCACCTGCCGGCCTGCCTGCAGCCCAACCCGATCCTGATGCTGTCCTACGATCCCGGTTGGGTCAGCCGCTATGTCGGCGAGGATTACTTCGCCCTCGATCCGGTGGTGCAGGCGGGGCGGAGCGGCTTCCTGCCGATCGACTGGGACGGCCTCGATCGAACCTCGATCGGTGCGCGCCACGTGTTCAAGGAGGCCGACAGCTACGGCGTCGGGCGCCGTGGCATCACCATCCCGAT
The DNA here is from genome assembly GCF_022179765.1 of Methylorubrum suomiense. Lineage (GTDB taxonomy): Bacteria > Pseudomonadota > Alphaproteobacteria > Rhizobiales > Beijerinckiaceae > Methylobacterium > Methylobacterium suomiense. Next base: position 28,559 of record NZ_BPRE01000001.1, on the reverse strand, counting down.
CCGCGGTCCGAACGGAGAGCGGGCGATCTTCACCCTGACCTCGAACATCACCCTGGACGAGTGGGAGCGGAAGAAGCCGTCCTATCTGCGCGAGTATCACGCGGTCGCTCATTTCTTCCATGAGCGGGCGGTCCAGCTGAGCGGCCTGCGCGCCGCCCGTCCGCCGCGATTGTCGCGGCGCGAGCAGCAATGCATCCAGCTCCTCGCCCTGGGGCGACAGGCCAAGACCATCGCCTTCCTGCTGGAGATCTCCGAACCTGCCGTGCGGCTCTATCTCAAGACCGCCCGGCACAAGCTCGGCTGCGCGACCATGACCCAGCTCGTCGCCCGCGCCATCGCCCTCGACCTGATCGACGCCTGATCGATCCGCCGCCGGGCAGGACCCGGCCGATCCGTCGCTTCGTCGCCGTCCCGTCATGGGGTGGCGCCCTGCCGCGTAACGTGTCCGAGCGAGCGCCGAACGGGGCCTTCCGGCCCGTTTGACATCAGCTCGACGGCCCGTCGATCTCTCAATTTCGATAGATTGTCGAAGGCCGGGCCTCCGGGAGATCTCCTGATCACAGGAGGTTTACCCGATGATCAAAATTTTCTCCGGCGCCGACCGCGACCGATTTTCTCAAGATTTCGACCAGATGTTCCGGGCCCGCGCGGCGATCTTCAAGGATCGTCTCGGCTGGGAAGTCGATGTCGAGGACGGTCTTGAGATCGACCGTTACGACCGCTGCGACGACACCGTCTACCTCGTCGCCTCCGATGCGGACGGTCACCTCACCGGTTCGCTGCGCCTCCTGCCGACCACCGGCGACACGATGCTGCGCCACGAATTCTCGGATTTCTTCGACGAGCCGGTCGATGTCGAGAGCCCGACGGCCTGGGAATGCACCCGCTTCTGCGTCCACCCGCCCCGCCGGGGCATGCGGGCGGAGGCGATGCGCACGGTCTCCTCGGACCTGCTGATCGGCCTGTGCGAGCTCTGCCTGAACTCGGGCATCGAGCACATTGTCGGCCTCTACGACGAACGGATGACCCGGATCTACCAGCGCATCGGCTGGACGCCGGACCCGCTCGCAGAATCGCGCTCCCACCGAGGCCACCTCATCGTCGGCCTGTGGGAGGCGACGCCCCGCGCCCTCGACCGGATGCACGCGCTCTCGTCGCGCGGCCGCACCCTGCCGGTGCAGCAGGCCGCCTGAGCCGGTCTCCCCTGAAGCGCATGCCGCCCGCCAGCGCGGGCGGCCCCCCACGCCGACCCATCACGGATGCGACGATGCCGCCGAACGCTGTCGAACAGGCGAAACACTTCTTCCGAACCTACGCGGACACGGTCATGCCGCTGCACGAGGCCCTGGTGCGGGCCTGCTGCGCCGAGGCCGAGGTGCCCGAGGACCTCGCCCTGATCCTCGAAGATATCGGGCACGATTACGTGGCGCTCTCGAACCTCATCAACGAGGCCCTGCAGGCGCGCCGCGTCCGCGAGCCGGCGTGAGACGACCCGGACGCTCTGGAGCCGAGCCCCGCTTGTGCTATGAAGGCGGTGTGATGCGCGCTCACCGCCCCTTCTGGCATGCGCTCGCCGCGATCCTGCAGATCGCGGCGCTGCTCGCGCTGTCGATCGCCGCCCCGGCCCATGCCCGAGCCCATGCTCCGGGCATCGGGGTCAAGCATGTCCATGCATCCGTCGATGCGCATGCGCATGCGAACCACGCCGGGATCGACTGCGCGGGAGCCCATCACGGCCCCCATGACGGCGCCCATGCCGTCAAGGTCGGCTCCGACGCATCGACGCCGGCCGGCGACGGTCATTCGGGGCAATGCTGCGGGCTGCATTGTCCGTTCCACATCCCCTTCGTCGGCGTCGCCGACGTGACCGTGGCGCTCCGCTGGAACACCGAGCGGGCCTTCCGGCGCCCGCGCGACGCGGCCTTCGTCAGCGTCGTTCCCGAAACGCTGCCCGAACCGCCCCGATCCTTCGCCTGAGAACGGCGCGGTGATGCGCGCCTTGCGCGGCCGCCCGGCTGGGCGCCGCGCGCGTTCCCGCTCGCGAAGGATCGACCTCTCATGCGTGTTTCACTCGCCCCGCCCCTGCGTGCGACCGCTCTGCGCGCGGCGATCGTGGCGCTCGGCCTCTGGGCCCAGGCCGCGACCGCCCACGAAGGCCACGACCACGGCTCCGACACCCCACCCGCCGCCGCGGTGAGTGCCCCGCGGGGGGCATCGAGCAGCGAGAGCCTCGAACTCGTCGCCATTGCCCGCAACGGCCGTCTCAGCGTCTTCCTCGATCGGGTCGGCACCAACGAGCCGGTGACCGACGCAGCGATCACTGCCGAGACGCCGGAGGGGCCGGCGGACGCCGCGGCGATGCCCGACGGCAGCTACGGCCTGCCTGCCCCTTGGAGCCTGCATCCCGGCGAGCACGAGGTGCTGTTCACGGTCAGGACTGGAGGGGCGAGCGACATCTTTCCGGTCTCCCTCACCGTCCCGGAACCGCCCACGCCGTCCGCCGCCGGCCCCGATGCCTGGGCGATGGGCCTCGCCGCAGCCCACGACTTCCGCCGTCATCTCGAGGAGGCCGATCCGCTGCCCTTCGCGATCGGTGGCGCGGGCTTCCTTCTCGGAATCGTGGTGACGCTGCTGATGCGCGGACGTCGGCGGGGCCCCGCCGCCGCCCTCGTCGTGTTCGCCCTCGCGCTCGCCCTGGCGCCTAAGGCCTTCGCCCATGAGGGGCACGAGGGCGGTGGAACGCCGATGGCCGCGACGGGCGGTCAGGATCTCGCCCGGCGCATGCCGGACGGCGCGATCTTTGTGCCCAAGCCCACCCAGCGGGTGCTCGCCCTGCGCACGGTCGTGACCACCTCCGACACCCTGAGCCGCACGGTCGAGCTTCCGGGCCGGATCATCCCCGATCCGAGTGCCAGCGGCGTCGTCCAGTCCTCGGTGGGCGGGCGGCTGTCGCCGCCGGAATCCGGCCGCTTCCCGCGGCTCGGAACGCGGGTGACCAAGGGCGAGGTGCTGGCCTATGTCACGCCCCCGGTCCAGGCGGTGGACGTGTCCGACATGCGCCAGCGCCAGGGTGAGCTGGACCAGCAGATCGCCATCACCGAGCGCCGGGTCGAGCGCTACCGCAAGCTCGCGCCGGGGGGCGCGGTCTCGCAGGTCCAACTCGACGACGCGCTCGCCGAGCTGAAGGGGCTGGCCGACCGCCGCGCCGCCCTCGACGCCATCCGCCAGCATCCCGAGGCCCTGACCGCCCCGGTCGACGGGGTCGTCGCCGAGGCGAGCGCGGTGGCGGGCCAGATGGCGAGCCCCGGCATTCAGGTGTTCCAGATCGTCGAGCCGCGCCGCCTGTGGGTCGAGGCGCTGAGCTTCGACGCGCTCGCCACCGGCCAGGATGCCACCGCGCGGCTCGCCGACGGCCGGACGCTGCACCTCGCCTTCATGGGGGCGGGGCTTGCCGACCGCAGCCAGGCGGTGCCGATGCATTTCTCGATCGAGGGCGCCCCGCCGGAACTGCGCACCGGCCAGTTCGTCACCGTGCTGGCGGCCCTCGACACGCAGCAGACCGGGCTCGCGCTGCCCCGCACCAGCGTGGTCCGCGGCGGTAACGGCCAGAGCCTCGTCTACGAGCACACCGCACCGGAGCGCTTCGAGCCGCGCGAGGTGAGGGTCGAACCCCTGGATGCCGGCCGCGTGCTGGTGGTCTCCGGCGTGGCCCCGGGCAAGCGCATCGTGACCCAGGGGGCCGAACTCCTCAATCAGGTCCGCTGAGGAGGTCGCCGTGTTCACGCTCCTCGTCTCGCAATCGCTGCGCAACCGCGTCCTCGTCCTGGCGCTCGCCGCCGTGCTCGTCGTCTACGGCGCCTTCACGGTGACGAAGCTGCCCGTCGACGTCTTCCCCGATCTCAACCGGCCGACCGTGACGATCATGGCCGAGGCCGAGGGGCTCGCCCCCCAGGAGGTCGAACAGATCGTCACCTTCCCCCTCGAGACGCAGATGAACGGCCTGCCCGGCGTCGCCCGCGTCCGCTCGGTCTCAGGCGTCGGCCTGTCCGTCGTCTATGTCGAGTTCGACTGGGGCACCGACATCTACCGCAACCGCCAGCAGGTCGCCGAGCGCCTCGCCATGGTGCGTCCGCAACTGCCCCCCGACGTCACGCCGATGATGGGGCCGATCTCCTCGATCATGGGGCAGATCGTGATGGCGGCGCTCAGCGGCGGCTCGGTCTCGCCGATGCAGTTGCGGGAACTCGCCGATTTCACCATCCGGCCCCGCCTCCTCGCGATCCCCGGCGTCGCCCAGGTGATCCCGATGGGCGGCGAGGTGCGCCAGTTCCGGGTCGCGCCCCAGCCGACGGCTCTGCGGGCGCTGGGCGTCACCTACACGCAGCTGGAGACGGCGCTCGCGCAGTTCGGCACCAATACCGGCGGCGGCTTCACCGACCAGTATGCCCGCGAATACCTGATCCGGAATCTCAGCCGGACCATGAATCTCGACGACCTGCGCAACATGGTCGTCGCCACCGTCAACGGACGGCCGATCTCCCTGCGTCAGGTCGCGGACGTGTCGTTCGCCGCGAAGGTGAAGCGCGGCGATGCCGGTTACATGGGCGCGCCCGCCGTCGTCATCTCGGTGGAGAAGCAGCCGGGCGTCGACACCGTGCGGCTCACCCGCGAGATCGAGGCGGCCCTCGCCGACATCACCGCCAGCCTCAATGCCTGCGGTTCCGCCACGACCGAGGCGGCCGGCGAGGCCTGCGCCTTCAAGGGCGTGCGCGCCGATCGCCTGATCTTCCGGCAGGCGAACTTCATCGAGACCTCGATCCGCAACGTCGAGACGGTCCTGATGGAGGCGGTCGTCGTCGTGGCCGTGGTGCTGTTCGCCTTCCTCCTCAACCTGCGCACCACCGCGATCTCGCTCGCGGCGATTCCGGTCTCGATCCTGGCCACCGCCATCGTCTTTCATCTCGCCGGGCTGTCGATCAATACGATGACGCTCGGCGGCCTCGCCATCGCCATCGGCGAGCTCGTCGACGACGCGGTGGTCGACGTCGAGAACATCTTCCGCCGCCTCGGCGAGAATCGGAGAGCCGGCAATCCGAGGAGAGTCTTCGCCGTGGTGGTCTCCGCCTCGAACGAGGTGCGCTCGGGCATCGTCTACGCCACGATGGTGATCGTGCTGGTCTTCGTGCCGCTCTTCGCGCTGTCGGGCATCGAAGGTCGGCTCTTCGCGCCCCTGGGGCAGGCCTACATCGTCTCGATCCTGGCGAGCCTGCTCGTCTCGATCACCCTGACCCCCGTGCTGGCCTATTACCTCCTTCCGGGCTTGAAGCGGTTGGAGGGGCACGAGAGCGGCCTGATCCGGCTGCTCAAGCGCCTCAACGCCGCATTGCTGCGAGCCCTTCTCGGCCATGCCCGGCCCGTGATGGTCTCGGCCGCCCTCGCGGTGGCGGCGGCGGGCCTCGCGGCGGCCTTCCTGCCGCGGGCCTTCCTGCCACCCTTCAACGAGGGCTCGTTCACCGTCACCATGGCCTTCAACCCGGGCATCTCGCTCGCGGAGAGCGACCGGATCGGCGGCGTTGCGGAGCGTCTGCTTCTGGAGATGCCCGACGTGAAGTCCATCGGTCGCCGCACCGGCCGGGCCGAGCTCGATGAGCATGCGGAGGGGGTTCATTCCTCCGATCTCGAGATCGACCTGAAGCCCGGGGCCCGGCCCAAGCCCGACCTCGTCGCCGAGATCCGCGACCGCCTCGCAGTGCTGCCGGTCTCGGTCAATGTCGGGCAGCCGATTTCCCACCGCCTCGACCACATGCTCTCGGGCGTCCGCGCCGAGATCGCCCTGAAGATCTTCGGCGACGATCTCGACACCCTGCGCAGCCTGGCCGAAGACCTTCGGCGACGGCTCGGCACGATCCCCGGCATCGCCGACCTTCAGGTCGAGAAGCAGGTGCTGATCCCGCAGCTCGAGATCCGCGTCGACTATGCCCGCGCCGCTCTCTACGGGGTGCAGCCCGCCGCGCTGATCGAGCAGCTGAGCCGGCTCTCGAACGGGCAGGTGGTGTCCCGCGTGGTGGACGGCACCCGCCGCTTCGACGTGGTGATGCGGCTGCCCGACGCGATGCGCACCACGCAGCGCCTCGGCGACCTCCTGGTCGAGACGCCCTCCGGCTGGGTGCCGGCGCGTCAGATCGCCGATATCCGCGAGACCGATGGGCCGAACCAGATCCTTCGCGAGAACGCGCGGCGGCGCATCGTGGTGCAGGCCAACAGCGTGGCCGGATCCGATATGGGGGCTATCGTCCAGGGCATCCGCCGGGAGATCGCGGCAACCGCGCTCCCCAACGGCTACGCCACGAGCCTGGAGGGTGCGTTTCAGGCGCAGGGGGAGGCGAGCCGGACGATCGGCCTGCTCTCGCTCCTGTCGCTCGCCCTGGTCTTCGCGCTGCTCTACAGCCGCTACCGCTCGGTGGTGCTGACGCTGATCATCCTGGGTAGCATCCCCCTGGCGCTGATCGGCTCTGTGGCGGCCCTGTGGCTCGCCGGCCAGCCGCTCTCCGTCGCCTCGATGATCGGCTTCATTACCCTCACCGGCATCGCGACCCGAAACGGCATCCTCAAGGTCAGCCACATCCTCAACCTCGCGGTGTTCGAGGGACTTCCCTTCGGCCCGGACCTCGTGATCCGCGGCAGCCTGGAGCGGCTCGCGCCCGTCCTGATGACCGCGCTCGCGGCGGGCGTCGCCCTGGTGCCGCTGCTGATCGGCGCCGATGCGCCGGGCAAGGAGATCCTGCATCCCGTGGCGGTGACGATCTTCGGCGGCCTGATCAGCGCGACCCTGCTCGACACGGTGCTGACGCCGATCCTGTTCCTCGTCTTCGGCCGTGCCCCGTTGGAGCGCCTGCGCCGGGAGGTGCAGCGAGGCGCACCCGACGGGACGCGAAATCCCGCATCCGAGGTCTCCGAGACCGCTCCCGCCGGAGCCTTCTGAATCCCCCTCACGCCGCTCCGAAAGCCGCTTCAGAAAAGGACCGTCATCATGCGCACCACCGTGACCGCGCTCGCGCTCGCCCTTCTCCTGTCCATCCCGGCCCACGCCGCCGGCCCCAATGGCGGCCGGGTGACCATGGCCGACGATCACCCGGTCGAACTCGTCGTCAGCGACACCGCGCTCACCTTCTTCGTCAGCCACGAGGACGGGAAGCCGATCGACACGGCGGGGGCCACGGCCAAGGCCTATATCCAGGCCGGCGGAAAGACCGAGACGCTGCCGCTGAAGGGGGCGGCGCCGAACCGACTGGTCGGCGATCTCAAGGCGCCCATCCCCCAGGGGGCCAAGATCGTGCTCTCGGCCAAGGTACACGGGCACGGACTTCAGGCCCGGTTCGAGCCCTGATCGAAGGCAAGCGGGATCAGGCCTGCTCCAGCCGGGCCGTCAGCGATCGTGCCGTGAGGCGAGGGGCGAAGGGGAGTCCTGCCAGGACGGCCGAGCGGCGCACCACGTCGCCGGCCCGCGGGCGGCCGACGCCGACGATGCTCTCGACCCATGCGGCGAGGCGGACGGGCGGACGGGCATGGGGGCGCCGCATCCGGCCGAGCGCCAGATCGGGCCGGGCGGTGCCGACGAAGCGGTCGAGGCTGCGGATCCAGCCCTCCGACGGGATATCGCCCGCTTCCAGGCAGAGCAGCCAGTCCCGCCTAGCGGCCGCCGCCCCCGCGCTCCACGGATCGGTCCCGGGCGGCCTGACGACGAGGCTCGCTCCGCTGCCCTCGGCGATGGTCTCCAAGGCCTCGCTCGCCGTGTCCGTCACGATCACGGCGTCGCCCACGAGCCCCGCCGCCACGCCCGCGACGAGCGCGCTCAGCGTGTCGGCGAGGCTCTCGATCGCCGCGTCGGCGGGACGTCCCACGAGGATCAGGCCGGAGATCATCGGCGCGCCAAGTATCCTGTTCCTGCCGGAATGAAGGGTCGATGCATTCGGTGTCGCGCCGCATCGGCCTTTCTGCCAGGGCCGGCCGCTACCATTCGGGCGATGCTCTAGGCCATGCCGGCTTCACTGGCGACAGATGTGTATTTCCGGGGATGCACGAATCTTGTGCAGTCGCGGCGTTCATGTTCATGATATGTTCCTTGGAGATCCAGAAAGGGACCAGGGACGATGGGGGGTATGCCGGATGCGGCTTCGGTTCGGCTCGCCGGCAACCGCATCGCCGCGGAGGGGCGGCGCGGGCGCGGGGCGACCGCCAACCCGGACGGCCGCTTCGAGGCGGCGCGGCGCGAGGCGTTCGACGACGGCTGGCATCCGGACGAGGCGACGTCCCGGCGCACGGAGGTGACGGTCGAGCGCGCCCGCACCATCATCACCCGCAACGCCTCGCCGGACATCTCGTTCGACCGCTCCATCAACCCCTACCGGGGCTGCGAGCACGGCTGCATCTACTGCTTCGCGCGGCCGAACCACAGCTATGTCGGGCTCTCGCCGGGGCTCGATTTCGAGACCAAGCTGTTCACGAAGCCCGATGCGGCCGCGCTGCTGGAGCAGGAGCTGTCGGCGCCGGGATACCGGCCGCGCACCATCGCCCTCGGCACCGCGACGGATCCCTACCAGCCGATCGAGCGGGAACACCGCATCACCCGCGCGGTGCTGGAGGTGCTGGCCCGCTTCCGCCATCCGGTCGGCATCGTCACCAAGTCGAACCTGATCCTGCGCGACCGCGACATCCTCGCCGAGATGGCGGCGCAGGGTCTCGTGAAGGTGGCGATCTCGGTCACCACCCTCGATCCGACTCTGGCCCGGCGGATGGAGCCGCGCGTTCCCCATCCGGGCAAGCGTCTGGAGGCGATCGAGGGCTTGGCCGCTGCCGGCGTGCCGGTGATGGCGATCGTCGCGCCGATCATCCCCTCGCTCAACGATCATGAGATCGAGGCGATCCTGGAGACGGTACGGGCGGCGGGCGCCCGCGAGGCATCCTACGTGCTGCTGCGTCTGCCGCACGAACTGGATGACCTCGTCGGCGACTGGTTCTCGGAGCATTATCCGGGGCGGCGCGAGCACGTGTTCTCGCTGCTGAGCGGCGCGCGGGGCGGCCGAGCCTACGATGCCACCTTCGGCACCCGCATGATCGGGCAGGGCCCCTATGCCGACCTGATCCGCCGCCGCTTCGCCCTGGCCAAGCGCCGGCTGGGATTCCCGGAGGAGCCGCTGCGGCAGACGACCGAGCTGTTTCGCCCGCCGCCGCGGGCGGGGGAGCAGCTGGCGCTGTTCTGAGCCGACGGCACCTCAGGAGGAGGATGCGAGGGGGATCGATCGGTGCGGGACGCCGTCCCCGAACCGCCCCGTGAAACTCACCCGGTGATGGGGGCTGCGGCCGAGCGTCGAGAGGCCGGCGAGATGGGCGGCGGTGCCGTAGCCGGCATTGCGCTCCCAGGCATAGGCGGGGTGCCGCTCGGCGAGCCGCCGCATCAGGTCGTCGCGAAAGGTCTTGGCGACGATCGAGGCGGCGGCGATCTGCGGCACGAGCCGGTCGCCGCCGATCACCGCGCGGCAGGGCTGGGTCAGGCCGGGGATCGTGTCGCGGCCATCCACCAGCACCGTCCCGTCGACCGACAGGCGCTCCACCGCCCGGCGCATGGCGTCGAGGGTGGCGGCGCGCACGTTGATCCGGTCGACCAGGGCCCGCGATCCAGCGGCCAGGGCCACCCGGGCCCGCGCGCGGATCAGCGGCGTCAGCGCCTCGCGGGCGGCGCGGTCGAGGCGCTTGCTGTCGTCGAGGCGGGCCAGCAAGTCGGGCGGGAAGGCAAGGGGATCGAACCACACGGCCGCGACCATCACCGGCCCGCACAGGGCGCCGCGCCCGACCTCGTCGCAGCCGATCACGGCCGGATAACGCGCGGCGAGGGCGGGATCGAAGGGACGCATGCTGTTTGGATGAACCGGGCGAGGGAATAGCGCGAGGAGATTGTGGGCGGGGACCTGTCTCGCATCCCGGCCGGTGCCGGTCATCCCATGAGCCCCGAAAAAGCGGAGGACGACGCTCCGCTCAGGCGAACCGCTTGCCTTCGGCCTCCTCCCGTCCCGTCAGGTCCGGTGGGGCCGCATCCCCCTCGTCGATGCGCCCGCCCGTCGCCACGCGCCGTCGCGCGTGCATCGGGCCGACGGCGTGGGCGAGGACGATGTTGTCGAAGAACTGGTTTGCGCTCTCGGCCCAGGTGTAGCGCAGCGCCTCCTGCCGGCAGCGCACCCGCGGCACGTTGAGCGCCGCGAGCGCCGCCGCGCGCAGATCGGTGTCGAGGGCGCCCGCGCCGGTTTCGCCGATCACGTCGAGCGGCCCGGTCACCGGAAAGGCCGCCACCGGCACGCCGCTGGCGAGGGCTTCGAGCAGCACGATGCCGAAGGTGTCGGTCAGGCTCGGGAACACGAACGCGTCGGCCCCGGCATAGGCCCGCGCCAGCGCCTCGCCCGTGAGCGCGCCGAGGAAATGGGCGTCCGGCGCCATCGCCTGGAGGCGAGCCCGGTCGGGTCCGTCGCCGACGACGACCTTCGAGCCCGGCAGGTCGAGGTCGAGGAAGGCGGAGAGATTCTTCTCCACCGCAAGCCGTCCGACCGAGAGGAAGATCGGGCGCGGCAGTCCCGGAAAGGCGCTGTCGTCGCGCGGGCGAAACAGGTCGGTGTCGACGCCGCGCGTCCAGCGCATCAGTCCCGTGAAGCCCCGCCCGGCCAGTTCCCGCTCCAGCGAGGGCGTACTCACCATGGTGCCGCTGCCGGCCGCGTGGAAGCGGCGCAGCCACGCGTAGCTCCAGGCTTCCGGCACGGGCGCGCGGGCGGCGAGGTATTCCGGGAAGCGGGTGTGATAGCTCGTGGTGAAGGGCTGTCCGAGCCGCAGGCAGGCCCCGCGCACCGCGTGGCCGATCGGGCCTTCGGTGGCGATATGGACATGGGTGGGGGCGAGCCGGTCCCAGCGGGCGAGGACCCGGCCCTTGGTGACGAGGGACAGCCGGATCTCGGCATAGCCGGGCATCGGCAGGGACGCGAAATCGGCGGGGGTGAGCAACACCGTCTCGATCCCGAGGCCGGCGCCGGCTTCCGTCATGCGCTCGATCGAGCGCACCACGCCGTTGACCTGTGGATGCCACGCATCGGTGGCGATGAGGAGCCGCATCGCGAACCGTCAGGCGACGGCGCGGCGGATATCGGCGGGCTCGTAGGCCTCCGCCGCCGCGCTCCGCTCGCGCAGCAGGGTCGGATAGTGCAGCACCTCCATCCGGCCGTCGTAATGCTCGACGATGCCGGTGCAGGATTCCACCCAATCGCCGGTATTCAGATAGGTCAGCCCCTCGATCTGGCGGTGGGCGGCGTGGTGGATATGGCCGCACACCACCCCGTCCGCGCCCTGGCGCTTGGCTTCCGCGGCCAGGAAGGTCTCGAACTGGCCGATGAAGTTGACCGCGTTCTTGACCTTCAGCTTGGCCCAGGCCGAGAGCGACCAGTAGGGGAGGCCGAGGCGGCGGCGGACGCGGTTGACCACGGTGTTGACGGCGAGCGCCGACGTGTAGGCCCAGTCGCCCAGATGGGCGAGCCACTTGGAGTGGCGCACCACCATGTCGAACTGATCGCCGTGGATGACGAGGTAGCGCTTGCCGTCCGCGGCCTCGTGGATCCGGCTCTCGGCGATCTCGACGCCGCCGAAGGTCATGCCGATGTAATCGCGCAGGAATTCGTCGTGGTTGCCCGGCACGTAGACGACGTGGGCGCCCTTGCGCACCTTGCGCAGCATCTTCTGCACCACGTCGTTGTGGTCCTGGGGCCAGTACCAGCCCGAGCGCAGCTGCCAGCCGTCGACGATGTCGCCGACGAGGTAGATCGTGTCGGCATCGACCTCGCGAAGGAAGTCGAGCAGCAGGGCCGCCTGGCAGCCCTTGGTGCCGAGATGCAGATCGGACAGGAACAGCGTCCGAACGCGGATGGTCGTCTCCGGATCCTGTGACACCAGCACCTCCGGCCTCAATCGGCCAGAGCCAAAACCCAATCCGATCTCAGTTTGATGACGGCGGACGCCGGAGACCGGAAGGATCCTTCCCGCAGCGGCCAGGGGACCCTGCGGGTCGCTCGAGGATGGCCGGGGCGAGGATCGGGCGTCGCCCGCCGGGGCTTCGCGCAGGGGCCGCCTGCGGGCCGCGCATACGAAAATCTTTTTGTTTTTCAGTTCAGTTTTTTCGGTTTTGCATCTTGCGCGAGGGGGCGCATAACGGCGGCCAAGGTCATCCGCCGCGCGCGGGCCGTCGAGGCTCGCGCGGGAGGCGCCCGCCAGAGGTGCAGGATGACCGCGACGGGTTGGGGACGCCGACGGCTATCAGCGGGAGCGCGCTTGAATGCGCCGCGAGGCTGACGCATCGAGGGCTCGGTTCTTTCGGAGGCGACCGGCGTGTTTGCACGCGCCGCGACGCGGGCGGGATCATAGCCGCTTCGCCGCTCCGGGCCGGTCGACGATCCGACATCGCAGAGTTACGGTTTCCTTCGGTGGACGCTTCGTGCGCGCCGCTGGGCCGATGACGTTTCGCGGCGGGCTCGCGCCCGCCATCCAGGATGGGCCGGCGCGCGGTCGCGCGGAGGCTGGCCCGCAAGTTTAAGCGGAGGAGACATTCATGGCGGCAACGAGACGTCCGGGACGCAACCACCTGTTCGTTCCCGGCCCGACCAACATTCCGGACCGCGTGATGCGCGCCATGATGGTGCAGTCCGAGGATCACCGTTCGGTCGACTTCCCGTCGCTGACGAAGCCGCTGTTCGAGGACACCAAGAAGGTCTTCGGCTCGACCGACGGCACGATCTTCCTGTTCCCGGCCTCCGGCACCGGCATCTGGGAATCGGCCCTGTCCAACACCCTCGCCCGCGGCGACAAGGTCCTGGCCTCCCGCTTCGGCCAGTTCAGCCACCTCTGGATCGACATGGCCCAGCGCCTCGGCCTGGACGTGATCGTCCAGGAAGAGGAGTGGGGCACCGGCGCCAAGCCCGAGAAGATCGAGGAGGCCCTGCGCGCCGACAAGAACCACGAGATCAAGGCCGTTATGGTGGTCCATAACGAGACCGCGACCGGCGTGACCTCGAATATCGGCGCCGTGCGCAAGGCCATCGACGCCGCCGGCCACCCGGCCCTGCTGTTCGTCGACGGCGTGTCCTCGATCGGCTCGCTGCCGTTCAAGGCCGACGAGTGGAAGGTCGACTGCGCCATCGCCGGCTCCCAGAAGGGCCTGATGCTGCCCGCCGGCCTCGGCGTGATCTGCGTCAGCCCGAAGGCCCTCAAGGCCGCGGAAGGCCAGTCCGGCCGCAACGACCGGCTCGCCCGCGTCTACTTCGACTGGGAAGACCACAAGAAGCAGAACCCGGCCGGCTACTTCCCCTACACCCCGCCGCTGCCGCTGCTCTACGGCCTGCGCGAGGCGCTCGCCTGCCTGTTCGAGGAAGGCCTGGAGAACGTCTATCACCGCCACGCCGTGCTCGGCGAGGCGACCCGCCAGGCCGTCGCGGCCTGGGGTCTGAAGACCTGCGCCAAGTCGCCGGAATGGAACTCCGACACCGTCACCGCCATCCTGGCGCCCGAGGGTGTGGACGCGGCCAAGATCATCAAGCACGCCTACGTGCGCTACAACCTTGCCCTCGGCGCTGGCCTCAGCCAGGTCGCCGGCAAGGTGTTCCGCATCGGCCATGTCGGCGATCTCAACGAGCTGTCGCTGCTCGGCGCCATCGCCGGTGCCGAGATGTCGCTCATCGACAACGGCGTGAACGTGACCCCCGGATCCGGCGTCGCGGCGGCCTCCAGCTACCTGCGCGAGAACCCGCTCAACAAGGCCTGATTTCAGAAGCGGCGCCGGTTCCAACGGCGCCGCTTCCACTAATTAACGCCGGGTGAGGAAACAGGGTCGGCGGACGCCAGCGCCGGTCGGCCGGAAGGGGTCCAGAATGACGAAGAAAGTCGTGTTCCTTGACCGCGAGTCGCTCGATGCGAAGGTTCGCGAATTCAACTTCCCGCACGAGTACAAGGAATACGAGTCGACCTGGACGCCGGAGGAGATCGTCGAGCGGCTCCAGGGCGCCGAGATCGCCCTGATCAACAAGGTGCCGATGCGCGCCGACACGCTGAAGCAGCTTCCCGACCTCAAGCTGATCGCGGTCGCCGCCACGGGCACGGACGTCGTCGACAAGGCCGCCGCCAAGGCGCAGGGCATCACCGTCGTCAACATCCGCAACTACGCGTTCAACACCGTGCCCGAGCACGTGGTGGGCCTGATGTTCGCGCTGCGCCGCGCCATCGTCCCCTACGCCAATTCCGTGCGCCGCGGTGATTGGAACAAGTCCAAGCAATTCTGCTATTTCGACTATCCGATCTATGACATCGCCGGCTCGACGCTCGGCATCATCGGCTACGGGGCGCTCGGCAAGTCGATCGCCAAGCGGGCCGAGGCGCTGGGCATGAAGGTGCTGGCCTTCGACGTGTTCCCGCAGGACGGCCTCGTCGATCTGGAGACGATCCTGACGCAGTCGGACGTCATCACCCTGCACGTGCCGCTCACCCCCGACACCAAGAACATGATTGGGGCCGAGCAGCTGAAGAAGATGAAGCCGTCGGCGATCCTCATCAACACGGCCCGCGGCGGGCTCGTGGACGAGGCGGCGCTCCTGCAGGCGCTGAAGGACGGCACCATCGGCGGCGCCGGCTTCGACGTGGTGGCCCAGGAGCCGCCGAAGGACGGCAACATCCTCTGCGAGGCCGACCTGCCGAACCTGATCGTGACCCCGCACGTGGCCTGGGCGAGCAAGGAGGCGATGCAGATCCTCGCCGACCAGCTCGTCGACAATGTCGAGGCCTTCGTCGCGGGCAAGCCTCAGAACGTCGTCGAGGCGTAGGAACAACCACCCCTGTCGTCGTTCCGGGGCCGCGTGGCGGAGCCCGGAACCGGAGGGGCGCGCCAGAGGCGTGCAATCCACGACTCGGCACAAAGGATCGGTGCGCGTCGCCGCATCACGGGTCGATTCCGGGCTCGCTTGTCAGCGTCCCGGAATGATGGGTTTGAAGGGGTGGCCCGGGGGCCATTCAAGGAAGCGCTCCGCGTCTCGCGCGGACACCGACTCTCAGAGGTATCATGTCCAAGAAGCTGCTCTTCCAGTTCGACACGGATCCCGCGCCGAGCGTGTTCGACGTCGTCGTCGGCTACGATGGCGGTGCCGACCACATCACCGGTTACGGCAACGTCACGCCCGAGAACGTCGGCGCCTATGTCGACGGCACGATCTACACCCGCGGCGGCAAGGAGAAGCAGTCGACGGCGATCTTCGTCGGCGGCGGCGACATGGCGGCCGGCGAACGGGTGTTCCAGGCGGTCAAGAAGCGCTTCTTCGGCCCGTTCCGCGTCTCCTGCATGCTGGATTCGAACGGCTCCAACACCACCGCCGCGGCGGGTGTCGCCCTCGTCGTCAAGGCGGCCGGCGGTTCGGTGCAGGGCAAGAAGGCCGTGGTGCTCGCCGGCACCGGCCCGGTCGGGATGCGCTCGGCGGCCCTGCTCGCCGGCGAGGGGGCCGAAGTCGTGCTCTGCGGGCGCAAGCTCGACAAGGCGCAGGCCGCGGCCGATTCCGTGAACAAGCGCTTCAAGGTGAACGTCACCGCCGCCGAGACGCCGGACGACGCCTCGCGCTCGGAAGTCGTGAAGGGCGCCCATCTCGTCTTCGCCGCCGGCGCGATCGGCCTGGAATTGCTGCCGCAGGCGGCGTGGCAGAACGAGGCCTCGATCGAGATCGTGGCCGATTACAACGCCCAGCCCCCGCTCGGCATCGGCGGGATCGACGCCACCGACAAGGGTAAGGAATACGGCGGCAAGCGTGCTTTCGGTGCCCTGGGCATCGGCGGCCTGAAGCTCAAGCTGCACCGCGCCTGCATCGCCAAACTGTTCGAGTCGAGCGAAGGCGTGTTCGACGCGGAAGAGATCTACAAGCTGGCGAAGGAGATGGCGTGATGGCCGAGAACGAGACCATCGCGAAATTCCTCGACGGGCTGGCGAGTTCGGCTCCGACCCCCGGCGGCGGCGGTGCCGCCGCCATCTCCGGTGCCATGGGTGCGGCCCTCGTCTCGATGGTGTGCAACCTCACCATCGGCAAGAAGAAGTACGTTGAGGTCGAGGCCGAGCTGAAGGGTGTCCTGGAGAAGTCCGAGGCGCTCCGGAAGACCCTCACCGGCATGATCGCCGACGATGTCGAGGCGTTCGATGCGGTGATGGGCGCCTACGGGCTCCCGAAGAACACCGACGAGGAGAAGGCCGCGCGGGCGGACAAGATCCAGGCGGCGTTGAAGACCGCCACCGACGTGCCGCTCGCCTGCTGCCGCGCCTGCCGCGAGGTCATCGATCTCGCCGAGATCACCGCCGACAAGGGCAATCTCAACGTCATCTCGGACGCGGGCGTCGCGGTGCTCTCCGCCTTCGCCGGCCTGCGCTCGGCAGCGCTCAACGTCTACGTCAACGCCAAGGGCTTGGACGACCGTGCCTTCGCCGAGGAACGCCTCAAGGAGCTGGAAACGATCCTGGGCGAGGCGGCCGCGCTGAACGAGCGGGTCTACGAGGTCGTCAAGGGCAAGGTGAGCTGACGAACGGGAGAGGGCCACGGCCCTCTCTCCCATCCCGACCCTCATCCCGAGGTGCCCGCGCAGAGGGCCTCGGAGGAGGGCTCCAGGGATCGCTGAGACGTCTGGAGCCCTCTTCGAGGCTCCGCTTCGCTCCGTACCTCGGGATGAGGTCTTGAGTGGGATCGGCGACATCCGATCAGCCGACCGATCACTTTAGAAGCCCGCTAAGTCTTTGACGGGCAAGCAAACTAAAGCACTACAAAAGAAAATATTGAGAGCAGACCCGCTTCCCGAAAAGTAATTTTTCCGCGAAGGTCGCTCCAACGAAACGCGAGGAAACGCGAAGGAGGTCTCGATGGACGTTCACGAGTACCAAGCAAAAGAGCTGCTCGCGAGCTTCGGGGTCGCCGTACCCAAGGGCGCCGTGGCCTTCAGCCCCGACCAGGCGGTCTACGCCGCGACCGAACTCGGCGGCTCGTTCTGGGCGGTCAAGGCCCAGATCCATGCCGGTGCCCGCGGCAAGGCCGGCGGCATCAAGCTCTGCCGGACCTATAACGAGGTGCGCGACGCCGCCCGCGATCTGCTCGGCAAGCGTCTCGTCACGCTCCAGACCGGACCCGACGGCAAGCCGGTACAGCGCGTCTATGTCGAGACCGCCGATCCCTTCGAGCGCGAACTCTATCTCGGCTACGTGCTGGACCGGAAGGCCGAGCGCGTCCGGGTCATCGCTTCCCAGCGCGGCGGCATGGACATCGAGGAGATCGCCGCCAAGGAGCCCGAGGCCCTGATCCAAGTGGTCGTCGAGCCGGCGGTCGGCCTCCAGCAATTCCAGGCCCGCGAGATCGCGTTCCAGCTCGGGCTGAACATCAAGCAGGTCTCGGCCGCGGTGAAGACCATCATGAACGCCTACCGGGCGTTCCGCGACTGCGACGGCACCATGCTGGAGATCAACCCGCTGGTCGTCACCAAGGATGACCGGGTTCTGGCGCTCGACGCCAAGATGTCCTTCGACGACAACGCCCTGTTCCGCCGCCGCAACATCGCGGACATGCACGACCCGTCCCAGGGCGACCCCCGCGAGGCCCAGGCCGCCGAGCACAACCTCAGCTATATCGGCCTCGACGGCGAGATCGGCTGCATCGTCAACGGCGCCGGCCTCGCCATGGCGACCATGGACATGATCAAGCACGCGGGCGGTGAGCCGGCGAACTTCCTCGACGTCGGCGGCGGCGCCAGTCCCGACCGCGTCGCGACCGCCTTCCGGCTGGTCCTGTCGGACCGCAACGTGAAGGCGATCCTGGTCAACATCTTCGCCGGCATCAACCGCTGCGACTGGGTCGCGGAGGGTGTCGTGAAGGCGGCGAAGGAAGTGAAGATCGACGTGCCGCTGGTGGTGCGTCTGGCCGGCACCAATGTCGAAGAGGGTCAGAAGATCATCGCCGAGAGCGGGCTCGACCTCATCACCGCCGACACCCTGACGGACGCCGCCAAGAAGGCCGTCGAGGCCTGCAACGGCGCCAAGCGCTAACGGAACGGGGAGGATCACGCCATGAGCATTCTCATCGACGAGAAGACCCCGATCATCGTCCAGGGCATCACGGGCGATAAGGGCACCTTCCACGCCAAGGAAATGATCGCCTACGGCTCGAACGTCGTCGGCGGCGTCACCCCCGGCAAGGGCGGCAAGACCCATTGCGGCGTCCCGGTGTTCAACACCGTCAAGGACGCGGTGGCCGCCACCGGCGCCACCACCTCGATCACCTTCGTGGCGCCCCCCTTCGCCGCGGACGCGATCATGGAGGCGGCCGATGCCGGCCTCGCGCTGGTCTGCTCGATCACCGACGGCATCCCGGCCCAGGACATGATGCGGGTGAAGCGCTACCTGCGCCGCTACCCGAAAGAGAAGCGCACCATGGTGGTGGGCCCGAACTGCGCCGGCATCATCTCGCCGGGCAAGTCGATGCTCGGCATCATGCCCGGCCACATCTACCTGCCGGGCAAGGTCGGCGTCATCTCGCGCTCCGGCACCCTCGGCTACGAGGCCGCCGCGCAGATGATGGCGCTCGGCATCGGCATCTCGACCTCGGTCGGCATCGGCGGCGATCCGATCAACGGATCCTCCTTCCTCGATCACCTCGCCCTGTTCGAGCAGGACCCGGAGACCGAGGCCGTGCTGATGATCGGCGAGATCGGCGGTCCGCAGGAGGCCGAGGCCTCGGCCTGGATCAAGGAGAACTTCTCCAAGCCCGTGATCGGCTTCGTCGCCGGTCTCACCGCGCCGAAGGGCCGCCGCATGGGGCACGCGGGCGCCATCATCTCGGCCACCGGCGACAGCGCCGCCGAGAAGGCCGAGATCATGCGCTCCTACGGGCTGACCGTGGCGCCCGATCCAGGTTCCTTCGGCCAGACCGTCGCCGACGTTCTCGCCCGCGCGGCCTGAGCGGATTTCCCTCCCCCTCGCGGGGAGGGGTCGAGGGTGGGGGTCGGGCAGACGGCACCGCTTCGCCTCGTCCGGCACCACCCCTCCCTCCTTCCCGCACGGGGGAAGGAGAGGCGCCCCGTGAATGGAGGCGATCCATCGTTCTGTGGGCACGGCCCGCAAAGTCGCAAAAAAGAACCTCGCCCGGGGGGATTCCCATGACCAAGACGCTGCACGCCCGGCCGTCAGCCGCGACCGATTCGAGCTTCGCGCCGCCGGTCATCACCGGCACTGCGACCGAGGATGCTCTCGACATCCTGTTCCACGCCCTCCTCGACGTGGCGCGCCGCCACGATCCCGAACTGGAGGACGTGCTGCACGGCCGCGCCGACATCTCGTCCTACACGCCCGAGATGCTGGCCCGCGCCCTTCAGGTGCAGGGCATCTGGTTCCAGCTCGTCTCCATCGCCGAGCAGAACGCGGCCATGCGCCGCCGCCGCCATGTCGAGCGCAGCCAGGGCCGCGAGGCGCTGAGCGGCTCCTTCGCCAAGGTGCTGGCCGACGCTTCCGCCAAGGGCATCGCCGCGCCGCAGATCCACGCGCTGCTGAAGAACCTGCGCATCCGCCCGACCATCACGGCGCATCCCACCGAGGGCAAGCGTGTCACCGTGCTGGAGAAGCTGCGCCGCATCTACCTCGTTCTGCGCGAGCTGGAGCTGCCGCGCTGGACCGAGCGCGAGCGCAACGGCCTGATGAACGAACTGCGCGACCAGATCGAGCTGATCTGGATGACGGGCGAACTGCATCTGGAGAAGGCCACCGTCGAGCGCGAAGTCGCCTGGGGTCTGCACTTCTTCGACGAGTCGCTGTTCGAGATGCTGCCCGAGATGCTGCTCTCCCTCGAAGAGAGTCTCGCGCAGTATTACCCGGACGAGACCTTCGAGGTGCCGCCCTTCTTCCAGTTCGGCAGCTGGATCGGCGGCGACCGCGACGGCAATCCCTACGTCACGGCCAGCGTGACCCGGGAGACCCTCCAGCGCAACGCGCTCGCCTCGCTGCGGCGCTACCGCGACGGCATCACCCATCTCGGGCGCGTGCTCTCGATCACCGAGCGCTCGTTGCCCGTGCCGGAGAGCTTCCGCGCCGAACTGGCGAGCCTGCTGGCGGAATCGGGCGACGGCCGCGCCATCGCCAACCGCAACCCCGGCGAGGCGTATCGGCAGTTCCTGTCCTGCGTGCTGCGGAAGCTCGAAGCGACCATCGCCCGCAACAAGGGGGCCCGCTCGGTCGGGCCGGATTACCCGAGCGCGGACGGGCTCATCAACGACCTGCGCACGCTCGAGAAGGGGCTCGCCGACGCCAAGTGCGGTTCGCTCGCCACCGACATCGTGCGGCCGGTGCGCCGGATGGTCGAGATCTTCCGGTTTTCGACCGTCCGCCTCGATCTGCGGGAAAATTCCACGCGGACGACCAAGACGCTGCATGCCCTCTGGAAGCTGCGCAACGGCGACCGTGAGCCGCCCGCGCTCGACGCGCCCGCCTGGAAGGAATGGCTGCTCACCGAGCTCGCCCGGCCGCGCAATCCGGAGACGGGCTTCGAGGATTACGCCGACCGCCTGCCCGACGACGCCCGCGAGACGCTGGCGACCTTCGCTCTGGTCGGCGAGATGCGCGAGCAACTCGACCGCGAGGCCTTCGGTGCCTTCATCCTGTCGATGACGCGCTCCACCGTGGATGTGCTCGGCGCCTATCTCCTCGCCAAGGAGGCCGGCATCTTCCTCGACGCGACGGGCACCGAGATCTGCCCGCTGCCGATCGTGCCGCTGTTCGAGACCATCGACGATCTGCGTGCTGCGCCCACCATCATGAAGGAATTGCTCGGCGTTCCCGTCGTGCGCCGCTCCACCCGCTGGCAGGGCGGGGTGCAGGAGGTGATGATCGGCTATTCCGATTCGAACAAGGACGGCGGTTTCGTCGCCTCGAATTGGGAGCTGTACAAGGCGCAGACCAAGCTGACCGATCTCGGCCGCCAAGCGGGCGTGCCGATCGCCTTCTTCCACGGGCGCGGCGGTTCGGTGAGCCGCGGCGGCGTGCCGACCCATCGCGGCATCGCCGCCCAGCCGCCGGGCTCGATCAACGGGCGCTTCCGGATCACCGAGCAGGGCGAGGTCGTCTCGTTCAAATACGCCAACCGGGGCACCGCGGCCTACCAGATGGAGCTGCTCGCGGCCTCGGTCTTCGAGCACGCGCTCCACTCCGAGAGCAACGGCAGCAACGGGCGCTCGGAACTCGACGACGCGCTGGAAGCGCTCTCGGGCGCCTCGCGGGCGGCCTATGTCAACCTGCTCCAGGCGGACGGCTTGGTCGATTACTTCCAGGCGGCGAGCCCCCTCGACGAGATCGCGCTCCTCAATATCGGATCGCGTCCGGCCCGACGCTTCGGCGCCAAGTCGCTGTCGGATCTCCGGGCGATCCCGTGGGTGTTCGCGTGGTCGCAGAACCGCCATGTCATCACCGGCTGGTACGGCGTGGGCTCGGGTCTCCAGAGCTTCATCGACGTGCGGGGCGAGCAGGGCGAAGCGCTTCTGCGGCGCCTGTTCGAGCATTCGCGGGTGTTCCGTCTCGTCCTCGATGAGGTCGAGAAGACGCTGCTCATGGTCGATCTAGAGATCGCCCGCGATTACGCGGGTCTCGTCGAGGACGAGGGCGTGCGCGCCCGCATCTTCGGCATGATCGAGCGGGAATACGCGCTGACGAAGGCGATGGTGCTGCGCATCAGCGGCGACGGCGAACTGGCCCAGCGCTTCCCCCAGTTCCGGGAGCGCCTGCACGGGCGCCTGCCGACCATCAATCAGGTCAGCCGCGAGCAGGTCGAATTGCTGCGCCGCTATCGCAGCGAGACCGACGAGGACAAGCGCGAGGCGGTGAAATCCGCTCTGCTCCTCTCGATCAACTGCATCGCGGTCGGCTTCGGCGCGACCGGCTAGAGCATCGGCCCGAAAGGTGAGTGCCGGCTTTCGGATAAGCCGATGCGGCACGAGAACTCCGCGCATCGGCCCGAAAGGTGGGTATCGGCTTTCGGGATGAGGCGTGGAGGCGAACGAACAGGCTCACGTGTCGCTGGGCTCGGCTAGACGGCCGGGCCCCGCGCGCGAGATAGACGGCGCGACGCGCAGAACTTGCGGGTGCCGAGGCTAGACGGTCTCAAGAACGGAGGAATCACGATGAGCTTTACCCTGATCCAGCAGGCGACCCCTCGCCTGCACCGCTCGGAACTCGCTGTTCCCGGCTCGAACCCGACCTTCATGGAGAAGTCGGCGCAGTCCGCCGCCGACGTGATCTTCCTCGATCTCGAGGACGCGGTGGCCCCCGACGACAAGGAGCAGGCCCGCAAGAACATCATCCAGGCCCTGAACGAGATCGATTGGGGCTCCAAGACCATGATGATCCGCATCAACGGTCTCGACACCCACTACATGTACCGGGACGTCGTCGACATCGTGGAGGCCTGCCCGCGCCTCGACATGATCCTGATCCCCAAGGTCGGCGTGCCGCAGGACGTCTACGCGATCGACGTGCTCGTCACCCAGATCGAGCAGGCCAAGAAGCGCGAGAAGAAGCTCGGCTTCGAGGTGCTGATCGAGACCGCGCTCGGCATGGCCAATGTCGAGGCGATCGCCCAGTCCTCCAAGCGCCTCGAGGCGATGTCCTTCGGCGTGGCCGATTACGCCGCGTCGTGCCGCACCCGCTCGACCGTGATCGGCGGCGTCAATCCCGACTATTCCGTGCTCACCGACAAGGATGAGGCCGGGAACCGCGAGACGCATTGGCAGGATCCGTGGCTGTTCGCCCAGCAGCGCATGCTGGTGGCCTGCCGCGCCTACGGCCTGCGCCCGATCGACGGCCCGTTCGGCGATTTCTCGGACAAGGACGGCTACCTCTCGGCCGCCCGCCGCTGCGCCGCCGCCGGCTACGAGGGCAAGTGGGCGATCCACCCCTCGCAGATCGAGCTCGCCAACGAGGTGTTCACGCCCTCCGAGAAGGAGGTCGAGAAGGCCCGCCGCATCCTCGAAGCCATGGAAGAGGCCGCCAAGGCCGGCCGCGGTGCGGTGGCCCTCGATGGCCGCCTGATCGACATCGCCTCGATCCGCATGGCCGAGGCGCTGATCCAGAAGGCCGATTCGATGAAGAAGTGAGTTCGCTGCGAACTCGGGATTGAGGAGATGGCCGGGTTCGCCCGGCCATTTTCTTTGGTGAAGCGCCCGGATGCTGGATTCTCTGGCCGAGCCGACGGGAGCAACACTGCCGTACCGTATCCGCGCGTCACGCGTCGCGGATAGCCGCGCTTCGGCGATCCCTGATCAAGCCGGACGGCTTGATCCGGCCGCCCGACCAGTCTGAAACGGATGGACGGACTCGCGGCGCGTGCTGCCTATTTCTCGTACTTGATATAGGCGAAGCGCGGATCGGTCGGCGTGCCTTCCAGCGCCCCGCCTTCCGCGCCGGGCTGCCACGCCACCACCTCCTCGATCTTCTTCGCCAGCGCGAAGTCCTTCTCGGTGATGCCCTTGGCGGCGTGGTTCATGAGCCGCACCTCGACCCAGGCATAGGAGGCGGTGAGATCCGGGTGATGCCACGCCGCCTCCGCCATATGGCCCACCGTGTTGATCACCATCAGCGTGCTCTTCCAGGAAGCGGTCTTGTAGGTCCGGCGAATCCAGCCCTCCTCCAGCCGCCATTGCGGCAATTCCTCCTTCAGCCTCCGCTCGACCGTGGCCTCGTCGAACACCGCTTCGCGCGCCTGCGTCATCGTCGTCTCCCGGTCTGCCGCTCGCTGTCGTCGTCGGAAAGGGTGCGACGGGCCGGCGGGCCGCGCAAGCGGGGGGCGGCATGAGCGGATCACGCCTGCGTGTCGCATGGGAAAGGCCGGGGCCGGCTGTGGACGGCGGGGGGGGCAGCCCTTATGAGATTCTTCAAGAGGATGGCGGTCCTGCGGGGCGCAGCCGAACAAGCGGGAGGTGACGCCGATGCTGTCACGGCGCGGAGTGCTCGCAGCCGGAGCGGCGGCGCTGGCTGGACTCGGGTCCGCCCGCGCGGGGGCGGACACGTTCCGCCTCGGCGTCCTGCCATTCGGCACTGCCTCCTGGGAGGCCGCCGTGATCAAGGAGCGGCGCCTCGACGAGGCCAACGGCTTCACCCTCGAAACCGTCAAGCTCGCCGGCAACGATGCCGCCCGCATCGCTTTCCTCGGTGATCAGGTCGATGCCATCGTCGGCGACCTGATTTGGGCGGCCCGCCTCGGCAACGAGGGCAGGGGGGTGCGGTTCACACCCTATTCCACCACCGAAGGGGCCCTGATGGTGCGGGAGGGCAGCCCCATCACCGACCTCAAGGGCCTCACCGGCAAGCGGCTCGGCGTCGCGGGCGGGGCCCTCGACAAGAACTGGATCCTGCTGAAGGCGCAAGGACGCGAGACATCCGGTCTCGACCTCGAATCCGCCGCGCAGATCGCCTATGGCGCACCGCCCCTCCTGGCGCAGAAGCTGGAGACCGGCGAGCTCGATGCGGCGCTCCTCTATTGGCAATATTGCGCGCGCCTCCAAGCCAAGGGTTTCAAGCGCCTGATCTCGGCCGACGACGTGATGCGGGCCTTCGGTGCGCAGGGGCCGGTGGCGCTGATCGGCTACCTATTCGAGGGCCGCACCGTCGCCGACCGCGCCGAGGTGGTGAAGGGCTTCGCTCGCGCCTCGACCGCCGCCAAGGATGCCTTGGCGAACGACCCGGCCGCCTGGACGAATGTGCGCCCGCTGATGGCGGCGGACGACGACGCCACCTTCGAGGCCCTGAAGCGCGAATTCCTCTCCGGCATCCCGCGCCGCACGGTCGGGGCCGAGCGGGCCGACGGCGAGCGCATCTACGCCACGCTCTCGCGGCTCGCGGGGGCCCAGCTTCTCGGCTCCGGCAAGACCTTGCCGCCGGATCTCTACCTCGACACCTCCAAGGGTTGAGGGCGGCGCCCGCGATGTTCGTCCCGGCCGCCTGACCCGAACGCATGGCCCTGCTCGCGCGCCTCGCTTCGCTCGCTGTCCTGCTCGCCTTCTGGCAGGGCATCTCGGTCTATGCCGATGTCCGGACCCTGCCCGCGCCGAGTGCCGTGTTCGCCTTCATCCTGCGCGAGGCGCAGAGCGGCGCGCTGCTCTACAATGTCGGCGTGACCCTCGCCCGCGTCGGCATCTCCTTCGTCATCGCCATGAGCCTCGGCGTGTTGCTCGGCATCGTCCTCGGTCGCTCGCGCCTCGCGGATCGGCTGCTCGACACGCCGCTGCTCGTGGTCCTGAACACCCCGGCCCTGGTCGTCACCGTTCTGGCCTATGTCTGGCTCGGCCTCACCGAGATCGCGGCGATCATCGCGGTGGCGATCAACAAGCTGCCCAACGTCGCCGTCATCATGCGCGAGGGCGCGCGCGGGCTCGATCCCGGCCTGGAGGAGATGGCGCGGACCTATCGGTTCGACCGCCGAACCTGGATCGGCCATGTGCTGCTGCCGCAGCTTCAGCCCTTCATGGTCGCGGCGGCCCGCTCCGGCATCTCCCTCGCCTGGAAGATCGTGCTCGTGGTCGAGCTGCTCGGACGCCCGAACGGCGTGGGCTTCGCGATCAACTACTACTTCACGCTCTTCGACGTGACGGCCGTGATCGGCTACAGCGTCGTCTTCATGAGCGTGATGCTCGCCATCGACGCCCTGATCCTCCAGCCCCTCGACGCCCATGTCCGCCGCTGGCGCTGAGCCGACCACCGTCGCTTCGCCGGCCCTGCTGACGGTGCGGGTCGACCGCAAGGTCTATCGCCGTTCCCGCACCGAGCCGGTCGAGGCGGTGCGCGGTCTCTCCTTCTCGCTGCACGCCGCCGAGATCACCTGCCTGATCGGTCCCTCGGGCGCGGGAAAGACCACGACCCTGCGCATCCTGCTCGGGCTCGACCACGATTTCGAGGGGGCGGTGTCGCCGGATCCGGCTGCGGCCGGCATCGCCATGGTGTTTCAGGATCCGCGCCTGCTGCCCTGGCGGACCATCGAGCAGAACGTGCGTCTCGGCCTGCCGCGGGAGCGGCGCGGGCGCGATCTCGACGAATTGTTCGAATCCCTCGGGCTGACGCCGTGGCGCGGGCGCTTCCCCGGCGCCTTGTCGCTCGGCATGCAGCGCCGGGTGGCGCTGGCCCGGGCGCTGGCCTTGGAGCCGCGCATCCTCGTGCTGGACGAGCCGTTCGTCTCCTTGGACGACACCGCCGCCGCCGGTCTGCGCGCCCTCGTGGTCGATACGGTGCAGCGGACGCGCACCAGCATTCTCATGGTCACCCACAATGTGGGCGAGGCCTTGGAGATTGCCGACCGGTTGCTGCTGGTTTCGCCCCGCCCGGCGAGCCTGCTGGCGACGGTGCCGATCGACCGGCCGCGGGGGCAGCGTGATCGCCGCTTCCTCGAATCGACCCGTGCCGATCTGGCGGCACGCTTCCCGGGCGTGATCGCACAGTAAGACCGCCCGATTCCCGCGGTTCGCGCGATTCTGCCGCTCTCCCGTCCCCGCAGGCGGGAGGATGCGGCAAGGCAACGCACGAGGGTCCGCTCATCCACTGCCACGTTTCAGGGACTTCGGTCCGCGACCGAACCGTGAGCCGGATGAGGCGCTTGCGCCGCCGTCACGGACGGGCCGGAGAACGCGATTTCGACCGGCGAGCTGTGCTGCGACCCATGCATGGCGTCCGGCCTATTGCCGGATTTGCCCATCGCCACATTCCGAAAGCGCATGGTGGTCGACGTAAAGCAGAGATTCCTTCCAAGTTGAAACAGTAACTTTTGCGCTGCGTACAATTTTGTGCGGCGCAATAAGGGATCTGTGACAAGAAAATTTCTCACAATGTCTTCGCTGTCCTGCGACATTCGACCAGCGAAAGCATGTTGACGGCGCCCGAAATTTTCTTAGAGTTCGTTCAAGCTTCGGACTGAGGGAGCCGCCAGGGATGCGGCTCCAGCCGGGTAAGTGGTTGATGAATAGGGTTAATCCTATGTCGTCGGTCGCATGTCGCGAGCTGCCGGAGCTCAATTGATCCCTGTCGCAAACAGCAGACCAGTCTTCAGTGGGAATGCTTTGTGCTGCCCGCTGCGGATAAAGGTCTGTCGGAGGAATCCATGAGAGCGGTCCATCTTCTCGCACTCGGTGCGGGCATCGCGGCGGCCACCCCGGCGCTGGCCAATGACAGCGTCCTCAAGTCCATCGCCAACCCGGCGGAGCAGGCGCTCCAGACGGTTGACTATGCCAACACCCGCTATTCCAAGCTCGACCAGATCAACGCCGGCAACGTCAAGAACCTCCAGGTCGCCTGGACCTTCTCGACCGGCGTGCTGCGCGGCCACGAGGGCTCCCCGCTCGTCGTCGGCAACATCATGTACGTCCACACCCCGTTCCCGAACATCGTCTACGCCCTCGACCTCGATCAGGGCGCCAGGATCGTGTGGAAGTACGAGCCGAAGCAGGACCCGTCGGTCATCCCGGTGATGTGCTGCGACACCGTCAACCGCGGTCTGGCCTATGCCGACGGCGCCATCCTGCTGCACCAGGCCGACACCACCCTCGTCTCGCTCGACGCCAAGTCCGGCAAGGTGAACTGGTCGGTCAAGAACGGCGACCCGTCCAAGGGCGAGACCAACACCGCCACCGTGCTGCCGGTGAAGGACAAGGTCATCGTCGGCATCTCCGGCGGCGAGTTCGGCGTGAACTGCCACGTCACCGCCTACAACCTCAAGGACGGCAAGAAGGTGTGGCGCGGCCACTCCCAGGGTCCTGACGCCGACATGATCATGGATCCCGAGAAGACCACCCATCTCGGCAAGCCGGTCGGCAAGGACTCCTCGCTGAAGACCTGGGAAGGCGATCAGTGGAAGACCGGCGGCGGCTGCACCTGGGGCTGGTTCTCCTACGATCCCAAGCTCGACCTCTTCTACTACGGCTCGGGCAACCCCTCGACCTGGAACCCGAAGCAGCGTCCGGGCGACAACAAGTGGTCCATGACCGTGTGGGCGCGTAACCCCGACACCGGCATGGCCAAGTGGGTCTACCAGATGACCCCCCACGACGAGTGGGATTACGACGGCATCAACGAGATGATCCTCACCGATCAGAAGATCGGCGGCAAGGATCGCCCGCTGCTGACCCACTTCGACCGTAACGGCTTCGGCTACACCCTCGATCGCGCGACCGGCGAACTCCTCGTCGCCGAGAAGTACGATCCGGTGGTGAACTGGGCCACCAAGGTCGACATGGACAAGGACTCCAAGACCTACGGCCGTCCGCTGGTCGTGTCGAAGTACTCGACCGAGCAGAACGGTGAAGACGTGAACTCGAAGGGCATCTGCCCGGCCGCTCTCGGTTCGAAGGACCAGCAGCCGGCGGCGTTCTCTCCGAAGACCAACCTCTTCTACGTCCCGACGAACCACGTCTGCATGGACTACGAGCCCTTCAAGGTGACCTACACCCCGGGCCAG